>JAFZHS010000008.1 GCA_017554745.1 Clostridiales bacterium | reverse complement strand
GTCCTTAACGTTGAGGGACAGCTTGCAAGCACCCTGCTGAGGAGCGCACCAGCCGATACCGTGTGTGTAACCGGAGATGTCCTTAACATCCTTTGCGCTAACCCACTTTGCTTCCTCAGGGATCGGTGCAGCACCGTGATGTACACCCTGATGAACAGAGCACATGTTCTTGACTTCTGTCGAATAAATCATGTCTATTTCTCCTTTCCTTTCAAGGAATTACTTGGTGGAATTGATTAAAGTTTCCGAATAGTAATTATATAAAAGCAAAGGGGTGTTTTCAACCGAAAACACCCCATATATTCGGGCAAATTCAAAACTTTTAACGATTGTTCATCTAATAGCATCCACCATGGACTTTACGTACTCAAAGACCTTCTCCGGAGCGTCTTTTCCGTACTGCGCCAGGAGCTTTACGATGGCTGAACCGACGATCACGCCGTCAGCGCTCTGAGACATTTTCTCTGCCTGCTCTGGAGTCGAGATGCCGAAGCCGATGGCACAGGGAACATCAGTAGCAGCCTTGACTGCAGCGCAAAGCGACGGGATGTCAGTCGTGATCTGGCTTCTTACGCCCGTAACGCCGAGGCTCGAGACGATATAGATGAAGCCTGAAGCCTCTTTGGCGATCATGGAGATGCGCTCGTGCGATGTGGGAGCGATCAGAGAGATCAGGTCAAGGCCGTGAGATTTGCAGATGCCGTCGAACTCATCCTTTTCCTCATAAGGGACATCGGGCAGGATGATGCCGTCCACGCCGCATTCAGCGGCATTCTGGCAGAAGCGCTCGATTCCGTATGAGAAAACGACGTTTGCGTATGTCATGAAAACCATGGGGATGGTAACGCCCATCTCGTTCCTGAGCTTTTTGACCATCCCGAAAACCTTGTCCGTAGTGCAGCCGTTTTCGAGCGCTCTCAAAGAAGCTTCCATGATGACCGGGCCTTCAGCCGTAGGATCGGAGAAAGGTATGCCGAGTTCTACAAGAGAAGCTCCAGCCTGCTGCATCTCGACGACGCACTTTGCGGTAGTCTCGAGATCGGGATCGCCGCAGGTAATAAAAGGAATGAACGCCTTACCGTTCTCAAATGCTTTAGCAATATTACTCATTGATGTTCTCCCCCCTGTAACGTGCGATGGCAGCGCAGTCCTTGTCGCCGCGGCCGGAGATCGTGATGATCATGATCTTGTCCTTATCAAGCGTGGGCGCGAGCTTTATGGCGTGAGCTACAGCGTGCGCGGACTCGATGGCCGGGATGATGCCTTCTGTCCTGGACAGATACTCGAAAGCATTGACTGCCTCGTCATCCGTTATGGCAACATACTGTGCCCTTCCGATATCGTGGAGCATGGCGTGCTCAGGGCCGATGCCCGGATAATCAAGGCCAGCGGAGATCGAATAGACCGGAGCGATCTGGCCGTACTCGTCCTGGCAGAAGTAAGACTTCATGCCGTGGAAGATGCCGAGTTTACCTGTGTTGATGGTAGCTGCCGTCTCGAAGGTGTCGATGCCCCTGCCTGCAGCCTCGCAGCCGATGAGGTTTACACCCTCGTCCTCAATATAGTGATAGAAGGATCCGATGGCATTTGAACCGCCGCCGCAGCAAGCGAGGACATAGTCAGGAAGGCGGCCTTCCTTCTCCATGATCTGCGCCTTGGACTCGCGTGAGATAACGGCCTGGAAATCCCTTACTATTGTCGGGAACGGATGAGGACCCATTACGGAGCCTAAGCAGTAATGCGTATCGTCGATCCTTGTTGTCCATTCGCGCATGCACTCGGATACCGCATCCTTAAGTGTGGCCGTACCTGAGGTTACAGGCACGACGTCAGCTCCGAGGAGCTTCATTCTGTACACATTGAGTGCCTGGCGCTCGCAGTCTACCTTGCCCATGAAGATTACACATTCCATACCGAAGAGAGCAGCCGCAGTAGCCGTGGCAACGCCGTGCTGGCCTGCGCCTGTCTCAGCAATGAGTCTTGTCTTGCCCATCTTCTTGGCAAGAAGAGCCTGGCCAAGTACGTTGTTGATCTTATGAGAACCCGTGTGATTGAGATCTTCTCTCTTGAGGTAGATCTTCGCGCCGCCTAAGTCCTTTGTCATCTTCTCTGCAAAATACAGATTTGACGGACGGCCTGCGTAGTCGTTCAGAAGCTCCGTAAGTTCTTTATTAAACTCGGGATCATCCTTGTAATGGTTATAAGCCTCTTCAAGCTCTATTATCGCGTTCATCAGAGTCTCGGGGATATACTGTCCTCCGTGTATTCCGAATCTTCCTTTTGAATCAGGCATAACTACCTCCATACTTAACTGCTTTGATAAAACTTGCTATTTTCGCTTCGTCCTTGACACCGTCTGTCTCTACTCCCGAGCTTACATCTACGGCAAAAGGTTCGAGCATTCTTATCGCTTCGCCTACCGATTCGGGATCAAGGCCTCCTGCGAGGAAATAATCCCTCTTGAAATCTTTTAAGATGTTCCAGTCAAACTTCTTTCCCGAGCCTGCGCCGGAATCGATCATGACGTAATCGGCATTGCTGTTTGCGGCTTTCTCAAGAGCGCCCTCTTCCGAAGCCTTATAAGCTTTTATGACGGGGCGGTCCAAAGTCCTCTTTACGTATTCGACGTACTCTTCAGACTCGTGACCGTGGAGCTGTACCAGCTCGACACCGGATATTCTCGCGATGCGGACGACGTTGTCCAGCGGCTCATCCATGAATACTCCGACAGGCTTGATATCAGTTCTTAAGAGCGAGATCAATTCGTTGGCCTTGTAGGGATCGACGTATCTTTTGGACTTTTCGAAAAAGACAAAACCCGCGTAATCAGCGCCGTGTCTGTTAACGGCGATAATATCTTCGAGGCGGGATAATCCGCATATCTTAAGCTCTGTGCCAAACATTACGCTAATCCTTTCAAAGATTTCAGGAATGCCGTCTTGTCTTCCGCTCTCATCATGGATTCACCGATGAGCACCGCATCGACTCCGGCTTTCTCAAGGGCCTCGACTTCTGATCTTTCCTTAACGCCACTCTCCGCAACGAAAAGCGCCTTGTCACCGACATAATCTCTTAATCTCAGGCAGTTCGTCGGATCGACCGTGAAATCCCTTAAGTTACGGTTATTTACACCGATGACTCTTGCGCCTTCGCCCAAAGCCATGTCGCACTCGTTTTTGTCGTGCGCTTCCACCAGAGCCGTAAGCTCCAATTCATCGCAGATCCTGATATATTTACCGAGCGTGGCTGAATTCAGGATAGAGCAGATAAGAAGTACTGCAGAAGCTTTTCTGGCACGCGCCTCGTAGATCATGTACTCGTCTACCGTAAAATCCTTGCGGAGAACAGGGATCTCCACCTCCGATGCGATCTCATCAAGATAATCGAGAGATCCCATGAACCACTTGGGCTCTGTAAGGACGGAGATGCAGGATGCGCCTGCCGCTTCATATGACTTAGCTATATCAAGGTACGGGAAATCCCCGGCTATTATGCCCTTGGAAGGGGATGCTTTCTTGCACTCGCAGATAAAGCTCATTCCCTCTTCCTTGAGCTTATTCTCGAACGCGAAGCCCTTAGAAGGAGCGGCATACGCCAGGTCCTTCATCTCGGAGAGAGATACCTCGAGCTTTCTGCTCAGATATATCATCTCGTTATGTTCTGCTATCTGTTCGAGAATGTCAGCCATGATGGTTCCCTTTACTTGTTTGATTCTTCAACGAATTTGTTGAGTGCTTCAAGAGCTGCGCCGGAATCGATCAGGTGCTTAGCCTGGCCGACGCCCTCTGCGATGGTCATTGCCTTGCCTGCTGCATAGAGTGCTGCGCCTGCGTTAAGGCAGACAACATTTCTCTTGGGGCCTGTGATCTTGCCTTCGAGGATGCCTCTTGTAATCTCAGCATTCTCGGCAGGCGTACCGCCTACGATATCATCCTTTGTGCATCTTTCAAAGCCGAAGTCCTCAGGCTTGATCTCATATGTGGTGATGGTTCCGTCTGCTCTTAATTCTGCAACAAAAGTCTCTGCTGATCCTGAGATCTCGTCGAGCTTATCTTCACCGTATACTACAAGCGCACGCTTAGCGCCTAAAGACTTTAATACATGTGCTACCGGTTCTGCAAGATACTGGTCGTATACACCCAGGAGATAGAAATCAGGCTGTGCGGGATTTGTCAAAGGTCCAAGGATATTAAATACGGTTCTGAAGCCCAGTTCCTTACGGATGGGTCCTACATACTTCATGGATGCGTGATACTTCTGTGCGAAGAAGAAGCAGAACCCTGCGCTCTTCAAAAGCTCTACGCACTTTTCAGGCTCTAAGTTGATGTTAGCGCCAAGAGCCTCGAGGCAGTCAGCCGTACCTGACTTTGAAGAAGCTGCACGGTTGCCGTGCTTTGCGACCTTAACGCCTGCAGAAGCGATAACGAATGCTGATGTTGTGGAGATATTGAAGCTCTGCGCCCTGTCTCCGCCTGTTCCTACGATCTCAAGGACTTCCATATCGCCCTTGTCTACCTTTGTAGCGTGGTCACGCATTGCCGCAGCGCATCCGGTGATCTCATCGATGGTCTCGAAGCCTGCGCTCTTTGTGGACAGTGCAGCGAGGAATGCAGCGTTCTGAGTCGATGTTGACATACCGCTCATGATCTCGTTCATTGTCTCGTAAGCCTCATCGTATGTGAGGTCCTGCTTGTTTACGATCTTTTCGATTGCCGCCTTAATCATTTTCTTTTTTCTCCTTCCGGTTGGTTCTGCCGGAAATAAAAATCCCCAGCAGGAATTATAGTGTTCCTGCCGGGGACGAATTAACTGATAATCCGCGGTGCCACCCTGGCTTTGCGTTTGTGAGACGCACACTCAAAGGATACCAACATATCCCGGACTGCTTACGCGAGTCTTACGTTGCACATTTAATGCACCCTCCGCGGTCCATTTGATAATCCGGTTCCAGCTTCACTCTCAGCAACGGAAGCTCTCTGTATGGCCTCTACTATCTTTATCTCCGCATCAACGGTTTGATTGTTATGACAAAAATAATACTAGTCAGCCCAAATGTCAACTGTTTTTTGTCATCGGATCGTCTCAGCCGCGCTCGCTTAAGTATGTATTCGCACGGTCATTAATGATCGTAATGACCTCATCAAGTGATTTCTGACCAGTAAAATATGCGGGCATTTCTTCATTTAATATCATGGTGATTCCCGGATCGCTCGACGATAAAGCCTCGCACGACTCAAGCATCTCCTTAAAATCATTGACTGCCGATTTGTCTACCGCATGCCAAGGATAACCAAATTCAACAAGTTGATTCGGGTCATAGATCTCAGAGAAGCGTTCATACAGCTCATTGTACTTTTCGATTGCCGCGTTTGCGCAGTCCTCATATACCGCTTTCTTTACCGGAACAATGCCGTCGCGATAAACAAAATCTGCCTGTATCTCATCGGAAAGCAGTGTTTTTATGAACTCAATGCTTGCATTTTTCTCCTTTGAATTAACAGACACGGCTGCAGAGCAGTCAACTGATATGTTCGGGCCCCTTCCGTCTTTTGAAGGCAATCCCAATATCTTTATGTTTGAAATATTATCCGAGTATCTGTATAGCACGTACGGGAAAGAGATCATGTTCTCATAAGTAGGGCTGAATGTTTTGCTCTCCACGGCTCCGATAACCTTGAATTCATCAATGTCCATCGGCTCATTTACATTCTCATATACATACTCGGCAAGTTTCTTAAATTCGTCTTTGTCAAAATCGGCTTTATTGCCTTTGATAAACTCCTCGTGCATGCCGCTCATGCAGGTCGTGAAAAACTTATTCTTTCCGCATTCCAAAGGATCTTTTCCGTTGCAGGGCCCGCTGACAAATTCTTTGTACTGGTCATAAGTAAATCCTGTCTGGCTTTTGCCTACATCGGTTTTTCTGGCAAGTATACCCTCAACGACGACAGTGACCGGGAAATTATAGATCTTTCCGTTCTTTTCCGAAGCTTTTACGATGTTTCCGAAAAGTCCTGTTGTGCCTATATCTTTCTTCAGATCAATAAAGACGTCTCCGCTGTTCAGATGCGGGATGGAAGCTGCGTCCATTACAATGTCCGGCCCGTCGCCTGCGATAAGATCCGACATCAGCTGATATGACAGATCTGACATGGCCTTATCATACTTCTCATCGAAATCGTCATCGTTGTAAGTAATGTCTCCGCTGCTGATCTTTTTCTGTAAAGAATATGTATCATCGATCTTAACGAAATACTCTTCGTTCGTATTGTTATACGTGCATATAGCATCGTATGCCGCATAAGAAAGTGAATTAAGCGAAGCAAGCGTCAATATTTTCTTTCCTGCGTTAGGATTTGTCTGCTCTTTGGTCAGGATGTAAAGCGGCATCGGATTAACCGCGGTGCCTGCATAATACTGGCCCGAATACACAAACATACCGTTCAGATACATTTTGTCGTCTTCGATCGTCAGGAGCTGCATAAAAGAGCTTGCCATACGGTTGATGTTGCATTCATCAAAAGACAGGATAGTCTCGATCTTGTTTTCCCTGACATTTACGGTTTTGACACCTTCGGTATCAACGATTATATTTCCGGTACCGTTTACGTAAGTGGTATTCCAGAACTCGTTTGCAATCCTGGAAACATCCTGCAGATACGGCGTTAAAGAACCTTTCTTGAGATCCAATTCATAATACAGATCGTTATAATCCATGGTAGTGATGCTGACGATCGCTTTATCGTCACCAAGATACATCATTCCATTTACGTAATTGATCGCAACGTCGGGTAAGGCAAGATCCAATGGAATAACATTTTTCTTTCCTTCAGGATCCGTAATGACCAATACGTTTGTCATAACGTCCATGTTGTATTTGACTGCGGATTCGACTGTATAGCCTTCGAAATCAAACGTATTTTCAACGTAATCATAATCAGATTCATTGGAATTACCGTCATTGGATCCGCGCAAACCGTGTGACACCAATGCTCCGCTGTTAAGATCCACCGTGAACTCTTCTACGATCGGATAGTAATTCATAAAATCGTATGACGGAATGTATGCCGAAGCCGTAAACACTACATTTCCGTCTTTGAGCTTAACCCCGTTATCGATCATCCATGAAGCTTCAAACTCATAATCCGCATTAGGATCTCCGACCATTTTCCTGTATCCTTCGCGGTATTTCTCCATCTCTTCTTCAGAAGGTTTGTATAATTCCGTTTCATTAAACAGCTTGTTGATATCTATAGATCTTTCGTAGTCGCCGTCAGCGCTGTAAACATCTATAAACCCGAACATGAGCTCTTTCCAGCTTACTTCTTTTCCTACCGGGGTAAAGTACTGGCCTGTCAGACTAAAGACCATCTTACCGTCTTCAATTCCGGCAAACGCCACATTCATGTAATCGATTTCCGGATCATCCGCAAATCTCTCACCTACCGTAACTTCTTTGACCGTGTACCACGGATCGTCTGCCGATACATATTTGTCGGTGCCTTCATCTTTTCGTTTGTTGCAGCCCGATACGAAAATCGAGGTAGCAAAAACAGCCGCTGCCATTGCAGCGGAAATCAATTTTTCCGTTCTCATGATGTTCTCCTATTCTTCTAAAAAAAATTCCCCATAAGTACGATCCCCATAATGTCGTACTTCTACTTGCATTATATTTGAACATCAGAATAAAAATACCCCCTGAATTACACAAATTCAGGGGACATTTTTTGGATGTTAGTTTGATCTCTCGCTTATGTAAGTTTTTGACCGGTCATTGATTATGGTTATGACCTCGTCCAAAGATTTCTGCCCCGCGAAATAAGCAGGCATCTCTTCTTCTAATATCTTCTCGAGCGCCGGATCAAATGCAGTTATCGACTTGCAGCTCTCGATCATCTTCTCATACTCATCAACTGCGCTGCTGTCGATCTCGCACCATGCATACATATACTCTATTAGCTGTATCCTTGTATATCTGCTCGCATTCTGGCGATAGTTCTCGTTATAAGCATCCACCTGCCTGTGTCCTGCTGTCTCAAAAGCGGATCTTCTCAAAGGTGTGCATTCATCCCATTCTTCAAAGCATTCCTGTATATCCTCAGAAAGAAGAAGATTAACGAAGTCGATGCAAGCAGTCTTTTCTTTCGTCTGTGCGGCTATTCCGACCGAGGGTCCTGATTTTATTGCCGGACCTCTGCCGTCTACAGAAGGCGCACCCAGGATCTTCATGTCCGATATACTGTCAGAATAGATATACATGAAATAAGGAAATGTCATTAAGTACTCATAAGTATTATTTCGTTTGCTGCTTTCAACCGGAACCAATTCATATTCAAAATTTGCGTAAGGCTGTTCCGTTACGTTGGCATTTACATATTCAGCTAATTCCCGGAATGCCGGAGTGTCATAGCTCTGTCTCTCATCATCCCAGCATACATCCTGCATCTTGCTTACACATGTAATAAAAAAACCTGTCCTGCTGCTACCAAAACTGAGAGGATCTTCGCCGTTACAAGGACCTTCTACAAAAACCTTATACTGGTCAAAGTCAAATCCGCATTGATCCTGACCGACATCTTTTTTGGGAGCGACTATTCCTGTTACGTAAAAAGCCAGAGGGCACTGATACAGTTTGCCGTCGTACTCATTTGCTTCAATCACATTCTCAAAAAGTCCTTCGGTACTTATCTCCTGTTTAAGATTCAGAAAACAATCACTGCTGTTCAGATGAGAATATTCTGCGCCTCCGAAAACTATATCCGGACCTTCGCCATTCATAAGGTCCATCCTCAATTGATAGGTGAGTTCGATAGTGGCCTCAGTAAGCTTGTCACCGTAATTCTCATCCCAAAAACTGATTCCGCCGTTGCTTATAAAATACTCGGAAGAATACTTATTATCGAGCTTGATGAAGTAATCAGGATTCGTATCGTTAAAGACCGATACTGCTTCACATACCGAATACGAATAATCACCTAATGTTGTCGCTTTTATGATGGTCTTTCCCGCATGCGGATTGGTCTTTTCCTTAGTGAGGATATAAAGATTCAGCGCATTCAGTTCCGGTGAATTTACGGTTCCAAGACCTCCCGGCGGGTACGCGGACATATATATCTTATCCTCTGTCATCGCGAGCAGCTCCATAGTCACGGCTTCACTGCGGTTTATATTGCAGTCTTCGAAAGAGAAATAATTGGTCTTGGTCTTGTTTTCGAGATCAACCGTCTTGATGCCTTCTCCGTCGACAATGATATTGCCGATACCGGGAATATATTTTACCCATCCGATAATACTTCTGATAAATGAATCATCACCCGTATATTCTTTGGCCTGACCCGTCTTGAGATCCATCTCGTAAAACTGCTGTCCGACGCCGTCCAGACTATAAGCAGACATTACTACTTTACCGTCTCCCAGATACAGCACGTCATTAATATACGCGATAGTGCGTCCCGTAATGAGTTTTGCAGCATCATATTGGGTCTTAGTGCCGTCGGGACGTGTGACATCGATAACATACTCGGTCTGAGTTCCCCAGTAATTTGAGCTGGTCTTCACAACATAACCGTCGAAATCGTAGCTTCCTTCCGTATACCGCACGTCAGTATTCGAAGACAGATCGAATCCGGTGATCTCACCGCTTTCAATGTCAAAACTCACATGCACGCATTTTTGTACATAGGTGTCATTAACACCTGCCGGGAGATAAGCGAATATCATAGCCGTAACGGCCTTGTCTTTGATAGTATAATCCGTCAACAACTGCCAATTTGCTTTCTCGCCGTACTCTTTAATAATATAGTCGTCGATCTTGCCCCTGATATCTATGGACCCTTCAAGCGTTGAATTGCCGCTGAATATCTCGAAATAATAAAACATCGATGAAATAAAGTCATAATACTCTTCGTTTACGCCTTCGGGTGCCCTTTTGTATCCGCTTACAAGGAATACCGCTTTATCTTCAGCCAAGCCGATAAACTTGGAATCTATGCCCTGGTTTTCCTTGTCCTGAAAAAAACGGTCTCCTATCCTTATCTTCGTAGCCGAGAACCACGGATCTTCCGCTGAGACCTTTCCTTCCTGTTTTTTCTTGCCACATCCTGCGCTCATTACCGAAGATGCGAAAAGAACCACCGCCAAAAAAGCGGCTGATAATCTTTTTGCCGTAATCATGATTATCTTCTCCTATTTATCCGTATTCCCCAGAAGCACGACTCCCCAAATAACGTCATGCCTATATAAGGATTATATCAAAAATTGTTGAGCAAGTGTTACCTGTTGAAGACAGTTTTCCACAATTCAAAAAATTCGGTATAAACTGACGGCTCAGCAATTGCCGTTACAATAAGACAGAAAAGTATGAACGTTGAGATGACAAAGCCCGGAATTGCCAGGATCTTGCCCTCTTCCTGCTTTTTCCTAGCATCAAAGAAACCAATTATGCAATAGACGATCGAGACAGGGCAAGTCAGGCCCATGCAGAAAATGCCGATGATGGCCAGAGCAAAACCGGTCTTGCAGTATTTGTTGGCTCCCTGTCTGGGCGTATCCGAATATGTCTTAAGGTATTCGGGCTGCATATATACGGCATTTACATCGTTTTCGGTAAGCGGCGGAACCGGCGCAGACGGTGTGGTCTGAACTACAGGTACCATGGGCTTCTGTCCGGGAACAGCCTGCTGGACCGGCTGATATACGGGTGCTGCAACGGGCTGTGCGGCTTGAGCGGGCTGATATACCGGTGCTGCGACCGGCTGGGCTGCTTGGGCAGGCTGATATACGGGTGCTGCGACCGGCTGGGCAGGCTGGACGGGCTGTGTTACCGGCTGTGTTACCGGCTGCGCTGTTTGAACCGGTTGTACGGGCTGGGCCGGCGGCATGACCGGGAGCTCAGATCCGCAAGCCATGCAATACCTGCTGTTATCATTGTTAAGCGTTCCGCAATCGGGACAAATAGCCATATTCATTCCCTCCCCGTAAAAATCTATCCGTTTTTCTTATTGTCAGTTTTCTTGTTTTCGCTGTTCTCAGGCTTTGCCGCCTCTGCCTTTGCATCAGAATGATCCTTGGAAGCCTTTCTTTCCTTGAGCCACGGGGCAACGATCTCCGAATAAATGTAAGACAGAATTGCCGCAAGCGGGATGGCGATAAGAACGCCGGGCACGCCCCAGATCTTGCCGCCTACAACGAGGAAGACAAGGATGAGGAAAGGCGGGACATCGAGAGCCGAACCGAAAAGCCTCGGCTTTAATACATAACCGTCTATGAGCTGTAATGCCAGAGTGAAGATAAGGAACGGGATCACAAATTCCGGTTTTGCGAGCAGGAGGATTACCGAACAGATAAATGCTCCGACAAAAGGACCGAATGTAGGCGCGAGATTCGTGATCGCTACGACTACCGAACAGAAGACCGCATACGGCATTCCGGTCGAGAACATAAAGATGGCATTAACTATTCCTACAAAAAGCGCATCGACCAATTCGCAGACTATGAATCTCGAGAAGATCGCATTGAGCCTGTTGCATACGTTTTTCCATTTGTCGTAATGCTTTGAAGGAATGATAAGGTAGAAAAATTCGCTCAATGTATCAATAAGCTTCTTCTTGGCGCAGAGGAAGTAATAGGCAAGGATGATTCCGATTATCAGTCCGACGACCTTGGCGCCGATTCCTGCTGAGAAGCTCAATACCCATGTGGGTGTGATCTCGTTGCCGGCAATATATTTGCTGACGACCGTCGTGACGCTTGAATTCTCATCGATGAATCCTACGATACCCAGCTTGATATCCTCATCAAGCTCGGAAGCGATAACAAGGTTCTTAAGGCTGTTGACATATCCGGAAAGTCCCCTTGCAAACGCAGTGATATTCTCGATCAAACGGGGGACAATAAGGATCAGGAGCGCAGCAACAAGACCGAGGATCAATGTCAGTGATATAACGGCCGAAATGACCCATGCGTTGTTCTTGCGTTTTGTGAATTTCTTCTCGATATGTTTGTAGATCAGCACCGCCAGAGGATTTGCCGTATAAGCAATTACGGCGCCGACTATAACTGTCGAAGTGATCGCGAAAAAGGAATTGAAGAATACTTTCAAATTCCCGATGTTGGACAGGAGCATATAAAAAACAACAACGATACACAACGATACCGTCAGTCCCGTCCATCTGTTTTTCTCGGTAATGTTGAAACGCTTTTTATTCTTTTCCATGCGCGTATTATATCAGCATAAGATATAGAATTCATCAATGAACTTAGGCTCTTGCTGACTTTTAGGGCCAAAGAAAAACTCCCGCTGACTTTTGCGGGAGTTGGGTTTACTGTTACATAAATATTCAGCTGTAAGTTAGCTTGTCGATTGATCTGTTGATTCGTATTTGAGAAAAACTCAATGTTAAGTAAAAACTTACTTGGAGGAAACTATGAATCAAGCGAGACCAACCGTCTGCTTGTTTGTGCTTCACTTCCCATTGGTCTCACCTCCTTGAACTTATTGAGTTCCTTTCTTTGATGGCTTGAGTATAGCACAACAGATGTCAGAAAGTGTTACAAAATAGTGAATGATTTCTGACATACAGATATCAGGCAATACCGGTAAAAGAAAACGGCGGTTCAGAGCAAGATCTGTAAATTGTCAATTCCCGGGAGCTGGAATTCCGAAGTCCTTATCGCCGTCACGGGACAGGAATGTCATTTCAGGGAGCGTGACAGGACTTCCGTCCTCAGATGATACAGCCTTCATATAGAATGTCATCTCGGGATGAGGGCAGTCCTTTACCCTGTTCATCTTGTCATCGTAAAGCTCGGAAACGACGATGGGGGCCATATATCCTTCAGGCATGAGCACGTTGAGGGTATCGCCTTCATAAAGCTTATTCTTCTGGGTTACCTTAATAAGGCCGTCCTCTGTGCCTGAAGTAACACCCACCACAAAAGCAGGCTTGTTATAAGACTTGTCAGGATCTATCTTCGCATCAGCTGCGGGAGAATCAAAGAAGAATCCGGTGTCATAATCTCTGTGGACCACCTTGTCGAGGATCACCTTCCACCCGGGATCGACTTTGTAATTATCGGGATCCTTGCAGTACAGATCTATGGCTTCCCTATAGACCTTTGTGACTGCGGCCGCATAGTAAGCGCCCTTGATCCTGCCTTCGATCTTAAATGAATTGATACCGGCATCCACAAGTTCCGGGACATGATCGATCATGCAGATATCACGGCTGCCGAAAATATAAGTGCCTCTCTGATCTTCTTCTACGGGAAGCGGGATGTCGGGGCGCTTTTCTTCGACAACGTAGTAGCCCCATCTGCAGGGCTGTGCGCAGGCGCCGCCGTTGGATCTTCTGCCCGTGAAATAATTGGACAGCAGGCATCTTCCCGAATACGAGACGCACATGGCTCCGTGGATGAAGCATTCGAGCTCAACATCCGAAGGAATCGCTTTGCGGATCTTCTTTATCTGGTCAAGAGTGACCTCGCGTGCGAGGACTATTCTTTTCGCGCCCTGGGATGCCCAGAAATTGCAGGCTGCGCTGTTCGTGACGCTTGCCTGTGTGGAGATGTGTATCTCGAGGTCAGGGCACAGCGTACGGACCATGGTGAACACTCCCGGATCAGATACGAGCACTGCGTCAGCGCCGCTCTCATTGCCTACGAACCTCACTGCATGCTCAAGGCCTGCAAGGTCTTCTTCGGTAGGCATAACGTTCAGCGTGACATAGCACTTTACGCCGTGATCGTGGGCATAGGCGATGCCCGCCTTCATCTCATCTTCGCTGAAGTTATCTGAAAAAGCGCGGAGCCCGTAGCTTCTTCCGGACAGATAGACTGCGTCTGCGCCGTAATTAACAGCGGCACGGAGCTTATCCGGATTGCCGGCAGGGCTTAAGATCTCATAACGTGAACGGTCGTGACCCATGTTGTGTTCCTTCTCGAAAACTTAAATCAGATCAGTCGTCAAGAATGACCATTGCAGTGGACTCTGTTGTCTCCTCAGAAGACTCTGTAGGTGTGACCTCAGGTGCATTATCAGCAGCGATCCAGTTATCCTTGTACTTCTCGAGATTCTCTTCGTGCTCGGCGAGCGTCGTGGCAAATGCCGTGCCGCCTTCGATACCCGTTGCGCAGAAGTAAAAATAATTGCAGTTCGGCTCAGGATAAAGAGCAGCAGAGATGGCCTCGATACCGGGCATGCAGATAGGTCCCGGAGGAAGTCCCGGATGCGTATATGTGTTATACGGGCTGTCGATGGTAAGCTGGGCGTCGGTGTGGAGCAGCGATGACTTACCGCCGTTTGCTTTGATCAGATAGTTGATCGTGGCAGAAGAACCCAGATATCTCATTGACTCGTCATCCGAGTCAAGTCTGTTATGGAATACCGCAGAAACGAGCATCATGTCAGGAGCCTTACCTGTCTCCATCTGGATAACGGATGCAAGCGTAATGACCTCATCCATGGACATGCCGAGTCTCTTTGCGCGCACATAGTACTCATCGTAGAGCTTGTTTTGCATATTATTCAGGAATCTTCTTATGATAGACTCGGGGCTTGCGTTAACGTCGAAATTATACGTATCGGGATAGAGGTATCCTGCGAGGATAAAATCTCTTCCCTCCTTGATCTCGATCTGGGATACGAACTCATAGTCGACGAAGAGGTTCGGGGAATTCATGCACCTGTCGAACTCGGCATCGTCGAAATTAAGGCCTGCATCATGGAGTATCTGCTTGACCTCATAATATGTGGAGCCTTCCGGAATGGTTACGGTAACGGCAGCAGGCTGCATGGTGAGAAGATACATGATCTCGTCGTATGAGAAGCCCTTGAGCAGATAGTGCGTACCGGCTATGTAAGCGCCGTCGTAACCGTTGAGCTTGCTTATGATCGAGAAAAGGAACTTGTTGGTGATAAGGCCCTGGTCGTACAGCTTCTCAGCGATATCAGATGTGGAATCACCGCTCTTGATAACGATGGTGACAGCACCTTCCGTATCAGCCTTGATCTTGTACTTGCCGTCTTCTATATCCTGCTTGAGAGCCGTAAGTCTCTTATCCTGCGAGATGACATAGTTATAGCCGACGTAAACGCCGGCTACTCCGAATCCGAATAACAGTGTCAGGATGATCAAAATTCTGAGAGCGACTCTGACTTTGTTGGATAACATAAGTTAAAGCTTCACCCCCGATGTTTATAGTTTTTACGCGTCCTTATTCTTAAGCTTTGCTACCGTCTTGGCGCGCAAGTCGTTATTTAATATCTTCTTGCGAAGTCTGATGCTCTGGGGAGTTACCTCGCAAAGCTCATCATCTTCGACAAATTCCAAGCACTGCTCAAGGGAGTAATTCAAAGGCGGCGTAAGACGCATTGCGTCGTCGGCACCTGCAGAACGCATGTTGGTTACATGCTTCTTTTTGCAGACATTAACGGTAATATCATCAGGCTTGGGATTGATACCTACGATCATGCCTTCATATACCGGTGTGCCTGCTCCGATGAAGAGTGCACCTCTGTCCTGGGCATTGTACAATCCGTAGGTTACGGCCGTTCCGGTCTCGAATGCTACGAGCACTCCCTGACCTCTCGTCTCGATCTCACCTGCGAAGGGTTCAAAGCCCGAGATAACGGAGTTCATTATACCATTGCCCTTAGTGTCGGTCAAAAATTCGGTACGGTAACCGAGGAGTCCTCTTGAAGGGATCTTGAACTCAAGACGTGTATATCCCTTGGTCGGAGGAAGCATGTTGAGGAGCTCACCCTTACGCTTACCGATCTTCTCCATGACAGGACCTACGAAGTCCTCAGGAACGTCAATAACGAGCTCTTCAACAGGTTCACAGAGGACACCGTCGATCTCCTTCATGATGACCTGCGGCTTGCTTACCTGGAACTCATAGCCTTCACGGCGCATTGTCTCGATGAGGATGGAGAGATGGAGCTCTCCTCTTCCCTTTACGATGAATGCCTCTGTGGTATCTGTCTCTTCGACTCTCATGGAAACGTTTGTCTCGATCTCCTTGAAGAGTCTGTCTCTTAAGTGACGTGAAGTAACGAACTTACCTTCCTGGCCTGCGAAAGGGCTGTCGTTGACTGAGAATGTCATTGCGATGGTAGGCTCGTCGATCTTAACGAACGGAAGCGGCTCGGGATCAAGGGCATCGCAGAGAGTGTCACCGATGTTGATGTCAGCGATACCTGCAACGCATACGATCTCACCGATGGAAGCTTCGGAGACCTCCTCACGGCCTAAGTTGTGGAATCTCATGAGCTTAACTACTCTTGCGTTACGCTTGCCGTCTTCGCCATATGTCATGAGAGCAACGTTCTCGCCCTGCTTGATGGTGCCTCTCTCGACTCTTCCTACGCCGATCCTTCCGATATAAGGATCTGAATCGATGTTGGATACGAGGAGCTGCATGGGACCTTCAGGATCGCCTACCGGGCAGGGTGTGTATTTGACTACTGTATCAAGGAGAGGTGTGAAGTCGAGCTCTTTGCCTTCTTCATATTCCTTGAGGTCAAGAGTAGCGATGCATGTCTTGCCGGATGTATATACGACGGGGAATTCGAGCTGGTCGTCATCTGCGCCGAGCTCGATGAAGAGGTCAAGCACCATGTCGACTACTTCAAGAGGTCTTGCGTCAGGACGGTCGATCTTGTTGATGCAGACGATAGGCTTAAGGCCTAATTCGAGTGCCTTGTGAAGAACGAATCTTGTCTGGGGCATCGGTCCGTCAAAAGCGTCTACTACGAGGAGAACGGAGTCGACCATCTTAAGAACACGCTCAACCTCACCGCCGAAGTCAGCGTGGCCGGGAGTATCTACGACGTTGATGCGGATGCCCTTGTAGTCGATAGCCGTATTCTTGGCAAGGATCGTAATACCTCTCTCACGCTCCAAGTCGTTAGAGTCCATGACCTGCTCTACGACTGTCTCGTTATCACGGTAAACTCCTGCCTGCTTGAGCATGGAATCTACGATCGTTGTCTTGCCGTGGTCAACGTGGGCGATAATTGCTATGTTTCTTAAATTCTCGATAGTCTTGACTGCCATAAATGATTTCTCCGTAAAATAGACGGGGCTTATACCCCAGGCCGATATTTCTAATTATTATTAATTTAAACCGAGTAATATTTTGCTACTGAAACGGCGTTATTTGTGACTGTGATATTTCACAAAATATCAGTCTTCTTCACCATTCTTATTACGCAAAAGGAGACGTATTGGAACGCCTTCGAAGCCGAAGTTTCTTCGAAGCTGATTCTCGAGATATCTCTCATAAGAGAAATGCGACAATTCCTTGTCGTTGACGAAAAGCACGAACGTAGGCGGCTGCACGGATACCTGTGTGCCATAGTAGATACGGAGATGTCTTCCCTTGTCCTGAGGTGTCGGGACCTGTGTTACGGCCTCAGAGATCATCTTATTCAAAACGCTTGTAGTGAGGCGCTTTTGGGAATTCTCATATACTGTCTTGATGAGCGCGAAAAGCTTGTCCACGCGCTGTCCCGTCTTAGCCGATATAAAGAGCACAGGCGCATAATCCATAAACGGCAGACGGTCTTTTACGATCTTTTCCATCTGCTCCAATGTGCCTGTCTGCTTTTCGATGAGATCCCATTTATTAATTACGATTACGGATGCCTTGCCCGAATCGTGAGCCATGCCCGCGATCCTTGTATCCTGCTCCGTCACGCCTGCCTCGGCATCGATGAGGATAACGCATACATCGCTTCTGTCGACTGCGGCAACGGCCCTTACCATCGAATAACGCTCGATGACGTCTTCGATCTTGCCCTTCTTACGCATGCCTGCAGTATCAACGATCGTGAAAGAACCGTATTCATTCTCGATCAGGGAGTCAATTGTATCTCTTGTGGTACCTGCGATATCTGATACGATGCTTCTCTCGGTACCTGAAAGTCTGTTTGATAATGAGGACTTGCCGGCATTAGGCCTGCCGATGATGGCGACCCTGATGGTCTCGTCCTTGCCTTCTGATTCATCTGCCGGCGGGAACTTTGATACGACCATGTCGAGCATCTCGCCAAGGCCCAGCTTGTGGGCAGCGGAGATGGCGCAGACGTCCTCTAAGCCAAGATTATAGAATTCATAGAATTCCGGCGGAGGATCGCCTACATAGTCGGATTTGTTGACGCATACGACGACCGGGCGTCCTGCCTTGCGCAGCATTACCGCGATCTCCTCGTCAGCTGCCGTCAGTCCGCTCTTGAGGTCGCACATAAAAAGGATGACATCGGCAGTCTCGATCGCGATCTCAGCCTGGACGCGCATCTGCTGCAATATGATGTCATCTCCCGTGTCGGGCTCAATACCGCCCGTATCGATCATTATGAAGTCTCTTCCGCACCAGGAAGTCTCGGCATAGATACGGTCGCGCGTGACACCGGGAGTGTCATGCACGATGGAGATACGCTCACCATAGATGGTGTTAAACAATGAGGATTTGCCTACATTAGGCCTTCCCACTATTGCCACTACCGGTTTGCTCATGCCCTTTAAAGTCCTTCCTTTGCAAAAATAAGAGGCAGTGCCTTAATTCCATACACTGCCTCGTTAAGTAATACTTCGTTAATTATCTCAGATCTCTTCGTCGACTTTGATAACCTGTTTTCCATCCAGGTAACCGCAGTTCTTGCAGACCGTGCGGCGAAGCATCTTAGCATGACACTGGGGACATTCAACGAGACCCGGCATGTTAAGTTTCCATGCGCTTCTGTGACGAGCTGTCCTTGCCTTCGACCATTTACGCTTCGGATGTGCCATTCATCTTCACCTCTTTCTTTACACAAATGCTTGAAGATAATACATTATATTTCTTCGTTTTGCAAGAGCCTTTTTATCG
This sequence comes from Clostridiales bacterium, assembly GCA_017554745.1. Taxonomy (GTDB): domain Bacteria; phylum Bacillota; class Clostridia; order Saccharofermentanales; family Saccharofermentanaceae; genus Saccharofermentans. Next base: position 157,578 of record JAFZHS010000008.1, on the reverse strand, counting down.
AAAAGATATTCCTTATCGGTTCACCGCTGTCAGGATCGAGCGTATAGCTGATCTCTGCGCCGTCTATAAGGCCTCCCGGGAAGTTAATATAATCCGTGTGGATCACTACGTCAATAACGCCGAAAGCAGTATTCATGGAGCTTGTCGTCTTATTGCCTGCCTCAAAGACCATCCTGGAGGTGACATCCCCGTTCCTTACTACAATAGCTTTGGATTCTTCTTTAATAAGAGTCATTACAAAATGAGTCTCTTTCTCGTTGTCGTTATGCTTTTCTTTCCATTCATAGACGGTCCTGGCGCCCTCAGTGGTCACGATACCCATTGTTTTAAGGGGTTCACCGTACATTCCGGACCTGATCTCAAGCAGGCACTTCTCTTCGAGACTGTCTTTTCCCATCAGACGGTTACCTCATAGCGGTCAGTCGTAAAATGCTTCGTGCCTGAAGGAAGGCCCTCGCCTAAGAATGGTGCTGCCACCTTCTCGAAAAGATCCGGTTCATCGCTCGTATAGAACTCTCTTACAGGCTCTGTGCTGCCCGATTCGGATTCAAGAAGCTCCTTGACCACCTGAGCCGTGGCTTCACCGGTATTGACCAGCGTAACGCCTTCGCCCATTACTTCTCCTATAACCTTTGAAAGCAGCGGATAATGCGTGCAGGCCATTACAAGAGTATCTACACCCGCTTCCTTTAAGGGCTTTAAATACTCTTCTGCAGTAAGCCTCGTGACTTCGGTATCCCACCAGCCCTCTTCGGCAAGAGATACGAACAAGGGGCAGGCCTTCTCGAATATCTCGATATCCTTAAGGCCGAGCTCTTCTGCTCTTCTCTCGACTGCCTGCTTGTAAACGCCTGTCGATATCGTTCCCTTGGTGGCGATGATGCCTATCTTGCCGTTCTTTGTGGCGCGGCAGGCCTTGTCGGCTCCGGGCGTAACCACTTCAACGACAGGGACATTTGCCCTCTTCTTCAGTTCTTCATATGCGTACGCGCTTGCGGTATTGCAGGCGATAACGATCATCTTGACGTCCTTGCTCTCCAAAAACTTCATGTTCTGCAGGGAATAACGGATGACGGTGCTCCTGGACTTCGTGCCGTAAGGAGCTCTGGAATTGTCACCGAAATATATGGTGCTCTCACCCGGCACCGCATTCCATATCTCGCGGAGAACGGTTAATCCTCCGATACCTGAATCGAAAACTCCGATCGGTCTGTTATCAGTCATTTAAATCCTTCTTCCTTTATTTAAGGCGAACGTTGTAGTCTGGTCCTATTTTAAAGGTTTTGCCCGACACGTCAACGTGCATGTTGTTCTTCGGGATCCTTCCGAACATGATCTGGCAGCTGAAAAGCTGCTGGTATCTGACCTTTTTGCCGTCCCCGGTCTCGAAATGGAGATTTACCTTGTTCCTGCCGTAATTGCCGTCGCCGATGACGGGGTGTCCCAGGTGCGCGAACTGCGCCCTTATCTGGTGCGTCCTGCCCGTGACGAGCTCCAATTCAAGGTCTGACACGCTCTCGCCGTCCGGTCCCGCATCCTTAAAGACCTTAAGTATCCTGTACTTCGTAGCTATGTCGAGGTCGCCGGGCTGCTTCTCGTCATGGATATAGACCTTACCCTGGCGTGTCTTCTCAAGGTAGCCTTTTACTTCCTTGTAGATAGTTCCGTCAACGCCCACCGAAGGCTCGCCTTCGTCAGGCTCTCCCAATACCAGGGCCCTGTATCTCTTGGTGACGAGGTCGTTCTTAAAGAGCTCGACACAATCAGCCAGAGCCTGCTTGTTCTTCGCGATAAGGACAAGGCCTCCGGTATTCATATCGATCCTGTGGCAGAGCTCGGCGTCCTTATACTTTGTAGTCTCCCGTATCTGGTCGATAAGGGTGTCCTCGATATCGCTCTTTCCGGAGTGTACCGCAATGCCCTGCGATTTATTTACGATAAGAAGTCCCTTTGTCTCAGCCACGATCTCGAACATCTTCTCAGGTGTCTTTTCTTTGGCCGGAGCCTTTTTCGAGCTGTCAAAAAGCTCGTCCGGAAGCCATATCTCAACGGTATTGCCTTCCTTAACGGCGATATCCTTATTTGTCTTCTTGCCGTCGATCCTGATGTCACGGCGCTTGAGCGCATGGAAAAGATCCGCAGATTTAAGCTGCGGAAAAGCCTGCTGGCACGCCTTTGCGACGTGAAGGCCGTCCTGGGATCTGGTTACTTTAAAGTCACGCATCTGATGCCTCTTTGGTTTTTTTCTTTTCCTTGTATTCCTTCGCAAATATGAACAGACAGAATACCAGGAAGTCTATTATAAGGATCTCGATGAGATATTCCCACGGTACATGCTGGTCCTGCATAATTTCAGCCGTGAATTCCCCGGTAAGGATCGGAATGAGGTTGTTATTAAGGAAGTGCATGCATACGGGGACCCAGATGTTGTTGGTCTTAAGATATGCATATCCGAAGAAGATACCGATAGATATGCACGTGATTATCTGGCCTATTATCATCTGCGGAACCGAATCTTCGGTGTAGAACATCGTGTCGACCGGAATGTGCCACAATCCCCAGACAACACCGAGGAGAATGACGCCAAGCTTCATGCCGAACTTTTTCTGCATGATCGGCTGGAGGAAATGCCTCCACCCGTATTCCTCGCCAAGGAAAGCGATTATAGTCAGCGGATAATTGATAGGCAGGCTTATGAGAGACAGGTAGAATAGCGGATTCTTGAGGATACCCGCATACATTTCCCCGTACTCCCTCATAGTATTGGTGAGAAGGCCCTCGGCGATCATGGGCACGAAGATCCTTAAGCAGTAAAGGCCTACGAAAAGCAATATGAGCAAAACGCCTTTGCCCTCGTTATTTCTCGAGAGCCCTGCAAACTTGCGTCTCTCCCTGCCTGCCGTAAAATAACCTATCCAAAGGAGTATCGAACAGCCAATGAGAATAAGCTCACCACCCAAAAGATAGAGCTGCTGGAGCTTTATAACAGACTGCGAACCTGCGAGCGCAGTGACATCATCTGATGCAGGTCCTGCCGCCTGCGCAAGGTTAATAACATCATTAGCCGTGAACGGATTTGCAAATATGCTTAGGAGAGCGAGCAACAGCTGGATGGCATAGTTTATGACGAGGACGATCATGAACATCTTCGGAACGCGCTTGTCGCCCTTGTAGAACATCAGATATCCCAAGGCAACGCCTGCTGCAGGCGAGCACATCTGGGCATCTACTATCTGGGTGAGATCCATGCCGTTCTTTTTGCCGATATACATGGGGATCATCATGAGGAAAGATATCCCGTATGCGATAAGGGCAAAAACTATCAGTCTTTTCTTTATCAATGATCCGGATTCGATATCCTCCATTTTCCCTGTCCCCCTTATATTTTTTGTTATTTTACCATAATTATCCGATGCCCTCTTCCGGCCAATTCGTTCATTGGGTTATGAACATACTCAAGGATTCGTGATATTATTTGCGTGAAAATAAATAGAGGAGGACGACAGACGGTATGAGTTCCGGACTTGCAAAAAAGCTGATCAGCCTTGCGCTTATCTCTTCTTTGTGTGCCTGCCTGGCTTCCTGCAAGAAAGAGCCGGATCCTACGGACACGTCTGAGATCACCGTTGCCACCACCTCCGCAACGCCCACACCGGTGCCCACTCCTACTGAGACCACGGAAGAGACCGAGCCGGCTCCCGATTTTACCAAGGAATATACATATACGATCTACGAAGGCCGTGATTACGAGATGGAGATCACCATGAACGTCAACATGGACGATTACATCACCCACACTTCTGAAGGAGATGTTTTCGAGCTTTACAAGCTGACATCCGATCTCGGCTGGCTTGAGAAGGGCCAGTACACCTATGCCGATCTTGTCGAAGCAAACGAGAAAGATCCGGAACAGACCAAGATAGGTCACTCAAACTGGTTCCAAAAGGACTTCGGCGATTACAGATCTGTGTTTATCATCTGCGAGTATATTGAAGATATCCCGGATAACGACAGACGCCAGGTATCAATGTATTCTTTCGAATACCTGAAGAACGACTTTACCCTGCCTTATTTTGACGATGCCGACACCAATCCGGCCCACGGCATGGTACAGTTCCACTTTGAGCGTCATTACGATGAATGCACATATTTCGTAGGCGGCCAGCGCAGCATCTGCTCATGGAACGATGCGGTAGCCATCGCTTACAGCGTCTGGTCTATCACCAACAGTCCCGATGACAACACTGTTTTCTCAGCTCCTTTCGAACAGTTCAGGAGCCCCAACAGCGGTCTTATCTGGCTTCAGTAATCACTTTTTAGGAATAGGCAAAAGGCTTCTCGTACTCTTTTTATACTCGGCATAACCGGGCTTTGCAGACTGCCTCTTATCAGCTAAAGGAATACTTACCGTAAAGAACAATGCAGTATTGGCAACAGCGCCCGCTATAAGCCACCAGCGCTCCGGGCTGACAGATACCGCCTGTATAGCGACACCCCACCACATCGTTATCTCACCTAAGTAATTCGGGTGTCTTGCGTATTTCCAAAGACCTGTGCGGATAAGGCCGTGCTCGCCTTTTGCCCTGTATTTATGCATCTGCGTATCAGCAAAAAGCTGCAACGTGGCAGCCCCGATGCAGACAGCCATACCGATATAACTTCCGATATTGGCGCTGACTTCTTCCCTTATGGCAAAAACCGCAGGGAGCGTGCACATATAGACGATAAGCGTAGGCATCATGTGGATGCCCGTCAGATTGATGAAAGGATATAGCTTTCCGTTCTCGTTCTTAAGCTTGGTATAACGCCAGTCCTGGTGCCCCAAGCCTCCGAAAGTATAAGCCCAGTTGCCTGTGAGCCTGATGCCCCAGTAAATAACCGAGATAAGGAGAAGTATCGTCGCTGAAGTCAGACGGTAATGCCACGCAAAGCATACGAGGATCACTATGGGCTGAACGCTCCAGTAAGGATCGTAGACCGAAGCATTTTTGAAGACCACGCTGAAAGAGAATACGAATAATGTAGCTACTGCATCAGCAATAAGAAGGTTAAGCCAGAAAGCAAACGGAAGAAGAAAATAGAGCCAAATTCCAAGGCAGGACGCAGCAATATAGATAACCGTTATTATCAGGATACTGAGGGGCTTGCTGTTCCTTACTTTATCCATATCAGCTGTAGTTCTTAACTTTGCCTACAGAGACATAATTGCCGATGATCGCGCCGAGATCAGTGCCTTCCGAGCCGAACCAGTTGCGAGCAAAATCTATCTGATAAGATACTCTGTCACCGTCTTTTGAGATGACATTGTAACCGCCCGCATAGAAGTCATCCTGCGATACTTTGCAGTCGTACTTGATGCCCTTGCACTCTTCGACTGTGCATCCGGGGAAGTTGACATTCCATATCTCATTAACGCCTAATGGCGCATCTATAAGTTCAGCTGCGAGCTGCTCGATATATTTATCGGTAACGTCGTGAGGCGCGTTGTGATGCTCTGAAAAAGCTATCGTATGAACGTGGTGGCTTGCCGCCTCAAATGCGGCTCCGCAAGTGGCGGAATACTGGATATCAGAAGCGATATTAAACCCGCGGTTGATGCCGCAGAAAACGACATCGGGCTTCTCGGGCATGACAGCATTTATTCCGACGCAGACACAGTCTGCAGGTGTACCGGAGGTCGCATATGCGTAAACACCTTCAACAGGAAAATCCACAGGCCATACATCAAGAGGTTCCCAGAATGTTGCCGCATGAGACATTGCGCTGAATTGCTTATTAGGAGCTACCACCCACACTTCGCCGAATTTCTTGGCAAGTTCAGCAAGCCTTACAATACCTTCAGAGGTAATGCCGTCGTCATTTGCAACCAGTATTTTTCTCATCGGAAACCATCCTTATAACCCAAAGTTACGCCGTGAATATATTAAAGGAAAAAACAATCCGGGGCAATAAAAAAGTAAGGGGCGCCCTTAAAGACGCCCCTTGCGGTTCCCTATTCCTATTTGTCTGATTGATCTATCAGCCTGCTCTGACGACATCGATCTTTTGACCTTCCGGTACGGTATAGAAATATTCGCTATCATGAGGATCAGCGATAGGTACAATATTCAGACATACACAGAGTTTTCCGTCGTTGTTGATCATTATGGGCATATAAAGATTGATGATCTGACCGGACAGACTCTCGTCCACGAGGTCAGCGTACTCATAATCAGTGTTTACCATTCCGCCGACAATCGCCTTCTGGCCATTGCACTCTAATTCGCTTGCCGGGATCATGATAGCTGCTCTCACGGTATTGTAAAAACTGTTGTCAGATATTCCGAAAAGCCTGATGACCTCAGAATTACTCAGTACATGTCCGTCTGCGCTGAATGTAAACGCTTTGTAATTGCCTCCCCAACCGTCATAATTGAGATCGATAACGATCGAATAGATCCCGCTGATACCGTTGAAGACTTCATAGTCGACAAAGGAACATTCATAAGTCGGATCGGGGTCAAGTGCAGCAAATTCCTTTACATCATCAGCGATCTTATTATTCAGTTTTGCGATCTCATCAGTGTCGATATTGACCTGAGGAACTCTGAAATGATCTCCTAATCCCAGATCGATCGAATAAACAAGCTCACTTGTTATGGACTCAGTTATTTCATTTTCGGAGCTTTCCGATCTGTCAGATACGGTATTTACCGTAACATCAATACTCTCGTCTCCTGATGCGTTCACTTCAACGCTGTCAATAGAGATGCCGCTCGCCTTAACCTGCGCGTTACAGCCTGTGGCTGCGACTGCACCCGCAAGAACAGTTGCTGCGAGCAATATTGCTTTGCCATTCAGCATTACCTTTTTAATTGGCTTCATTTTATTTTTCCTCCAAAAGAGTTATCTTCAATTTTGAATCAGGTCGTTCTATGTTTGTAGAATTTCCTTTACGCGGTCATTCTACACTTGTAGTATTTTCGTGTCAATACATTTTTCTACATTTGTAGAATTTCTTTTTTCGATCATTGTATCCTTATTCCAAAACATCAGAATAATCCCCGGAGTTCTTATCCCAGAGCCTTAATGGTTTCTATGAATTCGCTGATCTGCTTTTCCTTCTCCTCAGAAGGCTGGTTCTTAGGCTCAAGAAGGCTTAATACAGCCACAAGAGAATCCGTTTTAACTGCTTCCTTGACTGCCTCGATACACTTAACGGAATTGCCGCCGGCACTGGTCGCGATAACGGCGATCTTCTTTCCGGTCAGATCGTTGTCCTCGAGGAATGTGCGGAGCGGAGGCACGAAGTTGCTTGCCCACACAGGTGTGCCGATGATGACCAGATCATAATCTGAAGCATTGAACGCATAAGGCTCGAGGTCAGGCTTCTTCTTAAAAGTAACTGCGGAGCCGCCCCAGATGAACTGTCTCATACCCTTATCGGGATAAGCTTTCTTAGGGATCAGTTCGATCAGGTCTGCTCCTGTCTCTTTTGCCACTTTCTCCGCAACATAGCGCACGTTGCCGTGCATGGAATAATAAACGATCGCAGTCTTCATATGTCTACCTCAGTTCTTGAGCTTATAAACAGCGTTGAGATTAAGTCTCTGGAAGTTGCCGTCATCAGGCGTAAGGACGCGTTCAAAGGCTATACCCTTGTGTTCAAGACACATCTCAAGGAACAGAAGGAATATTCCGGTATCGATGCTTCCGAAATAAGCAAGCCTGAACGGCGGGATGATGCCGTGCTTGCCGGGGCGTCTGTAGCGGTAGACTTCGAGCGTGCCGTCTTCTTTATTTATGACTCTCCAGGGCTGGATATTGCATGCTGAAGGCGTAAGTCTTACGACATCCGTGATGCCTTCGATCATAGGGCCTTCCCATATCTCTTCTGCAGTTACGCGCTTAAAATCCGTAAGGTCACCCGGCGTACGGAATTTAGAATCATCATCTATCTTCCTCATTGCCATCATGATGACGTAATCAAGGCCTTCGAATCTTCTTTCTTTCGTCCTGCCTACGCCAAACCATAAAGGTCCGATGCCCCTTGATGTGAGCCACAGATCGAGCTGCTCTCCTATATAACCGATATTCTGAAGATATCCCGGCTTCTTCTCGCTGTAAATGAGCATGCAGTACTCTTCGCCTCTGTTGCAGCTCGTCTGGCTGCCGGGAACGATCTTGATCTTAGTCCGGATCCCTTCAATAAGAGGCGTGAACTTATACCACATCCCGCGGATCTCATCGAGTTCTTCTTCCGAGATCTTCTTGCCGTCCGGCTCACCGTAACGGTGGAAAGACTTACGCTTGAAGATCAGATCATAATACGATGCATCCATAAATCGGTACGCCTCCTGAAAAAACTCTACGACAATTATACATCAAAAAGAAACAGGGCCCGCCTGAACGTCACCGTCCAAGCAGGCCCCGCAGGTATACTAATTCAGCTCCTGTCAGTTGTTTACCTCAACGTACGCGAAAAGGAATACTACAGGAGAGTTCCAGTAGATCGTTATCTCGTTCAATGAGTAAGCCTGGTCGCTGTCTGCATAACAGAGAGCGGGAGCAGTACCGGTAAGGACATTCTCTGCATACGGATCTTCGAGGCTCTCGTCAGGACCGCCTGCGACCATGCCGGGAACAGGTACGCCTGTTGCCTGTGAAGGTCTGTGGTGAGGTCTTGTAGGAGATACCGTACCAAATCCGGAGAGGAAGCAGAAGCCTGTGCCGTTTGTGCCGAGCAGGTAGTTGAGCTGTTCTCTTGCTACCGCGTCACCGTCTTTGCCGCCCTTGAGATTATCGTAGAGAAGCAGGTACATAGCGTTGTTTGCAATGGACATGTTGCTGCCCCAAGGATAAGTGGTAAGCGATGAATTGTAAGCATCTGTTGCAGCTGCTTTTTCTACTGCATCGATACCGCCGGTAAAGCTCTTGAGGACTGCATCATATTCTTTGCCTGTAGGAGCGGAAGACAGATAAGCATAGCCAGCATATGCGCCTACACCCTGCCAGCCGAGATCTGCGGCACAAGGGATTCCTGAGCCCATGAGCTCGCAGAACTTGTCATCGTACATTGAATTGCCTGTAGCCTTGAAGAGCTCGGCATAAGCCCAGAGCCTCTCATCGATATCGTTATCGTCAGGATATTCACCTGTCTTGATTCCCATCGGGTTCTTGGCGCCTTCGCAGTCGGGATGCTCATCAAGATATTCAGCTGCCTTTACGGCTGCAGCAAGACACTTATCGGCATAGTCTGCATCGATGGTCTCATAAACATAAGATGCCATAGACATGACTGCCGCAAAATCAGCTGTTGCCGTTGTGGACTGCTTAGTTACGAAGAGCTGGTTCTGCTCTTCCTCAGGCATAACGAAGCCCGGGAAATCTACGCAGGTTACCTTGTGGTAAACGCCGCCGTCGGGAGCCTGCATCTTGAAGAGCCAGTCGAGCTCGTACTTAACTTCGTCAAGGACATCGGGAATACCGTTATTGGACTCGGGGATTCCGAGGCTGTCATCAAATGCATCAGGATAGAGCGTGTACGCGAGCATCAAGTCAGCTGCAGCCTTTGCTCCCGGAACAACATATCTTCCGTAGTCGCCCGCATCGTGCCAGCCGCCTGATACATCGATAAGAGTATCGGTACCATAGATCTTGCCCTCGCCTGTGTGGCACTCGGGATGAGCGTGAACGCCCGCATACTCTTCTGTAAGCTCTGTACCGCATCTCTGCATATAGAACATACGCAGTGTCGCTTTGAATGCTTCATCGTAAACATCATCACCGATCGCAAACTCATAAGACTCAATGCCGTTAGCTACGATCTTATATGTACCGGGTGTTGTAAAGCTTGAGAAATCGAATCTCGCTTCGTCTCTGTCAGTAGCAGCGTTATGTGAAGCTGCGCCGACACTGCCCTCGAATACCGTGCTTCCTGTTGCCGCGTCGACAACAGCAGCCTTATCAACGATGGCATCACCGTTAAGGACAGCTACCTTCTCTGCTGCAGGAAGATATCCGATCTGGTTAAGGTTGATCATGGGAGTATCGTTTCCGCTGCTTGCAAGATAAGCGGAATCGTCAATGCACTGCAGATCAAAATTATCGAACATAACGGAATGCGGTCCCATGTCCTCATATCCGTCAAAGAAGCCGATATTCAAGCAAAGACGGGGAGCCGGATCGGTCTCTTCTTCCATCGTAAAGACGAAGTCAAAATGCTGTACTTCAGTCGTTACATGGATAGTATCGATATTGTACGGATGATAGTCGCTTCCGTTGATCTGGATCCTGTATTCGACATCACGCTCAACAGTCGCATAAGCATCAAACTGCATCTCATAAACGCATGCCTGATAGAGCCTGAAGCCGTCAAAATTGGCCTGGTTTGCCCAATTGACACTGCCGAGCTTCTGGATGTCAAACTGAAGTTCCTGTTTGTCGTTTATAAAAAGCTCACCGCTTCCGCCCTCGAAATAAGTGCCCCATGTAAGTTCCGGATCAGAGAAATCACCATTCTTGATAAGGTTCTCTCCCACAATGGAATTCGGGTCTTTTGTAGTCTCGGTGATCTCGGAAGACTCTGAAGAATCAGAGACATCTGTAGTATCTGCCTTCTTGCAGGAAGCTACACCGATGATCATGGAACAAGCGAGGATCATACTCACGATTTTTTTCTTCATAACTAACTTCCCCCTCAAGGATTTGTTAACCGTTTGGATTATATCATCACGAAAAATCTAATCCTACCAAATAGATACATAAAAGTATTATTAATCACATGTATATCCGGGCTTTTTATAAAGAGAATCCATCTCAGGAGCGATCTCTTTATCCCATACCTGGGGCTTCCAGTCTTCCTTGTCGAATTCCTTAACGGAGACCGATACCGAAGACAGATCGCATCCCATAAGCTCAGCAACATCCTGAGCTACCTTATCAACGCACTTCTGCTTAACTTCTTCTGTGCGTCCTTTAAAACACTTAATGACAACGTGCGGCATAGATATACCCCCAATGAAAAATATAATTACTTATACCACAAATAAGCAGCTGCCTGAGTATTGCGGGGAGAATATCAATTTTTCTTGTCTGGAAATAAAAAACCGCAAACGCTTTATCAAGCAATCTGCGGTTAATCTTTTGGCTGCCGAACAAGGATTCGAACCTTGACAAACGGTGTCAGAGACCGGTGTGCTACCGTTACACAATTCGGCAATGCTTTTTACAACTCAGGAATTATAGCAAAGCAATTTCTGAAAATCAATACAGTTGGCAATTCTTTTTGGAGCCGCCGGGAAGTACTATTCCGTCACGGCCTCCAGAGGCGGCATGGCGCCTATCTCTGTGAGTTTCTGTCTGACTTTGCCCATATCCTCATAGATCGGCATCTTGTTGGCCGGGTTGCGTAGAGCATAAGCCGGATGGTAAGTGGTCATGATGTAATAGCCGTTCTTCTCGATAAAGACTCCCCTTACGTCATGCATGACGGGCTTTGTACCGAAGAAACCCTCGTAAGCGGTAGAGCCGCAGAGCAGTATCACCTTAGGCCTTACCAGCATAAACTGCTCGGCAAGGAGGGGCTTGCAGGCATGTATCTCTTCGGGAGTAGGACGTCTGTTCTGGGGCGGACGGCACTTTGCAATGTTGCAGATGTGATAGTCGTTGCTCGTAAAGCCGTAGCTCCCCAACAGATTCTGCAGAAGCTGGCCCGATCTTCCTACAAACGGCAGGCCCTGGATATCCTCGTTCTCGCCGGGCGCTTCGCCTATTATCATCAAAGGCGCTTTGCGGCTGCCCCTGTAGATAACGACATTGGTACAGCCTGCTCTTAAGCCGCAGTTATTGCAGCCCTTGCACTTGGCTTCGAAAGCTTCCCACTTCATATCAAACTCATCTGCCATATCTTTATCCCAAACCTTTATAAAATCATTTGAACATTATTACCGTGATGCCGTCATTCTGAAGTCCCCAGTCGCGGTCTCTGGCAGCTTCCGGATGCTTTGCGCTTATCGCACGGCCTGAAGCCGAGAACGGCCCGAAATCCTCGCCCGGGCAATACGCCACGATCAGGCGGCGGGAAATATATTTGCGGAGCTCTAATCCTATCGCCTGCTTGATCGCACCGCCCGTGCCCGAAGACCCGTAGCCGTGCACGATCTTAGCTAAAGGCTTACCTGTAGCTCTTGCGCGGTAAATGCCGTTCTGGAGCTTTACCATAGCCTGCTGGACCGTAGGATGTCCCTGTTCGATATTGATTATTTCCATTAACAGACCTCTTCTTAACTCTTTCAATTATAAACTATAAGTTATAATAATCTCATGAGACTTGACAGATTACTCGCAAACAGCGGTCTGGGCACCAGATCACAGGTCCGCGCACTGATACAGCACGGCAAGGTCAGCATTAACGGCACAGTCGTTAACGACGCTTCCATGCATGTAAATGAAGATGATCCCGTGGAAGTAAACGGTGAGCCTATAAACTGCCAGACCAAGCTGTATTTTCTTTTCGACAAGCCCGACGGCGTACTTACCGCAATGGAGGACAAGCGTCTTCCCTGCATCGCAGACTACATTCCTAACGAACTCAAGTCCAAAAAGCTCGCGCCCGTCGGAAGGCTCGACTATCACACATCAGGTCTTCTCATAATCACAAACGACGGCGAACTGTCACACCGCCTCCAGTCGCCCAAGTACGAAGTCCCCAAGATCTATCTGGCAACATACAGAGGTACTGACTGGACCGAAGACGAGATAAGAACCATACGTTCCGGATTTACCATCAGGGATAAAGGATTTGCAGAGCAGATCGCACCTGCGGAACTGACGGTCAAAGAAGCTTCGGCAAACGGCACCGGCAAAGCACTGCTTACTCTTCATGAAGGTAAGACTCATGAAGTAAGAAGGATCTTTGCTCATTTCGATAAAGAAGTATTAGAGCTTCGAAGGATAGAGCTCGCGGGCGTAAAGGTAAGCGAAGAACCAGACGGCTGCGGCTCATTCAGGGCACTTGACGACGGCGAATTAAAGCTGCTTTTCGAAGCAACGGGAATGGCTTAAAAATCCCAGGGAATATCAATCCTCAAAAGCTTTGTTGAGCAGCGTGGTGATAACGAGAACTGCCTTATCATCAGAAGTATTGTTATAGCACTCTCCGATAAGTACATTAGTCTCTCTGGAATGCCACCAGCAGTCGACACCGAGCTTGGCTGAGATCGCAGGATCTTTGACCATGAATCCGATCAGGATAAGCTCATCATCATACAGATCAGGATTCAGGATATCTTCTTCATTGTAGATGTCAGAGCTCATGGTGATCTCATTCTGGTATTCCACGGACTGTCTTTCGGACATATAGATAGGGATAACTCCTTCTTTTGCCTTGTCAGAAAGGCCGTCCCAGATCTCCTGCGCGATGGGCGACATGTCTTTGAATACCGTGAAATTATACGGATAAGATTCTTTGTCAGAGATCAGGACGCAGGGCTCGGTATAGAACATCGCGTTGAACTTCGTGTTCTCCGCTTCGGAATAAGTAAATCCTTCGTCATTCGGCACGACGATATCTGCCCATCCGATATAAGGCTTGATACCCTTCTCCTCCATCGACTGGCGGATGAATGTATCATCAAAATTCATGTGTCCGAAAACAATGATCGAATATGCCGATCTCGTACTTGAGAAAACGCTGTAGAGTACGTAACCTACAAAGACTACAACGACTATTCCGAGAGCGATGCCCTTCCACGAATACTCCCAGAAATTACTCCACTCGCTCTTTGTCTTACCGAAGATCTTAGGCTCGCTTTCCTTGGCCTTCTCTTCTTCAAGTTTTCTGTCACGGCTGCCGTTGGCAATCTCATAGACGGAAGCGATCTCGTCTTCGAGCTTCTTCGCCTCCTCGTCATCCTTGCCTCTGTACTTCTTGGACATCTGCCAGAAGCGGTCTTCGATCTCCTTTATGTCGGCATCAGCAGGAAGCCCCATGTATGCAAGGGCTTCTTCGCGTGTCATTTTCGAGAGATCTAAATCTTCCTTATTCGCGGATATCTTATCCTGATCTGTTGCTTCGCTCATTTAACTCCTAAGATTACAAGCACTTGATCGCGAGACGGACGACGTTCATGGCAGCGTTCTGCACATCGCTCAGCGTAAGCCTGCCGTTATAAACGGCCGTAACGATATCCTGCGCATTCTTCGCGCAGCCCGGCATCTGCAGATCGCACCCTGCATAAACGCAGAGCCTCGAGAATGCCGGCGGATACTTCTTACTGCTGTTGTCGATATTGATCACGCTGGTGTCTTCGAAAGAAGAGAACCAGTCGCTCATAACGACGCCTTCGTAGTCCCATTCGTCTCTTAAAACGTTCTGGAGCAGCTCGTAATTATTTGCTGTATGGATTCCGTTGAGGAGATTGTAAGAAGCCATAAGAGCGTACGGCTGTTCGGTCTTGATGGCGATCTCAAATCCTCTGAGGTATATGTCGCGCAGAGCTCTTACGGAAACGTGAGAGTTGCTGAACATTCTGTTATCTTCCTGGTTGTTGCAGGCGAAGTGCTTGATCGTAACGCCCTTGCCGTCAACAGACTGTACACCCTTTGTCTCAGCTGCGGCGCAAAGACCTGTTACGAGCGGGTCTTCCGAGAAGTACTCGAAGTTTCTTCCGCACAAGGGATTTCTGTGGATATTCATTCCGGGCGCAAGCCAGAGATTAACGCCGAATTCATCCATCTCTTCGCCTACGAGCTTACCGAGCTTTTCGATAAGTGACGTATTCCAAGTGCATGCAAGAGATGTCGCTGTAGGGATCATGGTGCAGTACTGATAGTAATCGACTGCATCTTCAGGTGTGTCTTCCGGGAAAGGATTTGTGATGAGACCGAATGTCTCCCCGCCCTTGAGAAGCTCTCCGTTCTTTGTTGCCTTAAAGTGAGGCTGGAGTCTTAAGCCTGCAGGGCCGTCAGCCAATACCATGACCGGGAATCTTCTCTTGCCTTCGAAGAGAGATGTTGTCTCAGCTGCAGCGCCGGGCACATGCATAGCTGCGGATACTACTTCGTCTTCCTCACCTTCCTTGATGTAGTTGCCTACGAGAAGTTCGGAGAGTTCTTCAAGTGAGAACTGAGCAACGAATTCACCAACGCCCGCATTGCGTCCGATGACGGAACCTAATGTGAGGACTTCGTCTCTTCTCTGGTTCATAAAAGTCTCACTGACGCCTCTGTATCTGACGATGCTTCTTCTGACGCGTGACAGATCGAGAGTAAGCTTTCTGTAGCAGTCTGCGATCTGTGAGTCGTCTAATGCCTTGCGTGCGTTCCTGCCCGTGCCGGGATTTTTGAGATCTTCGAAAAGATATCTCGCGTCATCTTCCAGGATCCTTGCGAACTTATCCTTCACTACTGTCTCGGGAACAGTCAAAACTGCCTCGACCTTAGTCTCTCTCGAGCTTGTACCTACCCTGATGATGTAGTCGCCTGCAGGGATAACAGTTGCAGGGATCTCATCATCATAGCAGCGGAAATTGTCGATCGGGAAAGTAACGGAAACGATCTGGCTCTCACCCGGTCTTATAAGGCCGCTCTTCGCGTATCCTGCAAGTTCCTGGTAAGGTCTGTCGATCGAGCCTTCGGGAGCAGAGAAATATACCTGGATGATCTGCTTGCCCGCAAACTCGACACCCGTATTCGTGACAAGTACAGTGACCTTAATGTCAGCGCCCTGCTGTGTAACATCGATGGTCTCGTTGTTAAAAGTCGTATAGGATTTGCCGTATCCGAAAGGATACAAAGGAAGGACACCGAATGAATCGAAATATCTGTAGCCTACGTAGATTCCCTCTTTGTAGAACTCGTCATCGGTATTGCCGTTCTGGCTTGAGAAATCTGTTGCGAACGGATAATCCTCATAAGACTTTGCCCATGTATCAACGAGCTTACCGGAAGGATTGATCTTGCCTGTAAGGGCGTCCGCAACGATATTGCCGGTAAAGCTTCCTATCTGGCCTACAAGAAGGATAGCGCTTACGCCTGCGCGGTGCTTAAGTCTGGACATATCGATAACTGCGCCTACATTAAGCAGCACGATGACCTTGTCATAATGATGGATAACAAAATCGAGCAACGAATCTTCTTCGTCTGTCAGATAGTAATCACCCTTCGCAGGTGTTCTGTCTCTGCCTTCTGTTGAATCTCTCGAGATAACGAAGATAGCCGTATCAGTATCGGATTCAGCAACGTCAGCTTCAGTGATCTCAGGCATGGCAGGAGCTTCGAATGCCTTCTCAAAGAAGATATTGATAGGTGCCGTGTTGCGTTCTTTAGCGAGCCTGTCAACTTCAGCAAGATAGTCTGAAAGCTTTGCGTTGTAGATATCATCATATCTGTCGAGCCATCCCTTTGAAGAGACATCAAAGCCTGCTTCTTCAAGGCCTTCGCAGATATTTACATTAGTCCTGGTATTAACTTCTCCGGATCCGCCGCCGCCTTTTACCGTGTGTCTTGCGCCGTTGCCGAAGAGGGCTGTTTTGCCCGGATTTCTTATTGGAAGTGCACCATCATTCTCGAGAAGTACAAGACACTCACCCGCAAGTTCCTTGACGGTATTCATGTGTCTGATCTCCATATTGGTCATCTCATCGGTGGTCTTAGCGTAAAAATCCATAAAGCGCTCCTTCCGTCGACGGGCAGACATAATACTGCTCACGAATCCAGATAAATTCCAGCTTATTATATATTAAAAACCCGCGAGCGCAAAATTACATTCGTGTGATATATTCCGTTAAACGCGAAGACTTCCGGCATCAGCAAAAAGGGAGCTCTAAGCTCCCCTTTGATGTCTCGTCATATCATCTGAAATCCGCTAAAGGTATCACCTGTCCGCCGTTCAGATAGTCGTAGTCATATATCTCATCTCCGCTGTAATACCGCATGTCGGATGCCATATAGATCGCATACTTGAGTGTAGCTATTCCGTCATCATCAAGATCGATCCTTATCTTGATCTTGATCACCTCCTGGTCGGTATTGCCTTCCGAGTATGGCGACTGGTCACGCTTCACATATACGGCCAGATCGAATGACTTCTTATCTTCGTTCGGATATATCTTGATATTCTCCAGAGGAGACTGTGAAGACAATGTGCAGAGGCTGCTGATACGTCCGAGATACTGTGTGCACCCGGGATCCTTGTAGACCGAGTAAGAGAATTCATTCTCGTTCTCAGCTTCGGTATCAACGAAGAGTCCTACCTTTGCAGGATGATCAGTCATGGGAACGATAAGGACATAGTCAAGATACTGTACATCACAGGTAATGGAAGAAAGGCTCTGCTTGCAGACTTTCTCCTCTATTGATGATGCATGCCACATTTTCGGGGTTCCGTCTTCGATGCCCGCGTAAATACCGATATGGCTCCAGCAGTCATCTTTATTGTCGTTATCCCAGAACATGATATCGCCGGGCTGTGCGCCGACGCTCTCTAAGTATTCCGCCCAGTCGCCGCTGCCCCAGCCTTCAACATATTTGCGGCTGGTTAGCGACTTGACTTCCTTGTTTACATAGTGCTCGTAAAGCCATGTGACAGTGGTGCCGCCGGGTCTGTAAACGCCGTACTTATCGACGTAACTTCCGGCCTGCTTATGCTCTTCGTGGTAATCGAATTTTGCCCAGTACTTTGTCCTGTTGCGCTCAAACTCATGTACTGTCCCGAACGTCATTCTCAAAACAAGACTTACGAATCCGTCGCATCCCAGATAGTGCTCTGCCGAGCCGTAGTCATATTCTATACCATTCAATTCGCTGCAATTGCTGAGGACTTTTCTGACCAGATCCTCCTGGCTCATAAAGCCGTCAGGATCGCCTGATCTGTCCTTGAACATATCATAGAGAGTCGGGTAAAGATTATCGTCGGCTATGACCTTGTTAGGCTTCAAGCCTGCGCCGACAACACCCGCAGCCACACAGGCCACGGATAATAACGCTAATACCTTAACGGCATAGTTCCTTACTTTCTTAAAGCTCATTCAACCTCGCTTTTTCCCCAAAGGATATTTTAGCAAGGCAAAACGGATGTGTAAATCTTGTTTGACACATCGAATAATACGGTTCTGTGACAAATAAGCGCGAAAATCCTTATCTCTGGACTCGTCCGGACCCGTCGCCTTCCGCGAGTTTTCTGACTTCTTCGATGCATACCCTGTTAAAATCTCCATCGACCGTGTGCTTTAAGCAGCTGGCCGCAACAGCGAATTCCAGGGCTTCTTTATCGCCTGATAATTCATTAAGTCCGTAGATGAGTCCGCCCGCAAAAGAGTCTCCTCCTCCGACACGGTCTACGATGTCATACATCTCATACTTGCGGCTTACGATAAACTCTTCACCGTTATTGAGAGCTGCGGCCCAGAAGTTGATGTCCGCGCTCTTGGATTCTCTTAAAGTGATAGCGACTTTCCTGACGTTAGGATACTGTTCCATCAATGAAGCGCTCAGCCTCTTATAGTCTTCTGCCTCAAGCTTTCCGCCTTCGACATTACTCTCACACTTTAAACCCAATGACTTCTGACAGTCCTCTTCATTGGCGATGATGATGTCGGAATATGATGTTAATTCCTTCATGACTTCCTTGGCATCAACGCCGTATTTCCAGAGATTCTTTCTGTAGTTAAGGTCGAGAGATACAGTGATGCCGCGCTTTTTCGCTTCCTTGACGGCAAGGATCGAAGCGTCCTTAGTCTCTACGGAGATCGCGGGTGTGATGCCCGATATATGAAGCCACTTTACGTCTTCGTAGATCGAATCCCAGTCGTAACCTTCAGGTTTATAAAGCGAGAATGCGGAATATGCTCTGTCGTAGATGACCTTGCTCGGACGCTGGTTAGCACCGGTCTCAAGATAGTAGATACCCATCCTGCCTTCGCTTCTGATGATCTTGTCCGTGCCGACATTAAATCTTCTGAGCTCTCCGATAGCTGCCTGCCCGATGTCATTTGACGGAATGACAGATAAGAACTCTGCATCAAGACCGTAATTTGCGAGCGATACTGCGACATTCGCTTCGCCGCCCCCGAAGGTAGCCTCAAGCGAAGGAGACTGCAGGAAACGCTCTCTTCCCGGGCTCTTAAGTCTTAACATCAATTCACCGAAAGTAAGATATTTGCTCATCCTCTTGTCTCCTCAATGATCTTTATCGCATTCTCTGACAATGCAGTTATTTTATCCCAATCGTGATTTGCGATGTCGTCTTTTTTGCAGACCCAGCTTCCGCCTATTGCTGCTACAGATTTATTCCCGATGAATTCCTTAAGATTTGCTTCGGATACGCCGCCCGTAGGCAGGAACTTTACCTGTCCGAAAGGAGCCGACAAAGCCTTTATGGCTTTGATCCCGCCGAAAACATCAGCCGGGAAAAACTTGACTACGTTAAGCCCCAGGCTTATCGCCTTCATGATCTCAGTCGGAGTAACGCATCCGGGGATTACCGGGATGTCGTTTCCCTGCGCCCATCCTACTACGCCGACATCAAGGCCGGGCGACACGATAAACTTCGCTCCGCTTTCTACTGCCTTTGCTGCCTGTTCAATGTTGATTACAGTGCCTGCGCCAACGGTCATCTCAGGAACTTCCCTGCTGATGAGAGCTATAGCATCTGCCGCGCAGGAGGTCCTGAAAGTTATCTCCATGAAGTCGATCCCGCCCTTGAGCAAAGCCTTAGCCAGCGGTACTGCGTCTTCCGTTTTTTCCAATACAACTACCGGTACGATGCCGGTCTTACAAACCTTTTCGAAGAATGTCATATGTTCACCTCACAACGACTAACATTCTAGCATATTTTCGTTTGCGATTACAGCGAAAATAAGTTATTTTATAGGGGTGAAGCAACAAAAAGAGGTGGACCATGAGACTGATCAACGACAACTTCCTGCTGGAAAACAACACCGCCCTTAAGCTATATAACGAATATGCCAAAGATCTCCCGATAGTAGATTACCACTGTCACATCGAATCTTCGGAGATTGCCCAGGATAAAAACTTCAAAAACATCACCGAGCTCTGGCTCGGCGGCGACCACTACAAGTGGCGTCTCATGAGATCTGCAGGCATCGACGAGCGCTTCATAACGGGCGACGCATCTGACAAAGAGAAATTCATGATGTGGGCAAAGGCCGTCGAATCGGCATTCGGCAATCCGCTCTACCACTGGACCTGCCTCGAGCTTGCCAGATATTTCGACATCGATGAGCCTCTCACGACTCTCAATGCGGAAAGCGTCTGGGAGAAGACTAACGCAATGCTGGATTCAGGCACTTTGTCCGCCAGAAGCATCATGGGAAAGTCTAACGTAGAGCTCATATGCACGACTGACGATCCCTGTGATTCACTTATTTATCACGAACAGATAAAGGACTCCGGCTTTGAGACTGCAGTCCTTCCTGCGTTCAGGCCAGATAACATCGTCGATATCGAGAAGGATTCATTCTGCTCTTATGTAGGAAAACTCGAATCGGCATCCGGCATGAAGATCGCTTCCGTTGAAGACCTTAAGAAGGCTTTAATCTCAAGGCTCGATCATTTCGAAGCGCACGGATGCAGGCTCTCAGATCACGGCACCGAATACATCCGGTTTTCTGAAGATCCCGATGTTGCTTCCGAAGATGTTTTCGCGAAGAAAATGGCATCGCCTGACGCTAAGCTTAGTGCGGCAGAACTCGCGGCTTACAAGACTGACCTGATGCTGTTTTTCGCACGCGAATATGCGAAGCGCGGATGGACAATGCAGCTTCATTTCGGATGCAAGAGAAACGTCAATTCCGTCATGCTTAAAAACGTCGGAATCAACTGCGGCTGCGACATTATCACCGGCTCTTTTGACTTCGTCACTCCGCTCACGGGATACATGGACAAGCTTAACAACGAAGGGCTTTTGCCGAAGATGATCATCTATTCCCTGAACCCTGTTGATAACACTGCGATCGACACGCTTTGCGGCGCATATAACGACGGCACCGTTCCCGGCAAGATCTCGCACGGCGCAGCATGGTGGTTTAATGACAATCTCCTCGGCATGGAAGACCACCTCAAGTCGCTCTGCGCACAAAGCCCGCTTCCCTGCTTCATGGGAATGCTCACCGATTCCAGATGCTTCCTGTCTTACACAAGACACGAATACTTCCGAAGGATCTTCTGCAATTACCTCGGCACCGAAGTCGAGCGCGGCAGATTCCCCGCAGACATGCGCATCTTGAAGGACATCGTCTATAGAGTGTGCTATAAGAACGCGAGGGATATGCTGGTTCAGCGGTAATCTCTTAAAATCCCAACGGTCTTTTTTCATGGATTCGCAAAAAACGGAATTTGCGAAAAGTTTTTCCTTTATGTAACAATGTTACACCCCATTAAACAACGCATTAAAAAGGCATCCCGGCTTTTACACCGGAATGCCCTTTACTGCTTAAAAAAGTCCGAGGCTGATTACTTACCCTTATAGAGCTGAGCGTAGATATCTACAAGACCCTGTGCATTGAGGTCTTCGCAGGACTTAACATACTCATCCCACTTAGCATTAATGTCTTCCTGGCCTGTGATGAACTTCAACGTCCAGGAGTTAACGTTACTGATCAAAGGTGTAGCGATCAGGTTGATCTCCTCGTTCTGATCTGCGGTCGGAGCGATTCCGGGCGCGAGAGGAGGTGTGTCTCTGTACTCAGCATCACGGTTAACGTAATCTGCTACAGGAGGAATGAGGTTGTCTGTCATCTCTGCGACTGTGCCGCCGTACCAGAAGTTACCGCCTGCATAACCCCACTGGAGTCTGATGTCTGTCATAGAACCTTCTGCATCGTTGCCGTAGCCTAAACCACCGCAGCAGAAACCGTCCTTAAGAACCTTCTGACCGTCAACTACATCATAATGAACGCCTTCGATACCCCACTTTGTGAGATCATAAGCCTCGTGAGAATAGAAGAGCCAGTCAACGAATCTGAGCATCTGGATGAAGCCGTCTTCGCCGAGTTCATCAAGAGCCTTCTGTGAGATCATAACGCCGTTCTCAAGTCTCTCAGGAGCAACTGTAGAGTTGTTTGTTGTTCCTACAGGGATCGTGATTACATAGTTCTCAAAGTTGCCTGCACCGAGCTGTGCTGTCATGTTCTCTTCGTAGTTAGCCCACTGGCCCTGGTTGATAGACATGATAGCTGTCTTGCCGCTGTAGTACTTAGCTGTTGCCGTAGCATCGTCCTGTGTGAATGTCTCGGGATCGAGGATTCCTGCAGCTACGAAGCTGTTAGCTGTTGTTACAAACTGCTTAAAGTTGTCTGTCGTGGGTGAGAAGATATACTTGTCGGAAGCCTGGTCATATCTCATACCGTTTCCGATGTTCCATCCTGCATTTACTTCATAAGTAGAACCCATAACGCCGAGGAGGTTTCCTCCGCTGCCCTGGCCGGATTCGTTACCGCACCAGAGGTCAGACCAGATGTAGTCGCTCTCAGAGCACATACCCTGAGCTACCATGTACTTCTTAACCTTCTGGAGAGCATCGAGGAATTCAGCCCAGTCCCAGTCCTTCTGAAGCTCAACAACATCAACACCTGCTGCATCCCAGATATCCTTTCTGATAACGAAAGAATAGTTGATGAGGTTAGCTTCCTTCATGCCGGGGAGCTTATAGTACTTACCGTTAGCTCTTGTGATCGTCTTGATGTCGTCAGCAAGATTGTAAGTATTATAGAAGTCTGTGTAATAAGGCATCTTATCAACATAGTCGGAGATAGGAACGATAGCGCCGCCGTCAACGAAAGCGGAATCATCGTAGATCTTCGGAATAATGTAAGCAGCATTTCCTGCATTGATATCGAGAGTGATATTGTCCATGTAGTCGCCGCTGTCGTAAGACTTGATGTCAAGAGTTACGTTGGTTCTGTTTTCGATTTCCTTGAAAATGCCCTCCGTCTTCCATGTGTCTACCATCGGATACCAGGATGCATCACTGAAGAACATGGTGTAAGTAACGGGCTGATCCGCATGGAATGTCTTACCTAAACCATAAGTATAAGGCAAGTTTGCATCCGGATCCTCAGTTGTCTCGATCTGATCCGGGATCGTTGTAGCTTCAGAGGAGGTCTCCTCTTCCGTGTTCTTGTTGCATGCAACAAAGCCGGAAAGCATTGAGACAGCAAGACCGATACATGATAACTTTTTAAGTGTTGTCGTCTTCATAACTTGTTCCTTTCTTTTTCATTTTTCTATTGCCGTGGGTTACCCCTAAAGCACAAATCTGATTACTCTTTTACGCCGCCGAGCATCATGCCCTGGACGTAATATCTCTGAATGAACGGATATACACAGATGATCGGTAATACCGTAAGTACCATCGCACAGGATTTGATGTTTGCTGACATTTGTTCCGCATCGGGATCTGACGCACCCCCACCACCTCTGATGATCGTCTGCAGGTAGTAAGCTACAGGCCACTTCTTCTTATCCTGGAGATAGAGCTTTGCGTTGAACCAGTTGTTCCAATACATAACCGCGTAGAACAAAGTCATTGTCGCAATGATAGGTGTGGACAAAGGTCTTGCGATATGCCAGAAGACACCAAACTTGTTAAGACCGTCAATCTCACCTGCTTCTTCGAGATCTTTCGGGATGTTCATAAAGAACGATCTCATGAGGATTACGTAGTATGTGCTGATGAGCATCGGGAGAATGAATCCCCACATCGTATCCTTGAGTTCGAGCTTTAAGATCAAGACGTAGTTTGCGATAAGACCGCCGCCGAAATACATCGTAAAGATAACGAACGGAGACAGGAACCTGTTGATCTTAAGCTTATTTTTCGAGAGCGGGTATGCAAGCATACACGAGAAGAAAAGCGATAATACAGTACCTATTACCGTATAAAGGATCGTGTTGCCGTAATACCTCAGGAACTCATAATTATTATGTTGTCCCTTTATTACGTAGATGTATGTATCAATATTGAAGCCTTTCGGAATAAGACTCGTGTGACCTGCAATGATCGCTTCCTTTGATGAGAAAGACTGCGATACCAGATAAAGGAACGGATAGAGGGTAGCGAACGCTATCAGTATCATGATGATCGTATTTACTACTGTGAAAACCTTATATCCTGTGGATTCCTTGATCTTGTTCTTGCGGTTATGAATATGGATCTCTTCCACTTTGAACTCAGGTGTTGATTTTTCAAGATTACTCATATCAGCACCTCCTTACCAAAGACTCGTCTTCGCGACTTTACGCGATACCACATTTGCGCATGTCAGAAGGATCAGGTTAATTAGTCCTTCGAATAGTCCTACTGCAGTAGCGAAGTTCATGTTTCCGGACTCAACACCCATCTTGTATACGTATGTCGATACGATCTCGGATGTCTCTGCTGTCATAGGATTGCCAAGGAGATATACCTTCTCGAATGCACCGCCTGAACCTACAAGTCCGCCGATATCAAGGATAAGGAGCGTAGCGATAGTAGGAAGGATGCAGGGGATCGTAACGTGGATAACCTTCTGGAAATGTGAAGCACCGTCAACAGTTGCTGCTTCATAAAGAGAAGGATTAATTCCGGTCATAGCTGCGAGGTAAAGTATCGTTCCCCATCCTAAGCTCTGCCATACGCCGGATGTAACAAAGATCGTTCTGAACCATTGAGCAAGTGAGATGAAGGGGATCTTCTCTCCGCCCCAGCTGGCGATCAATGCATTGATAGGACCTGATGTTGATAAGAGTTCCTTGATCATGCCGCATACGATAACCATTGAGATGAAGTGAGGAAGATAAGATACGGTCTGTACGAATTTCTTCCAATGAAGATTTCTGATCTCGTTTATGAGCAAAGCGAAAATAAGTGTTAACGGGAATCTGACTATCAGATAGAGACCGTTAAGGATAAGAGTATTTGAAAATGCCTGCCAGAAAGGCTTGGAAGTAATGAACTGCTTAAAGTACTTAAGAGTCAGAGGGCCCGTACCGAAGATGCTTCCGCCAGAATTGTACTTACGGAAAGCAAGGATATTACCGAACATCGGAACGTATCTGAAGATCACATAATATATCACAGGCACAATGACCATAAGATAAAGCTGCCAGTTGACACGGAAATCCTTCAACGCTCTCTTGCGCCTGGTTATCTGCTTGGGAGACCATTCAGCTACCGCTTCATCCTGAACCTCTTCCAGGATTTCTTCCTGAAGTTCCTGCTGAATCTGTTCCTGATTCTCTTTTTTCTTGCTCATCTTCAGATATCCCTCTTGCGTTCTTGTCAACTAAAATTCTTACTCGTAACCGTACTTGTATACTTGTATGTTAGTTGGCTTGTTATGAGATTATCACCACATTTGTGATATGTCAATAGATTTATTCGGTCTGTAACAAGGACTCTTAGTACAAAAAATCAGCGTCCCAAAACTGATGTTTTTGAGACGCTTTTTATGCTGTTTTAATGTATATATATTTATCAGAATTCCAGCGATGCTTTTGCAACATCTGCTCCGATTCCGCTCTTGTTCTGCGGATGAAGTTCATGTATCGGATCCGGGCACGGACTACTCACTACTTTTACATTATCTATGTAGTTCGGTGCTTCATCCTGCAGTCTTTGTACTTCTCTCCAGCCTTCGGGAACCTCAGTCTCAAATGTCAGCGGATTGATGTAATCAGCGATCTTGATAATGATCGCGGGAACATCACCATACATCTCTCTCATCTTCTTAAACATGAGGATCATCTTCTTATCGTATCCTTCAGGCTCACCGGAATTAGACTCGCCCTGGCACCACCAGATCTGGGAGACTGCAAAATTCCGAAGAGGAATAAGTGCCGCATAATAAAGCGTAAGCGGTATCATCTGAGCAAGCTTGCCGGGAACAAAATCATCCAGCTTCTTCTCGGGTACCATCTTCCATGTTCCGGTAAGATCAATCTTACCGAACTCAGTCTCAAGGTAATAAGGATGTCCGGGAACAAATCCTCCCTTGCCTAATTCTATGATGAGTCTCGTGCTGATAATATTCTTGCCTGTCTTAAGTATCGATCCGTCGAAATAATATTTCCGTGGCGGGTACTGATACTCGGTGCGTCCTACTTCAACACCGTTTACGTAAGTGACATCAGCATCGATAAGATCACCTAACTTCAGCAGGCACTGCCCTTCCGGAACAGTATCAAGCTCGAACTCTTTTACGAACCAGATGCTTCCCGAGAAACCGGTAACAACTATTCCGGGAAGTTCGACATCTTTTGCATCAGCCAGAGCTGCCTCGAGATCAAAATCCTTTACCACTGTATTGCCGCGCCACGTAATCGTGTTCTGCTCACATCTTGCAAGGTAATCCTTGATGGCGCCCTTGCCTCTGAAAGGAGCGATGTCATCTTCCTTAGTACCGGCAGCTTCGTTATCTTCTTCAGACATGTAGGCTTCGATAGTAGCGCCGCCCTGCGCGTTAAGGATAAGACCGATAGGCACACCTGTCTTCTCATATATTCTTTTCGCTGCATAAAAACCGATGGCGCTGAAATCATACTTGTCTTCACCGGTTGCTTTGATCCATTTGCCGTCGGGAAAGGCGCATATCGACTCTTCACCCTTTAACGGGAGTTCATAATCGGGAACCAGCTGGAACTGTCTTACTTCAGGATAGTCTTTAGCTTCGATCTCGTCTTTATTAAGATCTACTGTTCTTACTACAGGAAGCTCCATATTCGACTGGCCTGCGAGCATAAACACATCGCCGACACAGACATCGGTAACTTCGATGGTATCGGAGCCTTCCACTTTAAGTGTCTCACCGCGCATAACGTCATAGGGAGGAAGGACGGCCTTGAACTTGCCGTTCTCAACCGCTGCAGTCTTAACGGTGTCGGCGAAAGTTACCTTGACCTCGGGCAAAACACTTTCCGTACCTTCGATTATTATTTCCTTATTTCTCTGGAAAACCATTCCGTCTGAATAGATGCCGAGAAGCTTAGTTGCAGACATTTCCTTTACCGCCCTTCTTATATAAACACTGAATATACTTACTTATATCACTAACGGATCTTTCCGCAAGTACTGTAAGTATAACACAAATTTTCGTCTTGCATACTAGTTGACAACTCGTTGTTCATTTCATTATACTGACACTACAAGGAGAGGAGATCAGATGAAGAGTTCATTTGACAGAATGACATCGAGCTGGCTCTATAAGCTCGCTGAATCAATAGGAAATGTGGTAATCATTTCCTGTCTGTTCCTGGCGTTCTGCATTCCTGTCGTGACAATCGGTGCGTCATGCTCTGCTCTTTACTACACCGTATACCGTAAATACAAAAAGAAGAGCACCACGATCTCAAAAGACTTCATGCACTCTTTGAAAGATAATCTCAAGAACGGAATTATCATTCATATTCTTTATACTGCTTACAGCGCAGCCGCAGGATTTAATATCTACTTTGCGCTTAACGGTCTTAACGGCATAAAGCTTCCGGCCTGGTATACTCTCGTTGCTTTTATTCCGGTGATACCGGTCATATTCTCCCTCCCCTTCGTATATCCTCTTCTGTCGAGATTCAGAAACGGTATCAAAGGCACGATCACTAACAGCTTCACGCTTTGCATGATTTTCTTTCCGAAGTTTTTCCTTATCTGGTTTATCGAGATAATCGCATTAGGCATCAGCATCGTTTTCCCTCCTGCCGCACTTATTACACCGGTTGCTGCAACTTATCTTGTTCAGATGATCACCGAGAAGGCTTTTGCCGCAGCTGTAAGAGTTGAGAAAGCCCGCGAAGAAAAAGAATCAGAACCTGAACTGAACGAAGATTTTATCGATGATGATTCCGAAGAAGATATATCTGAGGAAAAAACAGATGATACATCAGAAGATAACGGCACCGATACAATAAACGAGGAAGAAGATTATGCCTGAATCTTATCTAAACTACATTCAGCTGGGATTAGGTATCGCCGCTGCCGTCTTCATCTTTATCGGTATCTTTTTAAGCGTTAAAAAACTCAATCCCGAGAAATATGAGACCATTCCAATGAAGACAACGGTTATCTCAGTATGTCTCATACTCGTAGGTCTTCTCCTTTATACGGGCATGAAAACCTGCACCAACCTGACAGGCGTTACCGAAGAACAGTACGATGTCTGGGCTGTATATTTCGCGTCTTTGGGCGAAGTAATAAAGCTGTTCGGTTTTGTCGCACTTATCCCTGTCATCTTCAGACTGTTTAAACCAAAGTCCGTAAAGAAACAGGAAGAAGAAACGGAAGACGTTGAAGGATCAGAAGAAAACTGATCTGCTTAAAAAAGTCAGCCGGGCTAAAACAACACTTAACCATTTATATGCATAAAAATGCATTAAATGAGCCCGCGGATTCATAACTTATCCCCCATTTTGCTATAGTTTGAGGGGTTTTTCTGATATTTGAATAGAGTTAACATTTCAATATGTCATAATCTATTGACAGCCTTCAAGCCTACTAGTATACTAGTTTACAGAATGAGACTCAGTATGGCTCGGGATTCTCTTTCAGACTTTGATTCAAAGGTAATAATTCATATGAAATTGGTGTTAAGGTGGTTTCCATACGGCGATGACAGTGTATCGCTGAAGCACATTAAGCAGGTTCCCGGCGTTAGCGGAGTCGCTACTCATCTTACCAGAATTCCCGTAGGCGATATCTGGACAATGGATGAGATCAATCTGGTCAAGGACGAAGTCAATTCTTACGGACTCGAGATGGAAGTCATCGAGAGCCTTAATATCCACGAAGACATCAAGAAGGGCCTCCCTTCAAGAGATATGCTCATCGACAATTACATTGCCTCGATGAAGAATCTTGCATCTGCCGGAGTTAAGTGCATCTGTTATAATTTCATGCCTGTTATGGACTGGTACAGGAGCAATCTTGCCCAGCTTCTTTCTGACGGCAGTACCGCTATGGCTTACAGTCATGAAAAAGCAACCAAGCTCACCCTTGAAGCTATCACCTCTTCCATGATCGGCGGTTCTAATAACTTCAGCCTTCCCGGATGGGAGCCTGAGAGATTCGGTCAGATGGCTGAAGACATCAAGTTCTATCAGAATGTTTCCTCTGAAGAGTATTTTAAGAACATTAAGTATTTCCTCGATGCAGTCATTCCTGAAGCCGAGGAACTCGATATTAATTTCGCGGTGCATCCGGATGATCCTCCGTTCCCGCTTTTCAACCTGCCCAAGGTGGTTAACAGCAAGGAGTCGATCGAGAAGTATCTTAATCTCAACACTTCAAAGCGCAATGGTCTTACGCTCTGCACAGGCAGTCTCGGCGCAGGCATTCATAATGATGTTGTTGATATCGCGAAAACATTCACTTCAAAAGGCAAGGTTCATTTCGTGCACTTAAGGAACGTTAAGCACGAGTCCGAGACGGATTTCCATGAGTCCGCGCACCTGTCCTCTGAAGGCGACCTCGATATGCTCGCGATAGTCAAGGCGCTTTACGATAACGGATTCGACGGATATATCCGTCCCGATCACGGCCGCATGATATGGGGTGAAGAAGGAAGGCCCGGCTATGGTCTTTACGACAGGGCGCTGGGTGCGACGTACATCAACGGTTTATGGGAAGCCGTTACTAAACTTAGTAAATAATTATATTTCATAGAGCACTCCTCCCGCAAAACCGATAATCTTATAGATCCTTATAAGGTTATCGGTTTTGTCTGAAATGAGAGAAGCACTCGAAGAAAGGAACGCAGTATGGATCTTTCTAAAGCCAATCTTAAGAACACCGAATTCTGGGATTCTATCAATGTAGCTTTGCCCAAGTACGATATCGATAAAGTCATCGGGAACACGACAGCCAGCCCGGCATGGCTTCACGTCGGCGGAGGCAATATCTTCAGGGCTTTCATCGCAAGGATCAACCAGAGGCTCCTTAATCAGGGGCTCACCGATACGGGCATCATCGTATGCGGCACGATGGATTATGAGAATTTCGAGAAGATCTATAAGCCCTTCGATAATCTTACGATCATCTGCGACCTCAAGTCCGACGGCAACACGGGCTACGAGATCATCGGCAACATCACTGAAGCCGTTCCCGCAAATTACGATAACGAAGACAACATCAGAAGATTAAACGAGATAGTCACAAACCCTTCCCTTCAGATGATCTCTTTTACGATCACCGAGAAGGGATACGCGTTGAGAGATGCTGACGGTAAGCTTTTCGCGCAGGCTAAAGAAGACATGGAGAAAGGGCCTTCGCATCCCGTTACCTGCATGGGATTTATCGCATCAGTCCTTAACGAGAGATACAAAGCCGGCAGGTTCCCTCTGGCACTGGTCAGCATGGACAACTGCAGCCACAACGGTGACATCCTTAAGAAGTCAGTATTAGAGATAATAGATGCATGGGTTGAAGGCGGCCTGGCAGATCCCGGCTTAAGAGATTACGCGAACGATCCTTCCCTCGTCGCATTCCCCTGGACCATGATCGACAAGATCACTCCCAGACCTTCGGATGAGATCTTAAACAGGCTCACTTTCCTCGGCATCGATAATCTCAAGAGCGTCAAGACGACAAACGGTGTTTACGCTGCGCCTTTCGTTAACGCGGAAGTGCCCGAATACCTCGTTGTCGAAGACCTCTTCCCTAACGGCAGGCCAGACCTCGCTAAGGGCGGCGTGATCCTGACAGACAGAGACACGGTCGACAAGGCTGAGAGAATGAAGGTCACTGCATGCCTTAATCCGCTCCACACCGCACTCGCGATTTTTGGCTGCCTTCTGGGCTTTACAAAGATCTCAGACGAGATGAATGACGAAGACTTGAAGACGCTCGTTACACGCATGGGCTACAACGAGTGTCTGCCTGTAGTCTGCGACCCGAAGATACTTAATCCCGAGGCATTCCTCAAGGAAGTCCTGGAAGAGAGATTCCCTAATCCGTTCCTCCCTGACACGCCTCAAAGGATCGCTACTGACACGAGCCAAAAGCTTCCTATCAGATACGGCATCACGATCAATTCTTATGTTAATGATGCGCCCGAAAAGATCCCTTCGTTAAAGCTCATCCCGCTCGTTATCGCAGGATGGCTCAGATATCTTCTCGCGGTAGACGACAACGGAAATGCTTTCGAATTGAGCCCGGATCCTCTGGCTGATTTCTTCAGGAACGAACTTGAGAAAGAGGGTATCGCCTTCGGCATGACAGAGAGCGTTAAGGGTAAGCTCACTTCCATCCTTGCGAATGAGACCGTGTTCGGATCAGACCTTAATAAGTCCGGCTTAGTCCCTGCGATCGAGAGCTATCTCGATAAGCTCATCAAGGAGACCGGCGCAGTCAGAAAAACTCTTCACGAAGCAGTTGCTAATTAGTATGTCAGTAATAGACATAAATTATCTTTTATGTTAACTTTTTTATAGATTTCGATTAAAGGGGATATCTATAATGATCATTACGCCAAAGCAGACTTTTGAACCTAACCGCGAATATGCTTTCCGAATCGTGAAAGACAACATCATCAATATGGAGATCAAGCCCGGCAGCCTTATCGGCGAGCAGGAGATCGCAACCCAGCTCGGAATCTCAAGAACGCCCGTTCACGAGGCATTCCTCGAACTGTCCAAGTCCAAGATCGTCAACATCCTTCCCCAGAAGGGCTGCAGCGTTTCATTGATCGACTATGAGCTCATCAAGGAATCACGCTTCCTCCGTATCGCTGTCGAGACTGCTCTCATCAAAGAAGCCTGCGACGTCGCTACCGAAGAAGACATCCAGAAGCTCTACGCAAACATCAAGCTCCAGCAGTTCTATCTCGAGAACGACCCGCCGAAGTTCTTAGACCTCGACAACGAATTCCACAAGAACATCTACGTCGCATGCAACAAGATGCAGTGCTTCTACATGGTAGGCCTCATGAGCCTTCACTTCGACCGCGTAAGATCTTTGTCACTCAAGACCATCAAGGACCAGAAGCTCGTATCCGATCACAAGGCAATCGCCGACGCGATCGCAAAGCACGACAAGGATGCCGCTGAAGCTGCTTTCGCGAAGCACATGTCCAGATTCGATCTCGACTGGGACATCATCAAGAAAGAATACAGCGAGTACATCGCAGAGTAAGAAACATACGCAAACTATAAAGGCTGTCTCATATGAGGCAGCCTTTTTTATTTCACATTGCGAAAGCGGTCACAAAGAAGCACACGGCTTCGATCGCCGCAAGCGGCGTCATGGCTATCTTCTCCTTCTTGCTGGACGAGATCAGATTCAAGAATGTGTTGAGCACGAAGAATCCTGCAAAGCAGAAGCAGATTATCTTCGTAACTCCATTAGAGAACCACATGTTCATGTGTCCGCCGCCCTGAAGGATCATCGCAGCTGCAAAGAGCTGCAAGACGATCGACCAGGCCGCAAGTCCCCTGTAAGGAAGCGGCAGGACCTTATGCTTTCCGCCCATCGTAAATTCGCCCAAAGGCACTCCGCAGATAAGCAGGACTTCCATCACTGCTGCAAGCAAGAGCAGCACTGCACCTATTATTGATATCATTTCTTTTTCTCCTTCTTTGTCATCTTGTCGGGATCTATCCCTTCCTTGAGGATGAATGCATCGGCCGCATCGTTGATCATGGTCATCATCTCTTTCTCGGTACCCTTAAGGACGCCCGTAGCGAGCATCGTAGCGATGCCGTGCGAATAGATGATGGTGTTCCTGACAAAACGCACCACCTGCTCTTCGTTAAGGCCGTTCTGCGAGGATATCATCGAGATCATTTCCTTATTCTTCGCCCTGCCGATGTCTTTGAGATTGTAGGGTCTGCCCATCGGACTCTCACCGAGATACAGGAACTTGAAAAGGTTCGGCTCCTTTAGTGCCATCTTCACGTAAGACCTGCCAAGGAATTCAAAGCTCTCGAGCTTGTCGTCGAAGTTCGAAGCAGCCTTCTTGGCAGCATACGCGAAAGCATATTCCGACAGTGCCAGCCTTAGGCCTTCCATATTCTCGAAATGCCATACTATCGGCTGTGTCGAGCACCCGATCTCTGAAGCTAGCGTCTTAACATTGACGGATGAATATCCGTCCCTGATCAGCATCTTAAGCGCCGCTTCAAGAATTACTTCTCTGGATATCGTGACTTTGCGTGCCATAAACATCACCTCATAATATAAACGTGATTATATAATCGTGTTTATATTATTCCCGCACGCTTTGTTTGTCAATACTTATTTTGTCTCTTCTTCGCTTTTGAATCTCTCTAAAGCCTGAGCCATTTTCTTGTTATCCGCGCGCTCTTTAAGCTTGCTTACGAGGACTCCTATAACAGAGCAGACCGCGAACGATACGATGAAGCCTATCCAGGCAGGCCACAGATCTACCGGGAACCATGCAAACAGAATAATGAATGCGATGATGGTGATAGTAACCGTGATAAAGAAAGCCAAATTCCTGACTACGATGGACATCGATTTGATCCACTTGTCAGTAAGGAAAAGATTGCGTGCTATGCATATGATCACAGAAAGCAGGAAAAGCTGGAGCATCGTATTAGTGGAAAAACTTCCGCTGCCGTACTCAAAGAACGACGTGAAGCCCTTCGCGATGTCGCCGAGCGTAAGATTCAGGATAACGAATATCAGCATGATGATGCCGTATGTGGCAAAGAGCTCGCCTATATAATTAAAGATAGTCTTATTGTCTTCCATTATTTAACTCCTAACCGTTTGCGAAGTTCGTCGGCGTACATGCGCGAGACGATGATCTGCTCGCCGTTCTGCAGGGTGACTCTTATCTTGCGATTGATATCAGCCCTGAGGCTCTTGACCTGCTTTAAGTTCAAGAGCCCTTGTTTACTTACTCTAATGAAATCACGCTCAGACAGCTGCTGCTCGAATTCATAGAGCTTAAAATCTGACTCGTAGACATCTTCTGTTGTATATACGAAAGTATTGCGTTCGACAGCCTCGATATAGAGGATGCGGTTGGCATCAAGGAGCACCGTCTCCTCACCTTTTTTCACGGCGATCTGCATATCGACCATGCGCATGAGCGACACGATCTTCTCAACTTCAGGCATCATGTTAGGCGCCGTGACTTTTACGCCGAGATCTTTGTATTTGCCGTCGATGTCGATCTCTATCTTCATTTATTCCAAACCTTTTTTGCGATACAGGACTGCGAAAAGAACCGCGAAGACCAGTGCGTTTGCGCAGATAATCACTATGCTCTTCGTGCCTATTGCGCTCCAGCTCATCTCATCAAAAATGTTCCTTAATTGCTGCGTATAGAATACCACTGCACCTTTTTTGATTATATCATTAAACATCGCGAGCATAGGTACGAATGACAGTATCATCATGACCGGCATAACGACTGATGTAGCCATCATCTGGTTCTTAGAGAAGATTCCGATGCAGGCACCTGCGATGATCGAGATAACAAATCCTATAGCCATGACAGGCAGGAAAAAGAGTCTTTCTTCTGACGGCAAGCCGGTGGACATAACCGCAGCGCCGATCATGCAGATCGTCCAGATGTATGCGCCAGTACCTATCAGATACTGCCACGGTCTGACGTTCGCATGCATAAGAAC
The DNA here is from genome assembly GCA_017554745.1 of Clostridiales bacterium. Lineage (GTDB taxonomy): Bacteria > Bacillota > Clostridia > Saccharofermentanales > Saccharofermentanaceae > Saccharofermentans. The sequence goes on along the minus strand of JAFZHS010000008.1, from coordinate 123,012 downwards.
TCTGAGTGTATTCTTCTCTTTCTCTTCTGCAATTATCGCAGCGGCTGATGTCAGAGGCGCCATGCCAATGTACATTACTGCGAAAAGCTTTGTAAAGAAATTCTCCGGCATGTCATTGATCTTAATACAATTTTCCATAATGAGAGTGAGCACCGGGAACATAACGAACTGGATCAATATCGTCTTATTCTTGAAAGTGTCTCTTAACTGCTTTTTGAATATAACCAGTATCTTCTGCATTTCTTCAGTCCTCCTCCAGTTTCTTTCCTGTGAGCTCCAGGAAGATCGTCTCGAGCGTCGGCTCCTCCGAGTGGATCGTCTCGAGACTGCCCTGCCTGATCAATTCTGCGATCTTATCAGCGGCATCCGCATTCTGCTTATATTCCCCATCGCTGCCGTCTTTCATTGTTACTTTTATCTTCTTGTCTTTGTTGTATTTACGGCAGAGATCAGACGGTCTGCCTCTTTCAACAATATTTCCTTCGTTAAGAAGCATCACATCATCGCAAAGCTTCGTGGCCTCATCCATGTTGTGAGTGGTAAGGAATATCGTGCAGCCTTCTTTTTTCTTGTTCTGAATGATCTCGTGGATGCCCTTCACCGACTTGGGATCAAGACCGCTTGTGGGCTCATCGAGGAAGATTATCTTCGGGTCATGAAGGAGCGCTCTGGCAAGGAGCAATCTCGCTCTCATGCCCTTTGAGAGGTCAGCCGCTTTGGTTTTCGCAGCATCTTCCAACCCGACCGATGCAAGTGATTCTTTGATATTGCTCTTATTAATTCCGTAAACGTCTGCGAACACCGCAAGGTTCTCTGCGCAAGTGAATCTCTCATAAAGTCCGAAACGGTCCATCATGATGCCGAACTTGTCTTTATCTGCTCCCTTGAGTTTGTTAACGTCTTTATTCATAACGCTCACCTCTCCCGCATCAAAAGTTAACTGACCGGTAAGGATATTAATGAGCGTCGTCTTACCTGCTCCCGACGGTCCCAAAAGTCCTACGATGACTCCCTCCGGTACATCAAAGCTGACTTTATCTAAGACCTTGTGTTCACCGAATGACTTGCTGACTTCTTTGCAATTGATCATGTTTTTGCTCCCTTCTCAAATCCTTTCAGCCAGACGATATCAGTGGGGATAGATGAAGACAATACGCTTGAACATGAGTTGCCGCATGGCCTGCATAAGTTGCCAAAAACATACATGACAAAAGCCCTGCACAAAACAGGGCTTGAGAACATATTATTGGCGGCCGGATTTAATTAGTATCGCTGCAGCTTATCAAAGACCAATAATAGTAGCCGTCAATGAACTTCAGCTGCATCTTGTAGTAGATGTCGCACTCTGACATAAGCTCGCCGTCACGATAGTTTTTCATGTGATCTGTGAAATAGTAATAAGTGCCGTCATACTGGGCCTTTACGATCTCGTGTGTCAGATCGTTCGCGTTGGTATTCTCGTCCCAGTTATGGTATAGATATCCTTCGTAAATATACTCGGGCGATATCGTCCAGTCTGATACTTTGCTGACTTCGCTGTTGATGCTGACCATATTTGCAGTAGAGATGTTCAGGATGTTCTCCTCTACCCAATACAGATGCTCTTCCTCTATGCGGCCGTTGACATAACCTTCGTTATAATAGCCCATCAGATCCTCATCAAGTATCTCGGCGCCGAGTTCGTAATCATAGTTAGAATCTTTGAAGTAATACGCAAAATTAATAAGCGGTCTGCCCTTGCCGTTCATTACCGAGTAAACAAAACCGTTCCAGCTGCTTCCGCCCGGGTGCTCGCAGTCGTACTTCAAACAACGCCAGCGGTCGACAAACATCTGGAGCTGGTCAAACTCAGCGACCTGGTCGAGCGGGATCTCAACCATTGGATCAGCAGGGACCGGATCGTCAGAAATGGTCTCGCTGCTTACCGTCACTACTGCTCCGTCATCGCCTGCAGTCTCTGAAGGCTCAGTGTCTGTAGTTGTGGAAGTCTCCTCCGTCTCTCCACCCTCTCCGGATCGGGCATATGCATTAATATTTCCCGATGGCTTGTTGTCGAGAGTCTCCTTGATATTCTTAACAGCGAAAACCGCCGGCACTACCAAAGCAGCTATCGCGATAGCTGCGATGCCGGCCTTTGCAGCAGGAGATGACAGGAATGAAACCTTCGCGCCGGTCTTGGCAGCTCCGGAGGCTCCGGAAGCAACCGCGCGGCCGGATGCGATCTCAAAAGGAAACGGCTTGATAGCAGGGATCGTAAGTTCCTTGGAACATTCGGCAAAGAACCTCGTAAGGAAAGGAACGGCAGCTGCTTCTGCGAGCTTGGCGCCGTGAAGCTTCTCATAGGATTCGATGCCAGACTTGATCTTTGACCTGCAGGTCTTGAGTCTGGTCTTTACGGTGCCTTCAGGGCAATGCATCAGCTCGGCGATCTCGGATACCGGCAGTTCATTGTAATAGTACAAAAGCACTGTCTCATACTGGTCATCTGAGAGCTTGTTTTTGATAATGTCCTTTATGATTTTCCTGTTGTCCTGTTCGGTCACAAGGGTCTCGGGAAGCGAGTCGAGATCGTCATCGTATTCGGCTATCTCATCAGCAGCAAGAGCATCTTCGTAAGAGACGCCGGACTTCTTCACTTTCTTAATATCAACAGCTTTGTTATACGCAGTCCTGCTGAGCCATGAGACCAGCGTCATGTCTTCTTTGATCGTATCTATATGATTGTAGAGTGAGATGTAGGTCTCCTGGGCAGCGTCCTCGGCGTCTTCCTTGTTCTGCAGGACACCATAGCATGTCGTATATACGAGCCTTGATGACTTCTCGTATATCTCGCCAAATGCGCTTTCATCGCCGTCCTTGGCTTTCTTAACAAGCCCGGCATATTCTTCATGAATGTCTGTCATGAGATTATCTGTTCTTTTTCTTAGCCTTTTTCTCGAGGTACATGGCCTTGTCGGCCTTCTTCATGCAGTCGGTGACACCGTGCCAGTCTGTGAGCTCACACGTGCCGATACTAGAGCTTAACTCGAACGGATACTTGCCGGCCATATTGAACTCGCGGATATTGTTGCGTACCGTCCTGATGAATTTGCCGAGCCTGATGGGATCGGTCAGGATAATGACTGCAGCGAACTCATCTCCGCCCATCCTTGCGACAAACTCACCTGTGTTGAGCGCAGACTCGATGGCGTTCGCAGTCTCTTTGATGGCTTCGTCTCCGGCGTTGTGTCCGAAATTATCGTTAATGTATTTAAGCTCATCCATATCGATGGAAACGATGGCCGCTTCTTTAATCAGCTTGCCGTCATCGTCGAAAAGCTCCGAGATCTTCTTCTCAAAGCCTCTTCTGTTCAGCGTGCCGGTAAGAGGATCCTTGATGTAAAGGCTCATGACGTCGGCAATACCGAAGAGCTTGCTGTAGAGCTCGAGCTTGTTAATATTCTGGCCTGCTTGCGAGAGTATGTACTCTATCTTGAAGTTGATGAAGTTCGCCATCTGCGTATCTAAGATAAACAGCACATAGCCGTATACTTCGTTCTTATATGCGAGCGGCAGATAGACCCTGGTGCCGCGCTCATCGTTTTCGAGGCCTTCGGGAAGAAGGATATCATTCGGGAAATTAATATCTTCAATATGATCCTCGCCCTGCTCCGAATAATAACCTAAGAGGAGTCTGTCATTTTCAAGGAACTTAACGAGGTAGACAGATTTGATGCTGTCGATGGTCCTGAACTGGTCGAGCGTGACCTGGATGGAAGTCTCTTTTGTGAGAGCGCCCTCGAAAAGCGCATTTATGACAACAAACTCTCTTCTGTCATCCATCGAGACTGAAGAAGCAACGTTCTGCAGACAGAGGGACTTATAGATGTCTCTCTCGACTACCAGGTCGCCTGTGCTCTCGCGGAGGATAAGGTTGCCGGGAACATAGATATTGAGATCCTGCTTCTTGCCGTTGATCGCATCTTCAAGCGTCTTCATGGCTATGTCGATGAATGTATCGTTTGAGATCTCGATCGTGGTAATGGACGGAATATGGTCTCTCGCTTCGTAAGTGTTGTCGACGCCGCTGATCATGGTGTCGCCGGGAATCGTATATCCGCGCTGGATCAGCTCATTACAAAGAGCGATCGCCTCATAGTCATTAGAGCAGATTATCGCTTCGGGAAGAGTGCCGTCAGGCTTGATGAAGCAGTCAGCCATCTCAGGGCCTTGTGTGATCCAGTAGTTGCCATGGAATACCATGTCATCACGGATATCGTAGCCTGCTTCCTGCATGGCCTTCTCGAAGCCCTCGCGTCTCTCGAAGGAATCTTCGAGTTCATCCATTCCGGTTACAAAACCGATATCGTCTGTCTTGCACTTGGAGATGACATGCTTTGCGACTTCATACATGAGAGCCCTGTTATCAGGGATGATGTTTATAAAGCCGGGGATGGCGGCTCTGATGCAAACTACCGGCGGAGCCTCCATATCATCGAGAAGATCTTCGACTAAGTCCTTGCCCATATCTTCATGGATAAGAGTATCGTAGCAGAGGATAATGCCGTCGTAGTCGTGGACGTTAGGAAGAGACAGGATGCTCTTTAAACCGTTTACGTGGAGAGGGTTACTCGTTGTGACAGAGCACATGCCAAAGACATCGATCCTATGCCCTTTCTCTTGGGCATAGAAGTCCAACCGTCTTATGATGGACAGAGCAAAGTCTCTGTACATATCTCCGATAAACGCACAAATCTTCATGGGGATATTATACTCCCCTAAACTCATAGTGCAAAAATATTTTAGAAATCAAAATCAGGAAACTTAACGTGATGCACCGCGCTCAGCCTTCTCCTTGTAGAGCGCTTCGTCAGCCTCGGCAAGTGCTATCTGGAATGTGTCGAGTTCGCCATTGTAGCATGCGTAACCGATGCATGCCGAGAGCTCGTATTTCGCGCCTGCTTCATCATTTAAGCGTATCAGCGTGGACTTGATCCTGCTGCAAAGTTCTTTGATCAGATCTTCTTTGTCAGTCTTTGCAATGATGATAAATTCGTCTCCGCCGTACCTTGCGATGAACGTCCTAAACGGGTTATCGGCGCAAGATAGTTTAAGCGCATCAGCTGTTCTCTTAAGCGCGTTGTCACCTTCGACGTGACCGTGCTGGTCGTTGATCTGCTTGAATTTATTCAGATCGATCATGAGCACGAAATGCGTCATCCTGTCTGTGTTCTGCTTTAACGCTTCACTTGCGACAAACCTCTTAAGCTGCGTCCTGTTGTTAAGGCGGGTCAGCTCATCGATCGATACCTGGTCATTCAGCGAGATGATGTATACATAAAGCATCATGATCGCGCAGCCGAAGCAGAAGATCGGTGCCGCGAGCCACAGTGTCTGCCAGATGCCGAATATAGTAAGTATCACAGGATAGATCGCGCAAATGAGATATTGTTTCCTGACCGCGTAATTCTCTTTCCGGAATGCCCTCCGGATAGATCTGACAGCGCTGACACAAATGTACATAGCAGGCACAGACAGGAAAAGTATGTAATAAAGCGGAGTCATCTCTTTGTCTTCAGTGACAATGCTTCCGGGAACGATCAAGAGAAGAGCCAGCATAACGATCGGATCTAATATCGCAGCAGCAAGAGTATACATGCGTGTTCTGAAGGACGATATGTATTGCTCGCCTTGCGAGATCTCAACATATACGAACCACAAACCCGTGATCGCGCAAAGCAAAAGAGCATTCATAAAATTGGCTGCTGCAACTGCAAATCTTGTATAAGGAATAATGTCCGCAAGAATAAGCACCCATGCTATGTCACTTATAAAATACAGCATGTGGCTTATAGTGATGTTGACGAATATCACCTGCTTGGTCTGTCTGCCGACAGAACCCATCTCTCTTATGAGCATCATTCCGAAAATGATGATGCAGACGATATTGGCCTCTACATAATAAAACGTATAGTCCAGTTGCATACCCGAATTATATCACGGATATTTGAGGTTTGCCTGAAAAGAATAAACTGATCCGTTCAATTACATCAGTCTCTTATAAACATCCAAAAGACTCTCTATCTGATACTTGAGAAGCCACGCCGCATTGCTGTATTCCACTTCTTCTTTAAGAACAGCAATAAGCTCCGGGAAATAAAGCTCCGTCTCCTTTATCATGCGGTAGATCCTGTCGCGGCTTAAAGCCCAAGACATCGTCGTGATGTTGTTGCAGCGGTCAATGCACTTGACCAAAGCAGCTTTGGGATTGGACGCGATCTGATCGTAGTATTCGCGCATAATAGCATCACGGTTCTCAGGCGTGGTCTTGCAATGAGTAAGAAGCCTTACGAGTTCTTTAGTCTCATCGTTGACCGGAAGATCGTCATAAGTAACGCCGCAGTCCTCCACGACATCGTGCAGCAGACATGCGGCGATAATTGCATCATCAGTTATATTCATTGACAGGGCGTGACAAGCCAGATTCAAAGGGTGGTAAATGTACGGGATATCAGACTTCTTGCGCTTCTGGCCCATGTGCGCTTCCGTAGCATAAGTAACGGCTTTAAGGGTATTCGTAAGTCCGAGATTTTTCGCGGTGGTCTTCACATAAGTCTTCATGTGCTCCCAGTTGTAGATCGCTTTCTTGGTAGCGAAGACACTTTGCTTCTCTTCTACAAGTGCAGATACTGACACATCGAACAACTCTGCAAGCTTTATCAGTTTCTCGGTATCGGGCTTGTACTCGTCGCGCTCCCAGGAAGACACGGCTTGGAAAGTAATACCGATATTATCGGCTACCTGCTCCTGGGTAAGACCCCTCTCTTCACGCAGTTGCTTGATATTTGTTCCTAAACTCATAAGTGCCCCTCCTTAATCGTTATAGCCTTCAGTATCTCCGATACAGCCCCACTCCAGATCTACGTTGCAAAGCGATGCCTTAGGATTAACCTTGCGTGCCCTTGCAAGTTCATCAACCATGTTGTTGAAGATCTGCCTTTCGCGTTCGTTTTGAATAGGCGGCTCGAGCTCTGTAATAGGTCTGTTGTCATTAATGAGGTTGATGAATTGGTTCCATCTTCTCGTTGTCATCGTATCTTCCATGTGTCTCACCTCCTTCAGCCTTAGAATAGAGGATCTTACACCAATATTTTAGCGAGCGGGAATTGAAGTTTCAATGAAGAATTCAAGTTGTACTTGAGTTGGTTTTTAAGTGCTGATGTACATGCAAATGTACAAATCAATGTATAATTCATTCAGAAACATCTTTTAGGAGGGCACATGAAGGTCGTCGTCACAATGGATTCATTCAAAGGCAGTCTCACTTCTTTGGAAGCGGGCAACGCCGTGCGCGAAGGCATTCTTTCTGCATGCCCCTCTGCTAAAGTAACAGTTCTCCCTCTTGCAGACGGCGGCGAAGGAACGGTTGAGGCGATAGCTCCGTATATTCACGGCATCACGAAAACCATTACTGTCACAGGCCCTCTCGGCACGCCGGTCCAGGCGGAGTATATTTTCGAGCCGGCCGGCAAAACAGCTTATATTGAGATGGCAAAAGCTTCGGGACTGATGCTTGTCGATCCGGAGCACCGTAACCCGTATCTCACCACTACTTACGGCACCGGCGAACTCATTAAAGACGCGATCGGCAACGGCGCTGAAAAGCTCGTCATCTGCATCGGCGGAAGCGCCACAAATGACGGCGGTGCAGGAATGCTTCAGGCATTGGGCGCAAAGCTTACGGACAAAGATGGCAACAATATCAGCCGGGGCTGCATCGGACTTAGAGATCTCGCTGCTGCAGATGTCTCGGGCCTCATAGGAAAAGACATTGCAATCACTGTCGCTAGTGACGTTACTAATCCGCTCTGCGGACCGGACGGTGCGAGCCATGTTTACGGACCGCAAAAAGGCGCGACGTATGAGGCGGCTGAAGAGATGGACGGGTGGCTCTTAAACTTCGCGAAGACCGCGGGCTTCGATCCGTATGAGAAAGGCACCGGAGCTGCAGGCGGAATGAGCTTTGCACTTAAGAATTTCCTTGGCGCGGAGATACGTTCGGGCGCTGATATCGTGACTGAGATCACCGGCGCGGAATCGCTCATCAAGGACTGTGATATTGTCATCACCGGCGAAGGCAGAATGGACAGCCAGACCGTGAACGGCAAGGCACCTTACAAGATACTGGAACTCGGCAAAAAGTGCGGGAAGCGAGTGATCGGGATAACGGGTATTTTGGGCGAAGGATATGAAGAATGCCTGGCTGCAGGATTTGAGAAGATCGTGCCGCTGGTGCGGCCAACTATGATCACTTCTGAAGCGGTCGAAAGCGTCAGAGAAACGGCGTTCAGTATTTTTCAGAAATAGCATGTTACACAGGATTGCCTGTTTTAGCCGTCAAAACAGGCACTGAAACGGGAATTTTCGAAGAATTCCCGTTTGAGTGACAATTCAGGGGGTGTAAATAGGCAATCCAGCGTAATTTTTCGGGAAACGCGAAAACGCTAAAACGCGAAAACACAGGGCCGGGGCGAGCATTACTGACACACTCGTTCGTTCCGGGCACACATTCCAAACACAAAAGAAGCCCGGATCTGCTCCGGGCTCCTTTTTGTAATTGTTCCTTATCTTCAGTTAGCCTTCGATGGCTATGGTATTGTTGCCGGGCAGCTGCTTTAATTCCTTCTTCGGGATAAAGAGCTTGAGGACGCCGTCTTCGTACTTGGCTTTGACATCCTCTGTCTTGACGCCCTCACCTACGTAGAAGCTCCTCTGCATTGAGCCAGCATATCTCTCCTGACGGATAATCTTGCCGTGCTTGTCTTTCTTTTCCTGATCGTGGCCCTTTGAGGCGCTGATGGTCATGTAACCGTCTTCGAGCTTTACATTGATCTGGTCTTTCTTGAAGCCGGGAAGGTTCATTTCGAGCTCGTAATCGGTATCAGTCTCGTTAACATCGGTTGCCATCATGGAATGGGCGTGCTTACCGTACAGGCGCTTATCGATGTTAGCCAGTTCGTGTGTCGGGAAACCCCACAATTCATCAAATAAATCTTCTCCAAATAATCCGGACATCAACATAATAATCATCTCCTTTGAATGTTGTTATCCGAGCATTAGAGCGGAGGTCTGATCTATTGATCTTCGTTCCTTTGTTCCGCCTCCGATTATAGTCCGCGAATTAGCACTGTCAATACGAGAGTGCTAATTCTTCTGAACAATTTTGGGAATTCTTTTTGTGCAGATTTTAATGCGCCGCTTTTTGAGGACGGAACTATAATAATGGGGGCTCGCAAGCCTTTCCCCTAAAAACACGAAAAATAATACCGTCCCAAGCTCATTTCAGATACTTGGGACGGTCTAATGTAACTTTGTTACGGCGCGATATACGCTGCCTTTATGCTTCAGGCACACCTGCGCCCATCATTGCACAGGCTTCTTCGACTGTAGCCGCCTCATCATTCTCGATCAATTCGATGATCCTTGTGATCTGGGGAATCGTGCGGTAGCCCTTGGGAACGAGCTGTTCGTACTTGTACATCTCGTTGATGTCTTCCTGATAGATGTCGATCATCTTCTGATTCTTCTGACCTTCTCTGAACTTCTCTGTCTTCTGCATGTTCATGTAGTCAGCGTTCTTGTTGAAGTCGTCTCTCTTTCTTCTTGCGATCTTAAGACCGATGAGAATGATTCCAAGACATACGATCAATCCTACGAAAATTCCGCTGTAGATCGTATCAGCCATTTCTTTCTGGGTTATAGCATACTGTGATGAAGACAAAGCGTAGCTGCCTTTTACGTAAACCGAATTGACTGCGATTATGCAGGCAACAACTGCTATGACAATATAAGAACCGATGCCGCCTGCCAGGAAAGGCCAGAAATACTTCATCAATGATCTCTTCTTATAGTCAGATGACTCATACATCGGGAATTCGCTCTGAGGTCTGATCAACCTCTTGAGTTCTTCGGTCTCACCCAAAAGCTCCCTGTATCTCTCGAGCTTTGAGATCAAGACGGTCTTCGGTGACTCGTTTGCACTGCTGAAATCCTGGGGCTTCATTCCGCACTTGGGACAAGCCGATGCCAAAGGATTCATCAATGCACCGCAAAATCTGCAGTATTCCATACGCAACCTCCTAATATAGTTCTACCCTTATTTTTTGAAAAAACCTGTGCTTTTAGGCACAGGCTTCATCAATCGTTTAAATAATACAATAATAAACTTTCCTTTACAACAATTACTCCCAGCAGACTTTGTTTCTTCCGGTTTCTTTCGCGGTGTAAAGTCTCTCGTCTGCAGCACTGATATTCTCTTCGATCGTTTTCGTGGGATCGAAAAGAGCACAACCGAAGCTCATCGTGCATCTGATGATAGTGCCGTCTGCATCGATATCGGAATCCATGAGTTTGAGCCTCATCGCTTCGGCCTTCTTTACTGCGCCGTCAAGATCGGTATCACGCATTACCATTACGAACTCTTCGCCGCCCCATCTGTAAAGGCCGTCGTTGTCACCGCATGCAGATTCGAGGAGCTCTGACGCAAATCTCAGGACGTCATCGCCGGCGTTGTGGCCGTATGTATCATTGACGCGCTTGAACTTATCGATATCGCCGATAAAGACAGACATGACCTTACCCGAATCGGGAATAAGATAGTCCTTGTATTTGCCTCCGAAATCGTAATAGAAACCCATCCTGTTCTTAAGGCCTGTGAGCTTGTCGTGATGTGAGTCTTCGAGGAATGTCTCAGACTCAAGAGCAATACCGCAGATCAATGCAGCAAGCGAGAGTTTCTTGATATCTCCCTCATCAAAACCTCTGTCAGATTTCTTGTTTATGAGCTGCAGAGCGCCTATGAAATTGCCGTTGATATCTGCTACCGGAAGGACCATTACTGACTTGGTCTTATAGCCTGTCTTGATGTCGATCTCGTGGTTAAAATCAGGATCGTTATAAGGATCGTTCGTGATGATGGTCTTCTGGTATTTCAAAGCCTTGCCGACAAGACCCGTCCTGTCTGAAATGACAAGTTTATCCACGCCCGTCGCGGACATAGTCCATATCTGGCGCTTTCTCTTATCCCACTTCCAGAAGCTTGCGCGGTCAGCATCAACGATCGTTTTCGCGAGATCGGTAAGATACGTGAAAAGAAGGTTGTGATCATCACTGCCGTTCATGCACATGTCTTTGTAGAGGCTGTCCGTGATATCAAGAATGCTGTTAAGGATCGTGGAATTATCTCCCAGCACGACCTCGTGTACGAGAGGCGCGGGCTTAACATCGATATCACTTACCTTATCAAGTACCTTCTTCTCATCGTCCATGTGCATGAGATAGACCTTCACGCCTTTTGCAAGATACTCCTTGAGCTTCGGGATCAGGTCTTCATAGTAAAGATGCACATTCGAACGGTGCGCGGAGATCTCGATATAAAGATATGTGCCGTCAGCAAGATACTTCTCGTAAGGCGCGGTAGTATTAGTATCGCCGGTATAGACAACGTTGTTGCCCTGGATCTTCAGATTGTATCCATAGCATCTTCCCTTGAGCTCAGGAGAGTGATCAGTCGGAATGGAACAATTAAACCATGTCTTCTTCAGTTCTTCACAGGAAATAAGCTCATACCAGAAGTCGTTGCAGCCTTCGAGCCTCGAGAGCATATATTTAAGGTCTTTCCTGACTTCTTCGCAGGGAGCAACGATCGTAACGGGAATGTGCACGAGGAAATAAAGCAGGTCAACGAGCATTCCGATTCCGCTTATGTGATCTCCGTGAGTATGCGTAACAAGAATGTAGATATGCTTATACTTTGTAAGATCCCACTTCTTCAGAATGTCGAAAGAATCCATCGGACAGTCGATCAGGATGAGATCGTTGTTGTCCTCAAAGTAAGCACTGTTTTGCTGATCCGAAAATGCAGAGCCTCTGCCGAAAAACGTCAGCATCTTTATTCCTCCTTCTCAGAACCTTCAACAGGTCCGATAAGTCTCAGTATCTCAAATCCGTCAGCCTTACCCTTGAGCTTGATCGGGTGATCCAAAGGCTCGTATCTCATGCGGCCTTCGAGCCTGTCAGCGCAGGAACGGCTGATATATACGGTGCCGCCGGGTGCGTTGGCCTCAAGTCTTGCAGACGTGTTGACCGTATCACCGATGGCTGTGTAGTCCATTCGTTTTTCAGAACCCATGTTGCCTACGACCGCAGGGCCGTAATTGATGCCGACGCCGACGTTGAGTTCTTCGCCGATCTCTTCTTTGAGTTCTGCGGAGATCCTTTTCGCGCCCTCAACAATACCTAAAGCAGTAACAGCTGCATGGTAGACCGGATCGTCGTCATCGATGGGCGCGCCCCAGAAAGCCATCATGGCATCACCGACGAACTTGTCGACCGTACCCTTGGTGTCATCAACGCAGGCGCTCGCCATCGTGAGATACCTGTTGAGGATCTTAACGACTACCTCAGGCGAGAGTCTCTCCGACATCGTCGTGAAGCCTCTGACATCAACGAAAAGAACCGCGATATCAACAGTCTTGCCGCCGAGCTTCAACGCATCAGTGCCTTCCTTGAGGATCTCACCTACGATGTTAGGTGCAACGTATCTTTCGAAAGTCTTGGTAACGCTCTGCTTCGCGATGGCGGCGCGGATGTAGTTGGACGCGACGCTGACTACGAACAGCACGAAAAGTCCAAGCGGGATCCAAAGCACGTGTGTTATGTAACCCATCGAGTAGATCATCAAGGAGCACCCGATAGCCGCAGCCTCGCAGATTATCAGTGCGGGCACTGCGAAAAGAAGTCTTCTGTTATTGCAGAAAAGGAAGAATGCAAAGCATACGAGGAACAGCACGCAGAGCTGGATAAAATCAGGCGCATCGACTTTATAATTGCCGTCCAAAAGGCACTGGATAACGTTGGCCTGATACTCGACGCCGTACATCATCTCGCCTCTTTCGATCGGTGTGAAATAAGCATCCTGAAGACCGGGCGCATAAGGTCCGATAAGAACGATCTTGCCTGCGTAGTAAGACGAAGGCACTTCGCCGTTTATCAGCTTGCTTATCGAGATGCCGTCATAAAAATCCGACGGGCCGCCGGTATATGAAACATAGAAACGTCCTCTTGAATCAATGGGCGGATTCTCAATGGTCATGCCCTTTGTTTTCGCATAGGCAGAAGCCGTCTCATAAGCCATAGAATAGACGCGTCTTCCGCCATCGCCTTCAGGCTCAATGTACATGACCGCATGGCGCATAACGCCGTCGTTGTCATACATCGCATTGATGTGGCCTTCAACGGCAACATCCTTGAGCTCATCGTAAGGCTCTTCATAACTCAGGATAGCGTAATCGTTAATGACAACAGTCGTGCCAAACGTTCTCTGAGTTCCGAAATGTGCTTCCGTCGCAGTGATGACAGTACCGAGATTTGCAGCGGATTCAGCCAATGCCATATCTGCTTCTTCACTGGTATAACCTGCATAGAGCGTATCGATCGCAACAACTGCAGGAAGATTGTCAGGATCAGATGCAAGCGCATCAAGAGCGGCTGCCATAACAGATCTGTCCCAAGTGTTATACGGACCCAGAGCCTGGAAGTCGCTCTCATCAATACCAATGACTACAATATCGCCCGGCACAGCCTCGCGGCGCTGAAAAAGCTCATCGCTCAGCCACAATTCAGCACGGCTGAACACACCCGAACCACAAAGCACGGTAATCGCGAGCGCGCCAACCAGAGAGGCAACAAGAGTCTTGGTGTTACTTTTCTTCATAGGTTAATCAAACTGTAAAACTCATGTTGTTGATTCATAGATTGGAGGATTATCTGATGGTTTCGATGATACATCTTCGTAGTACATGAAACCGTCTGCATAATACCGCTCAAAAAGCAAATCGTCATCTTCTTCTTCAACATAATCAAGATTGATCCACCGCCCGTTATAATATCCGCGGTAGGTCTCGTTATCCTGACACTCAATGTAGATTACATAATCATAATCTTCATCTCTTATGTCCCACATACGTGTCTTGCTGAATCCATCCTCCGGTGAGACAGTTGCGCTCGCTGTCGGCGTCGCAGTAGCAGTGGGTTCAGCTGTTGGAGTCGCCGTCATTGTCGGCGCAGCCGTAGCAGTCGGTGTAGCAGTCTCTGTAGGCTTTGCTGTCGGAGTAGCTGTAGCGGTAGTCGGAGCAGCTGTAGGTGTGGCTGTAGCTGTCGGCTTAGTAGTTGCCGCAGGCTTTGATGTCGCCGTCGGCTTCGGCGTTATCGTGGGTGCCGAAGTAATAGTCGGCGTCGCCGTAGCAGGCGGAGTTATAGTAGGTGTTGCCGTCGGAGTAGTAGCTTGATCGTCGCCACCCTCAGGAGCATCCGTAGGTGTAGGTGTAGCCGTTACTGTAGGCTCAGGATCTTCTGTTCCGTCATTTAGATTAGCAGCTGCACCTTGGGCACGTGCTAATAAATCGTCTTTCGTAATTCCTGATCCTTGAACAACTTCATTGAGAATCTTAGAACTTTCCAGAATTTTCTTTGCTGCAAACGCAGGTAAATCTTTCGCAGTAAATTTGCTTACTACAACTTCGTTTTTTACTTCACCGTTAACCTTTTTCTGCATGATCAATGCCTGTTGACCGGCACTTAATGAAACACTTTCATCCTTTAACGTTACTGGATGCGGTATTTTGAGGGTGACATGTCCGGACGTAAGCTGTAATAGTGTACTGCCACTCTTTAAGTTGGCTCTAACATAACCCGATGTTCCTCTGATACCGACGGTCATGTTGGATGTCGTAATATCGAAAGTCTCGTCATCCTTAAGTTTCTCGGTGACTTCGAAAAACATGCCGCCATCGGTCAGATTGAGCTCCAGCTGCTTAGCGCTCTTGGTAAACTCGACTCTGCTGTTCGATTCAAGAGTAACGATCTTGGTCTCATCAAGGCCTACCGAAGCCAGTCCGTCAAAGCCGGTGCTGAGAGCATCTCCCGACTGGAATCTGATGTTATTCATGACAGGTTTGATCTCACCTGCTGAATTCTCGATATTGACCGTTCCTTCAACACGAAGGAGTCTCATAGTTGTAGCCGTGTATTTGTTCCCCGAAAGAACAATAACTGCCACAATGCCGACCACTACAACAAGTGTAGCAGCAACAATAAAAATCTTGGTTTTCTTGGATAAACTATTAACTTTGTCGATCAGGCTCATAAGCAATGCCTCCCCCGCTAAAGGTTAATTGACCACATATATTATTATATCATAGAAGACATCTAAATAAGATGGCCGGCTAAGCTCTGAAGTGTTTAGCCGGCCATTCTTAAAGTTCGTTGTTACGGGTCATGAAGGGTATAGTATTCGTTCATAACATCGGTTACATCACGACACAGTTCAGATGGCACCGAATATAGAGTATTCCCCTCTCGATAGTAAAAACCGTTATCATCTTCATAACGATTAGTCTCATCGTTCCAAACATCTTGACAATAAAAACACTCATTTCCGTTTTTATCTGTAGTCCTGATCAAATCAAGGTCATATTTTGTTCCACCCGGGCCGGTAATATCAGTTACATATGGGGCCCAATAATTCTCATCTGATTCGTGCCATGTGCCGCCGTAATATGTAGGAGCTTGAACAGCCGTGCCTGCTGAAGGAGTCGGTGTTTGAGTTGCAATAGATATTTTTACGGTAGGCGTCGGTGTGTGAGTAACAATAGATATTTTTACGGTAGGCGTCGGTGTGTGAGTAGCTATAGTAATCCTAACAGAGTACTCATAATAAACTTTTGTAGAACCGGCGAATGTATAAGTAATTGTTGCATTATCTTGGGTGCGTTTTAGTTCAAACCAGTTTCCATCATAATAACCACTGTATGAAGAACCGGACTGCAATACGTAGACCTTATGGCCATCATAAGTTTTATCCCATGCAAAGTCTGCTTTTTGATCATCACTATACGCATCAGGATCCATCGAAACCGCCGGGAGCCCAGGTCCTTCTACGTAGTCATCCGAATAATATACATATTGGAAGACTTTTACGGTAAAGGTATTTTCTGATTGAGGACCACTAAGATCGTACCAGTCTCCATTGGAGTAACCTCTGTATTGAGGGATTCCTTTGCCATAATCCTCAGCTGCGCCGGCATTATCAAGTTGACAAATGTATACCGTTGAACCGCTATAAGTAGTGCCCCACCAAGATGACTTTACATATCCGGATGGTACACTCGGGCCACTAGCAGAAGGTGTCGCGGTAGCTGTAGGAGTTGCTGTGGCAGTAATTTGTGCCTGCGGGGCTGTTTTAAAGCTATAGTAAACGTCTTCGGTGCCTTCTATGTAATAGGTGTAGTAGTCC
The DNA here is from genome assembly GCA_017554745.1 of Clostridiales bacterium. GTDB lineage: Bacteria > Bacillota > Clostridia > Saccharofermentanales > Saccharofermentanaceae > Saccharofermentans. The sequence continues at coordinate 106,679 of JAFZHS010000008.1, read as the reverse complement.
CCTGCACCGTTTGAATTCAATACATCTTCGTCAAGATTAACCCAGCCTGTTCCTTCAACATATCCTCTGTAAACCTTATCGCTTCCATCGCCCTTAGTCTCCATATAGACCATACTGTTATGATATTCTTCGCCCCAAACAGCCGACTTAGTGTATCCGGCCTCAGGTGTAATCTCAGGCTTGGCAGTAGGTGTAGCAACAGCTGTCGGTGTTGCTGTTGCCGTTGATGTTGCTCCTGCCGTAGGAGTAACAGTCGGTGCTCCTGACGGTCTCGCAGTCGGAGTTGCAGTCGGCGTCGCGGTAGGTGGAGGCGTTATCGTTGGTGCCGGCGTATCTGTAGGATCGCCTACGTCTTCAGGATCAGGAGTAGGTGTAGGGGTAGGCTCCTCTGTTGATTCGGAAGTCTCCTCTGCAATAGCATCCGCTAATACTTCGATCAGCTTATCCTTGTCCCAGCCTGTGTATTCGCATACTCTGTCTAAGAGCTCTTCGTTCTCAGCCAGTCTCTGGAGTGCGAACTCGGGAACTGTTTCTTCCGTTACTTCGTTCAGTTCAAACTCAACCGTGTCCTCTGTTCTGTCAGAATACAGATAGACCTTTATCTGCTTACCGCCTTCTACTCTTGCGGTCTTTGTCTCGCCTGTAACAGGGTTGGTCGCAGATACTTCTACTACGCCGTCAGTGATAACGAGTGATTCTCTTTTATCGGACTCATCGTAGTAAACATAACCGGACGTACCTCTGATACCTACAGTCATGTTCGATGTGTGGATCTCGTAGACCTCGTCATCTTTAAGATGCTCGGTTACTTCGAAAAACAGTGCGCCCTTTGTGAGCTTCAATTCAAGCTTCTTGTTCTGCTTCTGGAATTCCACACGGCTGTCAGACTGGAGCGTGACGATTTTCGTATCATCAAGACCTACTGATGCAAGTCCGTCAGCACCTGTGTTAAGCGCATCACCGGACTGGAATCTTATCTTATCGATAACGGGTTTCGAGCCGCCCTTCGAGTCTTCAATATTGACCGATCCTTCTACACGGAGGAGTCTCATGGTCGTGGCGGTATAACCGCTGTTGCATATCAGGATGACGGCCACAATGATGCCCACGATCAAGGCCGCGCCGATGCCTGCGAAAGCGATCTTTTTCGCCTTAGGTAAACTCTTAATTTTTTCGATCACTGACATAAGATCATCCCCCCGAGTGTTCTTTGTGTCGTACGCATCTTTTTCGATTGTAGCATACCGTTCGAGAGCATTTTGCTCAAAATCAGCTGCCCGTTTTTGGTCTTCTGCTCGAAAAGCTTAATTGTGGAAATACACAACCTTCTCTTCGCCGTTCATTATGTAGAAATTATAAGGAGTATTGCCGGCAAGAATATCGCCAGCTGAAGCGCCATAAAGCTTGACCCATTCATAATTAACATATGCGCGATAGTCAGTGTAACTATATCCGTTGTTTTCCGTGGGTTCCTTAATAAAGATTATGTAGACAGGATGGCCGTCGCACATAGTGCCCCAGTTACCGGCCTTTTCGTGGCCTTCAAGGATATCTGAATCAGAAGGGACACAATTGAAGTTCGGTGCTGCAGGAGTCGGCGTAGATGTCGGAGTATTCTCAGGCGGTACAGTCGGCATTACAACTTCATATTTATACATGTAACCGTCATAGTAGTTTTCACCGGTCGCTTTGTCCTTGAAATATACATAGCACCAGCCATTGCCGGCAAAAGCCTGCTGCTCAAGCTCTACCCAGTTTCCGTCAATATAGCCGTAGTACAGGTAATCATCGCCGGAAACGTTCTGGCAAACGAAAACAGTCGTACCCTCATATTCAACATCCCAGGCATAATCCGTAATCTCACATCCCGGCTTCGGGGTAGGCGTTGCCTTCACAGTGGGTGTAGCAGTAGGAGTCGCCGTCGCCGTAGCAGTAGCGGTTGCGGTAGGAGTTGCCGTAGGCGTAGCCGATGACGTCGGCATAGCTGTCGGTGTTGTGGTAGGCGCAGACGAAGGTGTCGGTGCTGCGGTTGTTGTAGGTCTTGCAGACGGAGCTGATGTTACTGAACCCGTCGGTGCGCCTGTTGGCTTTGCCGTCGGCGTTATGGAAACCGGCGGCGTTATAGTCGGTGCAGAGGGGCCTTCAGGCGTTCCACCGACAGGTTCAGGTGTAGGAGTAGCCTCCTCAGTAGGAGTGGCTGTAGGAGTTATTTCTTCTTTATTTTCTTCTTCGATAGCATCATTAATGACATCCAGGAGTTTTTCCTTATCCCAGCCCGTGAACTCACAGACTCGGTCGAGAAGTTCTTCGTTCTCGGCGAGTCTCTGAAGAGGGAATTCGGGGAGGCTCTCTTCAGAGACATCGCTAAGCTCGAACTCGACAGTATCTTCCGTCCTGTCGGAATAGAGGTAAACTTTTATCTGCTTGCCGCCTTCAACCCGGGCGGTTTTTGTCTCACCTGTAACGGGATTCGTCGCTGATACTTCAACAATACCGTCAGTAACTACGAGCGATTCTCTCTTATCACTCTCATCGTAATAGACATAACCTGAGGTACCTCTGATACCTACGGTCATGTTCGATGTGTGGATCTCATAAGTCTCATCGTCCTTAAGGTGCTCCATTACTTCGAAAAACAGCGCGCCCTTCGTAAGCTTTAACTCAAGCTTCTTATTTTGCTTTTGAAATTCAACTCGGCTGTCTGTCTGGAGAGTAACGATCTTTGTATCATCCAAGCCTACTGAAGCAAGGCCGTCATTGCCTGTATTCAATGCATCTCCGGACTGGAATCTGATCTTATCTATAACGGGCTTGGTGCCGCCCTTTGAATCTTCGATATTGACCGTTCCCTCGACTCTGAGAAGTCTCATTGTCGTGGCAGTGTAACCGCTACGGCCCAGCACGACTAATGTCACGGCACCGGCAATAACAGCCACCGCGGCAACAGCCATAATTATCTTAGTTTTCTTGGAAAGATTCTTGAAAACGTTAATCAAAGCCATAGGATACAACCCTTCTGGTTTGTGCTTTGACAAACCTGATAAGTATATCACAATTTCAGAAAATGCAATAGGCTTTGTGAAATTTTTTTGAAAAATTTTTTGGGACGAGTCTACGGACGCCTTCGCACCCCCTTGTAAGGCGATTTCAGCCGGAGTGCCTTCGCATTTCCTCCCTTGTCAGGCGATTTACGCCGGATTGCCTATTTGACCCTCCGAAACAGGCACTGAAATGGGAATTTTCGAGAAATTCCCGTTTGAGTGCTTATTTGTGGGTACTAAACAGGCACTCCGGCGTAACTGCCCTGCGGCACCCGACTCTCAGTACCAGTAGTCAGTCTCCTTAACGTTTTTATTCACCCGGATAATGCGCGGCACATTGTACCGCACCTTGTCCATCAGCTCATCAAAGGTCTCAGCCTTATAGCACATGCCGGGAATAATGTCGCTCGTCGCAACGTAGACCGTCGCCTCGCTGTCCCAATATATATTGATCATATTTTTCATTTGTAATTCCTCAGAGTGGATTCGAAAACTATATTTCAATTTCGTCAGGGTCAATCGTTGGCTTTGTAGGAACCGGCGTACTCGTAGGGATGGGAGTATTTGTCGGTTCAGGTGTCTCCGTTGGCAAAGAATCGTTCGTAGGAACGGTGGTATCTGTAGGGACCGGCGTATTTGTCGGCACCGGCGTAGGCGTACTCGTAGGAGCGACATATCCTGACGAAGGTGATTTACCGCTGTTACCTCCTGTCGTACCGAAAACCGCATATGTATAATCTCCAACTCTTATAACACCCATTCCGCAGTTTATGCTGGCGTAATCACCCGTGCCCATAACGCAACCGGAAAGCAAAAGCGCGTAGTGTCCGCGCGAATTTTTCCATGCCCTTACTATACTTGATGCAGAAGGTGTTCCGCCTCTTCCTCTGTAAATTGCTTCACCCCAACCACTGTTGCCGCTGACAGAATTATGCGAAAAATCATCGACGAGCTCATCACATCGCGTATGTGCTCTTGATGTAAGGTTATTTACGACCGGCACATAGAAAGTGAGCTTTTCCTCAACCGCATATTCCTTGCGCAGCTGGTTGATCAGCCTTACGCACTCCGCCTCACAGTCAGTATCGTAATAACTTTCCGCCTCTGTGGGTTTGGGCGTTGCAGTTGGCGTTGTTGTCGTCGTGACATTTGCAGTCGGTTTTGGCGTTGCAGAACCTGCTGAAGGTTTTGCAGTAGCCGTAGGTTTTGCAGTTGTTGAAGTTACTGACGAAGGATTGGATGTTGACGTTGCCGCCGCAGCACCTGTCGGATTAGAAGCAGCTGCAGTTACGCTTGCTGATTCGGAAGGATCTGTCTGTACTGCCTCCGAAATATCAGTCTGATCTGCAACAACTTCGTTTGTCCCGATAACCGATTCGTCTGTTCCGCTGACTGCTTCAGCAATGCTTTCTTCACTTTCAGCCGCCCTGCTAAGTTCGTCCTCATAAGCTACTAATGCTTCGGCGATCTCGATATCGTCCTTGCCCTCGGCTTTCAGTGATTCGATCAGTTCGGACTCTGCAACTGAAATATCTATTGCATCTTCCGGCCTCTGCTCCTGCCAGTCGCACGCCTCCAGCACCGTGAATGTTATCATTGCTGCCAAAACAAATGATGCTATCTTTATTCGTCTCATTTTGTGACCTCCCTTTCGCGATGAATCATCATCTTTTATCTAAAAGACGATCGGGAGTTCATTCAGGTTCATTCTTTTTCGAGATTTTTTAACTAATGGGGTCAGACCCCGAAAATCATTTATTTCTTAATTGGCAGTTCTGTGTTTCTTTAGATGAATTCAACCTTATTTCTTTGCAGTGCGGACCATTCCAGATGGTCTTCCACTTATCTTTAAGGATATTTCCGAGGGGCTCATCTGAGAGCCAGCTCTGGCAAGGGACAACATTGCCTGACGGCGTGATCGCCATGTTACTCAGGCACGCTCCGCACGAAGGCACATCAAGACCCATCTCAACAAGCTTTTCCTGGCTGATCAGGCCGGGAGAAGTAAAGCTGATCTCCATGTCGTGTGAATATGCATACTCAACTGCTTCACGAAGAGATTCATAAAGTTCTTCGCCTTCGATACGGAGTTCTTCAGACTCTTCGCCTTTGGCATTGCCGGTAAGGATAAGGCCTGAACAGGTCACATATATGATGCCCAGATCGTGCAGGAATTCCAAAGTCTTCTTGTAATCCTTATTAAGCCTGCAGATAGGCGTATTGATGCTCATGTTGATGCCTGCGGCGATTGCGTTCTTAATGCCGGTAAGCGTCTTCTGATAGTTGGGCGCGCCTACAAGCCTGTTGTGGATCTCCTCATCGCAGGAATAGAAAGTGACCTGCAGATTATCAAGCTCGGCTTCGCGCAGGCGGCGGCAGTAATCTTCCGTGAGCCTTACGCCGTTCGTGTTAAGGCGCGTGATGAACCAGCGGCCTTCCTTGATGAGCTCGGGGATATCTTCGCGAATGGTAGGCTCGCCGCCCGTGAAGGTGATCTGCGAGACCTTCTCCTTGCGGAGGATCCCGATTATCTTCTTCCATTCTTCGGTCGTTAGCTCTTTTTCTTCAGCGCATTTCTGGTCTGCAGCGTAGCAGTGGACGCACTTCTGATTGCAGTTCCAATGGCCGTCCTTGGACATGGATGAGACGAGAAGGTCCATCCTGTGAGGCGCGCTCATGAAGCGGGCATATTCGCCGATCGTCATGCCGGGATAGTCAGTCTCTACAGCTTCGCCTTTCGCGATTGCTTCGAAAAGATCGATGTAATAGTTGAGGTCATCTTTGAGCACCTGATCCTTTACGAACGGGAAAACGTTCTTTACACCGCGGAATGTCTTATGGATTATTTTCTCAAGGTCCTCGTCGGTCATGGCACCTTCGCCAAATTCGTTGACGTTCTTGACGTATTCGGTCAGGAGGATCGCGCCAGATTCATTGATCGGCAGTATCTCAGAGCCGTTGATGATGACCATCGTCTGGGCGAGCTTGAAGGGCGTGAACTTGGGCGGGATCATGTGCATTCTGATGACGCCGGGGCCGTCAGGATTCCAGGTCGTATGGATCACCTGTTTCCAGTTGGCTAACTCATACAGCTTTTGTTTAAACATCTTCGGCACCGTCCTTCAGGATCTTTCTGATTCTCATGGTAGAGACCTTGGTCCCGTAAAAGTCCTTTTTCGTGCAGCCCGCACGGCCGCCGCCGGCACAAGCACAAGCGCATGCGCATGCACATGCACAACCGCCTCCATGACCGCCGTGGAAATGACCGTGATATCCGCCGGAATGGCCTTCATATTTGTCAGAAACACGGGTAAGAACAAACATAACAATTATTGCAAATAAAACAGGTCCGCCACCTTCAATGAGAGCTCCCAGATCGGTCCAAAAATGAGATACATCCTTATATTGAAAACTGTAAGACCCGGGTTTGTACCCGACCACTATATTGGCTTTTTCGCCGGCTTTCAAAGATCCGGTACAGACCAGATACTGGCCCTCAACGCGAGCGTTGTTGGTGTACTTGACGACATTAGCGACGTTCCACTTGATCTCATATTTCTCGACCGGAATCTCATCAAACCAACCCGGAGTGTAGTCATAGACATAAAGGCCCGACCAGACTCCGCCGTTTCCGTAGAGGTCAGGCGTCTCAAAAAGATTCTCTTGAACGAATGAGAAACTAAAATGAATGATGTCTCCCGCATGGTAAGTTTTACGGAACTTGACCTTTGCAAAACTGCCATAATCACTCATGTATTTAACCGACTTGATATTATCCGTCAGCGCTTTGAACTTATGCGCATTAGAATTAGGAATACCTATCTTGACCCATTTGAATGGCTCGTCAACAACATCAACAATAACTTCCCAGTCAATCGTATAAGTGAACTCAACGGCACCGTTATCAAGCAAATTAGCTTCAATGCCAAAGTAATGAATCTTATCGTAGTAGACCTGCAGAGCTTCGGTCTTGCGGGGCAGCATAAGTAAAACTGAAGCAGCCACGAGAAGCGCAGCCAGTGCAGCCATTATCTTTGTACATACCCTAGTCATTTCTTATTCCTTTCGGGCTTGGCCTAAAGCCAAACCATTAATTGCTTACATATGCCGAGTGTGAGCCGACATACTCAAATTCATCAGGCCTGCCGAATGAGAAAACAAACTTATACGGCTGATCGTCTTCCTTGTACTCTTCGTCAACAGTATAAAACAGTATCAGCTCTGTGCCCGGCTTCAGTGTATCATCTTTAGTAAGGCCGCGGACGAAAGTATCGTCGGAGAAATAGAGCTCAATGACGTCTGAATCTGCCGGAGTGTGCGTATACTTAATGGTCGTCGTCTCGATATACCACTTCTCACCTTTCAACTGGTCGGCATAAGCCTCTTCGATCATTTCATCGGTAATCTGCCTGAGCGTAGTCTCAGCTGCAGTCTCCCCTTCTCCGTCGCCCATATTTATCGGAGTATTCCACTGAGTCTCGACTGTCATGGTCTTAGCATTGCCGCCGAAGACGTAGACGGCCAGAAATACTGCGACACCCAAGCTTATAAGGCCCATGATGATCATGAAAGCGATGCCGCCCTTATGTGTCGTTGCAGCAGACTGGATGTTCTCGGGATGCTTGGGATCGACCCTGATGTTCACGCTCTGGCCGAGGGCAACATCCGAATCCTTCTTTACTATGAAGTCATCATAGACAGCTTCATACTGTACTCCGCCGTAAGAATATTTGAACAACGGTGATGTGTGGATAAACGTAAATCTGTTGCCATGATCTCCGGAATCGTGGCTGACATAGCGGACGTATCCGGCGCATGTAGCATTGACTTCTTCGGTGTATACGATCTTGCCCGACATTGCCTTCATGACCGCTATTACCAGAATCGCCAATCCGGTTATTCCGAAAACAACAACGCCCAGCAGAAGGAAAAACTCTCCTCCCTCCATCTTTGTCCTGAACAGCATCAATAGAATTATCAGCACGGAAGCGAATGTTATGCAAAATCCCAGGACTCTGTTAAAGATTGCTTTGCTGGTCGACTCGACGACCTCGCCTTTGCCGGAAACCATTATCGATATACCGGCAAGCAGGAAGATCGCACACATTGCGTATCCGAAGATCAGGATCTGCTTAAACATCAGTGCTAATACAAGCCCTGCGAATATTACCGCAGCGCAGATTCCGCCGATCAGCAGCTTTTTTCTTTTGCGTTCTCTGTCTTCTTCGGAAGTGTAAGTCTCCTTGACGCCGTAGAATTTCTCGTTGATGTCGCGGAAATCAGCCCTCAGCATCGACTTGCAGAGTTCATCGTATTCCTCTACCATGCCGTAATAATCATCGTTGCTGAGGTACTGGTCCTCATTGAACTTCCATTGAGGATTATCCTTGTTATAAAACATGTTCTGTCCCTCCCTTAATTCCAAAGAAAATTATAACATAAATTAACAAGATTCGTTGATTTTCGGGGCTTCCCGGAAAATAAATACACCTCCTGCATCAGTCAGGTGCAGAAGGTGTTTGATCCCGAATCAACTGAGTAAAATATCAGCTTGTGAACTTGCCCGCAATGTGGCCGTACGCGACAATATTGCCTGCATTGCCGTCGATGTCAGTATCAAGATCCGTGATGGCTGTCGCGAATTTGGGATTCGTGGCATTTAATACGCCCTTGACCTTTTCGACAGGCGCACGCAGTGCCACGACATAGATCTCATAAACGTGTGTATCACCGCTCGGCGGATACGGTCCGATGTAATCAGAAGAAGGAGCCCATCCTCTGGGAAGTTCAGTCTCTGTTGCAGCGTCGGTCTTCCAATGGATCCAGGAATTTACAGAAGTGTCGACCATGATAATTACATATGTGGAAGCGCCTTCGACCGGAGCCCATGAAAGCTGTGGGGATACGTTCTCGCCCTTGTTAGTATATGAAATGACGTCATCCCAGACGCCGTTTTTAAGATCTTCTGACGTGAGCTCGAAAGTCTCATGGCCTGCAAGATAATCTGTTAAAGGCTCTGTAATCACTTCAACCGGAGCTTCAGAAGACTCTTCAGCCGTTGCGTTTTCAGATGTTGCGGCAGGCTGCTCGGTAACGGCCTCTGTCTCTTTCTCAGCCGAAGAACAACCCGAAGCGCCCAAGAGCATTACAACGCCAAGCAATAAAGCTGTGATCCTTATCTTTTTCATCTTAATCTCTCCTTTATGTATGTCGTTTATCATTTTAACAAAGTTGGTTTATCTATGCTAAGTCTAAAGCATGCGCATTGGACTTATTAGAAATATCTACACATTGATTAGCAATATCTGCACATAATCCTGACTATCTGCATTTCGGAAATGATTGATAAAATAGTAGACATAAAATCGATTTACGGGGAGCGAAAATGGCTACTTTCAGATATAGAACAACTTCTTTAATTCTCTCAGCTGCTCTGGCAGCGTCTCTATGCGCGTGCAGTTCGGGCGGTGCCGAGAGCATCAGCACAAACCCGCATGCCTCAGAAACGCCTGCCACGGAACCGCCTGCCACATCAACTGAAACCACCACTGAGACGACCTCAGTTGATTTCATAACAGAACCGAGCACTACAACCAGCCTTGCCGATACTGACTTTGTACGCATCGTTGAAGGCGTCGATCCCCAGATGATGAATGCTGATTACTGGATCAGCGAAGAAGATAACGAGATATTGATGGATGCAGACCAGATCGCGGCATTCAATTACGCAAACCGAGTCCACCAGAAGACCGGCGACGGCGTGCAGATGCCTTATTTCGATGAGTTTGAAGACACATTGGACGGAGATATCCTCAAAGCTTTTCTGAACGAGAATGCGGGCATGGCTCCCGATGATCCGTCGGAATACTATCTCAACGGCAGCAAGACCACACAAGAATATTGGGACAAACTGATTGAGCTCTCCAACATCGGTGGCGTAGGAGACAAAGTCGAAGTGCGGTTCGGTTTTTCCGTAAAGCGAATGACCTTAAGGCTTTTCCCTACCGAAGACCGCGTTATCAAGAATAATTCAAACGAGTTGTTCGACTATATGCTCTACGCCGAGTGCATGCCTTACATGCCCCTCGTCGTACTGCACGAGAGCCTTGACGGCGAATACCTTTATGTCTCTTTCGACAGCTACGCAGCGTGGGTAAGAAAAGATGCCGTCGCACTGTGCAAAGACCGCAAGGAATGGACCGCCAGACAAAACCCTGCGAACTGGCTTACTGTCACCGCAAGAGAGATCAGGCTCGGCGATGATCCTTATGCCGAATCCTTAAGAGATCTTGTCCTTCCCATGGGCACGAAAATGGAATTGATACCCGTATCCGAAGCGCCTTCCGTCATCAACAAGCGCTCAACATACGGCAACTATATTGTTAAGGTCCCCACCAGAGGCTCGGACGGCTATATCAAGGATGAATACACTTTGATCCCGATATCAGATAATGTCACGATCGGCTACCTGCCTCTTACGCCCGCAAACGTAGTAAGGCAGGCATTTAAGCTCCTCGGCGACAGATACGGATGGGGCGGCGACTTAAGAGCCAACGACTGCACGGGCATCACAAGAGAGATCTACCGCTGCTTCGGCGTTCTCCTGCCGCGCGTCGGCCAGTCTGATTCCAAAGGGATCTACAAGGTCGATATGAGCAATATGTCTACTGATGAGAAACTTGCCGTGATAAAGGATCTCGCGCCCGGAAGCCTTATATCCTTCCCCGGCCACATGACGATCTATCTTGGCACAGTCGACGGCATTCCTTACGTTATAAGCGCCACAGGCACATACGTCGCGCCCGCTCCGGGATCGAATGACGCTATTCACCCTTACACGGTAATAGTCAGCAGTCTTTACGTCAGGACTACGAGCCTGAAAACCTGGCTCGATGTGTCCAAGACCGCGCTGACACTGAAGCCTGAGGAATAACTGCTTAGTCCTTTTTCTCGTCAGTCCACCAGTCAACTTCTTCGCGTTTTATCTCAGTCTTTTTGATCAGAGTATAGTTCTCTGTCTCATACTCACACATGAAGTATTTATACTGCCTTATATCGTAATCGTAGAGCTGGACAGGGACATAAAGGATCTTGCCGTCTTCAGAAAAAGTGCAGTAAACGTCGCCGGTATAGGTGCCGCGCGGGACCAGCACTTTCTTAATAACTTCAAACGTCTTGAGCGAGATAACATGGAAATGCTTGCCGTTCTCGAGCACAACAAGCTCTGATTCATCGGGTTTTACGTCCCCTGAGTTCAGGTGATAGAATCCCATGATCGGAGTCAGGCGCTTCTTGGTATTTTTATCAAGGAATATGACTCTTCCGGTCTTAATACCAATGACATAGTTCTTTGTAACAATGTTACAAAAGGCTTCTCCGTCAGGATCTATCACTCTTTTCCAGTTGCCCTTGGGTAGTTCATGCTCTTTGAGCGCCCACGGAGCTTCAGCAGCCTTCTTTTGGATCGCATATAATCCCAACAACAGGTCTTCGCCGCTATACTTGTCCATATCCCAAGTTACCTCACGCCTGATTTGATCTTACTTACGTCCATTACGCCTTTGCGTTCGGGATCAGGAAGCGCTTTGACCTTGCGCAAGGTCTTGTAGATCACGATGCCGTCACCGGGATTGACGCTCTCAAACACTTCCCTGCTGACCTGATAGCTCATCAAGGTCTGATCCGTATCCGGCAGAAAGATATCGAACACGTACTGATATGTCGCATTCTTGTTGTCCTTTGCCTCCTGTATCCTCTCGGAAGCCAGAACAATGCCTTTTCTAATGCCCTTAAAGGGTCCTATGACATCGTAGATAAAATAAGCCAAAGCAACCAGTGCCGCTCCTATCAGCACGAGTGTGAGGATATCGAAAAAAGGATTCGGGAGCCTGATAAAAAGCGATCTTACAAAGAACCAGAGTAGAGGGATAAATCCTATAGTGAACAATATCAGCGTCCCGAGATTGTTCTTTATGTGCTGGCTGTGAATGACCTTTACCAGCGCCTTATCTTTCTCTTCGATCTTATCGAAAACGATATCCGAATGAGGTATGTTCTTTTTTACGTAATCTGAATAGTGTTCGTTCATTTTTCTAACCCTTAAAAGTATTCTATCCTATTTAACCATATTTGCTGTAATGAGCAATGTCGTTGTTCAGAAGCTCTATGATCTTTTCCTTTTCTTCATCAGTAAGATCTTCTTGACTGATCTCCTTTACGAACTGGCCATACAAAGCTTCTGCGCCCTTGTCATCGCCCGACTTCTTAACCGCTACCAGCTTGAAGAATACTATGCTCCTTCTTGCTCTAAGATAATGCCGCATATTTATGAGGTCTTTTCTTGCAGCAAAAGCTTTAACTATACCCTCGCACCAGTCGCAGATCTCAAGCGCTTCGTCCTTATCCTCACACCACCAACCATAGTTCTCGGCAAAAGTATTAAGCATGCTGCAAACGAGCTCAAACAGAATGACGCTGTTTTCCTTGATGTCACCTTTCATCTTATCAAACCCGCTCTCAAAGAACGTGAGCTCCATGCTGAGCTTTTCCTTTATGCGGTTAGAAGAAATGCTCGGCAGCACATTGATGTGCTCTCTTGCATTATCGAAATCTTTGTCATGAATATATATCCATGCAACAGCATAATGCGTCTTCTCAATAAGGCTCCTGTCATTGCAGTGACTGATCAGATATGCGCCCTTGCGGATCGCGTCCTGGTAAAGCTTCTTGATGCGGTCCGTCTCATCAGGGAAACAATTCTCAAGCATTGGATCTGCATACATACTCAGATCTGCAGTCTCCTGCACATAATCCTTGATCAGCTCGAAACATCCCGGATTAAGTGATGTCTCCGTAGACAGATATTCACTGACACGAAGAGCCTTCTGGTCTCTTCTGTCTCCGCTGCTTTTCATAGAAGCAACTGTCTCTTTCACTCTGGAGATCAGTTCATCCTGCTCAGACAGTGAATCGTATCCTAAGAGAGCATCCGTGCTGACACCTAAAGCCTGCGCAAGCGGAATGAGCATAGACACATCAGGAAGTCCGTTCTCGGATTCCCACTTGCTCACTGCCTGTGGAGTGACGTTCAAAAGATCAGCCAGTTCTTCCTGTGTCAGGCCCTTATTCTTGCGGTATGTCTTTATATTCTTTCCAAGCGTTGTGCCCATATCACTACGCCTCCTTTTCATCTGAACTTAGCCAAATGATATCTTTACTCTGCCGCCAATACAAACAACTGAACGTTGAGAAGAACTCAACCAAGCTTAAGCATCCGTTTTACCAGTTCTCCAAATGCTTCAGGAGTCTCATACTGGGGAGTGTGGCCTCCGCCATAGACTGCAGCATAAGCAGTCATTGGAGCGGTGATATCCTCGCTGAATTCCTTGGACAATCCCGCATTGCATACATAATCCATGCTGCCCGAAATGAAATACATAGGGACATCGTATTCGAGATCATAATCGTAGATATCGTATTCATACGTTACATCCATGAGCTCACCTTCAAGCTTCTCATAAATCTCGAGGTCTGCCTGTTTCATTACCCACAAGACATCGTCTGTACCGGCATAGGGGCAGAAAACAGCAAGCATAGCAGTGTTTACTTTGTTCGTAGCGGGGTGGTATTTATATGTCGCATTTCGGAGCGCGAGATACTCTTTCAGTGAATCGCCTTCACAGTATGTCTTGTACACTTCTTCAAGTTCTGAAGTATCTTCACCGTTCGCCTTAGCTGCTGCCAAAGCATCTTCATAAGCCAATACGTCAGATCTTCTGCAGCTTACGAACTGGCCGATGCCGATATATGCTTCTACCTTCTCACTGTGCTCCTGTACATATCTCGTGCCGACAATCGTGCCGTACGAATGGCACATCAGCGTGACCTTGTCAGTGTTAAATCTCTTGCAAAGATAATCCACCATCTCATCAGTGTCGCTTAAGGCCGTCTCAAAATTAACAGTGAGATTATCAGGATCCGTTCCGGCATTCCTGAAATATGTTCTTCCGCAGCCTCTCTGGTCCCAGCAGACGATAGTGTAATCGTCTATAAGAGGATCAGTGAAAACAGGCATTATCGCAGAATCAGGGCCCGCCGGACCGCCGTGAATATAGAGGATCACAGGGTTATTGACGTCACGTCCCCTGATGTGGATATATTGCTCCTGACCTCCGATCTCCACATAAGACATCTCGTCGATTCCCTTGGAAGTATCAATGCTGCACTTGAACCAGTTGATGTTCCTTCCCGCAATCGCAACTATCGTGATAAGCAAAAGGAAAACTACAGGAATGAGCAAAAGCACTCTGATGACTTTTACGACCCGCTTAGCCTTCTTTTTTCCGGCAACTTCATTCCTGTGATTGATATGGATTCCTATATGACCGATCGACAGGAACAGGCTGCTTGCGATCAGGAATATGTTGGTGCCGTAAATACCAAGGCAGAAGAAAGCGATGCAAGGCAGCGATGCTCCTGCCACAGGGAATCCCGCAAAGTTCGAATACATGTCGGCCATTGTCTTTTCGCTCCTGAAATATCTGATCCAGTAAAGCTCGTAGAGGACCATGAAGAGGAACGCAAAGCAAAGCCACAGCGACCAGATAGTAAACGCTCTAAGATTGTAATCACTGAAGATAAGGGCAGTTGTAAGCGTCGTGGCCTCGCCGATCCTCTCGAACATGAGAAGCACTTTATTCTCGTTGCATACATACTTGTCGTAATCCTTGGGCTTGTGCTTCGCCCAGATAAGATTTGGCACAAGCAGCATTATGAAGAACAACAGTCCCACATAAGAAAAACCAAAATGAATCATCTAAATCTCTTCCTTATTCCGTTTATATTTCTTTACTAAGTTTGCTCCGCGAGCAGTATATCTTATCAACACCGGCAGTTTTAGCAATTGCCGTAAACGCTGCCAAATCAATGTCGCCTTCATCTGTGAGCACTTTATCACAAGTCTCATTAAGGTGAGTGACAAAAAGCGACGTCTTAGCTTCAGGACAATTATCACATCTGTCTTTGACGGCTCTTTCTATCAGTGCTGAAACAGACTCAAATCTTCCGAATCTCATCTCATCCTGCCAGGGATTCGGAATATTTGTCTCATCCTCAAACTCAAGCGTCGTGTCCTCGTTAAAAGGTCCTGCGCCGTGGCGCGTCAGGTATGTGCGCGTCACATAAACAGCCTCATCGAGCTTTAATCCGTGTTCCCCAAGGATCATAGCGGGATTGGCAAGATTCGTCCTGCTGCATGTCGTATGCGGCCACAGATCATCTCTTGCTGTATCAAGCAGAAGTCCCTGTCCGCCTTCGAAAACAACATTGTCGTAAAACATAAATAAAGCCCGTTCGTCTTCCACCAGCACCACGTACTTTTCGAGCGCATCTTTAAGAATCGTCGCATACTCAAAAGTATCGAGATTGAGATTCTCGCTGATGCCGAATTTTGCGATCTTAGAAGACACATAATCAGCTTCGATCTTCGAGAGCTTTGAAGCCAGTTCTGAAGCAGTGCTTGATCGTATCTCCCCTAAAGTGACACCGAATCCGTTTTGCGATCTCTTGGTCGCTTCCCAGATGCCCATGCCACAGCTGCCGTGCTTATCTGAGCCTCGTAATTCTTCCCTTTTCTGGTTTATGTAAACATCATAAAGAAGCGTGATATTACACATAGGCGAAGCAAATATCTTCACAGGTTTGGAAGATACTTTTGCGAAGTCGTTTATCTCTTCTTCAAGCTTATAAAGATCAGGCAGGAAAGTGCTTGCCCAGTATGTGTCACCGCCGTTAAATGAGCCCGAAGAAAGCTCGTGAAAAACAAAGCGCCTGTCTTTTTTGTCAACGGTGTGCCCCGCCTGGGCGCCGCCGTTATGCCTTACAACAAGATTATGACCTGACAGTGTCAGATAATCGACTGCCAGGCCTTTTCCTTCATCACCGTAATTATTTCCGATTACTGCGTAGTACATCAGATTATGAGATTACTCATCATTTTGTTGAGTCTCTTTGCCACGTCAGGTGAGAGATCTCCGAGAATATCAGCGGCATTAAGTCCCTTAACCTTGCAGATGACGCTGATGATCAGTTCGGGAAGGAGGAAAACCGATTCTCTTCTTATATTGATCGTTCTTCCCTCAATAACAGTTCTCTCGGTCTGCGAAGTGATATTAATGTGGAAAAGCTCGTATGATTTTAAAGCTTCGTTGGCGATCGTTTCTATCTTAAGATCACTCTGAACGTCATCATTAAAGATATTCTTTATGGCGCTCTTCGAAAGCGTAGGGTGATTCGGAGCATCGCCGATCGTAAAAGCAAATCCCTTCTGGCCTCTCTTCCTCATACTGTCAGTATCTGTATGATTTGCAAGGAAATACCAGAACAAAGAATAGTCTTCCGGCGTGTCGCCGCCACGGCCTTCAAGCCAGAGCTCAAGAAGCTGCTCTGCGATACGGATATCTGATTCAAACTGTGTTACCTGCAAAGGCGCATCGTCTTCTTCCGCGTCACCTATGGCCGCGAACATAAGCTGCGGATCCGGAATAACGTTCGAAGCATAAAGCTTTTTCATGAGCTCGTTAAGGGAATTCTTAATGATCGACTCAGACAGATATCCCATCGAACCCGTTACGTCAACACCGATAGCGATAGGCGTGGAATTCGGATGCTCATCGTTATCCCTTGCTTCTCTCATGTTGATAAACTTCGGATTAAACTTATCGAGCATCTGAGTGTTTTTAAAGAGATTCTCTGCAGATGCATCAGAAGTAATGCTTCTGGCAGTTCTAAGTCTTTCCCAGTCTTTTGCAGTATAACTTCCGCGTCCCATTTTCTTACTCCTTTATCATTCATTGAACTGATGGAAATTGTGTCCGTTAAAGCCATTCTCAATGACATTATCCCAATCGCTGAAATCATCATAAGCAGTCTTGGCAGGCTCTCCGTTAAGGAACTCCATGCAAAGCTCAGGCGCTGTGGAAATATCCATGACATCCTTTGCGATCTTACGCATATCTTTAAGATAGTTGCGCCTTGATGTCTTTTCGACGCCGTCCCACCCGTCAAGGATAAATAGCTCGTGCGTCTTGGGGTTGATATAAACATCTTCGGTCTTGATGGCCTTGAAATCCATGTTATTGAACTCCAAAAGGCATCCGAGGTTTTCGAAGCGCGAGATTATCCATGCAACCGTTGTAGCCTTTAAGTTCTCGAAAAGGAACAACGGATAAATATTCTCCGTTTTCGCGACGATCAACAAAGCTCTTCCGTCTTCAAGATCAGCCTTATAGATAATGTTCGGAAGGAACCTGCCAAGGCCCTTGATGTCAGCAGAAGGATACTCCATCTGAGACAGCATAAGTGAGAAATTTGCGGCACTCAACGGATTATTGAAAACGAGCGCGATCTTATCAGAACCGATATAGACTTCCTTATCATCAAATATCACGGAGTAGTAGCTGTCCAAGGTGATCGTACTGCCTCTGACAGTAGTAAAATTCGCCTTCGACGAATTATTCCAAAGATGGAGTACATCACCCTCATCGGCAGCCTCATCGTTGAGGAAGCGGTCATTATGGAGCATATTGTCTCTGGTATTCTTATAAGCCTTGAAATCCTTATCGGAAAGATAGACCTTCGAACCGCAGAAACGGCATATCATCTCACCCTGCGAACTGATCCTGTACTCTGCTCCGCAATTGTCACATCTGATATTAAGAAGCTTGCTTTCCATATTTTCCCTTCCCTATTCCCAAACAGAATTCAAACTTATTTGATTATAACATTGTGCGCCATATTCCGAAGTAATTATTCGCGGACTGATCTTTCCTCTTTTTCCTTGTCTTCCCTGATCGCGGCTTCGTTAAGCACTTTATCCTGATGCGATTCGATCATAAGAAGGATAATCAGCACAAGGAATATCAATCCGGCCAATCCCGCCAGAACATAAGCAACTATGAAAAGCTTGAAATAATATAAGACCAGGGCAGCTCCACTTAATGCTGCTGCAATCGCCAGCATCTTTGAACCGGGTTCCAACATGTTAAGCTTATGCTTGTACATTTAGATCTTCTTCTGCATCCACACGAGGTCATACCACCGGTCGAATTTCTTACCAATGGTCTTCATGCGCGCAACCTCTTCAAATCCGATATGCCTGTGGAATTCATAGCTGTCGTGGGTTAAGTATTCATCCTCCACTTCACTATAAGCTGCGCCTGCAAGAAGATTTATAATGCCCATCTGCTTAAGCCTGGGCTCGATCTCTTCATAAAGCCTGGAGCCAATACCCTGTCTTCTGTAATCCTTATCCAGATAGATCGAAGTGGTTGCTGTCCACGAATATGCAGAACGCGAACTGTATTCACCTGCATAAATGTATCCGATCATCTTGCCTTCTTTCTCGCAAACCAGGTAAGGATACTTTGCTATTGTTTTCTCTATTCTTGCTTTAAACTCATCAGTTGAAGGTGCCTCATATTCAAATGACACTGCAGTATTCAACACATAGTATGAATATATCTCAGCAAGTCTATCTGCATCTTCAAGTCTGACATCTCTTAATTTCAAATCACTCATAATGATCACTCAACCATTCCGCCGTGGAAATAACAATCGTAGATCTCTTTGCCCTGATAACAAATGGTCTCATATCCTTGGAACCATTCGAAAGAACCGTTCACTTCGCACTTATATGTATAGTCGCCGTTTGTGTATGACAAAGGTCCTCTGAAAGGCATCTCATAAGGCACATTAAGCAATGCTTCTTTCAGAAAATCTCCACTGAAATTATCGCCTGTGACCCTGCCTACATAGTTCATGCTCCAAGAAGGCTTATCAGAGATCCACAGCGCTTCTTCGCCGGCAAACTTATTGCCGCCCAAGTATGTATCGTAATACATCAGGTCATCTTCCCTGTAGATCAGATCGTGCGACTCGGGTCTTGAAGATGCTGTCTCCGCGCCCTTTCCGGCGTATGTGGCCTTTTTAGCTCTTATCAGAAAATCGATTATCCTTTTATCCATTTTTCTCTCCTACTTATTCGACAAACGATGATAATATCCTTCCTTTACGTGCCTGCTGTCATTTGCGAGCTCAAGGCAAGGCAGCGTGCAGGGACCTTTTCTTCTGTCCATGCGAAGGATCGTGATGCCTGTAAACTCCATGTGCAGCAACGCGCAGACATAGGGGAACGGAAGGTTCATGATATGCGCGATCGCTACACTTGAAGAACCGCCGTGACAAAAGAAAGCTATCGTGCGATGATGGTCTTCTTCAACCGCGTGATCGTAATAAAGGCCGTTCCTGATATAACCGTGTTCTGCAAGCCATTCGTCTATGCCTTTTTCAATGGTATCAACGCAATCCAAAACCATATTGTTCCTAAAGAACCGGTTCGAGCGCCATTCGGGATCGTTAAGATCCATACCCTGTCTGGCCATCTCATCTGCGATATCCCACGGATGACCTCCTGCAAAAAGCTCCTCGCCGTTCTTAGGTCCCCATATAACTTCACGCATGAAATCAACGGACTTCACCGGCAGGCCCAATAATTCTGCAGTAGGCTTCGCAGAATTTATCGCTCTTCCGTGAGTGGAAGACCATATCTCCTCAATGCCTTCGTCCTTAAGCCTTTCAGCGACCAGTTGAGCCTGCTTATAGCCGGTCTCGGTCAGGTCGTCTTTCTCATAATTCGGTTCGCCGTGGCGAATAAAAAGTATTCTCATCCTAATCCTCCAAACAGATTAAGTATAAGCAATACAGCCTCAATGACAACAGGTACTGTTACGGTATCAAATTCGCTCGGTGTGAAAAGCTCCGTTATTGTCCCAAAAATTGCGCCAAGGAGCGCGAAAATAACCGCCTTTGGTATTCCTGTCTTTTGCGCAAAAACAAGCACCAGAACTCCGCACAGGAAGGCTACAGCCAGCATCGCAAAGCTTCCTTCCCACGATTTCTTGCCGTCAGCGGGCTTTATCTTCACTTTATGCTTACCGAAAGGTATTCCGACAAGTGCCGCAGCTCCGTCTCCTGCGCCCCACATGAGTATCGAAGCTGCCGCAATATAAGGCTGGTCAAATACACCCCAGGCTACAGCAACGAGCGCAGCGAACATAACAAGCAGCATTATCATGCTGATCTTGATCTCGCCCTTTTTCTTCTGCACGAAGAATCTGTCGAACCAAGGTTCTTTCTCGAGTATCGAAAGTATCGGGAACAAGATCAACGCAAACACTAACGCGGTGATAACGACCGCAAGCCAGTTTTTCGCGAAGATGACCATTAAGGAAATGCCCGTAAATGCCACCAGATGCAGGAGCTTTCTGAATACGAATGACGGCGGTTTTAATAAAGCCCTGATTAGCAAAAGAACCACAACGCAAGGAATGATGAATAGTATCAGAAGTCCCAGGCAGCGCAGTGTCTCGACAAACAGTTCAATCTGCGATAAGTATTCCCAGAAATAAAGTATCAGCATCGCGGCTCCGAGAATGGTAAGGACGGCGCCGGTTACAAGACCGATCGTCCTGTTCTTAACGCGGTTTGCGAAGCGTGCAGAAGCAAGAGACGCGACCGTCGCTACGATGATGCATAGGAGCATTACATCCCACTTCTCGATAACGATAGCGGGATGAATAAGAATGTGGCTGACCGATGCGATAAGCGCCGTAAATGTCATTATGAAGGTGCTCGTACCGACCGCGGTCTTGAGCTCCATGCCAAGGAATGCAGTGAAGACTATGAGCATCATCATGCCTCCGCCTGTGCCGACAAAACCCGTGCCGAAGCCGATGGGTATACCGCAAAGAATCGAGATTATTATGCCCTTAAGTCCGAGCTTCTCACCCTTCATCACCTGATTCTTGCGGCTGGTATCGGGCTTAACGAGAAAACGTATTCCTATGCAGAATGTGAGGAACAAAGTAAAGCTTCCGAGCACGATATTGCCTACCCGGAAAGCGACATAGCTTCCGACCGTACACATAGTCAGGATAAGCGTCATTATGAGCCATCCGCGCTTGAGATCTATGTTCTTGTTCTTACCATAAGTGTAAGCCGTGACGGCTGAGCCTAAAATGTCTGAAGCAAGTGCTATTGCTGTTGCCTGGTACGCGCCTGTCTCACCTGAAAAAGAAGGGCACAACACGATAAGCATGGGCACCATGACCGTCGCGGCGGACAGACCCGCAAGTCCCGTTCCTATTCCCGCTCCCAACGCGGCTACGATGTACCATATCCATTCCATTTATCTGCTTACAATTCCGTCAATCTTTCAATGGTCTGATCATAATCCTGCTCGATCAGGACCACGTTTTCTCCTGCGCCCGTGAATCCTTCAATGCACTTCTGATTCTCGCTCTTGAGCCACTCTATCGTGCAGTCTGAATCAAATAATCTGTGCTCGACATCAGACTCATGGGAGATTATCTCGTCAAAGTGAGAATCGATGTATTCATCAGTCATGGCAAGGCAGATAAACCAAATATCGGAAAGATAATCCTCACCAAAGTCTGTGCGCCAGTTAAAAGGAACATAGCAGCCTTCAACGATAAGATTCTGATCATTCTCTATCGCTGTCTTGATCATCTCTCTTACTATTGGCCAGAGATATGAAGTAAGTTCATCATCGTCAGAAGCTGTGAGCGTGGTGTTGCCACTTCTGATAAGACCCATCTTCAGATGGTCAATTGACAAATACGGATACTTGTATTTCTCGAGCAATTTCTGCGCGAGACATGTCTTACCTGTATGTGATGCACCTGTTATCAGAATGATCATTTACCTGAACCTTCCTCCATAACAGATTCTATCAGTCTTACGGCTTCGGCGACACCGTTTTCGGCGGCAATCTTCTCAGATATCAACTCTGCGTTTCTTTTTTTGTCCGCATAAGTGACATTCATCTCTTCGATGGCAGATATAATCGTTTGTTCTCTTAAATCCTTGGCATTGATGTGCTTCGTCGCAACATTCTTTTTCTCAAGCTGCATCGCAAATCCTAACTGGTCCAGGACGTGCGGCACGGGTATCGACGGAACACCGTATATCATCGTTGCCGCAGTTGTTCCGAATCCGCAGTGATGGATAACGCATTTTGCATGTTTGAAGAGCCAACTGTGGGGGATGCTGCCGACGGCTATCATGGAATCAGGAAGTTCATAATCTTTAAGTGTCTTTTGAAAACCCTGTATGACTGCCCTTTGTCCCGTTTTTTGGAAAGCATTAACGAACATATCGAGCTTTTCTTTCTCGGATTCCGCTTCAAAAGACATTGCTCCCAAAGCAAGAACGACGGGCTTCTCACCGCCCTCCATAAAACTCTTCATTTTCTCATCAGGAATGTACTCTTCTTCCGCATCGTACCAATAGCCTGTAAGAATATTCTTCTCTTCCCAATAAGGATTCCTGTCGACCACATATTTGCTTATCGGTATGAGATTGAGCTTATCGGACATCTCTTCATCGGCAGATTTGACTGGCTTTAATCCATATAACTTGCGAATCTTATTTGTCGGCTTTGCAGCCTGCCTGGCTATAAAACCTCCGATAAGTTTCTCGCTGAATTTTTGTTTTCGAAGCTTCTCACCGATCATCTCCGTCTGGAGAGTCACATTAACCTTCGGGATGCCTAATACTCCCGCTTCAACAGCTCCCATCTGGCTGTGGGTAACGATAATAAGATCCTTGCCTTTGCAGATCTCATATACCTCTTTGGAAGAGCCTTCGATAATCTTCATTATGAAGTTCATCGTCTTAAGCAGGCTCATTATCGCGTTCTTCGATTTCCCGCGGATTATCGTCGTCTCTTTCTCTATATCGATGTCAGGTCCTACGGGCTCGAAATGTATCCCATAGCCTTCAACCAGTTCTCTCCAGCACGGATGTGTACCGAGGACCACATCATAGCCTGCCTTCATCAAACCTTTGGACAGATATATATACGGCTGGACATCGCCTCTGGTGCCCATCGTAAACATCGCTATCTTCTTCATGCAATAAACCTTCTTGTCATAAAGTCATGTACTTCCTTTTGATAAGCCTTCTTACGCTCCTTAGTAAGTTCACCGTTAAGAAGGTATTTAAATGTCAGCATGGTCATGTACGAATGGATTTCTTTTACTATCCATTCGATTTCTTTTTCAGGGAAAACTCCTGTAGTAGCGAGCTTTTTAAATACGCTCATCTGAATCTCATAAGGGTCTGTAAATAAGGTCTTCTCATAAAGCACCCTTAACTCTTCGTTATGGAACTGCTCGATCATCATGAGCCTTAACATGAGGTTACAGAAGGGATCGAAAAGATAGCTGTCTATCATATATGAATCCACCATTTTGAGACTGATATCATCGTGCTTCTTACCCTTCTTTTGCGGGGGCATTTCAGTGATCTCGTCAACATGTGTGAGAAGTCCGTCTATATGGGATCTGAACTTCTCTATAAGCGAATCCAGAATATCTTTTTTATTCTTGAAGTGATAGTAAAGAGTGCTCTCCTTGATGCCGACCTCACCACATATATCTCTTATAGATACAGCCTCATAACCCCTTTCGGAGAACATGTTGAGCGCAACATCCATTATCTTATCTCTGGTATTCATAACAGAACCTCTCTAACGATTGTTAGGGAGATTTTATCTAACGACTGTTAGATTGTCAATGATTAAGTCAGCTCTTAGCCGAAGATTCCTTTTGAGATTCAAGCTCCTTGATCTTCTTGGACTTCGCAATGAGTTCCCTGTTGAGGTTCATATTGTAGCGCTCAATATCTTCCATGCGCTCAAGATGCTCGGTGTCATCAGTTATCTCAAGGAGATATCCGCGCTTCTGGTTGCCGTCATAAAGATCCTGAACGTGGATGAGATAAATCGATTTATCTTTATGGAAAGTGTGATCGACTGACATTTTCTCCACGCTGTACTGGTCTATCCACTTATCAAACAAATCACGGAGATTATCATCTTTGATAACATGGTCTGCCGGATTATCCGCGATCTCGGGAATAAATCTCTTGGCAACATCTGTTGCACTGAGATATCTCTTTTTGAAATCCATTGCGATGAATCCTACCTTGCCTTCATTCTGAATGGAACTGATGACCAGATCATCGACACGGTAAAGACCGATGTGGTTCATTATCAGAAGGAATCCGATCTCATCAACGAGATCAGCTAACGCCATCCACTCGATCTCTTTCATTACCATGCGTCCGACAAAATAACAGAAAATGGAAAAGATCTGCATGAATGCGGCGATGGCGAGATCTCTTTTTGAGATATTAGGCTTCTTAAACCAGCCGTATGCCAGCACGATCAAAGTGGCGATCAGGAAAGAGCCTATCAGCAGATAGAAAAGTATATGCAGCGGGCCATATTCCTTGATCAGAACAGTCACACCGTACCGCATCTCAATTGAGACATCCTTATAGAATATCGGGCTGTATCCTGCTGTGGTAGAAATCCCGAAAACCGTCGCAGTGATGATCAGCAAAAAGAAAACGGCCCATTTGGGCAGTTTTATCTGACAGATAGACATGATTATCATCAGTCCTACCAAAGGGAAAAAGCATCCCCCGATATAGATGAACTTGTTTATGATGAGCGCTTCCCTTAGAGCCATGGACTTAGCAAGAAGAACGTAGCAGGCATGAGATAGCAATGACAGGATATATACCATCGCATAAAGCACCGGATAATAATTGCGCTTATTACAGAAAAACAGGATGCAGCAAGCCAAAGAAAGCGCAAAGATCACTATGTAAAAACTCAGTACCATTAAGCGTTCTTAACCTCAAAAACTAAAAGTGACCATTGGAAATATGGCTTATTATAGCACGAGAATCAAAGGCTTCTGATTTGATATTTTTCGTGATTTTGCAGAGAAAAAGGCAGTCTTACAGATCAAAAATACTAATCTGCTTATCGGGCAGATCGTTAAGATACTTAAAGCACTCATCCGGATCACAGATGATACCGTTCTCTGTGCATGTGTGCTTAAAAAGCTGCATGAGTCTGCTGCTGTCAGGAGAAGGAACTTCGTAGGCATTTCCGTAGGTCTCAATGTATTTCTCCTTAAGCCCCGGGAAATGCTTATCGAGAGCCTCATAGAAATACTCCCTGTCGCCCTCTCTTAAAGTCAGTCCCATGCCGAAGCAGATGATGCCCTTGACTCCGACACGGACGCACTCACTTAAGATCTTGGTAATGTTCTCTTCCGTATCGTTAATGAAAGGCAGGATTGGTGTCAGCCAAACAACAGTCGGGATGCCTCTTTTCTGCATCTCTTCGAGAACTTCAATCCGTCTTTTTGTATTGCAGACATTGGGCTCTAAGATGCTGCAAAGCTCATCATCGTAAGTGGTGAGCGTCATCTGCACAACGCACTTCGCATCTTTGTTGATCGCATCGAGAAGATCGATGTCTTCAAGTATCCTGTCAGACTTGGTCTGGATGGCAACACCAAAGCCGTACTTGTGTATCACTTCCAGGCACTTTCTGGTAAGTCTTAATTCAGTCTCACAGTGCATGTAAGGATCAGACATCGAGCCTGTGCCGATCATGCACTTGCTGCGTTTAGACTTTAATGCCTGCTCCAGAAGCTCAGGTGCATTTTTCTTGACTTCGATATCTTCGAACTTATGCGTGAACTGATAGCAAAGGCTCCTGCTGTCACAATAAATGCAGCCGTGCGTGCAGCCACGGTAGATGTTCATACCATGGTATCCGCCCTTGTTATGGAGAATCCCTTTTGCTTCAACGAAATGCATTGTTAATGATCAAAGTTCTCTGGTAGTTATATTTTCAGTAACAGGATTCTTAACGGCGATCTGGAAATCGTCTTCATAGACCAGGTCTCCGGGGATGAAATCGCACTCGGATACATAGAGCTGAACGCCGTACTTGCTGCACATCTCGCGGTAAAACTTCATCTGGTCCCAGACGCTCTTGCCTTCAGGCGTATCCTTGAACCATGTTATTGCTCCGTCAGGATTATTGTCTTTATAAAATGGCGGCACGGGAAGGATGCTCTCGAAGTAATCGTGATTGCGCAAATATTCTTTTTCTTCCTCTTCGTTAAGAGTCTTGCTCTCAGAAAGCTTGGCAACCGCGGTAAATACGCCTCTCGGCTGCTTCGTTAAGTATGCTTGGTCTGCAGTGTGTATTCTATAGTATTTCATTTGATCTCCTTGTATTCTTTGAGTGCCATATATTCTCTTCTGTAAAGTCCGTAATCAGCAATGTCAACATTATGGAATTTCTCATAATCACTGAAGTCTTTTATCGCTTCATCAAGATCTATCCATCTGCTCACATATCCTGCTTCCTTCTCGCCATCCGTAAGATGCTGCTTGCCCGTATCCTCGATAAATTCGCAAACGAAGTAGTGATTGATGTGTCTCCAGTCTTCGAAAAATTCCTCGATCTCAAGATACTCTTCGATTGCCTTGACCTTCATTCCGGTCTCTTCCAAGAGTTCCCTCTCGCAGCACTCTGCATAATTCTCGCCATCTTCAACACCGCCGCCCGGGATCATGTACTTATTGTACTTGGTCTCATAGCTCAAAAGAACCTTGCCGTCCTTAACGACAATGCCTCTGCATGCATGGCGAAGTTTGTTGACATATCCGAGATAGTCATCATTGATAAGCTGTATCTTTTTCATATTATCCCCCGTATTTCAGAACAACTTCAGAATCTCAGAAGGCTCAGCAAGAATGTAATCCGCTCCCGCTTTCTGCAATTCTTCTTTTGAACCGTAACCCCATAATACACCAGCGCTCTTAAGATCATTAGCCTTGGCGCCGTCAATATCGTGATATCTGTCTCCTACCATCAGGATCTCATCTTTGCTTTCTGCGCCCATCTCTTCTAACAGATGAGAAATAACGTCTTCCTTCTTGCTGATCCTGCCGTCCATCGTGGCAGCACCGAAGAAATCGAAATACTTATAGAGGTCAAAATGCTTAAGGATCTTGATAGAAAACTCATAAGGCTTCGAAGTAGCAAGAGCGATCTTAACCTGCTTTTCCTTAAGTCCTTCGAGCATCTCAGGAATGCCGTCATAAACTTTATTCTCGAACAGTCCTGTGACGCTGAAGTATTCTCTGTAATACTTGATTGCTTCTACAGCCTGTTCATCGGAAAATCCGTAGAAGGTCTTGAATGAATAATCCAGCGGCGGACCAATGAACGGATAGAGTTCAGATCTGTCTGATACGTGAATATCGTACTTTTCGAGCGCATGCATAACGGAATTGGTAATTCCGATCGCAGGGTCTGTCAGTGTGCCGTCAAGGTCAAATAAACAATACTTGTATTTCATAACTTATCCTATCGTACAGAGCTTGCCTCTGAGTATATAACCGATCTTCTCATAACACTTATTCGAAGCGACATAATCAGCGTCTGTATAAAGCATCGGAAGATATCCTGCATCCTGAACTATCTTAGTTACCTGATATACAAGATGCTCTGCGTAATGCTTCCTTCTAAATTCCTTGAGCGTATATACCAAACCAATTGAAGCCATCTCCTGAACAGGGTGCCAGTTGCAGCTGGCAATGATCTTGCCATCTCCGTTTTTCCATGTATAAAGAGAACCGGTCTTTATACCGTCTTCAACGTAGAGTTTGTATTGCTTCCTGCTCTCCTGATCGATGTTGAGCTCAGTATGGAACATGTCGAAAAACTCGACCATAACATCAGCGTCTTCTGCAGTGCACCGGTGAAGTTTACCGTCAATTACAGATGCCGGAGCGATTGGAGAAGGACAATCGTAAGCAAAAAGGTTCGTAGTTATCTTAAGCTCCAGACCGTCTTCCGCAGCTCTCTTAATGAAGTATTCGGCGAGCTCATACTTAATGTTGAAATGGTGCTCACCATCCAAAAATGAATTCTCTTTTGCAATCTGATAAGCGCGCTCCATATCAGCTTCAGACGCGCTATCCGGTGTCCAGATCCATACCGGATACGGCTGGCCGGAAAAGCAGATAATAAGCTTCTCGTGATCAGTCAGGCAAAGCTCTAATTCGCCTCTGATGATCCTCGACAATACCGAGAATGTATACTTATCCTGATCTAAAAGCTTATAGTCTCTCTCGTCTGCAAAAGCATCCATATTTCACCTCACGCGTTCCACTTATAAAGTCCTGCGTAGATACCGTCCTTAGCCATGAGTTCATCATGGGTACCGCTCTCTTCAATACCGTTCTCTGTAAGAACAAGGATCCTCTCCGCATTCCTTACAGTAGACAAGCGGTGCGCAATAACTATCGTCGTTCTGTTCTTTGCGAGCTTTTCCAATGACTCTTTTACGATGTTCTCGCTCTCGTTATCAAGAGCGCTTGTTGCCTCATCGAAGATAAGGATAGGCGGGTTCTTGAGGAAAACTCTGGCGATGGAAAGCCTCTGCTTTTGACCGCCTGAAAGCTTGATTCCGCGCTGTCCGATATCAGTATCGTAACCGTTCGGAAGCTCCATAATGAAATCATGCGCATTCGCAAGTTTTGCTGCTTCGATTATCTCTTCTTTGGTAGATCCGGGCTTGCCGTAACTTATGTTTTCCAGTACGGTTCCGGCAAACAGATAAACATCCTGCTGCACGATTCCAATGTGATCACGAAGGCTCTTAAGCTTAATGTCGCGTATGTCTTTGCCATCGATCTTAATGGAGCCGTTCGTTACATCGTAAAACCTCGGAATGAGGCTGCAGAGCGTAGTCTTGCCGCCGCCAGATGAACCGACTAATGCAACGTAAGATCCTGCTTCGATATCCAGATTGATATGACGCAGTACCCTGTGTGCGCCGTCCTTATACTTGAACGATACATCATCGAATAAGATGTCGCCTTTGACATCAGTCATGTCGACAGCATCTTCCTTGTCCTTGATATCAGGCTCGATATTCATTATCTCCGCAAATCTCTCAAAGCCCGTATAGCCGTTCTGGAACTGCTCAGTGAAATCAACGATGACCCTGATGGGCTCCGTGAATGTATTGATATACAAAAGGAACGCAATGAAGTCAGGAATCTCAACAAGCCCGTCAGAGATCAGGACCGCGCCTGTGATTATGACCACAATGTTTACCAGCAGGATAAAAGCCGTCATACCCGACTGGAACAGACCGAGATAGAGATAACTGTTTTTCTTAGTCTTCAGGAAAGCGTCGTTGCCCTCTTTAAACTTTGCGATCTCAATGTCTTCATTGGCAAATGACTTAACGACTCTGATGCCGGAAAGGTTATCTTCTGCCCTCGAGTTGATCTCCGCAACCTTTTTCCTGTTGTTCTTGAACGCCTTGCGCATCCTTTTGTTCAGGAAGAAAACGAATAAGAACATGAGGGGCAGCATAATGAATGCAGCAGCCGTAAGGTATTTGCTGATACCAAACAGGATTATGAAGGCACCGACTATCTTAATGACGGAGATTACAATGTTTTCGGGGCCGTGGTGCAGAAGCTCCGTTATCTCAAAAAGGTCATTCGTGATCCTGCTCATGAGCTGGCCGGTCTTCTGGTCGTCGTAGAAAGAGAATGACAGTTTCTGCAGATGAGCGAATATCTCGGCACGCATGTTGTACTCCATCTTGGCCCCCATAACGTGGCCTATATTCGTTATGTAGAAGTTCGCGAAAAACTGTACGATGACAAGACCCAAGAGCACGATGCCGAGATTGATTATCCTCTCCTTTGCACCCTGCTCCATGTAGATAACATCCGAAGTGATATATCGGACGACCAGCGGGATGACAAGCGCTATAGCTGAAGCCACGACAGCAAAGAACATATCCAGAAGGAATGTCCCCATGTACGGCTTATAGTAGCTGATAAGCTTTCTCAAGTTCTTTAACATAAATACTCCCACAGGCTGCCTGTTGTTTTATCAGGACATTATACCCGTGGGAGATGAAAAATCATATTAGATTTTTAGGACAACTTATTTATTTCATAGTAACCAACTCATAATCTCTCGTGCCGATGCCGATCTTCTCAGCATGCTCAAGAGTCTCAGCCCAGGAAACATTAGGATTACTGTTGTGCCAGACATCACCGTGATCGTGGAAATCAGGTCTTGCCATGTTGTCACCCAGCTGGCTGTTTCTGATAGGCTCAGCCTTCGAGCAGAGGTCAACACAAGCCTGGTCTAAAGCAACAGGATCAAATGAAGCGAGCATTCCGATATCAGGAAGGATCGGTGCATCGTTCTCGCCGTGACAGTCACAGTTAGGCGATACATCAGTAATCAGGCTGATGTGGAAATTAGGCCTTCCGCTTATTACTGCAGCAGTATACTCAGCCATTCTGCAGCCGAGCATCTGAGGAGCATCCCAGTTATCGTTCTCGATAGCATCAAAGGCGCAGGCACCGATACATCTGCCGCATCCCTTGCACTTGGCAGGATCTATCCATGCTTTATTGTTCTCGTAGATGATCGCATTAGAACCGCACTCCTTGGTGCATCTTCTGCATCCTCTGCACATTTCGGTTATAACATGAGGATGGCCGCTCTGATGCTGCTGCATCTTGCCCGCGCGGGAGCCGCATCCCATGCCGATGTTCTTGATCGTTCCTCCGAAGCCGGCCTGCTCGTGACCCTTGAAATGCGTCAAAGAAATAAAGATATCCGCATCCATGACCGCACGCCCGATATAAGCTTCCTTGCAGTATTCACCATTCGGGACCGGAACGATAATGTCATCGGTTCCTCTCAAGCCGTCTGCGATTATTATCTGACAGCCTGTCGTGACCGTGTTAAAACCATTGATATTGGCACAGTCCATGTGTTCAAGCGCGTGCTTACGGCTTCCGGGATACAAAGTATTGCAGTCTGTAAGGAACGGCAGTCCGCCGTTTTCCTTGATGACATCAGCAACTGCTTTCGCGTAGTTCGGCCTTAAATATGCGAGATTTCCAAGTTCGCCGAAATGCATCTTGATAGCAACGAACTTTCCGTCAAAATCGATCGAACCGATACCGGCCATCCTGATGAGTTTCTGGAGCTTAGCCGTGAGGCTTACACCCAGTCCTGTTCTGAAATCGGTAAAGTATACTTTTGATTTGTCCATACTGTTTCCTCCTAACGGTCAGGATCCTGATTCTTCTGTCTCTTTTATTATCTGTTCCAAAACATCGACGGCATTTGCCACCATAAGCGGACAAAACTCCGTGAACAGATTATTGTCAAGCGCATATTTCCTGCCTTCCGGTGTCGAGATATCACATTTCAGAAGGTCGTTGCAGATGTAAGATCCGCTTACCTTCGCGAATCCGTCCATCATCTTGTCGTTTACTTCATTAGCTCTGATACGGCTCTCAGGATCAGCTTTATCGTATTGGCCGTAAAGAGCTCCAAGCACCATGAGCGCTCCGGTGCAGGCACCGCAAACTTCGCCTTTACGCATTCCCGAACCGAAGCATGCTCCTAGCTTTAACGCTTGCTCTTCCGTAAGACCTAATTCGGGAGCATAAGCAGCTAACACTGCCTGCGAGCAGTGGAACTTCCTGCTGAAATAATCAAGTGCTTTTTCTTTGTGTGTCATAGATGCATTATAACCTTTTCCATGTGTTATCAGGGGTGATATATCCTTTTGGATACCACTTTATAATCTTCCCAGACCAGATCGATCTTAGCACCGCCTTCGAGCTTGAAGCCTGTAACAGAGCCGTCTTTCCACTCCTTGGGAAGCGCGGGAAGCTCTTCGCCGTCGCGGCCTAAGATCATGCGGACAATACCTGATACAAGTCCGAAATTCCCGTCTATCTGGAAAGGCGGATGGTTATCAAAAAGATTCGGAAGCAAAGACTTTTCCATCAGAAGTCTTACGTGCTTATAGGCTTCATCACCCATACCCATTGCGGCATAAAGATTGATTATCCATGCCCTGCTCCAGCCTGTGTGGCCGCCGCCGTTTGCAAGGCGGTACTCCAATGTTTTCGAAGCCGCTTCAAAAAGATCTTTTTTGATCGATGTGCCGGGGAACAATCCGAAAAGATGTGATATGTGTCTGTGCCCGGGATCAGTCTCTTTATACTCTTCGTGCCACTCTAAGATCCTGCTGTCTCTTCCTGTGGTAACAGGCTTTATGAGCTCAATACTCTTTCTGATCTCTTCTATCTCAGGAGCGTTCGTCTTAAGTATTTCTTCTGCCGACAACACACACTCGAAAAGCTCTCTTATTATCTGATCGTCCATCGATGCGCCTTTGCAGATGCAGCCCTTCTCTCCGTTAGGAAGCTCATATTCATTCTCAGGTGAAATGGTCGGAGACAAAACGAGATAACCGTTGTCGATTATGCTGTAGTCAACAATGAATATTGCGGCTTTCACCATCGCATCGAAATGCTCTTTCAAAAACTCAATATCGCCTGTGTACTTGTAATGCTCCCAGACATGCAGGCAGAGCCATGCCGCTCCCAGCACCCAATAAGTCGACGAAAGGCATGTGTCCTGAGGCGCACAGTCTCCCCAGAAATCAGTGTTGTGATGAGCGACAAAGCCGCGCATTCCGTACATCTTCTGCGCTACTTCTTCGCCCCTCGGCTTCATCCTCTCCAGGAGATCAAACAGAGGCAGATGACACTCTGGAAGATCAAGTGTTTCGCAAGGCCAGTAGTTCATTTCAGCATTAATGTTGATCGTGTATTTCGAGCCCCAAGCGGGATCAAAATCCTTGTTCCAGATACCCTGAAGATTCAACGGCTGTGAGCCTTCGCGGCTTCCGCTTATGGTAAGGTACTTACCGAAGTTGAACATGCGGACGACATCCCATTCTGATGAAGGAAGTGTGAGACTTGTCCTGTCGTAGAGAGTCCTGTAATCCGTTATGTGATCTGCCCAAATCTTATTCGCGCCTTTATCAGATGCATCGCTTAACGTTTTATTGAGATAGCCTTTAAGATCTTTCTCATAAAACTCCGACGATGCAGCAATAAGGATTAAAGCTTCATCCGCATTCTTTACCACAAGCGTATTACCAAGTGATTCAATGCTTCCGCCCTTGGCGATCACTTTTATCTCACATGCGAATTCCAAAGAACCTGTGCCACCGCATCTTCCTGTCAGGATCGTCGTATCGCCCGTCGGATTGCAGATCGCATCAACGCAATTGTTATACCCCGGGTTCCTGTAGACCTGCCCCCTGAATGAACGCGTATCCCATGTAATATTGCCTCTCGCAAGCTGCGTCCTGAAGGATATCTTTCCATCTTTGTCACTGCCAAGCTTAACTGCGATCACCTTATCTGGATAACTTGCAATGACGCTTCTTCTGTAGTTCACGCCTTCTTTGTTATACGAAATGCGCACTTCTGAATTCGCGATATCAAGCTCACGTGAATAGTCTGTAACTTCGTCATTATCGTAATCGAAGAGAATATACAGATTGCAGAGCGGCTCATAGTGGCTCTGCGTGTCAGGAATGCCTGAAAGCGCAAGCGCACAAAGGTCCTGGGCATCGCTGATGCGGCCTTCGTCTATTGCTTTTCGTATGAGAGGAAGCTTTTCTTTAGCGGACGGATTTACCCTGTCCTTAGGGCCGCCGTACCAGATGCTGTCTTCGTTGAGCTGCAGCAATTCAGTCGCGACGCCGCCAAATACCATAGCGCCCAACCTTCCGTTGCCGACAGGGAGCGCTTCGTTCCAGTCTGAAGCAGGTTTTGCAAAGCTCAATATGTTACTGTTCATTTGTGATTTCTCTTAAATTTTGGTTCTATTCTCTTGAGACTAGTATTACCAGATCAGCTCCGTTTTGTTTTCAACATAAAGATGTACGCCATATATGTTCATATCGCTTGGATCATCATAATAATACATGCGGCAGATCCCGGCGTTATCACCATATGACTGTGACGATGCAATAGAGTTCTCTACTGTCTCTACGAGCTCAGGACAATTGCTTATATCCAATTCCGGGATCTTATTTCCATAGCAGCTGATACTGATAAGATTCGGGCAGCTGCTGATATCGAGTTCGGTCAATGAATTATATGTCACATTCAGGTGATCCAGTTTGGGACACGCTGTCACATCGATCGAAGTAAGGCCGCAATTCCGGCAGTTTATATCCATCAGATTATCACTGGCAGGAAGGATGAGTTTTTCTAACGGACTGTCGACTACTCTCAACTGTTCCAGTTTCAAATTTCTACTAAGGTCAAGGCTGCCTATCTCGCACTCAAAAAGCATAATAGAATTGACACTTGGAATGCTTCCGAAATCAAAACCCGAGCAATCAGAATAATCCAAAGCAAGTGTCTCAAGGTTTGGAAAACACTCTATTCCCGTAAGATCTTCAACTTTATCCATTTGAATAGTCTTGACCTTTTCGCGTTCAGACAGACTTAATTTGCCATTGTGGTTCTTATCGAACTGTTTTACTTTACGAAGGACAACAGTATCAGGAAAGTTTACGGAATTGATCTCAACGAAATCCTTTCCGCCCAGGCAGCCGGACAGAGATAGTACCATCAATGCCGTCAACAAGATTGCAACTGCTCTTTTCATACATTTACCCCATTATCGGAATTAATCCGATTTTCAAACTTGAGTGCTTCCTCTACTGACACTTCTTTATTGCCCTCGAAAAGCTTTAAACTGCCAATTTCGCGAGGCTCCATTATTCCTTTCGCGATCACCTGAGCTATATGAGGCGCGCAGATCCTGCAATCGTTCAAGTCCGGAATATCAGAAGGTGAAGGCAGGCTTTCCGTCTCATCAGGCTCTTTCATGACCTTTTGCAGGTATCTGTGGATTATTATCGCACAGTTTTTGCGCAGGAGAGTATCCCCATCGCCGCCAAAATCCTCTCCAGTGGTCCAGGATGTATCGTCTGACAGCAATTTTATGAATTTACCTGTCAAAATCACGTCAAATACCCTCAAGTAACAATGTTACATTGCCGTAAGGTTCAATGATCACGGGCTTTTCGAGGATCCTGTGCGAGACGGTCGCAGAATCGCCGTTCCACACGTTTATCTCCTTAAGATTCCGGATTTCCTTGAGTTCAGAGGGGAATTTATCACCCAATTTCTCTGCAATATAGTCCAGATCAAGATTGATATCTTCCTCCGCGATCTCATCTGACAGATTATAGATCGCGACTGCCAGCCTGCCGCCGGACAGAGGCTTGGCGAGCACGTCTACCCTGTTGATATCCCGGATATATTCCTTGGAAGGATCTTCGCAGGGATATGTTGTGAATATTCTCTTCGCCTGGATGCCCAAAGGATCCTGATCGATACCGATAAGATACTCATTAGTTATGAGTTTGTAGATATCGTCACCCTTTTCGACTCTTCTTAAGTCAAGACCGAGCATCAGTGGGGAATTCATCATGCACCACATCGACATGTGAGTGCGGTTCATTGCGGGAGTTAAGCCGTTCATGCCGATCATGAGCATATCAGGGTCGTTCCAGCCTCTATCAAGAGACGCGAACTCATCCATGATAACGCACTTGTTGTACTGTGACGTGATGCTGTTCGTGTATTTATCAAACCATTGACCGGTGCCGTAATCGCCCTCAGGAGAGCCTACTGCAAAAGTGATATCGTTCAGTATTCTCCAGCTGTCACCTACCTTGTAGCCCCAGTCAGAAGGCATGGTCTTGCCCCATTCGCAGATTGAATAGACGATGTCCTTATCAGGCATTGCTTTTCTTATCTCTTCAAGCAAAGTCGCATAAGACACCAGCGTATTTTCCTGCCTTCTGTGATTCATCAGGCGGATATTGTTAACGCCCTCGTGAAGCTTTATATCGATACCGTCAGACCATTTGAAATCTGTAGGTGATTCCGTCTCGGGAAGCATGTCATCAAAAGTCAGTTTGCCTGTCTTTTCTTGTTCAGTTCTTATCTGAAGCCACTGACCGATGCCCTCTTCTTTTCCCGTCGCATAGTTAACTGAGATCTTATAATCGCCTTCGCACGGGACAGCAAGATCAAAGCTGACCTCCGAACTCTGAAGGCCTATAGGCGTGTTATCTGGAGCTGTGCCGTCAAACGTACCGATAGCAGTTATATAGCCGTCTTTTATCTGCGCTCTCATACCTGAGACCGTTACATCTTCAGGGTCCAGGATTGCTTCAAAATCAGGACCTGTGACCTTTATACTCTTAATGTTCGGGGCATAGGAATATTTTGCATTCTCAGGATCCGCAAAGGTCGCGTTGTCCCACATGTAATAACAGTTATCGACCTTGATATAATCGATGTCCCATTCGCGGTAAGACTCCGCATCTTCCTTCTCGTGACCGTGCGTCCCGACAGCAGCTCCGCCGCAAAGATTAGTGCCGATGTCGTTATACATTCCGAACTTCAATCCCTTGCCGTGAATATAATCTGATATTGACTTAAGGCCGCCGGGGAATCTCTCTTCGTGATTAACAAGCTTGCCGTTAACTCTCTGAAAGCTGTAGCAGCCGTCATCTAAAACAACATACTTGTAGCCGAACTTATCAAGGCCAAGCTCAATGATCTTATCTGCCTGCGCTCTTGTAAGCTCTTCATTGTTGTTGCTTCCGAAAGGATTCCAGCTGTTCCAGCCCATCGCAGGAAGCCTTTTGGGGCCTCTGCAAGGAAGCGGTTCACCATTATCGAAAGAATCAAATCTGTATCTGTCGTCAGTGATTATTGCAGGTCTGTCCATAACCGGCTCGAAAACATATTCCATAAACACATCTGCTTTTTGATTGTCATTATATCTGTCGATCCTCTTGAATCCGTATTTCTCATAAAGCTTTAACGCTGCTTCGTATTTTGACATCGAATCAAGCACGACACGCTTGTAACCCTTCTCTTTGGAATAAGTCATGGCCAGATCAAGAAGCTTATACCCGTATCCTTTTCCGCGCAGTTCTTTGGAAAGATACATGGCTTTAAGCTCTGCTGTAGTATCGTCCTCTTTCCTTATCCCGACAGTGCCGGTGACTTTTTCATCTGTGAGCAGACACCAGAAACGGTCGAACTCTTTTTCGATGTCGTTATAAAACGAATGCCTGCCGTCAGGCTCAAATGTTTTGCCTATCTCAAGAAAGCATTTATCCGTAAATTTGTAAACACTTTCCTTGAGCGATTCATTATAAACTACGATCTGTTCCATCATTCATACCCGGGCGAAAAACTTTAATAAATGCATTCTAACATAAGAGCAGACATAAAGCGTTTGTGCTAACATATTAGCGGGGTAATAGAACAATGAAGACTAGAAAGCTTAAAAAAGAGCTCGAGCGGCTCGGCATCGACGACAGCAACATAAACATAGGTGGAAGCGTCTCTTACGACGGCTGCCATAATCTGCTTCAACGTCAGGACGGCACGTGGGAGTATTTCTACTGCGAAAACTCCCAGAAAGTAGGTCAGAAGATCTTCGACAAAGAAGATGACGCTACAGCATATTTCATCGATGTGGTGACAAAGCAGTCACAGAAAAATGGCGCTAAAAGGAAGAAAAAAATATTGCGTCCTCACAAGGGCATACTGCCATTCCAATATTACTTTATCTTGGGACTCTTTATTTTCAGTTCCTTGTTCGGTCTTTTCTTCGTCATCATTCTGCCTGTTACACACAATATGGACTGGATGTTTGGGTTCTTTATAGGATGGACAATCATTTACGCTTTCCTCGCTTACTTCTGGGCTAATCAGAAACGGTATTGGAAGTTTGAATACATAGCGACACCGATCATCTTCACCCTCCTGAGTCTGGGATGCATTGCTATAATGGTTTTTGCTTTCATCTCCTATTGGCACGATATCTTTTGCGGCATAGACGTCATCACCAATATAATTGCCATGATCGCAGTAGAGGGATGCTTCGGAGCTATGGCATGGGCATTCTTCCATTTTTTCGTTCAGGAATACGTGGAAAGATTCATCGATAACTTAAAAGACCGCAAAAAGAAAAAGTCCCAAAACGACATCAAACCGGTAACTGTCAGAATTAAAAAGGCCGACAAGAAAAAATAATTATTTGAACTTCACTACCGCTTGTAAAACCGCCAAATCAGCAATAACAAAGCCCCCTCACGATTTGGAGAGAAGTGAGAAGGGGGCTTTGTAAAACTTTATACAGGTATTATCCCTGACATATAAATCGTTACAGAATCAGGCAAATTTATTGACCTTGTCTGTAACATCTAATAAGATTTTATCGACACAGTGTTGATTTAACAATACGCAGTTTATGTGTTTTCGTTGCAAAATCGACATATCGTGTCTAATTGTCTATATTGGGAGATAATACTATGGCTGCAACAAGAAGAACAGAAATGACTAAGCTCCTGTTCAGAACAGCGCTTATTGAGCTTATGCAGGAAAAGCCTTTCCATAAGATAACCGTTAAAGAAATATGTGAACAGGCGGATCTGAACCGCACTACTTTTTATCTTCATTACACCGATCAGACCCAACTACTCAAAGACATAGTCTCAAAACTCGAGATGGATACTGCAGAACATTTTTCATCAGTGACAGGTACCGGAGATGATATAGATATCCTGTGTAAACATCTGGAATACATAAAGGATAATGCTAAGATCTACAAAACTCTTATGAGCAGCAATCTGGATTACGAGACAAAAACAAAGATCTTCAAAAACATGCTGGACGACATGAAGAGTAAGCTGCCTGTTTTAGCAAACCGGATCGAGAATCCATATGCATATAAGTTCATAACCTTCGGCTGCGGCAGTGTTATCTCCAAATGGATAGACAACGGATTTGATCTTGAGACGCACGAACTTGCAAAACTTCTATTCAATCTTTGCAAAAAAGCCTATGAGGCCCAAATAGACGAATAACACAAAAGGCCCCGGAAATTCTCTCCGGGGCCTGATTCTTTTCGTGATGTGAGAACTGTCTTACAGCTGAGGTGTCTCGTTGAACTGTGTTCTCGGGCTCTTGTTAACATGGATGAACATGTTGTGCAGGAGGTTAACGCTCGTAAGGATAACTTCACCCTGGTTGAGCTTTCTGACGTGCTTGATGGCGTAATCGTCAAGGTGGCTCTCAACGGCTTTGATCTCATCGTTGAGCATGAGTCTGTGGATGAGCATCGTACCGATCTGACCGAAGAGGATAGGAGATACGTCCTTCGGGTTCTGTGTTGTCAGGTAAAGGAAGATACCCTTCTTACGTCCTTCTCTTGCAAGGAGTGTAAGGCCGCCGTGATAGTCCTTGTCGGAATATCTGGACTTAGCATATCTGTGTACCTCATCGATGAAGAATACGAACGGCTTGATGTCTTCTCTGGACATTACGAAAGTACTTACAAGGTCAATGATCATGCCGCCGAT
Organism: Clostridiales bacterium; assembly: GCA_017554745.1. Classification (GTDB taxonomy): domain Bacteria; phylum Bacillota; class Clostridia; order Saccharofermentanales; family Saccharofermentanaceae; genus Saccharofermentans. The sequence continues at coordinate 67,351 of JAFZHS010000008.1, read as the reverse complement.
ACCTTCAGATGCACCGAGTTGCGATGTATCGATATAAAGGCTCTCTTCCGGAAGATGAATGAATTCTTCGATTACATCCAGGAGGTTATACATGCTCGGATCATTAGAGAAGAATGACAGGAACTTCGTATTTGTCATCTGATACTGGATCTTCTGAACGAGAGAAGAATTGAGGTTTGCTCTCAAAGTATCGTAACGGTACTTGAAGTTGTAATTGTTGTCTCTGTCAGGCTCGCAGACTGACTCAGCCTGGATCTGCTCAGGAAGAAGCTCGATGTTGAAGTCTACATCGTCCTTGCCTACTGAAGCAATATTCTCCTGGACCTCTTCGATGTCCTCACCTACCTTGTTGTAGTATGTGGACTCGCCGATCTTCTTCATGTAACGCAGGGATGTAATAGCCTCCGAAAGGACAGCGCCCTGTGAACTGTTCTCAGTCTCGAAAAGCTTCTCCCACTGCTCCATGGAGATCTTACCGGGAGATACTGTTGTATCTACACCAAGTGTAAGCTTTGTGATCTCATCGTTAGTGAATGCATTCCTGTACTCGCCTGTAGGGTCGATGATAAGTGCCTTACGTCTTGTGGAGACTACCTTATCAAGGATAGCGAGTGCTGTTGTGGACTTACCGCTGTTCGTAGCACCGATGCACATAAGGTGACGGTTGAAGAGCGTGCTGGGCTTGAGGGATACCTCAGCCTGGGACTTGTTGAGATATGTAGCAAAAGGAGGAAGCGGTTCTTCATCTTCTCCCGTGAACTCGAGAGACTGAAGGAACAGCTTATAGACTTCATCAGTAGCGAGGTAGACCTTATCGGTGATACCGAGAGTATTGAAGCCGGCGAGCTGGAACTTATTAGCTTCTGTCGGCATGAGAGAGATGGTATCGATGCAGATCTCCTGATAGTCATTGGACTTTGTCGTGCCGGATGACATCTCGTAGATGCTCTTTCTTGAAGCCTTGTTCTCGAATACTTCTCCGAGGAACAGACCTACGACCGAGTCAACGATTACGAAATAGTTGATGGTATTAGGAAGGAAAGACTTATTAAATCTGCTTCTGTCTGACATCAGGGTGAGATTATCGATCTGGGCAATACAGGAACTTCTGTAAACCTGCGTTACCTTTCCGATGTAGAATTCCTGAGGATCCATTCCTGCATAAAGTTGTTCAATTGTCATGTGAAGCCTCCTGCGTATTTTGTACTAAAGGCCCGGAGCGGACCTCCTTATATTATAAACTCTCTAAAAGAAAATTGTTAACTTTTGTATCAGATAAGCCTGTACGCGTCGTCGGGCGTTATGTTGCCGTCCTTGGTATAGATGAGCCAATCCGTGATGTCAGAGAACGGATAAGTGCCTGTATCGCCTTCCTTGATTCCGGACACGTAATACGGTTCCTGGGTCAGTTCGGCTACGATACTGTCTTCCCTGACTTCCTTAAGCTCAAACCAGATATGTTCCCTCTGGGGCTTGTCATCCTTCCAGTACTCCTTATCCGTGACAAGACCGATCTTTACGATCACATTGTTGTCCTTGTTCTCAAAGCCCTTCTTCATGTAGGGAATGCGCTCTATGGCAAGGCTCTTCATCCTCTCCGTCTCGGAATTGGAGAACAGGAACATCGGATTATTCTTAAGATGCGGGTTGATAAGCTGGATCTTGCTGTATTGTTTTGCCTTCTCTGCATCGGGGTTGTTGTACATCATGAGCACATAGGTATCTTCGCCGTGGACGTCATCATCCCTGTCTTCTTCCGTTCCGAGGGTAGCCTCAGGATAGAACTTCAGAGCTTCCTTCCAGTCAACGGCCGTGCATACCACATAAGATCTGTTTATGTGTGCCACGAAAACAGCTTCACCCGGCTCAAAGGCTTTCTCATTCTCGATCATCTGGAAAGCAAAAGACTCAATGATCCTGTAGTGCTCATTGCACATTTCGCTGTCAGAGCAAAGTATCTCAAGCTCATACATTCCGCATCTCTTAAGGCCGTGCGAATGGAGCCAGACTTCATCGTTATCGCCGGAGATCGCCTGTACGGTAAAAAGATATCTGGGGGAAGGCAGCGTGTCCGACTCGGCAGCCAGAGCTACCCATCTTCCCGAGAGGAGCTTCTCGGCAGGGCAGTCAAGAACAGCCAAAGTCTCAGGGAACATCGCATTAATGATCCTCAACTGGTCGTGGAAACACCGCGCGTTATCCTCGTCAAACATCATATTAACTACGATGCCGGATTTGGCCTCATCAATCAGCTGATACTCTTCTTCGGTAAAGACATGCTCGGGACGGACGAGCGGCGGGACCTCAACATCCGTAGGAAGGACGTTTATCTGATGAGGCTTGCCGTCGACTTCCAGATCGATCACCAGGCCGCGCTCTTCTTCCATTTCGCAGTTCTTGATCTTGATATGCTCAGAAGCAACCAGATTATCAATAAAGCCCTTGGGATCATTGATCACATTCTCATCCTTCGGGATCACTATCATAAAAGACTGTTCGCGCATGTTGTTACCCCCTTTGTTCGTTCCGGGACATATATCCCGGTAAAGTTATTTTTTCTTTTCAATGAAGATCTTTTTGCCGGGTTCATCCGGTTCGAACTTATCCGGAGAGACACGCACGATAGCCGTGCCGTAAGGCTCCGTAATAAACTCCATGAGAGCAGGTTCATACATCAGAGCGGAATTAACCGACCATATCTCAATGTTATCAGTATCGTTAATGTATTCGTCTGTCTCATCGCCCACGCTGAAGAACCATCCGCTGTCGCCTTCATTCACAGGCTCGTCACGAATTCCGTAACCGATCTTAAAACCGCCTTCGCGCACCTTCTTCGAGACCATAACGATCTGTCCCATCATATTCTTACGCTCTACCATCGGTTCAAAGGCATCTTTGAGAGAAAGAAATACCTTTATAGCTTCTTCGTCAGGAACCCCTTCACAATCGAGCTTAAGAATATCGTCATCCCAGATCTTTTTGCCGTCTGCATTTTTCGCAAGAAGAACAGCAAGATTAATGAGCTCCTTCTCACCTGATTCAATCGTAAAATTCATTTCGACAGGATCGGCGTGTCCCCTGTCGCCATACACATAGACGCTCAGGCCGCCGTCGGTATAGAGCGTGGCCTTAACAGCACCCAGGTTCTCTTTGTCATTGTAAAAGATGAAGAAGCACGGCAGATGGTCATTGACATACCAGTCAAACTCAGTGCCGTTCTTGCCGTTCATATAAAAGACGGCACCATCCTTCTCCAGATCGGACTTCTTAACCGAAGGGAGTTTCTCCTCCAACGCCTTGAGCATGTATTCCCGGACCTGCGCGAAAATCTTATTCATGGCAATTCCTTCTTATTGATTACTTATCCATATTCGCGATCATGTGCATGACTATGTGGAAGGCTCTCGAAAAGCCACCGGTATAATCCGCCTTGTCAAGCGCATCGGAAATTAAAATCGGATCATCAGTACCGATGACATCAACGTCACAGCTGACCAAATACTGTACCGTATCATCACGGTCCACGGTCCAGCAGAAGACCAGTATTCCCTGCTCATGCATATCGCGTACCAGTTCGGGCGTAACATAGGTCTCTTCGATAGTGATGTTGTCGGTATACTCGATATCGTACAGATCGCCCATGGCGATAAACATGCAGTATCCTTTGGTTATATCAGGATCGATCTCGGCGACGCGCTGAAGTCTTGATGCATCCTGGGATATGATCATTACGTTATCGTGCATACCGGTCTTATTGATGATCTCCAGGACATTCTCTTCAAAGTTTACGTCATCAGGGTGGCCCTTAAGCTCGACCTGGACATTCATATCGTTTTCTTTGGCCAGAGTAAGCGCCTCTTCAAGAGTCGCTATATAAACATCATCATAATCTCCCGGCATCCATTCACCGAGCTCATACTCAGATAATTCCTTGTAAGTATGGTCATGTATTGCGAGATTCTGACCTGTTACTCTCTTAAGCGTCTGGTCGTGATTGCAGACGATGACGCCGTCAGAAGTCTGATGGACGTCAAGTTCGATCCATTTCAGGTTCTCGCTCGCCGCAAGTTCAAAAGCAGGCATCGTATTCTCGGGCGCATTCGCGTTATCTCCGCGGTGTGCACAAACGAGCGGTCTGTCTACGTCTTCCATAAGATAAGAGTAATTGTATGTCATCGCTACAAGTATTCCGAAGGACATCACGCCTAAAGCTGCCAGCACCAGTATCGTCCTGCGCTTTGTATAATGCTTTACCTTGAAAATGTCTTCAGACAGGGTATGATGTTCGTTCTTCTCATCGAGATACTTGTAGAACAACGCCGTCAGCGCAGCATTGTTGATTGCGGGCGAGATAATGCTCCTTAAGATCTGCCTTAAAACATAAGTGTATGTTCCGACATCTTCCGTTTTGGAAACCATGCTGCTATCGCCTTTGAAGAAGGATATCGCTTCTTTGCCGTTGACAACGATTACCGATGAGATGGAGTTTATCAGGAAATTCAGGATGATCGTGAGCAAGAGCATCGTGAGCAGTATCTCGATAAAGTGCCCCTTTACGAGTTTGCGGGATTTAGAACAGCTCTTGATAAATGACTCTTTCTGCAGGATAAAACTGTTGATCGAGAATACATAAACGGTCAGGAAAATGACCAAAGCCAGATATGCTACGTTGTACAGGATATTCAGCCATTTGGTGTAATCGATCGTCTGATTTACAAAGCCCGGCAGGATCAGCTTAAAAGTCGAGCTGGACAGCGGAAGGATCTTCGTTAACGGGAACAGTACCAGGACAAACAGGATCAAAGGCCAGTTCCTGGGATTAAGCGCTTTCCTGCACGCCCTGAAGCCTGCCAGGAACATGCATGTGAGATTTGTCTCATACCCTGCCTTGGCAACAGAGAATGTATGAAGCAGGCCAGCTATCTCAAACAGAGAGAACAAAGTAATGATGACTGCGAAAATGATCATCAGCAAGATGGATACGGGATGGAAGAATACCTGCTTGGCATTGACGGGCGCTATATACGTTTGTCCGCTTACCCACATCATCGCGCTGAAAAGCAGCTTTTTCAGGATGGAGGTAAAAAATGCCGTGAATATCGTGCAGAAAATTATGAAGAGCATCGCTTCACAGAAATCCAGCCTGAACAATGACAGGACAGTCTTTAAGAACTCCCAGAAGCCTTGAAAGAATGCGTTGGTCTTAGCCCTCGCCAATGAAAACAGGCTGCCTTTGCCTGCAACAGTTCCCTTTTGAGATGTCATAAATATGCGCCTCAGATATCTTTAAGCCGTTTCCGGCCTGTTATGTTTTTATATCCTGATGATATCACACGCCCTGTTGCGCTTGCGTATAAATTTATCAAATGCTTGTTTTTCTGCCAAGGTTTATAATTATTATATGGCTGGCCGCAAGAAGAACAAATTCTTTACTGCAGAGAGGATCGCCATGGCAATAATCCTGGTGATCATAGTGCTCCTCTTTGTTTACTTCGCAAAGGACATCATGGTCCCTCTGTTTAAAATGCAGCTGGACGGCGATACAGCCGGCGCGAGCGAGCTCCTTAAGAAGACCGGTATAGCAGGCGGCATCAGCGTTATCCTGATCGAAGCGCTTCAGATGGTCGTAATCTTCATCTCCGCGGAATTCATCCAGATATCAAGCGGCCTTAGCTATCCGATCTACCTGTCACTTCCTTTGTGTGATATCGGCATCTGTCTGGGCGCCACGATCATTTTCCTTCTGGTGCGTGTGTTTAATTACAAAAGTTCCACATACGAGAAACGAAGGGGCGCGATAGACAAGATCGCCTCTGCTGCCCAGGACCGCAACACAGTGCTTCTTTTGTACCTTCTCTTCTTCATGCCGTTCATTCCGTTCGGCGCGATCTGTTATTATGGCAGCAGCACCAAGCTCTCATACGGCAAATACATGCTTACCGTTGCCACCAGCGCCATTCCATCGGTCGTAGTCTCCGTCTTGATCGGACAGGCCGGAATGGCATTCCTGTCGAGCAATATCCCGCTCTGGCTCCTTGTAGTCATTGTAATCATACTATCGATCGCACTTTTCGCGCTCATATACTGGTTCATGCACAAGTTCGTCCTTAAAGATACCGACAAGACTCCTGCTTCGCTTTATTACGACATCTTTTTCGCTGTTATAAAGATCCTCCACATCGGCAGGAAGAAGCCGGTTATCGACGACGTGCTCCTCAACGAAGCCGAAGCGCCGTATCTTATACTCGCAAACCACGAGAATTCAGAAGACTACTCATACCTTTACTATCTCGCCAATCCGAAAAATCCTTCTTGTCTGATAAACGAGCACTACTGCAACATACCGCTTTTTAAAACGGTCGTTAAACATTGCGGCTTCATACCCAAAAAGCTCTTTACCACTGACTTCAGGGCAGCAATGAAGCTTCGGACTCTGATCAGGAAAGGCCACCCTGTACTGATCTATCCCGAAGGACGTCTCTCGCCTGACGGACGCACTAATAAGATCGTCGAAAAAGGCGGAGAGTTTTATAAGAAGCTCGGTACTGATATCGCCCTCGTTAAGATCGAAGGCGGTTACTATGCAAAGCCCAAGTGGCGCAGGAGAGCTTACTCGACTGAAGTCGACGTCACGGTCAAAAGAGTTCTTAAAAAGAGCGAGATAGCCTCAATGAGCGGAGAAGAATTAGACCGCATCATCTATGAGACTCTCTATACTGACGCATCGCTTCTTACGAACCGCAGATACCGCCAGAGAGATAAGGCTGCAGGCCTCGAGAGGCTCTTATACCGCTGCGCAGACTGCGGCGCTCTTTACACTACAAAAGGCAAAGGCAATACGCTTATCTGCCGCTCCTGCGGTGCCGTTCATACACTTGATGAAAGATATCATTTCACAGATTCAATCAAGACTATTCCTGCTTACTACGACGCAATACGCGCAATGGAAGAAAAAGAACTTGACAGCCTGACACTTTCTTCCAAGGTAAAGATGAAGGCCTTCTCAGGCAAAGGAAAAACTCTTAAAAATGAAGAAGGTGAAGCAACACTTGATAAGGATTGCTTCAGGTATAAGTCTGCTTCAACAGAGTTTACCGTCCCCGTAGAGAAACTGCCCGCTTTGGAATATAAATGCGGAAAGAGATTCGAGCTTTATCACGGCGGAAATCTTTACTACTTCTACCCCAAGGAAGATCCTGTCCAGGTCGCACGCTGGGCACTTATCATCGATACACTGACTGACAAAAGGATTAAGAAATAAGCCTTGACTTAAAGCGTCTTGCGCTATTCGTCCAGCTTTACCATATACCAGACATAGCACGCCGTTGCGCCGATCACAGCAGCGCCCGCAACAAACAAAAAAAACAGCGCGGGGCCATTACGGATATCAATATATCTTTCTTCTATAACTGCTGCCGTTTCCATGTTTGCCCTGAGCCTTGCCATCTCAATAAAGCCCCAGAATAAGCTCGCTAAGTTAAGCGCAGAAGCGACAATTACGCCTTTCTTCAGTTTGTCTATGACAAATCCGATAATAACGAGTCCTGTGACTAATATCGCTACGCCTGAGAAGTTCGTAATGAGCAGTCTGGGCGATCTGCCCATGATTGGGATTCCGCCCATGAGCGTCTCAGTCTCCACCACAAAATAAGGAAGGAAGACCGTAATAATAGACAACACTGCAGCGGCCATCATTGCGATCTTCCTCTTATTCATAATACTGTCCCCCTAAATGGATAAAAAGCCTGAATATTCCCCTTTAGAATTATTATAGTACCTGATCAAGCAACATCATATGACTTCAAAAGATATGTTCCCGACTGGGACACATCAACTACAGCTGAACCGTAAGAGACCTTTTTAAGTGTCTTGTCCATTGAAGCCTTAGCAGGTGTTAACTTGTAATATGCTTTGAGTCCGCTGCTGTCGAGCGTTGCAAACGTGTCGAGATCGATCTCATAAACTGTGAACTTCAAGGTTAAAGTTCCGTCACCGTTGTTCTTTACGGCCTCAACGATACCGATACGGTTGTAGCTCTCACCTGCTCCGGGCTGATACCAGATCTTTCCGTCTTTGTAGTAAGGGCCTGCAGCAGAATCACCGTATGCATCCGGCGGAGTATGAAGCTTCTTAATGTCATCATCCGTCACAGCCTTGCCGAAATACTTTCCGATAACAGCCTGGGCCTTTTCTGCCGAGAACATCTCATATGAGACATCGCCGTTCTTTGCAGTGCTGACCTCATTCCGGGCATTGATCTTGAGATGGAGATATACAAAATCCATATAACGGTCAAGCTCTGCTGTAGAAGAGTCAAAATCCCAGAAATACTGCTCAGCAAAGTTTGTAATGAAAGTATTGGCATATTCCTGATTGTCCGCATCGAGAGGAACATTGGAATTGTCACCGCTTGTAGCTTGTGTATCGCTAGTTGAAGACTTTGATTCTGAAGAAGCAGACGTATCTTCTGATGTCGCTTCAGAACTATTGTCAGATGTTGCCGCTTCAGATGATGTTCCGGAAGATTCAGCTTCGGAACTGTTCTCAGATGTTACCGTGTCCAAAACGCTGCCGGAAGGCTCAGTCGTTTCTTCGGTCTTTTTGCAGCCTGCCATGGCTCCTACAGCCAGGCAAGCACTTAGTGCCAATGCACCGATTTTTACTCTTTTCATATTTTTTCCCCATATAAAAAAACTCTTGTCTGAAGTCACCCTCAGACATAGCAATTATACCATTCACTTCAGGCTGGAAAACAAAAATCGGTTAATACCAAAAATCATTGACAAGTTGAATCTGAGGTCATACTATTTAGATAGATTTCTAAATAGGTGCTCTATGGCTTTTGAAGATACGTTTAAAGCTCTATCAGATCCGGTAAGACGCCGGATACTGACTTTGCTTAAGGGCGGCATGATGTCGGCCGGTGATATCGCATCTAACTTCGATATGACCGGAGCCACGGTGTCGTACCACCTGTCGGTACTCAAAAAAGCAGACCTTATTTATGAGAAAAAGGAAAAGAACTTTATCTACTATGGTCTTAATATGACCGTTGTGGAAGAGATGATGCTGTGGCTGAGTGATCTGAAGGGGGATAGTACAGATGACAAGCAGGAATAAAGGGATATTGACAGCAGTAATATGTACAGTGATCAGTTTGCTTCCGCTTGTTATAGGGTTGATACTTTATAACAAGCTTCCGGACCAGCTGCCGATCCACTATAGCATTGAAGGAGAAGCAGATGCATTCGCGGACAAGATGCTGAGCATCTCGCTGCTCCCCGGCATTTGCGCGGGACTTACGCTGGTACTGGCGTTAGCACTTCATTCGTTTATGGAGAAGTCGCCCAAGGTCTACGCGAGCGTTCTGTTTATATGGCCGCTTCTCTCCTGTTCGATACAGGGAATGATGCTTTGTGAAGCATTCGGATTCCCCATCAATGACATGACAATAACGATGATACTCATCGGGATCATTTTCGCTGTTCTTGGGAACGTCATTCCTACCGTAAGGCCTAACGGCTGGGTAGGTGTAAGATTCCCGTGGATAATGGACGATGAAGATGCATGGAACAAGACGCAGCGTTTCACGGGCATGCTAATGGTATTACTGGGTATCTTATTTCTTATCGAAGCCTTTGCCATGATCGGCGGGACAGGCGGCGCGATCGCACTGCTGTTGTGGGGCACGATCATTCTGGTCGTAATCGCGGCTATATATTCTTACGCAGTATCCCGTTAATCTTTAGGAGTGTTTGCGAAAAACTTAACGGTGAACGGTATGCACACGATGCTCGTTATGACATCGGCAATAGCCTGGGATATCTGAATTCCCGCAAGTCCGAAAATCCAACTTAAGAGCAAAAGGATCGGAATGAAGACCAATCCGTTGCGGAGCGACGACAGGAACGTGGCATTGAATTTATATCCGATGCTCTGAAACAACATGTTGTTGCACACCTGGAAAGGCACGACAATAAGCGCCAAACACTGCGCGCACAAAGCGGGTGTGCCGATGGTTATTACTTCCGGATCATCCCTGAAAACCTGAATGCACGAACCTGCATTAAAGAAAACTATCACAGAGGCAGTACCAAGCAGTATTGTTCCGAAGATCAACGTAAAGAAGAATCCCTGACGGACACGCGAATATTTCTTAGCTCCGAAATTGAATCCGCAGATAGGCTGAAAGCCCTGGCCGATACCGAGAACCGCGCTGAAGATGAACATGCTTATCCTGTTCGTAATGGTCATTGCGGCGATCGCAGCATCACCGTAAACTCCCGCAGCGTTGTTGAGGAACATGGTCGAAAGGCTTGCAAGGCCCTGGCGTGCGAGGCTCGGAAGACCCGTGGTTACGATATTGCCAAGCGTTGATGCATTAAACTTCACATACTTAACTGCCAGCGAAGTCTGCGTCTTCTTCAAGATGAACATTGTAAGGAGCAGAGCCCATGAGACATACTGTGAGATCGCTGTCGCAAGACCTGCGCCGAAGATGCCCATGCCCATCTTCTTCATGAAGAGCATATCAAGGAAAATGTTTAAGATACCGCCGGAAGTAAGACCTATCATGGCAAAAAAAGCGCGGCCTTCATATCTCAAGATGTTGTTCATGACACAGCTCGATACCAGCGCAGGTGCAGCGCAAAGAATGCAAATGGCATAAGTGCGCGCGTAAGGAAGTATAGTCGGAGTGCTTCCCAAAAGCTTCATGAGCGGAGTGAGGAAAATACTTCCTGATATGAGGAAGAAGAATCCGGCGATCAATGCGGAATAAAAGCCTGTGGCAGAATAAGTCCTGGCACTCTCGATATCCTTTTGTCCGAGCTTTCTGCTTATGATGCTTCCGCTTCCGTGTCCGAACATGAAGCCGACCGCCTGTAAGATTGCCATCAGGCCCAGAACGACACCCGTGGCACCGCTGGCCGCCGTGTTGATCTGACCGACGAAATACGCGTCCGCCATGTTGTAAATGGTGGTGACGAACATGCTTATCATGGTCGGAATACCAAGCTTGATTATCAGGCCCGGCACCGGCTTCTGCGTCATCATCTCATATTGAGTCTTATACTTCACCATTACGAATCTATTTCCCTGCTGATCTCATTGAGATAATCACGGTATCGTTCCACGTGATGCTTCATGGCAAGATCAGAATCCGCATATTCCAAAAGACCTCTTGCATCGACCCACTTATAATCAGTGGTCTCGCCTTCCTGCAGGACAACGGAATCCTTGTCGCAGTCAACTATAGCAAGATAAGAAAAATATATGCTGTGGCTGTAATCACTGACAGACCTGGCGACAAATTCGAGACTTTCTGCCTTAAGGCCTGTTTCTTCAAAAAGCTCTCTTATCGCACACTCTTCTGCGCTCTCACCCTGCAGTGCCGAGCCGCCTGCGCTGGGCTCCCAAAGGCCCGGACAAATAGCCTTACCGGGATGTCTCTTGGTCAGAAGATACGTGCCATCCGTATGCTTGACCAGGATATCGCAAACCAAATGATATCTTCCTTCAGGGAGATCGTTATTCTTACCGTGTTTTCTTTCCCAGCTTTCCCCTGTTTTATTGCCTTCTCTGTCGTAAAGATCCCAAAGTTCCATATGATTTATTCCACTTGAATTCAGCATTTATCCGCGGGAGTCCCTCCCTCAGACAGAGACATTGTAGCACAAATCAATATCACTGATTTTACGGATAACGGCGTCAGGAAATATTGTCCCAAAAACGGAGTCTTTAAATGATAATATCAAACAGCTGTTCAGGCGATGAACAGCTATATGTAGCCAGACCGTCTTTATCTTTCTTGTTCTTTCTGTTGAGCCAAAGAGACTTAATCCCTACGTTATAAGCACCGATAACATCGGTCTCATACAGATCGCCGATATAGATAATGTCTTTCCGCGCTTCAGAAGGATTGTCTTCCAATGCCTTCTTGACCGCAAGTTCAAAGAATTCTTTGCAGGGCTTGATCCTTCCGAAATCCGCGCTGGACCAGAGATCATTAAAGTACTCCCCTATCCCGAATCTGTTAAGGACCTCCATCAGTGCCGCACCGCGGAAGCCGCTGTTGGATAACACATACATAGGAATATTGTTTTTGCTGCATTTCTGTATGAATCTTCTGATATCAGGCTCCAACTCAAAGCCGTTGCAGAGCATCAGGAAATCCGCCTCTTCCACACTGCTCATAGACAATTTGTCGCCGCCGAACTTCTTAGCAAACAGAGGCAGTTCTTCTTTTACAAAAGGAAATTCAACTCCTTGTGCATGCTTGGACAAAAGCACTTGGAACAATTCCTCACCGTAAGCCTTCATATCTTCAAACGGGCATTTGTCCTGATAATGGCTTAGCCAAAACTGCTCAAGTCCTAAGTTAAAATCAATGGTATGGCTGACAAGAAGAGTCTCGAAAAAATCAAAGATAATGATCATATGATTAATCCTCAATAACTGTTTCCCAAAACCGTCAAAATAACACCGATCACGACAAACGTTACCGCGAACAATATGAACAGGTCCTTTTGCTGGGCGCGGTAATTGTATATCGCTTCAGGATGCGCAGGAGAAATATTGATCTTTACAGGGCCAAGTGCAACAGAACAGTCTTTTGAAGTTTCAAAGCCGTCATAGCATCCTGTATAAGCTACGCCCTCATAACGGTATGTGAATACGGGAGAGACCAAAGGCGTACCGCTATCGGGAAATGCGTTCTCGCCGCCGTCTGATTCAAAGTATCTGGCATACCCGATACACTCCGCATCAACCGTTTCTGAATAAACCCTCTGCTTTACGGTAAGTCTTAAGACCAGCTTCACAAAAAGCATTATTCCGATTCCGGCAAGTGTAATGCCGGCAGTTGCGAAAAGCTTAAAATATCCCGGCAGTTCTTTGAAGAATACAAACCATGACAAAAGCGGCAGAATGACCGCGAGGCCGATGATTATATATGTCACCACCTGATTTGCAGTGTCCGCGATATTGGTAAACGACATGTTCTTATATGCATTCGAAGGATTGCTCTTAAGCCGGGCATAGTACTCTTTCTCAAGCGCTAAATACTCATCAGCTGTAAGATTCTGCCTGCCGTCAAAGATATACTTTCCGGTATTATCGGTGTCAAATGTCATAACTGCGCTCCGTATTCCATCCCGGTGATCATTTCACGGAAGTTTTTCCGTAACGTTTCTATTATATCGCACACCGGAAAAAATACATCGCGCGGTGCCTTGCCAGCATCAAAAGCTATCTCTCTGAAAATACCACCTGCGTCCTGCTGTTGATCGTGGAAATAACATCATCTATGTTTTTCTGATCTATAAAGTATGGAGGCATCTCTTCCGACACGATCATCAACACGGTATTATCAGGGATCATGATCGTATCGACTTCTTCGAGCATATTTAGGAAGATCTCATCAAGCTTGGTTGCCGGATCGAATAGATACTGTTGACGGAGCTCTTCCTGATATGAAATTTCGATAAAGTCCGGAGAATAACTTGTCGTTCTTTTATATCCGATAAGGTTATCCGCCTTCATTAATTCACATCTGTAAACAACAGCTGCGCGGTTAACCGGTATTACTCCGACAAAGTGTTTCTGAACATCTTCACTAAGCAGGATATCAAGGAAAGCATATGCGCCGTCTTCTACCGGTGTTCCTGCCGTAATCGAGAAAGAATCATAAACCCTTGCAGAAGGCCCTCTTCCATCAGCCGAAGGAAGTCCCATAAGCTTGATCTTATCACCGTAGAAATTGGCGTAGGCAAGCATTGACATATCATAAAGATCTTCGATGAACATAGCACCGGATGATGCCTGCCCGTAGTTCTGATAATCCCAGAATTGCTCTCGTTCGATTCTTCCCTCAGGGATATTGTCCCTGAAGAAGTCTGCCATCTCACGGAAGCCTTCCTGGTTAAAATCGATTTTCCCGTCTGCAAGCCAACCGGAATAATTGTTCTGAACACAAAGATTAAGAAAATGCATTCGGCTGGATTTTTGTGTTACAGGCTCTACTCCGTTAAGGTTTTGTTTTACGAATGAAACATACTGATCGTATGTAAAACCGTTCTGGTCACTTGCGAATCCAGAACCGTCCGTGGCGATTCCCGTGACCGTAAATGCAGTCGGGATATAGTATGTTTTTCCTTCGATCTTAGCCGCTTCGATTATGTTCGAATAATAAGCTGAAGCGTCATAGTTCTTGCTCTCCAAATACGGCGTCAGATCCGTAAGATACGAGTCATCCAACAGATCGACCGACTGGGAAGCACCGAGAATAATATCCGGGGCCATTCCCGAACGGATATCCAGGATCAGACTGCCGCTTACCATAGCCATTGCGCTGTATCTCTGCTTGTCAGAATTATCAATATCATTAGTATCATCACCGGAAAGATATTCATTCTGTCCGTAAAGAACAAGCTGGGCATAGTATTCTTCGTTTTGCTCATTAAATAATTTCAAGGCCTCAGCTTCGGGCTCGGAAAGATAATCGTTCAGACAGGCTACGGTAATCACTTTCTTTCCGGCATTCGGATTCTTATCGGCCTTCTCCAGCGTATATATTACCGTTGGTGAAGGAAGCAAAAACCTTGACGTAATCGGGGGTGTACACGCTATGACCGCTTTATTCTCATCAATGCTGATAATCGATGACGACTGGCTTTCATAACGGTTAACATCGCAGTTGTCAAAATTGATCTTTAATACCGCTTCTCCATTTGCCGGATCAAATTCATATATACCTGTAGCTTTAATGAAATAGCACTTTCCATCAAAAGCAGAAGCGAATGATAGGTCTGCAGAAAACGCACTGTCATCAGTCATCTTGGTAGCTTTCCCTGTTGACAGTTCAAGCTCTCCCCAGAAATGAGATTTTCCAAAACATTCAAACACGACTTTACCATTACCGATTCCGGTAACATTCCAAACCTGGGTTGCCTCACCCGGACCGAACTCTTTCTCAAAGTCAACGCAATATAATATTTCCGAGTCTTTGGCAACGGCAAGCTTTGTTCGCGTAAAGTCTGAATTATTGAAATCAATTACTTCATAACCTTCGATCAGCCGTACTCCCCGGAAAGAAAAATAGTCTTTGGAACCGGTTGTATCCGTATCCTGGGCCTTGCTGATATCTATTTGCTGCCTGTCACAAACTTTGAGTCCGGTGTCCAGATCGATGTCACAATAATATGCATTTACAAAATACGGATCAGTATAGTACAGGCGGATACCTTTCTCGCATTCACAAAATCCCATTACCTGATATGCGACAGGAATCTCAGACTTCTCTTCATCCATATAATCATATACGTTGATCATGCTTATAAGCTTGCCGCTTTGATCAAAGATGCCCATAAAATCGCGTGTAAGCTCGATATCCATTCCTTCGAATACAGCTTTCTCCAACGCAAAATAAGACATCACATACTTGTCATGACACATGTACGGTCCGCTCGGATTCACCGAATTATAAAGATCCTGATCGAACCCGGGATCCAGCTCAACACGCGTAGCTGTATACCAAGGCTCAGTCTCAGAAACTTTCTTTGTACCAGCGGATCTCTTCTTACAAGAAGCAGATGAAAGACAGAATGATGCCAGCATTACCGTCGCCAAAGCGCACGATATGATCCTTTTTGAAACTCCCATAACCACACCTCCCCACAAGAATATGGTTTTGCAATTTCCTAAGTTGTTCCTATTATGTAATTACAAGTTACTATGTCGGAATATCAAAACGGCATCAAACAAATTACAAATATTATTTAGAAAAGATCAGCATCTTCCCGCGCTCAAGGCTCTCAAATGTAACGCCGCCTTTTTGCTGATAGTAAGAGCTGTACACTTTCTCGAAATGAATCCCCTGCAAGTCCTTCTCGATGTATGTGAAACCATATTCACAGATCTCACCGATCAGCTTCTTATAGGTGTACTTGCATTTCTTTTTATTCTTATCCCTGAAATTCGACAGGTGGAACGGCAGCACCGCGAGGATGCCGCCTTCCTTCAATGTTCTTTTCGCCTCTTCGACCATCACAAAACGGTGAAGTCCGTCATAGGGCTTTCCTTCGCCATGGAAAATGTCAGCATAAAGGATTAGATCAAAAGTATTGTCATCAAAATCATGACGACAGTCTTCTCTGCCTTCAGCCGTTATAATGCAGTTGATCTTCTCGTTCTTAGCCTTCTCATCGATGTAATCGAGGCACTGCTTGTTTATATCGACAGCATACACTTTGCACTTGTGATTAAATGCGTGTGCTGCAGCAAATGAATACGTTCCGGCACCGCATCCGTAATCAAGAATTACAGGATCAGGTACGTTAAGTATAGATGCAAATAATGCCGCACCTTCTGTCTTCTGCCAGTTGTTTACATCATCGAAAATGCTCATATGAACCGTCTCCTATCAACCCTCTGTACAGATATAGATATCCATGTACCAGATACCGTCTTTTTCATATTCGTGTTCAAAACAGCCGACAACGTCATCCGTATGTCTGGTGCTGATATTGTTATCCTGCAGATAGTCCATTATGATCTTATACCCTGCCGGTATCCTCTCGAAAGGCTGTATCTGCGGATCTTTCACGGTTATCACGGCATACTCGGCCTCACTGTTCTGACAATATTCCACACCCGGACAATTCGTCTGGAATCCTTCAGGAAGGACGTAAGCTGCCATATATCCGTGAAGCCCGAATCTCATCTGCTGCTCCTGGGAAACATGAGGGAAATCCCAGCCTAAAAGCTTTGCATCAGGATCTGCTGCAAGAAGCCCGCTCTTTCTGCCCCATTCCTTCATATAGTTCAGCACATCGGCTTCAGGATTCGGCGATATCATCACATATCTGGCCATCCTGAAAGCAGGTACTTTGCGGATAGTTACTTCGGAATAAATCTCATCCTTTAACGTAATGTCTCCTCTGACCAGCGTGTCAAGATTGCACGAAAACAGCGTACACATGTCTACGAGCTTATTAAGTTCAGGTGTTACCTCATTTGATTCCCATCTTGATACAGTCTGCCTGCTGACATTCATCTTCTCGGCAAACTGCTCCTGGTTCAGCCTGTTGATCTTACGCAAATATTGAATATTACTGCCTAAACTCATATTTGATCTCCCGTCTGTTAGATTATTTTCGGCCGAATCGCTGAACGGATAGTTTCCTGTTCAGCAGCCTGATTATGACACACGCCAATTTACATGTACACCACTTGTAACGTGCTTTTCGGGGAGATTATGTCGCATAGACTTTACATTTGATTTAATAATCGGGGATCAGTACGGCAGATTGTTTTCGATCCATCCGGCGACACCGTCTTCATCATTTGAAGATGTAACGTCATCAGCTATTTCCAGAACTTCGCTGATAGCATTGGATACGGCTATTCCCGTTCCGCATATCTTCAGCATATCGATATCATTCTTATCATCTCCAAAGGCAACTATTTCATCTAGATCCACACCGCTTATTTGGGACATAGCCTTAATAGCTTCGATCTTTCCGGAACTTTCGGGAAGGAAAGCATACCACTTCTCGCCCCTGTAGCACTGAAGTTTGCAAGAGACCCTATCTGCTATCTTTCTGGCGATCGCTTCATCCGGAAGTTCGGCAACGATCTTATTTGCTTTGCACTTTAACGGTTCATCGTATTCACAGTAAACCGCTTTATGAAGTTTCTCCGATTCGGAAATATGCTTGCTGTTCCAGTAAACCGTCTTGCCGACAGCTACCGTTATCTCCGCATCAGGCTTTTCCCTGAGCAAAGCCTGTACGATCTTATTCGTTTCATCTTCTGAAAACTCACAGCTGTATATGCAATTCCCATTAGAATGAATAAGTGTACCGTCTGTTGTTATCTCATATTCAGGCTTTAACATCTCGATGTATCGTTCAGCACCGATCCAGTATCTGGCAGTCGCGATTGCGAAAAGGACCCCACGCTCCCTGCAGCGCTTCAAAACATCGAGAGTATGATCCGAAATGCTTCCATCGGACTTAAGCAAAGTGTGATCTAAATCAGTAAGAACCAATCTATGCAATATATTCCTCCGCAGAAATGCGTTCTTCTCTAATTGTGATGTTCTCATTTTTCATGAAACAATTATAACATTCATCAACCTTTGAATTTGTTATTCCGATTTTTGAAAGTCATCCAGATTAAGTTCTTTCTTCAATTCTTCCTTCGTTGGCATGTAGGGCAAGTATTTAGCTGCAAAAATCTGTTTGTTATCTTCCGGCAATGTATATTCGACCAAAGTATCACTTTTGTCAGCACACAACACTATTCCAATCGGAGGATTATCGCCCTCGTTCATTAATTCTCTCGTGTAGTAATTTACATACATCTGCATTTGCCCGATATCCTGATGAGTAAGATCTCCGATCTTTAAATCAACTAGGACAAAACACTTCAAAATGTAATTGTAAAAGACAAGATCGATGTAGAAGTGACGACCGTCAATATCAAAGTGTTTTTGTCTTGCAACAAAAGAGTATCCTTTCCCAAGTTCCAAAAGAAATTTCTGCAAATGATCAATAAGTGCCTGCTCTAAATCAGACTCGTAGAAATGCTCATTTGCAGGCAAATCCAAAAATTCTAAAACGTATGGGTCCTTGATTATCTTCTCATACTCAGGTTTTGGCTCCAGTTCATTAATTTCATCAGCTACGCTTTCTTTATCTCTACTTGCAAGTATCCTCTGGTAATAAAACGAATTAATCTGTCGATCAAGTTGCCTTGAACTCCAGCCACAGGATATAGCCTCATCTATATAGAATTGTCTTGCTGTCTCATCTTCAACTCTCATAAGGCTGCGATAATGTGACCAGCTCAATTCAGGACGCAGTGTGTCACGAATTGGAAAGAGCATAAAAAATTTCCGCATTCTTCTGAGATTACTCTCATCAAATCCCTTACCAAACTCTAGTGTGAGTTTTTCTGAAAGGAATACAATCAACTGCTTACCATAAGAGGCTCTTTCACTTTCTCCACATACTTCATATATCTTTTTACCGATATTCCAGTATGCAATGACCATAGCAGAATTGACTGCTTTATAAATCTTGCCTTGTGCTTCGACAATATAATTACGAACCGTCTCATATGTTTCTTGAGTTATCAGCTCATGATTATTGTCTTCTTGACTTGTAAAACTTAATTTGTTCTTGGGTTCATCTTTAGCCATGTTAACTCCTTTCAATTACGGTTTCAGTTCGATGCCTCACAATTTTCATTGCCCGCTTGCGAACATTTGTTTGTGTATTGAAAAAATAATAACATGCATATACCCCCATTAATGGGACACTTGTCCAACTAATGGGGGTAACTTCAAAAATTTTGGCGGAGACGGAGAGATTCGAACTCTCGTGCCAGTTGCCCAGCAAACGCATTTCGAGTGCGCCCCGTTATGACCACTTCGATACGTCTCCGTGCGCGCCTTATTGTAAATGATTAGCCTCAAATATTCAACTTCAAACGCTGTGCTTCAAAGTCAGATGGCGCCGAACCTTATGTTTTTGCGCAAAGCTTCCTTTGCATCCTCGCCGCAGAGGTAGCCGACGAGTTCCAAGCCGAAATCGACTGATGTGCCCATTGCCTGGCTCGTAATTATGTTGCCGTTAACGACAACCTTGGAATCTTCGATGACATTTGCGCCGTTAGCACGGAGCTCTTCCCAAAAACCGGGGTTGCATGTGGATTCCTTGCCGTTAAGAAGTCCCAAGCCGGCAAAAACAGTGGGAGCTGCGCAGATAGCAGCGATACCCTTGCCCTGGCCGTTAAACCTTACGAGCTGCTCCTTGAGCTGCCCGCAGGCGTTGAGGTTATTGGTGCCTTTTACACCGCCGGGAAGGACCAAAAGATCATATTCGTCGAAGTCGATATCGCCGATCAGCTTGTCAGCAGTGATCTTTACACCTCTTGAAGCTTCTATCTCGAGAGAAGGCATTACCGATACCACATCGACATCCACCTTGGCTCTTCTCAAAAGGTCAACGGGCGTGATTGCCTCTGCCTCTTCACTGCCGTCTGCGATAAAAACTGCAACTTTTGCCATAACAAACCTCCGATATTAAAGGCCGAAAATGCCTTTCACGAATACTTCGATTCCGATAAGAATAAGTATAACACCGCCGATAATGGTTGCGATGCTCGAGAACTTATTTCCTATCTTTTTGCCGAAAAGCAAACCGATCAGGCATATCACAAGCGTAATAACGCCGATTATCAAAGATGAGGCGAAAGCTTTAATTGCAGAATAATCCGAGATCGTGAAACCAACAGAAAGAGCATCGATCGAAGTAGCAATGCCCTGAACGATGAGCTCTCCGAATGTCAGCTTAGCTGCAGGCTGTTCCTTCTCTTCCTTCTTTTCGCCCTGCTTTCTGTCCTTAATGCCTTCTATTACCATCTTTCCGCCGATGAAGAGCAGCAGGATGAGAGCGATCCACGGGATAAATGTCTTAAATGAATTAAAGATTCCTTCAACAGTCGTGATCAGGAACCATCCGATCATAGGCATCATCATCTGGAAAACAGCATAAACACCCGCGATCTTGCACATTCTGCCCTTCTTCATGTCAGGCTCGATTATTCCGTTGGCTATGGATACCGAGAATGCGTCCATTGCAAGGCCTACACCCAAGAGCACTGCATTGATTATCAGTTGAAGCATTTTGTTCCTTTCTGCCCGGGCAAAAAAATAACCCAAGGCACCTGATTAATTGCCTTGAGTCTCGCAATGAAAGATTAAGCCAGGTTATTACCAGTATGTTGACTTAAACAACGCTTTTTGCGTTTGCTACTCCCTCAATACACAGGATTTTAGCAACGGGGCAGCGGGTTAGTCAATTCTAACATCAAGGCCTGTGTCTGAAGCGGGTGATTTTAGCGGTTCCAGACACAAAAACAGAGATTTTGTGTCTGAAACAACTATTTTTTCGGGATTTCAGACACAAAAATCGGTTCTTAAGCATATATATAAATAAGCACACGCGCAAAAAATGTTGTATAATACTCAATCGCTATAAGTATCAAACGCTACTTGAAACATCAGGAGGCCACTATGAACGAATACATTAAGCAGATTTCTGACAGAATCAGAGAGCTTAGAGACATCCTTGACTTAACAGCCGAAGAAGTTGCAGCAAACATCGGCGTGAGCACGGAAGAGTATTTAGCATATGAGAACGGCGAGAAGGAGATCCCGATCAGCCTTCTATACAAGGTGGCAAGCATCTTCAAAGTGGACCCTACGGTCCTTATGACAGGCGACGTCCCGAGAATGGACGATTATACAGTGGTAAGAGGCGGCAACGGCGTTAAGGTCGAGCGTTATCCCGGCTATTCTTTCAGCGCCCTCGCTTTTAACTATAAGCACAGACAGATGGATCCTATGATCGTTACCCTCTCAAAGTCTGAGACGGCTGAGCTCGTACGCCACGGCGGCCAGGAGTTCAACTATGTCATCGAGGGCGCTATCAAGGTCGTCGTAGGTGACAGAGAATTTACTTTAGAGGCAGGAGATTCCATTTACTTCAATCCTGAGAAGCCTCACGGACAGCGTGCCGTGACGGAGACTGCTAAGTTCCTCACGATCATCAACGAGTGATTTAGCAGTTCTACCCCAAGGCCAACAAAATTGAAGTAGAAAAGGAAGATATACCCATGGATTTATTAAGCAGATTTGTTAACAGAATTGAATTTGACAGTTACCAGGACTTTAAAGAGAATTTCAAGATCATAGAACCGGAAGATTTCAACTTCGGTTTTGACGTTGTCGATGTTTATGCCAAGGAAGATCCCGAGAAGGAAGCTTTGATCTGGTGTGACGATGACGGCAACGAGAGACATTTCACATTTAAGGATGTAAGCGAGAAGAGCAACCGCATAGCCAACATGTTCAAGGGCTTGGGCATCAAGAAGGGCGACAGAGTCCTCATGATGCTCCGTCAGCGTCCTGAAGTATGGTTCACGATGGTAGGTCTTCACAAGCTCGGCGCAGTAGTTATCCCTGCTACGTTCCAGCTCCTTTATCACGACATCGTATACCGCTGCAACGCTGCAGACGTTAAGATGATCGTTTGCGCTGACGACGCCCAGATAATCGAGCACGTTAACAAGGCACGTCCCGACTGCAAGACAGTACAGTACTGCAGCGTTATCGGCGAGGCACCCGAAGGCTGGAGATCTTTGACAGAAGACATGGAAAATAGCTCACCTGTTTTCGAGCGTCCCACAGGTGATGAAGCTACACACAACTCAGATCCGATGATGATCTATTTCTCATCCGGTACGACAGGCGAGCCTAAGATGATCCTTCACGATTACACGCTCCCGTTGGGCCACATCGTTACCGCCAAGTACTGGCAGCAGGTTTACGACGGATGCAGACACCTTACTCAGGCTGACTCGGGCTGGGCTAAGTTTGCATGGGGCAAGATCTACGGACAGTGGATCTGCGGCGCAGTTAACGTTACTTACGATACACAGAAGTTCACCGCTTCAAGAATGCTCGAGATCATGGAAAAGCTCAAGCTCAATTCTTTCTGCGGACCTTCCACCATCTACAGATATCTCATCCAGGAAGACCTTACAAAGTATGACTTCTCTTCCATCAAGCACTGCTCAATGGCAGGTGAGCCTTTGAATCCTGAAGTATTCTATAAGTGGCAGAAGGCTACAGGCCTTGAGATCCGCGAAGGCTTCGGCCAGACAGAAGGAAGCGTACTTTTCGCAAACTTCCCCTGGATCGACGTAAAGCCCGGTTCGACAGGCATGCCTACACCTATCTACGACATCCAGTTGGTTGACGACAACGGTGTTCCGGTAGAAGACGGTATCGTAGGAAATATCGTTATCAAGAACGCTTCTTCAAAGCCTACGGGGCTTTTCCGCGAATACTACAAGAACCCTGAAGCTATGGCAGACCAGTGGCCCGGCGCAGACTACAGCACAGGCGATACCGCATGGAGAGATCCTGAGGGTTATATCTGGTTCGTAGGAAGAAACGACGACGTTATCAAGTGCTCCGGTTACCGTATCGGACCTTTCGAAGTCGAGAGTGCCCTCATGACACATGACGCAGTCCTCGAGTGCGCTGTTACTGCTGTTCCGGATCCCATGAGAGGCCAGGTAGTTAAGGCTACGATCGTCCTCACAAAGGCATACAAGGAGAAGGCTTCTCCCGAGCTCGTAAAGGAACTCCAGAATCACGTTAAGAATGCCACGGCACCTTACAAGTATCCGAGAGTTATCGAGTTCGTTGATGAACTCCCTAAGACGACCAGCGGCAAGATCATGCGTACGGCTATCAGAAAGGCTGACGAAGCCAAGTACAGAGAAGCTCAGGCTGCTGCAGCTCAGCAGGGCTGATCAGAGGAAATCCTCAATAACAATATTTGCAATATCAAGACCGCTCCGTGTTAACCGGAGCGTTCTTTGTTTGCGCTCAAGTAAACCCTTCTCTATATTGCTGTTTACGGCATCCGCGAAAACATCCTCGAACTCAACGCCGAAGACCTTTTTAAACTCATCGAGAAGGATTCCTTCCGTTGTTCTGAGTCTTAAGAATGCCACTTCGCGCATCTTATCTTCT
The DNA here is from genome assembly GCA_017554745.1 of Clostridiales bacterium. Classification (GTDB taxonomy): domain Bacteria; phylum Bacillota; class Clostridia; order Saccharofermentanales; family Saccharofermentanaceae; genus Saccharofermentans. The sequence goes on along the minus strand of JAFZHS010000008.1, from coordinate 43,737 downwards.
TTGGTGAGCGTCTCTTCGATATAAAGCGACTTCAGATCGCTCTTATTGCCCTCTAAGAAGGCTTTGTAATCATCAGCCGTAATCGTATTCATTTCTTCGATGTAAGCCCTTACATCGTCTCTGTGACCGTATCTGAGATCACCTAAGAATCCGTGCGCACCGGCACCTATCGCGAAGTACTCGCAGGAGTTCCAGTAAGATGAATTATGGATGCTCTTAAAGCCTGACATAGCGCTGTTGGATATCTCATATGTCTCATAACCTAACTCATTTAAGAATGCTCTTGTACCGTGGTACATTTCGCGCTCAACGTCAGGCGATATTAACTCCTCAATCGTCTTGTTATATCTGTCATAAAAAGCGGTGCCTTCTTCCAGCATCAGGGAGTATGTGCTTATGTGTTTGATGCCAAGCTCGCGGAAAGTCTTAATATCCTTTTTAATGCCATCAAGAGTCTCTCCCGGAACGCCCGTAATTAGGTCTGCAGAGATGTTGGTAAAGCCTGCCTTTTTGATCTTCTCTATCGCATCCAAAGCACCTTTCGCATCGTGAAGTCTGCCCAAAGTCTTAAGCACTTCATCGTCCAATGACTGCACGCCCAAAGATATGCGGTTAAAACCGGCCTCACGGTACTCTGTAAGCTTTTCCGTTGTTACCGAAGACGGATTTACCTCTATCGTTATCTCGGCATCAGAAGCGATGCTAAAGGCCTTCTTTATCGCCCTCAACAATTCGGTAATCAGCTTGCTGTCAGGAAGAGACGGCGTGCCTCCTCCGAAATAGACAGTATCCCTGTTATCGATATCTGTAAGAGGATTGGTTCCCGTGTTCTCACCGGTAATGGAACCCAGCAGTTCCGCTTCCCTTATTGCAGCCTTATAGAATTCTTCAGTGCATGAAGTATCAGTGACTGAATAGAAATCACAGTAAGGGCATTTTCTCGCGCAGAAAGGATTGTGGACGTAGATATGTCTTGCCATCAGAACTCACGCCTGCGGTAGATCGGTACAGGGTTCTTCAAAGCAGTGATGAGCGCCATCTTGAAGGTATTAAAGCTCGGCGAGACGTTCTGCTGCGGAAGCATGTATTTCGAGATGTTCTCGGCCCATAATGCCTTATAGTGACCGATGGCAGGATAACCTATCTCGATCAGGTCTTCGGCATTCTCGCTTATGGCTCTGCACAATATCTCCCAAGTGCCGCAGACGGAATCCTGTTCGTAAGAATCAAGTATTACCTTATTGCTGTCCGGATAAGCTTCGTAAATGGCTTTCTTGTCACCCAATATCCAGGCTTCGACCTCTTCCGTGCTGATACCTACAACGCTTCTGATGTCAGGTGCGTACTGCGAAGCGACGGCATATATCTCCTGCCTCAAGGTCTGTGGATCCTTGTCGTCGGAATCCATCGCAATTATCAGGATCAGCTCTTTGCCTGCGTAGATCTTGTTATAAGCGCGGAGCTCGGCAGGAAGCAGATCAAGAAGCGAGTTCGCAAACTTTGCAGGCTTTGCTTCCATGTCCTTAGGCAGGCTCCCGCAGCCCCTGTGGGGATGAACACAGACCTGCGCATTAAGGCCTTCGCCTTCGGTTATGCGCTCAGCAAGTCGCTCTACTACGACCGCGCCGGATTTATCTTCTGAAAGTATCTCGATCAGCATAAATATCTGCCCTTATCACTTGTTGTCTGAAGGCTTTGCGTCCAGATGTCCGCCATACCAGAGAGCGCCCATTCCGACGCCCTGATGGAACATCTCCATAACGAGCGGATCCGCGCCTGCGCAGCGGATAGTTATGTCGCCGTCATCCTTTTCGAAAGTTCTCTCGAAGATCCATATCTCCTTTGGCGACAACGTCTCAATGATGTACGGATTATGCGTCGAAAACATGATCTGGCAATAGTGGTTCTTCATGGTATATTCGCGCATCTCATCACTTAAGACATCGACCATGTCGTGGTAGAGATCCTTGTCGGGAGTCTCTATGAAGATCGTCGAACGCGGATGATTATCGCGAAGAAGAAGCAGGTATAAAAAGAGCTTATCGGGGCTCTCCTTGAGCGCTAATGGAAGATTCTTGCTGTGCTTCATCGAAGGGATCTTTTCTTTGATCTCAGTCGTGATACGTTCGTACTCTTCTTCATTTTCCATCTTGATATATTCGAGAACGTTTCCTACGTTGGAACCGGTGCTGTTCAAATGCTTGTGTCCGCCCGGAGCGCCGCCTTCATAGTAGTAAGAACTCTGCTCTTCAGACGAGAAGCTGCAGAAGAACCACTGTGAGATCTCTTTATAGAGGAGAACAAAATCCCTGTATCCCGTGATCTTGCCATACAGGCTTAATGCTGTAAGATGCTCGTCTTCCACACCGATATCATTTGCCCGGTCACCGTCTTCAAGATTGGTGATAGTGCCTGTGCAGTTCTTAACATCCAATATCGTGACAGCTTCGCGGACGCCGTCCTTATCGGTGACGATCATGACCTTCTCGCTGTCTAAAACAGGGCTCTTGAAACGGTTTGTCGCAATGGCGAGCTCGTACTGGATAAACTTGGGGCAGCCAGCTTTAGTATCCTCCAGCTTAAAGAAGACTCTGAATACGGAAGGACGTGATATATCAAGAGTCATGTTGGCAAAGCCCGGTCTGCCGTAAGTAATGGAAGCGACGGCGCAGCCCTGGGTGATCGTATCTTTAAGGAATGCCATGCAGCCCATGAAAGAAGTCTTGCCGGTGCTGTTGCGGCCGATCAGGGCATTAAGTCCTCTGAGGGCATTAAGCTCATGACCCGCATCTTTAGCGGCAATATAATCATCGATCAGTATTCCGGCTTTATCCTTATCGAAAACATCGAAGTTCTCTATCTCAATACCAAGGATCATGGAAGGATACCTCCTATGAAAAAGCGGCCGCGTTGATCATTAGGCGGCCGCTGGTGCTTTCTTAAAAACAGATCTAAACGTTAACCTTTTGGCGTCACTCTGAATCTGAAAGAGTTGTGTTGATCTCAGAGAGGTTTGTCTGGATCTTAGCCATGTTCTCAGAAAGTGTCTCGTTAACATTCTCAAGAAGGGACTTAACGTAGATGTGAGCATTTCTTCTGAGCTCTTCTGCCTGGGCCTCAGCGTTAGCGATGATCTGGGCAGCTTCTTCTCTTGCGCCTCTTGTGATCTCGTGATCGTTGACCTTCATGGCATACATGCGGTTAGCGTCATCGATGATCTTCTTATTCTTTTCTCTTGCTGTGCTGATGATATCCTGAGCTCTTGCAACGATATCGTTGGACTGGGCTACTGCAGCAGGAAGATTATTCTTAAGGATCTGGAGTGAATTGATCGTCTCTGTTCTCTCGATAGAGCACTTATCGGAGAAGGGAACGCTTGATGCATCCCTGACCATATCGATGAGATAATCGATATGCTTGATAGCGTCATAACGCTGTCCGCCCTGATTGAAATTGCTGTTCTCCATTATTAATTCCTTCCTTTCAAAAGTTTTTCCTTAACAAGATCTATTATCTCAGCCGGAACCATCTTTGAGATGTCTCCGCCATATGAACCTACTTCCTTTACCATCGAAGAACTGATGAGCGACAAATCATCTCTGCAGGGCAGGAGCACCGCGTCGTAGCCTGAGAAAAGCAGGCGGTTGGCAAGTGCGTGCTCAGACTCGTATCTGAAGTCAGACTCTGATCTGATGCCCCTTACGGAAGCGCAGCACCCGAGCTTCTGGTACAGATCGACCAAAAGGCCGCCCCAGGCCATAACTTCGATATTATCAAGGTTATCGTTCTTGAGCGACAGCTTGATCAGCTCCACACGTTCTTCAGGAGTAAATATCGGCTTCTTGGCAGCATTCTCCATGACAGCAATGACGAGCTTATCACAGAGCCTTGAGGCTCTTCTTGCGATGTCTCTGTGTCCTCTTGTGAAGGGATCGAATGTCCCCGGGAAGAGCATTACCTTCAAACGACTGTCCTCCGACGTTTTAGTCCTTAAAAAATGTTATCACTGTAATCCCGTAACTACAAGAACGAACACGCTTCAGGCCGTTAAGTTCCTCAGGAATCACACAGTCTTTGTCGTGCTCTACGATGAGCATTCCGCCTGAAGCGAGCATATCGAATCCGGATATCAGCTTCGTGGCTTCATCAAGCCTCACCGGTACGTCCTTATAGGGCGGATCCATGAATATAATATCAAATTTCTCGCCCGCTTGCCCTAAGAGCTCTAACGCCTGGGCCACGCTCTTCTTCATGAACCTTATCTCGTCAGAGCCGTCGAGCCTTACTTTGCTGATGTTTTTAGAGATAATGCCTGCAGCCTGGCCGCTTCTTTCAACGAGCGTCGCGCGCTTTGCCCCGCGGCTTAAAGCCTCTATCCCTATCTGTCCTGACCCCGCGAAAAGATCTAAGAATTCCGATCCCGGCACATCCGCCTGGATAATGGAGAACAAGGCCTCCTTGACCTTATCGGTCGTAGGTCTCGTCTTATCTCCTTCAGGCGCCTGCAGTATCGCGCCCCTGAATCTTCCTGTAACTACTCTGGGCATTACATCTGCTCCATCTTTCTTGCAAATCTTAATTCGAACATCTTCTTTATCGAATCATTAAGTCTGTCGGCTTCTTCGCCGCCTTCTTCAATTATCTTGTTTACCGCTTCACACGCTTCCGTCGCAATCTTCATATCAGTATAAAGGTTTGCCGCGCGGAGCGTGGGGATGCCGTGCTGTCTCGTGCCGTAGAAGTCACCCGGGCCTCTTAATTCAAGGTCCTTTTCGGCCAGGGCAAATCCGTCTGATGATTCACACATCATCTTCATTCTCGAGAGTGCAAGTTCTGACCTTGATTCTGATACCAAAAGGCAGAAAGACTTCTTATCGCCTCTTCCGATACGGCCTCTTAACTGGTGGAGTGTAGAAAGTCCGAACCTGTCCGCATCCATGATTATCATGACGTTGGCATTGGGGTTATCCACACCAACTTCAATAACTGTCGTGGATATAAGTATCTTGATATCTCCCGCGATGAATCTTTCCATCGTCTCGAGCTTGTCTTTCTCCTTCATCGAGCCATACAGCACCGCGCTCTTATACTGCGAGATATTGCTCATCGAATCGACGGTCTTCTTCATCTCGAAAACGCTCGTTACGCTGTCGTCTCCTCCGACAGGCTCGCCGACCATGTCATCAAGACCGGACTCAGTCTCATCCTTATCGATCTTGGCGCAGACGATATATACCTGCTCACCTGCCGCGAGCTTGACGCTCATCATCTCTTCTATGGCCTTGCTCTTCTTGGAATTAACAAACCACGTGGTGATCTCCTGGCGGCCTGCAGGCTTCTGCCTGATAACGGAAGTAGCCATGTCCCCGTAGATGACCATGGCAAGCGTTCTCGGGATGGGCGTGGCGGTCATTATGAGATTATGCACGCTCTTGACCGTGCCGTCTTTGGCAGTATCCTTGAACAGGAGTTTTTCTCTTTGCTTAACGCCGAAACGGTGCTGCTCATCAGCGATTACAAGCGCAAGATCCTTGAACTGTATATCATCGGTAAGAAGCGCGTGCGTGCCTATAATTACTCTCGCGCTGCCGTCTGCGATCTTTGCCTTGATCTCCTGCTTCTCGGAAGGCTTAGTCTTACCGAGGAGAAGTACCGGCTCCATGCCGCTGTTTTCCATGAGCTTAGAGATGGTCTTATAGTGCTGTGTCGCAAGGACTGAAGTCGGCGCAAGGAGCACTGCCTGCTTGCCCATCAGAGCGGTGATTATCATGGATAAAGCTGCGACCATGGTCTTGCCCGAACCGACGTCACCCTGGATAAGTCTGTTCATCGGTACGGTCGACATGAGGTCTGTCTGGACTTCTCTGAAAGCCGCTGTCTGGTCTGCTGTAAGTGTGAATCCGAGATTGCCTTTTATCTGATTCCATCTGGCCAGCATGTTGCGGTCAATTCCGTTAGGGCCTGATGGTATTACCTGCTCAGCAACTTCTTTTATGCCGTGCCCTGTGCTGTAGAGCTTCATGCCGATGCCTAAGAGGATCAATTCCTCATAAGCTAATTGCTCGCGGGCCTTGCGCGCTTCCTCCAAAGATGCCGGAAAATGCGCCTTCTCATATACTTCCAACGGTGATACAAAACCTTTTTCCTTTGCTATCCTCTCAGGAATGCAGGATAAAAGCTCATTGCCGCAGAGCTTGAGAGCGGTCTTTACCCATTTCGAGATGTTATTGGATGTAATACCTGCGGTTAAGTGATATACGGGCCTTACGAGCGCATCATCTTCGATCTTTTCCGCCTTCTCGATATAAGGATTGACCATCTGCATCTGGCCGTTAAAAAGCGTAACGGTACCATGGACAAAACAGTCATCGCCCAAAGAGAATTTGCCTGCCAGATATTGGGAATTAAAAAAGGTCAGCTTGATCCTTCCCGTGCCGTCACTTACGAAGAAAGTCAGAGGCTTCTTCCTGCTGGTTATGTTGACTGAAGGATTGGTTGAGATCGTGCCTCTGAATGACAGATCATATCCCGTGTTATCATCATATCTGTCAGCCATGTCAAAGGATGCGATCGTACCTACCTGCGACCAGTCGTCGTAACGCCAGGGTATAAAAGCGATCAGATCATAGATCGTATAGATATCGAGCTTTGCAAGGCGCTCTTCTGCAGCGGGACCTATACCGTAAAGATCGGTCACGGGATTGGACAGATGAATATTTGCCATATGCCTCAGATCCTCCCCGCGCAGAAAGAATTAAGCGGACACGCATCACACTTAGGTGACTGCGCCGTGCAATACTTTCTTCCGAGATCAACTGACAGATGTCCGATCTTGATCCATGTATCTTCAGGAAATACCTTCATTATGTCCTTCTCGACCTTATTAGGGTCAGTGCTCTCTGTTATTCCTACCCTCTTCATCACGCGCTTGCAGTGCGTATCCACGACGACTGCGGGAGTGCCGTAGACCTCGCCTACGATGAGATTTGCGATCTTTCTGCCGATGCCGGGGACCTCCATAAGAAGCTCCGTGTCATTGGGTACTACTCCGCCCCATTCTTCCGTCATCTTCTTGGCGAAGGCCATGACGGACTTGGTCTTTGAACCCGTAAGTCCGCACGGCTTTATAATGGCCGCAATGGTATCGGGATCCTGAGAAGCGATCGCATTCATATCAGGGAACTTGGAAAAGAGTTCCCTTGCAGTAATATTAACCCTTTTGTCGGTGCATTGTGCGGACAATATGCCTCTTATGGCTAAGTTTTCAGGACAATCTGTCTCCAAAGAACATGTGCTGTCAGGAAATTCTGTTGACAGAGCATCGTACATCTTTAAGGCCAGCGCCTTACCCTTTGTATTCCTTGCCGCCAATTCTTCTTACTCCTGATCTTCCGGCGGATAAGGGAACGAGAATACAAATCTTGCGCCGCCTAATTCTCTGCCTTCTTCACACACGATCGTCTGACCGTGGCCTGCAAGTATCTGCTTACAGATATATAATCCTAAGCCGAATCCTTCAGCCTTACGTGAAGGATCTGCCTGATAGAAGCTCTCGAAGATCCTCTGTCTCTTTGACTCTTCTACGCCTGCGCCGGAGTCTTCGACGGAGATGATCACTTTTCGCGCTTTGGGATTAGTCTCGGTGGAGACCTTTATCTCGCCGTTCTGGGGCGTGAACTTGATCGCGTTGGTTATGATGTTGATGATGACTCTGCAAAGCTGCTGTGCCTCACCGTAAACGATGATTCCCGGGCCCGGATCCAATGACTTGATGACCCTGATCTGCTTATCTGTAAGCTGCGCTTCAAGGTTATCAATGATGTCGTTGATCATGTCGTTGATATTGAATTCTTCCATCATATCCGGATCGGGATGCGACAGCGAAGAAGCCTCTGTCATCTGCATTACAAGCGTTCTTATACGGTCTGTCTGCTGCTTGATGAGCTCGAGATAATGCGGCTGTTTCTCTTCCGGAATCGTACCGTCAAGCATTGCCGTAACGAATCCGTTGATGGATGTTAAAGGAGTCCTGATATCGTGCGCGATGGATGAGATGAACATCTCTCTGTCGTGCTCCTGGTTTTCCAAAGATTCGATCATCTTATTGACCGTCTGTCCCATCTCGGTAAACTCCGAAGAGACTGACAATGTCGTGAAGTTATCAGGGTCTGAATACTTTGGACTTACTCTTACAGAATAGTCGCCTTCTGCCACCTTGGAGATCGCGTAAGAGATATCCTTTACAGGCATAAGGCTGAAGTATACGAATACAGCGAAAAGGATTATCGCGATGGTCATTGCGATCATTGCAGGGATAAAGATGACGTTTACGTATTCATTCTTTGTCTGCTCGGTTCCCTCGCTGTTGCTGACTACTACAAAATAAGGCGTTCCGGAGATCTTTACGCAGCTTACCGAGACGACTCTTCCGGTATTGTGCGAGCCCATATTCGCAAAGCCGAATTCGTCTGCGCTGGTAATGAGATCCAGAGCATCCTGCTGGACGATCATCAAAGGACCTTCTTCTGTCGTCAGAAGGTTGTCATTGATCTCGTAAACATAGGAATTACGGCAGTATATCTTGCCGTTCTTGTCAGTGATATAGACAGAGCCGTTAGAGCGGTACGTCTGTGAGTTAACGAACCTGTCGATTATTCTTGAATTCTTGAAATTGTCCGTGCCGTCATCATTGATCGTGTATTCAAACGGTACAGACTGAAGAGATGTGATCGAAGTAATATCCGATGCCAGATCCGAAGCAGCTGTTTCCGTGCCGTTCTCAACCCTCATGATGAGGTTGTTATACATATTCTCATAGGAAAGGAACAACAAGACTGCAAATACAATCAAAGTTGTGAGTACAAGAAATGTGATCAGAAAAACGGCAAAGCCCGCCGATACCTGCTTACCGTCGGATCTCGGCGCCATAGAACTTACCTCGTCTCGAACTTATAACCCTTGCTCCAGACAGTCTTTATGCTCCAATTCTGCTCCCTATCGGGATTCTCGATCTTCTCTCTGATACGCTTGATGTGAACGTCAACCGTACGGGATTCTCCGTAGAAATCATAACCCCATACATTCTCCAGGAGCTGCTCTCTTGTGAATACTCTGTTGGGATTGGATGCAAGGAAGAACAGAAGTTCAAGTTCCTTGGGCGGCATATAGATCTCGTTGCCGTCAACACTTACGACATAACGGATCTTATCAACTGAAAAGCCGGGATATGTAATAACATCAGTTGCAACGTCCTTGCTCTCCGTAGCGGCAGCGCTGCTGTCACGCTTGTCTGTACGTCTTAAGACAGCCTTGACTCTCGCAAGAACTTCCTTAGGCTCAAACGGCTTCGGGATATAGTCATCGGCACCTAATTCGAGGCCGACGATCTTATCCAATGTATCGGTTCTTGCCGTAAGCATGATGATCGGCACATCGGATGTCTTTCTGATCTCACGGCAGATATCATTGCCGTCCATGCCGGGAAGCATTAGATCCAGGATAACGATATCAGGAGCAAATGCCTGGAAAGCGCCTACGGCTTTATCTCCCTGCATGCATGTTGAGACCTGATATCCCTCTTTCTCGAAATAGAGTTTAAGTACTTCAATGATGCCCTGATCGTCATCTACGAGCAAAACCTTATTAGCAGCCATTTGATCACCCCTGATAACAACTTCTTAGGTTAATTGCCTTTTTGTAACAGTGTTACAAACCTCTATTCTTCACCGGAATTAGTGCTTCCGACGTCGAAATTGTTGATCTCGGCAGTATAAGAATCCAGATCTGTGAAGTTCTTATATACCGATGCGAAGCGGACGTAAGACACGCGGTCAATATCCATAAGCTTCGACATTATAAACTCGCCTATCTCTGACGAGGTTATCTCTTTATTAAATCTCTCGTCGACTATATGAGTGATATCCGAACAGATATTCTCTTTGACCTGTTGAGATACTCCGCGCTTCTGGCAGGCAACGTCGAGACTTCTTAAGATCTTATCCGGATCGTAAAGCTGCTTGGAACCGTCCTTCTTGACGACCATGGGCTTTAAGCCTTCGATCTTTTCAATGGTCGAGAACCTTGCGCCGCATACCAGGCAAACGCGTCTTCTTCTTACTGCAAAGCCGTCATCGGTAGGTCTTGAATCCAGGACCTTGTCATCGTTGGCGCCGCATTTGGGACAGATCACGGACTGACTCCTTAATTACTGTCCGTCCTTACCGAACATGAACCAAGGCTTAGCTGACTTCTGAGCCTTCTCTTCAGCCTGCGGAGCTACGTTAGCCTGAGGTCTGCCGCCCATCTGTACAGGCTGCTGAACAGGAGCCGGTGCGGGCTGGGGCTGTACGGGAACCTGCTGGACAGGTACGGGCTGAGGCTGAACGGGAGCTACAGGAGCAGGTGCAGGTGCGGGTGCAGGTGCAACTGATTCATCACCGAATCTGAAACCGGGCTGTGCTCTCTGTACCGGTACGGGTGCCGGTGCGGGCTCGGGCTGTCTGGGTGTATAGTCTGTTCTCGGAGAAGGAGCAACAGGCTGTCTGGATGTGATAATCGTAGGGTTCTCTCTGGAGAGAACTGATGTGCTTGCTCTGTGGCCTGCAGAAGCATTGATCGTTCCGTCAAAACCGGAAGCGATGACTGTGATCATGAGCTCATCTTCGAGTGAATCGTCAACGACTGCACCAACGATGATCTCTGCTTCGGGAGCAGCTGCCTGACGGACGATGGATGAAGCTGCATCGATCTCGGAAAGACGCATTCCTCTTCCGCCTGTGAAGTTAAGGATAACACCTGTAGCTCCGTCGATAGTTGTGTCGAGGAGAGGTGAATTGATAGCCTGCTTGATAGCGACTGTAGCTCTGTCTTCGCCGGAAGCACGGCCGATACCCATGTGGCAGATACCAGCATCCTTCATGACACGTGTAACGTCTGCAAGGTCGAGGTTGATGAGTCCGGGGATAGCTACGAGGTCAGAAATACCTGCAACACCGAACTTGAGTACCTGGTCTGCCATATTGAATGCTTCTTCGAAGCTTGTATTGTCGTCTACTACGTCAAGGAGTTTGTCGTTGGAAACAACGATGAGGGAGTCAACGGACTTCTGGAGCTCTCTAATACCGCGCTCAGCGTTAGCAGCTCTCTTAGCGCCCTCGAAAGTGAACGGGCTGGTAACTACAGCAACTGTGAGGATTCCGAGGTCCTTAGCGATCTGTGCAACAACAGGAGCAGCACCTGTACCTGTACCGCCGCCCATGCCTGCTGTGATGAAGAGCATGTCTGTGTTGGAGATAGCTTCAGCGATCTCATCTCTGGACTCTTCAGCGGACTTCTCGCCGACACTCGGGTCAGCACCGCAGCCCAAACCTCTGGTGACCTTCTCACCGATCTGTATCTTGATCTCTGCCTTATTGCGGGCAAGAGCCTGATTATCAGTATTAATCGCGATGAACGTGACGCCCTGGACACCACTCTCGACCATACGGTTTACAGCATTGCTTCCGCCGCCGCCTACGCCGATTACCTTAATGCTTGCAACATTAGATTCGTCCATTGAATAGCTGTGCTTGCTCTCAGACATCCTTTTGTTCCTCCGTACCTATAGACTTTTGTAGTTCCAAACTGAACAATTAAAATAATTCTTGATTAAATAAATATTATTAACCATTCAAAATTTTAACCCAAAGAGAAGTTTCAATCAATACGGACAGCGGGATTTGCCGTCCGAATGTAAAGAAACTTTCATATTTATATTAGCATTAAATATGCGAAATCAAGTATTTTTATCAGTATTCTTTGAAAATAGTGTCTTCGTCGGTCATGTCGAGCGCGCCGTTGGCTGTGATCTTGTCAAACGCATCGGCGTTAAAGAGGTACAAAAGCCACGCCATGTCGTCGCTTATGGTCTCTGTACTGTTGAGTTTTATCTGCGTGAGATGCCCTGACGGCGAATATATCGTAAGGAAGATGTAGCCGCTCGGCAGGATCCTTACCTCGGAGGTGTTTTCGAACATCTGGTAATCGCCTCCGACGCTCGCGTTGTCGGCGGCAAGGATAGCTCCGAGGACTATGATCGCTTTCTTGTAATCGTTCATATTGCTGATCTGGACCTTTTTGCCCAGTTCGGCTGAAGTAACATTGAGCCCGCAGATTACCGGCCTTACAGTCTTATTGGAATCAAAAGAAGACAGCTCTAAGACTATTCCGTCTTTATCCAGAGCGGCATAGCCGTCAGGAGTTCTGATATAGCAGACCTTTCTACGCTCCTTGATCTGCACATTGACCGTGGAAGGGAGCTTTATGGAGATCCTGATATCCTCAATATAAGGATTCTCGCGCTTGATGCGCTCTTCGGTCTTTCCGTAATTAAGGCATAAGATATCGAAAATGTTGCCGCTTACACCACTCATCAGGTGTGCGTCGTATTCGAGGCCGATCTCGTTTAAGACCTCCTGGTCGCTCAAAGCCACATTGCCCTCGATGTGGGCATTTCTGACCCTGAATGCGGGAAGGAACAATACAAGAATGACCATCACGATAAGGGCGACCGCCAGGCATATCGCAAATATGCCCCTGCCCGACAGCCTCACCTTCGGCTTAAGCGTCTTCTTTACAGCTGCCTGTCTGCGGCCGGCATTATTCGCAGCATCCCGGGGCCTTGATCTCTTTATGGGTCTCTCATCAGGCCCGGATTCTTCAGAAGGCTCTTCTTCGTCCTCTTCTGACTCCTCCTCTTCAGATTCATCATCATCAGTGTCTTCGGAGTCTTCCTCTTCCTGATCAGAGTCAACGTCCTCTTCAGGTTCCGGCTCTTCGTCAGTATCTTCCCCTTCTTCATCCTCGCCGGCATCATCAGCGGGGCCATCATACTGACTTACAACGAATCCTTTTACTTCTGCAGACTCATCCGGAGACTCTTTTTCAGGAGCCTTTTTCTTTTCCTCTTCGGTATCAGAGGCCGCATCTTCGGGTTCGTTTCCGAATAATCTGTCTAATTCGTTGTCATCCATAGCTAATATTTTATCAGTTTACCCCCAAATCTCAGAAGGCAGATTTGATGGCATCGGTTATTCTCTTTCCGGTGTCCCTGACAGCAAGGCTTAAAGCGGCTTTTCTGATGGATTCCTGTCTTGCGGGATCGTTGATGAGATCGATGAGAACGGGCTCTAATTTGCCTGCTTTTACATCGTCGTCGCTCACTACTATTCCTGCTCCTTTCGAAGCCAGGGAATTCGCATTGTAGGTCTGGTGATCATGAGCTGCAAAAGGATACGGCACCATGATCGCGCACGCTCCCGTGGCAGTGATCTCCGCGCATGTTACGGCACCCGCGCGAAGGATAGAGCAATCCGCAGAAGACATATAAAGATCGGGCCTGTCGATATATTCTTTTATCTCGAGATTCGGGATCGCTTTTATCTCCGGAGTGATCTCTACGGAATTATGTTTACCGACCGAGATGAAGAAATAGATATCCTTGTATTCGGGCTTTTTGGCGATATCGAAAACAAAATTCGTAAGTGTCGCAGAACCCAGTGAACCGCCCATTATGAATACCATCTTGCGGTCAGGATCTATGCCGAGTTCTTTCCTCGATCCTTCCTTTGTCCTGCCGAACATCATATCCCTGACGGGATTGCCCGTATAAACAACTTTCTTTGCCTTTGAGAAGATATTCTCTTGTCCCGGGAACCCCGTCATTACAAGGGCCGCGCCCTTTGACAGATACTTGTTTGCTCTGCCGGGGAAGGCATTTGCTTCGTGGATCATTATGGGGACGCCTGCTTTTCGCGCAGCCGACAAAAGAGGTCCGCTTACATAGCCGCCGGTGCTGATAACGCAGTCAGGCTTAAACTCCCTGATGAGCTCGAGGCACTGCTTTTTGCCGCGCTGCATCGCGCCCAGGGTCTTGAATGCCTGCAAGGAAGGCTTCGAAGGCAGAGGAAGCGCTTCGACATCGATGAATTCATATCCTGCTTTTGGAACGAGTTCGCCTTCAAGCCCGGTCTTTTTTCCGGTGAATTTGATCTTACAAGTGTCGCCTGAAGAAGCGGCATCTTCCTGAAGAAGACCTGCGATCGCAAGAGCCGGGTTGATATGTCCCGACGTTCCTCCTCCTGTGATCATGTAGCGTCTTTCCATGGAATCAGACTCCTGACTTCAAGGCTTTTTCAGCTGATGCATTAGGCTTCTTGGAAGCGCGCTCGGTTCCGCTTCTTGATACCGACAGGATAAGTCCGTATGCGATAAGAAGACTGATCTGCGCGGTACCGCCGTAACTGACGAACGGAAGCGTAACACCTGTAGCAGGAATGACCTGCAGCTCAACCGAGATATTCATCAGCACTTCGACAAATATCAGTGCCGTACATCCCGTGGCAATGGTCCTCGAGAACACGTCTTTGGCCCGCCAGCATACCCTCAGGCACATGAAGAACATCATCAGATACATCAGCATCAGGATGACACCTCCCATAAAGCCTGTTTCCTCGATATAGATGGAGAATATGTAGTCGTTCTGGGCCTCAGAAACGTAATTGTATTTAGATCTGGAATTACCCAGACCGACGCCCCACATGCCGCCTGAGCCTAAAGCGTTGTGAGCGTTATCTACCTGACGAGTATCGTCTTTTGTGAGCGTGCTCTCTTCGTCGTCCTGCTCCTCGTCGGCATTGAAGATCTGGAGTCTTTTGAAAACGTGCGCGTAGTTGTTCATGAAGCTCTCACGCTTTTCAGCGGGAGCCATGGCAAGCGCGACCGCAACCAATGCACCACCTGCAAGCAGCATGATAAAAGAACCTGTGAGCCATGCCTTTATCGGGATCTCGGAGACGAGCGTGCACATAAAGATGACTGCCGCGATGATGATGAAGCATGAAACGTGCGGCTGGAGAACGATAACGATGTCGACAGCCACACACATTCCTACCGGAATGATGAAGTCGATCATGGCGTTCTTGATGAACTACATGAGATCGGATTTGGGCTCTTTTATCTTGCCGTTGGCACGCATTCTCGCCACCGTAGCACGATAGCCCGCAAACGCAACGATCAAAGCGACTTTAATGATCTCCGAGCTCTGGAGCTGGATAGGTCCGATATTGATCCAGCGGCTCGCACCGTGCTCACGTCCTACGCCCATCGCGAGCGTTACGAACGCAAGTCCGAAGCTTAAAACAAAAGCCGATACGGCGACCCATTTTTGCGCAAAGAATTCTATAGGGATGAACGCGACAATGAGCATCATTACAAGGCCGACAATAGTGAATCTGATCTGTCTTACAAGGAACCACGAAGAATCCTGGAACTGGCCGTAAGCGTCAGGTCCTGATACCGAATAAAGTACTATGAGACCGAAGACGAGAAGTGCAAAGATCATCAGTATCATCGGGATATCGGCTGACCTGACCGCCTTCTCGAGCTTAGCGGCTGTTATGGTATTGTCTTTTTCCGGTTTTGCGGGCGGTTCGATGAGGCTGTCGATATCGGTTACAACCGCGCGGTCATCCTCATGTGAATCCTTCTTGGGAATCACATCCATATCAGGAATGATCTTTTTATACTTCTCAGCCATAGATCAGGCGTTTCCCTTCTCGATAAAGTACTTTGCAACCGTTTCGAATCCGAAGCTGTGTGATGCCTTGAAGAGCAAAGCATCGTCGTCTCTTACATATTCCTCAAGACGTCTTTGAACGTCTTCCGTATCTTTACATTTTACTATTTCGAGCTTCATATTCATCATATGGGCGCCCTTGATAAATTCATCCGCATTATCACCTGTTACGAACACCCTGTCGAAGTCATAAGATGCACATGCTTTGCCTGTTATCTCATGAAGGCCGGGCGCCTGTTTGCCGAGCTCCAACATGCCTCCTAATGCGAGCACCTTGCGGTGTCCTTTTGCCTTTCTCGAGAAGTTCAGGAAAGCATTTTCCATCGATTCGGGAGAAGCATTATACGCATCGTTCATTATGAGATATCTCTTGGTTTTTGTTATCGCGCCTCTGCCGTCCATTGCGCTTCTGTTGCTGATGGTATCGGCGATCTTCTGCTGCATCTCAGGCGTCTTGGTGATGCCCGTCATGTATGCGCAGAAAATAGCGAAAAGGGCGTTTCTTATGTAGCTCTCGCCGTACATGCTTATCGAGAGCGGGATCTTAAATTCCGATTTGACGCCCATTCTGTTAAGGCTCGCTCCGAAAGACATTCCGGTATCGGTCTCCTTAACGTCATAAGCGGAAATGACAAGAGGACAAGGCAGATCGTCATCGTCCCTGACCTGGATGCCTGCGATAAAGTTGTTTATCGGAAGCTCTTTGACACAGGTGTCGAAAAGCTTTCTGTCATCGCTGTTTACGGCAACGATGCCGCCGTCTGTAAGGCCCTCGCAGATCTCCATCTTGGCCTTCATGATATTGTCTTTTGACTCGAGAATCTCGATGTGCGAATAACCGATATTTGTGATTATCGCGATATCAGGTCTTGCGATCTTTGTAAGGTAAGAGATCTGGCCCAAGCCTCTCATGCCCATCTCTACAACGATAACTTCCGAGTCTTCGGGAGCAGAGAGGATCGTCTTGCTCATGCCGATCTCGTTGTTGTTATTCTTCTCTGTCGAATGCACTCTAAGACCGGTCTTTAAGACCTCGGTGATCAATGTCCTTGTGGACGTCTTTCCGACTGAGCCCGTGACTGCGATCACCTTGCAGCCGAGCTTGAATCTGTAGTGGTTTGCAAGAAGCCCCAAAGCTTCGACTGTGTCATTTACGACTATTGCGACTGCGCCGTCGGGGATGGCATTCTCATCGTTTGTGACAAGCGCGGAAGCTCCCTTTTCCATAGCCATGGAAAGGAACTTGTTGCCGTCAAAATTCTCGCCCTGCAGCGCGATGAAAAGCTCGCCTTCTTTTATCGTTCTGGTGTCAGTCGATACTCCGTTTATCTCTATGGCCGTGGCGAAAACAATGGCATCGGTCTTCGATACCAGTCTGCCTCCTACAGCCTTCTTTACTTCTTCCAGAGTAAACATCATGCTCTGCCCTCTCGCTCAACTACAGCAGCCCTTGCGTGTTCCACATCATCGAAATGTATCGTCTTATCCGCAAATATCTGATAGTCTTCGTGACCTTTGCCTGCGATAAGCACGGTATCGCCTTCTTCCGCCATATTGATCGCAAGCTTTATCGCTTTGCTCCTGTCAGGCTCGATCTCATATTTTCCTTCAGTCTTGGAAATGCCCGTGATGATATCCTCAATGATCGCAGCGGGCTCTTCATTTCTCGGATTATCGGATGTGATGACCGTATAATCAGACATGTTGCCTGATACTTCGCCCATCTCAAAACGCCTTGTTCTCGAGCGGTTTCCGCCGCATCCGAATACCGTAATAATCCTGCCTGTCGTATATTCCTTAAGCGTATCGAGAACGCTCTCTAAGGCTGCAGCATTATGCGCATAATCGACGAGGATGTTTACGCCGAAATCATTCTCTACAGGCTGCATTCTTCCCGGCACGCTGATGCCTGCAAGAGCAGTCTTTATCACTTCGATATCGATACCTTCACTGACTGCGGAACAGATAGCGCAGAGAGCATTATAAACATTGAATTTGCCGGGGAGGGCTACAAAGATATCGCAGTTGAAATATTCAGAATCCAGCGTGAATACCGTACCCGTTACGTGGCCTCTTCTTTCAGGTCTTAAGTCCCTTGCGACAAAGTCTGCATCATTATCTATTCCGTATGTAATGAGCTTAACCTTATCCTTGCAATATCCCTTCACTCTGTCTGCAGCAGTGCAGTCGGCATTTAGTATGCCTGTCTCACAGCTGTCGAAGATCCTGAGCTTGCAGGTGATGTAGTCTTCCATATCAGGATGTTCATTAGGCGCGATATGGTCCTCATAAAGATTCGTAAATGCTGCCGTGCGGTATGTGATGCCTCTTACCCTGTCGAGCTTGAGAGCCTGTGATGAGACTTCCATGACAAGATCTTCAGAGCCGAATCTTGTAAGAGTATCCATCATCTCAAAAAGCTCTCTCGATTCGGGCGTCGTATGAGCGGCATGAGTTTTTTTGCCTGCGATGATGTTGCAGACCGTACCAATAAGGCCTGTATCCCTTCCGCTCTTTTCGAGTATCTCTCTTAACATAAAAGCCGTAGTGGTCTTACCCTTTGTTCCGGTAATCCCGAAAACGGCAAGTCTGTTCTCGGGATGTTCGTAGAAGTTAGCACACAGGTATGCCAAATGTTTATGAGTATCTTCGATCTCAACGATGCAGATATCGTACTGCTTAGCAAGAGCATCTAATTCTTCTTCGGGAAAGCCCGTACGATTGCTGTCGACAACGATGGCGGAAGCATCTTTTTCGCATGCTTTTGAAGCAAATGAATGTCCGTCTACCGTAAATCCCTGAACGCATACGAAAAGCGATCCGACAGATACTTTCCTTGAGTCATACTCAACAGAAGTGATCTCCTTGTTAAGGCTGCCGGATATAAGCTTAAAGTCTATGTCTTTCAGAACATTCAGGAGCAGCATCTCTTACTTCCTTCTTTGTATTCTGTCACCCGCAAAGATCTTGCCGATGCGCCGTCAACTATATTAAATCAAAAAGTTCAAACTCTTATGTGGCAAAAAGAATGAATTTATCCCGGCCACATCAGCTATGTTTGTGCGTCAGACTACTAGTCGTCATCATCGTCATCGTTGTTCGGAGGCAGGGCATCGACCCTTCCGTCCTCACCGCCGTTGTTGCTGTTGTTGATATTGTTATTTACAGTCGTCTCATCCGTACCGGTGTACGAGGGGCTGACCGTGCTCGAGAGCGTGACATAAATGATGTCTCCGGCATATACCGTTGAACCCGCAGGAACGCTCTGGGTGATGCAGAGTCCTTCGATATCACTTTCCTTATCGATCTTGCAGTTGAGGTTGACCTTAAGGCATGCCTCGATACATTCGATCGCTGACATTCCCGTCATATTCGGTACTCTGGTAGTCAGCCAGTCATCCTTTGACACGCCTTCAGGATAGAGAACTACGATACCTGTCTTATAGAGCGTGTAAGTGTAGTCAGGATGCGTGGTCTTGATAATCGTATCGGGAGTCATATCCATCGTGCCGTAGAGCGTCGACAGACCGTTGATCGCGATCCTCGAAGCAGCCTGGGATGCGGGCATTCCCTCGACTTCCTGAACGTACCACTGCTTTAAGAGCTGCTCATATTCTTCAGGAGTAAATCTTCTCTCAACGCCCATGTATGACAATGTGCCTTCAACGATCTTTGCTGCCGTAGATGCCGCAGAAGACGAACCTACCGAGTGATCCTTAGGCTTATTGATTACTACGAGCACCGCGATCTTAGGATCGTAAGAAGGAGCGTAGCAGGAGAACGAGAGCACGTGCGCGCCCTTGAGCTCACCTACGTCGATCGTTGATGTCGATGTCTTACCTGCTACCGAATAGCCTGCGACTTTACCGGCAGAACCCGTACCGTCGGATACAACGCCTTCCATCAGTTTCCTTACGCGTTTGCAGGTATCTTCGGAGAACACCGTGCGGACTACCTCAGGCTCGATCTCATCTACGATATTGCCGTTGGAATCAGTGATGTATTTTACGACGTGAGGAACAAGCAGGTCTCCTCCGTTAATGATGGCGCAGTATGCGGTGATCAGCTGGATAGGCGTAACCGTCGAAGACTCGCCGTACGCGAGAACTGACATATCGACTACGGTCGGATCTTTGTGGAAGATTCCCTTTCCTTCAGCAGGAAGGTCGATGCCGGTCTTATCGTAGAAACCGAGCATGCGCACATATGAGTAATACTTCTTAAGTCCGATCTTCTGCGCGAGCTGCGTGAAGACAGGGTTGCATGAGTTCTCGAAAGCTTTCTCAAGCGTCTCCATGCCATGATTGTATCCGCCTGATTTTTGCAGCCAGCATGAGATCGTATGCTGTGACGAGAGCTGGATCGGTTCATCACTGAACAGATCGTCTTCTTTTGCAAGGTTCTCTTCGAAAGCCATGCATGTCGTAAGCGACTTGAATGTGGAGCCCGGCTCGTATGTGTCGGATACGCATCTGTTGCGCCATGCGTTCGCCATTACGTACTGCACCTGCTGGTCAGAATTAAGCGCATTCCATGACTCAGGGCTTACACCGTACGGTGCTCCGTAAGGATCGTTGCAGTCGTAGTTCGGGATGGATACCATCGCATAGATAGCACCGGTATAAGGATTCATTACGATTGCGCAGACACCGTCTATCGGCTCATACTTATCGTACGCTTCCTTGGCTGCCTGCTCCGCGATTCTCTGAATACTTATATCGATGTTGGTGACGATGTTGTTGCCGTCAGTTACAGGGACTGTCGTCGCATCCGAATAAGGCAGAACGCCTCCCGTGATTTCATCCGTCTCGGAATATCTGTAACCGTCAGTACCTGAAAGAACGTCATTGTAATATGCTTCAAGTCCGTACAGACCGTTGAGGCTTACACCGTCATTTTTTGCATAACCGACGACCTGTGAAGCAAGGCTTCCGTAGTTGTAATATCTCTGCGGTACTGCAACAAAGCCGAAGCCTTTTACCTTGTTTTCCTTAAGATAAGACTCGAACGCTTCCTTAGTCTCGATCGGAACATTCTTTGTAATGTCGCAGCCCTGAACATCATTTCGAGGATCGTTCTTATCTGAAGCATCCACAGGAATGATTTTGTCCATCTTCTCGTATGTGACGCCGAGATATTCGACTGCGGCCTGAATGATCTGTTCTCTCGTAAGCTCCGTGGATGTTACCATCTTGGGCGAACAGATTACCGTGAAGTCGTAAGTATTGGACGCGAGCGCAACACCGTTTGAATCGTAGATCATTCCCCTGTTGGCGGAATATGTCATCAGTGTCCACTGCTCATCAGCAGCAGCACGCGCGTACTTGTCGTAATCGGTGACTGTTGTCTGATAGAGGTTATACATCAGATAGAATGTATAGAAGACAACAAACACGGCGACTATCGCGATCCATGCCTTCGCGAATACACTCGACTTGATCCTTCTTTTCCTGGAGGGATTGTTCTCTTTTTCCTGATCATCCTGCACGTCGTTTTCTTTGACCGGCTGTTCTTTTATCTTGCCGTTTTTAACAGGAGAGGATTTTATCGAAGAGACGTCCGGACGAGGGCCTTTAACCTGAGGTCCTTTAGGATTATTGCTCCTTTGCAGAGCTTCTTTGCGATGTCCGTTCTGGCCGTTATGCGGCCCCTTGTTATTACTTATCGGGGTTTGCTGCATAATAATCAGCCAACGCATCCTTGGAATCGTTGAAAGCTTCTTCGCTGATTCCGTCGTTGTTATAGTTTGTTCTTGTGCGCAGAGAATCGGTGTTCGGAATAGGCAGGTTGATAACCTGGTTCTGGTTAGGATCCTGCATGCCTAAAGCAAGAGCCTGGGCACGGATAACATCCATGTCCGCGATTCCGTTCGCGTTCTCTTCCGCATTTACGATCTCTCTTTTCGCGGTGTTGATCTGGTCCTTGAGATTCGAATTGTCTCTTGCAAGTTCGGAGATCTCTGTCTGCGGATACAGGAGCAGCATTACGAAAATACCGATCGCAATAATGAGTCCGATCGAAATGATCGTCTCGAAAAGTTTTCTTCTTGTGAGCCTTCTGCTCTTCTTCTTTTGTTCGAGCTTTGCCTGCGCATTCTCATGTTCCATGGCATACTTAACAGTCCTGTCGCGAACTGCTTCATAAGAAACGAATGTATCGCCGGGATCTTCTTCATCAAGATCTATCGGGAGAGGCTCATCTTCTATGACCAATGCATCATCGGTAACGATGCTGTCGTCCTTGTAAACGTAGTCAGACTTGCCGGCAGACAGCACTTCGCGGAGTGTCTCGTCGTTCACTCCTACGACAAAGCTATTCGCTTTTTTCTTTGTTGCTACTGCCATTGCTTTCTGCTTCCTTTACTTATCAGTTGTACTGTTCGTTATCGTTCCTCTCAAATACCCTGAGCTTCGAGCTTCTTGATCTCGGATTGATCTCGATCTCCTCTTCGGTCGGCTCGATCGGTTTCTTCGTAATAACCGTACCGAGGGATTTCTTGCCGCATACACATACAGGGAAATCTCTGGGACATGTGCAGGGGCTCTCCGCCGTCCTGAATGCTTCTTTTACGATGCGGTCCTCCAATGAATGGAATGAGATAACCGCGAATCTTCCGCCGGGTTTAAGCTTCCTTATTCCGTCCTGAAGAAGTGACTCAAGGCCGTCCAACTCGTGATTTACTTCGATCCTTATAGCCTGGAAACATCTCTTTGCGGGATGCTGGTCTTCGCCTCTTCCGTGGCCCGGCATATATTCCTTTATTGCATTTGCAAGTTCCGTGGTCCTTGTGAAAGGTCTTGTTCTTCTTCTCTCACAGATACCGTCTGCGATCCTTCCGGCATGATGTTCTTCGCCGTACTCTCTGAAGATCCTCTCAAGATCGTCTCTCGAATACTTGTTTACGACTTCTGCAGCCGTGAGCCATTCATCGGGATCCATTCTCATGTCTAAAGGACCGTTCTTCATATATGAGAAGCCTCTCTCAGCGGTATCGAGCTGGTAAGAAGATACGCCGAGGTCAGCCATGATGCCGTCAACCTTGCCAAGCTTAAGGCTTCTGATGATGTCATCAATATCTTTGTAATCGGATTTAACAGGCATCCAGTCGATACCGGCAAAGCTTTCTCTTCTCTCCATGCACGCAGCGAGAGCCGCGTCATCTTTATCGATCGAGATAAGGGTGCCCTGGCCCTTCATCCTTCTTGCAATCTCAGCGCTGTGCGAACCGCCGCCGGCCGTGCAGTCGACATAGATGCCGCCAGGCTTGACGTTAAGAGCGTCAACCGTCTGATAAAGGAGTACGGGGATGTGATCAAAATCAGAGACCTTCAACATAATACTTTGTCTCCAATCCTTCTATGCCGCTCAGATCGTGATCCTCGCTGTCATAGAAACTCTTCGTGCAGATATCCAGTTTGCCGTCATCATTAAATACGCAGATCTCGTCACCGGGCTTGGCACCGATCCTGTCCCAAAGCTCGCTGTTTACCGAGATGCGCCCCTGTGAATCAACACTTACTTCGCACGCTTCACCGATGATCGCCCTCTTGATCTTACGGGCATTGGCATCCATGGTGTTGAGCTTTGCGAGCTGTGTTTTTACGACATTCTCAAAATGATCTTTTGAGTAAACGCAAAGATAGCCGACATCAAGGCTGTTTGTTACGACAACCTCTGCGCCAAGCAACTCTTTCTGCTTTGAAGGGATAAAAAATCTTCCCTTTGCGTCTACTTTCTTAATGTCTCTCATCCTGAGTCTTTCGTTTTTTGCTTGATTATGCGGTTAAGCGAGGATCGCGGCCTTCATTTGAGCCACTTTCCTCCACCAGAATGGGAAATATCTCCCCGAATCACCACACATCTGTATTCTATTCGTAATCTTTTTTTAACGCAAGGGGTTTTTTGTCATTTTTTGGAAATTTGTTAAATATTTTTTCCAGGTCGTTTGAGGCCGGCTCCTGTTGCCAAAAAGCGACACATTTCGGGACTTTTTCCGTGTCACCTTCCGTCACAGGCACCCGGGATTGCCGAAAACTGACACATTATTACCTCAAAATGTGTCATCCCGCGTCACTCGCATTCACGAGCGCCCGAAAACCTCCATTTCAGCCGGAGTGCCAATTAAGGGGTGCCAATTTGTCACTCAAACTGAAATTTCCCGATAATTTCAGCCGGAGTGGCAATTTCTGGCAGCAAAACAGGCACTCCGGCTGAAATCACGTTTTTGTAGACGGAAGCACTAAAATAAAAAGACGGCCCGAAGCCGCCCGCTGACTACTTTATCTCGCGCAGAGAAGGATATGAAGGTATCGCACCCTTGCGCTGTACGCTTATGGCGCTAAAGCGGTTCGCAAAATCCAGACACCCGGACAAAACACTCAAAGGGCACGCAGCAAGGTCTTCCCTCGAGACGCCCAATGAGCGGAGCTTCCACAGGAACGAACCGATAAAGCCGTCGCCTGCGCCTGTCGTATCTACTGCCTTGACCTCAGGGCAAGAGGAAGATACGCTGCCGGCAGAGCAATAAGCAGATGCGCCGTCCTTGCCTTTAGTCAGGATCACGAGCTTGACGCTGCCGGTAAATAGCAGAGGCAGGGCCTCTTCGATCACAGACGTGCCTGTGATGAATTCCAGCTCCTCATCGGATATCTTTAAAATGTCGCAGTCGGGAATGAATTCCCATATCACGCGCTTTAACTCTTCACGGTCGTCCCAGAGCATGAATCTGAGATTAGGATCAAAGCTTACAATAGCGCCCTGTCTTCTCGCGATCGTAATGGCTGCACGGTGCGCATCCTTCATAGGGAAGTCGCCTAAAGACACGCTGCAGAAATGCAGTGCATAACAGCCGTCGAGCATATCGCTTGTCACGCTTGAAGCCTCGAAAAGCATATCCGCGGACGGATTCCTGTAGAAAGAATATGTGCTCTTCCCGTCAACAGTGTGACTTACAAATGCCAGCGCCGTATTGGCCTCAGAAGTATATCTGATACACGAAGTATCAACGCCCGCCTCTTCCAGCGTTCTCGTTATCACATCGCCGAACGGGTCCTTGCCCAACTGCGTGATCATGCGCGCCTTGCCGCCGAGCTTGGAGAATGCTCCGCAAACGTTGGCAGGGGCACCGCCCGCCGCGGGAGAGAACGAACCTACTTCATAGAACTCGCAGCCTTTCCTGTCGGGTATAAAATCTATAAGCGCTTCGCCGATCGCGATGAGCGTATCGTTTAATCTCAATGAAGCGATCTCCGCCAAAACACCTTCAGCCGTGACTTTTACCTGACGGTATTCAGGGTAGAATCTGGTGCTCATAACATATAGACCGTTATTTATATATATTTCCAGAGAAGACCTGTCTGCGATGATGCGGATATTCCCGAGCGAATCAAGCTTCAGATTGCGCACGCTTCTTCCGTATCCTTCTTCATTAAGCTTCAGGCTTAGCACGCCGCTTTCCTTATCCCACGTGACAGACGCTCCGGATATCGTTAAAGAGGCTTTGTCTGCAAAATCTGAGGCATTGACCTCAAAGGGCAGGCTTTCCCATACTTCGCCGCCCATCTTCTTAGAAGCACACTTGATGTTATCCAATTCGCGGATGGGATTTTGCAAAAGTCTGCCTTCAGGTGAGACTGTAAGCTCGCGGGGCAAAGTCAGACAATGCTGCCAGCCGAGCTCTACGGTAGGATTGGAATACGAATCATCACCTATTCCCATCCAGCCGATAAGAAGCCTCCTGCCGTCAGGCGCGGCAAATGTCTGCGGCGCATAAAAATCAAAACCGTAATCGAACTCTTCAAAGTCATTGAGCTTATCGCCGTCGACTGTAAAATATCCACTGTGGAATATATTCTGGAACTTATATTCACCGCGCTCTGTGCCCTGCGGACACAATGCCAGGAACTTCCTGCCGTCAACCGTAAACATGTCAGGACACTCCCACATATATCCCATATCGGGTACGGAAAAACAGCCGGCATATTTAAACGAATCAGGAGAAGATCCTTCATAGAGCAGCACGCATCCCTTGTCATCTTTGGTACGCGCGCCCAGGACCATCTTATAGATGCCGTCTTCTGTCCAGACCTTCGGGTCTCTTACATGACATGAGCAGAAATCAGGATAATCACTGTTTTTGAGCAATACTTTTTTCGAAGACATGACATCGCCGTCAGAAGAAGTGACGCTGATGACGTTAGCGCCCCTGCCCTCGAGCACGTAATCGTAAGGGCCTTCCTCCATGACATTGCCCGTATAGAAGAATCCGATATGATCTTCGAATGTTACTGCAGAACCCGAGAACACACCGTCCCGGTCTTCGGGAATATCAGGATAGAGGACGATGCCCTTATATTTCCACGAGAGAAGATCGGGGCTTACATAATGGCCCCAGCAGCGTGTCGCTTCGCCCTTCGGAGTGCCGGGTGAATATTGGAAATATACATGATATAAACCGTCGAAATAACACAGGCCGTTCGGATCGTTGAGCCAGCCTTCCGGTGCCTCGATATGAAGATTCTGTCTCCATCTGCGGTCCACGGATGATCTCCTACGTTATGTTGCGCGACATCGAGTAATTCAGGATGACGCCAAATGCAAGGAAGTTGATCAGCATCGACGTACCTCCCAGACTGATAAACGGCAAAGGAATACCCGTGATAGGAAGAAGTCCTACCGCCATACCCATGTTCTCGATAAAGTGGAATGCGAAGTAACCTGTAAATCCCGTGATGGTGTAAGCTGCAGTTTTCGACGGGATCTTGGCCGCAACATAAAGGCATCTGCACAGGAAGAAAAATGCGAGGATTATTACCGTGGTAGTCCCGATGAATCCCATGTGCTCCGATATGGCAGCGAAAATAAAGTCACTCTCCTTAACCGGAACGGTCGTCAGGATTCCCGTGTGGTTGCCCGTAAGACCGCCTGAAGCGATGGCTGCTTTGGACTGCATGAGGTTGTACTCGGAACGCGGGTCAGAGCCCTGGAATGCGAGAGACAGGATCCTGTCCTTCTGGTAAGGCTTAAGATAGAACGTCCAGACAGCCGGGATAACGACTACGACGAAGAATGAGAAAGCGAGAAGGAAGTATCTGTATCGTACTCCCCACGCAAACAGCATGCAGACGAAGGTAAACGCGATAACCATCGCGGTACCGAAGTCAGGCTGAAGAAGTATCAGGAGCATCGGAGGCGCATAATAAGCCGCCATTACACCGAAGCCTTTGAGGATCGTGTATTCCTTGTTGCCCATCTTCTCGAAGATATCCGCAGCCACCATGATGAGTCCGAGCTTTGCAAGCTCGGAAGGCTGGAAGTTACCGATGACCGGAAGCTTGAGCCAGGAGTCGGCGCCCCATGTAGCGACGAGTGAATAACCGTCGATCGGGACGAGGATCAAAAGAAGGAGCGACACGACATAGATGATGCGTCCGACGATCTTCATGAAGTGTGAGTCAAGAAGACTCAATATCAGTGCACCGAGAATGCCGCCTACAGTAGCAGCTACCTGTCTGTAGTAGTTGCCCGGATATGCCGCATAACCTTTGGATAATACTTTTTGGAGAACAAAGAGGCCTATTATCGTCATCGCCAGGATCGGCACGACAAGATAATAGTCGACGGCTTTAAGACCGTCTTTCCCGCGGAGTCTGACTACGCCGGAACCAACATTGCCCATTATTGTTTCTTTCCTTCTCCTGCTTCAGCATAGAGTTTTGCAGGGAAAGACCTCTTCTCCCATCTCTTGCTTCTTGCGACAGCGATATAAAGGAGCGCTGCTACGACCAGGATGAGTGACAGGAGCTGTGATACTCTGATGCCTGTATGACCAATATAAAGCGAATCGGTTCTGAGTCCTTCGAGGAAGAATCTGACAATTCCGTAAAGTATGAAATAAGCGCATGAAGTCTCGAAAGAGATCTTCGAATGCTTCCTGATGTAGATCAAAATAAAGAAGATCACGAGATCTGCAAGTGACTCATATAGGAATGTAGGGTGAACCGGCTGTGTCGCTACAAGTGTCGGGCAGCAGCGGTCCAGATATGCCTCTACAGTGCTGCTGGTCATGCCCCACGGAAGCTTTGTAGTAGTTCCGAATGCTTCCTGGTTAAAGAAGTTGCCCCATCTGCCGATAGCCTGTCCCAAAGGAAGGTAAACTACGCAGTAATCAGCAAGCTCTCTGAAAGGTATCTTTCTGATACGGCACATAACAAGGCCGCCGATGAATACGAGAAGAACGCCGCCGTAGATAGCAAGTCCGCCGGATCTTACGTCAAACACACTCTTGAAGTCACCCTTAAACTCATCCCAATTGAATATTACATAGTAAGCTCTCGCGCCGATGATGGCACAGGGAATGATCATGAGGATCGTATCGTATACGAGGCTCTCAGGGAATTTCAGGCTCTTTGCCTGCTTTACCGCAAGGAATACGCTCAGGATGATCGCGATCGCGATCAGGAGACCGTACCAATATACCTCGATTTTACCGAGGGAAAATGCTACCGGGTTAACGTCGACGTTGATCCCCCAGCCCGGAAACTTAACTTCAACAGCACTTATCATTTGTCCTTAATCCTCCATGCCCCTCTTAGGGCCAAACAAATCCCTGATATATTACCACAAAATAAAGTATATGGCTTTTTAGGGTTCATTTCGCGGTCTAATTGAGGTTTTTGATATATTCCAAAGCCTGCTCCTTATTGCGGTTAACGGCTTCTATCAGCTCTTCTTTTGACGAATACTGCGCCTCCGGCCTTAAGAAATGCATCAGTTCGACCGATATTTTCGCGCCGTATATATCCTCGTCAAAGTCGAAAATAAATGTCTCGGCCACATCGTTTACGGCATCTTCCACAGTAGGTCTTCTGCCGATATTCGTAACGCCGTAAAGCACTCTCTGCCCAAGATGGACGCGCGATACATACACGCCTCTTCTTACTACGAATTTCTCTTCAGGCACAATGAGATTCACGGTGGGAAAACCCATTTCCCTTCCGAGCATCTTGCCCTGCACGACGCGTCCGGAATAAACGTAATTCCTGCCTCCGCAAAGATCTCTTGCAAGATCAACATCTCCTTCAGCCAGGGCCTTGCGAAGCCATGTGGTGGATATCTTTTTGCCTGTGCCTTCGAGCATACGGTCTTTCATCACGATGAGCCTTATCTCGTTAGTGTCACAGAACTCTTCGATCATGGTGACATCGCCCCTGGCATTGCGGCCGAAGCGGTAATCTTCACCTACGATGATGGTATCTGCGATGCAGCGCGCGTTAATTATATTCGAGAGGAACAGCTCAGGCTCCATATCTTTTATCTCATCGAAGTCCAGGACGAGTATCTCGTCAGCACCGATCTCTTCGATGATCCCGGTCCTCTCTTCAGAAGTATAAAGAGACTTGCTGTCGTATTTGTGGAGATTTTTGAATGTCTGGACAGTCGATGTGAGGCCGTCTCTTTCAGCAATAGAAACAGCCTTCTTAATGATGTCCATGTGACCCGTGTGGAGCCCGTCAAAAAGCCCCAGCGCGATCACTCTTCCCTTTGTACCAAGAGGCAGGTCATTAAGCGTGTATGTGTTGCAAACTTTAATCATGAGCGTAAAGCCTCTCTATCCTCATAGTTAACATTCCGTTTTCCATCGCGGGGAAGACCACGGCAATGAGCTCTCCTTCAGAAGTCGCTCTGTAGTAGGAGCGGCTCTCATCAGATATCTCACCTTCAACAGGCACGGGGAAAGCGATCTTTCTTCCGAACTTGATATCCTTTGTCTGCTTGGGGTCGAGCTTGATCTCGGGAAGGAAGCTGATCGTCTCCGAAGCATCCCTTACAAAAGAGAAGTCGCCTGCTTCTGCCATCTTCTCGAGCTCATCAGGTGTATACGCATCCTTAACGTTAAACTGTCCGTTAACGGTCCTTCTTAAGCTCTCGGCATATGCGCCGTATCCTGTAATACTCCCAAGATCAGAACAAATGGTCCTGATGTATGTGCCTTTTGAACACAGGCAGTCGAAGTCTACCGCAAGACCCTTGCCTGTCCTGTCTATATCAGTTATATCAAGCGAATAAATGTTGACCTGCGCAGGCTTAAGATCAGGCATCTCGCCTTTTCTCGCAAGCTCATATGCCTTAACGCCGTCTATCTTCTTTGCCGAATATGCGGGCGGGAGCTGTTCCTTTGTCGCCTTAACTTTTAAGACTGCATCGCGTATCAGTTTGTAGTCAGACTTTTCGAGCTGCTCTAAATCATCAGAAGACGGATAATTCTCAGACGTGATCTCTCCCGTCTTATCCATCGTATCTGTTGTGGCGCCGAAAATGCATCTGCAGGAATAGCCCTTGTCAAAGCCTTCGCAGAACCTTAAGAACTTTAATCCTTTGCCGACAAACACGGGAAGAAGACCCGTTGCGAACGGATCTAACGTGCCGAGGTGTCCTACTTTGCGTGTGCCGAGGAGTTTGCCGACGAAGCGGTCAGTCTTAAAGGACGTCCATCCTTCAGGCTTATCTACAAGGATGAATCCGTCTTGAATCATAAAGAGGCCTGGACCTTCTTGATTATCTCTTCCGCGAGTTCGTTAATGTCGCCAGAAGCGTTAAATCCTGCGGCTCTTACATGTCCGCCGCCTCCGAATCCGGCCGCGAATTTGCTGCAGTCAAAATATGCCTGCGATCTGATGTTTCCTCTGATCTCGCCGTTCTCAAGTTCTCTCAAAACGATAGCGAGCTCGACGCCGTCGATATCACGCATTGCGGAAACGACATCGTCAACGCCGTCAGGACCGGCGCCGTAATAAACAAACTGATCGTAAGGAACGACAGTAATCGCAAACTTGTCATCGCAGAAAAATCTCACGTCGGATCTCGCCTTCGCGGACAGGCGGAACTTCGGCTTGGACTTGCGGTCAAAAAGGTTGTAGCAGACTTCGGAGATGTTGCCTCCGAGATCAATAAGTGCACCTGCCGTCTCAAGCGTCTCAGGGCGTGTATTCGTAAAAGTGAATCTTCCCGTATCGGTAACTATTCCCGCAAGCACTGCTTTCGCGGCATTGGGAGCAAGAATATCCTTAAGGTCTTTGCCCGTGATCTCCGATACCTGCTCTGCGACATAGAACACCATCTCGCTTGCAGACGAGCTGTCGGGATCGATCCAGAGATTATCCGATCTTGTAGTAACGGAAGCGTGGTGATCGATGACGATCTTCGTATCGATCGAATCGAAGATCTCGCCGCTTACACCCATTCTGGAACTCTCGGAAATATCGGTCGCGACAGCCGCGCCGACCTTCCTGCCTCCGATCGTTCCGGAAGTCTTAAATTCTTCAGCTTCTTTGGTATCACCGTCTGGGCGGAAAAGATAATCACTGATGCCCAGGAATTCCATGTTCTCAGGCAATTCTTCCGGGATAGCCACATATGCGACCACACCGAAAGACCTGATAATGCTGACGATGCCGGAGGCTGAACCTACGCAGTCTCCGTCAACGCTTCTGTGAAGGAAGACAAGGATGATCTCATTGTCATCCTTAGCCTTCTTAACAACGCTTAAGATATTACGGGCGCTCCTGGCGCTCCCTTCCTTATAGCGTTCCCTCATTAAATACTCCGATCTGACAAGTCAGGAGAAGATCACTCTTCGCCCTGACCTTCTTCCTTCCTGCCTTCTCTTTCTTCTCTTGCAAGTCTTCTTGCTTCGTCTTCCTTGATCGTCTTCTCGATCAGGGACTCCATTCTCAAAGCTTCGTTAAGAGTATTATCGAGCTTGAAGCTCAGTTCGGGAGCAACTCTCAGGTTGATCTCCTGAACTGTCTCATAGCGGATAAATCCCTTCGCATGCTCAATGGCCTGCATAGCTTCCTTCTGCGTTTTCTCATCGCCGTAAACGGAGATGAATACTGTCGCATGGGATAAGTCGCGGCTCATCTTTACGGACGTTACGGACGTCATGATAGGAACTCTAGGATCCTTTAACTTCGTCGCGATAATGTTCGAGATGATCTTCTGGATCTCATCCCCGACTATCTCAGGTCTTCTGCTTTTCATATCAGTCCCTCTTAACCTCGACGTTACCGAATGCTTCGATGACGTCGCCGATCTTTATGTCGTTATACTTCTCGACTGTAAGACCGCACTCGTGTCCGGATACTACTTCTCTTACGGAATCCTTTTCGTGCTGCAATGAGCCTAAGACACCCGTATAAACTACGACGTCGTCTCTGATGACTCTTACGTTGGAAGATCTCTGGATCTTACCGTCTGTTACATAGCAGCCGCCGATAGTACCGATACCGCTGACCTTGAAGAGCTGTCTGACTTCCGCATGGCCCCAGACGACTTCTTCGATCTTCGGAGCGAGCATACCCTTCATGGCATTCTCGACATCCTCGATAGCATTGTAGATGACGCTGTAGAGTCTGATGTCAACGCCGGTCTCTTTTGCCTTATCGATGATCATCTGTGAAGGTCTTACGTTGAAGCCGATGATGATGGCATTGGATACGTCAGCAAGAACGATATCTGATTCGTTGATCGCGCCGACACCGCCGTGGATAACGTTGATCTTAACTTCTTCATTTGTGAGCTTCTCCAAGGACTGCTGAACTGCTTCGACAGAGCCCTGTACGTCAGCCTTGATGATGATATTGAGATCCTTAACATCGCCTGCTGCCATCTGTGCTGCGAGCGTATCAAGGCTCATCTTGGATGATCTGTGGAGCTGCTCTTCTCTCTGCTTGATCTTACGCTTTTCAACGAGCTGTCTTGCCGTCTTATCGTCGTCTACAGCAAAGAGGATCTCACCTGCCTGGGGAACCTCAGGAAGACCTAAGATCTCTACAGGAATTGAAGGACCTGCCTTCTTGATAGGCGCGCCCTTATCATCGTACATGGCTCTTACGTTGCCTAAGATAGGTCCGCATACGACTGTATCGCCCTGTCTCAATGTACCGCGCTGAACGAGGACTGAAGCGACAGGACCTCTGTTCTTGTCGAGCTTAGCCTCGATAACGGCACCCTTTGCCTGACCCTTAGGATCGGCCTTGAGCTCCATGACGTCTGCTGTAAGGAGAACGTTCTCGAGGAGGTCATCAATACCTGTTCCCTGCTTTGCGGAAATAGGTACCATGATCGTCTGGCCGCCCCACTCTTCGCAGATAAGTCCGTAGTTTGTAAGTTCCTGCTTAACTCTGTCAGGATTTGCGCCCGGCTTATCGATCTTGTTGATGGCAACGATGATCTCTGTGTTTGCAGCCTTAGCGTGGTTGATAGCTTCGATCGTCTGGGGCATTACACCGTCGTCTGCAGCTACAACGAGGATAGCGATATCCGTGAACTGCGCACCTCTTGCTCTCATGGTCGTGAATGCTTCGTGACCCGGAGTATCGAGGAATGTGATCTGACGTCCCTTGAGTCTTACGGTGTATGCACCGATCTTCTGTGTAATACCGCCGGCTTCGCCTTCAGTAACGTTTGAAGATCTGATCTTATCGAGGAGTGATGTCTTACCATGGTCAACGTGACCCATAACAACGACTACCGGAGGTCTTGTCTCGAGGTTCTCCGGATTATCCTCATCAACGAAGAGGATATCTTCCTCTGTCTTCTCCTCTAAGAGCTCGGCGTTGATGCCGAAGCTGTCTGCAACGAGACATGCAGTATCGAAGTCAAGTTCCTGATTGATCGTAGCCATTACTCCGAGCTTCATCAAAGCCATGATGATGTCAGAGCTCTTCTTGCCGATACCTTCAGCGAACTCCTTGACCGTAATGAATGCAGGGATCTTGATCTCGGTGATGACCTGCTCTACTACAGCCTGCTGTGTCTCCTGCTTCTTTTTCTTCTTCTTGAATGAGAAATCATCATAATCACCGTCGCTGTTGACACGTCCCGTGAACTGCGATGTGCGTGACTGCTTTCTCTTATCGACGTTGGCGTTCTTCTCGCCGTCTCTTCTGTCGTTGTTGTTGTGCTTCTTATCGAAAGCGCTCTTCTCGGCATAAGAAGATCTGCTCTTCTTTGCATCTTCGATAGGAGCTTCTGCTCTCGGCTTCGGAGCTCTCTTAAACTGGGGACGCTGGTTATCATCGTCCTTATCCTTGTCGAATCCGCCGCCGCCTTTATTGCCCTGGTAGCCGCCTCTGTTATTGTTGTAGCCGCCCTGGCCGCCGGATCTTACAGGGCTCTTCTTATCCCTGCCGGCATATGTGATCACCGTGGAACTTCTGATAGTCTCGCCTCTTGCGGGAACGTCAGGAAGTGAGATTACCGCAGAAGAGAGTCTGGGCTTGGTCTCAGGCTTTACTTCAGGCTTAGGTTCAGCCTTCTTCTCTTCCTTAACGGGTTCAGCCTTTACTTCAGGCTTGACCTCTTTTACTTCTTCCTTTGCCTCAGGCGCCTTCTTCTCAGGCTCTTCGGTTTTATCTGTCTTTGTCTCAGCCTTAGCTGTCTTGGGAGCAGCAGCCTTCTTCGCAGGCTTCTTCTCTTCTGCAGGCTTTTCTTCAGCCTTGGCTTCAGGCTCTTTCTTTTCAGCTGTCTTCTTGGCCGTTGTCTTCTTTGCAGCGGTCTCTGTCTTAGCAGCTGTCTTCTTTGCAGTCTTCTTTTCTTCTGCAGGCTTTTCTTCAACCTTAACTTCCGCTTCGGCTGTCTTCTTTGCCGCAGTCTTCTTTACAGGCTTAGCCTCTGCTTCTGCAGCAGGAGCAGGTGCGGGAGCCGGTGCTGCTGCTTCTGCGACAGGTGCTGCCACGGGAGCTTCAGGTGTCTCTTCCGTCTTCTTTTTATGAACACGGCCGAGTCTCATCTTCTTGCTGCCGGATACGCCTCCGACTGTCAGACCGCTCTTCTTGTTCTCATTATCTTCACTCATTAATTCTCTTCCTCCTCGCCTATCTTCTCGAGTATGGCGGAAATGCCTTCCGCAAAGCTTTTATCCGTAATTGCCGCTACCGTTCTGTCAGGTTTGCCCAGAGCATAACCCAGTTCTTCTGATGTTCCGAAGCTGTAACAGGTGATCTCTTTCGAGCCGGTGTTCTTCAGGATCTTTTCCAAAGAATTGCGCGAAATGTCTTTGGTTATTATCAGGAGCTCGACATTACCCGAACGTATCGCTCCGATAACGGCGTCACTGCCCGATACTGCTTTGCCCGCGCGGGCCGCAAGCCCGATCATTCCGTATGCTCTTTGCTTATCTGTCATCAGCTTTCCTTAATGCTCTCCATCAATGATTTTGCGAGAGCTTTTATCTCGTCTTCCGTCAAAGGCTTCTTAAGGCCCTTGGAAAGCCTGGCAGCTTTCTTGAGTTCCTGAGTTATGCATTCCTCGTTACGGCAAAGATATGCACCTCTTCCGGCCAGTTTTCCGGTCGGGTCATAAACGACATCACCTTCGGGTGTCATTACAACGCGCAGGAGATCACTTTTGTCTCTTACGGTTCTGCAGGATACACAACTTCTTTGCGGCTTCTTCTTCATAACTTCAAAACGCTCTGCTTATTATTCCTCTTTGCCGGCTTCGTCATCAACGACTGTAAAGTCATCGATAAGTGCCTTGGATGCTTCAACACTCTCGTCGGATTCCTTCTTGATGTCGATCTTGAATCCTGTGAGTCTTGCAGCGAGACGGACATTCTGACCGCTCTTGCCGATAGCGAGTGAGAACTGCTGGTCAGGAACGATGACCTTAGCCTTTCTCTCTACTTCGCCGTTATCATTTGTGGTGATCTCGATATCAACTCTGGATACCTTTGCAGGCTGCAGAGCTTCACTGATGAAGAGCGCGGGATCTTCCTTCCAGTCAACGATGTCGATCTTCTCTTCAGCGAGCTCGTTCATGATCTGCTGAACTCTCTGGCCTCTCTGGCCTACGCAGGAACCCTTTGCATCGATATCGGGATCCTTGGAGTAAACAGCGATCTTTGTTCTTGAGCCTGCTTCTCTTGCAACTGATCTGATAACAACGTCGCCTGCCTTGATCTCAGGTACCTCAAGCTCGAAAAGCTTTGTTACGAGTCTTGCGTCTGTTCTTGAGAGAACAACGGAAGGTCTGCCGTTTGCTTCTTCAACGCCCATTACGAGGAACTTCATGATCCTGTCCTGATCGTAATGCTCGTTTCTGTTATTTCTGATCTGGCCTTCGTGTCTTACGACAGCTTCTGCACGGCCGATATTTACATATACGTTTCTTGCATCCTTACGAACAACAGTACCGGATGTGATCTCACCGATCTTGCCGGAAAACTCATGCTCGATCTTGGCGCTCTCTGCGTCTCTTAACTTCTGGTTGATGGCATTCTTTGCAGCGCTTGCAGCAAGACGGCCCAAGTCTTCAACGTCGATACCGACCTCGATCTCGTCTCCGACTTCAACATCCTCATAACCGATCTCTTTTGCCTGCTCGATGGAGATCTCATTTGCCTCGTCAACAACATCGTCAACGACTTCAACGAGCTTATAAACATAGATCTCGCCTGTCTCTCTGTCGATCTCGGCATTTACGGACTTGATGATGTCCTGCTTGTTGCCGCCGAACTCACGTCTGTAAGCTGCGACAAGACCGCTCTCGATCGCCTGGAATACTTCTTCCTCATCGATGTCTCTTTCTTCTGCGAGGAGCTTAACAAGTCCTACCAGTGTATCCTTGGGTTCCTCTTCATTCTTCTTTCTGGGCATTTTATATTTCCTCCTACTTAAAATTCTATATGACGTACGGCCTTAGCAATCTCATCAAAGCCGAGAGTAAGCTCATCTCCGTTATCAAATACAAATGTTGCCTTGTCTTCTTCCGCACCCTTGATGGCAGCAGTAAAACTCTTCTTGCCCTCCATGGGCTTATAAAGTGATACGTCAACTTTCTCGCCTGCGTATCTGTTGTAATCCTTCGCTGTCTCCAAAGGTCTTGTAAGTCCGGGCGAAGAAACTTCGAAAAAGTCAGGATCGATCGAAGCTGCCTCATCGATGACGGGATCTACTGCGCGGCTTACGGTCTCGCAGTCGTCGATGCCGATGCCGCCTCTCTTATCGATGTAGAGCGTGAGCACCATGCCGCGCGCCTCTTTGACGTAAGAGCAGTCGACAAGATCGAATCCGAGTTCTGTTACGACAGGCTCAGCCAGTTCGAAGGCTTCCTGTGCTACTTTAGATCTTTTTGCCAAAACCAATCTCCTTTTACAACAAAAAACGGACACGCGAAAACGCTGTCCGTTCGTAAAAACCCTTTTATGAACGCGCTAATTTTACCATATAGGCAAAAATAGTGCAAACCGAAAAATGTTCCTTAAATTTTACATATTTATATTCATTTCGGGCGCTAATTATACTAAAATAAGTCTATCCAGATACACATGGAAATATGATCCCCAAAGGAGACATTCTATGATTAAACTTATTGCAGGACCTAAAGGTACGGGTAAAACAGCCAAGCTCGTCGATGACATCAACGCAGTTGCAGCTACAGACAGCAACGTCGTATGCCTTGAAAGAGGAAACAGATTAGACCAGCTTCTTAAGCCCACAGTACGTCTTGTAAATATGAAGGAATACCCCATCGCAGGTTTTGACCAGGTTCTCGCATTCATCTGCGGCATCTGCTCCAAAGATTACGACTTAACACATATCTACGTTGACGCGATCTGCAAGGTTGCAGGCGACTACGATCCCGAAGGCCTCGGCGCATTCCTTTTGAAGCTTGATGCATTCTTGAAGGATACACCTGTAGAAGCTACTATCCTCTACAGCGGCGACATCAACAGCCTTCCCGAAGAAGCAAGAAAGTTCGCTTAATTTAATATTACTTAAGTAAAACTCCCCGGGCTTTTATTGGCCCGGGGTTTTAATAACAAAATTCAGGAGGAACAATAATATGGGTTTAATGAAAGAATTCAAGGAATTCGCATTAAAGGGCAGTGTAGTTGATATGGCTATCGGTGTCATCATCGGTGCAGCTTTCAAGGATATCGTTACATCCTTCACAGATAACTTTATCAACCCTATCATTTCTTCTATCGGCGGATCCGACATCGCAGGATCCATCATGCTCCCTTGGGTAGACTATACAGGTCTCACACCCGAAGAAGCAGCTGCGCTTTCACTTAACTACGGCGCATTTATCTCAGCCATCATCAATTTCCTTATCATGGCTCTGATCCTCTTCTTCATGCTCAAGGGCATCAACGCTCTCAAGAACGGCGCAGGCAAGTTCAAGAAGAAGGGCAAGAAGGAAGAAGAACCCGCTCCCGCACCCGAGCCTTCTGAAGAAGTTAAGCTCCTCACAGAGATCAAGGATCTCCTCAAGGCACAGAACGGCAAGTAATCTTTTACTGCAAATCACGATTATTAAGGCTGTCCTCCGGGGCAGCCTTTTTTGTGTGTCACTTTCCGGCAATGCACTGCGGAGCCGGACACACCAAAATAAAGAAGCTGTCTCACCTCAACTTGAGACAGCTCCTTTAAAGGTTCCGATAGTACGGATCAATCTTTTTTCTTTTTCTTGGACTTATCTTTCTTCTTCTTTTTCTTGCCCTTCTTGCTCTTCTCGGAAGGCTCTTCAGCTACAGGAACTTCCTTGCGCTTTGCCTTCTTTTCCGAAGTGACTGTTTTCGAAGGATTATTCAAAGAAGAGATTCCGGAAGCTACCATGTCGATCATGACCTTGTTGACCGAATAATATGCGAACCTTCCCTTGCGCTTAACGTTTACGAGTCCTGCTCCTGCAAGACATGCCATGTGGTGCGAGAGCGTCGGCTGCGTGAAATCGAATTCTTCCAAAATAGCCTTGGCAGTAAGCTCGCCTTTCGAAGCGATCAAAGATAAGATCCTGAATCTGACTTCTTCAGACAGGACGCTTAATGCTCCGGTAAACTGCGCATCTTTTGCTGCCATATCGTTTACTTATCAGGCGATGAGCTGGTCCTTCAATGCCTCTTCGAATTCGCCTAAGTTAGCGCATGCGATGATCTCGGCATTGTCTTCTAATAAGATCTCGTCTTCTCCTCTTACGAGCACCGTCATCGGTACGCCCATCTTGCGGAGAAGGATGAGCTGGTATTCCTTGGAAGCTTCTGCGGAAAGATACTTGCAAAGAAGTCTTAATACCTGCTTTGCATCTTCGAGATAGATTCCGGAGAGCTTCATGAGATGGTCGATTACATACATTGCGAAAACATCATTGAAGTCCAGAAGATCCTTCATCGGGAAAACGGATGTGAAAGCGGTAAGAGACATCCTTCCAACGATCTCGAGATCTTTGAAATCCTGCATGGGGATCTTGAAGCTCTCTACGTTAGCAGAGAAAAGCTCCTGCATCTGGTCAACGGATAATTCGCTCTTGAGATCCTTGATGCGGCTGATCCTCGCGGTGATCTTCTCCTCGGGGAAGAATGTAGCCTGGCCGATCTCGGTTGCCTTATGAATGAACCAGCTCTCAGGGATCAGGCCCTGTCTCTTCCAACGATAGAGTGTACCGTATGAGATTCCTTCCCTTGTAAGCAGATCCTTTTTCGAAATAAGTCTGTCATCCATAAGCCAATTACCCACTTTCTTTTTTACTGATACCACGATTGTAAGATAACAATGTTACAGTCATAAGACATCAGGATAAAAAGAAGGCAACAAATAAAGATCCCTGCCTCGGAAGACAGGGATCTGAAGAGTCAATTAATTGTTCAAAAACTCATTACAGACCGACGGAATAAAGGATCTCATCGAGTGCGTAGAGGATACCTTCTCTCGTATCAGGAGGAAGGATGAGTCCGATGACGATTACAGCTATCAGGCAAAGGATAATGCCGATGATGTAATATGCGAGGATCGCTCTTTCGAAGCGCTTAACGTTTCTGTTGCGTCCTGCAAATGAGCAAATGATCGTAAAGATAAGTCCGATACAAGGCAGGAAACTCAGGAATCCGAACCAGAAATACTTGGATGTCGATACCGGCTTATACTGCGGAGGGCAAGCATTGATAAGTGCCTGCTCTGCTTCCATCTTCTGTCTCTTCTTCTCAGCCTTGGCAGCAGCCTTTTCCTGGGCTATTCTCTGCTTCTCAGCTTCCTTCTCAGCAGCTTTTTTGGCTTTCTCGGCTTCCTTCTCTGCTGCGATCCTTGCCTTCTCTGCGTCCTTGGCTGCCTGTTCCTCAGCCTTCTTTGCTGCCTTTGCGGCTTCCTCTGCGACCTTTGCTTCTTCTGCCTTCTTCTCGGCAACTGCTTCTGCTGCAGCTACAACTGTTGTGGCGGCAGCGGCGGGCGCTGCTACGGCTGCCTCAACAACCGCTTCTGCGGGTGCCTCGGGTGCATTGCTGATCTCAGGTTGCATGTTGTCTTTAAGTTCTTCTGCCATATGAGAGCCCCTCCTTATATGAATGCATTAATTATATCATAAAAAAATTAGATGATAAGCCGTGAAGGCCTGTCACCAAGCGGATGTTTTACGTGTGAAAAGCAGTAATTCAGGCTATTTGGAGTACCAGCGGCGTCTGTTGCTGTACGCTCTTATTACTCTGACGATTCCGTCGCAGACGGCAAGGCTGCCGACGATCAGCATGTAGACCAAAAGTGTATTTTCAGGCGCGAACAGGATATAGATTCCGCTGATCGCGTAGAGCGCGGCCATTATCACGCAGAGCACATCGTACGTCCTGTTCGAAGTCTTCTTAGCCCTTGCCATTCCGTTATATGCACATGCGAAAAGAAGTGCCGCAAAGATGCCGCTCGCCATTACGAAGAGCGCGCCTTCCTTAACAAAAGTGATTACCGTTGTAGCAACGAGCGCGGACGATATGGTAGCGTCAACAACGTGCTTTTGGAGATCCCAGTTGTCCTTCTTCATCTTCTTCACGGTCAGGTATATCGACACGATCGTGGCAACGACCAGAAGTATGCCGACCAGAAGGAACATGAAGCCTTCGGGGATAAGGAATATGCAGAGCCCCGCGAGTATCATGCCGAGGCCTTTTGCCATGTCTGATCTTCTAAACTGCCTGTAAAGACTTGTCCTTGCCACCTTCTTGCCCGTGCCGTCAAGAAACATCTGGTCAGGCAGAGCTGCAGCGGCATTACGCAAACCTTCGTCATCACCTAAGACGACCTTGAGTATCCTCTCCCAGCCCTTAGTACCCTGGGCTGCGAAGTCTTCCAAAGTCTGCGTGCCGTCCCCGCTCATGGAATCAAAGAACGCGTTGATAAATCTCTTTCTCGCTTCGATATTTACCGAGTAGACCCACTTGTCTATTCCCCTGTTTATTCTCGCCGCCAAAGGATCGATCCCTTCGGGCGCGATGAGCAGATCGCCGTGATCGATTCCCCATGAGCAGAGCTCGTGCTGTTCGATCATCTGCCTGTCGGTCTTGATGACATAACTGTCGTCTATATCAGGTGCGAAAACGCTTCCCACTACAGTGAACGTAGGAACGATCCTCGTGGCCTTGGGATTGACGCGTTTGATAAGGTCTTTGCCGAGCACTTCATCGCAGAAGCCCGGGCCGTCATTGGTATAAACATGTTCTACTCTGTCAAAGAGTTCATCGGGCAAGACAGCGACCGAATAAACAGCGAGATTGCCGCCCTTCGAGTGACCTCCGACAAGAAGCGTATCGAATGTCTCAAGCCTTGCGCGCACATACTCTTCGGCCATCTTCTGGGAAGACGTAAGCGTAAAGCTCGTCATGAAGTCTTCCTTCCAGCCGGCGATAGTGCTGTCCGTGCCTCTGAAAGCGACAAAGCCCCAGCCTTTCGCGCCGGGATATGGAGAAAAAGTCATGGCTGAGAACTGGATGGCATCTTCCTCGTTAAGCACGTCCGTAAATGAAGAGATATAAAGACTGCCGAATCTTTTCGAGCTCGCGCAGGTCCTGACAAGCTGAGTAAAACGCTCACTGTCATCAGGCGCCATCTTGCGGATCGAAAGGCCGAGATTGGTAAGGCTGCTGACGCAGTCTTTAAGCGTCATCTCGCCGCCTTCTTCATTCAGCTCCGGGATATCTTTAAGGTCGAGATAGCATAACTGACTGAGCACGATATTATCGACTCTCGAAAAGGGCCTGCCTTCAAAGCCGGTTCCGCCCACCCAGCGGACATAGTCAGTTATGTTATCCATAAATTCAAGTCATGATCAGGTCTGACCTACGGAATAATAGACGACTCCGTTCTCTAATCCGTTGCTGGTCTTCAAAAGTCCCATTTCCTCGACTGTTACGAGCTGGAATCCGGCGTCGATGAGCGCAGGGACGAATCTCTTTGTAGCTTCCGCAGTGCTTGAATAAAGGTCATGACAGAGGATGATATCGCCGTCTTTGACCTTGCCGATAATGCGGTTGCAGACAGAATCCGCGTTTCTGCTCTTCCAGTCCTCCGAATCGACGCTCCAGAGAATGATCGGATATTCTAAGTCCGTGCAGACGGCTTTGAGGTTATCGTCAAATCTTCCTTCAGGCGGTCTTATGCATGTGGGGCTGTTGCCGGTAGCTCTCTCGAGTTCCGCAGCCATCTTGTCCAGCGTCTCTTTCTGCCCGTCCGCGCCAAGGCTCGTAAGCCTGTCATGTGAATAAGTATGGCTTCCCTGCTCCATTCCGAGTTCAGCCTCGCGCTTTGTTACTTCCTCATTCCAGCTGATCCTGTCGCCGACGATAAAGAAAGTGCACTTTGCGCCATATTCTTCGAATGTATCAAGTATGGAATCCGTGTACTGCGAAGGGCCGTCGTCGTATGTTACGGCGACCATGGGCTTCGTGCCGTCGATCTCACGGGTTACCTTGCCGTCGCCTCCGAAATAGTAAAGATGCTTATCTGCAAGCGCCCTGTGGTTCTTTATCATCAGACCGCCCATAAAGCCGTACTTGGCGCCGTCTATCTCAAAGATACCGTCCTTGCCGGCACCTGTTTCTTCCTCAAAAAAGTACTTGTCTTCACCGATATCGACCCAGCCTGTCGTCATTACGCCGCTTGTCTGGTCAAAGAAATACTGTTTGCCCTCAATGACGGTAAGTCCCATCGATATTGCTCCCGTCGCGGGATCCGAATAGTATTTCTTGCCGTCAAGCTCAAGCCATCCCGTCATTAAGACACCGTTCTCGGGATTGTAGTACTTTGTCATTCCGTCCGTTGTCTGTAAACCGGTCTGCATGATGCCGTCGCCGTCAAACAGATATTTGTTGCCGTCGATCTCCTGCTCGCCTGTAGTCAGGGCAAAAGTCACGGGGTCAAAATACCTGACAGTGCCGTCGGGCATAACTTTAAGTCCGGCATATGCTTCGCCGTGTTCATAATAAAACGTGCCTTCATCGGTAGTTACCCAGCCCTTCTTGCCGCATCCCGCGGACAAGAAAGAACTCAGGCAGATCGCTACCGCCAGGCATGCGATTATCGCCTTTTTAGTTCTCATTTCCGTCTCCTCTTTATAGTCCTATTTCCCCAAATAAGTGTATCACAGACAAAATTAGCCTTGCGAAACAATTGTGTTACAGAATTAATCGAAGTCAGCCTATTGCCTTCTCAAGCAGGCTCTTCAGAAGAAGGTATCTTTGGTACTTTTCTTCCTTCGCGAAATGCACTTCCCTTTTCTGCGGATTCTTATCGTCATAGACAAGGCTCCCGGCTTCGTCTCCGAACTGCTCGATCGTCAGGTCATACTGCCTGCCGCCTATTACGTTATAGCAATGATAATTTCCGCCGGGCCTTAATATCCCGTACACTTCACCGCCGAAGATATCCTGCACAAGAAATGCAGTAATGGAGCACTGTCCCAAAGTCT
Source organism: Clostridiales bacterium (assembly GCA_017554745.1). Classification (GTDB taxonomy): domain Bacteria; phylum Bacillota; class Clostridia; order Saccharofermentanales; family Saccharofermentanaceae; genus Saccharofermentans. The sequence goes on along the minus strand of JAFZHS010000008.1, from coordinate 395 downwards.
TATTGTCATCGCTCCAGTCAGATCTCATCCTGGGCGCGCAGGTCTCAGCCCTCCAGATGCCGTCAGATAAGACATCGTAGAGGTCTTTAAGCGAACCCAGTCTCAAACTGCAGTCTGCGAGAGGCTTTACTTCGTCAGCCGTTTCATGGCCCAAAAATCTGTATTCCATATGGTTTCCTCTGTGATCAATCGCACATATATTATCCGTGCCCGCCGTTTTTGTATAGCAGATATTGGTTCAAAATTTAGGTAAAAAAACCTGCTAACAAAAATCAAGAGTTTGTTGGCAGGTTTTTCTTTGGTGCATTTTAGGCATGGCAAACAGACCGGAATCAAATCCGGTCTTTGTTTTAGTCGAAAATACTTATGCTGCTTGGTAAACCTCCATCACTCGT
>JAFZHS010000007.1 GCA_017554745.1 Clostridiales bacterium | reverse complement strand
AGGTGATTCTCCGGGGTATCGCACCTTGCCTTTCTTGCAATTAGTGCATACTTCATAAGGTTGTCCTTGGCATCTTTTCCGACGAATAATTTATAGTAGCCATAACGGCTTCGTCTTCCGATAGGTCGTCAAGAATCAACCGATTTTTAGAAAGCGCCTAACCAAACCTTAAGTGAGTTTCACCGAGCGGAATCCTTATATCTTTTCTTTCAATATTTTCATGCTATTTGGATCACGAATTAACTATGTTCTCAATCACAAAAACATAGTTGATCCTAAGTGAAATATTAGTGTTATTACTATAATAAGTCAATAAAATATATAAAAAAAGGTGTGTCAAAAGAAGGAATACAGCACAAACGGCAACATCGGAAACGGCAACATAATCCCGATTTTATATATTAAACAACAACCTCCCGCTATCCGGCGGGAGGTGTTGTTTATGTATGACGGGCATACATGATATGTATGGATCTGCAAAAGCAGATTGCATGGACTATTTTACTATTCCTTTCTGGAAGAAAGTTCCGCCTTTCTTTTGGAACCATTCATCATATATTGTGAAAGCAACTTCAAAATTTTTTGTGTCCGTTCGATTAACGACATCCATAATTTGAGACAAGTGTTCCGTGTTTGCTGCAATAATTACTATTGTAAACGGCTCAACACTTCCTTTTTTATTTGATTCCAGTTGCTTTTTCTCTGAATGTTTAGCATTAACTGTTTCTTTTAGCATAGTTGTATAATCGTTCCAATTACTAAGAATCTCTTGTAATCTATATGTCGATATGAAAATTGCGTTAATGAAATAATAAATTCTCGTATTAGTAGCTATCTCAAGAGGAACTGAAAGTCTCATTCTTGGCAGGTACTTAATCTGAGCAACTCTGAATCTACGCACAGTTCCGTTATAAATCATGTTGTTCAAAAGTATCTGATTAATGATATGCATACTAATTGCAAAGGTGGGCATCGCATTACCGCAGTCTTGCTTTATTATCGCAAGGCTTTTCAAAGGACATGCAGGAAAAACCCTGTTGCTAAAAGGTCTGTAACAACCCTGAGAGTATAGCTTTATCCCCTCGCAATCCGTGCTTATATACATTTTTGAATCCTGATCAAACACTGTATCCCTGCGAGTTATGGTATTCCTTTCAACAAGATTAAAGAAAATCAAATCCTCAAGCGTTCTGCTTATCTCTGACATGCTTATATCTACGCCTTGCAAGTCGAGATATGTTTTGATCTGCTTTATCGAAAGGAAGCAGTGTGTAGCTACCAAACCTAATATTTTTTCCTGTATCTCGCTTAATTCGCCATTGAAATGATTAGGCCTTGCAATAGTGTACTTTTTATAATTGAACTTAAGTGCCGGTGTATAACCAGGCGCTATATCTATATTCTCGTACCTTCTTCTAAGAAGTTTATTGTTCTTAAACTCTTTTCCATCTAACCATTGTGAATATTTTTTGCCCATAAGTTTTACTCCTTATTTAATTAATGATTGTCTTCCAATGATTTCGCCCAACCAGTTTTTCATTGATACGAAACCTTTGACAAAGCTCTGTATAGTTTTTAGTTGGATAATTGAATACTCCTCGGATTCATCCCAATGAGAAAAGAAAAAATCCGTTTGTTTTTGATCGACAATGTGGCATATCTTCTTTAATTCCTTTTTGTCTGCATATTTAAAGTAGTTAAGCCATCCTCTGTTAAAACTTCCAAGCCAGCTTAGGTGATTCTCCGGGGTATCGCACCTTGCCTTTCTTGCAATTAGTGCATACTTCATAAGGTTGTCCTTGGCATCTTTTCCGACGAATAATTTATAGTAGCCATAACGGCTTCGTCTTCCGATGTGATACCCCAGAAAATCTATGCCCCTCCGGAGGCTTTGGACTGTTTTATCGTCATTAAGCTTAAGGTGCAGCTTGTTTTCAAGAATTCTCTTAGCTGCAACATATGCTCTATGAACCTCTTTTTTATTTCTTCCGAGCAGAATAATGTCATCTGCGTATCTTATAAACTGAAATCCTCCTCTTTCCATCAACTGGTCAAATTCATTCAAGTAGATATTCGCCAGGAGTGGGCTGATTGAACTTCCCTGCATAATACCGACAGTCATTTTCATTACCCGGTTAAACTTGCAATACTTAGCTTTTATATACCTCTCGAGTAGTATACAGATGCGCTTATCGGGGATGTCTCGTTTAAGTATGGATAAAAGCGTATTGTGATCTATAGTGTCATAGCAACTCTTGATGTCTGTTTTAATCACGCAATCGTATCCTGAATTCATTTTCTTCTTCAGATATCGAATAGCATCACTTGCCCCTATTCCCGGCCTGAATGCATAGCTTCGTTTACTGAAAACCTCTTCGTATTGAGGTTGCAGGACAATGTGGAGAGCGCGAATGATAACTTGGTCCGTTACGGCAGGAACGGTTATATTTCTTTTCTTCCCATTCCGTTTTTTGATTTCAAATGCATCCGCAATATACGGGTGGTATGATGAATCTCTTACTTTTGATTCAATGTCTTTACCGTTTATCAACCATATTTGCTTGATATCCTTAGCATATACACCATCAAAACCACAAATTGTTCTACTCTTCTTGATGCTATTAATTGCTTTATCAAGCACTGTTTTATCGAACAAGTCATCAATCGTTGCCTGGATCATATTATGATTTGATCACCTCCTTACAATACCGTGCTTTAAGCTTATTTACATAATCTTTGTAGTGTTTATATGCCGCCTCATACGAAACCTGAGATAAACTGATTGTCGTCATAACCAGGTTTTCATATATATCTGCATATATCTCGTCACAATCAGGCTGTGTATTGATTGCCTCGACGATAACAGGACCAATTCTGTAATACTCTTCAACATCACTTGGGTGCTGTATCATTGCAAATGTATCTCTGAGGTGACGAAGTTCGGTAAGTTCATAACAGTCATCATCGAAATTATCTTTGAATCGTTTCAGGCATGCTGTAGTAATGAAGCAACCGCTGGCATTAACTAATGATGTCCCCATACTTGCTAATGATTCTTCTCTGCTCTTGTCGCGATAATATGAAACTTCTGAAAAAGCTTCCCAATTCTGTTCCTTTGCTGTAGCAAGAATATCGCGGGCCAGCTGACCATATTGACCACCTACAGAAGCGCGTGTCATAACGGCATAATACTCGTTATTATTAAGTTTACTGCCATATTTCTTAACCTTTTCAGCAGCCGAATCAATCATATAATCATCGTAATTGCTCATTACCCATACCTCCTTTTAAACTCAGCAAACTGCTTGTTATAGACATCAGCAAGTCGTTTCTTTTCAGTACGCACTAATTGGATCAAATCATCCCAGTCAACAGTACTATCTGATTTGAACCAGAAATCATATGCATCAAACGTTGGAAACTCATCCAAAATGACACGAAGATTTCTTCTCATAGTAGTAACTTCAGGTGAATCTTCAGGAACCGTATCAATAAATTCGAACGGGTCTTTAGGAAGATCCATGTAGTCATAAACCTGCTGTATTCTTGTTGGGGATAGTGCGAAATTTGCTTTCATATCGGCTATGCATCCAAAGATAACCTCTATCTCGTTCAGCGCCTTGTAGCACATCAGCTCCAATCCCAATTCAATTGCTCTGCGAGCACCATCATCACTATTGTAATTATTCATAGTTTTGTCCTTTCTCATATGTATAGTCTTGTTCTGTCTGTGAGTCTTTTCTCACAAAAGTTTTCTGTACACCATAACCAGGGATTCTAGTTTTCCCTGTAGAGTTGCCCTTGTACACTTCCCAGTTTCCAAGCTGCTGAAGTATACCTTCCAATTCATATGCGTCACGTCGCTTCATTAGGCTTCGGTCACGCATAAAGCATTCGCACCAGATTTCCATAAGACAAACCTTATCTTGTCCGGTAGATTCAAGATATTCGCCAACCATTCCAAGACGAGGATCAGTTTCCATAGCCTGACTTTGCTGTTCATATGCTATCTTTTCGATATGTTTGGGAAGATAGAGTGTCTCGCCCTCCTTATATCGATATAGTGCTTCAGCCCAGATCTGCCCGATATCATATTCAGTAAGATCCCAAACAGACGATTCAGCTTGTCCGGTTACAATTACCGGCCAGAACCTTCTATTACCCGTAATGTCACGCAAGAAGCCGTCCGTAGTATTAGTTGATCCAACAAGTATGCATGCACGAGGATGCGTTTGAACATACGTAGCATATGGTTCTCTGTATTGGTCATCACACCGTGAAATAAAAGCTTTGACTGTTTCAACCTCTACCTTTCTTAATCCGGCAAGTTCGCTGAGTTCCATTATCCAGACTCCTCTCAGTTTTTCGGCTGCGGTCTTATCCTTCATGTCGCCGATTGTCATAGAATCTGAATACCACTTCATTCCCAGTTTTGAGAACAACGTGCTCTTTCCGATCCCTTGGACACCGCACAAGACCAAAACATTGTCAAACTTGACACCCGGTTGATACAAACGTGCTATTGCTGCTACCAAGGTCTTAACTGTTACCGTTCTTACATATGGAGTATCTTCCGCTCCCAAATACTTGATTAATAATTCAGGTATTCTTGGAGTTTTATCCCATTCAAATGATTCAACATAAGTTTTAATAGGATTTACTTTGCGAGTAAGACTTATCACTCCGTACATCGCTTCCTGGCACTTCTTAGTCGAATAGATGCCATATTTTTCATTGATGTACATAACCAGATTTGTCCAATCACTATAACCCCATTCTCCGTCTTCACTGTTCCAGGGAAGCGGACCATTTACAACAATGCTTCGTGTTGTTTCGTTGAAACAGATTCCTTGAAGTTTTGAATCATGTGAGAAAATCATTTTGTAGTTATAAAGATCATCTCTGACTTTTCCGTTCTCATCGAACTTCAGGAATGACTTAACATCTGACATATCCATTATTCCTGTCATGATCTCCTCCTTACATAATTACTTCAAATTCGTCTCGAGCATCGATGTGATCCTTCGACATTCTGGGACCGTCCTTAATCTTCTGAATGTTGCCAAGCCATATGCCTATTCCTCTGTTTCCGCTAACGTTATATCCGTAGAACACAAGACTTACATTTATGAAACATCCGGAATACAGTTCAGATCTGTTCTCAATCGGCTCAACGTTCTTATCAACGATCTGAGGCGGATCAGAACACTTAGCATTGAGATAAAAGCTATTTCGAAACTGGGCTTTTTCCGGTTTCTCAACATCTCCGTCATGAAGAGGGATTTTGAGGTTGTTGGGAATATAACCGCCCCATTTCTCCTTGCTGTTCTCTTTGACGTACTCGATTGCTTCGTTCATACGGTTAATCGACTGATCATCGTCTTTAGAAACAATCAACGTCATTCCATATTTTTTGTCTACACTGGATGGATTATTAAGGTGTGCAAAGGCCATCCTTCCTTTGACGACTACGCGATTTTTCTTCATTTTTTTAAGCTCCTTTTTTCTATTCTCTTTTCTTCTTCGTCGATGATCATTTGCTGTTGAAGTATCTGTAAGTTCTCTGACAGCTGTTCTACAATCTCGACCATGCCGTTTATAAAATCGATAATGGGGTTCATCCGCTTTCACCTCCTTCCCGGTCCAGGTATCGTTTGAGACCTGTGTTGGATGAGTTTCACCATCTGGCTTCATCGTACAGGGGAATGGAGTCTTTCTCTTCACGTATCAAAACTAAATGAAAACTATTTATAAGATAATTTCACAAAAAACGCTGCCGAATTCACCGACAGCGTCATAACCATTATTTAATCTATACCTAAGTTTTTTGCGATTCTTGTATCGTTTTATATCTATCAATAAATTGTTCTTTTTTCCTATTTGCATAAATCGGATCCCAAGCAGCAAACTCATCCCAACTCTTAATTGCAAGATCAAATTGCTTTTTGATAGCTTTGTCATTTTTCATTAGTTTCCAAACAGCCCAAGCAGAATTATAACTGCATCGAACCTCAAGCAAAGCGGATGAATCATCAGTATCTTTATCATTAAGTATGCATTCTGCAGCTTCAAGATCCAACCTTGCTAAATTGAGTTCATTAATTTCCATATATACGTTTGCTCTTGATATCAAAGCAAATATAAGACCTCTGCGATACTTATTACTCTGCTCAGCAAGAGAAGTGCGAATTGTGATGACATCAGTGATTTGTTTGATTGCCGAATCAAACTCCTTCCTCTCCTTCATTATTTTCGCAAGCTTTAACATATATATTGTTTTCTTGGATTCGAACTGACGAGGAAACATTTGCGGCTCAGAGTATTGCTCTGCTATCTTTAATGCCTTTTTATAACCTGACTCTGCAAGTTTCAGATTGTAGTTATCTGGAAGCATATACAAATCGGATAAGTTATTTATTGAACTTGTTAAGCGACCAGCTGTCTCGGCAGCCTTTAATGAGTCTTTTTCGTATTTTTTTGCTAAAAACTTATATAAGCGTATGGCATGCTCATAACTTTTGATTGCCTTATTGAATTCTGAATTATGCGAATAATACAATCCCTGATCATGATAAATCCTTGCCTGTATTATTATCATATCGGGATCTTCATAGTTCTCTTTCAAAACAGTCTTTGGTACCGCATCTAATACCGGACCAAAAGCATTCATATCATATAAAAGGAATAGACCGCCTAATTTAGACATAGTGGCACGCAACCATATTTTGCTGCTTCGATCATAGTTCTTATTTAATACTCGGTCCAAATAATCCAACGATTCAGAATACTTTCCAATTGCTTTGTATGCATCTCCTAGAAGAACACAAACACTATCACTCAAATCATTATTAACCTCATAGACATCACACAATTTAAGCAATCGTTCTGACTTGATAATGCATTCTTCATAGTGAGTAATCCTATATAGATAATCAGCATACTTAAATATCATGTCATATCTGACATTATACTTAAGCGATAGCCCCTCCAATTCTTCATACAAATTCAGTATTTCATCTTTATTAGAGCCTCTTTCGTCTTCGATTATTTGACTCTGAATGATTTGTATAAGCAAGAATCGGCTTTCCATGTATTCTTCAATACGATGCAAACCTTTTTCAATACTGTCACTGCCTTTTTTCAAAAGTCTTTCCCATTGAGGGTTATCAAGTTCATTACGTGCACTTTCACTATTCCCACCCCAAAAAGAAACACTTTGGTATTTACTTAAATCGGAATCCTGACTGTTGCGATTACAAATCAGCATAGTAAGGATTTCATCCATATTATCCCTATAACCTTGAAGCTGACAACGATACAGTTCTATTCTTTCATTAATATTTTTTATTTCTTTATAGTGATTTTGCATCGATACTTGCAAATCAGATATTTTTTTACTGAGCAACTCGGCCTGAGCACTATTATATGGAGAACTGTGTTCCAAAGATAGCATTTCTTTACCATCAACATAAAGATGCATATTGGTGATACGAATATCACGTTCTGCTAAACATTGATCATCTCTGACCAAGCTCTCGAACACATCCAGTAATATATCCTCAATATCCTTATATGATTTTATTTTGAAACCCTGTTCATTGGCATCCTTTATGATTCTGATTCCACTATTATTTTGCCGGCCATGAAATCCGCCATTTCCTTTTACCCATAGTTCAAGCATAGGGTATCCATTATCGGCACCATGCTTTATCTTCTGATATACTAATTCATCTTCGTTTGAAACATTATTGTCCAGTATGAATATATACTTTTCATCAGCTGATACATTAAAGCTATTGTTTTTACAATCGAGTAGAAACCTTGATGTATTTGTAACGCAACAAATAAGCATCTCATCAGAATATAAAGGTTTAAGGTTATTGCAAAAATCGATAATTTCATTTTGCATCTTAGTAGCAGCACTGGTTTCAGAAGAACCGATAATAAACTGAACAGGTTGAAGTCGCTTTGTAATATTATCTGTGGGTAAGATACGATTAATCAAATCTTCCCTAACTCTTTCAATCTCAGATTCGGATAATAACAAAGAGAGATCAACAAGGAGGTATAAATTATCTAAATCATCAATCCATTTACGCAAATATTTATATTCAATATTTCTTAGTTCTCTCGATTCATGGATAATCCCGGCTATTGTATCTTTAACCAAAGATAAACGCATCTTTTTCTCAGCGTCAACATATATTGATCTATAAACAGCACGGAGCAAGAATCTGCATTTTTCATCAGCCAAGTGTGGCAGAGTACCGTGATCATACAAAGAATCCGAATAGTTTCTTATGGTTATTCCACTAGGCACATTGAATTCTAATTCACTCTGTGAATCATCATATGTTTTCCCGCTTAGATAACTACAGTACTCGAGGACCATCGCATCGAGTTCTTTCCTGTTATCTTCGATAATCTCCCTAAGATTGATGGAGTACTTGCGCTTATTATTCTTATAGACTTCAGCATATGCAACAAACAACTTATTGAACAAATGGTCATTAGCCCTATACTGATTGCTCATAATTGCCTCCCAGCGTTGCCTTTGTTGCTTATGTTGCCGTTAATCCAATCTTCTAATACGCATCCTGCCTTCATTCATTTATTTTACATTTTTAAAGTAATAAATGTCTATAACGCTTGATTAGTTAATCTGATAATACAGTATTTAACGCTTTTCAGTCCTTCAGTTTGTTAACGAATACAAATCCGAATATTGTGGTAAAATCTCTTATATACTATATTGAATCTTGATTTTTTGAATGGTTGAAAAGATACGAGTAAAGTATGTGATTCTCCATAGAGGTTTCTTAAGCATGCGGACAGGAATTGTGCCAACGATGACCAATGAACGTCGGAAAAGATGCCAAGGACAACCTTATGAAGTATGCACTAATTGCAAGAAAGGCAAGGTGCGATACCCCGGAGAATCACCTATCTTTTCACACAACGAAAATATATACAGGAGGTGCAATATGAAAAAGATCAATTCCTTAATTAAGGTAGTTAGTGTAATGGTTATCGTTTCATTGTGCGCTTCCCTCGTGACAGCGTGCAACGGACAGAAGGATGATCGTACAGATTTTACAACCCGTACGACAGAGTCTGAACTGAAGCCTGGTCTTTCAGAGCCTAATCAGACCATTGATACAATGGCCCCTGATAAGACTACTGAGACCGCAGGTTCCACTACGGCTCCGACCGGCAAGTACACATATACTGTATACGCTGGTACAGAGTACGAAACGACATTATCGATGGATATCAACATTGATGATTATCTTATCGATAACGGTCAGAAGTCACTGTTCTTCTCAACTGGCGCAATCTGCAAAGATATAGGCTGGACGAAAAACGGTAATCCGACCTGGGACGGAGACGCTACATTCATGTATTACGCATATATCTATGGTGATACACAGATGGTATTCAGATATGAAGACGCATTTGGTAGCGCAGATAACCCCAGCGGCTTCGCACAGCTTTACGGTTTCTCCTATCATCTTGCTCCGATTGATGACTATCTAGCTGATGCAAGGACGTCTGAAGAAATAAAGGCGTCCGATGCAAATTACGGCGTATATATCACATTCGGACAGCATAGCGACTCTTTATGTTATCATACTGCCGGCAATAAAGGTATTGCATCGGGAATCTCGAGAGACGACGCGATTCTTATCGCATACATTCTCTCCTCGGCTATTACATGCCCGGGCGAGAATCCGTTTGTCGGGACAAATCTCGCGAATGCCGTAACGGCACGTTCCAATGATTATCTCATCTATACTTTACCTTAATGCTTCAAAAACCCACTCTTCGGAGTGGGTTTTTCTTCCATGCAATCTGCTTTTGCAGATCCATACATATCATGTATGCCCGTCATACCACTAATAATATCAACTATCTATTCGGTCTCATAATGAGGTTATTGTTTCTTAGTTTTTAGAGGAACTATTGTCAGTTAATTGCATCTGCAACAAAAAAGCAACAAAATGGGACAGGGTTACAAGGTAGTTATCTAGATGTATAACAAAGCAAAGAGAATGATAAGCTGTCGTTTATTAGAGTTATTGACGCTTGCGAAGAGATAGAATGACATCCGGTTTCAATGCCCCCCTTCTCCGCCAAAACAGTTTAAGAAGTCCCAGAAAGCCTTATTTCTGGGGCTTTTTCATTTTTGCAAAACCCCAAATGCAACAAAAGTGCAACAAAATATGCAGCTAATAAAGCCCGGTGTTGAGTAACCGGGGCTTTGATCAATAAAATTGCGAGATATCAGAATAAATGCTGTAAGTTTATGCCTTCAGGTATTTCTCCTCAAACATAAACATTAAGCTTCTGTATGTTGCATAGATTTCTTCCATGTGATCATTCATCCAATCGGCTGCAGTTTTTTGTTCTTCTCTGCCCTCATATCCGGCTTCGATTATTTCCGCCATTTGTTCGTGACCGTTTCGTTTCAGCCAACTGCAGGCCCGAAGAACATCCTCCTTCGCATTGTCTTCATAGAAATTCTCGTAAAATGTATTAATCCCTTCATAGCATCTCTGAAAGTCGATGCTATACAATTGATGATACGCATTGACAATATCGTCCTGCAGACTTTTCAGATACTCGTCTCCATAGATAGCATCTGCAAAATTCCCCAAAACATTGTCGTCTTCAATCTCATCCCAAACAACAGCGTACGCATTAATATGGTCTGATCGCTCCGGCCATTTCCGAAGTCGATCCATTACACCAATAAATTCTTCTTTATTGGATATTGATTTACTCATATGCTTTGGTCACCCCTAAAGCAATTTGCAGGAGATCATTTCTATCCCACTCTTTACGTTTTAAAAATCTACTCATTCTGTCCTTCTGTCGTTAAGTTTATCTATCTAATAACTATTCCCAATCTTCATCAATCATTTTGCTTATATCCAGATTAGCATCCCAACGAAGTTCTTCTTTAATTTCAGCAGTCAGCATGCCCCTTTTAATCATTTTCTCAACTATATTCTTACGGCAAAATGAACACAAGGTGGATTCATAAGCCCAGGCAAGCAGCGATTCGGGCAACTCGGGATTGTCCCCGTTAACGCCGATATCCGATGCGATCCCGTGCCAATCTTCCTCATTCTCTTCAGTTGCCGGAAGTTCTTCCAGAAGGCTCAGGATAAATGATTCATCGCTTTTCCTGATGTTGTTTATCAGGATACTGACTGCAGTGGAATCAAAACCTTTCTCCAGGATAGAAATCGCGTAATCGTGCAAACGCTCGTCTTTGAGGAGTGAGAGAGCTGATCTTACCTCTTCGGCCAATCTCGGATTGTCTGATGCAGCACACTCGATGAGTAAACCTGCGTCAAGAGGCCAGCGGTATTTTCCGGAAGTAAATACAGAGGCTATACTTGCCTTTATATCCGTATCAGTTTCAATTATGAACTGTTCCGCAAGCTTTAAGGCTTCCGTTCTGCTCATGGTCATTAAGCCTCGGGCCCTCATCTCCGAGCGCTCTATCTTCGGCTCTTTCCTGATCCAGGACATCACTATTTCCGATGTGGCATTTTTGACCCTGTCTATCCGTCCAAATTCACGCGGGAGAGACATGATCCTTACATATTCTTTGACGCCGTCGGAATCGCTGTTGTACTTGAGCAGTTCATCGAATCTGTCTTCACCGAGCTCGTCTTCAAGTATGCTGTCAAACCATAGAAACTGTGAAGCCAGGCGCTGGGGATCTTCCGTCCTTGATAGGAACCACTTGCCGATATCATTTGCAACATTCCAGATTACTTTTATGCTGCTGTCCTCAATGAGTTTAATGGCGACATATTCAAAAGGCTGACAAAGAGGGAACATGTCGCGCAGTTCATCTGAATACAGATTCTTTTCGAGCTGCTTATATTTTTTGATAACAGTTTTTCTTTGCTCGAAAAATAAGAGAAGATCCGTCAGATAACATATCTGCTTCCAATCCTTATCTGCAACAGGGTCTTTATAACTTTCCTTAATGGCTTCGATAAACGGTGTGGGATCTTCATATAGTGAGATAAGATCATAAGTCAGAAAAGCGCGCGATCCTTCGCTTTGCATATCGAAAGAATAATCTTTCCTGCAGGCAGCCATGATCCTGTCGCGGTAGCGTTCCGGATCAGCTCTGGCAATCACATACGCACGTCCGTGACCTGCTTGCAGATAGTGTTCAAAATCATACTTCATTACAGCTAGTTCCCGGGTTCACAAAATTACTGATATTCTGATCCAATTATATAACAAAGCTCGAAGAGCTTTCTTTACAGGTCAGCTGATGGTGCAGAGCTTTCCTCTTAACACATAGCCTATCTTTTCATAGCAGGCATTTGAAGCAGCATAATCCGCATCAGTGTAGAGCATGGGCAGGAACCCGGCAGTCTGGGCAATCCTTGTTACCTGATAGACAAGGTGCTCCGCATAGTGTCTGCGCCTGAATTCATCACGTGTATATACCAGGCCAATCGAAGCCATATCCTCTACAGGATGCCAGTTGCAACTGGAGGCATATTCACCATCACCTGTTTTCCAGAAATATGCCGTACCTGCCTTTATATCGTTTTCTGCATAAATCTTGTATTGTTCGCGGCTCTCCTGATCTATTCCGACAGCTATATGAAACATATCGAAAAAGTCGACTAGGACTTTAACATCATCTTCTGTGCATTGGTGCAGCTCTCCGTCCACAACCGTTGAAGGAGCTATCGGAGAAGGACAGTCGTACGCAAAGAGGTTCGTAGAGATCTTAAGATCTAAACCGTCCTTTTTAGCTCTGACAATAAAGTATTCTGCCAGTTCATACTTAATGTTAAAACGGTGATCTCCGTCCATAAATAAATTGTCTTTTGCAATCTTATATGCCCGCTCCATCTCATCTTCAGGAGCATTATCAGGAGTCCATATCCACACAGGATACGGTTGTCCTGTAAAGCAAATAATAAGCCTCTCGTGATCTGATAAGCGCAATGCGCATTCTTCTTTTATGATCCTCGACATTACTGAGAATGTATATTTGTCCCGGCTTAAAAGTTTAAAGTCTCTTTCATCTACAAATGTATCCATAGAATTCTCTCCAAAGATCAGTCAGTAACATAACATGCAAGTTCAAGCGCTATTTCGAAATGTCCCGGATCATGCTGCGTGTTTTTCTTCTGGTTCTTTTCCATCCGTGAATCCCACTTCGGAGCATCAAGAAGATCGCCGCTGGTAAAGAAGAAATAAGCATCCAATCCCCTGAAATCACACATGGCCTGAATCGCAGCACATTCCATTTCTACCGAAATGCAGCCGTCATTCTTTCTTTTATCGAAGTTTCCTCTGGTCTCACGGTATACAGCATCTGTAGTCCATGTTTTCCCCTTCACATAAGGAAGACCTGCCAATTCCATAAACTCAGCAACTTTTTCGCTGTTTTTCACCGTAATGTAATCAGATGCAGGAGCATAGTGATATGACGTTCCCTCATCACGGTAAGCTTCTGTAGGAACCATTACTTTTCCTCTGGCTATTTCTTTATTCAGACAGCCGCAGCCGCCAAATTCTATATACTTGTCAGTCTTAATGACAGACATCGTATCTTCTATATCGCCTACGCAGCCCGGAGCACCGACAAATGACATGTATATGGCAAATTCTTTATCTTTATAAGTAAAGCCGTATATCGGTTTTGCTCCGTTCGAAGAATAAATATCTCCGATCTTTGTGCAATCGTAAGCTTCCAGAACATACTGAAGGATCTCATTGGAAAAAGTCAGGATACAGGCATCAACCTTTTTGGCATCTTCCTTTTTCCAAGGCTTTAATATTTCTTCAGTCTTGTTATCAAATGAATCCGTAATCATTTCACTACCCTGATTCCTTTTCTGGTTAGTATATCTTCCTGATTATTATCCTATCTAAGGGTTACCCAAATCTCAAACAAATTTATTATATCATCACTTAAACTACCAATTATGGTTAAGCAAAAAAGAATGTCGATTTCAGAGTCACAAAAACCCGATAAAAAAGTGCAACAAAAAATGCAACAAAATCTGCAAGATTTACGTAGATTTATAAAGATTTACATAAAAACGAAATAGCCCAGAACCCTTTATTCTTAGGGTTTTGCGGTAATTATGGAGGGTTATAAATAATAAATATTCGTGTCCCCCTTCTCCGCCAAAACCTCCGGAAGTCAATTCCGGAGGTTTTTTTATTGCCTTTTCTTTTCCTCAGAGGCTTAATTATCTGATTGGGTTTTTATTCCAAAAAGAATATTCAGGAAATCACGTCTCGCATCAAGCACCCGGATCACTTTTATTTCATCACCATCAACACGATAAAATACATAATTATTGTTCGCATAAATATAACGATATTCGGAGTCTATTCCATATCTTTCCCATATGCCGGATCCCTTGAGAGGAAATGATTCAAGCGTTTTTATCTCTTTGATCACTTTCTTAAGATTATTTCCGGCTGTTTTCTCACCAAATCGATCAAGGAGATAATCCTTAATCTGTTCTAAATCTTTCAATGATTCAGGCGAGAAAACAATATGCATCATAAACCTAATCTCTTCTCTACTTCTTCAAGGGAGATCCAACCGTCTTTTGCAGATGCTTCGCCTTTACCGAGTTCCATGACCAATGCCTTCATTGCATTAAGTTCATCCAACTCTTTCATGTTAACGATTGCGTAATCGCCTCTGCCGTTCTTAGTAAGATAAACAGGAGAACCATATGAAACATCATCTAAAACACTCTTATAATTTCGTAAATCTGATACCGGTCTAATGTTAGGCATGTTATTCACTCCTTAACAGCACAATGTATGTTGAATTATTTGCAGCATAATTATACATAAAATTTTCAGCATATACAATTATATGAAAAAGGAAAGCAATAACTCTTCCCCGGTTGAGATCTTCCTTTTTAGGCGTGTGACAGATCAGGGAAATAGAGCCTATCTCTTTCAACTGCTTCCAATTCATCACCCCTGTAGAAGAGCCTGTAATCATCAGCGCCGTCATAAAGCTCAGACGTACAGAGATACAAGTCTTCATCAAGAGGAGTAAACCCGAGTCTCAATTGATCTGTCACCATATCGAGACGTCCGATGACATCCGTTAATGCTATCTTCTCTTTACATAAAACAGATTGCAAAGCAAAGCCGTCTTCGTCATCGATTACGGCAAAGCAGTCTATATCTTCAGCATAGTAAACAGTATCAAAACCTGCCGTGTAGAACATCTGCAGGCCATACTTATTTATCTGCTCGAAAGATGAGAAATAGCAGGAATTGCGTACCAGCTGCAGATACTTATTCTTAATTTCTTCACCCATATCATTTACAGGTAAGAATCTGCTGCCTTCGCTCTTTTTGATGTACTCCTCTTTAACAAAATATCTGTACTGGTTTATTATGCGGAAACCGTTCTTCAGGTAGAAATCTACAGCGCTCAGGTTTCCGAACAGATAAATGCCGTCACATTCATTTTCATATGTGCTTAGAACATGCTCAATGAGTTTTCTTGCCAAGCCCTGTTTGCGATATAGCTCACCGGTCATGACGGTACCTATCTGGATGTAATTCTTTTCGATTCCCCTCTGAAGGAAGTGCATCTTATTTGCCGATACATTCGAGATCATCCTGCCGTCTTCAACAAACGAATAAGGTATATAGTCGCCTTCGAAATATCCGTCTTTGACCCAGCCTTCAAAATCAAATCCGAAAGTCTTACGCGTCAGTTCATTAAGCATTCTCCTTGAACTGTCATCTGTCATGTAATTACTTATAAGCTCCATAAATCAGTTGCTTCTTTAACTAGTAAAGCCCCCTCCAATCAAGAGAGTAAGAAGGGGCTTCATCTATGCTTATTATGTTCGAGGTAGGTGACCCTCTGCACGAATGTATTATATCAAATTCCGTCTTTTTAATAGTGGCAATTTTCCGTTTAATTGCATATTTTCTTAAATCGTAAAATTGTGATATCTCAATACACGACACGGAAAATCAGAATTCCTAATCAGCAACTTCTCTTGTCAGATTTTTTACCCATATATACTTGTTGTAATGCCATTTCAGGAACGGCAGTTTTACGATCTCATCCAGGCACATAATGACATATACGACAAGCACCGGCCACTTAAGCACAAAACAGGCGATAAGCGATGCAGGAATTGCAAAGCACCAGGTGGCAAAGAAAACACTTACGGCATCATACTTAGCGTCTCCGCCTGCAGGGAATACCCCACAGGTGAAGATCGTATTATATGCAAAAGCAAACATGTAGAAGCAGCTAAACACCAGCATCCATAAAAGATACCCTTTGGCCACACTCGTCAGGGCATAAAAAATATATACGAGCGGGCCTGTTACTGCGATAAGCAAAACGTTGACCGACCCGCTCAAAAATGAGACCTTATAGAACCTGTCGCCGTATTTTTTGGCTTCATCAAGTCTTCCTGCTCCAAGCAATTCTCCGATCATGATACCGGAACCTCCTGCTATACCCCACGTCACGCAGGCTATAAGCTGCTGCGCGACACTCGTGACTGAAGCGGAAGCAGTAGCATCCGATCCCAAATGTCCCATTATCACGTTGTGAACTGAAATGCTTAAACCCCAGGAAAGAGCACTCGCCAGGTTTGCAGGGAATATCTTCCAATAATCCTTTTCGAAATCCTTGGAAAAGTACGTCAGACTCTTTAAAGACAAACGGATCGTATCTTTTTTCCTGGCCCAGATAAGAACTATCACAAGAGCTAAGACTTCAACAACTATTGTTGAATAGGCTGAGCCGTTTGCGCCAAGTGCCGGCAGCCCGCATTTGCCGTATATCAGAAAATAATCTGCAGTCATGTCTACCGCAACCGTTACAGCGGAGATAATGACACTCAGCTTTGCATCTCCGGCGATCTTCATATTCATCAGAAAGCATTGTGCCAAAGCCGAGAAAATGTAGGAAAAACTGACGATTCGCAAATATCCCGCGCCAATGGTTATAAGACTGCTTTCCGAGGTGAATATCCGCATAACGGGCTCGGGAAAGAAAAGCGCAGCAGCAAAAAATACAAGACTTATAAGAAGCGAATATCTTATTGCCATCGCTAGAAAACGTCCTGCATTCTTATAATCTTTCTTTCCCCAATACTGGGCTATAAGGATTCCTGAAGCACTTGTGATCGCACCAGTGAACAGTGTCATAACAAAAAACAGCTGATTCGCCAGTGATACTGCTGCAATGGAATCCTGGTTAAGCCTTCCGAGCATAAGCGCATCCGAAGCCCCGACCAGGGCATTCAGAAGGCTCTGAAGAGCAAGCGGCACCGCAAGCGCTTTCAGATGGGCATTAAAGACTTTCTTTTCATCCTTGTTCATTGAGATTTTAAATCATTATCTGTCAACACGTTTTCACAACGGCTTACTTAGGATCAATTCCATGGGTTGTTCAAATCCCGGAATATCCAAAGTGAATCCTCCGCATTCTTTATACCCTATTTTCCTGTAAAAATGTTGTGCATCCTCATCAACCCGGGTCGAGGTCATGACCATTCCATATCCCTGGTTTTTCATATCTTCTTCCCAGAATTGCATTAAGGCGCTGCCATAACCTTTTTTCTGTTTGAATTTATCAATAAACAGCATGGTACAAAACGGAGTGTTATCCCAAAACAGGTTAAACCTCAACAGCCCGACCGGTTCTCCATTTTCAAAGAGAATATATCCTTGTTTATCACGGATCTTCTTTTCAAACTCAGTCTCAGGCAAGTGTTTATCAAGCTGAAACCAAAAATCCCTGTACTCGTTACTAACGTATTTTATTTCCATCTGATTCCCAATCCGGCTGTTCACCTATAAATATGCTCATTATAACATCACTTCAACTACCGGTTGAATATAACTAAAAGCAGCGTCGATTGTGTATGACTTACGGGTAAGTTAAGATGTTCTCACAGTAAAACTCCTTGCAAGGAATATAGAGTAACTGCAAAATAATCTATAGACGGAGGAGAACAATGAGCGTTATAAGTGACAACATCAAAAAGTTGCGTAAAGCCAAGGGCATGACGCAGGAAGAACTGGCTGAAGCGGTAAACGTTTCTTTTCAGGCAGTAAGCAAATGGGAAAACGGCGGTTCGCCTGATCTTGAAATGCTTCCCCTGTTGGCCAATACATTCGGTGTAACAATAGACGAGCTTATGGGGTTCAAGCTTAACAGTTACACAAACAAAGAAAGATTCATCAAGCTGATGGATGATGCAGGCGTTCTTAAAAAGGGACAGTACTTAATAAAGGGCGTAAACAAAGCCTACTATATAGAGTCCGAAAACTTCACGACAAATATCCACCTGGCTAAACTCGGAGAATTCTTTGCAGATCTCATAATGGAAGAACATCTGGAATTTGACTGTATAGTCGGAATGGCATATCACGGAATCAGCTTTTCTGCTGCCACAGCAATAGCCTTGTCAAACAAATACGGCGTGACGGTAAACTACTGCCATGACAGAATGCAGCCTGACAGCAAAGACAGATTTATCTGCGGACATACTCCCGAAGACGGAGAGAGGATCATAATCATCGATGATCTGATCGGCAGCGGAAAGACTATCAAAGAGAGAATAGAGCGGCTTAAGAAGCTTGCCGGTATAAAGATTACCGCTATAGTCGCCATAGTCGATAATCATGAAGAAAATATAGAGAACTGCTTCAACGGAGCAAAACTCTTGTCAGATGAATACGGCTGCAAGATACTTACCGTTGTTAACGGTGATGATATCGTCCACGCAATAGATCAAGGAATAGTCTAATGAAAAACCCCCAAAGTCTTTGTCCAACTTTGGGGGTTCACTTCAATCTTGCGGGCTTTTGCTTTCTATTAATAGTGCTTCCGAAAAAGTATCCATATCCTGATAATCCTTTCTAACTCATAAACTAATCGTGCTATTTTCTGTTCTCAAATCTCTTATTATCCATTGCCCTTTTTAGCTTTCTTTAGGGACAAAATTATGGCCACTGACTCGATTATCATCATCAGTGCAAGCACATCCGATGCAACAAGCTGTCCTATAGCAGCCGCGGGTATAGGCTGCAGCGGCCATGGCTCGATAAAACTTGCCAAACAAGCTCTAAACAGCCAGACGAAGGTTAGGAAAAAATAAAAATACGCAACCTCTTTATTCAACGATAAAACTTTTCTTCCCAAAAGGATCAACATAAGGCTAAGTCCGAATAATAAGAGCGAAAAACAATAATTGGTGTAATCTATACCAACTATTAAATTCCTGTATTGCATGGGAAGATAATCATACCATTGGAACATCCACGGCACAAAGAAATGCCATAGCCCCACTAATGCGCTGGTGATAACCGTAATGTAATACAGTACTTTAAAGCCCTTTCTCATAGTTTACACCCTCCGTTTTGCATTATTGATATTCACATTAGTTAGACGGATGAAAACCGATTTCGTTACAATATCAGTCAAAAAGCCAGGATTGTTCCGCAAGTCCCAACATTCCTTCATGCGCCACATCGATATAAAAATCTAACAAGTCATAGATCCAGTCTTTCAGATCAGAAAAAATGAAGCCGAGTGATTCAGCCTTTTCAGTATTGATACTGTAATCCGGCTCACCGTTATAAGGAGCAGGATCACCATTGTCACTAATAACAGCACGCATTCCGGTCTCCTTTTCGAGATAATCAAGGATCTCTCTTATGGAGATCGTGCCTTTTGAACCTCCGTTAACAGCGCCTTTGAAATCTTTATCGACCAGGAATGATAAGAACTTTCCGGCTTCATCTGACCTGATGAACGCCATCTGCGAATCAGGATTGTCGATCTTCATCGGGAGCTGCTTCAGAACATGTTCAACATAAAAATACAGGCGCTTTGTATAATCATCCTTACCGGTAACAAACGGGTATCTTACGGCGATCCAATTCTTTTCAGGATACTTTTGCCATAGAGCATACTCGGCTTGTCTCTTTATCACATCGTAAGGATAGTCCTGTCTGTCACACCAGATAAGCCCGCCGCCCTTGCCGTCAAAGTCCTCTTCAACGGTATTGATGTGCTTGGGGGTATAAACCGCCGTGCTCGACATATAGATATACTTATCGCAATCGGCTGATTCCATGATCTTACGGATATCATTTGAACAATAACCGAGCTTGTCTATGATCACATCATAATGCGTACCGGCTATCGCTGCTTTGATGCTGTCCTCATCCGTCCTCTCAAAACATATCCTGGATACAGAATCACCAAAATCGT
This sequence comes from Clostridiales bacterium, assembly GCA_017554745.1. Lineage (GTDB taxonomy): Bacteria > Bacillota > Clostridia > Saccharofermentanales > Saccharofermentanaceae > Saccharofermentans. The sequence continues at coordinate 148,487 of JAFZHS010000007.1, read as the reverse complement.
CAGGTGTAATCCCTCTGGTCGCTATAGTGACATCATGACCTTTCTCAATAAGGTCATTGACCATATGGATCCCGAAAAACCTTGTTCCGCCTAAAACCAATATTTTCATATGTGATCTGCCTTTCAAATAAATGATCAGTCGGCTTCTTCCAACACGTTCTTCTTGCGTTTCTCCACGACGGATTTACCAAACCATTTTTTCTTGTACCAATAATACATGACGATAAGGCCCCTGATACATTCATCCGCAGCGGTTCCGGCAAAGATCCCTGCGACGCCGACTCCCATGTAAACACCGACGAGATAACCTGTCGTAAGGCCTAAGCCCCAGTTGCAGAGAAGTCCCATAAGGAGCGGGAAGATGTATGCGCCGGCTGCTTTGAGACTGCAGACGAAGGTCATGTTCAGGCATCTGCCGATCTCGATAAAGATGTCAACTATCATGATCATCTGGCCCAAAGCTATGATCTCCTGATTCTGGGTAAAAAACAGCAGGGTGTATCTGCAGAGCAGAGCATTGATCGAGACAAGCACGATTGTGATAGGCATTGATGTCTTAAGAGTCTTAAATACTCTCTTGTAGGCCTCTTCCTCTTTGCCTGCACCGACTAAGTGGCCTGTGATTATCTGTGTCGACATGGCACAGGCGTTCGAGAAGATTATCGCGAAAGATATAAGTATCTGGCAGTAAGACCTCGCGAGAACTGATTCATTTCCCATCGTATTTACGAAGGAGAGAAGCGTCGTCTGGTAGAGGTTATATGTAAGGTTCTCGCCAGCGGTCGGAAGGCCGATCTTGACCATCTTGCCCAGGAGTCTGCCGGGGAAAGGTCTCAAGTATCGGAGCGAGATCTTACCGATCTTCTTTTTGAAGAAGAATGCGAAAACAAAGATCACGCCGATCGCCCTTGCCGCTACGGTTGATATCGCAACTCCTGCAACGCCCATGTTCAGAGACGCCAAAGGGCCATACAGGAACAGATAGTTGCCGCCGATATTGATGACATTGATCCCGAGAGTTATGAACATGCCGATCTTCGGGTAGCCGTTGCACCTTAAGATCTGGAGCATAACGTTATATACAGCCAACAGGAATCCGCCGCCTCCGACGATGTAGATATAGATCATCGAGTATGAACGCATCTCATTGGAAATATGCAAAAACTTCATGATCAACGGATTTGCCGCACAGAAAGCCGCACTCAGCACAATACCGATAATGAGGTTTACGATGACCGCGAGCGTATAGATCATGTTCATCTTGTCGTATCTCTTCGCACCGAGATACTGCGCAACGACAACGCTCGTAGCAGTAGCGATCACGTTGAAGAGGATGCTCATCATGAACAAAATCGTATTGGCGTTACCGACGGCGCCTACGGCATTTTCTTCGTAATGGCTCAACATCATCGTGTCGATATGGTTGACCATTACATTCAGGAAAAGCTCTAAAAACATAGGCCCCGCCAGAATCATCAGCGGTGTCTTCTCGTCGATAACAACTGTATTTCTGTTGCTTAAAGCTCTCTCCATATAATCTCTCATATCCGTCCTGTCAAAGGACTCCAATCAGCCAAAAGCATTATAACAGTAATTCTTATAATGTGACCTTTGAATATCAGATATAGAGTAAGGAGCTTGTACAGAAATAAACTGCGAACATAAGTCGCAAATTATGTTCTTTCAGGTCTGCAAAAATCCCCTATCTCTCCGAATATATCGGGTCAACCGATTTTCTCTTGCTTTTTTCCATAGTTCAATGTTCCTGAAAAATAGTCTTCAAATATTTCACGATTTCTTTCCCTGAATGATCATGGAAAGCGGATAACCGCTGTTATCAAGCTCTGTAAAACCGCCGCTTAGATCGTGTTCAAATTCCTGAAGTCCCGTAACAACAATTCCGTTGTTACACATTCCGGAAATGATCTCAGACATCGGGTGGGTATAGTCAGTAAATGTCTTTGACTCATAGCTCTTCAGAGTCATGTAATACATGCCGCCGTTTCCTGTCCACTCGTGCTGGAAATAAGAATAATGGCACTCCAGACGGTGATCGGGATCATAGAGCTCTTCACCCGGCGTCGTAAGCATGTTGGTGCAGGGATGCTGCTCGTTGATGATTATCAATGCTCTGGGCTTCATGCATTTAGCCACTACTTCAAAGAAACGGTTCAGGTCATCAAACCAGCAGAGCGCTCCGATCGTGATAAGGACTATGTCAAAACAATCCTTATAGGTGTCATCGATATCGTAAACATTGGCAGCTACGAATTCGCAAGGCAAGTTCAGTTCCTTTGCTTTCTCATTGGCAAATGCCACCTGATTCTCAGCGATGTCAAAACCTATGCCCTTTGCCGCTTTGCCGGACTTAACCAGCGCCATGAGTTCACGGCCGTTATTGCAGCAGTACTGGCCAATGACTTTTCCCTCGGTATCGATCGTCTTCAGAAGTGCTTTAGTCTCATCGTTGAAAAAAGCATACTCCTCATTACTGATACGGTCCGGTATATCGGCACCCCAAGATGCATCTCTCTTATCAAATGCTTCTTCCCAAGCTGCTTTGTTACCTTCAATATAGTTGTCCATAGTATCCTCCAAAATTATTACATTATTAAAAATCATTCGCCTAATGAAAGCCACTGATCCATTCCTGCTTCTTCGTTCGGACGGATCTTAAATCCGAATTTCTCATAAAAAGGTTCTTTTCCTTTTGCTGAATTCAGATTCAGGATTTTAATCATCAGAATGGACTTTGGCGTATCCGTTCTCGTATTCTTTTCCTGCATCAAAAGCAAGTATTTCTTCGCGCGTCAGATCGCCTTTCCCGTCATAACGATAGTACCTGCCGGTCACTGCTGCTATCTCCAAAATGCAGTAGTCCTCGTCATCTATTCCGTTAGGATAGTATTTCTCGTCACCCTCATTCCAAAGGAGCTCTTTATATTCCCTGTCAAAATGAATGACGGCTTTTCCATATAAGCAGACGCCTTCAAAGGTCTCATCATCTGAGAAATAAATGCAGACGTTATCATTCTTCTGCAGAGTCTTTATATGAGAAGAGCTTGTATTTGTAGATATCAAGTGACCGCCAAGGCCCTTGTGCCAAACGCAAAACGTCTTTCGGATATTCTGTCTGCCTTCTTCATCCGCATAGCCGATTTCCGCAAACAGGGAACGGTTTATAAGGTTCATTATCTCGTCATGTGTCATATTAATCCCTCCGCCAATATTATAACAGCAAATCAAGAGCAGCTATTCTTACATTCATGCATGGAATTCCTATCCCTGCTCAGCCAACATAAGGTTTACCCTGTTTTCGACGATTCCGACCACTTCGTCAAATGATTTCTGGTTCTCGAAGTAAGCGGGCATTTCTTCATTCATAATCACTATTATCGATGAATCGACATCAGGAACGACGATTGCATCAGAGATCTGTCCGATATATGCGTCAACCGCTTCTTGCGGGTATGGAGTTCCTTCTTTTTGCGCTTTTACATCAGCATTGTGAACCGTAATAATAGCGCTGAAATACTCTTTCTGCGCGCTCAGCATGACCGGATCATAACAGTCAGCCAAAAGTTGTACTTCAGGAGACATCATCTTCATGGCAAAGTCCCAGGCTGCATCCTGCAAAACACAACAACTTGTAATGCCTATTCCTCTTCCTGTGATCGTCTCAGCATGCCCGTCTGAAGAAGGAAGACCTATTACAGAGTAATTAGTATAGGCATTGTTGACCACGTCAACATAACCTGGAAAATTTTCGACATACCAGTAGACCGGCTTGATCTTACCGTCAATCAGATCATCAAACTGAGTTCCGTCCGGAATCGATGCGATATAATCTGCCATCGCTCTAAAGCCGTCGTTATTGAGCGAGATCTTTCCGTCTTTGTCAAAAGACATATAATCTGAACTCGTTAAGAGTTTTTTCATCATCAGGTTATCGTCTTGCGGAAGGATGCTGACACCGTTATTGCCTTCTCTGATCATCCTGTCATATTGATCGAAAGTAAGGCCTGCAGCGCCTTCTTCGATAAGATCGTTCCGAATAACAAAGCCTGCGAACGTAAATCCGTAATCAAGCCTGTAGTGATTGCCGTCACGGCCATTCGGCTGAGTTACAAAGTTCATGTATTCTCCGCTGTTAAGACTCTTTTCAGAGGCTATTCTTTTCGTAAGATCGACAAGATAGTCCGGACTGTTTAGCTGACCGTATTCATTGGAGTAAACCACCAGATCAGGACCTTTTCCCTCCCTGATATCAGACATTAAGACTGTCGCGGTATCTGCAGCAAAAGAAGTAAGCATATCGTAATCACTGTTTTCTTCCTGGGATTTCCGGCCTTCATTGAACATATCAAGATATTTGTAATCTACTTCTATGAAAAACTCATCGGAATTCCTGTTGAAATCGTTTACCGCAAAGTATTCCTGGTATGACAACTCATCAAGAGAAGCGATCGTGAGTACCGCTTTACCTGCATTGGGATTAGTCTCAGCCTTCTCCAACAGCACTATGCTTGACGAAGATATTCTGTCATTAAGAGCATGCTCATTAGCAAGAAGAACGACCTTATCATCTGCCGCCCATACAATCTTCTGATCATATGTGTATTGGCCATTTATAAAAGTATCGGAGAGATCAACAAGCACGCTTCTCTCTCCCGTGGCAGGATCGATCTTAGAAACCGTACGGCTGTCCCCGGCATCAAAAACTCCAAGTCCTTCAACAAAATCGGCGTATTCAATATCATGTTCAGCACTAACAGTCGCAATTTCTAATGTATTTACATCAAGCGTACAATATAAAGTCTTTTCGAGTCCGTTCTCATTGACGGCAGCAATAAAAGTGGCAGCGTCGCCGTTACTCGACAGATTGCTTAAGTATTCGAGCTTAATGTCTTTGCCGAATTCCGGAAAGATAATCTCTTGCCGGATTCCGTCAAAAACACATATTCCGTGAATCGCTTCAAATTCCTTGTTATATGAGAAAAACAGACATACTGTCTTACCGCCTACATCGACCATATGCGAAAGCTCTGCCTGTCCGGCATCAGGAGATGACAATTCCAATGTGTAGGGGTTCTTCAATTTTCCGTCAGTGAAATCTATCTCATACACTGTATCATCGATCAGGACAAAGTAAGTACCATTTCTCTTATATACGGTAGTTGCCGAGTAGCAATCCTCTTCGTATCCGAAGAAGGCTCCGATATTTACCTGACCCAATAATTCGCCATTGTATGAGTAATGCCTCAGTATCGTGTTCATAAACATCTCATGTCCCCAGGCAACATAAGAAATTACAAAAGAATCCTCATCTGCTGCAAAGCACCGGCTTTCCAACTGATACGGTTCCTCGCTTAATTCTTCAATAATCTCGTCCGATGAGATCTTGGTAACGGTGTCATTCCACCATGTTTCATCTGAAGACACTTTCCTTGCTTTGGAAAGATCATTGCCTTTGTTTCCGCAGGAAGCGATACCCAGCAACAGCGAGACCGCTGCTAATACACAGATTGTCTTTTTCATATTCTATTGTTCCCCATAAAAACATCCCCAAAGGGCTGTAAAATCCTATGGGGATATTATATTCTTTTTCGTATTGAAAAGTACTTAAGAAATATTAATATTTGGAATTGCCCATTTAACCTTCATAGGGATTAACCTTCTCGAATTTCTCTCCTGCCGTAGTTACGATCAGAAGATCGGCCGGCTCATGATCTACTTCCAATGTGACAGTGGGACAATCAAGCTCTTTGTTTTTCTCGCCGGAACCCTTTGATTCTTCAACGACTATAACAAGTGTTGAGCCATCCATTCCGACATCGACGATCTTGATTTCAGCATCCACAGCTTTATGCATTCCGGCACAGATTACTATGAGAAGCGGAGCATTGAGCTCATCGATCATGTCATAATAGTAACCTCTGGATGTGTTGTAGCTTCCGAGCTCGGCATTACCAAGGATCCTGTATTCCATATCACCGACCGTTCCCTTTACAGGAAGATTGCCGGAGGGATCCTTTACCGATGTGTAGTTTGGCATAGCGATCGTAGTTTTTGCTGTTTTATTTGTCTTGCAGCCTGTGAAAACACCTGCAATAAGTGTGAATGCCATAACGGCGCATGCGATCTTCTTAACTAACTTGTTCATTTTCATAACTCCTTTTTGAACGTCTATGCCATATAAACAGTCATGCTTCGGAAAATGTTGCACCTAATCGAAAATGGCTTTCTACCCTATATTTTTCAGCCAAATATCACCACGGGAAATTCTCCGGATCAAATGCGCTGAATGTAAAATCATCAATGCCCAGGACAGTTTCTTTTTCTTCTGTCCAGTTCTGCAATATGATCTTCTGTTCAGTACTGTCATATTCCATGGAGTATTCGGATACTTTTAAGTCCGTCTCGAACACCCCAAGCTCAATCATGCCATTATTATTTCTGTATACAAAAACGCGTGCAGCACCATCGCCTCCATAAACGCAGAAGCTGATAAGTTCATCTGTGCCGTCGCCATCCATATCAACAGAATACAAAGCCGGTTCATAGTCGTTGAACCCGAACTGCATGGCTATCATTTCCTGATCTTCGTTATAAAGATTCCAGCTAAACCCGTTCCCGCCCATAGAAACCAATTCACAATAACACCTTTTATATCCCAAAGCATTTCCGAACTCGACTCTTCTGACGACCGGTTCTTCAGGCTCATTTATCTCTTCACTGTTTTCATCGGTAAGCGTTATCCAAATAGCAGGACGCACACAGATTCCCTCGGAAAAGACTAAGCATCCATCGACTCTGTCAGCATTAATAACGGTGTCAATGTTGCCAAAGCAGTCGACTTCCGCTGCTCTGTTGGCAGATGAAGCGGGCGTGCGAAGCCACCACCAGCCGGTCTTCATGCCGTTTTCAAGCTTATTGTCTTCATTTATTGACGCACCGCGCGAGATCGCATAATCAGTAGCGGCAGTCATACGGTCATTGGTGTCAGCGAAATAGACCTGAACTTCCTCAAGGCTTAAACAAAAAACTTTATCCTCCGTATCATTTCCGCCCGGTGTTCCGTATAACGGGTTATCAGGATTCCGGATCGTTACAGTCTGAATATGGCTCTTCTCACTATTGGAGAAAGCTGCATCGTAAAAATCGCCGTTTAACCATTTTCTCAGCGAGCTGTTTTCCCAGGTAACATCTTCCATTTCGATGTTATATACGTGCGGCTCAAGGAGATATTCCGTGATAATAAGCGCTTTGTCATCCTTTATCTCCAGCACGCGCCACTCGATGGGCTCGGGATCAGAATCGGTTTTCTGCTGATAATTGCCAAACACGATGTGGTCACCAACAGAAATGCCGTCATCTTCCTCCGAAGTTTCAGAGGCGGTTTCAGATTCGGTATCTGAAGGCGAGCCGGAATCGCCGGATTTTGCGCATCCTGCTGATGCCAGGATCACAGCACATACAAGGCCTGCTGCGGCCAATTGCTTAAACGTTTTCATATGATTACACCCCATTTCATATCGAAATATCCTATTCCCCCGAATAAGAATTAAATATATTTTAGGTTTGTAATGCATAGATTTGGCATCAATTAAATGTCATTTTAAATCGGAATCAGTGCGGGCAAATATGCAGTTCGCTTACCCGAAGATCTGCTTATATATGTTTTCGATAAAAGGAGCCTTATAAGCGATATAGCTGTCAATATCGTACGGATAAAGCTCTGCGCCTTCCTCTTTTATTCTGCCGTATTCTTTTACAGCATCAGGATGTGCACGCAGATAATCCCTGAAGGATATATGTCTTTTAAGCTCTGCGGAATCCTTCTGACAAACATACAGATGATGCTTTCTTAAATGGTCTTTGCCGTCATATTTGAATGCTTCACGTCCGTGAATACCCAGATCGCCTTCGTGCAGATAACCGATTGTCTCAAGCGCAGTTTTTACTTTTTCAAAACTGTCTGCATCTTCAATAACGACATCAATGTCAATGATAGGCTTAGCCGCCAGCCCCGGCACCGAAGTGCTGCCCACATGTTCAATGCCCATGACCAAGCCGTCAAGCACAGTCATGAGCTCTGCTTTAATCTCTTCGAAATCATTTTTCCATGCCTCATCATAAGGCAGGACTACTACATGCTTTGTACCCATACACGGTATATTATCACTTAATTCTGCTTTCGAGTTCCTGCATTAAAGGAATCTTATCCATAGGTATGACAGCTTTAGCGTCGTTGTCTACGCCATTGAAAATCGCGATCAGTTCATAGCCGATCTTTCTGAGTCTGGAAGCTACGATATTCGCTTCTAATACATCGTATGCAAAATCGGCAGCTACAGGCTTGCCCTTGAAGCTGAACTTCACCACTTCCGCGCGGTACGCATTTACTGTCTCATCCACATCGAGAAGCTGCGAAGAACCGATGTTACCAAGCACTTGATTTATGTCAGTTACAAAAGTGCTGATACCGACATTCGGGAAAAGCTCTGCGATAAACCCCTTTTGATCAAGAGCCTCGATCCAGTTATCAAAAAAATCATAAAACTCTTCTTCAGAGGTATCTCTCTCAAGCTCATCATATCCTTCGATCTCATTGATATCCACATTGTTATTGGTAACAAGCGCAGTGATATCCGAATACACGACAGGGTTTGTCATTCCCTCTTCAAAGATCAGATCATATCCGTTGTAGTCATACGGAATGCTAAGAATGTCCGGTAATCCCTGTGTGTTTTTATCCTTGGAAAACTTATCAAACAAACCCATATACCTCTCCTCAGATCTCTTCTATTACCGACGTTCCCTCTTCGCCCATCGTCCATTTCCACTTCTCGTTGAACCTGAGCTTTCCGTTCTCGATCTGAGGCTCGGAGTCGCATGAGCCGGTCCTCAATTCTCCGTCGGTGTTCATGTGCTGATAGTTGAAATGCAGATGGTGATCGTCATCCATCGTCCCGATAAGGAAGCCCTTTACTATGCTGCCGCCTGAGTACTCAGCCCAGATAACATTGCCCTTCTGATGATAGCAGAAGACTGTCTGCTCTGACACTTCGCCTGATTCAGAATTCTCTACCGCAGTGAAAAACTTATCATCAACCGTGAATTCTTCTTCTGCATCTGCGAAGAAATCTTTGCCCTTCTCGTAAGCCTTCTGAAGGTTGCTGTCCCAGTTGCCTTCGCGCGTTTCCTTCTCTCTCGACGTGCCGTCGAAAACAACGAACTCCATCTGCTTTGCGCGGTTAAAAAGCCTGTCACCGAACATGACTTTCTTCATGCTCGCGAGGAGCCCGAACTGCTCGAGCTTCTCAATGGGATTGCCTGCTGAGCAAAGGATCATGGCTTTGTCCATCATCTTCATTTTCTTGTCGCCGTATGCGAATCCGTATGTCCAAACGCGGTCAAACCAGCCCACAAGTTTTGCAGGCGCTTCTGTCCAGAAAACCGGATAGATAAACGCGATCGCATCTGCGGAATTAATCTTCTCATGCTCTGCCAGAACATCTTCTTCAGTAAAAGGTGTGTTCCTGTAGTTAGCATCCCTTAAGTACTGCTGTTCGGTAATGTCTGCTTTGAAGTCCATCGCATAAAGATCAGACATGACATATTCGTTGCCGCTGTCTGTGATTCCCTTTATAAAAGCGTCACGGATGTTCTTCGTGAACGAATCTTCCGACGGGTGACAATAGACTATAAATACCTTCATTTTTCAGCTCTCCAAATATGATCTTTTATCATATTATAATTCTTTACATCCTGTCCCAAAGCTGAACTTCAACATAAGCATATATGTTGCCTAAATTCTTTTTGCAATATTCTTCAATAGAACCGTCACAGGCCCTGATACCGTCGAGCAGCATCGCTTTGGTAAGGACTGCGGGTTCTTCTCCGTGTATCAGGAGTGCGCAGCTGTCACCGGGAGTAAAACTGACCTGATCATCAGGAACATCTGAAAGGTCTATTACCAGCTTATCGTTGGTGTCGAACCAGTTGCGCAGATATTCACACTCACCCAGCACAAACGAATACGGATGCATGAGCTTCGGCCTGCCGCCGAGCTTAACAAATCTTTCGCGCACATATTCGTCGGCCTTTTTGCGGGCAGGATAGTAATTAACAAAATCAGCAAACCTTCCGAAGCTCGTCGTATCAGGGTGCTTATCAGCGAGTTCCGCAGCGACGCGAAAAGCCTCCTCTTCCGGGAGGTTCATTATGTTTTTCCATGGATCAGTTCCAGGATAGTAATAATGCGTTATAAATAGTCTATCCATTATTCACCTTATTAATCATCTAATGTCAGCCACTGGTCCATTCCGGCACCTGCATCTTCATTTGGACGGATAACAAATCCGAACTTCTCATAAAAGGGCTCTTTTCCCTTGGCTGAGTTCAGATTCAGCTTTACCTTGTATCCCGGTTTCATATCGTCCTTTATTCTCTTTATGACAGCTTCAACAAGCGTCCTTCCGATCCCCTGACCCTGATACTCGGGTACAACTATAACGTCGGACAGAAAGGCAACATAACCGCCGTCCCATAAGAGCCTTACAACTCCAATTGCTCTTTCTTCTTCGTCTCTGACACAGAGGACCATGTATGCGTTCTCAACGCAGTTTCTGGCTTCCTCGAGCGGGAACTCCATCCATCCGACCTTTTTCCTCAATTCCATGTATTCTTCAGGTGAAATGTAATCAACGTACTTAAGCATCTGTTATCCTCGAATCAAAAAATAACTGCCCGGGATAATTCCCAGGCAGTTACATTATACCATTCAGTTATCCGTTACTGCTGCTTCCAGAACGTCCAGTGGAAACCGTTGCCGCAGCCGATCTTCTCATAGAAAGGATCTCCTCCGCCGGTCATGTGCGTGGCACCGAGTGCCTTCATTCTGCGGTAATGCTTAGTAAGTGCTGCAGCAGCAAGGCCCTTGCGGCGGTGCTCAGGCGCCGTGCATAAAGGCTCCATGTAGGCAAGCTTGTTTTCGGGCACCCACCACATGCCCGAGAAACAAACATACTCACCATTCTCATCCGCAATGACGATTGAATACTCGTCCGTGGAATGCGGAGACGGTGCCATGAAGTCACCCACGATATCTTTATGAGATTTTGCGGGTGTCCAGTCAAGCGAGTCATCGTACTTATCGTAATCTACAAACTCACCCTTATCGCCATGACCGAATCCGTACCAGCAAAGCTTTGAAAGCTTTACGGCATCTACATCTCCGGGCTCAACAAAGTGATAGCCTTCAGGCAGTTCATAGTTCAATTCATTCTCAAAGTCGAAGACACGGTCTTCATATTCATAGACCTGCTTAAAACCGCGTTTTGCCGCAGCTTCTTTCAGATAATCCTGCCCTCCGAAAAGAATAAGCTGCTGTTCATTCTCAAAGTTCGGCATGGTCGTAATGGCATAATCAACGAGTTCATCAGCCAGATATTCATATCCGGGACGCACATTGAAATAGATATCCGTCACGGGCGCTTCGTAAAAGACAAACGCGACGACCTTATCACCGTCAAACCAAAGTCTGTCAAGGAAAGAATAAGATGAATCCATCCACGAAGCTTTTATGGCGTGCTCGAAGAAAGGAGCGGCCACTCCGTTATCTTTCTTGTATTCATAGATCTCGACCAGAAAATCCCAGACAAGCTCAAGATCAGTAAACTTCTGAAACTGTTTCGTTGTTATAGCCATAAACTTTAAGCCTTTGCGAAGGACTCTTTAAGAGCGGTTCTGTCTTTCTTGTACTTCCTGCTGACCATAACCAAAACCACAATAAAGATGATGGTTACTATCAGTACAGGCAGGAATGTTAAGAACAACTTAAAGAAGCTGCCTGAATACGGATGCAATTTGGTATCAGCATCTTTGATCGCATATCTGAATGCACCTTCAAGTGCAACAGAAGGCTCAGAACCGTTTCTCAGATCTTCGCTTAAAAGATTGCGGAATCTATTAAGATCAGAATCTGAAATAAATGCATTCGTGCTCACACCGTTGATTGCGAAAACTTCATAATGAGCTTCGACAGACTCGCCCTGACCGATCAGCTTAGCTTCGTTTTCCGGGATAGAGCATACAATAACGAAGTGCTGCATATCAGTAAAGTTATCTGCATATTTATGGAGCGTGTATGCCTGAAGATCATCATAATCAGACTTCCACTCTTCTTCATAAACCGTGTAAACAGCGGGGCAAACACCGGTAAGATCCAGGTATTCATCAAGCGTTGTCTTCAGCGACTCATCGTTGCCGATGATGCCTGCTTCATCAGAGACAACAGGCGCAAGAACGCCGCTGTAAAGCTTTTCCGCAGCTTTCGGACGACATGCAAGACATACAAGGCCTGTAATGGCAATAGCTACGATGCCGACTGCGATTATCGAGCCAAAAGTGGTCTTCTCATCGTTGCCCTGAACGTTAACAAAATTATCCGTTCCGTCATTTGTTCTCTCATCAAGCTGACGTCCGGCAACGTGATAGTAACGCTCCGGTCCGAGAAAACGGAAATCGTTCTTCTTTGCAGTCTCATTTACAGAATTTTTCATAGTTATATCCCCCTTATTCCCTGAAAAAATCCTATCCCAAATAAATTATATTAGAACCGATTTGCGGTTTCAAGAAAAATCGTATCGGGCGAAGAGAGAATCGCTACAGTAATAAGATGGTATTATTTTCGAGAGGTCGGCGTATCGGTATCAGGCTGCTTTTGTCTGATCCCGATACACAAAACAATCATTTGTATCGCTATTCCGTCAAGAAGATATTATTCCGATACAATTGCGAGCCATTTGTATCGTTAAAGCCTGAATTCTTCTCATCACCGACACATTCAATGCTTTTTTGTATCGGTATTTACTCTTTTTCAGAAGATACCGACAACGCATGTATTTCGAGCAATCAGTCTTTCTTTTTCACATCTGTGATCGTGCCGTCAGGATGCATGATCTTAAGACCTTCGAGCTGTGACGACAGATTGCCTACGACCAAAGCCCTGTACTCATTGCGGAGCTCGGTCTGTTCAGCTTTCTCCTCAGGCGTAAGTCCCTCAGTCTTGGACTTCCTGCTCAATTCATTTATGCGCTTTATCAGTTGTTCAAATTCCATATTACGTACTCTTGTGTTTTATGATCTGATATACAAGATCTCACAGTTGCCGTCTTCGGTAAAAGTCTCTATCTCATATTTCAGGCTGCCGTCTTCATAGATCTTCCGGTATATCTCCTGCAGATCAGCGGTTTTGCCCTTGCAATCGATCCAGCCTTCATCAGGCAGTTCAACAGTGCAGTTTGCGCCATCTATAATACCATCTTTCAAACCGATCACATATTCGATCGTATCAGCAGTCCAGTTATAGCCAAGGCCCCTGAGATTGCTTAATTCGTAGACCTTCATAAGCTCATCCCAGAAAGCTCCGATGGTATTATATTGATCTTCGTTCTCTAGAGAAAAAGTCTTACTTATACCAGTGAATATCATTTATTTCGCCTCAACAAATCATTTACTGTACATCAAAACTTTCAGTTTTAAGCGACTAAAGCATACACCGCTATTTTACCAAATACGATATAATATCGAATGTAGGAAAAGGAATCTTGTTCTAACAAGGGGGAAACTATGGATAACAACTATTACAACAATCAGAATGATCCGACAGTTAATAACATTTTTTACAATGAACAGTCAAAGAGCTTTTTGACAAAGGCTATCGTCGCTTTAGTACTGGCTGCTTTTCCGATCGGAAGCATTATCGCAATGGTTATGGGAAATAGTAACCGCAATGCAATACAGGATTACATTGACAGAGGCGGTATGCATACAGGCAAGATCAAGACCAGCTCGATATTGAGCCGCACCGCTTTCTTTGTCGGCCTCGGATTGACGATCTTTTACGGAATCTACTTTATAATCCTGCTTTTTGTGTGTTCAGCATTATCACGCTGATCAGTGATTACTGAATACGATTACCTTATCTTTTTCTCCGACCATGACATCGATCATGGTCTGGTCTCCGCTGAACAGCTGTATCTCGCCGTCCTGCTTAACGATGCCCAGCAAGACTGATACGTTCTGCTTCTCGAGAGGTATCTCGGGATCGCATGAAGCGTCGAAAACGCCCCTGATAAGCTTATCGGCAGTGCAGTCGACCGGCAGGCCCGCAAAGAAATCCTTTGCCTTTTTAACATAGATCTCTTTACTCTCGTAGCCGTCGGAAGAACCGTCATCGTATTCGAGGATATCCTGGTAGAAATCGAAGATCGCGTCTTTCTCACCAATCTGGGTGATCATCTTACTGATAAACCTGTTGCTTATGACTACGTTCTTGACGCTGTAGCTGCTTACGACATCGTGGTGCTTAGGATCATTGATCTCAGCGATCACGTCGATGCTTCCTACATCAAAGTCAGGATCTGCTTCGACTTTGTCCCTGATGATATCCTGGACATAAACAAGGTTTGCGAACATGCCCGCATCGGTCTCGCTGTCTGAGACAAGATCGTCAGAAAGGATGAGAACGCTGACATCTTCATCATTCATTTCGAGGAACTCATTTATGGAATCACAGATGAGATCCTTCTCAAAGAGCTCTGCTGCGACTGTCTTGATAACGAACGGATACTCCTTGTAATAACCCATCTTCTCAAGGCTCTTCTCGTCATCGATGACAACAATGCTGAGGAGCTGCTCGTCAGAATCTTTATAACTCCATTCGGACAGGAATGAAGCAAAGCCTTCCATGATCTCATGGCACTTGCTGTTATGGCCGAGGATGATGATCTTCTTTTTCTCAAGCCAGAAATCCTTATTGAGCCTTACGGGGATTCCGGAGAGCTTATCGCTGCATTTCCTGTTAATATCCTTCTCGGTCAAAGCCATGAAATAGCAGTAGTTCTTATTCTTCTCAGATTGGACTGTCAACGGAACGATGTGGCTGTTGTTATCCAGAGAAGCCGTGATAAATGACAGTTCGTCGCTTTCTTCGCAGCGTTCAGAATAGAACGAAGCACCTTTGTTGGAGAGCAGCTCATTGTAGATCGAATTGAGTTCAGGCATAAGCGAGAACTGAGCCATCATCTTGCCCAGGATCTGGTTGACCCTGACGGGCACGATATTGCACTTGCCGTCAACCTGCTTGCTCCTGATGATCTTCTGTACGAGATTCCAGGTCCACTCATCAGTGACCTCGACTATTATCCTCTGGTTGTCCTCCGAATAAGACGCAGAGGTAATATCAGATACCTGCATAAGCGTCTTTATGGTCAGGGAATTGCCGTTGTCATACTTCTCGACTTTTTCTTTTGCGGCATATTTGCATTCGGAATTGCTGACCTCTTCTCCGAGAATAACGATCGAGGAAGCGTGGTGCAGCGAGATATCGAAAAGCTGCTTTGATGAGAATACATCACCCTCCCTGACGATGATAGTCAGATTGTTCTTGAACTTATGAGTAATGCAGTGCCATTTGCGCGCAAAGAACGACTTGTTCCTGCAGTCTTCGAGGATCTTGTTGTTCTCGCGTTTTACCGTCTCGTGAAGACGCTCGTCTATCTGCTTCTCGATATCGGCCTTTCCGGAGCCTGTCAAAACAACGACCTTGTTAACACTGTCGCTGTAAAGAAGATCATTGACGATCTCCAGAGCCCTCGAATTCCAGTTGAGGATAACGAAGTGTCCTGACATCAGGAGCTTGTGATTGCCGGAATTAGAGTCTTCGATAAAACTCGAGATATAGTTGGTGATGTAACCGATGACAGCGCCCGTAAAGGAGATCATTCCGATGATTACTATCGCCAGGCAGATCAATGCGATCGCAACGTTCTCAGGACCGATCTCCTGCACGACATAAGAGATGCATCCTGCATCAAGGATCATGCTTATCGTATAAAAAGCGGATTCGAAGAAGCCCAGTCCTTCGGTCCCGCTCAAGGACATCTTGCTGATGATAAAGGCAGAAAGGAAGATGAAAGCGATATTAAAAAACAGTATCGACAGCAATACGATCTGTCCCGGATTTTTAGCAAGCCTGATACTAAACCATTCACGGATCTTTCTGAACATCTTTACCACCTCTTATGTCTTTAAATAACATAAAAGTATTGTTGCACAATGACGCAGTTCAAGGCAAGAAGACTTTATTAAATTGTCTTACAGAAATCGATTATCTCGTCCTTCCTGGGTTCGACGTCTTCCTTGTATTCGACTGACGTCAATCCTAAATGGCCCGCGCGCTCTATCTCCAGATGACCGTAGAAATGCTCTATGCTTCCGATGAGTCTCTCACACTCGGGCATATTGGGACCTGTCCTTAAAGCGACGGCATAGCCTTTCTTGCCGGGCTTTATCGCAGCGTGCGGTTCATGCGTATTGCACCACGGAGTACATCTGTCTATGAATGCTTTATACTGGCCCGGGATATCTGCCCAATAGGAGGGCGCGACCGACACGATGATATCTGCCTTATCAAATTCATCCATTATGCCGCGGATTACCGAAGCATCGCTCATAACGCAGGAAGCGGTCTTATGACAAGCCCTGCAACCCTTGCAAAACGCGAAAGAATAATCGTCGATGCATATGCTCTTAACATCGTAACGGGACTTAAGCTCATCCCCGATGATCTCTGCTATCCTAGCCGTGGCGCCGTTTCTTACAGGACTGCAATTGATGATAAGTGCTTTCATGTTTTAACCTCTTTCCAGCCAGTATACGGCATATTCGGCAACCGGAACAAACCCGTGGCTCTTCGCCATCTCAGACGACATCACATTCTGCGCGTCCCAGTGCACCGTTAGTTTTTTACTGTAGCTTTGCCTGAGCATCTCATAAACGCAGTGATCTGCAAGTCCTTTTTGTCTGTGCTCAGGATCCGTAAATACATCAAGCTCCACCTGGTCTCCCAGAGTGATAAAGCTCGAACACGCGGATACCACCCTGCCCTCAAACAGCACCGCTGCTCCTGCACCGGTCTTATCGAAATCTTCATAATCTTTATAGTTTCTTCCGTGATCAAACGGATGCTCTTCGAATATCTCACGGGTAAAAGGACTTATGCTGTATCCTTCGGGAAGGTCCCCAAGTTTTTTGGAAGACTCAGCACAAAGAGGTGCCATGACTTCTCTTCTGAGGATGAATTTAGCAGGCAATTGCCTTACGTATTCTGCCCACTCATCACTCATGCATACCAGCCTTGACTCATAGATCAAGTCAGGGTGTTCTTCAATAAACTTTTCATCAGGCTTCCCGCACAAATAGGTAAACACAGTATTATAGATGCAGCCGTCAGGATATGAATTAACAGTGCCGAGCTTACCTTCCCCGCAGGCATTAAAAATCAGCGGAGCTTCCCTAAGGACTCCGCTTCCGCTTTTATTCCAGATCTCGAATTCTCTTTGTGTCCCCATTTTTCTCTCCCCTCATTGTTAACAAGCAATATTATATCATCGAACTGTAAAATGCTTTAAGCGGAATAAAGATATAATAGACACATGAATACTTACGGTGAGGCGCGATAATGGAGAACTACCGATTGATCCCGGAGAAATACCGGTTCTTGAGTAGCAGCGGACTTAAGGTCATCGCTGTGCTCACGATGCTGATCGATCATGTGGCAAGTGTATTTTTGCGCGAAGACCCGATAATTCTTCTCCAGATAGCCGGTCATCAGCTTACCTTGTATACGTTGATGCGCACCATAGGCAGGATTGCTTTCCCGATATTTGCTTTCCTTCTGGCCGAGGGATTCCACTATACAAGTGACAGAAAAAGATACGGGATCCGCTTATTCGTTTTCGCATTGATATCTGAGATTCCATGGAATCTTGAGCACTCGGGCAGCTTCTTCTATGGCAGTCAGAATGTCTTTTTCACCTTGCTTCTCGGCTTCCTCGGATTGTGCGTGATCGAAGAGCTGAAGAACGCCACGGACAAGAAAAAAGGCATATTTATGCTGCTCTTCCTGCTTCTCATTTCCATCGTACTCCGCGCCGATTACGGATGTTCCGGTTTTGGCTTTATCCTTCTGATGGGACTTTTGAGAGATTATCCTGTCTTCAGGGCAGTGACGGGCTCATGTGTTCTATCGAGCCGCTGGCAGGCAGGAATGGCATTCATACCTATCGCTTTCTATAACGGCAAAAGAGGATTCATCAAAGGACCGGTCCTCAAGATCTTATTCTACGTCGTCTATCCGCTACACATGCTGATCCTGTATCTGATAAAAAAGAACATGGGCGGATATTAAAATATTATTTTGCCACTACATTTCCAATTTTTCTTTTAACTGATATGATATACAAAGATTGCGGCAAGAGATTAATGGGGTCTCGACATCAGCACAATTGGGGAATTGATGCTTTTGCTGCCGTATCGCATGGGAGAAATAGGAATGAATAATCTGGAGAAGGAATCACGGGCTTTCCTGCCAATTTATAAGCGCGCGCGATTACTTGCGTTTATTTCGCTTGGCGCGCTGCTGTTCTTATCGCTGTCCGCGTGCAATTCCGGTATGACCGAGGCAACCGGAACAAAAGAGCCCTGGCAGACTGAGATCGTAAATAACAGTCTCAAGTATCCCGACCTGTCCGAAATGTCTTACTCCGGGCTCTACGAGCCTGACACTTCCATCGCCATGGCACCGACAGTCGCCTGGAAAGCTGACGGTCAGGCAATAGATATCGCTGACCGCGACGTAAGACCGCAGGTAGTTTTCGTATGGCTCGATAAAGATCTTAAAGTCTACGACAGGGACGGCGGCTTAATAACCGTGAACCTTTCTGATTACGTTACTTCGACTGCGAAGAATGCGATCCCGTCATTCTATATCAGTGACAAAGAGACTGCCGAGGAACTGAAGCTCTGGCTTACGAGGACCGGCTTTAAGGACTGCTTCGTGTGTTCGTCACCTCTAAACAGTGAGCTGGTCAAGGATGTGGCAGATCTCCCGGACGTCCGCGGAATGCTCGATTACTCAGCCGTGAAAACGGTTAATAAAGACACTCTTCTTGACATGGTCGCTGCTACTAACGACGCTCACGGCAAAGTCATTCTTATCGGCGAAGATATAGCGTCACGTGGCCTGATCCGCAAGCTCCAGTCTTTAGGTAGCACTGTCTGGGCAGTGTCAGACTCTGATACAAAATCACTGGTTACTCTTTATGCCCGCGGTATCAACGGCGTGTTAGTAGACGATTACGAAGCAGCCTACAGGTCAGAGGAATTATTCAATGACAGCGAGCCCACGCTTCTCAGGGTGCCTTTCATAATAGGACACAGAGGCGACCCGTCAAATTATGTCGAGAACACTCTAGATTCTGCCTGGGGCGCATACAATGAGGGCGCAGACTCGATCGAGAGCGACCTTCACTTAAGCTCAGACAACGAGATCTTCATCTATCACGATGACTATCCCTGGCTTTTCTTGAGCTTAAGCTACGAGAAGAATGTGGAAGACTATCCGATAGATGTTTTGAGGAGCAGGGTCTTCATATGGGAACACCAGTTCCGCGGCATCACGACCGTCAATGCAGTGCCGGCGGCAAAATCAAAGAACGGAATGCTTTTCGGGCAGGAAGAAGAGAAAGAATATGTAGTCCCCCTCTTGAGCGAATACATCGGTGATTTCAAGAACACATCCATAATTCACAACGCTGAGATCAAGAGCACCAACCCCGATATCTTGGGCATATACGAGGACATGCTCGACTCAAACGATTGCCGTGACCAGTTCAACACAATAACATTTAACACTGTTATACTCGATGCAATGTATAAGGATCACCCCGAATTGTCCGCAGGAGCGCTCGGATATGCGGAAGACAGTGACAATGAAAAAATGCCGTATTACGGAGATCTGACTGCCACTAAGGAAGCCTCAGGAACAGAAGCAGCTGTAGCCCAGCTCTGCGGATATCTGGACAAGTGGAATGCCACGATGAATCCTGACCACACGAGCTGCTACGATGAGGAGATCATCCTTGCCGCCAGCAGACGCGGTCTGACCATCTGGCCTTGGACATATTCTGAACCGGAAGCTTTCGCCGCTGATTACCTCAAATCATATACAGGCCTTACGACAAACTATCCCTGGTGGGCATCTGATCTTATCGTGGAGATTGATTCCACCGATGTAACGGCAGCTTCTGTCGAGGATATCTCAAAGCCTGTCGGCATCACCCAGGACGGACAGCGAATAGAACTATATAACGCCGTGGCAGTCCCGGTCGATTATTTGAACGACGGACAGATACTAATGATCTGGAAATACAAAGCCAGAATGACAATAGATAACCACAATTACGGATATTACTATCTGTATTCAGAGCCGTTTGTCTATACGCCGGCCTGATTACGCATTACCCGCCTTGCGCTTAGCGCATTCGGGACAGTATGACGTGGGCGTTATTGAGAAGATGGATTCCTTTTTAAATCCGCACTTGGAACAGATAAAAACATACTTTGTGAAAACACTGCCCATTGTCGTACTGACTAACCATGTGGCGTCAGAATCGTCTTGCTTCGCAGGCTCTTCAGCAGGCTCTTCGACAGGCTCTTCCTTGATATGCTTGGCAAATTCAAAATCTACAGGCTTTTCTGCAACAGGCTCAGGCTTGATCTCTATAGTCTCCTCATCAAACCATGTGCTCGGCTTGGGTTCTTCAAATGTGCACTTCGTAATATAGAAGGGACATCCTTTGCAGTCGTCCCTGTTAACGCACATGCGGTAAATGCCCCTTAAGAGCTGGTCTACCTGCTGCTGATTGCTGTCGCCCATATGCTTTACTCCTTTGCGGAATATAGGAAAAGCTAAAAGGGATCACCGCTTATAAGGCGGATTATCCCAAGCGGAGTATTGATTAACTGCTTATTATTATAGCACCCTTGCGGACGTATATCAGTAACCTAGAATATCGTGCAGGACATACGTCCTGATCTCAGGCGCATTTTCTATTATGTAGTCTTTAAGCTGCCATCTGTCGTAAATAACGCCCGTCGGCTCAATCTCATCTTCATAATAGTGCGGATACTCATCGATACAGACGACATAAGCATATATAAGAACATTATCTTCGCGATAGACCATGAGAGTAATCGTCGAATCCATTACATCGGGCACATCAGAAATTAACCATGTCTCGCCCTCTTCCCAACCGGCTTCATACGCCTTGTGCTGCTTATATATGTCGTTATATTCTCTTTTTGCGGCACTTGCGGAGTCAAAGACTTTGAAGCTCATTAAGTAGATCTCGTCGCCGGGCTGTTCCCATGTCCTATCCCACTGCCTTATCCAAAGGTATGTGTCGTGATCAAAATCACGGTAGACCTGCCATGATGTGCCCTGCTCAACCATCTCAACCTCGTGATGGTCAAGATGATAGTCAGTTACATAACGCGTTTTCTTTACTGATTCGAGCCGGGAAGCAAAAAAAGCAATGAGACTCATAAGTAAATACAGGCACACCAGGCCTATAACGATACTTAAACAGATAACGAGTACTTGCTTACCCTTCTTTTTTTCCTGTGCCATAATTCACCTCTGTCACAAGTTCTTTTCCTAAATACAACTTGTCAGGGGAAAACGTTGCAATGTGGACGATTCTCAGATTACGTAGAACCACTCTTCGCCGGGCTTAACTTCCTCGCTCTTTATCTGGTTGCCGGCTGTCTTATATTCATTCTCAAGATTCTTCATGCTGACCTTGGAATTAGGCTCGATGGAAGAAGTGATAAACGAGTTGCCTCCGATTACCGTATTCTCGCCAATGACCGTATTGCCGCCCAGGATAGAAGCATTAGCATAGATCGTAACGTTGTCGCAGATAGTCGGGTGACGCTTCTTGCCTGAGAGCTTCTGGCCGCCTCTTGTAGAAAGAGCACCGATGGTAACACCCTGATAGATCTTTACGTTATTGCCGATTATGGATGTCTCACCTACAACGATACCCGTGCCGTGATCGATGAAGAAATACTTGCCGATCGTTGCGCCGGGGTGGATATCGATACCGGTCTCGGAGTGTGCATACTCGGTCATGAGACGGGGCAGGATCGGCACTTTGAGCAAATAGAGCTCGTGGGCGATGCGGTAAACGGTTATCGCCATAAGGCCCGGATATGAGAGGATGACCTCATCGAAGTTTGCTGCGGCAGGGTCTCCGTCCAATGTAGCGATGAGATCCGTCTCGATGTATTCCCTGATCGCAGGGATCTTCTTGAAGAACTCCGTAGTAATGCGGTAGCTCTCCTGCTCGCGCGTATCGTCAGTCATCTTGTCATCGCTCTGCGAATAATCGAGAGCCCTGTAGATCTGCTTTTTGAGGTGATAGAAAACGTCTTCGATCGTTACCGCAAAGCTGTTCTTCGGGTTGTATATCTTATAAGTCAGGTCGCGGAAATATCCGGGGTATATGATCCTGAAGAAGTGCTCTACAAGCTCTCTTACCTCGTCCTTGTCGGGATTGCTGAAAAGCTTGATGGCATCGATATTCTTGCCGCCTTTATAGTCTTCGAATATTGTCTGGACGATCTTGTCGATCTCTTCATGCATATTATCGTTGCTCATATGTAACCTCTTTCTTATTTCAGGTCCTTATCCGTATATTGTAACAAAAAACCCGAAGGCTTAATCTGCCATTCGGGTGATTTTCTATTTATGGTGGAATTTTATCAGCAGTAACCTACTTAGTCAATGGGATTATCTTATCACCGGCACTCAGACGGCTTACTCAATAACTTTGGCTATCTCGTCAGCTACTCCGGGGACCGGAGTCTCGCTGTAAACTTGTCTGTAGCATGCGCTGCAATAATACTTGCCGTCACCGCCGGGATGTGTGCTGGTGTCAAAGAGGAACAGCTCTACCTCGTCTTCAGACTTTCCGCATTTGGCGCACTTCTTCTTGCCGCATCCTGTCAAAGCAAATGCGGAAACCATAATGAACATAAAGATAAGTGTTATAGATATTGCCTTTTTCATATGAGTAACTCCTTTTGATTCAGTTACCATCTATACAGTCCGGGATGCGAAAATGTTGCACGCTCACATAAAGAAATATAACATAACCACAGTTAATCCATCAGACAAGGCAGGATCAATATGAGCAATATCAGAACAAATTACGAGAAATGGTACGAATGCGAGGGTTACTACTGGGGAACAGAACCGGCAGGTTTTCTGGATGAACTGATTGCTCTCTGCCCGCCTTCAAAGGATAAGAAGGTATTGGATATCGGCTGCGGCGAAGGCAAAGATGCCGTCTATATGGCAGCTAAGGGATATACTGTATCCGCCTTTGACGTTACTGAGAACGGTATCAGAAAGACCATCCGCCTTGCTGAAGAAAGAGGTGTCGAGATCAACGCATATGTTGACGACATCAATACTTTCGAGACCTCCGAACAGTTTGACATCATATATTCATCGGGAACGATACAGTACCTTTTTGAAGAGAACAAAAAGGCTTTCTTTGAAAAACTCGGACGCATCACCAAAAAGAACGGCATCGTATTCTTCAACGTATTTGTCGACAAGCCTTTCTTAGAGCTCCCGCCCGACTGGGACATGGAAGAAAAGATGTGGAAGCCGGGTGAACTCTTCACTTACCTGCCTGACTGGAAGTTCCACAGGATTGACGAGACGATCTTCGAAGATAACAGCAACTGCATCCCGCACTATCACTGCATGGATACGATAATCTGCGAGAAGGTCATTTAAGCTGCCCGATATTCTTCTTGGCCTTCGGAAGTCCAGCCGCATAACTGACAATGCCGGCAACTGCGAGCAGCACAGTTATTGCTGACATAGTAATCATGGAATTCCTAAGCAACAGATAAAGTCCGTAAGACACTGCACCGATAACGAGCGCAGCGATCATCTCGGCTGCCAGATTAAAGAAGCAGTTGAGGTTGCCCCTAAGCGCGCTTAATTCGTCTGACCATACGGTATAAGGCGAGACAGAATCCATTACGACACCTATCATCGTAGCTATCACTACACTCAGGAACGATGCCACGATATAGAACGGAAGCATCCCAACTGTTCCAAGACATATTGTCACGGGAACTATAGAGATCACGACCGGAATAAACGTGAAAAGAACTGCCGTAAGGATCTTCGCTTTGATCTGCTTATCGAGCGGAGCGGGCAGGAAATTCAACATATCTATGTGCACGCCTTCACGGGTAAAAGATGTGGAGGCTATAGAATTCAGACCTGACGCGATGAAAGCCACGGCGATAAAGACCGCGAACAAGAGGACATGGCTGAACGGATCTTTAGCCTCGAGCTTGGCAGTGAACATATTAAAAAAGCTTTGCTGCGGAGCCATGGTGACAAATATCAACGCGACTGCAGGCCATATCAGATTTGCCAACACGCAGTTGAGTCTGTACGTCATCGTCCTCGTCAGTACCCTTATCTCTTTGATCAGGAGCGAGGTGAACATGCTGTGCTTTCCAAACGACAGCGATGACTTACGGTATGTCTTTTTGTTGCTGACAACAGCAGCCGCGAAAAGGCCTTTCTGATATGTAAGACGCGCTATAAAGACTGATGCCAAATACAAGGCTGCAAGTATCGCAATCGATGCTATAAGCAGAAGGACATTATGAGTCTTAATCGCCAGTGTCGTCAGGAAATTTGTCGGGAACATGACATTGCATATTGCCGTAAATGAGTTATTGCCGACGACAAGTGAATCGAGATAATTCATCAGGCTGATGCTGCCGTATCTTCTGAAAGATGACAGGAAGATAAGGACAAATGCCACGAACAGTATCAGCGTTGAATTATAGTAGATGCTTGCCCTTTTGAACTTCCGCAGGACCATCATCATGAGAAGCCCGATGATGGAGCAATAGATGAGCGGCATCAGGAGCGAGCCAAAGAACCCCACGAACGCCGAGATTATCGTCACGGGATTAAGCACATCAGCGATTCCGTCGTTTTTGGCAACGGATACAAAATAGCCGATATAAATGGCGAACAGCACATTGGACGTCATGACGTTTTCCGCCTTGAAGGTGTGCCAGAACCTTGCGGTATAAAGCGACGTCGGTGAGATCGGCAGAGCCGTCAGGAAGTTAAGATCAGACGAGAAGAATAACACGCTGAACATCAACGGCATGCAGAAGATCATGGCAAACGCCGAGATCAGGTCAAGCTCTGACAAAAGCCCGTACGAATTGCCTTCGAACTCATAAAGAAGATTCGTCAATGCGTAGGTGACATAGCCGACGAGGACAGACACCGGGATCATTATTCCGATGAAGGCTAGCATGCCGAACCGGGTATAGAGCTTTTCTTTCTTCTCACCGTTCGGCTTCGGCATCTCGAGATTCGAGCTGAATGCCTTGTATAAGCTCCTTGTCTTATTCATCTGTTATCTCCGTCCGGACGTGAGCTTAACGAATATCTCCTCAAGTGACATGTCGGGGTTATTGAGCCTTAAGAACTCAAGCGTGCCCTCGGTCACGATCTTGCCGTTGTTGATGATAAGTATCCTGTCGCACAATTGCTC
Organism: Clostridiales bacterium; assembly: GCA_017554745.1. Classification (GTDB taxonomy): domain Bacteria; phylum Bacillota; class Clostridia; order Saccharofermentanales; family Saccharofermentanaceae; genus Saccharofermentans. Next base: position 122,961 of record JAFZHS010000007.1, on the reverse strand, counting down.
CGCGACTTCCAGAACATGAGTCGAGAACAATACGGCATTGCCTGCCCTCGCGTGCTCTCTCATCATTTGCTTCAATTCAAAAGCCGCGGACGGATCAAGACCCGTCATGGGCTCATCCAGGATCCACGCAGGCGGGTTATGTATCAGCGCCGAGATTACCATGAGCTTCTGTCTCATGCCGTGCGAATATTCACGCATCTGGGTATTAAGCTCATCCTTCATTCCGAATCTTTCAGCAAGGCTGTTTATCTTCTCTTTTCTTACATCTTCGGGGACTTCATACATATCAGCGATAAAGTTCAGATATTCAAGGCCTGTGAGCTGGATCAGGATATCCGGATTATCAGCAATATAAGCAAAAGACTTCTTGGCATTAATGGGATCTTTACTGATATCGTATCCGTTAATTACGGCAGTGCCTTCAGTAGGCTGAAGGATACCCGTGAGCATCTTGATTACCGTGGTCTTGCCCGCGCCGTTCGGGCCCGCAAAACCGACTATCTCACCTGCTTTAATATCAAAAGAGACATCATCTACCGCCTGATGGCCGTTACCGTAGATCATGCTTAAGGATCTGGCTTCGATCATAACCTTATACCTCTCTTATTCCTCGCGAAAACACCTTAATCCGTGTCTTTATTATAGCACCCGCGTATACCCTGTTATTTGAGACCAGCTCAGATTTAAGAGTTATTTAAGAATTGCGTAATAGTTATCTAAAGAACTGCACCTTTGACTGCGTTATAGTTAACTCAACAACAGCGAAAGGCATTTATTTGAAGTGGAAAAGACTAAGAACAATTACGGCAAGTTCATGCTCCTGTGGGCAGGCGAATTCATATCTTCCATCGGTGGAGGCCTTACAAGCTTCGGCTTAGGTCTTTATATCTTCCAGAAGACCGGAAGTGCTGCAGACATGGCACTCCTCACGTTATTGGGATTCCTTCCCTGCCTGATACTCAAAGTCCCTGCAGGCGTTCTTGCAGACAGATACGACAGAAGGCTCCTCATGATGATCGGAGACGGCCTGTCCGGTCTTGGCGTATTGTTCATCCTTATATGCATGCTGCAGGGCGATGCGGCGCTCTGGCAGATCTATCTCGGAACCACGATAAGCTCTGTTTTCTCTGCACTGCTCGAGCCCTCTTACACCGCTACTATCACTGACCTGCTTACCAAGGAACAGTACTCTAAGGCAAACGGTCTCGTGTCGATCGCAGGGAGCTCGAGATACCTTTTCTCGCCCATCATCGCAGGCTTCCTGCTCGCAGTAAGCGACATCAAACTGATACTCATCATCGACATCTGCACATTCTTCCTTACGGTAATCGTTGCAGCCGTCGTCAGACGCGGCATAAAGACGAGCACGCCCAAAAATCCCGATCCTTTCTTCAAGAGCATGAAGGAAGGCTGGAAAGTGATCTCAGGCAACAAGGGCATTCTCCTGCTGATCATCATCACTTCCCTGATCACTTTATTCATGGGTGTGTTCCAGGTCCTCGGTGAATCATTCGTATTATCTTTTGCAGACTCTAAAACGCTCGGTATCGTAGAGACGACTGCAGCTTCAGGAATGCTCGTAACAAGCATCCTGCTCGGTGTCAAAGGAATCAAGAAAAACTTCTTCAGAGCTCTTTGGATGGGACTTGCATTCTCAGGGATCGGCATGGCGATGTTTGCAGCTACAGAAAATCCTTATGTGATCTGCATCTTCGGCTTCATGTTCTTCGCCTGCATTCCTTTCGCGAATAACAGCCTCGATTATCTTGTAAGGATCAACATTCCTGACGAGCTTCAGGGAAGGGCCTGGGGCTTCATAGGATTCATCTCGCAGCTCGGCTATGTGGTCGCTTACGCGCTCTGCGGAGTAACGGCTGATACCGTAGGCAAGCTCACCCATACTGGTGTCGGAACAGGCTCTTCCATTACGATCCTCTTCTCGGGTGTATGCCTCGTAATAGTCTCGCTCATCATGTCGAGGATCAAGAAGATTAAGGCACTTGAGCAGGCTTAAGCCTTAACGATCTCCTGGGCTCTTGCAAGAGCATTATCGATATGGGGGCAGAAGTTTTCTTCTCCGACCTTCTTGTCAAATCCTGATTTGCAGATGACCTTCATGGGCTGCTCATTGACGTGTGACATAACGAGCTGTACGCCTCTGTTCTTGCAGTCTTCGAAGAGGATCTCGAGATTGCGCAGAGCTGTAGCATCGATGGTGCTTACGCTTCTCATACGGAGCACGAGGGCCTTGGTGTCTTCCTTAGGCGATATCTGAAGGATCTTTCCCGCAGTCGCGAAAAACATAGGTCCGTTGATCTCATAGACGATAGTGTGCTCAGGCAGTACGCGGAGATCAATGCTGTCAGGGTCGTTCTCGGGGTCAAAGTCTTTCCAGCCTGCGACCTGTGTGACGTCGCTCATTCTCTTCATGAAGAGTACTGCCGCAAGGAGCACGCCGACTTCGATGGCGACAACGAGATCGAAAACAACAGTAAGTACAAACGTGATGAGCAATACCACGATATCGCTCTTGGGCGAGCTCTTAATGAGCTTAACGAATCTTCTCCATCCGCTCATGTTGTATGCGACCTGGAAAAGGATAGCTGCGATGCAGGGCATCGGGATGAGCTTTGCATAAGGCATCAGGAAAACAACGACGATAAGAAGCGTTACTGAGTGAACCATGCCAGCGATAGGCGTACGGCCGCCGTTCTTGATGTTTGCAGCAGTTCTGGCGATGGCGCCTGTAGCAGGAATACCTCCTAAACATGCGGAAGCGATATTACCTACACCCTGCGCAACGAGTTCGGCGTTAGGTCTGTGCTTGGAGCCGATCATGGAATCAGCGACCACTGCGGAAAGAAGTGACTCAACACCTGCAAGGAATGCGATAGTGATAGCGTTGGAGAACTGTCCTTTGATGTTTGCAAAAGAGAACATCGAAGCGTTTACGCTTACAGGAGGAAGTCCTGCTTTGATATCTGCGAAGGACTTTCCGATAGTATTAACGTCCCAATGGAATACCTCAACAATTGCAGCCGTTACAATGACTGCAATGAAAGATGCCGGGATCGGAAGTTTCTTAAAGATCATGGGCCATACGATAAGAATCAGGAGTGCGATGGCACCGATGAGAACGCCCTGCCAATTGACCGTAGCGGCATTCTTGATCAGGGCCATTACTTTCTCGCCTGTCTCGATAGGCTTCTCGCCGTTCTGGTATGTGATGCCCGTGAAATCCTTGATCTGACCGATGAACAGGGTTACTGCGATGCCCGCAGTAAAGCCTGTCGTGATCGGATCAGGTATATATTTCAAAAGGCTTCCGAATCTGCAGAAGCCCATAATTATGAGGATAATGCCTGCCATGATGGTGGCAATGATGAGCCCTTCCTTGCCGTCCTTCATGACAATACCTGCAACGATCGTTGCAAATGCTGCCGTAGGTCCTGCGATCTGCACGCGGCTTCCGCCAAGGAAAGATACGATGAATCCTGCTACGATCGCGGTATAGATACCTGCTTCGGGGCCTACTCCTGAAGCGATCGCAAGAGCTATGGATAACGGGAGCGCGATTATAGCTACGATGATTCCCGCTACGATATCCTTTACGAGCTGGGAACCTGAATAATTCTTCATTACCGAGAACAGCTTGGGCTTAAACTCTTTCATATTCTTCCTCTGATATTCACACCTGTTTTTATAACCAACGCATTATAGAAATAGACCCAGACTCTATCAAGCGACAAAATCACAAAGAAAAAGAACCGCGGGAAGCTGTTCATTATGTTATATGGATACAAAGCCGAAGGGGCGCTCTTTAGCCGCGTACTGTTTTTATTAGCGATTTTATGTAATACTTTTAATGTTTTGGGGGTGCGCTCATGGAGATATTATTTTCGCAAGACTCGAAGAAAAGAACCGTTGAACTGTCTGAAGAGACAGTAAAGGACATTGCTCTTTACGAAGTTATCGAGCATATGAGCTCTGATGCCGAAGAGCGCAAGTTCTTGAAAAAGATCATGACTGCCCTCCCTGTCGATCCCAAGGACATCATCTTCAGGCAGCAGGTCTTAAAGGACCTCATCGATAACGAAGAACTCTGTCATTCCATGAAGCAGGTCCTCGAAAAGATCCAGGTATTAAAGCACTTTGGCGGCATCAAGAAGGCTGCAAGCAACAGGGACACTACCCTTTATACTCTGCTCGAGACATTAAGAGAACTCGTTGTTTATGTTGACGTCATCGAAGAACTGGATAAGCTCCTTTCGGAGAACAAGATAGGATCAGGCGGCCTTACCGCGCTCCGCGACTATATCCACAAGGTCATCACCGACGAGAAATTCAGCGTGGCCAAGAGCGACATTCAGAAGATGCACGAAGATCTCTCGAATGTCAGGGGTGCTGTTATCGGCATTAACTTCACGCCTGAACTTGATATTGAGAATGTTACGGCAATCGAATTCGTACCGCACGGCATCAGGTCAAAATACACACTCGCAGATGTTGCGCTTCTTTCCAAGGCATCCAATCCTTTCAATAAGTACAAGGCTCAGGATCCTTTACTCGCAGCTATCACTCCGAAAATGGAGAAGCACCTTAAGATGCATTTCTTCGAGATCAAGAGGACTTTGTCCAAGTATGTTGACTACGATAACCGTTTCCTGATCGAGATGTACGAAGGTCTTAGCTTCTATATCAGGAGCGCCGAACTCGGAAGGAAGCTTAAGAGCAAAGGCTATGAGATATCTTTCCCGGAGATCACTGATGCATCAGAAAGCACTCTCGACCTCAAGGGCTTCTATAACATCCGTCTGGCATTCTTCGGCGAGAACAATATCGTCAAGAATGATTTTGCCTTCACAAAGGATGAGCACATATTCATCCTGACAGGTCCTAACCGCGGCGGTAAGACCATCGTTGAGCAGGGCCTCGGACTGATATCGGCAATGATGTCGCTCGGCATGTTCGTCACGGCATCTTCATGCAAAGGTCTCCCCTTCATGAATATCCTTACGCATTTCCCGATCGATGAGAATCTCACGATCAATTACGGACGACTCGGCGAAGAAGCAAAGCGCATCAAGGAGATCGTTAAGGCAGCAGAAAAAGATACGCTTATACTCTTCAACGAGACTTTCTCGACAACATCTGCTTCAGACGGTTTGTACCTGTCCAAAGACCTCATCCGTGTCCTTAAGGAGAAGGGTGCGAGCGTTATCTTCAACACGCATATTCATGACCTTGCCAAGGAGATCCCGGAGATGAATAAGTGGGACGGCCAGGGCAATATCGTCAGTCTCGTTATGGAGCGTAAGGATGATAAGAACACATTCATCCTCAAGCGTGCAGAGCCTGATTCAAGCTCTTACGCAAGAGACATCGCGCTCAAGTACGGTATCACTTACGAGCAGATGACTGATAAGGATCAGTAATCCAAAATATCGTGAATTACGTAGTCTTGGATATTTCTTGAATTATCAAGAATGTAGTCTTTGAGGCTCATTCTGTCAAAGGCTGTCGTAGTCGGTACTGATGTCTCTATGGTCTCATCGTCATCATACCAGTAATCATCGGCCCAAGCACTTACAATATCGAGATCCGCATAGATGATCACGTTATCCTGAAGATATACCATCTCATATATGAATGCGTCACAGACACCCGGTTCCCATCCTGTGAACCAGTTACGGCCCTCTACCACATCAGAATCAGAGTAACTCTTATAGTACTCGAGGGTCTTTTTATATGCCTTCTTGGCATCAGAAGCTGAATCATAGACTCTGAAACTTAAGTAATCCAATGCTTCTTCTTTATGTGAGCCGTTCCAGATAGACAGATAAATCTGATTGTCATCCTCATATTTCCTGATGCTCCAGGGCATATCATCCTTATGCTTGGTCTTGTTAAGCTCAAGATCATATTCTGTCGCATACTTATGCGAAGGCTCTCTGTCTCTTCTTTTTGTTCTCGTTTCTTTGACTGAGAGCTTAGGTATTATCATCACTGCGGCTACAGCTGCGATCACTACTGCGCCTGCTATTGCAAGTCCAATTACCAACGGCTTTTTGCTGCTCTTCTTAACTTCCTGTTCCATAACTGACCTCCCGTTTTTCTTTTTCCCTCTCGAAAAACTCTTTGCCCTATAAACAACTGAGCAAGCAAAAATGTTGCAATTTAACCGCAATTATTATTCTTCTTGATGATAGAATTGTTTTCGGGTAAATAGCTTTTCCGGGATAATAAGGAGTCAATTATGCATAGGGGTACTGTTAAGGCGGTCTCAGTCACGCTTATCTTATCGATGGTGTTATCTTGTGCTTCATGCGACAAGGAAAAAACAGTCGAAGTAAAAAGCCGCAGCGGTGTGGTCATCTCCGCAGACGATCCGTGGTACAACACAAGAAATATCAACGTCAGTCTGAATATCGACGAGAGCCGTCCGATAGACAGGGTACAGCAGCGATTATTAGGCATCGACGAGGATAAAATGATCCTTCTTACAAGCGGTTATTACAAATTTCCTGAGATGGAATTCGTTGATTGGAGCGAGATGAACAGCAATGACTACGACATCGAGACTGTAACCGTAATCGACCGTGCTTACGAACATGACTTTCTGGTCATGGATCTGACCCAAGGCCTGGCAAGCAATACTTCTATTTACGGCGTTGAATATTCCGACGGTAAGATCAAAGCAAACTACGGAGCTTACAACGACGAAGAAGAAGAATATTTCTATTACACCAACGAATACGATCCGATAACGGGAGAGCAGACCGGCACAAAGCTGAAAGACGGATATGATGACTATGCTTTCGCAGACTGTAAAATCGGCAATTTCCGGATACGGACATTGAACCGCTGGAACGAAGACTATGCAACAGGTTACTACTGTCTGGAAATCTTATCACCTGACGGCACGGAGAGTACGATCGATATTAAAGATGCCGGTAATGAAGATATCTGGATCCCGGCTATACTGGCAAAGGATGGGCGTACAGCGATCATTCCCGTCGAGAAAGATTATAAGTGGACCAACTATGAGCTCGACCTTGTTACGCTCACGTTATCCGCTGATAATTCCGATGAATACAACTGGCTCAATGAGCAGCCTATCAGTAATCCTGTCACGGGTACTGACGGAAAGACCTATTTTAAGACAGGCGACGGGATCTCTACAATTAACTTCAAGAACAAGACCATTGAAGATTTCTTCAATTTCTCCTGGTGCGATGTAGGCTACATATCTTTTTCTTCTCTTGAGATAGCTGACATCAATGAAAACTCCTTTGTCCTTATGGGTGAAGACTGGTCACACAATGATTTCACTGATCCATACAAATCTAATTTTTCGATCATCGAATTCACAAAAGCTCAATCCAATCCTCACGCCGGCAAAAAGGTCTTAGAGCTCTACGGTGTCGATTACTCCATGAATTGCGCGGTAAGTGATGCCATCGTCAGTTTCAACGAGACCAGCACCGATTATCATATTGAGATCACCGACCGCTACGACAGCGACTACCTGAATCTGGACATTCGCAGTGCAGACGATTATTCCGCTTATCTGGAGGAAGTAAAAGCAGCCACAAGCAGTAAGCTCGCAACAGATCTCATGAACGGCGAAGGCCCGGATATTTTGATCAATGCAAGTCAGTACGGACAACTGAACGATCCGGAATACTTGACGGACCTTACTCCTTATATGAGTGTTCTCCCTCCGGATGAATACTTCACCAACATAATCAATGCCGCCGAAGTCGACGGCAAGCTCTATAACCTGCCAGTCAGTTTTTACATTGAAGGAATCATTACGGACGGAGTAAATGCCGGAGATTCCGGAATAGGTTTTACTATCCCGGAGTATGAGGATTTCCTTAACAACAAGCTGAACGGCAAAGACGTTATCAATAACGGACAGAACTATTATTTTCTCATGCTCTTTAACAATATGAGCGATAAGTTCATATCGGACGGCAAAGCAGATTTCTCCGTTCCAGAATTTGCCGAGCTCGCAAACTTCGTTAAAGACAACGTCATAGTTGACTCTCAGCAATGGGAGGACTTATACACGGATGATGAGGACCCTTACGTGACAAGAAACAGAGACGCCGAATTGTGTGTCTGTGAAGGCTATTACAGCCATATGATCGAGGTCGCAATGATGACCGGTTCTTCAGCTATAGTAGGTATTCCTTCGTCTGACGGACGGGGACCTTGCGCTGGTGCAAGAGTATCGGTTGCAGTCTCAGCCAAAGCCTGTGACATCGAAGCCTGCGCTCAGTTCGCTAAGAGCCTTCTGTCTGATGAGGTTCAGTCTGCTCTCGCATCAGGTGACTCTCTTGTTGTAAACCGCTCGGTTTTCAGACAATGGGGAGAAAGAGCAGTCGAATACATCAATGGCGACGGATACTGGGCATGGTTTGGCTGGGAAGGCGAAGATCCTAACCCCCAGCGCCTTATCTTCTCAGAATATGACATTGATAACCTGGAATTATGCATCTTATCCAGTAAACACATGTCATACTCAGATTCCGATATAAACGCAATTCTTATCGAAGAGATGCCTGCTTATTTTTCGGGGCAAAAGGATCTCGATTCAGTCATTAAGATCGCACAGGACAGAGTGCAAAAAGTCCTTGACGAGAGGAAAAACTGACTTAAAAGAAGATTCATGCGCGCTGACGGTGTAGAATGAATCCATGAACGAATTCGAGCACTTCTGCACAGAGCACATCGTAATGCTGATCTCCATCGCGGTCATAATAACCGCCGGTCTTCTTATTGTCAGAAAAGTCTCTGACAGAAAAGCGATGTACGCCGCGCGGATACTGTCAGTAGTTGTTCTTTTGGGCGAGATCATTCAGGATATACTGCTCATCAGTGAAGGCGGGAATCTAATCGATTTCCTGCCTCTTCACCTTTGCAATCTCGGTATATTTGTTAATCTCGCAGCTTCATTCTCGCGCGGCAGAATACAATCGTTTTTTGCTGAGATCGGTATCGTTCTCTTAATGCCCGGTGCTGTCGGAGCGCTTCTTTTCCCTGACTGGAATTACAGGCCTTTCTGGTCATACCTACCGCTCCTGTGTTTTTTCACGCATTCGCTTCTCGTGTTTATCCCCCTGCTTTTCCTTGTCAGGAAAAAGGCTCATATATCATTCAGGCATTTCTGGTATTCATACCTGTTCCTCCTGATCGTCGTGCCTCCGGTATATCTTTTGAATCAGCACGCGGACGTAAACTACATGTTCCTGATGTTCCCGCCCAAGAGCTCACCGCTTGAATGGATCTGCAATTTTACCGGCGAAAAGTTTTACCTCTGCGGTCTGCTTGTGCTTATCACTGCGATACTTCTTTTTGAGTATGTGGTTTATGTGGCGATACGCAAAGTGTCAAAAAGGCAGTGACGGAAAATGATCATTTCGCGATGTATTAAAAAAGCTGCCCTGCTTATGTGCGGGACAGCTTTTCGCTTTGCTTAAAAGTTATTCTTTAGCCGAGCTCTTCGTCGATGAATTTTGCGAAATAGTTTGCAACGTTCAGGAATCCGCCTGTCGGATAGTCTGACAATGTATCTTCAGTCAGACCGATCTGGTAGACAGAAGTGTTGTTGAAATCGAACTTCCAGACGATCTCGTCACCGCACATAGCGTCTTCGAAGTTAACCGTTCCGCCGTTGGTATCGGTGAATGAGATTATGCATCTGCCGATGTTGTGCTTATCAAGGACGCCGTGGAACTCGTAGGTGTTCGTTATCTCGTCATAGATAACATATTCGGGATCAAAATTGTCGGTCGAGAACTCATAAGACAGAGCCGCGAGGTAAGCCAGCTGAGCCAGCAAAGCTTCTCTTGATGAAGCAATCTGCTTGAACTCATCCGAGCTGAACCAGAACATTGTGCAGACCTTGTTGTATGTATCTACATCAAACGGAACGACCTCATTTGAAATGCTGTTGCGGATATCGTTGTTCGTGTAGATCGCATCGCAGATATCTCCGAAAGTGACATCATCATAAACGACGAAATCATCAGGGATTCCGTTAGTCGGAGTGACCTTTGCCGTAAGGTAAGTGTCACCATAGATCTGGATATCAGCCCAATCGGTGCTGCTGATTACGGTATTGTCGGTGATATCTACAGTGTAGTCATCATCGTCATCTACCGTGTAATCGTCATCATCAAAATCGTCGTCGTCATCGTCATCATCATACGGGTTGCTGTAGCCACTGCCACTACTCCTTCTTTTAGGGATCAAGCATCCGCTGAGCATTGAAGCAGCGATGAGCGCCGATAAAATTACCAAAACTATTTTCTTTTTCATATTTGAACCTCCGCAGCCTATCCCGGCTGCCAGCTTGTTATTATATCACAAAGAAATTTTATAAAAGTCCTGTGTTGGTGTGTAGTACAAAAAGCCGCTAAATTACCTGAAAATACAGTAAACGCACAACAAAATAGCCAGGAATATGATATTTACGACAGTGAATGCGCCGATATAACTGACGCTCTTTTTCTTAGGTGCAGGGAGTGCGGCGTGGAACTTGTAAGTAATAAGGCTTGCCATACTCGCGATGAGCGTTCCGAGGCCGCCAAGGTTTGTACCGATAACAAGCGCGTTTCCGTTCTCAGTAAATGCCGACAGGAGCAAAGCCGCAGGGACGTTGCTTATAACCTGCGAAGAAGCAATGGCCGTGAGCGTCGGGGACTTCTCGACGATGGAAGATATGGCCTCATAGACGGCATCGATCCTGCCCATATTTCCTACGAACACGAAGAAGAAAACGAAGGTGATGAGGAGCGTGTAATCCACTCCCTTAAAGGCTTTCGGGTCCATCAGCACCATTATGGAAGCGACGAGCGCGAATATGATGAGATAATGCATCATCCTCAGTACGACCAGAAGGCTCAGTAAGAAAAGCAGGATGCATACGACTATCTTGACGCCCGGGATCTTATCCCTTTCTTTCTCCTCCTTGTGCTCGATCTTCGCGTCTTTGCAGAGCACGAAAACAGCGATCGTAACGAGGATCAGCGAGCACAACGAATACGGCAGCATCATCAGCATGAAGCTTCCGATCTCCATGTTGTAATGCGTGTAAAGATATATATTCTGCGGGTTTCCGATAGGTGTCTGCATGCTTCCCAGGTTGGTCGCAACAGTCATGAGGATCAGAGTAAATGTCAGTGTTTTCCTGTCGTCAAAAGACTTCATCAGCGCGATCGCGAAAGGCACCAGCGTAATGAGCGTTACGTCATTTGTGAGGATCATTCCCAGGAAAAACGACATCCACACCAGGATCAGCGATACCATGCGCGAATAATGGACCTTCGATAAAAGCTTATTCGTGAGCTTGTCAAAGACACCGAGGATAACGAGTTCGCTGACGACGAGCATCATGCAAAACAGGATCGCCAATACCCTCAGATCGATATAATCCATATATTGCTTATCCGGGGTCACGAAGAAACAGGATACTACCGCGAGTATCCCTGAGATAAACAAAACCGGATCTTTCTTGAATCGTTCTACCATAGCGCCCCGATTTTACACCTTAAAACAGGCGGTGTCGCTTGTTTGATGTTACAATGTGTCCCGTGCCCTGCCGGCTTTTTGTGGTCGAAATCAATAATGAAGTATAATATTGGATATTGCTTTAAGAGGATAGATATGAAAAACAAGCTGATCGCATCGATTCTTATACTGGCTAATGTCTTTACGCTGGCTTCGTGTTCTATATTTGGCAGCACGGCAGAGACGGATAATTCCGGGATAGATATCGATGATCCCCACTCCACTGCGACTGAGAAAGTCTACAAAGCAGTAAACCTGATAACTGAAGCACTTGCCGACTGCGATTATGACACTTTCGCAAGCTATTGCTCGGATAAGCCCTCCAAGATGGAGGCGGCTATGCCTTCGCTCGATGAACAGGCTCTCTACGACGACGATAAGGAGAATGATCCCGAGAATGAGCTTGTCATCAGGCACAAGATCGCTTCCACAATCACCTCCACCATCGACGTCGACAGCTTAGAGGAAAAGGCTAAGGGCAACGCCGTTCTTATTGACGTTAAGTTCTCATACAAGGACCACAGCGTTCTCCTCGAGAAACACGAGAAATTCATCAACACAGATGAATTTGTCAGTCTCCTGAACAGTGTCAGCGACACGCTCGATGTGACTGTCACAATGGAATTCAGCCTTACAAAAGGCGGCATCGTCCTCAATAACCCTGACGATCTTGCTGTGGTCTACGACTACAAGAATACGGATCTTGAGTATATGCGGAGCCTTTTCGACATGGTCACCGACATACAGATGCTCGGCGACAAATGGGATCCGATCACCGAGAGTTACACCGATACGGATACTTTCGAGATCCTTTTAACGATCGAAGAGCCCGGCGAATGGTACGTCTGGACCTACAAATACAGAGTCGCCAGCGAGACCTCGCCCAATTGGACTAATTACTATATTTCCGAATATATCACCGAGGCAGACCCCACCGAGATCCACATCACATACACCGCAGACGAGATGTTCCCCGAGGGCTTCTACTGCATTCTCTTCTACAACAAGTACGACAGCACGATCATCGGCTACGAGTTCGATGTTTACCGCTCGGATACTGTTTCTACCACCGCGAGCGAGACTTCCGAAGAAGTGTAACAGTGTTACAAAGGCTTGTTTTTCGGGGCTTAGCGGGCTGTGACGAAAACTGACACGATTCACACCCAAAATGTGTCACTTCCCGGCAATCGGCCGGCTCGCGTCCGGGAAAGCCACCACAACAAAAAAGGAGCTGCCTCCAAAGAAGACAGCTCCTCAAGTCAAATCAGTTATATACTTACCTCTTCCCCAAAAACAGCGGCAGCAGGAGTGATACGAGGAAGCCGATCACGAAGTTGATGACTGCGCCGATCACAAGGGCGAGCAGGAGCTGGTGGAAGACGATTCCTGCTATGACGGCTATTGCCGCAGGTGCCAGACCGAAGTACAGGAACATGATCTGGATGACGGTCTTGATGGTTTTCGCTGAATCGCCGGGAAGGGACAAAGCGATAAACGTTCCGACGTTTGTAGCGAAGAAGCTGATCGACAGTATGAATATGTACCATACGAGAACCATCAGAGGATTCGTTCCGAGAATGCAGGCTGCAAGCACCATCGGTGCGAGAAGGTCGATCGCTGTGACTGCGAGGCAGCCGAGGAGCGAATAGATGATCTTCGAATAGCCCTTCTCGGGGATCATGATGAAGAACTCGCGTGAAGTATCTTCCCTGATCGGGTCGCCCAAAGTGCGGTAGAACGCCATGATGCCGAGTGCTGCGGCAGGGATTACGAACAGATCCGCGCCGTTGCCGTTGCGCATTGCAAGATAAGCCGCAAAGCCTGCTACGAGGAGATAGACGATCATCGTTGTAGAGAAGATTTTCAACTTGGCAAATCTGAAACGGTTGAAGACTGCCTTGAAGAAGAATACATTAGCGCCTGAGCCGTAGTGGAAACCTTCGCGGTCGATAGAGCCCTTGCGGGCCTTTTCGCGGGTAACTACAGCGCCGCGGGAAGCATTCTTGGCATTCTCCATCTGCGCTGCTTTTCGCTCTGCTGCGAACATGGCATCTTCATAGAAATCGGCCTTCATCTTCCAGATGAATACGACAACGAGGATGCATGCGACGATGAAAAGTCCCAGATACAGTCCGGACAACGCGAGGTCGCCAATTACCGCATAGTAAGAGATGCCTCTGAGCCAGCCCCAGAACGGTACCCAATGTGTCGAAGGGCTTGCGAAGAAATTGAATAATGCCGGAGCGAGTTCCTGCTTCGTGATCGTCATGTAAGCGATAAAGCCGATACCGATAAGGCTGTAGAAGCCTATAAGGAACTTGTTGATGCTGTCTGTGCCGTTCTCGAGTTTTGACGTGATCGTGTAGAAAGCGACCTGGATCAGCGTGCTGATCATGAGGATGAGCATGTAAACGACAATGCATGACAGTGCGCCCCAAATGCCGAGTCCGGCGCCGTTCATGAGATTCGGTATCTGATAGAGCATGAACAGCGATAAGAAGAATGACATTCCGAGCGTGCATGTCAGTCTGAACATGAGGACTGACTGCGGTTTGAGCGGCGACGCGAAAAGCATCGTAACGTCAGCCGGCTGGAATATCTTGCCGGAGCTCTTTGAATTTGCAACGTTTGTAGCAAGAATGAGCAGGAACAATGCTGAGATCGCGATATCAACCATATTCGCGGAGGTCAGATTGTTAGTCTTCATGAAGTTCTTTATGCGGTCGCCGAAAGAGAATTCGATCGTAATCTCATCATCAGATTCTGCGGGCTCTTCTTCATCAGCCGCGCCGGAAGGATCTTCAGCCGTTGTAGTAACTGAAGTCTCACTAGTCCTCGCTTTAGCCTTGTCCTTGAAGATCGAGCCCATGATGCCGCCGAAAAGGCCGCCGCAGATCATGAGGACAACGAATATCGCTACCCACGTCTTCAGCAGTTTCTTAATCGTGTTAAGAAACGAGTGGGTGACATAATAGAAAAACAGTCTCATTGCTCTTCTCCTGCCTTCTCACTCGCGCTGCTGACAGCTTCTTTCTCGATGCCTTCGGTAACTTCGAAGAACAGGTCTTCCAAAGACTTTCCGCTGCCATCAATCTCGCTGCGCGTAACGTTTGCGCGGATCTTGCCGCTCTGCATGATGATCGTTCTGTCCCAGAGCATATCGACGCTGTCGATGATGTGCGTGCTGATGAGCAGAGTCTTGCCTTCCTTGCGCATCTCTTCGATGTAGAGCTTGAGCTCCTTGATGGCATGAGGATCAAGACCGAGCATGGGCTCGTCGAGCAGGATGTAATCGGGATCAGGCAGCAATCCAAGGCAGAGATTTAACTTCTGCTGCATACCCTTGGAGAGCTCGTCACCGAACTTCTTGCGCTTGTCATCGAGCTCGAAACGCTCGAGAAGCATGTTGATGCGGTCCTTGTAGTTCGTGAGCTTGTAGGCACGCGCGATGAATTCCATGTGCTCTACAACAGTTAATGTCGGATACAAAGAAGGCATCTCGGGGATGTAACCCAGGTATTTGCGTGCCTCTGTGGTCTTTGTGCTCGTTCCGTTGATCGTGATGGATCCGTTGTACTTGAGAAATCCGATGATCGACTTGATGATGGTACTCTTGCCGGCGCCGTTAGGTCCCAAAAGGACTGTCAGCGTACCGGGCTCGAGATTGAAAGATACATCATCACATGCAAGGTTTTTGCCGTAACGCTTGGTTACGTTCTTGACTTCTAACATATTCTATTACCCCCTAGTCCAATACAAATGCTTTGCATTGGTTGATATTTTGCCACTCGGGAATGCCTTAATCAATAATTTCCGCTCCAAATTAAGGCTTAGTTAAGGTTGCGCGCTTTGTATTCCTTCAGTTTTGCCGTATATTCGCGCGCACGCCTGCGCATTACGATTACATCGATAAGTATGCACGACACATAGGAAGCGATTATGATGGCGCCCAGAGTAATCCACAGTGCCGGTGTGCCTACTCCCACAAAGATGCCCATCAGATAGAACATCAGCACTTCCACAGGAATGAATAAAAGGAAAAATACGGTAAGGCAGAATACGAATCCCTTTTTCTTCATGAATCTTGTGCAGAAGGAGAATACAAAGCTCAAAGATCCCCATGCACATAAAGCGAGGAGCTTTACGAGGAACAACGCTGTGATCGTGCCGTCGCCTGCGAGCGAAGCCAATACTACGCACAGCACGAGCCATGCAAACGAGAATGCCAATGCGTTCCTGAAATATACCAATAACTTTTTAATGTCTTCCATATTATCCCTCCAGACCGATCAGGGTCTTAAGCGCTCTGGCGTAACGGCGCGAGATCACGATGACCTCATCGTTCTCGAGCGTTGCGAGTATATTGCGCGTAACTTCAGGCTTAAGGCTTTTTATCCTGTCGAGATTGACGATGACTGACTTCGAGCAGCGGAAAAATGTCTTCTCATCCAGTAATTCTTCAAGCTCGTAAAGGCGCTTTTCCGTGAGGAAAACATTTCGCGATGTATAAAGGAAAGTCTTCTTATCTACTGACTCGATATATAAGATCGAACTGATGTCGATGTTGTGAGTCTGACCTTCGGATGTGCCTGTGATGCGCTCGTCAAAGCGGCTGATATATCTTTGCAGCCTCTCGGTCTCGCCCGTAACTTCTTTGCAGTGTATCTCGACCAGCGTGCCTGAATCGATATCATTCTTGATCGTAACTTTCATAGTGCCCTCTTAACCCCATAGAGATCGGGAAAGCGCCGGACCTGCCGGAGTGCGTGACACGGCCCGGACGCTCCTTCCTATTCCCCATTATAATTCAACAGCTTAGGTTTTTGAGGCAGATAATTTCCTGCATTCGGCAAGCAGCAATACCGAAGTTATGATCTGGCAGATCACCATGAACACTCCCATAACTACTTCGCCAAAAACGCATGCTGTCAAAAGCGAGCCTAAAGTCGTAACGATCGACATTACAAGATATGTTTTGCTCTCATATATCCATGAGAAAGGTAAGAGATGTGCACCGAATACCATCGCGAAAAGCATCATCATCACTTCGGGCTTCATCGAGAACGCCCACATTACGATGAGCAGATACAAAAGCTGGTTGCATGTGCAGAGGATGCCCAATTTGTTTATCGGATTATCCGTCTTCTTGAAGATGTCAGCGCCGATCATCTTGGAGAATAAAAGTGCCAGCGGGACCAAAAGCATAGGGCAGCAGAATGTGAGCAGGTTCTTCATGTAAAGGCTCACGGGAAGGATGCGGCAGATGGTAGCGCAGGTCCACAAAATTACTGATGCCATCATGAAAGGCGCGCCCTTCATCTGGATGACCTGAGCCTCGCGGCGCAGTTCGTTGATGTTGTTCTTGGGTGCTGCGAAAACAGCGGATTTTACTTCGTTGATCATGTTTGTTACCTCCTTGGTTTTAAGGCCATTATATCGGCCGCAAACCACTGCTCAAGAGCTTTGCACCTAAGCGGTACAAAGGAGGAAACCAAGCGGTAAAATCAGTCTTCTATATCGCCGTTCCAGTAATATTCTTCAATGATCTCACCGGTCTTCGCATCAAAATAAATATAGCTGTAATCGTTGATGGTGAATGCATAGTATATGACTTCTTTATCTTCGTCATAGCAAAGCAGATACCGGCCGTATATGCCCTTTCTACTGTAGTCGTTAAGATCATCCGAGTGTTTCTCCGCACGCTCATATGCCGCGTCGAAAAGCTCATCAGGCTCCATGATGCCCGTCTTATCCAGCTTATCCTCACAAGGTCTCCTGCGGTCTACGATCACGATGTTAGGTTCGGTCCTATCCCAATCTGTCGCATAAAAGACTTTGGGGACTACTATGCCGTCAATGACCTGTCTTGCATAGAATCTCCAATTGTTGTCCATTTCGACCCAGCTGCAGCCCGTAACATAGAGATCAACATCGAGCGTTTTATCAACTGCTTCGAGATATCTCATCATGTCCTTTTTCTCTTTATCAGTGTAGTTACCGGGGCTGTAAATGTTATCTGAATAAATGATGTGGTCACCGACTGTCCCGGCGATATCGAGCTTAAAAGCCTTTGATTCTTCTGCAGTTGTCTCAACAGTATTGCTAAATCTGCGCCTCGAATCTCTTTGGCCGTCACTCTTCTTTCCGCAAGCTGTTACACACCCTGCAACCGTAGCGGCGACGAGCACTCCGCAAATGACACTCTTGATATTTCCGCGCATAATAAACCCTCCGAATGAATCAGTTACTATCAATACAGTCCGGAGGGTAAAAATGTTGCAGAAAATGCGATGTCTTTTATCAATTCAGCTATTTATGAAATCATATAAAAAATTGTAATCCGGGTATGTAGCACCACTAATAATAATCAGAAAACGGTTTGACGGATCAACAAATATCAGTCTTGAATCAGTGCCAAGCATGCCTTCCTGTTGAAGTATCACCGATCGCCTGATATCCAGCGTCTGATCGTCATTTGTTACTATGCCGGATTCACTGATATCGTTAAGTGTTTTCCACTCATCAAAACAGTCAAATCTGACTATCTCAAAATACTGTCCGCTGACTTTTCCTATGATACTTATATCACTTTCTGAAGTGATGTCATCCAGACGGGGTTCTGCATATTCCTTAAGCGCCTTACTGTCAGATGCTGCCGCTACTGAATCTTTGGTAATCTTGTATTGCTTAAAATCATAATAGTTATAGCAGTATTCACTGATATAAAAGTCCTTGGGGAAATAACCCTCCTCATATAAGTCTCTGTATGTAAAACTCGAATCTTCGGCAAATTTGTCAACCGTAACACCTTCGGGAAGCATTTCATCGGTAATACCAAACTCTTTTCTCAAAAGGTCGCCGTTAATTTCCACAATATCCGTGCTGTCAGTAAGGGTTTCACGCTCCTTTACTGCCAGATAATTCGTGTGTGCAACGATATCCGACCAGTTTTCAGGAAAACCTCCATACCCGTACTTATCCAGGCTTACCAGATTCTTATTCTCATCGTAGTAGTCAAGGCTGATGTAGTAGGCAAACGGTTCAGACTCATCGCCGTAAACATCAGGCAGTGCTGTTACCTCTTCAATAAGCTCATATGCCGTATCACTTGTCAGCTGCAGATAGTTTGATCTCTCTTCTCCGTATTCTCCATAGTCATTGGAGATGAAAATGCAATTGTCATGCTCTTTGTTGCCGGTTGCAGCAACAAATTTCAAATACTTGATTCCGGTATCTTCCGGATATATTGGTTTGGGGTTGTAAAAACAACCGGAAATGCCCAGAGCCATTACCGACAATAAAAGCAGAGCTGTTATTCTGATTATTAAGTGTTGTTTTCTATTCATGGTATTATTCTCCAACGAATAAATTATACCAAGATTGCGCTGAATAGATATCCTTAGAGCTCTATAACGCCTTGGAATAACTTTTTCATTCTGCCAATAAAGCATTCATCCACATGTTTCATCGTTGGCATATGAATAAATACTGCCCTTCCGGAAGACTTTTCAAGCATGTGCCAATATGCCTCATTACAAAGGTAGGCTGTTGGGATCTCACTTATTTCCGCTGCCACTCCACCGTCAGCCAGTTTGTCTTTTATGCTTTGAAGATTTATAGCCGTAGCCT
Organism: Clostridiales bacterium; assembly: GCA_017554745.1. Lineage (GTDB taxonomy): Bacteria > Bacillota > Clostridia > Saccharofermentanales > Saccharofermentanaceae > Saccharofermentans. The sequence continues at coordinate 103,752 of JAFZHS010000007.1, read as the reverse complement.
TCGTTATTCCGTTAAATGATGCAACCTTATCTATTCTCACTGAATCGGTAAGTGTTTTATCAACGCCAAACATCACAACGCAATCATATTCATTACGGACAGAATCTATATCTCTGCGAAGTCCTGCAAATGAATTAGTAAGAAGCAAATGATTAAGAGATAATTGCTCTACCAACACGCCTGACGCATTATTTTTTCCTTTAAAGCCAACAAATAAAACGTTATTCATCCTCTTTGTTTTCCGGCCATGCCCCAGTTCTCATCAGCGGGCTCATTTATCACGATGAACACATCCGTTGCAGCTACAGAAAGCCTTTCTGCAAGCTTTCCGGTAATCGTCTCGATAAGAGCTTTCTTCTGCTCCTTAGTCCTGCCCGGGAACATCGTGATCTCAATGATCATGAAGTTATCAGTCTTTCCCGGAGCAGTATCGAAGTCTTCCCTGTCGATCTCAACTATGCGCTGGAACCTGTCCCAGTCTTCAATGCCGATGCTCTCGACAAGGCCTTCGTGTATGCATTCGAGTAAATCCTTTTTATATTCAGGGCTTTTACCTTTGATCATGTCGACTCTTACTAAAGGCATTTTTCTCTCCCCTAAACCGATTACAGATCCTTGTACATCAGGATCTCGTCGTGATATGTGCCGTCATCAAATTTCAGCGCATTATGACGGCGTCCGGTATCGATAAAACCGCACTTCTTATAGACTCTGTAAGCCTGTTCGTTCTCAGCGACAACTTCGAGGTCCATCTGCTTCCAGCCTGCTTCGCGTGCAAGCTCAATCATGTAAGCGATCATGGCGCTCCCGATGCCGAGGCCCCAGAACTCCTTGTAGAGCGCAATCGCCATGGAGCAGCGGTGCTGGATCCTTCTTTGACCGCCGATCCCGTTAACGGCGCAGTTGCCTGCTACCCTGCCGTCGACTATAGCGACCATCATGATCGCATATGGATTCTCAAGAATACCTCCGAGGATCTCCTGCTCTTTTTCCAAGGTGAAATTAATCTCATCCGGATAGCGCAAAAGAAAAGCCGTCTCGCCCGCTGTCTCTTTCAGATATTTGATCATCTGCTCCGCATATTCAGGCGAATTAGGCTTCAGGATACATGTCCTGCCGTCTTTTAAAGTTATCTCTCTTTCTGCAAATCTCATTATTTACCTCTTATCCGCAATAAGCTACGCAATCCACCTGGAACTGAAGGCCTGATTCTCCTCCTACATGCGCAAACTCAGTCTGTATTGATTTGCGCGCGGGATAATGGCCGTTAAATCTTTCCTTAATGACTTTCTCCATTGTAGGAATATTCCATACGTCCCTGAAAAGGCAGTCCATCTGGACGACATTTTCGAGCGTCAGACCGACCATGGCAAGGCGCTCTTCCATGTTGTCAAAAGCTACGTTGATCTGCTCTTCGACAGTCCCTCCGATATTGCCGACGCAATAGCTCAGAAAGCAATAATCTCCGGCCTTTACGAGCCCTGCGTGTGCCCATTCATCGTTAACATCATATCTCTCGATCTTCCCCATAATATCCTCCCGAAATATCAGAAATTATACTGCATAAAGTTGCCGTTCTTTTTAAATCCGAAATCAGTATACAAGAGCACGCCCATATCAGATGCTGTGATCTGCACGCATCCGCATCCGTAATTCCTTGCTTCTTCTACAACTCTCGAAAGCAGCTCTTTTGCAATGCCCATCCTGCGATAATCAGGATCCGTAAACATACTCGAAAGGAGTCCTATCCTGCCGCTCGGGCAGCTGAAATACGGCGGCTTCTCCACAAAAGACATTCCGCTTGTACCGACGATCTTATCGCCGTCCATCGCAAGCCATGATACAAACGTGCCGTCAGCCATATGGCGCTCATAGTAATCGAGCAACGCAGGAACAAGATCTATATCTTCAGTCGCGCCTTCTTCTCTAAGCTGCCTGATGCGCATCTGAATAAAAGTGTCTAATTGAGCCTTAGTAAGCTTCTGATAAGTGATCATGTGTTATCCCCTTTGTGCGGAAGGCTTCCGCTTTTTCAGAATTATAACACTGAACAGGAGACTTTATCCGATATTTGGAATGATCGGCATAGAACTAAGATCTATTGTATCCGGAAACCCAAATTGCTAATGCTTAGCTGACATTTGCTTTTTCTTTTTAATCACAAAATATATGATGTTTTCGGAGATTAATACAATGCATAGCAATGCAATTGCATAATTACAATAGCGAAAGAGCTTTTCACTTCTTGAAAGATTTGATGAACTCAACTTCGAATATTCAAATACTTCCCTTTTCCACAGATTTAAAGTATAGACTTGCTCAGATGAAGGATGTTGTGCTCTACTCACATCATCGGAGTTGAAATGATCCACACTTACATTTTCACCATAAATATTCCTGTCTGAGACTATGATCACATCGCACTGTTCATCAGAAACATTAAAAATATATGCTGTATATCCATTAAGCTTATCGCCACCGACAACAGGAGCTTCTCCTCTTCCATAATCCCAATGAAGGTTATCTATGTTGCCGTCTGTAATTTGCGTTCGATAATATAATTTCAACTCACCATATAAATTAGAATCATATACTTTTTCAAAGCAAATCAATGAGACTACCGCTAAAACAATAATCAAGACAAAAAGAGAGATATTGATTATGATTTGTTTTTTCATCACTACAGCGTCCCTTCAAATCATATACACATTATATAGCTAAACATACATAAGCCGGCAATCATTGAGGGTCTCAGAATTATTGCGGAATTTAAGTATGCATCTTTTTAGAGATTTTTATGCTAAAAAAGATGCATATACCAAGAACATATGCATCTTTTTGCTGTCTTTTCACTAGCCAAAGATGCACATTTGGACCGATATGCATCTTTTTGAAGAATAACCGTTCATGAGAGATGCATATTGCGATAACTTGTGCATCTTTTTGTCTATTTTTTCAAAGGAAAAGATGCATATGGTAAAAGTTAAACAGGTCAAGTTATCTGATTTGAGGGAAAACGCGAGATCACTGCCTCAAGTTCAGCCTCAAACTCACAATGAACAAACACAAAACATGAGAACTAGATGATATTCTTTATCCCCTCACATATCCTTCTCGCTACCAAAGGATTATTCATCGTATAAAGATGAATGCCCTTGATGTCGCTTACGAGAAGATCGATTATCTGGCTTAAGCAGTAAGACATGCCGGCATCAAAAAGCGCTTCCTTGTTATCTTCGTAGCGCGAGATTATACGCTGGAATCTCTTCGGAAAAGATGCGTTGCACAAAGACACCATGCGTTTGATCTGCGCCGCGTTAATAACCGGCATTACTCCCGGAATGACAGGGACATCTATGCCTGCGATCTCACACTCTTCGTGGAATCTGTAGAAGATATCGTTATCGAAGAAAAGCTGCGACAACAAAACTTCTGCGCCCGCATCTACTTTTTTCTTGAGGCTCTTTATCTCAGAAACAGTGTTTGGTGATTCGGGATGGCACTCAGGATAACAAGCGCCCAGGAAGCAAAAATCGTAGTCATCTTTAAGGTAGGAAATGAGATCTGACGAGTGACGGAAATCATCCTTGGCGCCCACGTTCGGGTTCGGGTCTCCGCGCAGCGCGAGAATGTTTTCTATGCCTTCGTACTTGAGCACCTTGGCAAACTCGTCGATCTCATTCTTATCGTAGTGAAGACATGTGAGGTGCACCACAGGCTCGATGTTGTATTCATACTTGATCTTCTTGGCAAGCTCGATCGTCCTGTTGCAGTTGGACGATCCGCCTGCGCCGAAGGTCACGCTGATGAAGTCAGGCTTAAGCTCAGCCAGGACTTCCAAAGTCTCGTCGATGTTCTGAAGCTCCGTATCCTTCTTGGGCGGAAAGATCTCGAACGAGAGACTTCTTTTCGTGTTGTAAACCTGTGATACTTTCATGACTTATCCTCTGATCTGCTTTGCAGCAGCAACAAGATTCTTAAGACTCTTAACAGTCTCTTCCACGCCTCTGGTCTTAAGGCCGCAGTCCGGATTTACCCAGAGTTTTTTATCTTCGATCTTTGCTCTCATCTTTGTGAGCGCGTTGACGATCTCCTCGACTGAAGGAACGCGGGGACTGTGGATATCATAGACACCGGGGCCTACCTCAGTCTTGAAATTATTCTCTTTGAGCGAATCAAGGATCTGGAGATCCGAGCGTGAAGCTTCAAATGTGATAACATCAGCGTCCATTGCGTCGATCGCGGGAATGATATCCGTGAATTCGCTGTAGCACATATGAGTATGGATCTGTGTCTCAGGCTTTACCTTGCTGTGAACGAGTCTGAATGCAGGGATCGTGAAGTCTAAGTATTCGCTGTACCAGTCGCTCTTTCTGAGCGGGAGCTTCTCACGAAGAGCTGCCTCATCGATCTGGATGATGTTGATGCCGTTAGCCTCGAGATCAAGGACCTCATCCCTTATCGCAAGAGCGATCTGCAGGATGCTCTCCTTGATGGAGATATCCTCTCTCGGGAATGACCAGTTGAGGATCGTTACGGGGCCTGTGAGCATGCCTTTAACGGGCTTGTTTGTGCAGGACTTAGCGAACTTCGACCACTCTACAGTGATGGGCTCTTTTCTTGACACGTCGCCCCAGACGATCGGCGGCTTAACGTTTCTCGTACCGTAGGACTGAACCCATGCCTTCTCTGTGAAAACATAGCCGTTCAGGTGCTCGCCAAAGTACTCGACCATGTCGTTACGCTCATACTCACCATGCACGATAACATCCAGACCGATCTCTTCCTGGAGCTTGATGCACTCCGCGATCTTCTGCTTGTTGAACTCGACATATTCTTCCTTAGACTTAAGGCCCTTCTTGAATTCCTGTCTGTTCTTTCTGACATCAGCTGTCTGCGGGAAAGAACCGATCGTTGTCGTCGGGAAGAGCGGAAGATTCAATATCTCTTTCTGGATCTTCTCGCGTTCCTCGAAAACAGGAAGCCTCACATAATCTGCGTCCGTGATCGCAGCGACCTTCGCCTGTACATCCTTATCCTCACTATCTTTGCGGCCCTCAAAAAGCTTCTGGTTATTCTTATAGATATCGCTGTTCTCATAATCGCTTCCTGCGATAGATGCAAGCTCTGAAAGCTCACTGAGCTTCTCTTCTGCAAACGCGAAATGCTTCTTGTAATCTTCAGAAAGCTTGGTCTCGCTGACGAGTGTGTAAGGCACGTGGAGAAGCGAACAAGATGTTCCCAATACAACATTCTCAACGCCGGTCTCATTCAATGCTGAGAGTGTTTTCTTGTAATCATTTCTCCAGATATTCTTGCCGTTAACAAGTCCTGCGACGAGGATCTTGTCAGTCGGGAAACCGTTAGTCTTAACGAGTTCTAAAGTCTTTCTTCCCTCCACAAAATCAAGGCCGATGAGATCAAAATCAAGCTTGATAACTTCACCGTAAATGTCTCTGATATCACCGAAGTATGTCTGCAAAAGGATCTTGACGCCGCCCTTATTTGCAAGGATCTCGTTATAGATATTCTTGAACAGTTCGATGTCGTCACTGCCAAGATCTCTTACGAGATAAGGCTCGTCAAATTCGATGATGCCTGCGCCGACTGATGCAAGGAGCTTTACGAGCTTTACATATTCTTCTGTAAGTGCTGAAGATACATCTGCGATCTTCTTGGAGCCCGTAAACTTAGCAAGCTTTAAGAACGTGAAAGGACCTACGAGAGCGACCTTTGTATCAACGCCGAATTCCTTGGCTTCGATAAACTCTTCAACAGGCTTTTTGCCTACCAGGCTGATGACTGTATCGTCATCGATCTCAGGTACGAGATAGTGGTAATTGGTGTTAAACCACTTCTTCATTGCGAGAGCCTTAACGTTGCCCTTCTCGCCCTGATATCCTCTTGCGAGAGCGAAATAAGTCTCAAGCCCGGAAAGCCCGAGATCCTTATATCTCTGAGGGATAACGTTAAAAAGGAATGCTGTATCAAGAACGTTGTCGTAGAAAGAGAAATCATTGGAAGATATATATGTGATCCCTGCTTCTTTCTGCTTAAGGAGATCATCTCTTCTGATAGTCTTTGCGACTTCCTGAAGTGCAGCCTCATCTATCTCACCTGCGAAAAACTTCTCCGATGCGAACTTGAGTTCCCTGTCTTTTCCTATTCTCGGATAACCGATAACTGATGTATTCATTTTCTATTCCTCCACGGATTCGATATTTTGTTGTCTCGGAGTATAGACCTACCAAGTCAATAGGTAAAATACAAATATCCTTTGCTTGTCCATAGATAAAATCTATGGCAAGAGATATAATGCAAATGCAATCTATTCATGAGGAGTGTCTGTCAGATGACCTATAAACAGCTTCAATACGTTGTAACCGTTGCAGAAGAAGGCAATATCACGAGTGCTGCAAAGAAGCTCTTCATTGCCCAGCCGAGCCTTACGGCCGCCATAAGAGAGCTTGAGAACGAGTACGGCATCACGATCTTCATGAGATCCAATAAGGGCATCAAGCTCACGTCTGAGGGCGAAGAATTCTTAGGTTATGCAAGGCAGGTATTAGACCAGACGACACTCATAGAAGAACGCTACAAGGGAAAGCAGTCAGGCAAGCTCAAGTTTTTCGTGTCCGCGCAGCACTATTCATTCGCAGTCGAAGCATTTGTAGAGCTGCTTAAAAGAAGCGGGGCGGATAAGTATGAATTTCACATGAGAGAGACGCAGACCTTCAACATCATTGACGACGTATCACACTTAAGAAGCGAGATCGGCATCCTCTATCTAAATAAATTCAACGAAGAAGTTATCACCAAAACACTGCGCGATAACAACCTCTCGTTCACTCCGCTCTTCAAGGCAGAGCCCCACGTCTTCATCGGAAAGAATTCACCTTTGGCCAAGAAGAAATATCTCACATTAGATGATCTCAAGCCCTACCCGAGGCTTTCTTACGAACAGGGCAGCCATAACTCATTCTACTTTTCCGAGGAGATCTTAAGCACCGTCGACTGCGATAAGGAACTGGTGGTGCTGGACCGCGCGACGCTCTTTAACATGCTGATCGGTCTTAACGGATACACCATCTGCAGCGGCGTCATCAATGAAGAACTGAACGGACCTAATATCATTGCAAAAAAGCTTAAGGTAGATGATTACATGGAGATCGGTTATATCCTTCCGAACTCCATCCATCCTTCACATCTGACTTCAGAATATATAGAGATACTTAAGGTATTAACTACGAAAAAATCACGCTCGGCAAAAACGGGATAATTTACTTGTTATAAGCTCCGGTCGGCTCCTCATCCCTGAATCTCGCGTCAGTGAATGTGCCTGATACCACGCCGTAAGATATGATGTTTCCGGTGTTTCCGTCGCTGTCAGTATTAAGGCTCTCGATGAATTCCGCGAGCCTTCCGTTATTGCAGTTAACGGCTCCGTCGATCTTATCTACAGGTGCTTTGAGAGCAATGACATAAATGTCGTACATATGGGTATATCCGTGACCTACATGAGGACCATTATATTCAAGATCCTTGGGCGCCCATCCTCTGGGGAGACTTGTCTCTTTTATCCCTCCTGACTTCCAGTGCAGGAATCCTTTCGAGTTTCTGTCGACCATGTAGATGACATATTCTTCCGCGCCTTCTACAGGCTGCCAGGAAAGCTCAGGAGAGCTGTTATCACCTAACTTGGTATTAGAGATATCGTCTACCCAGACTCCGTCAACAACGTCAGGAGAAGTGACTTCGAAGGTATCGTATCCTTCAAGATAAGTATTGCTCACCATATTGACCACGGCATCAGTAGCTTTTGCAGCAGGCGCTGTCGTGTTATCCGTTTGCTTTGCGCATCCTGCGAGACTTAATATCAGTGACACGCAAAGTAATGATGTGATGAGTTTTCTTTTCATTATCCTGTCCCTAAAAGATTTCTTTTCCAAGCACAGATTTTATATCAGAAGTGCTCTTCATGCTACCAATTATTCTTGATGATTTAGTACTGGCAAAAAGAACCCCTTCCGCACAGCTCGCGGAAGGGGCTTTATGGCTAAATACTCTTGGGAGGAGGAAATTGTTCTATCTTATGACCATCTGTCGTTTTCCCAGTTGCTCTTTTCCCAGTTGTGGAACCTGTCGAGAATCGTCATCATGATCATCTCTCTGGTCGGTGCAGGGAAAGCATTGAGCTCGTTATTCAGCTGGTCCCTGAAGGCGTCTATATCGTCCTGCAGTGCCGCGATATAGGCTTCTTCTTTATTCTTAGAGTTGCCCATCCTGAAATCTGCGATGGTCTTCTTTAAGATCTTGGTCTCGCCGTATTCCACCTTGTTGAATTTGGTGCCGGCGAGCTTGCCCTTTGCTTCAGCGATCTCTTCTTCGGGTGACAAGGGCTCCTTGCCTATCTCGTACGGTTCTTTGAGCTCAAATCCCCAGTCGGCAAGCGCTGAAGCTGCTACCACATTTATCACTCCGTAGTTGGAATTTTCAGAAGCATCGAGCTTTTTTACCTTTATATTTTTAGCTTTGATTCCGTTGAGGAGAAGCTCGACCATATCAGCCTTGATGCGCACTCCCAAAAGGAATATCTTCTCGTCGTCGATCTTCTGTTTATTGTCATCGTAAGTTATCTGTTCATCTTTGTATCTTGCCAGATCGAAAATCATATCTCCCTCCTTTTCCGTTTTTTCCAAACAATGTAATAACCTTATGACCTAATACTACGCCCCTCAAATTTCCTTGGTGTTTTCGCGGTGTGAACAAATCGAAAATCAAATTTGAATTAAAAGAAAAAACGGGGATCAGATCCCCGTTTCTCTAAATAAGTAAATAATTGGTCTGCTTTATACCACACAAAAATGCGTGGCAGGAAAGAACGGTGCCTTCAGATCGCCGTAAGCCGAATAATCAGCCAGAGTGGAATTCATATAATTCGCTATTTGCTGGGCCGAAATGCGGGCATCGCGATGAAGTATCTGTATCGCATCAGGTATTGTATACGCGCGTCCGGATAAGATCTTATCCTTTAAAAGCTTCAGGATCTTAGGGTTCGTATAATAAGAGCCTGTCTGGCAATACCCGAAGTTCATGTAAAACGAATTCAGTTCACCGATAAGCTGACCTAATCTTGAGTATGCATCCTCGCCGGCCTGTTCCTTGCTTTCTCTGGTCATTCTCCTTCTTTTACCCTGACGGATCAATCCGATGACAAACATCGTTATTCCGCCAACCAGCAAAACCGAAAGGCCGATCATCCACCAGGCAAAGCCGTTATCAAGCTTTGAAGATGTGCGGTCAGTCAAAAGAAGTCTGGCGCTTGAAAAAACATAATAAGAAAACCAGGCAACAACCATGAAGATGATACTCATTCCCATACAGACGGCACCGGTTACCGTAAAACCTACGCCGCTCGGAAGATTTGCATTTTGTACTCTCTTCGATTTGAGTTCTTCTATTATGGCATCGTACTCGTCATACGCATTTTGTTTTTGGATGAAATATCCGATCATGCGGTCCAGCTCTGCCAAAGCGTTAGCAGTAGCGTAATTGGAAACTGCGGGCACAGGTGCCTGCATCGGCACGGGTGCAACAGGCACGGCTGCAGGAGCAGGTACCGGTGCCGGTACAGGTACGGGCGCGGGAGCAGTCTGCGGCGATGTGTTCACCGCTGCAGCAGGTTCTGTCCAGGCGACCGGAGCGCCGCAATTATCGCAGAATCTGTTGCCTTCCTCCAGAGGGGAACCGCATTTTATACAAAAAGCCATTTGAGTGCCTCCAAATTAAATAGTTGATCAGATGAGATCGTTAAGATCTGTATTCTCATAGCCTAATGCGAGAGCAACATTCTTATTCGTGATCTTACCTGCATAGCAGTTAACGCCTGAAGCGATAACAGGGCTGCTCTTGCATGCTTCCTCAAGACCAGCTGCAGCGATCTGGAGACCGTAACGGAGTGTAGCATTTGTAAGAGCGATAGTACTTGTTCTCGGAACAGCACCGGGCATATTGCCTACGCAGTAATGAACAACGCCGTCCTCAACATAGATAGGATCGTCGTGCGTTGTAACATGTGAAGATTCACCGCATCCGCCCTGGTCGATAGCGACGTCTACGAATACCGCGCCGTTCTTCATCTCAGGGAGATACTTCTTCTTGAAGAGCTTCGGAGTAGAACCGCCGGGGATAAGGACTGAACCGATAACGAGGTCAGCTGTCTTAACTGCTCTCTCGACATTTGTATCGTTGGAAACGAGAGTCTGGATGTGAGAGCCGAATCTGTTGTCGAGCTCTTCAAGTCTCTTGAGGTTAACGTCGAGGATAGTGACATTAGCACCCATGCCGACAGCGATCTTGCAAGCGTTCATACCTACCGTACCGCCACCGAGGATAACGACATTAGCCTTAGGTGTACCGGGAACGCCTGCGAGGAGGATGCCCTCTCCGCCGAACTTCTTCTCTAAGTACTTAGCGCCTTCCTGGATGGAAAGACGTCCTGCAATCTGGCTCATAGGAGCGAGGCAAGGGAGCGATCCATCCTTCTCCTGGAGCGTCTCATATGCGACTGCATTTACCTTGCCTGCGAGAAGAGCATCAGTCTGCTCTTTGTCAGCTGCGAGGTGAAGATATGTGTAGAGGATAAGTCCTTCTCTGAAGAGCGGATATTCTTCCGGAAGCGGCTCTTTTACCTTGACCATCATGTCAACAAGCGCCCAGATATCTGCGGCATTGTCGATAAGGGAAGCTCCGGCTTCCACATACTCTGTGTCTGCAAATCCTGAACCGACACCTGCGCCCTTTTCGATGTAAACGTGGTGTCCGGCAGCGATGTAAGCTCTGACGTTGTCAGGTGTGAGGCCTACGCGGAATTCGTTGTTCTTGATCTCTTTTACGCATCCGATCTTCATAGTGTTGATATCCTTTCATATTCATTTTTCATCGGGTATCCCCGAGAAACACCTCTACAATTATATTTGATATAAGTAGAGTTCTCAATGACGGATATCAATTTGACTTCGGTTTATCTCAATTGTCCGCTGATGCTGTCGAGCAGCTTGATTCCGCTCTCTGAAAAAGGCTCGAAAATAATGCCCATATGGCCTTCAGGACCCCGGTCTGACAATGTGTTGGAGACGCCGTTCTTTTCGAGCAGTTTTTGGAAATAAAAAGTCATTCCCTTAAGCTCGTCTTTGCGGTTTGTGATGAGGATAGTCTCAGGCAAAAGCTTAAGTGATTCATTATTCTCAAACACGAGATACGGATATCTCTTATCTGTCTCATATCCTTTGGGGAAGATCATTTTGCGCATGCCGTTATAGGCGATGCTCTTCTTGTAAAACTGCATCAGTCCGCAATCTAAGATCAGGCCTTTATACTTGTAGTCTCGAGGTGCGATCTTATAGTCTTCACGCATCTTCTCATCAAGACAGAGAAGGCATTCGGTCAAGCTGTTTACGCCGCCCGAAGAATGACCTGCGATAAAAATGTTACCGGCATCAGCCTCGTATTCTGCCGCGTGGCTTATGATCCATCTGACCGCGTTATCTATGTCCGAGACCTGATCGAAGAAATCGCATTCGGGATAGATCAGGCTGTAATTCAACGAGAAAACAACAAAGCCCCTGCCCGCCATCGCATTACAGAAAAGCTCATCGACATCCTTGTCGTGAGTAATAAAACCGCCGCCGTGAATGTCGATGAGGATCGGCTTTACACTGCCGTCCTTCTTAAGGTAAACATCTAGCATATGCCAGGGGTCTTCGTCCTCAATGTAGGACACATCAAAGACTTCAGAAATATCAGGATCTTTCTTCGAGTAATCAAGCCTGTTCAGATCTTTTGCGTAGGCCTTGATGCCTTTAACTTTCATGTAATTGTCGATCATTTGATATCCCCTCACGGCCGGAAATTATATTAACAATTATAAAGCATTTTCGGGCAGTGCAAAAAAAAGAAGCTGCATCTTCTGATACAGCTCCTTCAGTTATTCAGTTATCAATCACGCTTAAAGATCAAGCCCTACGAAAGCATCATAAACTGCCTGGGCAGTCGGAATAGTATAAGGTGCCAGATAATTGTATTCCTTAACCTCTTCATCCACCTCATACAAGGTGAGAACGAAGCGTCCGTTGATTGCGGCGACTGTGCCTGAAGTTGATTCGGTGTCAGATGTCGGGAAAGTGAATTCGGCACCTACGACCAGCTGGGGAAGGATCTCAGAATCAGGCTTGAATTCGTATACGCTCCAGCAGTAATAAGGAACGAAGCTCAGATTTCCTGTAACATTAAGCAGTTCGCCTTCAGTATCAGTCTTGTTGCTTGTCTTGTAGCCTTCATCCTGGCCGGCTGCTTTGAGAACATCGTAGATCTCATCGATGGTCATGGATGCCTTTGTGGTGGTGGTCTCTTCCGCAGTAGTCTCTTCGGTCGTTTCCTCGGTTGTCTCTTCGGAAGTTTCTTCTTTCTTGCGTTTTGTCTCTTCCTCTTCTTCGACTTCTACATCATCATCGTCAACTTTTTTCCTGCCGCTTGTCTGTGTACCGCAGGATGAAAGCAGCATTGCAAAGACAATAATGATTGCGATTACGGACTTCTTCATATTTCACCTCCTTATAATCAAAACCGCCTTGCGAAACGCAAGGCGGCAATGAATTCATCAGTTGTTGATCACTCGTGATCGTAGGGGTAGATCTTCTCGATCGTTCCGTCTTCTGCGATGTTCAGCTTGGTGAACTTAACAGATCTCTTGTGTGAGCATCCGCCGGATCTCTTTGCATCGTGATAGAAGAGATACCATTCGCCGTCGATCTGGACGATGGAGTGGTGTGTTGTCCAGCCGATAACAGGCTCCATGATCCTTCCCTTGTATGTGAACGGACCTTCGGGTGAAGTGCCTTCAGCATAGCAGAGGTAGTGTGTCGTGCCTGTTGAGTATGAGAAATAATACTTGCCGTTGAACTTGTGCATCCAAGGATCTTCGAAATATCTTCTGTCCTCATCGCCGGCCTTGATGGGCTCGCCGTTCTCATCGAGGATAGTGATCATCTTGGGAGCAGACTTGAAAGCTGTCATGTCAGGTGTGAACTCTGCAACCAATGCGCCAAGAGCCTTCTCATCACCTTCCGGACGGCGCTCATTGGGATTGAATGAGCCGGACTGCCACATTTCGAGCTGGCCGCCCCAGAGACCGCCGTTGTAGCACCAGATCCTGCCGTCATCATCAAGGAGGACTGCAGGGTCAATGCTGTAGCTGCCCTGGATGTAGTTATCCTGCGGCTTGAAGGGGCCTACAGGTGAATCGGATTCGGCAACGCCGATCCTGAAGATATCGTCCTTGTCCTTTGCAGGGAAAACAAGATAATACTTGCCGTTCGTGTAGATCGCATCAGGAGCCCAGAGCTGTCTGGAAACCCACGGAATGTCGTCCTCGCTGATTGCGACGCCGTTGTCCACGCACTCGCTGTCGAGCGAATCCATGGAGAGAATGTGATAGTCCTTCATGACGTACTGTTCGCCGTCGTCATCTTCGGGAATATCAAGGTCTTCGTCGTGTGAAGGATAGATGTAGATCTTGCCGTTGAATACGTGTGCAGAAGGGTCTGCCGTATAGATGTTGGTAACAAGATCCTTGCGTTCGTTCTTTTTCATAGCCACCTCATGAATGCACTTTAGTACATTCAGTATATTAAAAAGAAAAATTAAAGCAATAGATTAAAAATGTAAACATTTTCCCGGAAGATGCAAAAGGCCCGGAAATTGCCTTCCGGACCTTGAAAAACGCGCTTTGTAACAATGTTACATGCCATTCTCCCCTGCAAGATCAGGCGTCGCTCGTGTCGTAGCTGACCTTAAGCTTACATTCGAAGCCGTTTACGAATCTCGTGCCGGATTCGTAGTTGTAATCGTTGGTTACTGTCAGGAAACATCCCGAAGTATTGGTAGCCGTGATGAGAGATGAAGAATAAGCATCGCCGTCTTTAAAGAAGTCTTCTTTCTTGTCGTTGTTAAAATGGTAGCCCTGATCTTCAAGCGCTTCGATGACAGATTTCCTATCTGTAAAGCGCATGTCGATGCCGTTGAACAACACCTTGAGGCAGTTGTCGTCGGCCGCGTCCTGCGCGTACACGCCCGCATCGTATTTGAACGAATAAACACTGCAGTCTTTGAAGTCCATGTCGTTGACCGACTTGTTGTAAACATAGACAGCCACATGGGAAGGCTCGCCGTTTCTGAAGATGTAAAGACCGCCCGTGACGACTGTTCTTCCCGGGATCACCGGAGATTCCTTCATCATTGTACTAACGTGATCGGTATCTGCGAACGTAAAGCCCGCATCCAGGATATCGCTGACCTTACAGCCCGGCGAAAACTCGTACCCTTCAATAGATACCTTCATTTGAGGAGCTCCCGGAGAGCCGCAGCCCGTAAACATAACGGACAAAGCCATTGCCATGACTAATATGACCGCAGTAAATCTTTTGGTATTTCTCATATTATCCTCCCGGTTTTGAAGAGCCGTAGAAGCGCGAAAATCAAGCGCACATCGAAGTTAATTCTAATTAATCCCAAGGCTATATTCAAGGCGCAACGTTTGGTCGTTAATGCGATAAAAAACAAACGATTAATGCAAGCAAGCTCAGCACGCATGTGATTAAATATTAGTATCAGCGAAAGGAGCGTGACAGTATGTTTGATTTCAAGTATTACACCCCCACAAAAGTTGTTTTCGGAAAGGGCACGGAATCCAAGGTTGCCGAGCTCATCAAGGAATTCGGCGGCACCAAGATCCTCATCCATTACGGCAGCGGAAGCGTCGTGCGTTCGGGGCTTTTGAAGCGCGTAACTGACACGCTCGACGAAGCAGGCATCAGCTATGTAACGCTTGGCGGCGCTGTCCCGAATCCTCACCTCGGACTTGTTTACGAAGGCATCGAGCTCTGCAAGAAAGAAGGCGTTGACTTCCTCCTCGCAGTCGGCGGCGGAAGCGCTATCGATTCTGCAAAAGCGATCGGTTACGGCGTAGCCAACGGTGGCGATGTCTGGGATTTCTACGACTATAAGCGCCAGGCAACAGGATGCCTCCCTCTCGGCGTCATCCTGACGATCGCGGCAACAGGCAGCGAGATGAGCGACTCTTCAGTCATCACCAAGGAAGACGGCCTCGTAAAGCGCGGCTACAGCAGCGATTATTCGCGTCCGAGATTTGCGATCATGAACCCCGAGCTCACCATGACACTGCCGGATTATCAGACAGCCTGCGGATGCACCGACATCATGATGCACACCATGGAAAGATATTTCACGCAGGGCGGCAATATGGAGATCACCGATGCACTCGCAGAAGGACTCCTCCGCACAGTAAAGAAGAATGCCATCATTCTCCGCGACGATCCTAATAGCTACGATGCGCGCGCAGAAGTTATGTGGGCAGGAAGCCTCGCGCATAACGGTCTTACAGGCTGCGGCAATGACGGCGGCGACTGGATGACCCATAAGCTCGAGCACGAGCTCGGCGGTCTTTATGACGTTGCTCACGGTGCAGGCCTTGCAGCCATCTGGGGCAGCTGGGCAAGATACGTTTACAAGAACTGCCTGCCGCGCTTCAAGAAGTTCGCCATCAACGTCATGGATGTCGCAGACGAAGGCACTGACGAAGAGATCGCATTAAAGGGCATCGAGGCTATGGAAGCCTTCTACCGTTCGATCAACATGCCTACAAATCTCCGCGAACTCGGCATCACCGCAAGCGGCGACGACCTTGCGATAATGGCCCACAAGTGCGCAGTCGGCGTCGGCGGCGAGATGGGCTCGGCAAGAGTCTTGAACGAAGACGACATGCTGAATATCTATCGCAACAGCCAGTAAAGAATTGCAAAAAACAACCCCGGTAACTACGGCCGTTCGCCTATTGTTACCGGGGTTATTTTTCTTGCATTACAACGAGAATATAACCCCTGCCAGCGGTGACATCACGATCATGATGCACGAGAAGCAGAATGAATTGACGGAAATCAGTGTGGCGCGCTGCTCTGCGGGGACCATCTGGTTAAGCGCGATGTCAGATCGTATCTGCAAAAGGTCATCGGCAAAGGCCGTAAGCAACCCTCCGAAAGTCATGACATACCAGATGCCCGTAAACTCGCTCGCAAGTCCTATCAGGGCCAGGAGGATGCAGAAGACAAAGAGCTTACCGAGTGTCGTCTTCTTAACTTTTCGAGCTGCCAGTGCACCTAAGATGCCTCCCATGGACATGATGAAAAGCAACGGTCCCAGGCTCCAGTCGGGTATGCCGGTCATAGGGAGCTTGGCCTGCAGGAAGAACAGCAGAAGTACGTCTATACCGCCGACAAGCGCGTTCCTGAAGATGAGACCTGCGACAGTCTTATTGCCCTTCAAAAATCCGACGCTGCCCTTGAACACATCCTTGATGCGCTTGCCAATAGAATCACCGCTCTTTTTGAGGATGACCTTGTTCTCGTGCAGGAACATGAGGAAGATCAGGTTGACAAGCGAGATGCCGAGCGAGAGGATCTGCGCGTTACGTGTCCCCATGATCACAGCTACACCGGCAAACAGTGTCGCGATGCCGTTTGAGATCCTGTAGATCGCGGTCTGCGTCGAAATATATTTATCGTACTTAGAGGTCTGGCCCTCTTCTGCCAGCGAATCGTACGCGAGCGCGCTGTCACTGCCCGAGATAAAGTTATACGACAACGCCGCTAATCCTACCGACACGCACACAGCGCCAAAGCCCGGAATAAAGCCTCTGACGGCCGCCGAGAGCATCGTCATGATACAGCTGACCATGAGGCTTTTCTTGCGGCCCATGACGTCGGCGAACATGCCTGACGGGATCTCTGCCAAAAGGCTTACGATGTGAAAGACAGTCTCTGCAAAACCCACCTGTATCAGCGAATAACCGTCTGACACAAGCAGCAGGACCCATGCCGCGCCGGCGATGGGAATGTTGAACAGGAAGTTCGATATATACAGCAGATTAAGCTGTTTTTTGATGTTTAACTTAGACATAAATAAAAAATCTCCTTTAACCGTTTTGAGGAAAGGAGAAGCCGTGATTTAGATTGGATTTAAGGTGTTTATTTCCTACAAACAGGCAGACTTCTCCCATAGGTCGCCTTGATGGAACCAAACATAAGATGAATGTTGATTGTTATCCAATGCATAGGAGAGCCGCCTTTCTTAAGATTTTCTGTGGGTAATATATCACATACCCTGCACTTTAAGCAACAGAGTATTTACCAGCTCTTTTCCTCATGCTCCGCGAGCCTAGCACCCTCATAGCGGAACTTCATGGTAAAGAATCCCGTATCCTTGTGGGAACCAAACAGATAGTCGAACATTATCTTGTCGCCTTCCCAGATGGGGAGCTTATCTATCTCTGACAGCGGCACCCAGCAAAGCTCGCCTTCGTCGCAGGCGCGCTCCGGGAGCTCAAAGTCAGGTGCAACAGCCGCACTGAACACGTGCATATACTCCGTGGGATATTCAGATGAGATGAATGTGATGAGTCCTCTGTAACTGAAATCATTAAGCGCAGAAGAAGGAATGGATGCTTCCTCCGAGAGTTCTCTTAAAACGCACTCTTCGGCCGTCTCGTCAGACTCAAAGTGGCCGCCGATGCCAAGGTACTTGTCGAGGTTCATGTCGCCTTTTCTGGTCTTGCGGATAAAGAGACAGTCGCTGCCCCTGGTAATGTAGATCAAGGTTGTGAGATTCTCGATACGCATACCGGAAGTATAAAGGCTTTATGCCTCTGCTGCAAACTCCGGCTTGACGAGGGGAACGAGATTTGTGACGTTCTCTCCGAGTGTATAGTGACCGCTTGCGAGCGCGATATGGAAGTTAACGCGGCGGATGACAAAAGAAGAAATGTCGATCTTCAAAGCCTCGCAGATAGCGCACCATGTGTCAGCGATATCAACGATAAAGCTCTCGCGGTGCTTCGGCGGGATGGGCGTGATCGGGAACATATGCTTAAGGACGATATCCTTCTCAAGATCGTTAAGCCCGAAGTCTCTGTGGGCATTATTCATAGCCGTACGCGGATGGGTAAGGCCGTGAGTCCTCTTGCCCTTGCCCATGACGTGCCAGTCGTAAAGGAAATAGTCGTGAAGAAGCGCGCCTCTTACAAGGCTGTCCTTATCGAGCTTCATCCTGAAGGTCTTCTCGAGGAACTGCGCGAAAAGAAGGCTGTACTTAGCTACAGCGAGACTGTGGGCATACACGGATGTCTCACCGTGCTGCATGAATGTCTTTAATACTTTAGTCTTGGGACTGAGAATAATGTCCTGCCCGCGAACAAATAACTCCTTCACGAGCGTGTATTCCGTAATCCTCTTATTGATCGTCACTTCCAGTTTATCCCTTTCGAGCCTTGATAATATCAAAGCAGGTTTTGTCACCGTTTCTAAGTATATCAAAACACTTTGGTTTTATCCTCTGTAAAATATTACAATTCGGAGTTAGTTTGCCCGAAAAAGTGTGGCAATCTGCATTGAGCCTGACAGGGCAAAGAAAAACCTGTTCCCGGACTGAGAACAGGCTTTGAATTTACTTGAAATACGTCTTGCGGATCCTTAAGTTCCACCAGATCTTCCAGGTGTCCGTGAACATTTTCCAGACATCCTTAAACTTGATCCTGCCGAAGGATTCGCCTCTGGAATAGTTCAAAACGACGGGCATCTCAATGATCTTGGCCTTTTTCTTTGAAGCCAGGGCAAGAAGCTCGATATCAAAGGCATATCCTTCGATCTTTCTTAATGGTGCGATCTCTCTTATGAGATCACCGTCATATAACTTAAGGCCTGTCTGCGTATCGTGGCACTTGAGGCCAAACAAGACTTTGAGCATGATGAAGTAGCAGAAGGAAACAACTTTGCGCTTGAACGGGTATTCGAGCTTGGAATCCTTGTGCATCTTTGAGCCGATAACCACATTGGCACTGTTGTTTACAAGAGCTTCAACGTACCCGTGGATAAGATCAGGTGAAAGATCCAGGTCGGCATCGATAAAGCCGACGACATCACCCTTGCTGTTGATGGCGCCCCAGCTTACCGCACCGCCCTTGCCGCGGTTAGTCTCATAACCGAAGTCCTTGATGGCAGGAAAATCAGCTGCTGCGCGGGCTATCTCTTCACCTGTATTGTCCTTGCTGCCGTCGTTGACTGCGATGATCTCATAGTCAGAACAGAACGCCTTAAGCGCCTCGTCGATTATCTTGAGATTCCCGTAGATGTGTTCGCCTTCGTTGTAGGCAGGCACGACAATACTGATCATAAAAATCCTTCGCTATTTGAAATTTACGCGATATTCTATCACATCAGAAGCGTCCGCCGCCACCGCCGGAGAAGCCGCCTCCGCCGCCACCGGAGAAACCTCCACCGCCGCCGGAGAAGCCGCCTCCGGAGAAACCGCCGCCTCCGCCGCCGTCGGACATATGGACAACTTTCCTCTTCAGGAACTTATCGCTCTTCTGAACGGCGTTAACATTGTCTCCCGTATAAGTGCTTATCGCAGGAACCCTGTCGAGTCTTCTCTTAGGTGAAGCCGCACGTGTCGTAACAAAAGAAAGTCCGACAGGAATGACGATCGTAAAGAATACGATCGCAGCATAAGACTGGTAGTTGTAATCATCCAGGTCTTCCGTAATGCGCTCTATGGCTGTTCCGTATTCACCGCTGCCAAGCATGGATGAATATCTTCTGAAGATGCTCATGCACTGGTCATCATCGACTGCGAAATGAGCCGTTCCGTAAGTGTAGAGCCAGAAGAATCTCTGTCCGGGTTCATCTAAAGTGACATCGATAAGGATGCATACGCCTGAGTTATTCTGAAGCGGAACAGTCTTGACGTGGTCCATGTAAAAATCTTCGGCAAATCTCTTCTCGTCCTCATCAGAATTGGAATATTTCTTGCCCTTATTTCTGGTCGTAACCACAACGACGCTTATGTCCTTCTCCTTGGAGAGCTTCTTTGCAGCGTCTTCGATAGCATCATATTCCTCGCTCGTGAAAAGATCCGCATCGTCAATGACCTTAACGGTCTTAGCCGGTGACAGGTTCATGAAGATATAGAAAATTACGCTTGCGATGATTATGCAGATAAGGCCGATGCCTACGCCGATGGAAGCTCCGTTGAGCTCGCTGAATACAGAGAGCTTTGTCTTGGCGGTCTTGCCGCTGTTCTCGATCAATGTGTTATCAATTTCGCTCATCCCCAGAACCCCCTCATGATAAGTCCCAAGACGAATCTTGTGATAACAGCCAAAATGCCCAAGACGATGAAGAAGAACATCATCTTCTTAACAGGGCTTACCGGTACCGTGCCGGCTACCTCGCCCGTCTGGCCGTTCATTGTGAAGTAGTAGAACTTGTTGCGGTATTTATAAGATAGGAACCATACCGGCAGCAATGCGTAATAAGCATCCATGCCGTCGATCCTGCTCAAGTTCTTCTTGATCCTGTACCTGTCGTACTTGCCCTTCAAGGACTCCTTGATAGCCTTGTCAATGCCGTCCATACCGCGCTTTGTCGCGCGTGCCGAAAGGTCCTGAGGCGACTGGTCGTATCTGTCGGCATAAAAACCGGGAAGATATCTGTAGTCGTAAGGGATCAATCCCTTGAAGTCAAAGGGCTCGATCGCTTCCATGAGAGCATCGTCGACTCTGGTCTCGCCGTCGAGAGGTACATTTGACCAGCGGAGATTTCCCTTGCGCTCAAATTCGAAAGTCTCAGTGATCTGGTCACTGCCGCTGTAGCTTACCTTATCGCCTGTTCCCTGGATATCGAGCGTTGCCTTGATATCGAAAAGCCAGAACGGTACATAAAGTCCCGTCATCTTGGCTACATTCTTCTTTGAAACGAATCCGAACGGTGTCCACTTGCCCTTGCCGGCCCACTTTACGAAGGCCTCCTCTGCAGACTCTCTCGAATACTTGAACGGTATCATGAACTGGGGCTGGAATGTATCCGTAAGCCTCTTTCCGACAAGCGCCGGAGATCCGCAGAAAGCGCAGAATGTAGCTGCCGTATGAGAATCCGTTACGAGCTTCGCGCCGCATGAATTGCAGATGAATTCAGTCTGTTCCGGAGCTCCCTGAGCAGATGAAGCCTGTTCAGCCTGAGGCTGGTCAGGTTCTGCCGGTTTTGCTTCCTGTGCCGAATACTCAGTGCTTCCGCCGTCAAGCTCTCCGACGCCTATATCAAGCTTGGAAGGCTCAAAAGAAGCGCCGCACATAGGGCAGTCGAGCATCTGCGTATCAGCATTAAGTGTGAGATTGGCCCCGCAATTAGGGCATTTGATTGTATCAGCCATACCTATCCCTCCCAACTAGAAAGGATACCATAAAACTGACTTGATTAAAATAAAAGGGATATCAGGCCTGGGCTTCGAGAAGTGCCTTTATTGTCTTCTCGTGGCTTCTCTCTGAGCGCGGATAGCTTATTTTCTTATATTCCAGGCCGCTGCGCTTACAGATCGTCTCCACGATCGTATCGGCGATCTTCGGATTCTTGAGGAGCACGGGGCCGATAAGGCTGATGCCGAGAAGATTATTCTTGCGCGCCATATCCTTCTTCGCAGGAACGCTGCCGATCACCTTGATAACATCGCAGATCAGGCCGTCTTCATTGTCAGGTGTGCCCGCGCGGTTAACAAAGCCTACATAGCGCTCTTTTGTCTCAGGATCTTCTAAGATAACGTCGCCGGTGTAACGCTTTTCGAGCTGCTCCTTGAAGGTGTAATCGAAGATGCCGAGGCCTTCAATGAATGTGCCGTCAGAAGCGGTAATGCCCTTGCCTAAGATGTCGTAGCTGTTGCCCGTAAAGAGCATCGGCACGCCGTCATCAATGGCTTTAACAAAGCCGTCCTTGAACTTATTCATATGGGCAGCGGCAAGATTCCTGTTGGACTCGAAGCCCGAACCCATGTAAACAAAATCGAAGCCTTCAAAGCTCAGATCATCGGTGATGGTCTTCTTCGTGATCTCTACGTCAAAGCCCTGGTCTTCAAGCCTTCTTGTGATGATCCTGACGTTGCCGTTGTCGCCGTAAAGGCTCATAAAATCGGGATAAAGGTAAAGGATCTTAACGCTCATGCGAGTTCCCTCCTTGTCACGATCGAGAGGATCTTCTCTTTGTCGGAGAAGCATGTGATGACATACAGGAACGAGTCGAGATCTTTGCAGAATTCAGCTGCTTCAGGAACGGTCTCAAAGACCTTGACCTTATCGCTGTCGATGCCTGCGAGGTCAAACCTTATGGCCAGATCGTCGCAGTACTGTCCCGCGAGAATGATCTTGTCAATGTCAGCATCCTTGAACTTCTCGAAATTAATATCCCACAGCCAGCTCGAATCAGAAGTATAGTACTTGCGGCTTATCGCATCGACTATTATCATCACGCTCTTTCTGCGCTTATCACCTACTACTACATCGATCGAACGGTCATAGGATATCGAGTTCTCGTGCTTTGAGAGAAGCAGTCTTCCTTCAGTCTTGCCAAGCGTAAAGTCTGAGATACGGCCTGACTTGAGGATATATCCGCCTAAGGATTCAGCAGCCTTCTCAGGCCCGATGCCCAAAGCGACCGAAGCCGTAAATGCAGCGAGTGTGTTGTAGCAGTGGTAGATGCCCGTAAAGAATACGGGGATCTCATACTTGTCATCGATAGTGATCGAAGCCTTGCCGTCAGCTTCCTTAGTGGCGGTAAGCCTGTGGTCGATCTTCGGTCTTGCAAAACCGCAGGACGAGCACTTGAACTTGCCGATGTGATTGTAATGGTAATACTCATACGTCATGGGCTTTTTGCAGATGGGGCAATACTTGCCGTCATCGTAGATGCCTTCATGGATCAATGTATCGCCTGGGAGAATGCCTGCGCCGAAATATATCGTGCCTTCCCTGTCCTTGCCGAAGCTTGCGACCAGCGGATCATCAGAATTCAGGATCAATGTCATGTCATCGTATATTGCCTGTGAGATGATGCTCTTGATCCACTCGGGATGGCCGTTTCTGGTCATCTGGTCTCTATACAGATTGTTGATCACAAAGAACTTAGGATGGAAAAACTTGAATGTGTGTCTTGCGTATCTCTCGTCTGCTTCAAGAAGAACGACATCGCTCTTTACCTTGCCCTTCATCGTAGAATCACCGATGAGGAAAGTCGTAACGCCCTCGATCTGATTGGAGCCTTCTTTGTTGTAAGCGACCTTGAGACCGTTGCTCGTAAGCACGTGCGCGATCATCTCGACAGTGGATGTCTTGCCGTTAGAACCCGTGACAGCTATCGAGAGCTTTGGAAGCTCAAGGCATGACAGGATGTCCGGGCAGATCTTAAGGGCAAATTTGCCGGGCAGGCTCGAGCCGCGCCCGAAAAGCTTCGCCAGGCCCCTTACGATCTTGCAAACAAGGATTGCTGTAAACACTCTTATCTTCATAGGAAGAAATTATAGCACAAACGGAAGTATTCATCTTATTTGTAGTTTTAGGGCTAATTCAGGTCAAAATTATAGGGTTTACATTTTCGTGATGTGGTATATAATTGCCACATGACTAATTTTGCATTTACATGGCGTGACTTTTCATTTTTTGCCTTTACGAATAGGGGTAATTAGTTCACTGCATGTAAATATATAACTTGATTTACGTAGATTATAGGGCCCCGCAGTGAACAAGACTGTGGGGCTTTTAATTTGTCAGGAGGATAAGAACATGACACAGAAACAGGCAGGAAAACGAATCGAAGAGATCGACGAGCAGATCAAGGAGCTCTTCAAAGAAAGACTTGAAGCGAGCAAGATGGCTAACGAGACTCTCACCAAATCCGAGATCGCATTAAAGAGCAGACGCTATGAGCGAAGCTACCTCGCAGGACTTGAGAGCTCAAATCAACTTATTGATAATTACGAGCGTGTCTTATTCTCCACAATGTTTAACCTTAGCCACTCATACAGGAACACCGAGTACGGCGCCCGCACCGAGCTCGCAGACCAGATCAAAAAGGCCCTCGAGACAACTCCCAACGAGCTTCCCAAATCACCCATGGTCGCCTGCCAGGGCATCGAAGGCGCTTACTCCCAGATCGCCACAGACAAGATCTTCCGCCACGCCAACATCATGTATTTCAGAACATTCGACGGCGTCTTCCAGGCAGTCGAATCCGGACTTTGCAAGTTCGGCATCCTCCCTATCGAGAACAGTTCATTCGGTTCAGTCACTCAGGTCTATGACCTCATGGTCGACCACAAATTCCACATCGTAAAAGACTATAAACTCCGTATCAGCCATAAGCTCCTCGCTAACCACGGCACCAGATTCGACGACATCCGCGAAGTTTATTCTCACAATCAGGCCATCGGCCAGTGCAGCCAGTTCCTCAAAGAGCACCCGGATATTAAGGTCAACATCGTTGAGAACACTGCCGTCGCAGCAAAGTGCGTCGCCGATTCAGGCCGCAAGGACGTCGCAGCCATCTCATCATCTGACTGCCAGCAGCTCTACGGTCTGGAAGCAGTAAGAGACGATATCCAGAATACTGACAACAACTACACAAGATTCATCTGCATCACCAAAGAGCTCATGATCTTCCCCGGTGCCTCAAAGACTTCCGTCATGCTTGCTTTGGGCCACACTCCGGGCGCGCTCGCAGACACTCTCGCCAAGTTTTCCTCCCTTGGCTTAAACCTCACGAAGATCGAATCGCGCCCCATCGCAGGAAAAGACTTCGAGTTCATGTTCTATCTCGATTTCGAGGCTTCGGTATACTCCGATGAAGTCATCGCGCTTTTGTGCGAGCTCGACGCGGAACCTACCGAGTTCGCTTATTTGGGAACATACATCTGATGCAATAGAGATCTGACCTTAAAGCCGTCTCGCACGAGGCGGCTTTTTTATTTTCAATGCTGACAACAGAACTAATAAAAACATCATTGAAATATAAGCATACAGGTGTTTTTGGATGTATATTTTTATTATTCAGATTCTGTTTTCTCAGGTGATAAATATGCCTAAAGCAAAGAATTACAAACGGACGCTCATCGCTTGTTATCTCGGGTTCATTACCCAATCGATAGCAGCTAATTTCGCGCCGCTGTTGTTCCTGACATTCCACAAGGCTTACGGCATTCCGCTTGGACAGATCGCGCTTATTTCCATTGTGTTTTACATCACCCAGCTTACTGTTGATGTAATCGGAGCAAAGTATGCTGACAGGATCGGCTACCGCGTTTGTGCTGTCCTTTCCGAAGTAACATCTTTTATCGGTCTTGCAGGTCTGGCTATCCTTCCCGAGATATTCCCTTCGCCTTTTACAGGCATCATTATCAGTGTTGTCATCTATGCCATAGGCAGCGGTCTGATCGAAGTTCTGGCAAGTCCCATTGTCGAAGCATGCCCCTTCGGGAATAAAGAATCCGTTATGAGTCTTCTCCACTCTTTCTATTGTTGGGGCAGCGTCGGTGTCATTCTCCTCTCGACATTGTTCTTCGCAGTGTTCGGTGTCGAAAACTGGAAAATTCTCGCTTGCCTGTGGTCTCTTATTCCGATGATAAATATCCTTAATTTTGCAGTATGCCCTATAGAGAAACTTGTTGAAGACGGGAAAAGCATGCCAATCAAAAAACTGCTTATCACGCCTATGTTCATACTCGGAATCGTTCTCATGGTTTGCGCAGGAGCTTCCGAGATGTCCATGGCTCAGTGGGCATCCGCCTTTGTCGAATCAGCTCTCGGGCTTCCCAAAGCAGCCGGTGACCTTGCCGGTCCTTGTCTTTTTGCGGCAACTATGGGAATCAGCCGCGTTATCTTCGGCAAATTCGGCCACAAACTTGATCTGAATAACTATATGCTCGGTTCAGGAATCTTATGTCTTGTCTGTTATCTGGTGTCAGCTTTGGCTCACTTGCCGCTATTGTGCCTTGCAGGCTGTATCTTCTGCGGATTCTCCGTCGGAATAATGTGGCCCGGAACGATAAGCATTCTTTCTAAAAGGCTTCCCTTGGGCGGTACAGCTATGTTTGCCCTCCTGGCAATGGCAGGAGATCTCGGAGGCGCATTCGGTCCCGGTGTAGTCGGAATAGCAGCTCAGAACAACAATGACAGCCTTCAATCCGGTCTTCTTGTAGGCAGCATTTTCCCTGCCGTTCTTATAATCTCCGTCATTTTCATTAAGGCAAAGACCGCAAAACGCGCCTGATCACATCGCATTCAAAACGTTTATTGACAAAACAGGGTCTCACGTCTACAATTGAGAACGATTCTCAAATTGATAGGAACGGGGATATCACATTTGATGATGCAGTCACGATACACTAAGACTTTTGCCGCTATCACAGCCATAGCGATGCTGTTGGTCATCCTTCTTGCAGGAATATTCATTGCCCTCGAAGCAGACCACGACTGTGAGGGCGAAGACTGCCCTGTTTGTGAGTGCATGGAGCAATGCCGGGCAACGCTTCACCAGTTAGGCAGCGTAACTGTCACAGGCAAAGCCGTTCTATTCCCCATATTACTGTTAATCGTTTTAAGCGTTCATATCGCAGCGGTGTTCCCCAAGCAGACACCCGTATCTATAAAAGTCCGTCTGAATAATTGATACATCCGAAAACAAAAGCGGTCCACTCATGCGGGAGCACGCTTATTTTCAGATACAAACACAATTATTCCGGAGGTTCTATCGTGAAAAAGTTAATATCAGTTTTGGCAGCGGCCGCAATGATGGCCGGCTGTCTGTGCGGATGCAGTGCCGCACAAAAGGCAAACACCAGTGACAAGATGAAGATCGTTACGACTATCTTCCCTGAATACGATTGGGTCAATAACATTCTTGGCGATAATGCATCAAACGCTGAAGTCACGATGCTGCTCGATAACGGCGTCGATCTTCACAGCTTCCAGCCTACTGCTTCAGACATTCTCAAGGTCTCGGAATGTGACCTTTTCATCTACGTCGGCGGAGAGTCTGACGAATGGGTCGAAGATGTCCTCAAGGAAGCAACAAATAAGGACATGATCGCAATTAATCTTCTCGAGGTGCTCGGCGACAAAGTAGTTGAAGAAGAGATCGTCGAAGGCATGCAGGAAGAGGAAGAAGACGAGGATCATGATCACGAACACGAAGATGAAGATCACGATCATGAAGACGAAGACGAGCATGAACATGAGCACGAGGATATCGCCAAGGAACACGAGCATCACCACGATGACGAAGTGGAGTACGACGAGCATGTCTGGCTCTCACTCCGCAATTCCGCAATTCTCGTAAACAACATTTCTGAAGCTATCCAGAAGATCGATCCCGCAAATGCGGAAACATATAAGAAAAACGCTGCTTCTTACATCGAGAAGCTCAATGCACTCGATGCTGATTACAAGGCTGCCGTCAGCGCGGCTTCCAATAACACCTTATTATTCGGTGACCGCTTCCCTTTCCGTTATCTCGTTGACGATTACGGGCTTGAATACTATGCGGCATTCGTAGGCTGCTCAGCTGAGTCTGAAGCAAGCTTCGAGACGATCGTTTTCTTATCAGGTAAGGTCGATGAATTATCACTCCCCGCTGTCCTTACCATCGAAGGAAAAGACCACAGCATCGCGCAGACGATAGTTGAAAACACGGCTGCAAAGGACCAGAAGATCCTCACCATGGATTCAATGCAGTCCACGACTTCCGATGACGTCAAAAACGGAGCATCCTACTTATCGATCATGGAATCCAACCTGAGCGTTCTGAAGGAAGCTTTGGGCTGATAAAACAAGACAACTGCCACAACAAATAGATGCCCTGCTGCCGGACAGCCCCCGAACGTCTGGCAGCAGGGACGTTGTGTACAAAAGGAGAATTCATCATGCGAAAGACACTGTCAGTCATCTTATCCGTTTCTGCACTCACGTTAGCAGGCTGCCAAAGCGCAGGCGGAACCTCTCAGCACGGCATTAACCAGACGACCGGCGTCGCTGATGTTCTCGCTGCTGCTACAGCAGAAAGCACTACAGAAACCTCGGCAACTTCATCTGAATCTGAAGAGACCAACATCTACGATATCTCGAGCATTCTTGAATACGGTGATGAAGACGTGGATCTTGACCTTACTGTCCTTTCGTCAAACATGATCTATTCCGAAGTTTTTGCGATGGTTTATGCGCCCGAAGAATATATCGGGAAAACGATCAAGATGGAGGGCATGTTTTCTTACGTTGAAGATGAATCAACCGGGAAATGCTACTACGCCTGCATTGTCCGCGACGCCACGCAGTGCTGCGCGCAGGGCATAGAGTTTATTCCGACAGAAGATTATACATATCCGGATGACTTCCCGGCAGTCGGAGAAGACATCTGCGTAGCAGGTGTTTTCGATACATACAAGGAAGGCAACGGACAATATATAACACTAAGAGACGCGAGATTGCTGCCTCTTACTTCTGAATAAGATCACGCTTTTCTGGCGAGTTCCAAGTCCATCGTGTCGCTTATCGTGATCGTTCCGCCATGGCGGTTGATGGCATCTTCTATGCCGGCGAAAAACTCGTTTCTTATCTTTTCCTCGATTGCGATGTGATCAGAATAAGTGCCCAAAAGCTGCGTGTATTCTTTTGCGGTAAAAACTCTTTCGCGATAGAAGAGATGACACTGAATATCTGTAAAACCATACTTTTCAGGGATCAGCGAGATGGCCTTAGCATCCTCTTCAGTAAACCACTTCTTCGTTCCTGACTTGATGTTATGCTGCTTGTTGTAGTACTCCTGATATAACGCGTCTATCTCGCCTGCAAGTTCGGGAGCATCCTTGCAATTGCGCGGACGGTTCGCAAAGCGTGCGAAAGCTCCGCCCTTCTTGAGGCTGGCAAACACTTTCTTATAGCCGATTTCTTCAGGCACCCAGTGAAATGCAGTTGCAGAGAAAACAAGGTCAAAAGAATCAGAAGGCAGATCAACTTCTTCAAACTTGCCCGTGATAACGGAGAACTTCGGATAATCCTTAAACTTCTCCTTCAAAAGATTCGAGAAATTCTCTCCGTATTCAACGCTGATCAGCTCGCAGCCTTTAGCCAGTACAGGAGCCGTCGCCTGGCCGCTTCCGCTGCCGACTTCGACTACTCTGGAATCTTCACCTACATTCACATAATCGAAAATCGTCTTAAAAAGCTCCGGTGCATACCCGGGGCGCATCTTGTCGTAATTGGCGACTACTGTATCGAATGTTCCTTCCAGTCCTTTAAAGCTGGGCATCTTGTATCTCCTCTTTTACGTAATAGCGATTGTTATAAGATCTCAGTCAACACATATTCTCTAAGATCGGATGCATTGTCGAGTATATAATCTTTGAGCTCGCTTTCTCTGAATGATAATGTCGTATTGGACGACTCATCATTACCTGACCCGGTCTCGTAACTTATATACTTAACCGCAGTATAAATGATGACATTGTCTTCCAAATAATAAATCGTCGTGATTTCGGCATCAACAACAGGTTCTTCAACTATGAACCAGTTTTTCTCACGATCTTCGAAAATTGCATTGCAATCAACATAGCTGTTATAGCGCTCCGAGAAATACTTTTTAGCATCTTTAGAGGAGTTGAAAACAAGGTAACTAATGTAATCGCGTTTTTCATTTTCCGGATACCAATTCGTTATACGAAGGTAGTCAAACCTGGATTCTTCTACGCTTCTATTTACATCATACGTGCCAAACAGCTGATGCTCACCGCGTTCAAGTCCGCATTCGGCTGCATACTTCTTGTTGCTCAGAGAGTCACCGCCCTTATCTTTTGAACGGCCGCGTCCTGAAGATTTTTTCGAGAGTAAAACAGCAGCAAGAACCGTTCCTGCTATTATCAGCACACATGCGGCAATTAAGATTACAGTTACTATAATTCTCTTTTTATTTTCCTTGCCCATATTGTCTGTTCCTTACATCTTAAACTTTGTCAGAAGGATTTATTTGTCTTGTCCTGAATTCTCTGTCTGCATCGATAAGTTCACGAAGCGCCGTATTAAAATCTTTAGCAGCTGCGCTCTTCTCATCATCATTACCGTCTGGCACATCACCATACTGCTTCAGATAATTAACGGCCATGCCTATCTTCGTAGGATAGAATTTGTCTATTCCGGAAAAATGTTCCTTGGCTTCATCGATGCGTTCTCTCAGTTCTTTAAGTTGTTCCTTGGTCAGCTTATCCGTGACCTTCATCTCACCGAAGGCTCTCCATTTACCGGCACACAATATTCTTCCGCGCATTGCTTCCATGTCTTCGGGATCCTGCATAAGGATCTGAACGAATCTCTTATCCGCTTCTTCAAAATCGCCTTCCTTCAGGAATTCATATGCTTTCTGCCTCATGTTTCCAAAGAACAGTGAATATCCGTAGGCGATGCCGCAGTACTTGCACACATATAGTTTCCGCGATTTATCAAGAACCATACTGCCGCCGCATTTTGAGCATGCAAAACTGTCTAATTCAGATTTGCGGACGATTATATCAGGCTGGGGTTTATACTCCTTTGTTACCTGCTGGATGTCCTCAGTTTTAGGGCGCAATGCTTCAAGCTCTTTGAATAACTTTTTATAGGATTCCTCCAAGGGTTCCATCTTTTCGTTCAATGCACGCGCCTGTTTTCTCAGTTCGTAAAACGGCTCCATATCCGTCTGATATTTAGCTTCTATTTTCTCGTATCTTGTGCCCATATGCGCGCCTGCAGCGACAACCACTACGATAATGATCAGTAATAACCAGGGTGAAGCTGCAGCTAACACACAGATCATCCAGATTGAGCAAAAACCGAGAAAGATATCTCCGCCGAATGTACCACCTAATCTTCTGGCTTTTTCTCTATCAAGCTTTGCCTTGCCCTCATCTGCACGTTTCAGAAGAGTATATTTCTCGCCGCTATACTCGTTATATTCACGTGCTATAGGAAGCATCTCTAAGATCTTGGCAAAGTAAGGAGCGCCTATTCCTGAAGAATATCTTTCATCTCCCTGCAGCAGCTCCAAAAGCTTGGCAGTTTGTCCCAGGTTGATATTCTTAGGCTCATCCAGTTTCTCGAAAGAAGTCAGATTGGCGACACTCAGCGCATATGCACGGAGCAGTTCATAGTCATCTGAAGCCTTAGGTAATACATACTCGATTCTCTTCTTTGCGGCTGCAAATTCTTTACGCTTCCAAAGCTCTTTGACTTCATCGAGAATATCCTTCTTATGGAAATCCATTACATCAAAATGCGCGCCGCAGAAAGGACAGTCGAAGATATCCTCATCTCTGTCGACGTTCAAAACTCCACCGCAGTTGGAACAAGAATAACTCTTAAGTTTAGCAGGCATATCCATTCCCCTATCAAGCCGGTAAAACCCTTCAAAACAATGTAATGATATCACATTAAAAGGTTTATTGTCTTAAATATTCAGAATGGATACACCGGCTGTCTTTGGTGTGACAGCCGGCGCGGTAAACTTTTCCCGATTAATTATTCAGCCTCATCCACGCTCGGTACATATTCTTCGCCGAAGCTCATCTCGTAGATCGTCTGCCAATACGCATCGAAATCTTTGTCCAGCCTGTAATAGCTGAAGTTGTTGATGTCAATGTATCCATAATCCATGGTCCCGAATTGTGAGTTGTAAATGTATATTTCATAATAGCAGTCGCGCAATGAAGAATCTTCATATTCTTCATCATCGACGTACCAACTGAATTTACCAATGAGCATGTCTCTGACATCATCCGTTAATTCGACACACTTCCCTGAATTTTGATAGTTATTTGCATCGACATCGAAATACACCCTGTTCTTACGGAAATCAACGAGCATAGTCACTTCATCAATATCGGTAGTATCCGGAACCGGAATATCCAATGTCATGTATATCCAGCAGGCATCTATAAGAGTGTAATTAAGAGTAGACCTGTTTTCATCCGTTATTTCCCGGCTGCACATTTGGTTATAGTCCATGCTGTATCCGAGTTGCTCAAAGTTTTCATTTGCTATGAGATCAGCGAGCACAGATTTGTAGTCATTAGATTGCATATCTCTCGGTTTGACCTGCCAAAAGAAAATGAAGTCTTCAATGTATTCGTCATCTATCTCACCGTCTGCAAGACCGTACCATCCCTTGAATTCATCAACGGTAACGATCTCCTCGACAGGATACGGGATATATTCTATTTGCGGGAAATAAGAACGCATCATATCAATGATCTCGTTTAATTCATCCTCGTTATAGCAATATCCGTCATATATCTCAAACGGTTCCTCGTCTTCGCTGTAATAGTAATCGAACCACCATTTTTGTCCGTCACAGACTTCCTCGGAATAATTCCTGAAGGGATCCTTTTTGAGGCAACGCTCGGAAAACTCATAAAGCTTCTCATAGTCTTTATCGTTCAGATCAGCTTCATAGTACAATGTGTCGGTTACCTGGTAATTTACGCGTCTAGTAACATGGCCGTTCCATTCAACCACAAATGAATAGCTGGTCCACTCGTTCTCACCCTCATACTGTATACAACAACTGTATGTTCCCATATAGAACATAGTGCCCTCTTTTGCACGGAGCTCATCATAATCAACAGTTTTCTTATCCTTTTTTCCGGAACCTGTTTTAGGCACAGCAGAACACGAAGCCAAAAGGCATACAGAAAGCAACAATGCGACAAATGATCTTTTTCTCATAACAATTTTCCCCCCCGTTGAAAAAGCCGTTTGTTTTCCGCCTATATCATGTATACAGATAACTGAATTGTTTTGTGGCACTAATAATAATATTATCCGAAATGAATATGGTAAGGCAAAAAGCTTACACAAAATCCGGATGATCTCCCCTGCTGTCTGCAACATGATAGCCGATACGTTCAACTCTGGCCCTGAGGCAAGCATTACATTCCGCTGCTTCTTCACCCGTGCAGATCTTGCCGTCGTAAAGGAGATACTTATCGCGAACGTTTGAAGGTGAGAGATTAGGCATCATTACATTGGCACCCGCGAGTATTCCCTTCTCCCTGCCCATGGCGTCAGCCGTGCCGAGCGCAGTAGTTGCGGGCAGAAGTACCTTAGGGAACAGCAGTCTTAATATGGCGAGCAGGCGCAGTGTGCGGTCGACACTTCCTTCGGCTTCATCCTTAAAAGGAGTATCCTTGTGAGGAATGAAAGGACCGATGCCGATCATGTGCGGCTGCAGTTCCTGCATAAACAGAATGTCTTCGTATATGTGATCAACCGTCTGGTAAGGCGTGCCGACCATTATTCCGCAGCCTACCTGGAAGCCGATCTCTTTTAAGTCAAAAAGGCACTGCTTGCGGCGAGCGCCTGACATCGATGCGGGGTGAAGCATCGAATAGTGCTCTTCATTAGCAGTCTCGTGACGCAAAAGGTATCTGTCTGCGCCGTAATCGAAATATTTCTGATAACTCTCTTTGTTCTTCTCACCGATCGAGAGCGTGACTGCGCATTCAGGGTGGGCTATCTTAATCTTGCGGACTATGCTGCAGATCCTGTCATCCGTGTAATACGGATCTTCTCCGCTCTGAAGGACGAAAGTCTTAAAACCGATCTTCGCGCCGATATCACAGCAAGAGAGTATCTCCTCCTCAGAAAGCCTGTATCTTTCAGCATTTCTGTTACTGCACCGGATACCGCAATAGTAGCAGTCATTCTTGCAGTAATTGGAAAATTCTATAAGTCCTCTTAAGTAGACCTCTTTAAGGAAATACTTCTCGGAAACATCTCTTGCAGCCGCAAATAAATACTCGATATCATCCTTATCGCCGCGCTCCAAAAGATACGCAAAATCTTCCTTTGAAATACTCTGCGAACCTTTCAGTTTATCCACGATGTCTTTATAAGCATTATCCATATCAGCCACAGATTGTATCAGATTTTGAGGTCTACTTCCTTCTCGAAAACTGCTTTTTTCAGTCCACACGCTTATTCTTTTGTGACAACCAGTCTTCCTTTGTCATGAGGTTTACATGCCCTACTCGCTTCTCGTGCATAAGCGGAACATCAACATCTTCAGATCTCCACTGGTATTTGAACCCGAGCTTTTCCTGCACGCGCTTTGATTTCATATTGCCATCGTAATATCCGCACCAGACCTTACTGCATCCTAAGTCTTCAAATGCGTGGCGGATCATCTCATTTGCAGCTTCAGGCATGATCCCGCGACCCCAGAAAGGCTTGCCGAGCCAGTAACCCAACTCGCACTCGTCATCACCTTCCGCAAGGTCAGTCTTGTCACCGAACCTTAGTTCGATGCAGCCAATCGCCTTATTGTCTTCCTTAAGGCAGATTGCGTAAGCCTCCTTGCCGTTAACAACATTCGCAATTATATTCCTGCTCTCGTCAAGGTCTTTATGTGCAGGCCATCCGGCAATAGGACCTATATCAGGATCCTGAGCATATCTGAACATATCCTCTGCGTCAGAATCTTCCCAGTGTCTTAAAATCAGTCTTTCAGTTTGAAGTGTCATTTTTAGAAACTCCTATGCAATACCCTCTGATATTGGATTTTTCCTAACATTACAAAAGCATCAATGGTAAAGTGACAAGCTGGTAACATTAAATGCCACAAACAGCAAAACCAAATCCAACGTATACAACAGAACATACATCTTCTTCCTGCATAAAAACCCGGTAAAGAAAAACCATCCCGCAAGCCAGACTATACCCAGACCCAGAACCGGAATAAAAGCATTACAAATAATCTTTGTTCTTTCATCGTGATATTGTTGCTCAGCTTCACTCCATAGCCTTCCCAGCTCTTCACTTTCTTCGAACCGCTCCGATTTTTCATCAAGATAATAGATACCTTTTTCCTCACGTTCGGAAATATCCAATCTTACATTTTCTTCTATACTGTAACCCTTAGTCGAGTAATAGAAACACACCCTGTCAGGGAAAATATATGCGGGCTTGATAACAGTGCCTTTGGGAATTGTGATCGTTTCATCATTCTCTTCAAATGACACATCTTCTTTGAAAGTAAGATACATGTCTTCCGGAATATTCACTTTAACCGCGTAATGTCCCGCATGATTACACGCGACTGCATATCCGAAGAACAAGATGGCGAGAAAATCAATCGCCAACAAAACAAAAGCTATTATGTTCTTAGGAGTTCTCTCTAACCTTCTCATCAGTTCAGACCTCAAGTTCAGATTGCACAAGCACCTTTCCCCGGCTACTCATTCTTGATCAACACTGCTCTGCATGGCGCGCCATCGCAGCCACCGAGATTGATCGGAGCGGCATCGAGAAGATAAGAACCAACCGGAACTTCAGCCAGTCTTATGCCTTCGAGGAGAACGATCTTCGCGCCGAGCATAATGAGGTGTACAGCCATCGGTGCATCCTCAGGACCTACGGTCTGCGATTCATTTCCGTAGAGCTTTATCTTCGCGTCAGCGAAAATTTTCGCGCCTTCCTCAGTCATTACCGAATCGCCTTTAACGAGTATCATGCCGCAGTCTTTTGCTTCAGCAAGGATTCTCTCCGCATCTTCTCTTCCGAGCAGGCCTTCATGCTCAGCGACATAAGCGTAACCGATAAACTTATCCAATGGCACCTGATCGACCGTCTCTTCGCCGTCGATAAAATGAAAAGGCGCATCGACATGCGTGCCGTTATGTGCACACATCTTAAACTCCGTGAGATTGCAGACATCGCCATCACTTATCTTCATAATGGCTTTTTTCTCAGGCTTAGGATCGCCGGGGAAAACTTTGCATCCGAAGACTTCTTGGGATATGTCATATATCTTCATCGCGGCACCTCACATCTGATGTCTTACGGTCTTATACTCGTCGCCGTCTTTGTAATACGGACACTCTTTGCTGTGTCTTTGAGCAAGCCTTGCGATCTCGTCCTCATCAAGGTTAAGGTCGCACAAAGGCTCGCCTGTCTCTTCGTCAAAATATGCGTACTGGCATGTCTCGCAACTGGCCATAACATTACCCTTCTTTCCCGAATCCGTTAAACCATGCACGGTCTTCAAATGCTTTCTTTCTTGGCATCACAGGCTCACCTTCGGCAACACCTACCGGCAGGAAACAAACAAGATCGTAACCGTCAGGAACGTTTAGTATCTCAGCAATCTTCGCACCTATCTTATCTTCATCCGTGATGTGCCCTTCGAACCAGCAGCTCTGATAACCGAGCTCGACTATGGCAAGGAGCATGTTCTCGATCGCAGCGGAATAATCCTGTATCGCATAACACTTATCCCTGTAAGCGTAGATGCGCTGTGTAAGAACACAGATTGCTGCAGGCGCACCCTTAGCGACAGGCGGATCGATCACGCCGAGTATCTTCTCCATCAGTTCAGGATCATCTATGGCGATAAGACTCGTAGTCTGCTTGTTGCATCCTGAAGGAGCTGCAAGTCCTGCCTGCATTATCTTTTCAAGATCGCCACGCGGTACCGGTACAGGCTTGTAAGAACCTCTGTAGCTGTGTCTCGTGTTGATTACTTCAAATGTGTTCATATGCTTTCTCCTATCTCGCCAAGCAGTTCTGCATTTCTCTCGAGCAGGTTATAGATGCCGTCTTCCGAGAGCACACCTCTCTTAAGATCTTGTGGCAGCTTTCCTGCTTCATCAAGTTCAAAATCTTTAATCCACAATTTGCCTGTGTAGTAATCTTCAAGCTTACTGATCTCGTTCTGGAAATCCAGGAAGCTATCCGGATCTTCTTTTGCTTTATCCATTATCTCCAAAGCTTTATCGTAGATCTCTTCCATCTGACTGATGCGGTCTTCAGGCTTCTGCTCATTAAGTATTGCGTATGTCTCGGGACGTCTGTATTTGTCGCCCATGATCTCGTGCTCACGGTAATCCCTGAGCTTGTCCAGATCTAATTCCGCTATGTAAACATCGGGCTCTTCGGGCGCTTCGAAAACACACATATCTCTTACGCCGGGCTCGTCTCTGAACCAAGCGACACCGTCAAACAAAGTAGAGTGTCCGTTGCAGTCAGGCTGCCCCTTAGGATAGTTGCAGGTTGCAACTGCTACCATATTCTCATACGCTCTTGTCCTTAATGCCGACAGACGGTTGATCTCCATCGGGCAGGCATTCGGCGCGAGGATCACTTCGGCGCCTTTGAGCATAAGTATTCTCGCGCTTTCAGGGAACTCTCTGTCAAAGCAGATCATTGAGCCGAACTTCACGGATCCTCTTCCGAAGTCCAGGTCGGCAACATAGAAATCATCGCCGCCCTTTAGTACTACTTCATCATCGAAAGCGCAGATATGCACCTTCGAATAATGCAGTATCTCTTCGCCGTGCATATTGAAGAACACGACGGAATTAAAAGGCTTATCACTACCTTTCTCAAGGAACGTTATGCCTATAGCCATGCCGAGTTCTTTGGCAAGATCGCGGAATGCATTTACAAAATCACTGTCCTTGCTTATCGCAAGTTTATTTAGTTCATCTGTATCCTGCGGGATGTAATATCCGTCGCTCCACATCTCAGGGAAAAGCGCTACGTCCGCGCCTTTCTCTTTAGCCTCTTTGCAGGCCTTAATTCCTATTTTTATTTGTTCTTCAAGGCCCTTCGCGGGAAGGAGCTGAAGCAATGCTATATTGAGTTTCATATTTATCTTCCTTTTCGCAATGCTATTTGCCTTTAATCTCTATTCTGTCCAGTATGCCCTGGACACTTACACCGGGGTGTGTCACATACATTCTGGTAACATCCTCGATAAAGACAATATCCGCGCCGGTCTTCTCCGCGATAGTCTCTTTAGGGATCCCCTTGTCGACATATTTGGTTATCCTCTTGACCAGCGAATAGATATCATCCGGCGCGTTCTTGCCAAACAGACCTCCGAGAATACCGCTCTTAAGATCCGCCGTGCGTGCATGTCCATAGTAAACTTTCGACGGCTTCATAGAAAGAAGCATATTCCATGTCTTCTCGATCTGAGTGCCCCTGTGGAGCTCAAGCTCATATAACGGATTGAGATCTCCCACAAACAGCTCACCCGAATCAAGCATCAGGCTTATACTGTCATCGGTATGGCCAGGTGTCGCATAGACCTCTCCGTCTATTCCGATCTCCTCCAAAAAAGCCCTGCTTTCTTCGAGCGCGAAAAACCTGACATTCCCGTCCATGATAGGAACAAAAGATACTTTCTTATCCTTTGCAAGTATCCTGTCTGAAGAATGAATAAATTCTTTCTGGATGTCTGCAACGCAGATCACAGGGCCCATATCCGCGATCTCCTGAGCGATGCCCATGTGATCAGGATGGAAATGCGAGATCATTATGTAGTTTATATCCTGGACCTTCTCGCCGGCTTCTCCTATCGCATGGCAAAACGCAGGAAGAGTACCGGCCCACCCTGTATCAAATAGGATCGAGCCGTTTCCGCCTTTGATCAGATAAGTATTTGTTGTGCCATACTTTATTTTTTTGATCATAAGAGTCCACCTGTAAGCATTATAACATTTGCGTTTCGCGCGGATACGACCTGCCATGTTGACAAACACAAGTGACGCCGCTAAAATGAAATTGCTTTCATTTATTGAAACAAGTTTCATTTTTCTGCCGCCGGCAGTCAAAGGAGTTCAGATAATGCCTAAAGTTACTGAAGAATACCTGGAAAACAAACGCAGGATGATCACTGATGCAGCCTATCAGGTGTGCCTCAGAAAGCCTGTCGAGATGGTGACGATATCAGACGTCATCGCCGAGACCGGCATGTCCCAGGGCGCCATCTACCGCTACTATGACGGCCTTGATGAGATCCTCGCCGACATGGTCACGAAGATGCGCGCGGATTATAACATCATCGATGAGCTTGAAGCCATTACTTCCGATAAAAAGTCAACGCTTGAGGAACTCACCTTCAAGGTCTGTGACTGCCTTGCCGAAGTCATGGAGCATCATCTCATGGACATACAGAAGATCAATTTCGATCTAGGCGTAATCGCGATCAACGAGCCTGAGCGCGCAGCAAAGATCATGGCGGGCATCAAGGGACAGGGCAACCTGGATTACCTGATGAAGAAGACTTTCCCGAGCCTGATGAAAGGCGCAGCAAAACTCGGCTATCACCCTCTCTGCTCTGCCGAAGACATCGGACTTTTCATCAGCGCTTCATACACCGGCATCGAGAAAACCTGCATCATGTCGGCATGCTACGGGACAGGCGTTCCTGATCTCAAAGCAGAACCGAAGAAGCTTTTCGGGACACTCGCAAGATCGATAATACTTTTACTCGGAGGAAAAACTAATGATTAACAGACCCTCACCTTCAGGCGAATACGCAGTAGGCACATTCACATTTACGATCTATAACGACAGAGACGAGGTGCTGTTCCCCGGGACCAAGAGAAGCATCCCCGCAAGAGTGTATTACCCCGTAAACAAAGAATCCGTAGAAGGACTAAGCAAAGCCCGTTATATGAGCAGAGCGATTGCCGACGGACTCAAAAAGGTTATGCACGCTCCTATCGATTACGACAAGATGGAAGCCTCCGGCGAGAATGTTTCCGAATGTTATGAGAACGCGCCGAGGATCGAAGGAAAAAAGTTCCCGCCTGTTCTGTTCAGCCACGGACTTGCGTCATATGTAGAAGCAAATTCATTTCTTCTGATCGATATCGCGTCCCACGGTTATGTGGTTGTCTCCATAGGTCACCCGCATGACGGAAGCAACACTGTGCTTGACGATGGTACTGAAGTGCCTTTCTACAAGCTGATAATGAAAAAGCAATACGATCCGTTCCTCCCGGGCACCATGAAGCTCCTTAAGCTGATCAAAACCAAAGGCACTGAAAGAGAGATCGCGGATAAGTTCGATGCATTCCAGAAGCAATACTGCAACATGATCAGAAGCAGGCTCGCCGAATGGAAGAAAGATACTTTATCCGTTGCTAAATACGCGAAAGAAAACTTATCCGATCTGATCGATTTTGATAACGGCATTGCCGTAGCAGGACACTCTTTGGGCGGAGCCACGTCGTATGAACTCTGCCTCGATTATGACGAGTTCGTCTGTGGTGCAAACATAGACGGCGCGCCGTTCGGAGACAATACCGGCAAAGTTCTTAAGAAGCCTTTCCTGCAGCTCTGCTGCAAGGCAAATGCGTCTGTTGAGGCAAGGTATTTCGTTGATCACACCAAGCCCGTATACAAGGCTGTTTTCGACAAGATGCAGCACGCATTCTTCTCTGACATGAAGCACATGATGAAGCCTTCTTTTATATCAGGCAAGCTCGATCCCGATGTCATGCACGGGAACTGCTGCAAGATTCACCTTGAGTTTTTCGATACATATCTGAAGAAAACAAAAGACCACCCTGCTTTTGAAAGCAATGAGGCGGTCACTGTTACGGAATATTCTCCTGACGTGAACTGATCTATTCGTCTGATTCGGGAAGGAACTCGAGGATCTCGTCGTCATCAGAAGAAGCATCAGCATTGGCGTTCGCACCTTCTGAGGTTGTCTCTGCAGGCATAAACGCGCGGATACCTTCCGTGACTGTCTCATATCTTTCCAGCATGTCGTAGTGTTCTTTGCGGATCGCAGCTGCGTCTCCCGTATTTGCTGCGGCCTCAAGCTTTGCTGCCTGCTCTGATAACAACAGCGCGCCTATGGTCTTGGAAGTGCTCTTGAGCGCATGAACGTAGATCGCGTAATTATGCCAGTCTTCTGCTTCGAAGCTCTTGGTAATCGTCTCAGTTTTTTCCTGCTTGCCGCGCGCATATTCGGCAAGAAGCGTACGGTAGAACTCTTCATCATTCTGGCAGTAAGGCAGGCCTACACGGGGCTCGATGCCGGCATCGCGCAAAGCGTTATAACCGTCTTCATTTATCTCTGCCTTGTTCTTAGAAGGCTCAGAATCATCTACGACACTCTCCACCTTTTCTTCAGGCAGATACTTCATGAGCATCTTTTCCAGAGCATAACTGTCTATAGGCTTTGTCAGGAAGTCCGTAAAACCTTCCTCGAGATAGCGTTCTTTCGCGCCCACAACAGCATCTGCAGTAAGGCAGATGACAGGAGAATCCTTGCTTGCGCCCGAAGCGGATTCACGGATACGGTGAAGCGCCTCCGTGCCGTCCATCTCCGGCATGCGCTGGTCCATGAGGATAAGGTCGTAGCAATTGATCTCGGCAAGAGCAACGGCGCCTGCAGCACTGCTCGCGGTATCTATCTTCATCTTTGTATTCTTAAGAAGATTTACCACAACCGTAAGATTCATCTTCGTGTCATCAACGATCAGGATGTGGGCCTTCGGCGCGCGGAAAGATTCCCTGTAGACAGCGGCGCCCAAAACATTTTCTTCGAAGCGTTTCTGGAAATCACCGACGGGAGTATCAGATACGATCTTCTGGGGTATCGTTACCGTAAAACTCGAACCGCTGCCGTATTCACTCTCGACCGAGATCGTTCCGCCCATCATCTCAAGAAGACGCTGCGTGATAACAAGACCTAAGCCTGATCCTTCGATCGTACTGTTGTGCTCGATGTCAAGGCGCTGGAACTTATTGAAAAGCTTCTCACGGTCTTCAGTCTTGATGCCTATTCCGGTGTCACGTACGGAAGCGGAGAGGATCACCACATCCTCTTCTTTCTCGCCTGTAAGCCTGAGCCTTATGTTGCCGTGCTCAGTGTACTTAACGGCATTGTTCAAAAGATTCGTGAAGATCTGCTTTACGCGCATCTCGTCGCCGAAAAGTTCGTCAGGCAGAGATTCATCAACGTCGATGATAAAATCAAGGCCTTTGTCGCGTGCTTTGAAAAGCGTCATGTTACTCAGGTCATTGAGCATAGAGCTTAACTGGTACGGTGATTCAACAAGATCCATGCGTCCGGACTCGATCTTGGAGAAATCCAGGATGTCGTTGACTATTGCAAGGAGATTGTGTCCCGCGTTCTCGATATCGCCTGAATAAACGACGATATTCTTCATTGCTTCTTTTCGAGCCTGGGTATCGTTATCTGTAAGCTCCTGGGCCCTTCTTCCTTCACGGAGGATCATCTCGTTCATGCCCAGTACCGCATTGATAGGCGTGCGAATCTCGTGAGACATGTTGGCCAGGAAATCGCTCTTCGCATTATTTGCGCTCTCAGCGCGGACTTTCTCTTCAAACAGTTCGCCCTGTGCCTTAACATACGGCTTAACGATAAAGAACGACAGAAGCGCGGCAATGATCTGTACTATGACGAGGATTATGAGATAACCCATAACAGTGGCACGCGTCTGGGATGACAGCTGGCCTTCAAACCATTCTACGGAGAAGT
Organism: Clostridiales bacterium; assembly: GCA_017554745.1. Taxonomy (GTDB): domain Bacteria; phylum Bacillota; class Clostridia; order Saccharofermentanales; family Saccharofermentanaceae; genus Saccharofermentans. The sequence continues at coordinate 61,480 of JAFZHS010000007.1, read as the reverse complement.
CAGCAGCTACAATACCGACAACCTTGCCGTTCGAATCAAATACCGGGCTGTATGCGCTGTAGAATTCGCCCCATCTGTCAGTATAGGAAGTCTCGTCGACTGCGGCATTGCCCTGTCCCGCACTGTCCAATGCTACCGTGAATTCACAGTTTTCTCCATAAGAAGCAGGACTTACCGGGTCAGTATCCATGATGAATATGAAATTATCATCGCCCTCTTCCCTTAAGGCATAAACATATTCCAGCTCAACATTGTCTCTGAAGACGGCGAGCGTATCGTAAACCTGGCTATAGTCGTCGCTTCCTATTGAGTCAGCATCGATCGCGGCAAAGCGGTCGCCATCGATCGATCCTGCCGCACAGTTTGCGATATCCAGCATTCGCTGCTGAATTGCCTTCCTGATGGCACCTCTTGACCTGTAAATGGAGACTGCACAAAAGAGGGCACCGGAGATCAGAATGATCGCCTCGACCATGGTAATTATCTTGGTGGAAAGGTTATTCTTTGCCGCCACAGAAAATACTCCCCCATCATGCGTTTATTTATTTAATATTAGTACAAAACTCGGCTGGTATAAAGGCTTAACCTTTCGTCGGCTTTCCGTGTCCGTAATAGATATTCTTTATGCCGAGAGATCTGATCTTCTCATATGTCTTTTTCTGGGCTTCAAGATCATAGTAAAGGTGACCCATTCCGGGCTTGATCCAGTTATCGAGCGCATCGCCAACGATAAGCGAATTATCGCCTACAAGAAGTCCGATCGAGCCTCTCGTATGGCCCGGGAGCTCAATGACTTTAACGCTCGGGAAACCGTAATCGTCAAATGTATCGCCTTCCTTGACATAGAAGTGGTTTGCAGGACGTATCACTTTAGTAGTACGGAGCTGCTTTAATGAGAGCTTAAGAACAGCTGCGCCCACTGCCCCGTATGAATGGAGCGGCTGCGAATCGTAGACATCGAAGATCGCATCATCTTCCCTGTGATAAGCGACGGGGATCTTGAATCTTTTCGAGATCGCTTCGGCATTTTCCGCATGGTCGAAATGCGGGTGCGTAAGCACGATAAGCTTCATGTCATACTGGCTGCACGCATCGATAACTTCCTTTAACGCCTTGCCGCTGCTCGTATCTACGAGGATGGCTTCCTTTTTGTCAGATACGATATAACAGTTATCGGTACCGCCCTTTATCATGGTGATGTCAAGCTCGGTATTAACAGCCTTCTTCCAATAGCGGAACTCATACCCTTCTGTCACTTCGCCGACAGGATATTCGACTGCCGCGGAAAGCTTTTTCTTCAGCAGTTCATACCATTCTTCCCATTTATCTTCAGGCATCTCGCCATAGATCTTAAGACCTTCGGGCTTTGCGGAAGCAGTGATATCGATATCCTTATCGATCCAGTGCGGGCCGTCGCTGTCAAAGCCGTCCCAATAGGGCAGCAGCTTATATGCGCGGTTTATCTTATCCCAGACTGATTTCGGCGCCGTATAGTGAATGTTAAGAGTTACATCGCAATGCATTTATCAAGCCTCTTATACTGATACTTCAGTTAAGAGTTTATCACAAAGTGAAGGAAGCCGCGTCCTTGCTTAAGGACCCCAGTAATACGCCTTATATCTTCCTCCAATCGGCTTGTCGCAAGTAACGGAATTGCAGCCACAGTATACATATATCCACTGTCCTTCCTGAATCTCTATTTCGCCATCGTTAACAAGCGCAGGCTGCATTTCCTCAAGCGCTTCAAAGCCGTCAGTCAATTCTTCTTCGAGGACATATACTTCCCACTCAACATCGTCGCTCCAATATCTGGCGAAAATGACCTTGTCTGTGGGATATTCTAATTCAACCTGTTGTCCGTAATACCCTGTCTCGAAAATATCCTCGTCGTTGAGATCGAATAACCAAATCTCCCTGGGCTCATAAATTTGACCCCCATCAACATTGTTATCGGCGCTCGTAGTTTCTTTGGTCCTGGAAGGCTTTGTATCTTTCTTTACATCCTTCGAGCCGCATCCGGTAAAAACAGAAGCTGCAGCAGCTGCTGCCAGTATGCCGCATAAGATCGTCTTCATTGTTCTTTTCATATGTCCCTCCGTAATGGTCACTTACTCTATATACAGATTCGGTCCGGAAAAAGTTGCAGCAACATAGCGAAATGTGGTGATCATATTACCACGGTAAGCCAAGTGCGAAAACGGTTGCCTCACCGGGAGACAACCGTCTTTTACAGGTTAAGTAAAAACGACTTAGATTTGCGGATCGGCCGGAGGTGAAGCGGGCGCTTCAGTTACAGACTGCGGAGCCACGGCCTCCTGGTATACAGGCTGCGGCGCTGCAGGTGTCTGTGCTGCAGGCGCTTCTACCGGTGCCATTACGACCGGCTGCTGAGGAACTGCCGGCGCCTGATAAACAGGCATAGGCTTACCGCAGTAGCCGCAGAATTTGCCTGTGTTCGTTGTCTGTCCGCACTCACATGCCCAGTAAGCAACAGGAGCAGCCTGCTGTACAGGAGCCTGATACACCTGCTGAACAGGTGCGGCCTGCTGAACAGGTGCCTGATATACCTGCCTAGGAGCACCGCCGGGCAATCTGGTCTCGTATTCTTCTCTGGGCATCGGCTTTGCGTAATAGTAGCCCTGGATCATGTCACAGCCTTCTGCGGCGAGGAAGTCGACCTGGGCCTGCTCTTCAACGCCCTCTGCGACCGTCAGCATATTAAGTGACTTCGCGAGTTTGAGGGCTTCGGATACGACTATCTCGGTTCTCGGATTGTTTTCGCTGCCTCTGAAGAAACCGGCATCAAGCTTAAGGATATCAAGAGGCATGTCCTTAAGTGAATTAAGTGATGAATAGCCTGAACCGAAGTCATCCATGGATACGAGGAAGCCATATCCTTTGAGCTTGTTGATCGTGGTGAGCATTGCGTTCTCGTCATCGAAGAATGCGCTCTCGGTGAGCTCTATCTCGATGAGATCGCGGGGCGCGCCTTCCCTGTCTACCAGTGAGCAGATGTGTTCAGCAAGATCGGTCTGGGAGAAGTGTGCTCTGGAAACGTTGACCGAGATAGGCACGCACTTTCTGCCTTCGCCCAGCCATCTTCTCTGGTCTCTTGCGATATGAGAGATCATATAGTCATCGATCTGGGTAATGAAGCCGTTATCTTCAAATATCGGAATGAACTTGCCCGGTGGGATGAGACCCATGTCAGCGGTTTTCCAGCGGATAAGTGCTTCGGCACCCCTGAGTTCATCCGTTCTCGGATCGTACTTCGGCTGGTAGTAAACTACGAATTCCTGATTGTTGATAGCGGACTGCTGCCTCTCGGTAACGAGGCTGATCCATTTCTCTTCGTCAACGAGTTTCTGGTCGAAGAATGCGATTCCGGCTTCGCCGTTCGCAATGGACATTCCTGCCGTACAGGCATTATTGTAGTAGAGGTCGATATCGGCGGAATAATGTCTTCTGTTCGAAGCGGCCCTCTCGTTGGCGGGATTAACAAGATAGACACCTGCCCGGAAAGCGAGTTTATAGTTTGTCGGGATCGCGACAAGCGCACCGATGATATCCTCTAATCTTCTTCTGGCATCTGCTTCATCCGTGACCTCTAAGAGAAGAGGCAGACCCGCAGAACTGCTGTGAGCGCAGAGTTCTTCTTTCCTGAGCTTGACGGTAACGATCTTCGCGACCTGCTTAAGGAGATCTTCAGCCTCTTTTACCGAATGGCAGAGGACAAAATTCCTGTACTTAATAAACTCCAGCGCAACGACTGCGTAAGTCTTTTTCTCATTGCGCTTCTTCTCGAGAATATCCTGGCTGGTATTTACGAACCAGAGCCAGTTGCGGCCGGGCGCAATGCTGTCCCTGAACATTACCTTTCTCATCTTCCTGTTGGAATTGAGGTTCCTGACAACGCCCAGTATCAGCAAAATGAAGACTATGACAGCGATGACGAGCGCAACGATCATACCGCCTAACATGTACATATAATCTTTGAGTTGGACAGTCAGCTCCGCTTTTACAAGGAGGATCTCAGTCGCGTTATTGACCGGGGTCCCTATCCAGTAGGCAACACCGACTGTACCTTTGGTAAGATGCTTCCAATTATTCGGATCGTTTTTAAATGCCTTTGAGAAATTGTTCCAGTTATATACACTGCCCTGCATGTCTTCGGCAATGAACGACTTGTTATCAGACATGGCAAGCACTACGGCGTGGATCTCCTGCGCATTGGAGCCTTCTTCAGCATCTGTGAGCATGCCGTTAAGCGAATCTGTATCAAATGCATTTTTAGTGGCATCGTAGCCTTTGCATGTGATAACGCCGTCTGAATCAAGGACCTTGCCGTTGTAGTCGATTACGCAATAAGCGTGGCCGTCTTTTACGAGCGTGGAGGTCGCAGCGTCTCGGGCTTTATCGGTTCCTCTCTCATACTGGTCTGCTACACGCATGACGTATTCTCTGTCAGATTCAGATCTGACATCGATTACATAATCGCTGATGATATTCATCGCAATAAATATCGCTGCGATGATAACAATGAAAACTATCGAGTGACCGATGATCGGCCCTACGACCCTGGCCTTTGGCAGCTTGTACTTATCCTCGTATCTCATAACCAAAACCCTCCCTTATTCACAACTTCCCTATTCCTTAATAATATCAGAGATTTTCTATGTATGAGAAGAACTTGTCTATGCACTTATTCTCTTCCCTTGTCTCGAAAAAACACCCCGCCGTGTACCACGAATGCGTGTTTTTCTCGTCTTCCACCCTGTAGAGCTCGCACTTGATCCCTAATTCATTAGCTTTCTTCTCGAAAACCTCAGCATTACCGAAATCAAGCAATCCGTCATGCTCGCTCTGAATAAGCAGCATTGGAATGTTGCTCTTCGTCATAAGACTTAACGGCTCGCCCTGCTTTCTGTCATATTCTTTGGTGAACAGCATGTTCAAAAGCGTCCTTATGGTAAAGTCCTGACATTTTTCGAAGCAGTAAGGCCCACCAAAGCCTATAAAACCGATAACATTACTGATATCGACGCCGTATCTCTCACGGTCTGCCTTCGAATAGCAGAGTATTGACGTAAGGTGTGCGCCTGCTGAAGGCCCTGACACGATCACTTTAGACACATCAATGCCCTTATCCCTAAGGAATCCGATGGCCTTGTTGTAACCCGCGCAGACATCTTCGATCTGACACGGATACTTGAACTTAACAGACAGCCTGTATCCGAGCGAGATGCAGCGGTAACCTGCTTTAGCGATTGCCTGACCGACATAATAGAAATCCTTAGGCCTTCCGGCATTCCATCCTCCGCCGTGGACCCAGATGATCACCTTGTCACTGATGATCTTCTCCGGTTCAAAGAACAGAAAATACTGATCCTTGTGGTCGCCAAAGGATACTTTTTCTGCCGGGATCTCTTTCTTGACAGTCAGGAGCCTTTTGTAAAGCCCGAAATAACTTAAATTCTCTCTTGTTGAATCTTTCAAATCTCTACCCTCTTTACCAATTCCACTTGGTTTCCAAGAAAATTTTATCATCCCTTTATTTATAAAAAAAGTTTTATTCGTAAAGAAAATATGAATCACGACTTATCAAAACCACCGCTTATTTGCGTTATAATCACGCTATAAACCACATTCCGCACAAGGGAGACACCATGATAAGAGAAGCCGTATCAAGCGATCTGAAAGAACTTCTGGAGCTCTATCTGTTCCTTCACGAAGAGGGCATGCCAGAAGACAATGCCCATCTTCATGACACCTGGGAGCAGATAATGAGAGACCCCAACCATCACATTATCGTTAACGTCATTGACGGTAAGATAGTATCTTCCTGCGTCTGCGTGATCATTCCCAATCTTACGAGAGGCATCCGTCCTTATGCATTCATCGAGAATGTGGTCACCCACAAAGACTACCGCTGCAAAGGCTACGCAGGCGAGTGCCTGGATTATGCAAAACAGATCGCGCTCGATAACAACTGCTACAAGATGATGCTCCTTACAGGGTCAAAAAGACCTTCGACACTTAATTTCTACGAGAAAGCCGGATATAACAGCCACGACAAGACCGCTTTTATCCAGTGGCTATAGAGGTCAACATGGCAAACTACAAAGTAATCGACAAAGAGACTTATTACCGCAAAGGCGTATACCGCCACTTCACCGAAGACTGCAAGTGTTCGGTATCAATGACCGCGCGCATTGACGTGACTGATCTTGTCGCTTTTACAAAGAAAAGCGGGACCAAGTTCTACATCAATTTCCTTTATGTCTTATGCAAAGCCCTCAATTCGCGAGACGACTATAAGATGCAGTATTTCTGGAGGACAGATGAACTCGTGTGCTTCGATAAGATCAATCCCACGCAGTATGTTTTCCACGAAGACACAGAGACTTGCACGCCCGTTTACACAGAGTATTTCGAAGACTACGAGAAGTTCTATCAGGGCGCGGCAAAGGACGTAGAGACTGCCAAAAACACCCGCGAATATCTGCTCGATTCCGAGAATCACCCTAACTGGTTTGACGCATCTTACGTCTCCTGGCTCTCATACGATTCGCTGAACGTAGAGCTTCCTGACGGATATCTGTATTATCTTCCGATCGTTAACTGGGGCAGATACAGAGAAGAAAACGGCCGTCTCATGATGCCCCTGACGATCCGCCTGAATCACGCGATAGCCGACGGATACCTTGTGGCAAATGTTTACAGATTGATCGACAAAGAGATATCTGAACTGATCAGATGACACGTTACAGGTCTGTTTTATAGACCTTGCTGTCACTGCCTTCCATGTCTTTCATCATCTTCCAGAAGCTAAAGCCGTATTTCTCATACAGGCCGTCTTCATTCGTGGAAATGTAGACATGCTTGTGCCCGTCTTCTTTAGCAAGCTCACAGGCTCTTTCAAGCAGTCTTCCGACATATCTGTGGCCCCTGTATTCCGGATATGTGTAAACAAATCCGATCCACGGTGTAATATCGGTATCCCTTATGTCATCAAGCTCCGCGAGAGTACAGAACGATACGAGCTTTTCACCGTCAGCCAGAAGGAGAAGCCTGGTGCTCTCACCGCACAGTTCCTTCAGTCTGTTCTCAAGCAGCAAGCTGCGAAGGAAAGCGCCTGCCCTCCAGTCACATTTGTCTATCTCATCGATCCAGTGAGACTGATCTTTGCACTCAAAGAATTCAATTATCTGCATTACAGTTTTATCTCCATATATCCGCATGTGAACGGGAAGAAATCAAATTTCTTCGTGCCTAGATGGACTGCGCCATTTTGCTCATACCAGTTGCGGAGCACTTTATTCTCTTCTACTATGCTGAGATCTATCTTGCTGAAGCCTTTTGAACGGGCAACTTCACAAGCATGCTCCAAAAACTTTCTGCCTATTCCCTTATGCCTGTATTCAGGCAGCACCGACAAGCTTCCGATCTCGCATGAATCGTCTTTAAAAAGCAGGCAATAGAATCCGCAGAGCACGCCTTCATCTTCCCAGACATAAAGCAGTCTGTGCTCAACATCTGCCCAATACTGTATTTTTTCTTCGGTCATTGCAAAAGCTGTAAAGTACGGAGCATTCTCTTTTGTAAATCCGAATTCATCGGCAACTGTCTGAAAGCTCTTCCTGATTATATCCACGCAAACGGGGATCTCATCACTTCTCATCTCGCGTATCATTATTGTCCTCCAAATAAATCAGCAATTCCGGGATATCATCTTTCACTGTTGAATAAATAATATCCACGTTAACATTTCCATAATCGTGCACTATTTTATTCCTTAATCCGGAAATATTATTCCATGGAATCACATCGTGTGATACCTTGTATTCTTCACTCATTTTCTTAGCATTTTCAGAAATCTGTATTAACCTGAACATCATTGAATCAAGAAGGATCTCATTGTTGCGCAGATCGGTTTTCTCAATGCCCTTGGTGTGTTCAACGATAAACATGATATCCGAGCGTATTTTGTCGGAATAATATGCGTCGTCTTTGTAGTTATCCACAGATTTTTATCCCATCCCTTAACACTTCAATAATCAACTGCTCGTTGTTTACCAGTTCGCAGACATTTAGCACTTCAGTTTTCTTATGCAGTCCCTGCCTTAATCTCTCAACCAGGCCGAAGAATTTTAGACCGGTAACATTGCCTGAAATAAGCAGGTCTACATCGCTGTTTTCTTTTGCTTTTCCTTTAGCATACGATCCGAAAAGATAACAAAAATCTATATCGTAGTCAGCCATTATCTCAGTGCACGTGTCTTTGATCTGATCGATAGAAAGAATCCCGTGTTCTTCGTCTATCACATTCATCTTTCTGAGTTCATCCAGTATGAATCTATACTTAAGTGTCTTAGCTTTAGCTTCATCATTCTCATAACTGATATATGATCTTAGGGAAATGCCTATCTTTTCAGATACTTCCTGCTGAGTCATTTTCTTTTCAATTCGCAGTTCTTTTAGCTCGGACATTTTGCACCTCCTCATAAACGCATTATGCAATATTTGCACATAGTAGTCAAGTTAATATGCAAAAATTGCACGTTGAACATTTGCAATATGCAATTATGTCAAGCGCGGAATATAAATGTCCCTAAATCAATTCTTTCCGTACTCTTCTTCCAATATCGAAAAATACATCCTGCCTTCATACTTCCCGTCGATGTAAAAGTAATCTCTTAGTGTTCCTTCATATGTAAATCCGCACTTCTCAATTACTTTCTTTGACGGTGCATTAGAAGGTCTTACGCATATCTGCACCTTGTGAAAACCGATCTTGTTGAATCCGTAATCAATCAGAGCTTTGGTCGCTTCGGTAGCATAACCTTTGCCCTGAAAAGCAGTGCCGATACAATATTCTATCTCGCCAAAACGGCCTGAAATATCGACCAGGAAATATGCTGCCTGACCGATGCATTCTCCGGAAGATTTCTCGATGACAGCCCAGCGGAAATAGTATTTCTTATCATAACTGCCGATATATTTATCGAGAAGCTTCTTAACCGCTTCAAGTGTCTTGTACGACGGCTCGCCATACATCTTCTGGACATAGTCATCACCTGCCCAGTTGTTCATCATAGACCCGGCATCTTCATATGTAAAAGGCCTTAACATAAGCCTTTCAGTCTCGATCAGCTGTGTTCCGCATGCATTCATATCCGCATCTCCCTCATTGCTTTCACCGATTATAACATTGAGGCCGGCAATCTTTTAAAGTAAAATATCTGCTATGCGCAAACACTATATCGACAACTTAAGGAGCCTTGTAATACTCCTGCTCATTCCTTACCATGCCGCCCAGGCGTGGAATACATGGGGTGAACCGAATTACCTGATGTTCGGCACGAGCAGGACCTTTAGCAGCATCATAGTCGCCTTCAGTCCTTTCATTATGCCTCTTCTCTTCCTGCTTGCAGGCATGAGCACGAGATTCGCATTAAACAAGAGATCTGCAGGTCAGTATATTCTCGAAAGGGTTAAAAGGCTCTTAGTCCCTCTCATCTTCGGCACGCTTGTCTTTGTGCCGGTAATGACTTATCTGGCTGATAAGTACAACTATGGCTACGACGGTTCTTTCTTCGCGCATTATGGGGTCTTCTTCACGAAGCTCACTGATTTTACAGGCGCCGACGGCGGCTTCTCATTCGGCCAGTTCTGGTTCCTGCTCTATCTGTTCGTGATATCGCTTATCTGTCTGGGGATCATTCTTCTGCAGAAGAAACTCATTCCGAAGGCTAAGGGCAATGCACCTTTGTGGCTCGTTATTTTGCTCGGACTCCCGCTTCCTTTTATCGGCGGACTTCTTGAGGTCGGCGGAAAGAGCCTGGTCTCTTTTGCTTACCTTTTTCTCATCGGATACTATGTTTTCGCGAACGACGAGGTAGTAGAGAAGATCAGAAAATACAAGTTCATCTTCCTTGCAATCGGTCTTATTGCCTGCATCGCAAATGTCTACATGTTCATCTGGTCAGGCACTTCTTTTGGCGTACTCAATACGGCTGCAAATTATGTAACCGAATGGTTCATGATTCTCGCTCTGATCGGCATCGGAAAAGATCACATCGACGGCAACGGAAAAGCATTCTCTTATCTGGCACGAATTTCATTCGCGTTCTTCGGACTGCATTTCATCATCCTCGTAGTGATGCAATATCTCATGGCTGGCATATTCGAGAATAACCGGTTCCTTTTATACCTGGTCCCGGCCATTATTTCTTACGTATTAACTTTTGTATTCAGTGAGATATTCGTGCACATTCCGCCTTTGAGCTTCCTGATCGGAGTAAAGCCCCGTTCAGGTAACCGCAATTAACGGAATATCCAGTTCTTCCTGTGTAAGACCCGCATGTCCTCCGGGCATTATCTTCATCTCTTCGTGCGTCAGGAAAATTGCAGCGTCAGAGACTGATATCGCCAAGTAATCGCCCAGCATGTCGCGGAACAGTTCGTGGTCATTACCTGTGCCGAATAACTTGCGATCGATGACTTCCTCTTTTGTGAGTATCCAAAACTTATCGCCGAACGCATCTTTGAATATCTTCGGGAAATCATCCTTGTACTCATCTTTTACCCAGAAGCTTAAAGTGCGCGGCTCGACCGAAGGCATGCGCACAAGGCAATTCAGGATCTCGGGATAATCCATAAGGCAATAATTCGTGCACGCGATCTGGCTGTGATCTGCAGTGATAAGGAGCAGCGTATCAGTGAGCTTAGAAGAGAGCTCTTCGATCTTCATCTCGAGATCTATCATGAGATCGTGCGTTTCCTTACTGTCAGGACCAGTCTGATGGATCGTGTGATCGGGTTCATACCAATATGCGTAAATAAACTTCTTTCCGGGCTTGCTGCAAAGATCTACAATGCGCGCGAAAACACTTTCCATATCCTGCGGGAACGGCTCGAGGTAAGGCATTGAAGCATAAGCATTCCCGCCGGCTTCATTGATCTTAGTGATGATATTCTTATATGGCGTAAACTTAAAGCCTGCATGGAAATCTGCTGCCGGAACAAACGGCTTTACATTGCCGTCATCGTCTTCTGTCGCCTGCTCGTTGTTCGTAAAGACGGTTACGTTTTTATCAAGCTCAGGATAGTACATATCCCATCCGAGCCAGCCGTGTTCGTTCGGATAAAGGCCTGACAAAACTGAAGTCGTAGCTGCGACCGTCGTAGGCGGGAAAACAGAACTGTAAGAACCGGCTAAATGCGAACGCAAAAATCCGTCAGGCTGAAGGTGCTTTTCGAGGATCGATATACCCATTGCATCCATGAGCAAAACAACGACATTTTTATGACTGCCTTCAAGAAGCTTATCGGCCATCTTAAGAGTAGGCGCGGTAGTCCCGGCGCCAAAAGCTTTAAGGATCGAGTTGCTCAAGTTAACAAGGCAGTTATCGTAATCAGGTTTGCAATAGTTCATATCTTTTACCCATATTTTGTTTTATATAGTTTACCATTATTCGCAAAGATATTTGTTGGCAAACGGCTAAAGTTTTGAGTGTATAATGACTGCATGTATAAGATTTTTATTGTTGAAGATGATAAAGGAATTGCTGACGGCATCGTCAGCTGTCTTTCCGCGTGGGAGATGGATGCCCGCGTTGTTACTGATTTCCGCAATGTATTGGGCGAGATCGGTGAATTTAATCCGCACCTTATAATCATGGATATCACGCTGCCTTACATGGGCGGTTATCACTGGTGCCAGGAGATCCGCAAGACCAGCAACGTGCCTATCATCTTCATATCATCTGCGACGGATAACATGAACATCATCATGGCCATGAACATGGGCGCAGACGATTATATTCCGAAGCCTTTTGACCAGAGCGTTCTTATCGCAAAGGTCCAGGCGCTTCTAAGAAGAACTTATGATTTCAGCCAGAGCACATTCACTCTTCAGGCTAAAGGCGCTGTGCTCAACACTAACGATAATTCGTTATCTTATAACGGCAATAAGCTCGAGCTCGCGCGCAACGAATATAAGATACTTCTTACTCTCATGCAGAATAAGAATAAAGTCGTAAGCCGTGAGAAGCTCATGGAGGCTCTGTGGGAGACCGACAGCTTCGTTGATGAGAACACGCTCACCGTCAATGTCGGAAGACTCCGTAAGACTTTGGAATCAGCAGGCCTTACGGATTTTATCAAGACAAAATTCGGCGTCGGATACATCCTGGAGGATGAAGAATGAAGCTCTTCGGCAGTTACCTCAAGTACCGCGCGAAGATCATCATCACATGCTTAGTTGTTATCGGTATCTTCGCTTCGTCATATTTTCTTTTTGACATGCCGGCCATCGCCGTGCTCTACCCCTTGTTGCTGACGGTCTGTTCGGGTCTCATCGCAGCAGGCTTTGACTACGCGTTCTTCATAAAACGTCACAACAGGATCAAAGAAAACCTTGAAGAGCTCCCCAACCCTAAGAACCTTATCGAGGAAGATTATCAGCAGATAATAAAACTGATGCGCGAAGAAGCTCAAAGAGCTGAACAGAAGGCGTCGGGAGAATATACCGACATGGTCGAGTACTACACCGTCTGGGCACATCAGATCAAGACTCCGATAGCTGCGATGCGTCTTAATCTTCAGTCCGAAGATACCGAATCAGCCCGGAAACTCATGGGCGACCTTAACCGTATCGAAGCTTATGTTGAGATGGTCCTCACCTTCTTAAGGCTCGGCTCCAACAATACCGATTATCTCATCAAGGAATACGAGCTCGACGAGATAATCCGCCCTGCAGTGCGCAAGTTCTCAAGAGAATTCATTTTAAAGAAGCTTAAGCTTGAATATGAGCCGACTGGCTTTAAGATGATCACTGATTCTAAGTGGCTGTCATTCATCATCGAGCAGGTGATCTCTAATGCCGTTAAATATACTTCCGAAGGCTCGGTACGCATCTATATGAGCAAGCCCGGCATTCTTTGCATTGAAGATACAGGCATCGGCATCAGCGAAGAAGATCTTCCGAGAATATTTGAGAACGGATATACGGGCTTCAACGGCCGTGAAGACAAGAGAGCCAGCGGCATCGGGCTATATCTTTGCAAGAGGATATCCGATAACCTGGGACACAAGATCTACGCGGAATCTGTTCAAGGCAAGGGCACCAAAATATTCCTTGACTTGAACGCCGATAAGATCGGCATTGAATAATTGTGACAAACGTGTAAGGAATTGGTAAGCAGATTCAATGGAGCGGAATTTACACGTTTTCTATACTGTGGCTGACTTAGACGAAAGGAAGTATACAGTTAATGAGTTTACTTGAAGTTACAGGATTAAAGAAGATATACAAGGGACGCCGCGGAGGCGCTTCTGTCGAAGCACTTAAGAACGTGAATTTCACGGTTGAAAAGGGTGAGTTCGTTGCCATCATGGGCGAGTCCGGAAGCGGTAAGACTACTCTTCTTAACGTCCTCGCAGCGCTTGATAAAGCCACATCCGGAACAGTCATCCTTGACGGCATGAATCTTTCCACGATCAAGGAATCCGCCATGGCAAAATTCCGCCGTGACAATTTAGGATATGTCTTCCAGGACTTTAACCTCCTGGACACTTTTACATTGGAAGATAACATTTATCTTCCTCTCGTTCTTGCAGGCAAGAAGCACGCCGAGATGAAGGCGCGCTTAGATAAGCTCGCTCCCAGCCTTGGCATAGCTGACCTTCTTAAGAAATATCCTTACGAAGTCTCAGGCGGCCAGAAGCAGAGAGCGGCAGTAGCAAGAGCACTTATCACTGATCCGAGAATAATACTCGCGGATGAGCCTACGGGCGCTCTCGATTCCAAATCATCCGATGAATTGCTCGACCTCTTTTCGAGAGTAAACCAGATGGGACAGACGATCCTCATGGTTACTCACTCGACAAAGGCAGCAAGCCACGCCTCGCGCGTAATGTTCATCAAGGACGGCATTATCTTCCACCAGATCTACAAAGGCAGTTCTACTGATACACAGATGTACCAGAAGATCTCTGACACATTAAACCTCCTCGCCCAGGGAGGTGATCTTAAATGAAATTAGGTTTATACCCTAAGATCGCAGCCGACGGCATACGCAAGAACGGCAGACTTTACATGCCTTATATTTTCACGAGCATCCTCATGATCGCCGTGTTCTACATAATGCATCTGCTCGGCTTTTCGGAGATGCTCCAAAACTTCGAGGGCGCTTCTACGGCCAGGGATATACTCAAACTCGGCACCCGCATCATGGCAGTCTTCGGAACGATATTCCTTTTCTATACACAATCAGCATTGATCAAGGGAAGACTTAAGGAATTCGGTCTTTACAGTGTCCTGGGAATGAACAGGAAAAACCTCGGAAGAGTCATCTTTTACGAGATGCTGATGACATGGGCAATCTCCATGACAGGAGGACTTCTCGCAGGAATCGGACTGTCCAAGCTCGCGGAATTGGGCTTTGCTAAGATCATTGGAGCAGGTGTCGATTACAGCTTCTTCATCTCCGGCGATTCACTGCTCTGCACATTTATCGTTTACAGCGTTATCTTCTTCCTGATCTTCCTCAATGCGGTAAGACAGGTAAGATTTACCAGAACCATCAACCTGGTCCACGCAGATAAGGCTGGTGAGAAACCGCCCAAGGCTAACTGGGTAATCGGCATCCTCGGATTGGTCATCCTTCTTACAGGCTATACGATCGCCATTAAGATCGATTCACCTTTATCTGCTCTTTTCTGGTTCTTTATCGCAGTTATCCTCATCATCGTCGGCACATACCTCGTGCTGATCGCAGGCTCTGTCCTGCTTTGCAGGATCCTGCAGAAAAACAAGAAGTACTACTATAAGACAAATCACTTTGTATCAGTATCTTCAATGGCATTCAGGATGAAGCGTAACGGTGCCGGACTTGCATCCATCTGCATCCTTCTTACGATGATCCTGGTAATGATCTCATCCACTTCAGCTCTGTATTTCAACAGAGAAGAAACATTAAGAAACCGCTATCCGAATCAGCTCAATGTAACCACGACAAAGAACGGATATGTTGAAAACTATAAAGAGGTCGTGTCAAAGATCGAATCAGACGTTGCCAAAATGGCAGAAGAGAACGGAACTGCGACAGATAACGTTATTTCTTATTGCAATTACTCATTAAGCGGTTATTACGGCGACAACAAGGTCGATATCGATCTTGACCCCTATTCAACGCTGTCAACCACATTAGATTACGACAGAGTCGTCCAGGTATATTTCTTCAGCCTGGAAGATTACAACCGTTTATGCGGCGAGAATGAATCCTTGTCAAAGGGCGAGATCCTTTTGGCGATCGACGGAAAGCTTAAGGTCGGTGATGAACTGGCGGTCGGGAATGAATCTTATAAGATTGCCAAAAAGATCAACTTCCGTAACAGCAATCTCCGCTTAGCGATTGCATCAAATGTTGTATCTACATTCTTCGTAATTACAGAAGATCTTAACGGCACCGTCTATCCTTTTAAGGATCATGCTGATTTTTCCGGCAATTCGATCCTTACTTGGAACTACAATTACGATTTTGATACCGATCTTGATGTTGACGGCCAGGTCGCTCTGAGCAAGATCCTTACCGGATATATGCAGAATGAATTCCTCGATCAGGACTTCTACAGGAGCCTTTGCTTCTGCCGCGAAGTCGAGCGAGATGATTTTGTTCATACATTCGGAGGTCTCTTCTTCCTTGGCATCCTCTTAAGCATCATCTTCCTGCTGTCCTGTGTCCTCATCATCTACTACAAGCAGATATCTGAAGGCTTCGAAGACCAGTCAAGATTTGCCATTATGCAGAAGGTAGGCATGACAAAAGAGAATATAAAGAAGAGCATCAATTCCCAGATGCTTACAGTCTTCATCATTCCTATCGTGTTTGCCTGCCTGCACCTTGCGACGGTGCTGCCGATAGTCCACAAGCTCCTGCTTTTGTTCGGTCACAACAATATACCGCTGCTCGTTATCTGTGCCGGTATCTGTGTCTTAGCTTGCGGAATCTTCTACGCAGTAACTTACAAACTTACTTCGAACGCTTACTACAAGATCGTGTCATAAAGACATGACGTAGATCTGACAGGGATTGGCTTCGTCCCAGTAAAGCGGGAACACTTCGAACTCCTTGAAGCCGCAGCTGATATAGAAGCGGTTCGTAATATCATAGTCTTCATACATGCCCATCCGGACAGTCTTGACCTGCATAAAGGAATAGCCCTCCGAATGGGCTATTTCTTTTGCTTTCCCGACCAATGCCCTGCCGATACCGCTTCTGTGGTGATCCTTCATCACACCCATAACGGCAAGCTCAACAGTGGCATCACCTGTCTCCTTAAGGCATAAGAATCCGTTATACTCACCGTCTTCCTCATTAGCCAGGAAGATCCAGTCTTTGCAGTCAGCGATGTATCCTTCGCGCGATTCCTCGACTTCAAACCACTGTGTCAGAGCCTCCAGGACCTTGCGCGCTATCTTGGACTTTAATTCTTTATCTTCAATTTGTTTGATCATATGATTTAATCCTTCTTATTTTCGAGCCGGGCCCGAAAAATATCAGGCCACCGGTGCGGGCAATTCCTTGCCCATATATTTATCGTAAAACTCCTTGTACTTTCTCTCGCTCGCAGCATCACGGCGGTGCTTAAAGTCGTGCATGTATGTAGCAGGATCTGTCGTATTCGCATACTTGAAACGGTATGCGATAGCCGCAATGTTGAGGCTGTGCTCAGCGATCCTTACGCAGCTGTAGAGAATATCGTTAAAGACGAATCCCTGGATCGTGGTGCACTTGCCCTGAGCGAGACGCTCAACGTGAGCATTCTTGAACTGGTCGCTCATCTCACTTATGACTATTCTCAAAGGTCCTACCTCTTCTGCCCTTGCGGCATTGCCTGACATATAGCAGTCTAGAGCGATCGTGTATACTTCCTTGACCGCAGGTATGATCCTTTGAAGCTCAGAAAGAGCCTCTTCGGAGAACTCGAGACGTTTATTGAATATCTCTTCTGCGGAATTCGACAAATAGTTAGCGTGGTCAGCGATACGCTCTACCTCACCTATCGTCTGGAGCAAGCTCGAAGACCTGTTCTTATCTTCTACTGAAAGATGCTGCGTCGTCGTAAGCTTCATGAGGTACGAGCCGAGATGATCTTCAAATCCGTCGATGACTTCCTCATTCTTTTTGATATAAGCGAAATCATCTTTATTGTAGCCGTTCATGAGCATGACCATCGCCTTGTCGAGACCGTTCTTAGCCTTTCCGATCATCTTGATGATGGAGTTACGGCACTCAGCTACAGCGATCGGGGGCGTAAGCATAAGTCTCTCGTCAAGCTTGAACTCGAGCTCTTCGTCAGTATCCTTGACAATAACATTGGCAAGTTTGTTGAGAAGCTTGCTGAACGGGAACAAGATGATCGTGTTGCCGATATTGAACAATGTATGGCATACGGCGATACCGACTACGCCGATCGTATTATCAAGGAACGAGAAATCGAATATAGCATTCAGTCCGTAGAACAGGAGCATCCATATGCATGTACCGATGAGTTTGATGAGCACATGGATTGTGGTTACTCTCTTTGCGGCACGGCTGACTCCGATGGAGGAGAGGATTGCCGTCATGCATGTACCGATATTTGCACCCATGATGATCGGGATGGCAACGCCATAAGATAACTGGCCTGTCAAAGACAAGGACTGCAGGATACCGATCGAGGCTGCAGAGCTCTGGATGATGCCCGTTACTACCATGCCTGCGAGAACACCGAGGAACGGGTTATTGAAAGCCGTAAGCAGGTTTGTGAATTCCGGCATATCGCGGAGCGGCGCCATGGAAGTGGACATCATGGTCATGCCCTGCATAAGGATCGCGAAGCCTATGAACATGGTGCCGAAGTCTTTATTCCTCTGCTGCTTGCATACCATGATCATTATGATTCCGATCAGGGCTACCAGGAGCGCAAAGCACGAAGGCTTGAGGAACTGCAGGATAACACTGTCGTTGCCGTCAATGCCTGACAGGGACAGGATCCACGCCGTTAATGTCGTTCCGATATCGGAACCGAAGATAACGCCTATGGTCTGAGGCACTTCGATGATGCCTGAGTTAACAAAACCTACGAGCATTACCGTCATCGCAGAAGACGACTGGATGGCTATGGTGATAACTGCGCCGATCGTGAGTCCCTTAAAGGGATTGGCAGTTGCCTTACGAAGGAGCTTCTCAAGCTTGCCGCCGGCAGTCTTCTTCAATGAATCGGACATGACCTTCATTCCGTAAAGGAAGAAGGCAAGGCCGCCAAACAGTGTAACAAACGAAAAGATATCCATAAAAACGCCTCTTAGTTTACAAAAATTAAAACATCATGCTGACACTAATTTTAATATCTAAATGTTAATAAGTAAAACCAAGAAATATTACATTTTTCCATTAGATAGACGGTTGTCTATATTTAGTCTCTAAGACGCCCGTTTCTTGCGGTTTATAGCATTTCGTCTATGCGTGCACCGCACTTGCCGCAGAATTTTGTGCCGCCTGGAAGAGGACTGCCGCACATATCGCAGAATTTAGGAGCAGACTGAGCGGCATCTGCCGCAGGAGCGCTTTGAGCGGGTTCAGGCGCAGGCGTGTTATAGGTAGGTGTAGGACCCCAAATAGCTGCCGCACTGGGCGGAACGATGGGCGGCTGCTCAACCGGCGAAGGGAAAGCTGCAGTCTTTGAATTGTTCCTTACATAATGGATAGGTGTAGCATCACCGACAGGCGTCGGATCATCGGGGATCGGTGCCTTTGAAACAGCAGGAGCCTTCTTCGCAGGAGGTGCGTATGTCGGTACAGGACTCACATAGACAGGAGCAGGCTGATACTGCGGATACTGTGTGGGAACCACAGGTGCCGGGACAAACGGTGACTGCTGCGCAGGAGCAGGTACAAAAGGCGACGGTTGCGAAGATGCCGGAACGTACGGCGAGGGCTGCACGGCATTAGGAGCAGCGTAAGCTGCAGGCTGGGCAGTAAAATCCGCCGGCTGGCTTCTGGGCACAGCTTTATTGGGATCAACTGTAACGTTTTTTCCAAAGTTCATAAGTCCGATACTCGATTCAGGAATGAATCTGCCTCCTTGGAACTGGATCTGAACGCATCCGCCGTCAGGTACTTCAAAGATAAACGGAGGAACGTCATAACTGTCCGGTACTTTTGCTACTAATATATTTTGCCTCTGATCAGTCATTGCGACAAGAGAGGAACCGTTTATCAATGTGCCGATATTCCTGTCATTAAGGTACATCTCATAAGTGACAGAAGCGCCTGACAAGGCACTTATACGGTTGATAATTATCCGGCAGTTTGCCCTGAGCGGTTCATACGTCTCAGAAAACTGCTGGACCAGCCGGTCATTCTTCGATACATAATTGCCCGGTTTTAAGTTCCTGACAATAAAATATGCGAGAGCACCGCCTGCACCGGCAAACAGAAATCCGAGCACATAGGATGCTAAGCCCATGTCTGAACCGAAGCCGATTATCAGGCCAATAATCTCTGGAACGACCCATAAGATAACAGTCATGGCGATGTATCCGCCGGGTCTTCTGCCCTTCTCGGAAGTGATCCTTCTGACGCTGTTGATCAGCGTAATTAAAATAAATACATCCATCCGGCGTTCCTACTTATCCCAGGCAAATTGTCTTAAAGACAATGTCACCACTTTATTTCTTGGCTACGAAATACAATTCGCCTTTTTTGAATTTAACGATTCCGGAAGTCGTTGTTCCGTGCGCGACATATGAATTCTCGTTGATGTCAAATGTAAATTCGCCCTCGACCACATACAGCTTGTCATTCTCGACACGGTCAATATGGTAGCTGGTGCTATGGCCGTCTAACACATAGTAAGTATCATTCGCGACATCATAAACGACCACAACCGTGCGAACCATACCGCTTCCATACGTGAAATCAGTACAAAGATCGGGATTGCCGTCTTTGGTGACATCACAAATATACTTTTCGCCGATATTCGTGCATACCGGGTAGCTCTCGCAGTATTCATTAAGCGCGAACTGGGCATTCTCAAGCTGCATGCCGGTTACGGTTCTTTTTTTACCGCATGCGGTAAAAGCCATTACCATTGTTGCCACTAAAAGGATCGCTAAAATCTTCTTCCCCATACGGCACCTCCTATTATCCATATGCCACCTATTATATATTATTAATCACTCAATGGAAGATGTCGGGAAAACCACCTCTGCCCTGAACATGAATCCATATGGTTTTTCTTCACAACTGACGGTCAGTTCCCCGCCGTATCCTGATGCTGCATTCTCAATATTGTGTATGCCGAAGCCATGATTTTTATGGTCTTTCTTGGATGTTTTGATCTTGCCGTCAATGATCTCAGGCGCTACGGCGCAGGGGTTTGTAACGGAGATCATAAAGAAGTTGTCGGTCTTTTTAAACTGCAGCTCGATTGCCCTGAGAGAATCGTCGAGTTCCGACAACTCAGGTACCGAGGCTGCCTCAATGGCGTTATCCAAAAGGTTGGCAAGGATCTTGCACATATCTACAGGCGATATCTCGACACCCGCGATCTTTCCCGAACACTTTAACTTAACACCGCATTCTTCTGCTTTAGCCGCCTTGTCGGCGATGATCGCATCGGCGATGGTGTCGCCCGTGTGGGCACTGACATCCGCGCTTGTGAGATTCTCTCCCATCTCATCCAAATATTCACGCATCTTATCGTATTCACCGCTCTCGAGCAGGAGCTTTAACACCTGGATGTTATTGCGCATGTCATGACGCATCGCGCGGATCTCATTATCAGATTTTGCGCTAGTCTCGAAAAACTTTGCCTGCGAAGCGACAAGTTCCTCATTGATATGATTGAGATCTTTAAGATCATCACGTTCTTTTTTCGTGACCCTGATATAAAAGAAAAGGGCCATAAACAAGAGAATCACGACCATTCCCAGGATGATCAATACCCTCTTGGAATCCGTGTCGTCGGCATCTTCCAAAAGATCCGGGACGACCGAGATGAAAACATTCAAAAGAACTGCTATCGTCAGCATCACGGATATCGGAAGCGGCGTGTTGTCATTCTTGCCCCTCAGGCGCTTCAAGACATAGAGGAATGCGAATTCAAGCAGCAGTATCAGCAGATTGAACAGCACGAAAAATGCCATTACCGCGACGCGCGAACTCCAGGAAAAAGAGAATATTATCTGGTTAGACAGAGTCGAGAATATCTCATTTACTGCCGAGATAATATCAAAAGCCAGAAATGCGACTACAATCTTCTTCCACCATTTGATCTTGATGAAGATGGCGAGGATTATTATCGTAATTGCCATGATGGCAAATGCTTCTATGTCATTGATGATTATCGAATCTTCTTCGCTCCCGAAGCCGATAAGAGCTTTAGCCGCACCATACCCGGCACCGAGCAGTGCAAGCAGAAGATAGACTACGCGCTTATGACGCACTTCATATTTGAGGACACCGTCAACAAAATATGTTGTTATAATACCCTCGAACACGAGCGGCAGCATTATGAGGACCACGTAAAGGACATTAAGCCAGAATGTCATCTGCCGTTCCTCCTGATATATTCAAGGAGGCTCTTCTTGGCCTCTGCTGATGCGCTTCTTGCGACGGGCAGGGTCTCTTTGTTATCAAGTATCACATCAGCCGCGGAGAGCTTTCTGACGTGACCCAGATTTATGTAATATGAACGGTGGATCTTTATGAAATCAGAAGACAGTTCATCTACCAACGCTACAGCGTCAGTAAACTTCATTCTGAGCTCCACGGAATCGCTTCTGAAGCAGAATCTTACGCAGTTATTGGCGGCTTCGACATAGATGAGATCAGAGACGGGATAGACTATCTCCTCGCCGTCTTTTTTGAGCACGATCTTCTCATCCACTTTGAGCTTCTTCTCAAGATCCGTGAGCGTCTCGCGGAGCTTGATCTCATTTACGGGCTTGCTCAAAAAGCGGAAGGCATCTACTTCATAGCCGTCCATCGCAAGCTCGGTGTGGCTGGTCAGAAAGATTATCGGTATGTCTTTGGAATATTCGCGGATCTTTTTGGCTGCGGTCATGCCGTCAACATCTTTCATCTCGATATCAAGGAATATCGCATCGATCTTAAATCCGTTCTCGAAGCTTCTTATGAGTTCGCTCCCGTCAGCATAAAGAAAGCAGCTGACTTCAGCCTTGCCGTAGACTGAACTGATCAGTTCTGCGACCTCGCTTCTGTATACGCTCTCATCATCGACGATGGCAAGTCTCATTATCCCCTCCGGCTAACCAAAAATACGGAGCTATCTCATGGCGAGGTAGCTCCTAATATTCTAAACCTTAATTATTTTTGAGCAACTACCCGATAGTCTTTCCGTCTTCGAGCTTTACAATTCTTGTACCGTAAGAAGCGCACCTCTCGGAGTGTGTGACCTGGAGGATCGTAAGGCCCTTTTCCTTGTTGAGCTTTGAGAACAGCTCCATGACTTCCTGGGATGACTTTGCATCAAGGTTGCCCGTAGGCTCATCAGCAAGGATGATCGAAGGGTTGCCCATGACTGCTCTTGCGATAGCTACTCTCTGCTGCTGGCCGCCTGAAAGCGTGGCAGGCATAGCTTTTTTCTTGTCGGTAAGACCCGTGATCTCCAATATCTCATCGAGTTCATTTTTCAAAGAAGCCTTTGATTTGCCGTTGATCGTCTGCGGAAGGAGGATGTTGTCAGCTACATTCAGGTTCATAACGAGATTGTAGAACTGGAAAACGAATCCGACATTCTTGAGACGGAGATCAGACAACTCCTTGTCCTTTAAAGAACCGATGTCCTTACCGCAGAGCGTGATCTTACCTTCGAAGTCTCTGTCTAAGCCTCCGATAAGATAGAGCAATGTTGATTTGCCCGAACCGGACGCGCCCATCAGTGAGACAAATTCTCCTTCTGCTACATACATGCAGGCCTCATCCAGAACACGGTTGAGATTTGTATTCTTACCGAATGTCTTGCTTACGTTATTTACTTCGATTATTGTATTCATCTTTATATCCTCCGCTATATTATTCGTACTTGAGTTGTTCTGAGATCTTCATCTTTCTTAAGCTCTTTATCGGGAACAATACAGTAGCCGTAAAGATAAAGATGAGGATCGCGCAGAAGAGTATGCATTTGACCGGATCTATCTTGATGACCAGGAAGAGTCCTTCAACGGACTGCACTGCTCTTCCGATCACCATGGTCATGAAAACTCCTACCAATGTTCCCATGCATGATGCCGTAAATGAGGTCATCAGAACTTCTCTTAACAGGATTCCGGAAAGCTTGCCCTTACCCATTGCGGTAGACAGCATGACGGCACATTCCTTTTTCCTTCCCTGGAATCCGAGGAGCTGGTTGCTTACCATTCCGATAAAGGTCATGCCTACAGCAACAGCAATGATGATCATCATTATCGTGGTAAGCTGTGAAGCTTCTCTGTCAATCTGATCAGTATATTCATCAAGAGTGTAGACGCTTATGTATTTACCGACTGCATAAGTCTCGATTATCTCTTTAGTGCCTTCAGGATCTTCACACTTGATGAGATAATAGCCGATCACATCCCTGAATATCTCCTTATATTCCTGTTGGGTAATAATGAAAGTACCGGTGCTTCCGTCAAAGCTGTTGATATCGAAAAGCGCTGCGATCTCATACTCTCTTTCAATGGGAACGACTCCGTACGGATCATATGTCAGCTTGATAACGTCTCCGGGTCTTAAGCCCAAAACGTCTGCATATTTGGAATCGACCAGGATCTGTCCTTCTTCCAGAGAATCAGGGATCTCTCCGAATGCCTGATAGTATTTAAACCCGCCATCAGGCATGGCAAAGAAATCACCGTATTTGTCCTTCTCTTCGTCATTGATCCTGATAGTCATTGCGCTTTCATAGAGCGGTTCCGTATCAGTAATGCCTTCGAGTTTGTCGACGAAAGTAAAATTCTTCATCTGGCTGTCGCAGGCTATGATGACATCACTCGAATAATCATAACCGTTAAACATGGTCATTGCAGATTGCGAGATCGTGAAGATAACCACACTCATAGCCGCAGCAGTTACACAAAGAACGCCGCTCGATACCGTGCTCTTTCTTGATTTAGCCTCGACCGAAGCCAGAGCCCATGCAGCATTACCCTTTTTAACAGCCAGTTTGTTGATCAGCTCAGCAAAACGCTTGAATGCCCAGGGGAATACGAACGCAAGTCCTACTACACCGCATAACAGGCATACAGTAGCACCGAAAATGCTCCTTCCGGCGAAGAATGCGCCAAGTGCTCCTGCCAGAAGTATTATTCCTGCGACAAGGCCCGGTTTGCTATATTTGTATTCGGTATCTCTGTTATCAAAGATGATATCCCTTATTGATGTTTTAAGAGCCTTTATTACCGCCTTCAAAGGAATGAGGCATTCGACTACGACTGCACCGACGATAACCCCCACAATAAGAAATACCGACAAATTGGGAAGAGGCATCGGGATCCTGTTTCCGTCAGCATCAGCGGTATAGAACATCGCATTAAGGAACGGACCTCTGAAAAGCAGATAAATCACTACCGCAGGCACACTTCCGAACAGAGCATAAAGAACGTTCTCGAGCAGAAGGATGCGGCCGGTCCTTGCAGTGCTCATACCGAGACTTCTTAAGGTTCCGATGAATGACATCCTCTCACTTACTATCCTGTTACAGATAGAAGCCGTAACGAATATTACGAGAAGGAATGTAATCGCAAACACCAGATACAGGATTTCTGCAAGGGTATTTATGTTTTCCATGTCTTCTTCCGCCAGTGCCAGACTGACTACTGTTCCTTCGGGATAATAATCCTCGAGCATCTTTACCGCATCATCGATCTTTGAATCGTCAACAACATCGATGAAAAGAACACCTTTGTCACCTCTTCCGCAAGAGATAACACCGGCAGTATCCATGTTTACCAGAATCTTATATCCCGTAAGCAGAGTGTTGTTGCTGTCCTGAGGAAGCACGCCCGCTACAGTAAGCTCAACCTTTTCACCGGCTCTGTCATGTACAACGAACGTATCACCTTCTCTGTAACCCATTTCATCGGCAATCCTGTAGGTGATGATCGTCTCCATATACCCGATCTCGGTCTGATCGAGGAATCCCATTTTGACTGCCTCGTCAACATCGATTCCATATATATTCAGGCTCTTGGACGTGACATAAGCATATTCGCCTTCTACATCTTCATAGATCGTATCGTGATTTGAATTGATCTCCATCATCTCGACATCAGGAAACCCGTCAGGCAGTCCTTTCACCGAATAGTCTTCAACGAGCGCAATGATATCTCCGGACGTAATTGAACCGAACATGATCGTGATCGCTTGTTTGATGGTTGATACCAGATCGAAGCAAAGAAGTGCGCAAATAGAGCATACGAAGATGGAGAATGTAACGAGCAAAGTCCTTCCGATCTTTCCGAATATGTTTTTGAGTGAATTCTTAAGTATTATGTTCATCTTCATCACCCCTTAATACCATCTGGAGATCCTGTTTTCGGGCGCAATGTACATACCGTCGCCTTCTTTAACGTCATAGACGTCGTAGAAGCAATCCAATGTGGAAAGGATCGCATTGGTCCTGATAACTTCCGGACTGTGCTCATCATATGCGAGCTGGTCGATAATGGCTGTATCCACCTTTTTCATGCACCAGACCGTCGCATAGTTCTCGAAGATCTTTTTTAGATCTTCATTCGTCTTTGCAAGTGACGTTACACACTCCATGCCGCCTAAGTCGGCATAGTTCTCACCTAAAGTCTGCTCACCGTCTACGTGGTATATGCCGAAAACCACGAAATTATCCTCAAAGTACTTTACTGCTTTCTCATTACGCTCAAGCAGCACATTCATATCCGCATCAGCGATCCATTTAGGATTGTAAACACCATCCTTGTCAAAGACGATGCAGTTGCTGTCAAAAGCATGTCCCATCTCGTGAGCTATTACAGATCCCAGGCCGCCCAGATTCGTATAATAATCGGCATCAGGATCGAAAAACGGTTTGTTCGTGATAGCTACGGTAATGGTTATGCTGTTTGCAGTAGGGTCATAGCATGCGTTGACCATCTGCATCGGCATGCCATTTTCCTTGCGGTCTACGGGCTTGCTGAGGCTGTCGATCAACTCAAGGCGCTGTATCCTATCATACTGAAGCATTATCTGATAGTAATTTCCGCTTAAGCCCGCATACTTTGCATTATCGTGTCTTTTAAGATCCATGCCCGTTATGTAAACAATATTGTCGAGCTTCTCTAAAAGGCCTTTTTTAGTGCCGTCAGTAAGCCAGTCAGCATCTGATATCAGTTTTCTGTATCCTTCTCTGATGTCATCACACATTGAGACTAATGAATCATCCATCTTCTGTGTGTAGTATCTCTCAACATAGATCGGATCTGTTTCCATAAAGAATTCTGCGCTTATCTCATTTACCGCCTGCTCTTCAAGCGTATCGTAGCTGTCAGTCAAATAGACGGCAAACTCCTTATAATGGGGAGCTATAAAGCGCATATACCGCTCATAAAGTCTTCCTAACTCCCATGTCTTAAGCGCGTCAATGTTCTCATCGGTCAAAATGGAATTAAGCTGCTTTGTCTGTTCCATATCGACTACGCAGAACTTGTCACAGTAAGCCGGATCAAAGCCTACTGTTTTCAGGTATTCTGATATATCGATGTTGGTGAATATATTATCCATCTCATCTTTTGAACAGATGCTCATGTACTCGAACTGCCACTGGGCATCCATAATCTCAAAATCAGTTGCTCCGTATAGATCCAGCGCTACGAGAGCGAGCTTTTTGCCGTATTCACCTGCAGTATCGTCATCATACCCCAAAGTCTTCATGACGATCTTGCCGTTATCGGCCAAATTATCCAATGCAAAACTGTCATCGCGGACATCCTCGAAGTTCAGGACCAGCACTGATGACTGCTGGGGAATGGTAAGGATATTCTCGCCGGAAACAAAGCTGTTGGTGCTTACCGTGATCCCGAGAATGCTTGTAAGTCCGTAATCTCTTGCAAGCATCGCATCGATCTCCATAAGCTCGTCAACACTTTGAACGTTATCGATATCACTGATGATCTTGGCAAGATCTTCCGGTATCGGCTCATTTGAAAAATCATATGCAATGAAAGCATTATAAGCAGTCTTTATGATATCTTCCTCGCTGCCCTTTGCATAACCTGAGCCGGCTACGGTGTCTTTGATGATCCCTTCTATCTGGTCATCGATCTGCTCCATTTCGAAAGCACTGCCTGCAGAAGTATCTCCGTATTCGAACTCTACATTCTTAAGCCTGTCCCCATTGATATACCTGTAGTAATCATCCTGGGGGCGCACGGGAGCTTCTTCTGTTGTTTCAGAAGTCTCTTTTGACTCGATAACCACCTGTGTGCAGCCTGATAACATCGAGACTGTCATGGCACCGATAAGTACTATCCCTATTAACCTCTTCATACAAATCTCCTTTTCAGATTTTCGGTTATAGGGATAGTATCACGTATTTTTGTCAATTACGGTTTTTGTGGCGAGTTGCAGTTCAGGTGTGGCGAGTTGCAAACATAGCGTTATTTTGCTTTTCCGCAGCCGGCACAGAAATTACCTCTGTTTCCGGCCGTACTGCAGGCCGGGCACACCCAGGTCCCGTCTTCTTCGGAAACTGCTTTGGGGTTCCCGCAGTTCTCACAGAATTTTCCTTTGTTCTCATGACCGCATGAGCAGATCCAGCCGGCAGGTCTCGGAGATCCGCACTCTGCGCAAAACTTACCTGTATTCACGGCTCCGCACTTGCATTTCCACTCTCCGGATGTTGCCGCCGGGGTCTCCCCTGCTGTGCTCTCCTGAACGGGGTTATCTACACTATATAATCCTAATCCCATCATGCCGACAGGCGGATTGGCGGTCTCATACATCTCGTTGCGAATGCATTCACCTGTCTGCTCACACTCTTCAAGAAGCTTATAAATTTCATCTTCGATGGTCTTGAATGTCATGCCGGAGGCTCCGCAATAAATCGTGCAGCTCGAATAACTTTCTCCTCCGATACTGCTGTCATCAAAACTCATGGCAATCGTTGCACTGGTAAAGCAGTCGAACACCGCAGGTGTCTCAATGTTCATCTTGGGGATAGCGGCAAGTTTATGTTCTTCCACATAGTCACGGATCTTCTGCGCGGTCTCCGGTTTTGCCTTATAAACTCTATTGAAACTCTTTCCCGAACCGCTTGAATAGTAGGAATATTCAATATCACCGTTTCTCTTCCATTCGATTTTCCTGTTCGCGCTCGAACCTGAGCCTGCCATCATGCCATGTGAACACAGATTATAGCTAAGGCTCGTCAACGGGCCGTGCGGATCAGGCTCTATCTCCTGGAGCTTGGGAGTTTCCGGTATTTCAGGATTTGTAATATCATCCGGCATTTGTATGTCCTCTTTTCGCTTTGCAGTATCACATCACGATTATAGCATTACGCCTGAAGCCATCACGAAAATAAAATCAGGCGGTTTTCTAATAAAAAGAAAATAAATATTCCTTTACAAGTTCGGCAGTGAATTGTAGACTTTCAAAAAGGGCAAGAAGGGCGGTACTTTTTATGGAGAAATGGATCAGATCTGCAATCCCGGCACTTTTAATTCACTGTTCGATCGGAACCGTATACTGCTGGAGCACCTTTAAACAGGCGATAGCAGAAGCGATCGGCATGACGCCTTCGGCGGTCGGCTGGGCATTCAGCCTCGCGATATTCTTCCTCGGCATGTCCGCGGCATTTGCCGGAAAACTCGTTGAGATCAATATCCATAAATCATCTCTCGTCGCCGCCATTTGTTTTACTGTCGGCATGATCGGCACAGGCCTTACCCTGATGTATTGCACAGGCGTTATGGCCCTCATACTGATCTATATTTTCTACGGCTGCATCATGGGAATCGGCCTCGGCGTAGGCTATCTGACACCTGTTAAAACGCTCATGCTCTGGTTTAAGGACCACAAGGGCCTTGCCACAGGCATCTCCATCATGGGCTTCGGTCTTGCGAAGGCCATCGCCACACCAATCATGGAAGCCCTCCAGAACAGTGTCGGCATTGCATGGATGTTCATTGTCCTCGGTATTGTTTATTTCATCATGATGTTCATCGGCCATCTGCTCCTCAGAAAGCCCTCCGACTGGGTCGAGGCAAAGACCAACAACGATTTCAGCTATTCGATACTGAAGAACAAGACCTTCGTTGGCATCTGGCTCATCTTCTACATCAACATTCACTGCGGCCTGATGCTCATTTCTTATGAGAAGCAGTTCCTCAATGACCGTTTCGCAGGTGCTGTCGCGCTCGCTGCCATCATCAGCATCGTTCCTTCGGTCACTGCGGTCTGCAACGCTCTGGGACGCATCGGTTATTCAACGGTCTCAGATAAGCTCAGGGACAGGAGCCTTATCTACGTGATCATATTCATCTCATGCATCCTGGTCTGCGGTCTGTCATTCGGGATCACCGGCGGTGTCATGGTCATCATATTGCTGATGGTCGTTAACCTCGGCTACGGCGGCGGTTTCTCTACGCTTCCCGCACTGCTCGAATCAAGATTCGGAATGAAGAATATCTCGAAGATCCACGGACTGACACTGTCGGCCTGGGCTATTGCAGGTCTTACCGGCAACAACCTCTCGGATATCATCCTCAAGAATTCCGATAATAACTATCAATACATAATCATCACCGCTGGCATCCTGTACGCTGTCTCACTGGTGATCTGCCTGTTGCTGGTATATAAGAGACCTTCAAAGAAAGCTGCTTGATAAAGCGATATGAAAAGAAACCGTAGAGCTCTGATACTGACGCTGGTAGCGACCTTTATTCTCATGGCTTTGCTTGTAACTTACACGACAAGGCTTATGTACAGATCGTCATCTTCATATGTTCATGACCTCGGAAACGATAAGGCATCCGCGATTACTGCTGACCTTGAGAACTATCTTGATACGGCAAAATCCGTTCTCTGGGTAACCGCCGATACCGTTGACCACATGATCGCAAACGGAGCTTCTAACGAAGAGATAGTCGAATACATCACACGCGAATCTGCAAATACGAGCGCCCAGTTCGACGAGAGCTACACCGGTATTTACGGCGTCATCAGAGGTGAATACGTCGACGGCGTAGGCTGGGTGCCTCCGGACGATTACGACCCTACCGTCAGGGACTGGTACAGATCAGCCATAGAGGCTGACGGCCAGCCGGTTATCGCGTCACCTTATGTCGATGCCCAGACAGGAAATGTCATCATCTCAGTCGTCCAGTCACTTTCTGACAGGAACAACGTACTCGGTCTGGACCTTACTCTCTCTGACGTCCAGGAGATCATTGAGGGCATTCAGATAGACGGCAACGGCTACGGTTATATCCTTAACTACGACGGCATGGTAATCGCTCATCCTGACCTCGAAGAAAAAGGCAAAAACTATTCCGAGATACCCGAGAGAGCAGGAGTTTTCGAGAAGGCAGTAGAAGTCGGCAAAGGCAATTTCAACATGAAGGTCGACGGCAGGGAATGCACAGTTTTTGTCGATGAAGTCCTTGACCAGTGGCATCTCATAATAGTAATCGAATCGAGTTCACTCCTGGATGATACGGTAAACATCCTGACAGTAAGCATTCTCATTAATCTGGTGGTTTTCGGATTGATATCGGCGTTTTATATCATCGGTTACCGCTATGAGCGCAGGATGAACAGGCGCATCGAGGAGATGAAGGATATCGAGCAGAAGAAGGATTACGAAGCCAAGCTCTTAAAACTCGAGAAATCGGCTGCTGACAGCGCCAACAAAGCCAAGAGTGATTTCCTTGCCGATATGTCGCACGAGATCAGGACGCCCATCAACGCCGTTCTCGGCATGAATGAGATGATCTTAAGAGAGTCTGAAGATGAGCAGATCATCGAATATGCATCCAATATCAAGAGTGCCGGTACAACGCTGCTCTCTATTATCAACAACATACTTGATTTCTCCAAGATCGAAGACGGCAAGATGACACTCGTTCCCGTAGAATTCGATGTAGCAGAGCTTATAGGCAATCTCGTAAATTCGATCTACGAACGCGCACGTGCCAAGGATCTCGAATTCAATGTGGACATTGACAGATCCGTGCCGTCCAAGCTTTTCGGAGACGACGTCAGGATAAGCCAGGTCATCATGAACCTTCTGACAAATGCCGTTAAATACACTGAGAGCGGCAGCGTCACGCTGAGCATCCGCAAGCTGGACCAGCGCAAAGGCAATGTCGATCTCAGGATCGAAGTAACCGATACAGGCATAGGAATCAAGGACGAAGATCTCGATAAGCTCTTCAAGTCTTTCGAGCGAATAGAAGAGAGACGCAACCGTCACATCGAGGGCACGGGCCTCGGTCTTTCGATCGTCAATAAGCTCCTCGCCATGATGAACACCAGACTTGATGTAGACAGCAAATACAGCATCGGCTCCACATTCGGATTTGACCTTAATCTCAAGGTCATAGATCCTGAGCCTATCGGCGATTACGAAGAGCGAAGAAAAGCACATATGAAGAATATGGAAAAAACCGAACACCTCTATGCGCCTAAGGCAAAAGTCCTTGTTACTGATGACAACGGCATGAACCTTAAGGTCGCGACTAATTTTCTTAAGATCTTCGGCATCACTCCCGTGACCTGCAGTTCAGGCAAGGAGACGATCGAACTGCTCAAGACCGATAAGTTTGACATCGTTTTCCTCGATCACATGATGCCTCTCATGGACGGTATCGAGACATTGAAGATATTGAAGGAAGATCACCTTGTAGATGATACTGTCGTCATCGCGCTTACCGCCAACGCCGTTGTAGGCGCAGAAGAGCAGTATCTTAACGCAGGATTCGACGGATATCTTTCAAAGCCTATCATCATCAAAGATGTGGAAAAGACTCTCAGGACCTTCCTCCCTGCCAATGTCATCGAGAGTGGTTCATCTGAGCATGTTGAACCCGTTAATCCTTCCAAGCCTGCCCCTGTCAGCGTTGATAAAGCCCGTTCCTTAGGACTCAATGTCGAAGCTGCCATCGAGTATTCGTGCGGCGAGGAAGATCTTTATATCGAGCTTCTGACAGATTACGCCAGGAACGCTGAAGATAAGTGTGATACGCTCGCTTCTTATATCGAGAATAATTCTCTTGCCAACTACCGTATCCTCATCCATTCTTTGAAGAGCTCTTCGAAAATGGTTGGTGCAGACGATCTGTCCGCATTGGCAAAGGATCTCGAGGATGCATCCGCAAGAGAAGATGCGGAATATGTAAAGGCCCACCACGATATTTTCGCGAAGCAATTCAAAGAGCTCGCGGCAAAGATACTCGGTTAAAAGCCTATAGATAATTTTTTATAATCTTATCGCTCCACACATGGACTTCTATATATCTTTCAGGTCCGTGAGTTCCGTCATCATT
Source organism: Clostridiales bacterium (assembly GCA_017554745.1). GTDB lineage: Bacteria > Bacillota > Clostridia > Saccharofermentanales > Saccharofermentanaceae > Saccharofermentans. The sequence goes on along the minus strand of JAFZHS010000007.1, from coordinate 28,923 downwards.
CCAGTCCTGCGGCAAGCCGTATTTGTGTATGACGTTCAGTATCTCGTCGTATGTATATACCTGCTGTCTGTATTCCCTGCCGTCCTTTACAGCAAATGTCGGCATGGAATCTCCGTAAGTAAAAGACAATGTCCTCACATCAAATTCTTCTACAGGGATCTTCAGCATATCAGGCTGTTCATACCATGTATAAAGCCAGGGGCTGTGCTCCACCACAAGATAATACGGTGATGAGATCTCCACTATACCGCCTTTGGCCATGAATTCTTTTCTTAAGAGAGCTTCACAGTTTTTACGCTTGGCTATATAAGTCTCATTCCTTTGCGCGCAAAAAGAATCCGGGCGTTCAGCCTTAACCTTATCAAGCACTTCACGGGCTTGATCATCAGGCAGCATCGTCAGGCTCTTAAAAGGCCCCGTGCGCTTGTCAAAGTAATGGTAAAGATACATTTCCCTGCCTCTAAAAATAAACCGTCCACTGCCATAAAAGCAGGGACGGTTTAATCTTATCACTTTTATCCAGGATCAGTTCTGGCTGGGAGCGGGAATTCCGCAATTAGGACAGAACTTTGATGTGATGCCGATCTTTCCGCATGAAGGGCAGATCCAGGGTGCTACAACAGGATCAGCAGGTGCTGCCGGTTGTGCGGGTGCAGCAGGAGCTTCAGGTGCCGGAGCGGGTGCTTCCGGAACATTGGGAGCCTGCGCAGGAGCGCCTGTATTGCCTGATACGATATTGCCGAAGTCCTGGCCGACTTTCTGGGACTCACCCATGATGGGGCTCATGGCATCTCTCGTCATGTTGATAACGCCACCCATAGCGCCCAGGGTAACACCGAGGCTTGCGACATCACCTATGCCGCCTGCAGCTCCGCCGCTGCCTGAACCGCCGCCGGTGATACCGTTCTGCATTGCTTCGAGGCCGACCTGACGTGCTGTCTCGTCTCTGTAGGTGTAGCCCTTCATCTTCATCTCGGAAGCCTCAGCCTCAGCCTGCATCTTGTATGCGTCTGCTTCAGCCTTTGCCTTGATGATGAGAGCGTCAGCTTCTCCCTGGGAGTAGATCTTCTTAAGCTCAGCTGCTGTCTGGGCCTCAACGATCTTTCTGCCCTGGGCAGCCTCTGCCTCAGCACGCTTGACCTCTTCCTCACGTACCTTCAATGTCTTGTCAGCGAACTGCTGCTTAAGACGTACGTAGTTCGGATCGTCGTCAGGTGTCTGGACTGTCGTTACATAGAACTCAGGCATTGTAAGACCGTACTCATCGAGGGTAGCGTTGATGTCTACCATGAGAGCATTGGACAATACGTCGAGATATGCATCGATCTCAAGGATATTGATGCTCTGTTCCTTGATGATGCGCGCGAGATTGGACTTAACACGGTTGATGATCAAAGCCTTGAACATGCTGTTGCTGTAGGAGAGTCCGTCACCTACTGCTTCGCTCTGGATAAGGCCTTCAGTCGTACCTACGAGCTTGATGATAAGCTTGCGGGAATCAGTTACTCTGAGATTGAAGTTACCGGATGCACCGATCTCAATATGCAGTCCCGAAGCAGGATCGAAAAGTCTTACCTTGCTGTCAGTACCCCATCTGATGCCCATCTGAGTGGTCATGTTGATGAAGTATACTTCGGCATGGAAAACATTTTCGCCGCCTGTGCCGTGCCTCATGAGGTCACGAACGAGCGGAATGTTGTTCGTTACAAGAGTGTGCCTTCCTGCAGTGAAAAGATCCAGAGCTTTACCGTCTTTGAAAAACAGCGCTTCCTGCGATTCATGGACGATCAGCTGTGAACCGATGGTAAAGTCCTCTTTCTGGTGCTTGTGGGCCAATACCTCATTACTGCCTTCGTACTTGATTACACTAATAGCTTCAACCATTTCTCAATCTTTCCTTTCTTCTATTTTTTTCTTTCAGTCAAAATTGCTATAAACACAAAGAACGCGATCGGCGCGCCGATGGATATGATCAAGGCCGGAGTGGATTCCATCTTCATACCGTATCTCAAGAGCGCGAAAAGTATGAGCGGTACTGCGCACAGGAACGATATTACCTTTATGACGATAGACCATACACCGCCGCGATATAAGACATATCCCAAGCCGGCAGAGCATGCCAGTGCGAGCGGTATCGCAAGCCACAAAGTAAGTCCTGCAAACTCATAAAGGGCAAGGCACAGGATCGTCGGAAGTATAAGGCTGAATATGATCGTCCACGGCAGTTCCTTCTTGCGCTGGATGCTGATCTCGAGTTCGCACTTTGCAACGATCTCATCAGCATCCCTGTAGCCGGGTATCTTCTTAAGCTCATTGACCGCGCTCTGATAAGACTTCTTATCGTAGAAGGTCTTGCCCTTGATGTATGTGGCGTACTGGTCAGCTTTAGTCAGGCCTTCATTACAGATCTTGATGATATCTGCCGTGACCGCATCGTTGATCCTCGTACACTCCATAGCCGCAGTCTTGAACAGGAGCTTCGCCTCATTGGCCGAAGCTACCTTCGTCTCGCTCTCGATGATCTCATTAGCTTTAGTGATTCCTGCGATAATGCGCGAGTACTTGTTGTAATCAGGAACAAGGTCTGAGATAGACCACTTGTTTCCGCAATGTGCGCACACGCTGGAACCGGCGAGATAGTTATTCACTATGTCTCCGCCGCATACCTTGCACTTTAATGAGATTGGTGTCGCATTTACGTCAGGCATCTCTAGTCTCCATTAAAGATTAATTTGCCGTGCGATAAGAAGTCTCTATCCCTATTCCATCTTTCTCACGCCAAAAAGTATTTTATCATTTTTTATTGAGTAATGAAATATTTGCGGATGAATTCCGCTACGGCTTAACAATTCCCCGTATAAACGTATTCCAGCTTATCCCCGGCTATATCAGCTAACTTATATATTACATCAACATCCGTGGCAGGCCTGTCAGTCATTTTGTATCTCGGGAAAAATCTTGAGATGTGAAGCGGTAACTTATTGCCGATCACGTTGCCGTACTTATCGGTCAGGCCCGATATCCAGTCCGTCAGCTCGCGCATCTCTTCTTCAGAGTCATTCATGCCGGGCACGATCAGCATCGTAAGCTCGACATGGCAGTCCTTTACGGCGCGTTCGATAAAAGTCTTTGTCATTGCAAGACTGCCCTTAAGCACGTCTTTGTATGTATCCGCTGACATGCTCTTTATATCAACATTCATTGCATCGATGTACGGCAAGATCTCCTCGAGCACCGCGAGCTCTGCTGTGCCGTTCGTTACGAGGACATTCTTCATTCCCATCTCATGAACTATCTTTGCTGTGTCGCGGACAAATTCATAACTGACAAGAGGTTCGTTGTAGGTATATGCCACACCGATATTGCCCCTTTCCTTAAACTTGTAAGCAATCTCTGCAAGGCCCTCAGGTGTCAGCTTATCCTCAGGCTCAAACTCGCTGCCGTCAGTCCTTGAGATATCGTAGTTCTGGCAGAACGGGCAGAAGAGATTGCAACCGTAGCTTCCGTATGAAAGGATCTTCGAGCCCGGGTAAAAACGCGACAGAGGCTTCTTCTCGATAGGATCTAAAGCAAGCGCCGTGACACGGCCGTAGTTTACCGCGACGATTTTGCCGTCCTTGCAGCCTCTCGCGTTGCAGGCACCCAAAGCACCTTCTTTGATATCGCAATGTCTGAAGCACACCTCGCAGACAGCCATATCACTTGTACCTTACGACTTCAAATCTCTGAAGGCGGTAATTGTCATCGGGAGTGATCCCGCCTTTGCGCATCGCGATATCGATCTGGTCAGCTACAGTATCAACACCTTCGAGGTCAGGCAATAAGAGCCCTCTCCTTGAACCGCATGAAACTATTACTCCGTAACGCTTTACGTCCAAATATTGAGGACCGTCTATATATTCAGGCTTACCCAGCACATCAACATTTATCTCGAGAAGATCAAGTTCATTCTCACGCACTTTGTCGAATCTCGGGTCCCTTGATACCGCGCTTATCGCATTGCTGATTATCTCTTCAGCGATGCAGTCCTGAACGGGACCGATGGTTCCGATGCATCCCCTGAGCATTCCGTTCTTGTGGACGGATACAAAGGCTCCTGCCCTGTCATTTACGGCTTCTTCAGGCAGTTCATCCGCTAATCCTTCAGGCAGATCTTCGGGGAATTTTAGTCTCTTATGTGTCTTAACGAACTTCTCGATGGTTGCCCTTGCAAGTCTTACATAAGGCGAAGAATTGGTTGACTTCACTTTGTCAGCCATGATCTTGAGAAAACATCTTTCCTCATTCTTTTCGCCGGGCTCGAAGATTGCTATTCCGTAGCCGACTCCGGTAACGTCCTGATGCGATAAGACTTCCGGCTTAACATCAACACCGTCAAGAGTGCCGGCCATGATGCAGAAGGAACGGTGCCCGCATTCTGCTGCTTTATCGAGGAAGTCTTCATTGAATTCCAGCATTCCGCCAAAGTCCGCTTTGGCAGCTGCTTCCATTATCTTCTCATCGTAAACCGGGCCTTCTTCGGCAAATCCGTAAGGACCGTAATCCTTAAGTTTATGAGACAGGTCTCCGCTCGCGACAATAACCGTGTTGCGGCCCAAGTCTTCTGCAACCTGTTTGATATATGTTCCGAGTTTATAGTGATCAGACAATGGAAGACCTGAAAGTCCGATCCTTATGATCTTGCCTCCCTGATAGTGCTTTCTGATGAAATACAGAGGCACCATCGTGCCGTGATCAAGCTCTTTATCGCGCTCACCCTTAGTGCCGCCGGGAAAATCATCAGAATAAAGAAGTGATTCAAGAACGACTGCAAATTCTTTATCGTATTTCTCATTAAAGCTCACTTCGGGCGCTCCGAAACGGCTGAAATCACCTTCCGCTTCAATGCCGGGAGATATATGGAAATAGTCGGCATACATGACAGAATGCGGACTGATGATAACGATCGTATCAGGCGCGATCTTAGAGATCGCCTGAGCAACACGCTCATAAGCCTTTGTGGTCTCGAGGATCTTCTTCTCTCCGCCTCTGCCGACAGCCGGCACGATAAGCGGCGGATGCGGCACCATATAACAAGCCTTGATTCCCATATGCGTTACTCCGTTACGGATCAACCGTTTTGTCTAAGATACTCGCTTACTTTACTTACCCATTCTCTGCTGACCGGCTTCATCTCTTCCGGCAATCCATCAGGCGCGAAAAATCTAAGCTCCGTGACCTCTTCTTCCTGCGCCTTAAGCGTTCCCGAATAGTCACGGCAGATATATTTGATCCCGCAAAAATATGCCTGGTCGCCGTTAGGATAAACGTTGTAATATTCTTTGCCTGATACAGTGGCGAAAAACTCTAGCTTACCGCAGACAAGGCCAGTCTCTTCGAAGACTTCTCTTCTGGCGCACTCTTCAAAGCTCTCGCCAAGCTCCATCGCGCCTGCTGGGAAATCCCAAAGGCCGTTGTCCCTGCGCTTCTCAAGAAGAAACTCGCCCTTGTCATTGATAATAAAAACGCCGGCACCTGGCATGATCAGAGGACGGTGTCCTACGACCTTTCGAAGGTTCATGATATATCCGAGATCTTTATCGTTATCTGATGCGTTCATTCTTTGAATAACTCCGCAGTACCGGGATCAGTCTTGATCCTTTCATAAAGAGCCGGATAGGTACACGAGCACCCAGCAGCTACAAGTTCTTCCGTCTCATTGGCTTTCGGTCTTAAGACCAGATTAAACACTCTGGGCTCGTCAGAATGCTTGAGCTCTATCGTCAATATTCTGAATTCCTCATTCACGTTAAGAAGATAAGGGGGAGTCATGCTTATAGACTTGATGTTGCGGTATAAGAATTCTTCGTCATTGATCTTCAGTCCATAGTCTTCAAAACGCAGTGATCCTACCTGATTAGCAAGGCTCTTTTTATTGAGTCTGGGCGTAATGATTATCCAGACAATGGTTACTATTACGCTTATTCCGGCTAAAACCGATAATACGATTTTCATCGTCAAACTGATGTTGATCTTAAAGAATACGAATATTGCCGTTATCAAACCGATCATGAACAACTCAAACATAAGAAACTTAAAGAGTGTCTTAACCGGATTGCCGGCAAAAGGTTCGACTGTGGTGCCTTCATATAGATCGCCGTCAAACGGTTCGTATTTTTCTTCCTCACCGGTCAGGTTGTGCTTGGCAATCGCAATTGCATCCACGATCTTGGAGAACAGCCACCCTCTGATTCCGGGCAAAGCAACGTAGAGATTGTCTTCAGATTCACCATTGGCAAATACGAGTTCCAAATTATATTTCCTGTATGTCTCGCCGGAATCATTTAAGTTTGTTCCGATGAAGTCTGCTACCGGATAAACACCGTGTGCCGTACCGACGGTGACATCAACTTCATCGTCAGAGACCTTTACGATTATCTTCTGGGCTCTTATGGCATCGCGTATACCGAAGGTGACAGCAACACCCAGCACGATAACGGCCGCCATTGAGATCGTAACGATCGTAGTCATTGACGTGGGATCCGCACTGACTGTTTTGGCAAGGGCAACTACCGCGATGATGGCTAAAACGATCGTGACTTTAAGGAATCCCGAGATAAATGCTTTCTGCTTAGGCTTCTTGTTCTCAAAAACTTTGGGTTCGCTTTTCATACTGTTAATCCCGCTTGCCTGTCTTAATGAAGTTGATCAGTTTTTCCATATCATCGAATTCATCGTAGTCGCCCATGATGCCTTCGCGATGGTATATAATGCCTGCCTTCTCGTTTCTTTCGAGACAATCAAGAAGGTCCTCCATGCCGTATCTCTTTGCATATTCAGCAAAAGCTCTGGCCTTGATCTTCTCAGCATAGAGACCTTTTCTGCATTCACCGGGTTCGCATTCATAACAGCCTGCAAGGCCTTTGCTGATCACGCATTTGCGGTTCTCGCAAAACTCCGCATCCTTACACCATGAAAGCTCAAGAAAACCATCCCTCTTGCAGCCTTTACATGTAACATTCTCGGAGCAAAGGCAGCAAGCCAGTCCGCATCTTGCTATTCCCAATTCTCTCTTCATATTATTCTCCCGAGACAGTTTTAGATTCTGCTTTTACTTTACTCTTACCAAACCCCATATGCAAAGCACCTGACGGGCATTTGTCCAGACACTCGCCGCAGCGGATGCATTCCATACTGTTCGGTGTCTTGGAAGGATCGACATTCATCTGGCAGGCCTTGGCACAAGCACCGCAATTGGTACACTTGCTCTTGTCGCACGTCATCCTGTAAAGCGCAACCTTATTGAAAAATCCGTAGATCGCGCCCAAAGGACAGACATACTTGCAGAAAGGACGTCTTACAATAAGGCCCGTAACAATGAATATCAGAAGCAGTATCAGCTTCCAGTTAAAAAGCGGACCCAGGACAGTTCTCACCTTCTCGTCTGCAGAAGCCAGCATCACGCCGGCAAGTGTTCCTTCTGGACACACATACTTGCAGAAGAAAGGCGTCAGATTAAATGTCATCGGAAGAATGATGACCAGAATAAGCAGCACCGCATACTTCAGATAGCGCAAGAATTTATCGATAGCAAATTTGTTTTTCTTATAAAACGGGATCTTGTAGATAAGATCCTGAAGGAAACCAAAAGGACACAAAAATCCGCACACTGCCCTGCCGAGCACGGCTCCGAAGAAGATCAGAAGTCCGAGCACATAGTACGGGAACTTGAACTTGATTCCTCCTAAGAAACTCTGCAAAGATCCGATAGGGCAGGAGCCTATCGCACCGGGACAGGAATAGCAATTCAAGCCCGGGACGCAGACTGATTTGGATGCTCCTTCATATATCCTGCCGGTGAAGAAGCCTTTGAAGTTTGCGTTTTGGATCAGCGTTGCCGCTGCCTGTATCCCGAATCTGATCTTCTTTCTATCCAAGGCCGATACACTCCATACAGATCCTGACCGCTTTGTGAAGGATCGATTCGGGCTGATGCATGATGATGCCGGCGGCTATCAGGCCGGCAGACAAAATGATAAGAACGATGGCAGGTATGTATCTTTTCATTTCTCGTGCATCACTTGATATAACGTGTGATTATAGCCTCCCATTGATCGTATGTTCTTGATCCGACAATCAGGGATTCATCAACACCCTGATATGACTCGCCGGAGTTAATAACATTTCCGTTTTTGTCCACGAGGATGGTCGTCGGGACATAGCCTGACTGGAATCTGTCAAATTCAGAAGTATATCTCAGGATCAGATAATCGACATTGCTGCCTTTGAGCACATCATCCACTTCAGACTCCATTGATGTCTCGGAATAGACACCGATAATGAGAAGGCCCTTGTCCTTATAATTTGCGTAAAGTTCCTGAAGATCGGGAATCTCTCCTACGCAAGGTCCGCACCAGGGCTCCCAGAAATTGATCATGATAAGATCATAGTCCCCGAAAACACTCTCGTTGTACGGGTTGCCGTCTCTGTCAGTAGTGCTGAACTTTACCTGGTCGCCAGAATACACGATATTTGTAGCGTTATCGTGCGTGGTCTGTTCTTCTGTCTCATCTTCTGTCTCGGAATCGCGTCTTTTCTTGGTCTCTTCCGTAGCAGAATCGTCTCTTCTGTTTTTCTTTGTAGTCTCTGTGGTAGTGCTGCATGAAGCGATCCCCATAATCATCGCTAAACAAAGCACCATTGCAACAAATTTTTTCATACAAAATTCCTTTCCCATATCTTGTTTTGCAACGTGAACATTATAACATTCACGGTATTTTCAGAATTGAGGCAATGTCCCGCCGTCTTGTATGACATTGTGTTTTAACCCGCGAAAACGATAGTGGCATGTGATGTGTTTTGATAAAATGGTAAAAGAAGTATTTGCATAAGGAGCGCGCTGGTGGATCCTATTAACGACATCGACATCGAAAAGCCCGAGACAGAAACTGTCCCGGAAACAGAAGGTGCTCGCGAACCTGCTGCTAAAGAAAAGAAGCCGGCTAAGCCCAAAAATAAAGCTGTTCTTACCGTTGTTCTTCTTTTGGTCTTCTTCCTTATCATCGCTCCGCTCGGGACTTACTTCTGCACTTATCTGCTGGCAATAAAAAACGCAAAAGACGGCAACTTCGAGACAGCCGACAAACTGCTCTTGGTAAAGCCTCTTACCGATATGCACGATAACGTTCTTCTCATTTATGTAGATGCAGGAACGCTGAAGGAAAGCGGAAAACTTAATGAAGCCGCAATGAAGTTCTACAGCATCAGCAGTTATGAGGACGCGCTCGGACTTGCCAAAGAGTGCAGCAAAAAATATGCCGACAAGCTGGCGGGAAAAGATAAGTTCGAAGAAGAATTAGACTGGGGATATCAGGTCTCAGGCTACGATACGGAGCTTGGAAAACAGATCGAGCTGGACGCGCGTTATCACCTGGCAGCGGGCGAACTTGCCGGTTACAGAGATTATTCGAGCGACAGGATCTTAGCATTAAGCAACGAGCTCAAGACCGTATATGACCAGGGCTGCGAAGAAGCATTTGATGCCTATGTCGAGAGCCGCGCAGGTGTCGCACTTTACCATGCGTATATGGGCAATTACGCTGAAGCTGCAAATATCATTGAAACGATCAAGGACCATAACGCCAAGACTGCAAGCCTTTACGAAGAAGTAGCTGAGATGATCTTCAAAGAAGGCGAGAATCTCTATTACGACGGTGATTTCGAGGCAGCCGCAGGCTATTTCGAAATGATCTCCGATTATTCCAATGCTGCTTCGTACATGGCAGTATGCAACGCTCTTAATCTCGCGGCCGTCAGTACCGATTACGAATCTTACCTTATGGATGCTTTCGGGTATTATGACGTTCCCGACGTAGGCTATGTGATCTTCAAGAACAGCAAGGTCGCTGATAAGTTTTTCTTCGGAGAATGGAAGTCCGGCACATATTACTACAGGCTTGAGCAGGGACAAAACGGAAAAGGCAATACCTTCTATACCAATATCCCGATGATAGACTTCAACGCTAACGACAGTTTCTACTATAAGGAAAACGTTTTCTGTGCCGGGACCAGCTATGCTGAGGCAAACCGTCCCTGCTTTACGTTCTATGTAAAATCTTACTATGAGATGAGCATCTACTGCGAAAAGAACGGCCAGACATACTACCTGCACCGCCAGTAAGCATCAGTTGAAGATTTGCCGAAAATTCAGAAATAGATAAAAAATATTTATATATATGCGACTGTGAATCCATGATACAATGAATCATGTGCTGCTTTACGGGGTAACTTCATATGGCTAAATGGATAATCGTTGTTGATGATGACACAGCGAATCTTAAGATCGCTGGCCACATCTTGAGCAAGAACAACATGCGCGTTACAGCGCTCAAATCCGGTAAATCTTTTCTCGAATATGTCGACGGCAACGGAATGCCTGATCTCGTCCTTCTGGATATCATGATGCCCGAGATGGACGGCTTCGAGACTCTCGTCAAATTGCGTGAACTGGAGACCAGGAAAGGTCTCATGAAGACGCCGGTCATCTTCCTTACGGCTGATGAAGATGTTGATACGGAAACGCGCGGATTTGAGGTCGGCGTTTCCGATTTTATTCGTAAGCCATTTAATCCCGACGTTCTCTTAAGAAGAATCGGCAACATCATGTCCAACAGTCAGGAGATGCAGAGCCTTAAGAGCGAAGCTACTACAGATAAGCTTACTGGACTTATCAACAAAGCTGCTACCGGAGTCGAATTGTCCAAGGAATGCTCCGAACATACCGGATGCCTCATGATGATCGACCTCGATTCATTTAAGCTCGTTAACGATCTTTATGGTCACGAGATGGGCGACAAAGTGCTCATCGGATTTGCAGATCTTCTTCGCAGCACGATGCCTGCAGGCAGCAAATGCGGACGTATCGGCGGTGACGAGTTTACCGCTTTCGCGCTGGGTGTCACTTCAGAAGAAAAAGTCAGGGACATTACCGTAAGACTCAACGAAGAACTCGTCAGAATCGCTAAGAATCTGATGGGTGAAGATATGGGCATCCCGCTCGGCACATCGATAGGCGGTATATTCGTTCCCAGATTCGGCAACGATTACAATTCTCTCCTTAAGCTCGCCGACAAATCCCTGTACAACGTTAAGAAAAACGGCAAGCACGGATACGAGCTTTACAACGAGGATGCTTTCGACGAGGACGATAATTCCGAGCTTGATATCAGGGCAATATCCGAGATCTTAGGCGAGCGTTCCATCCAGAACGTCGCGCTCCAGCTCGACAGAGACGCATTCTCCCACGTTTACCGCTACATCATCAGATATGCGATAAGGCATCACATCAACGCGTGCAAGGTGCTCTTCACTCTTGCGCCTGCCGACGGTGTGACCGAAGGCGGATTTGCCGACAGCGTCGACGAGTTCGGAACACATATCAGGGAATCACTCCGCAAGTCAGATATCCTTATGAGGAACAACAAAAATCACTACTTTGTTTTCCTCACTGACATCAGGGAAGATTCAGTACAGAAAGTCGCTGACCACATCATAAACGGATGGAAGAAGAAACATGCGGATGATCTGCAGATCTCATATGTAACCGAATTCATCAGCAACAATGCCGAACTTGTAAAGGTAGAAAAAGACAAGCACGTCGTTGTCGTTGATGACGATGAGATCAATCTCCAGATCGCAAAAAAGATCTTGAAGTCTGCAGGCATCGAAGCTACTACTCTCAAATCGGGAGATGCACTGCTCGATTATCTCGACAAAGAAGCTGCACTTCCCGATCTTATCCTTCTCGATGTTATGATGCCCGGCCTCGACGGCTACGAGACATTAAAGAGGCTCCGCGCAAAGGATACACCCGCCGCGCGCCTGCCTGTCGTTTTCCTTACCGCGGATGAGAGCGCCGGCGCCGAGAAGACCGGTCTGTCATTGGGCGCGATGGATTTTATCCGCAAGCCGTTCGTTCCTGAAGTACTGCTTCTCCGTGTAAATCATATTATCGAATTGGTCAGACTTCAGAAGCAGCTCTATTTCGACGTCGAACAGAAAACGAGAGAGAACAAGAACCTCTTTATCCACGTCGTCCAGTCTCTTGCTGCTGCCATCGATACCAAAGATATCTACACCAAAGGTCATTCGAGCAGAGTCGCAGAATACTCCAAGATGATCGCAAAGAGAGCCGGATACACACCGGCTAAGCAGGATGAGATATACATCATGGGACTGCTCCACGATGTAGGCAAGATCGGCATTCCCGATGACGTCCTCAAAAAGCCCGGCAAACTTACCGAAGAAGAATTTGAAGTCATCAGGAAGCATTCGCTTAAAGGCTATGCGATCCTCAAGAGCATAGAAGAAAATCCCAAGCTTGCCGAGGTGGCAAAGTGCCATCACGAGAGATACGACGGCGCCGGATATCCGTTAGGCATTAAGGGAGAAGATATTCCCGAAGAGGCGCGCATTATCGCAGTTGCCGATGCGTACGATGCAATGTCGAGTGACAGAAGCTACCGCGCGCACCTGTCGCAGGATGAGATAAAAGACGAGCTTAAAAACTGCAAAGGCGGACAGTTTGATCCGAAGTTTGCGGACATCATGATCGGGATAATAGAAGAAGACACAAATTACAGCTTGAGGTACAAGATGCATGACTAACACGAAAGATTGCAATGAATTATTCCAAACCTCACACCTGACGCTTCTTATCAGCTACACGATCTTCTCGGGCATCCTTATTGCCGAGTCGCTGGTCATGGGCTGGGAGACCTGGATGATCTTCCTGATCATCGCGAGCAACATCGTCTGCTGGGTGCTCCACTTAAAGCACGATACACCTGACTTTGTGCGCATCTGGGTATACTCCATACTCATGATGTGCACGTACTTCTTCTATGGCACGCATCTTACGAGTACGTTCGACCTCGCATTAGTCATGTGCGCCGTAATCGTCATCTACACCATGACCGGCAAGAGAAGTCTCATCACGCTGTGCCAGTTCACTTTCCTTGTGACAATGACTTACGGCATAGTAATGAGCATAATAAACGGCGATGAGTTTGATGCGCTTGTAATCAGCCGGACCGTACTTCACTACTTCATGGTATTATTCGTCGGCCAGTTCGCGAAAAGGATCATCGAAAGATGGGTCGAGATCCTCGATCAGTCAAAGGAAGAAGTCACACAGCTTACTGAAGCTACCGAACGTCTTAATGACTTCCTCGCCAATGTCTCACACGAGATCAGAACACCTGTTAATGCGATCATTGGTCTTACGAGCATCTGCATCGAGAAATCCATCGACAAAGAGATAACCGATGAGATGATCAACGTAAGGAGCGCAGGACGCAAAGTCGCAGAGCAGATCAGCGATATCCTCGACTATTCCGAGATCGACCGTAAGAAAGCAGTAAGGAACAACGAAGACTACATGCTCTCTTCAGTCCTTCACGATCTCGTTACCGAGATAAAGCAATACAAAGCCAAGAGCGTAGAGCTCATCATCGACGTTGATCCCGCCATTCCCGCGGTAATGAATACCGATGTCGCCAAGCTTAAAAAGATCCTCAAGGCATTGATCTCCAACGGTCTCAAGTACACGCAGAAAGGCGGTGTATACGTAAGGATCACGGCCGAGGAACAAGAGTACGGGGTTAACCTCTGCATCGAAGTAACAGATACCGGTATCGGCATGTCCGAATACGAACTCGAGAGAGTCTATGACAGCTTCTACCAGGCAGATTCCGGACGTTCCAGAATGGGCGGCGGCTTAGGCCTTGGCCTTGCCATTACTTCAGGATTCGTAGCTCTCTTAGGCGGCTTCATGACCATCGAGAGCAAGCCTGACGAAGGTACTACAGTCCATGTAAGTCTTCCCCAGAAGGTCGTTGATACCACGAGCTGCATGTCCGTCGCACATCCCGACCAGCTCACGCTCGGCGCATATCTGCATTTCGAGAAATACTCGAATCCTGCTGTCAGAGATTACTATAACGCCATGGTACTTAATATCGTTAAGGGCCTCGGCATCCAGATGCACCGCGTTAACAACGTTGATAACTTAAAGCTCCTGCACGATTCCATTCACATGACTCACCTCTTCATCGCAGAAGAAGAGTATAACGACAATGTGGAATTAATCGAGAAACTCGCAAAGGACATGGTCGTCGCAGTCGTTGCAAACGAAGACATCGTGCTTCCGAGAAATACGAGAGTCAGAGTGCTTGAAAAGCCTTTCTACTGCTTCCCTGTTGTATCCATTCTTAACTCCACGATCGATGATAAGAAGGAAGCCGATAAGAAGCTCAGATGCAACGGCGTAAGAGCTCTCGTAGTCGACGATGAGTCCATGAACCTCGTCGTAGCAAAGAGCATCTTCAGACGTTACGGCATGAAGGTTGCAACGGCAACCTCAGGTCAGGAATCCATCGATATCTGCCGCGAGAAAGTCTTCGATATCATCTTCATGGACCACATGATGGGCGGCATGGACGGCGTCGAAGCAATGAAGAGAATAAGGACCGATGTATCCGGTCTGAACGGCTCGATTCCGATCGTAGCGCTCACTGCAAACGCGATGAGTTCGGCAAAGCAGATGTTCCTCTCAGAAGGCTTCGACGGCTTTGTCAGCAAGCCTGTCGAGATAGAAGAACTCGAGCGTGTACTGAAGCAGGTATTGCCTAAATCAGCTATCACATACGAAGAAAAATATGCCGATATCAACATCGAGGAAGAACCCGAGGCAGAAGAAGTTAAGGCTGAGCCTGCGGTAAGCGATGAGGACGTTTTCGCGAAGCTCAAAAAGATAGGAATCGATACTGACGCAGGCATCAAGTATTGCGTCGGCGATCAGGAATTCTATAAATCACTTCTGATCCAGTTCGCTAATGAATCCTCTGAAAAGATCCCTTCACTCAAGAAATTCTTCCACGAACACGACTGGCATAATTACGAGATAATCGTTCACGCACTCAAGAGCACTTCGAAGATGATCGGCATTATGGATCTCTCTGAAGAAGCTAAAGCGCTTGAGATGGCTGCCAAGGAACAAAAAGAAGAATTCATCACGGATAATCACGACCAGGTCATGATGGACTACTCCAGATATGCAGCCGAGATAAAAGAGAAATTAAACGTTGGTTCTGACGAAGACGATGAAGTCTTTGAATTTGAGCCTGAAGACGAAGGAGGATATGAAAGATGAGAAATTTATTAAGATATCTTTTCAGACCCTCCAAGAATAACCGTGAAGCAGTCAAGCTGGCGTATCTCGCCTCAATGAAGCCTACTCATGTCATGCTCATGATCTCATTTGTCATGTGCATCGTATTCATGATACTTTCATTTACTACACCTTCATTCTTCGGCCAGACAGCTTTTTATCACCGCATCTGCTACACAGTGCTTTTTGTCGTTGTTATCTTCTGGTGCGCGGTAGCCAGATATGCGGTGCAGGACTACGAGAAGAGATTTAAGATAGTGAGTACGGCAAATGCGTTTATGGCATTGCTCATGTACGCCTGGGCAATCGCTTTGGCATTCGTTAATCTCGTAATGCGTGTCGAGCTTGACGCGACTATCTTCATGACGGTGTCGCTCATAGTCCCTCTAAGCGTATATCTCAGTCCTATCACCTACCTGATCATTGCGTTGGCATCAAATGCGGGAATGGTCTTCCTGTTCTACATTGCACCGCAATTCGGTTTGACAGATAACACAGTAGGATTCGGTAACTTCATCGTATTCTCGGTCTTCCAGATCGCAATGGGCGTCACGATGCTCTATACAAGGTACCGTCTCCATGAGCAGCTCAATACTGCAGCAAAACAGCACAGCGAGATCGAGATGCTCAACAAAGCCCAGAACAGTTTCTTCTCGAACATGAGCCACGAGATCAGAACACCTATCAATACGATCATAGGCCTCAACGAGATGATCCTCAGAGAAGACGTCAGTAGGAAGTTGCAGAGGATGCTGCCAACATCAAAGCCGCAGGTAAGCTCCTGCTTAATCTCATCAATGACATTCTCGATATGTCCAAGTTCCAGTCCGGACGCATGCAGCTTCTCTACGCGCCTTATCACACCGGCAACATGCTCTCTGATATCGTAGGCATGTTATGGATAAGAGCGAAAGAAAAGAAGCTTGAATTCCATATCGATGTATCACCTGACATTCCAGCTGAGCTCATCGGCGACGAAGTCAGAGTCAAGCAGATCCTGATCAACGTAATCAATAACGCTATCAAATACACCAAGGAAGGCACAGTATCTCTTACCGTCCAGTGCGAGATGAAAGAAGATAAGAACTGCAACATGATCTACACCGTAACTGATACGGGTATCGGCATTAAGACTGAAGATATCCCTTATCTTTTCTCTGCTTTTAAGCGTGTAGATGAAAAGGTCACAAAGCACATCGAAGGTACAGGCTTAGGCCTTTCCATCGTTAAGCAGCTTGTCGATCTCATGGGCGGTAAGGTCACTGTCAACAGCGTTTATACAAAGGGCTCCACATTCATCATTGAGATCCCGCAGAGAGTAGAGCGCGAAGGCAGAGTCGGTGAATACGATTTCACAAAGGCAGGAGAGCGCAAGAAGTCTGACTACATCCCGAAGTTCGAAGCACCTGAAGCAAGAATCCTTGTTGTCGACGATAACGAAGCTAACCTCATGGTCGTATCCAAGCTTCTCCGCGACACGAAGGTAAGGATAGATGCCGTCACAAGCGGCGCAGAAGCGCTCCGTAAGACTCTCAACATCAGATACGACGTCATCTTCATGGATCATCTCATGCCTGAGATGGACGGTATCGAGTGCCGCCGCAAGATCAAGGAACAGACAGGCGGACGATGCAGGGATACAAGTATCGTAATCCTTACTGCAAATGCCGATGAAGAGAACAGAGCACTTTATGCCCGTGAAGGCTTCGACGGTTATCTTCCCAAGCCTGTAAGCGGCGAAGAGCTGGAGAACGAACTCTATACGCTCCTGCCGAAAGAACTCGTCCACATCACAGGACACAGGACTGACCTCGCAGAAGAGACGATCTCCTGGATGAATGCCAACAGACAGCGCAAGAGCGTTGTCATCACTACAGAGAGCGTTGCGGATCTTCCTACAGAATTGCTTAAGAAGTACAGCATTGCAGTCCTCCCACACAAAGTAATTACGGCTGAGGGTATCTTCAAGGACGGCAAGGAGATCGAGACTCTCGGCGTTCTCAGATACATGGAAAACCCTAACCACTCCGTAAAGCCTTTGGGACCTACCATAAAGGAAGCCGAAGAATTCTTTGCAAAGCAGCTTACAAACGCGAACAACGTTATCCATGTCTCCATCTCAAGCAAGGTAGAGAACAGCGGATATGCACCGGCCATGGAAGCTGCCAAATCATTCGATAACGTATTCGTTATCGATTCGGCACACCTGTCGAGCGGTCAGGGCATCATGGTCCTTGAGGCCTGCAGAATGGCTGAAGAAGGCAAGAGCGCAGAAGAGATCATCCAGGCTCTCGAGAAGCTCAAGAAGAAGATCCATACAAGCTTTATCGTTGATAATCTCGACTTCCTCGCACGTGCCGGCCAGGTCAGCAACGGAATCGCAAATGTAGTTAAATCACTCATGGGAAGACCCGTACTCAAGCTCAAAAAGGGCAAGATGGGCTTAGGCATGACTTACTTCGGTTCACGCGAGAATGCGTGGAGAAGCTACATTAACTCCATCCTTGCAGCGGGTTCAGCAATCGATACGAGAATGCTCTTCGTAACCTACGTAGGCATTAACAAGAGCGAAGCAGACTGGATCAAAGCGCAGATCGAGAAGAAAATGAAGTTTGACGCTATCTACTTCAAACAGGCCTCCCCTGCCATCGCAGTTAACTGCGGAAACGGCACGTTCGGCCTGCTGTATCTGGAGAAGTAAAACGTGGCAAAGAAGGAACAATCTTCAGCAGCGGCTACCGGTCAGGAGAACACAAATCACTCCGCATAATACACAGTGATCGTTGATCCGCGCTCAATCACGCTGCCGGCGGCGGGTTCGGTTCTGATGACGCAGCCGGGAACGATCGAGTCTGACTGTTCAGAACACTCGACAACTGTAAAGCCGAAGCCGGTAAGAATGTCATAAACAGAAGCGTGATCCATCATCGAATAGTCTCCGAGCGTGAATTCCTCGCTCTCAACGGAAATCGTGACAATGAACAATACACTATCTGTTTCTAAAAGTTCTGTGCCTTCCGGGAAGTTCTGATTGATAACGATACCGGGGGTGACGTCGCTTCTGACCTCGTATTCGATGGAATAAGCTATGCCGGATTTCTCGAGGATCGCTCTGACCTCAGCTTCCGAAAGACCAAAATACTCTTCAACTTTAAATGGGGTCTTTGCGGATATCAGAGCTAATGTCGAATCGTTGCAGAATTCGAAAACCTCGTCGAGATCTGTGAGGTCGGTGATCTTCCATGTGCCGTCAATAAGCTCGAGCTTGATCTTGCCGGAGACGGTAATATTTTCTTTGGAATCCTTGATTCTCGCAACAATGTCTTCAGGTCCGGTGCCTTCGTCAACAGCGCTCTTCCAATCGGCGATATAGTAAGATGCACTGACCGTGGCTTCGTTGCCCTTGACGTCGATCTTGTCATCACTGAGCATGATCGTGATGGTCGATGCGGCCGCCTCGACAACTTCAAGTTCAGTGTCAGAATAATAATCACGGTCAAGGATTTGGCTTAACTCATCGTAAACGCTATCGCCTTCTTTCAGATCAGTAAGTGATAGAACGCCATCAGCGTCGAACTTCTCGACTGCTCTAATGTAATTACCCAAGACACCCGTGATCTCTTCTTTTTCCTGCTTGTTGCATCCTGCGAGCACGCCGGTAAACGCGAGAACGAGCACTGCTGCAATAGCTTTCCTGATCTTCATTTTTCTATCCTTCCTTTCCCTTATTTACTGCCTTATCTTTTCCATCCTTATGAGATGCTCTTCGTCTGGCTCAGTAATACCATCTTTATAATGATATCCCATCTTCAAATAGAAAGGTACACCTGTTATAGATGCCGGTATCTCTATGCGCTTTGCGCGGAGGAAAAACTCATCGCTCTCGAGAGTATTCATGATAAGTCTTCCGATGCCTTTTCCCTGCTTGTCGGGATCTACGAAGATCGTAAAAAGACTGCTCTCATCTTCCTTGCCCCAATATGGTCCGATCGCTCCGCAGCCGATGATAGCATCACCTTCAAGGACAACATAAAAATGTGTCCATGAAGACCTCTCCAGAACATGCTCCGGCGTCTCGATCTCGATCAGCTGGTCCATAATATCTTCGGGATAATCTTTCTTATTGGAGATGCTGATAGTCTTTCTGATAAGGTCAGAAACGGCCTTTGCATCACTTTCTTCTATTCTTCGTATAATCATTTAATTCTCCTTTGAATAATCGAGTCTGAGCAAAGCCTTTCCGTTCGGGAGCGGATAAGACTCGCTCAGTATCTTTCTGTAACCTGTCTCTTCCATCGCCTTGGTCAAAGCTTCATCTTCCATCTGGCAGTGCACTTCATCAAGCCTGTCAAAAGCATGAAGATAAGGCGAGTCTGAGACCCATTGATGTTCATCTATATTTATTTGGATAACACATGAAATATACTGCGGGCGGACCCGCATCATTGCCTTCATGAATGCTTCATAACCTACGTATTCTATAAGCAGGTTTGCGATCACCAACTGCGCCTCAGGGAGCTTGTCCCATTCGTTAATGATATCTGCCTTAACACATTTAAGAACGCCTTTCAGGGCGCCGTAACGCGTTTCTACGGTCTTCAGATAATCAGCATTGATATCAACACCGTAAACAGTCTTATACTTGTCTTTGGAGACATGCTCAAGGCCGTTGCCGCCTGCTATGCCCAATACCATAGCCGTATCGACAGGATATGCCCCAAACTGTTCTTTCATTATGGAATTCATGGCCTGAAGCTGCTTAACAGAATCAAGGCTCATGTGATTCTCATAATCTGAAAGCGAGATGTCTTCCCAAGGATTATGCATCTGTTTTAAACCTTCTCCATATATACAAATACAAGTTCGTCATCAACTGCCTTCTGCTCAAACTCTTTATATCCGGCCGATTGATATAAACGTATATTATCTATGCTTCTTGTGCTTGTAAACAGTTCATAACGCTTGCCGGGATAGTATTTCTCCACTTCAAGCAGGAGTCTTTTTCCGTATCCTTTTTTCTGATGATCGGGACGCACCATCAGCTTGCCGATATAAACAGTGCCGTCCTTCTCGTGAGCGCGTACAGAGCCGATTATCACGTCATTCTCATCTGTCATTTTGAGCACAAGACCTGCGCTATATTCATCAACCACTTCTTCCAATGTCTGCTTCAGAGGCGGTATGTCTTTGTTGCCAAAAAGCGCAGCCTCACTCTGATAGGCAAGGTATTGAAGTTCCAGAATCTCTTTAAGATCTTCTTCGCGTGCTTTTGCAATTAAATATTCCATGTCAGATTCCTCAATCAGCCATAAATGATTTTACTTCTTCGATTCTCTTCAAAGCAGTCTGTCTGCCTATATCATAGACCCTCTGGAGCTCTTCCGGGTCACTCACTCTCGATCCGATGTTTAACGCTTCTTCGGGCCTTATCACCAAAGTGTTTCCGTTATCTTCGCATTCCTTAACATAAGCCGTCTGGGCATTGTACATATCAGGTCTGTTCTTAAGAGCCTGCGCTACGGCCGGATGCTTATGCGTAAATAACTTGATGAGCGGCAGCACCTTGAGCTGTTCTTTCACAAATCCTTCAGGCTGTGTGAGAATGACGATGTTCTTCTCATAACCGTTCTTCTGCATGTATTCGAGTGGTATGGAGTCTCCCATTCCGCCGTCGAGATATAATGCATCACCGATCTTAACAGGCTTGGACAAAGCCGGCAGGGAAGCTGAAGCTCTGAGCCACTCAATGTTGTCATCGGCGTAATCATTCATGTTGTGATAAACCGCTTTGCCGGTCCTTACGTCAGTGGCAACTATGTAGAAATCCATCGGATTATTCTTGAACGTATCGAAGTCGAAAACATCAAGTTTGAACGGTATGTCATAGTAGCAGAATTCAGCACCGAATATATTGCCGGTAAAAAGCCACGATCTGACGCTGCAGAATTTCCAGTATCTGCAGAAACGCTTTGTGTATCGGAGCACCCTTCCTATCTGCTTTGACTTGTAATTGCAGCCGAAAGCAGCGCCCGCAGAGACGCCGATCGAGCCGTCAAATACTATGTTGTTCTCAAGGAAGACATCCATGACACCCGCGGTAAAAAGTCCGCGCATGGATCCGCCTTCCATTACCAATCCTTTTTTCATTGCGAATGTTCCTGTTACCCTTCAGGCAAGCTCCCTTTCCTGATATTCTCCTGAATGATCTTATCAGTGATCTCGTAGATCTTCTCAGATCCTAATCTGGTCTTTGACTGCCTGCCGTAAACAGATTTGGCAGTAACGTTATGCTCTTTCCAGTCGCCTCCGCCGTTGCTGTTATTGAGTATCAGAGGCTGGAAATTATCCATGCTGTGGGCAAACTTTGCTTCGGGTGTCTCGTTTGCTTCGAACTCATCGAAGAGTGCTATAAATTCAGCTTTCTGGTCCTCCGGGAGCAACGAGAATATCCTTTCTTTTGCGGCATCTTCTCTGGCCTTCTGCGTCTCCAATCCTTTGAAATCGTATGCATAAGTATCGCCCGCATCGATCTCCACGACATCGTGTATCAGGCACATGATCATTACCCTGGCGATATCGACAGGCTCATTGGAATACTCTTTAAGAAGATATGCCATTATCGCCATGTGCCAGGCGTGCTCGGCATCATTCTCGTTCCTGCCGTGCTCAGAAAGATGTGTCTGTCTGAAGACGCTCTTTTCTTTATCAAGTTCCAGCGCAAAGGCTATCTGTTTTGCTATTCTCTCGTCCATATTTACCTCACATAGACAGTTATCTATATATCATGTCTCCTTGTTTATCTCCATAAAAACATCAACATCGTTGCGGTCGTATTCTTTAAAGCCGCAGCTCTCATAAACATGTATCGCACGCGCATTATCAGCATACACTCCAAGGTAGATCCTGGTGAGTCCGAGCTCATTAAATCCATATTCTACTGATCTTTTGAGCGCTTCCTTACCATAGCCTTTATTCTGCATCGAAAAAGTAATGACTATTCCCCATTCCGCTTCAGTGAAAACGCGGTTAAAGAATTCAACGTTGCCTATGAATTTACCCGTAGTTTTCTCCAGCATCGAGAACATCGTTGCTTTATTATCCATCTTGTCTTTGATGTAATCGATCTCCTGCTCTTCGGTCAAAGGCTCACGCCTGTCGCCTATGAATTTTGCGACATTCTCGATGTCATTTACCATCTCAAGATATTCGGGGACCAGATCGAATGACGGCCTTACATATATGATGTTTTCAGATTCAAAAACCTTATCCATATCAATCTTTTACACTCTTATAAAAGCTTACGTGCTTGCCCAGCTCAGCGTATCCGTTCTTCATATAGAACTTGTAGGACGGCTTGTCGCTGTCCGTCTGAAGGAATATTCCGCTAAGTCCTTTTACTTTGATATTGTCCTCAATCAGCTGCATAAAACGCGAGCCGATGCCCTGTCCCTGATAATCGGGATCGACGCACAATTCTTCGAGATTATAATTCGTTCCTTCCCACCAGTGGCGGATCGAACCGAGTGCTGCGGCAACAAGTTTTCCGTCGATCAGAAGGCCGTAATTGAGAGGTGTGTGACCTCCGGAAACATCCTTTATGTATTCAGACAACTGGGCGCTGTCGCTCCAGTCATCGTTCCAGGGCTCTTGGCCGAAAGCCCTTCTGTATATACTCTCAACTTCCGGCAGATATGATTCGTTAAGTGTGATGAATTCTTCTTTCATACAGACCTCTTGGGCTTATGTATTTTTCTCTCTGTTCCTTATAACCGTACAGACAGTGACCGCGTCTTCAAAATCTTTATCGGATATTTTCAGAGATGCTATATCGGCGGCTACAGCGCTTTCATAAAGGCCGAGCACTTCAGGCGCGCATTCTTTGAGCACCACATATGTCCTGGCATAATCAAATACGGCCGGAGCGATTCTTGAATTGATCCAGTCTATTATGACGGGTTCAGATCCGTCCTTCGGCAGCATGACATTCAGGAAATGCATATCCAGATGGCAGATGCGGTTCTCAAGTGAGGAAGACATTCGCTCGATTATCGGAAGTATCTTATTCTTTTCTTCTTCGCTCAAGCCGATGCCTGCAGTATCGATCAGACGCGGCATCTGCACATCAGAAGGATCTGCCCGATGCACTTTGCGGAACATATCTGCAAGCAGATCAAAGCCTCCGGTAAATCCTCCGAGCATCTTTTTCTCGAGAGTATCGCCTTCGATCAGATCCATCTTAACTATGTGCGGATCTTCC
The DNA here is from genome assembly GCA_017554745.1 of Clostridiales bacterium. Taxonomy (GTDB): domain Bacteria; phylum Bacillota; class Clostridia; order Saccharofermentanales; family Saccharofermentanaceae; genus Saccharofermentans. The sequence continues at coordinate 5,458 of JAFZHS010000007.1, read as the reverse complement.
GTATCGTAATACCTTACGGGTGAAAGGCCTGCGCGGTTTATCTCCGACTGCTGTCTTTTCTCGAAGCCGATCCACTCTACAGGATAAGAAGGCCTGTAAACTTTATAGGCATAGCCCTGAAAGCTGTACACATCAGCCTGCGCGCCCCTGCCTATGACCTTTTCACTGCCGTCAAATATCTTATCTGTGTTAACGCCGTTTTCAAACATACGGCTATTATATCATTCACCGTCAGATCGCGTTTCTTGCAGAACTCTTGGCTATGAACACAAAGATCATTATCCAGAATGCAAAGATCACAAAGAGCGCTATGCAAATGCCGCGGCAGACCTGCCAGCAGCCGTGCCATGTATTGGCGATCTTGCAATTCTCATATTCAAACTCGCTGCTTCTCGAAGTAACGCCATAAAAATCTGCCATCACGATGTAGAGTAAAAGCGTCATATAGAACCAGACATGAAGCGCCACGACCGTACCAGCTGAAGAAAGGCCCAGAACGATGGGGCTGCCCGGGAAGAATTGCATGACAAGCAATGGAAGAACGATCAGCCAGGATACTACCGACAACACGAAAAGGAGCGTATGTACGCCGTAAAAATGTCTGAAGTGCTTCTTAGCCGTTAATTCAATCAATATGCCGACAGGATTTACAACGGCCGCGATAAAGGCAAACAGGATCAAAAGTTCCAATGTAAACAAAGGATTTGCGTTCCTTAATGATTCGGAACTGCTTATTGATGAATAGACCTCGTACGGAGTCTTATCCATAGCCACGCCGTTAAATATCTTGTGAAAGCCCCAGTAGAAGAACTGGCAGATACGGCCTAATAGTTCACACGTCCAAAACTTGTTTACAAGGGATGTTATTCCCGTGATCAATGCCAGAGAAGTCATTACGACTGTCGTGATCTGCTTACTCTTGATCTTGCTGCTGATATACATACTCGGTTCCTCCTATGGTGATGCTCTTTGTCATCTTTTACCCATAGGACGAACCGAGTTTCTCTCAGGTTTCATTTTTCAGAAAAATTTTTCGAAAATATTTTCAGCCGTAAAACTATCAGTCGCAAAGGGCTCTGCCGTCGCTGAAAGCATTGCCTGCTTTTTGGCCGATGCCGTAATAAGCATTTCCGAAAGGATCAAAGCTTATCGGCCTGACCTTAGTGATATCAACCGCTCCGTCTGTAATTACGCTCTCGTCAGCCGACACGTTAACGATCTCTCCTGTCAGGATTCCGTCTTCAAAACTTTTAACCCTACATTCAAGCGCAAGCGGGAGCTCGTCGATCAACGGAGCATCAACAAATTCGCTCTTTGTAGCATGGAATCCGGCCTTTGCGAACTTATCAGGAGCTTTGCGGCCTGACTCAATACCAACGTAATCACAGGGTATGACCTGATCTTCCGTAGCCATGCTCACGGTAAAAGCCTTGCGGATCTTGAGATTATCAGTAGTCTTATGCTCGGCAAGACTTATTGTTATCTCCTTAAAATCTGTCGTTATGCCCCATGCGGCATTCATTGCATTGGGAACACCATTCTCATCATAGGTGCCGATGATCAATACCGGCTGCGGATACATAAGCGGCTTAGCGCCGAAGTTTACTCTTCCCATTCTATATACCTCCTATGTATTGAAATACCAATATCACTACAGTCTGTAATTAATGTAGTTCGCTGTAACCCTTCCATCAGTTCCGATCGTGAATTTAGAGATGGAACCTGATCTGCCGTTAAACCTTGCACCCACAAAATCTTCGAAATTGAACTTCATCAGCATCGCCTGCAAAAAGCTCAAAGTGCATCCGTGCGACACGACGAGGATCTTCTCATCGGGGCTCCCGATTATCTGCTTATAGAATGGCTCGATCCTGTTCCACAGGTCTCTGTCAGACTCGGCATCAGGGAAAGGTCTGTAATCAGGATCGTATCCGTCAGACGGTATCTTATGCTCGTCATACCAGTCCCACGGCTTGCCGTTACCTGCGCCCGCATTCACCTCTCTGATGAGCTCTGAGACCACAGGAGTGATATGAAGCGTCTTATTCATCTCCTCTGCCGTCTGCGCCGCACGCGCAAGATCTGAGCAGTACATGACGTATCCGTCGTCACACCCTTCGTTTAAGAGCCATTTGCCGATCTCAAAGGCCTGATGTCTGCCATTTTCCGTGAGTGACCAATCACCCCATGCGCCTGCGTGCCCGTTAAGGTGATGCTCTGATTCAGTATGTTGTACAGTGATGATCGTTTTGCTCATTTTTATTCCTCTGATCCGTCCCCGCGGTTAATCTTCAAAGTCATTCTATTTCTTCTTATTGCTCTTCATTACAAGTCCAACGATGATTAATACTATTGCTGCTCCAACAAAACCCCACTTAAGAATATCGTATAACATATATACCTCCCCATGATTTCGTTGCTATCAATATTATCATTGATGGCAGCAAATAAGAAACCGAGGAATCTCTTCCCCGGCACTTGTTTTGTAGATTCTTTATCCGTTATTACTTTTTTATCCTTGATAGCTGCCTGTTCTGCAAGTCTTGCAAACCGATCAAGCCGGCTGGACTAAATTATACTCATTTGCAGCCAAAGAAAACTGATATAACGCACGCACAACTTCCTTAAGATCGTCAGTAATTACACCGCCAACCGGTTGTTTCAATGCGATATAAGCATAGTTGGAAGGCTTGATCTTAACGGTCTTATATTCATCACCTTCATTTAAATAGCATTTAATGCTGATTATGCCACTGAAGTTGGTAGCCGGTATTCCCTCGATAATCACTATCGTGTAATCGCCTGAGACGGTAGTCGTAAGCTGGTATTTCGTGCATTCGAAAGATGTAACATAATTAAGTTCATCAATTTTAAGATCATCAGTTTTGAAATATAGTTTCAGCGTAATCGTTGATTTGAGCGAAAGGCTTATTTTCTCAGGTGTGATATCACCGGCATTATAGTAGGTCAGGTTGCCGTGTGATGATGAACTGGACTGTTGTTCACTTGCAGGCAAAATCGAATTGGCAAGATAATCTGTATTGTGGTTGAAGTATTTCTGGGAAGCAGCTCCATAGTTTAACATTGCCTTTACCAAATCGACTGCGCCAGCAGGAAATCTTTCCGGATGGTCAATAATATAAGCTGCATATTCCTGTACGGAATAAGTATATGCATCTCCTATCGGATTGCCTTCGCTGAGGTAAACTTGTGCAGTTATCTTATCAGCCATTTCTTTTGCAACTACATCGCAACGGAAAATGTAGTATCCATCTTTGATAGTCGCATCTTTTACGGGCACTTGCTGTGTTTTTTCATTTACCGTAAACTCCATATAAGCAGATTCTTCATTATTCAACACAGTCTCGCTAAGCTTCATATAGAAATTTACACCGATACTGCCGTCTAAAATAAGTGAGTATCCATATAAATGTATTCCGCTGCCAAGATACATATTGCCATCTGTATCGGCAAGAATAATATTCTCAAAAGAAGAGAACAAAGTAACATAATCTGAAAGATATGCAGCTGGAACAATAACATATGCCTTTATTGATGAAGAGAAAATGCTGCTCAGATCGATATTCAAATATTTGGGGTCAATATTAAAGTATATTTCGCTTATATTTTCACATTCAGTAAATGCATCTTCTTCAATGCTCGTTACACTGTTAGGAATATCAATTGATGTAAGTGATGCGCAGCGGTAAAATGCGTGATCATCAATACTTGTTACACTGTTAGGAATAGTAATTGAAACGAGTGAAGTGCAGTTCGCAAACGCATAATCATCAATAATTATTACACTGTTAGGAATAGTAATTGAAACGAGTGAGGTGCAACTATCAAACGCAAAATCATCAATGCTTGTTACACTGTCAGGAATAGTAATCGATGCAAGTGAGGAGCAGTGAGAAAATACAGCACGAGCAATGCTTGTTACACTGTTGGGAACGGTAATTGAAACGAGTGAGGTGCAGCTTGAAAACGCACTATAGCCAATGCTTGTTACACTATCAGGGATAGTAACCGAAATAAGTGCGGAACAGCCGTGAAATGCATTTTCACCAATGCTGGTTACACTATCAGGGATATTAACCGAAACAAGTGCGGAACAGCCGTAAAATACATTTTCACCAATGCTGGTTACACTGTCAGGGATATTAACCGAAACTAGTGCGGAACAGCCGTAAAATGCATTTTCACCAATGCTTGTTACACCGTTGGGGATTGTAATCGATGTAAGTAAAGAACAGCCTTCAAATGCATACTCATCAATGCTTGTTACACCGTTGGGGATTGTAATCGATGTAAGTGAAGAACAGCCTCTAAATGCACTATAACTAATGTATGTTACACCGTTGGGGATTGTAATCGATGTAAGTAAAGAACAGCCTTCAAATGCATAATCACCAATTCTTGTTACACCGTTGGGGATTGTAATCGATGTAAGTAAAGAACAGCCTTTAAATGCATAATTACCAATGCTTGTTACACCGTTGGGGATTGTAATCGATGTAAGTGAAGAACAGCCTCTAAATGCACTATAACTAATGTATGTTACACCGTCAGGAATATCAATCGAAGTAAGCGAGGTGCAGTAATAAAATGCAAATTCACCAATGCAGGTTACTCCTTCGACGATATTAACTACTTTGATGTCAGTTCGGTTATTCATCCAAGGAATGTTTTCTATTGAGTAATCTGCCATTTTTCCCGTTCCACTGATAGTCAACAAACCCTTACTGTCCAGTGTCCAGGAAAGATTCTCGCCATTGCCTTCAGCACCGCAATAACCGCTGGCAATGATATCAGACTGAGGTTCATCAGTCTCGTCTGCAAAAACAGTTATGCCGCCTAATGCGAACAATACAATAACGGTAGCTGCAAGGGAGAGCATTGTGCTCCAAAGTTTTTTGCTATTCATACTTGATCTCCAATAATTCAAATAGAAGTATCATTAACTGCTTTCATTATACAAGAATAAAGAAAATATAGAATAACAGGGACCTGTCATCTTCTTTACACAGATCAAACTTTTCCGTTAACGAAAAAGGCTGCCCCGACCGGGACAGCCTCTTTAAAATGTTCAGTTATTACCGATATCAGCCCTTGTGCTTGATAGCAGCCTGTGCTGCAGCAAGTCTTGCGATCGGTACACGGAAAGGTGAGCAGGATACATAATCCAGACCGATCTCGTCGCAGAACTCTACGGATGTCGGGTCGCCGCCGTGCTCGCCGCAGATACCGAGGTGGAGGTCAGGACGTACTGCCTTACCGTTCTCGATAGCCATCTTCATGAGCTTACCAACGCCGTTCTGGTCGAGACGAGCGAACGGATCAGACTCGAAGATCTTGGACTCATAGTAAGCTGTGAGGAACTTGCCTGCGTCGTCTCTGGAGAAACCGAATGTCATCTGTGTAAGGTCGTTTGTACCGAAGCAGAAGAACTCAGCTT
>JAFZHS010000001.1 GCA_017554745.1 Clostridiales bacterium | reverse complement strand
TTATTTATATATAAACGCCAAAATAGAACATTTGTTCGCAAAAGAAAAGCCCTTCCGCATTGCGGAAAGGCTCTGTGTGGATTTATGGCGGAGCCGGTGGGATTCGAACCCACGTGACCGTGAAGTCAAACGGTTTTCAAGACCGCCTCGTTATGACCGCTTCGATACAGCTCCATACCTAAAGGCACTTAAGTATACATAAATCAGAGGCGGTTTGCAAGCACCCCTGCAACACCGCCTCAATACATGTGTTTTAAGCTTTTATGGTTCTCAGATTACTGGCCGCCGAGCAGCTCTGTAAGTCTGTCTAAGTCCTCATAATCTTTGTAGTCGATCACGATGCGTCCGCGTCCGCTTGTATTATCCAAGACCTTGATCTTTGTCTTGGCACCAAGAGCCTTCTTGAACTTTGTCTCAACTTCTTTGAGGCTCAGCGCGAAACGGATATCGGGAGCTTCGATGACCTTCTTCTTGTCAGGAGCATTCTGGGCATCGAGGAACTTCTTTACAAATACCTCGGCCTGTCTGACATTCAGGTCACGTGTCATGATGTAGTCTGCGACCTTACGCTGGTCCTCTTTATCCTTAACGGCAAGAATGACCTTTGCATGGCCTTCAGAAAGATCTCCTCTGCTTACGAATTCCTGCAGGGATTCATCAAGCTCAAGGATACGGAGAGTATTGGTGATACTTGATCTGCCCTTACCGAGCTTCTTTGCAAGCTGGTCCTGTGTAAGCTTGTGTGTCTTAAGGAGATTCTGGATAGCCATTGCTTCTTCAATAGGATTCAGGTCTTCTCTCTGGATATTCTCGATGAGAGCCTGCTCCATTGTCTGCCTGTCAGTAAGATCTCTTACGATAGCAGGAATAACGGAAAGTCCTGCGATACGCGCGGCTCTCCAACGGCGCTCACCAGCAACGATCCTGTAGCCGTCGCCCTTCTTCTGTACGATGATAGGCTGGATGATGCCGTTCTCTTCGATGGATGAAGCAAGCGAGTTAAGCTTCTCATCATCAAAGTTCTTTCTCGGCTGGCCGTCATTAGGGGAGATGTCATTGATCTTGAGCTCAACAACAGAATCTCTCTTGTTCTCCGGAATACCATCAGATGAAAGTAAAGCGCCGAGGCCTCTTCCCATTGCGGACTTGCTCTCAGAAACAGTCTTAACAGCAGTCTTCTTAACAGGTGCAGCCTTTGCAGGTGTGCCTAAAGCAGCTTTCTTCATCGGAGCTTTCTTTGCTACAGGCTTTGCTGCAGTCTTTGCAGCTGCCTTGGGAGCAGCCTTCTTTGCAGCGGCTTTAGCAGCCGTTGTCTTCTTTGCAGGTGTCTTCTTAGCAGCCGTAGCCTTTGCCGTTGCGGCAGCCTTCTTAGCAGCTGGTTTCTTTGCTGCAGCAGTCGTTTTCTTAGCGGCAGTCTTCTTGGCAGCCGTTTTAGCTGCAGCCTTTACAGTCTTTTTCTTCGCAGTATTTGCCATTTGAATATCTCCTCTTAAACTCTCTTAATTACTTCCTTTACCAAAGCCTCATAAGCCTTGGAGCCCTTGGAGTTCTTGTCATAATCGCAGATAGCAAGGCCGTGGCTCGGAGCTTCTGCAAGTCTTACATTTCTCGGAATGACAGTCTTGAAGACTTTGGATCCGAAATACTTATCTGTCTCTTCCTTGACCTGTCTGGAGAGCTGTGTCCTCATATTGAACATAGTGAGAACAACGCCCAGGATCTCAAGATCGGGGTTGAGCTTTTTCTTGACGATATTGATCGTGTCCATAAGCTGGGACAAGCCCTCGAGAGCATAGTACTCACCCTGGATTGGAATGACCAGTCTGTCAGCAGCCGTAAGAGCGTTAATAGTGAGCAAGCCTAATGACGGCGGGCTGTCCAGGATTATGAAATCATAGGAACCAAGCACCGGTTTCAGCGCATTTTTGAGGATCTGCTCTCTGGAAATAACCGTTACAAGCTCGACCTCAGCGCCTGCCAGATTGATGTTGGTAGGGCAGATATCCACGTTATCCGCATTGGTCTCATAGATGACATCCGTTATCGGTGTATCGTTGATAAGAACATCGTAAACAGTAAGTTCGAGTTCACGCTTATCAATACCGAGTCCGCTTGTAGCGTTAGCCTGCGGGTCCATGTCTATGAGAAGTACTTTTTTCTTTTTCTTACCAAGGAAAGCGGCAAGATTGACGGCGGTTGTTGTCTTTCCGACTCCGCCTTTCTGGTTAACAAGAGCAATTACTGTCGCCATATTCTACTCCTTTAATATAAATTCATTATCCATAAACTATTCTATCACTGCATATTAGAATAATATATGTCATCTTTACTACAAATCTTCCGATGTTCCACGTAGAACATTTTCCCTTTTGCCTGCCATTTTGTCCGGATGTTCCACGTGGAACATTCTTATATCCCCGGACAAGGCCTTTGAAATGTTCCACGTGGAACATTTTAAAGCAAAACGGGTGCCGGCTATTGCCACACACCCGTTATTATTGGATTTTTGACCTGTAAAGTATTTATCAGTTATCGATATTCGCAAGCTTTGCGTTCTCCTGAATGAATTCCTTGCGGGGCTCAACCTGGTCACCCATGAGAAGGTTGAATGTCTCATCTGCTTCCTGTGCGTCCTTGAGTGTTACTCTCAAGAGCTTACGTGTTACAGGGTTCATTGTGGTATCCCAGAGCTGCTCGGAGCTCATCTCGCCGAGACCCTTGAATCGCTGGATAAGAGGATTTTCCCACTTGTGAGCCGCCTTGATCTCTTCGATCTCCTTGTCATCATAAGCGTAGTATGCTTCATCGCCCTTGTAGACCTTATAGAGCGGCGGGCAGGCAATGTATACATATCCGCCTTCAACAAGAGGCTTAAGATATCTGAAGAAGAATGTCAGGAGCAGCGTTCTGATGTGCGAGCCATCGACATCGGCATCCGCCATGATGATTACCTTATGGTATCTGAGCTTTGTCTCATCGAACTCGTCGCCGATTCCTGCGCCCAAAGCCATAACGACCGGCTGGAGCTTCTCGTTGGAGTAAACCTTATCGATCCTTGCCTTCTCAACGTTGAGCATCTTACCCCAGAGAGGGAGGATAGCCTGATACTTACGCTCTCTGCCCTGCTTTGCAGATCCGCCTGCGGAGTCACCCTCTACGATGAAGATCTCACAGAATTCAGCTTCATCGCTCTGGCAGTCAGCAAGCTTTCCGGGCAATGCGTTATTCTCAAATACTGTCTTTCTTCTGGTGAGTTCTCTTGCTCTCTTTGCGGCATCTCTTGCTCTTGAAGCGGAGAGGCACTTATCCATGATAAGCTTCGCGATATCCGGATGCTCTTCGAGATAGATCTCAAGCTTTTCATAAACAGCACTGTCTACCATCGGCCTGATCTCTGCATTACCGAGCTTACTCTTTGTCTGTCCTTCAAACTGAGGATCAGGGAGCTTAACGGAGATGATCGCAGCAAGGCCTTCTCTTGTATCTTCACCCTGAAGCTTAACGTCGCCATCCTTGATGTACTTATACTTCTTGGCATAGTCATTGATGGCTCTTGTCATGGCTGCACGGAAGCCTACGAGGTGCGTACCGCCCTCAGGTGTAGCGATGTTATTAGCGTATGTATAAACGGTCTCCTGATATGAATCATTGTACTGGAGAGCGATCTCTACGAAGCTGTCACCCTGCTTTGTAGCGAAGTAAATAGGCGGGTTATTGATAGGCTCCTTGTGTCTGTTGAGATACTCAACAAAAGAGATGATACCGCCGTCATAATGGAGGTGCTTCTTAATGGGTTCAGCGCCTCTGTCATCGCACAGATCGATCGTAACTTCCTTGTTGAGGAATGCCATTTCGCGGTAACGTGTGATCATTGAATCGAAGTCAAAAACGATATCGGGGAAGATAGTCTTATCAGGGATAAAGTTAGTCTTCGTACCTGTATCATCCTTATCGCATGTGCCTACGATATGAAGCGGAACGGTCGTTTTACCCTTCTCAAATTCGATCTCGTAGATATTGCCTTCACGGCGTACCTGGACCTTCATATGGTCAGCCAGAGCATTAACTACGGAAGCGCCTACACCGTGCAGACCGCCTGAAATACTGTATGCTCCGCCGCCGAATTTACCGCCTGCGTGAAGCACTGTATGAACGACTTCTACGGTAGGGATTCCGAGCTTCGGATGATTACCTACCGGGATTCCGGAGCCGTTATCAGTAACAGTAACAGAACCGTCTTTTTCGAGTACTACATCGATCGTATCGCAGCGTCCTGCAAGGGCTTCATCTACTGAATTTGCGACAATCTCATAAATCAAATGATGCAGACCTCTGAGTGTCGTATCACCGATATACATACCCGGACGCTTTCTTACTGCTTCCAATCCTTCGAGGACCTGGATATCTTCTTCGCTGTATTCGCTGCTGTTGGATGTATCGAAATCATCCTGATTCTCACCAACTGCTGCTACGACCGCATCGATGGATCCTTCCTCTTTGAAATCTTCTGTAAGAGCTCTTGGATTTTCAGCCAGATTCTTGAGCTCATCATCGTCGCCCTCTTCTACCGGCTGGAAATAGAGGTCTACGGCGCCGGAAGGACGTGCCTGGGGCTGCTCGGAAGAGGCTGTTTCCTCCTCAAAATTGAAATTCTTCTCGTCGTTTTCCTTCATAAATGTCAAAACTCCTATTCTTAACGGCAATTCCCGTCAAAGCCTCGAGAATGCTGTATTTGTAACTGTGTTAACCCACTGTTTTCAGTAGTTTTCCGGAGATGAAAGTCTGTTTAATAGCAGACTTGAGGACAGTGAACAAACATATGTTTTGTCATCTGTTATCACCAGTGTCTTAGGTATATCTTCGGTCACATACTGCAGCCTGCCCTGTTCATCTTCGCTGTTGATGAACTCTGACACATCCTTCTGGGTAGGGAGGACGGTCTCAAGATCGACTACTGCGGTGACAGAAGACTTAAGCACTGAAAGATCGTTGCCGATATGTATGAACACTTAAAGCCTCCAAACAGTCCGAGACTATACTCTAATTAAATAATTATAACATAAAGAGGAAATATAATATGCTTATTATAATAAAAGATTGAGGCAAAATCGGCCGGTTTTTAGCGCATTTTGACCCTAAATCAGGCTTTTTTCTCGATATTGCCGCTGTTTACGAGATAAAACTCCGCCTTTTCAGTACCGCCCATTACGTCTATCTCGTCGCCGATCATGTTCTTATCGGTGCATGTAATGAAGATCTGGGCATCCTTCATGGCTGATACAAGGCTCATTCTCCTGGTCTTATCAAGCTCGGAGAATACGTCATCCAGGATCAGGATAGGGGTAGAGGAGACGAACATCTTGATTATCTCAAGTTCAGAGAGCTTCAGGGCCAGCGCAGCCGTTCTCTGCTGCCCCTGAGACGAATAATTCTTCATCACGAGACCGTCTAATTTCATGATGAGATCGTCCCTGTGAATACCAATGGAGGATATGTGCTTCTCGATGTCGTAATTTCTTACTGATTTGAGCTTCGCGAGCACCAGATCGGACAGAATGCCCTTTATACGCCCATAATCGCCCTCTAAGAGGCCTTTACCGATGTACTCGTCATATTTACTGTTTTTATCGAGGAACGTTTCTAAGGCCCCTACAACGCCAAATACGGTACTATACTCGATCTGAAGGTTTTCTTTGCCTCCGGAGATGCTTCCGTGATGCTTTGAAGCGGTGTCTGATATGAGCTTTGCAAACTTATAGCGCTTCAGGATTATTTCTGCAGACAGTTCAGCTAACGAGAAATCCCAGAAATCAAGCTGCGGATCTATAATTTCGGACTGGTAGTTCGATTTTATACTCTTGAGGAGTGCGTTTTTCTGTGCCAGAAGCCTGCTGTAATTGCTCAAAAGGTTGAAGTAGGAAGGGGATATCTTGGATATCAGCGTATTTAAGAACTTCCTTCTGAAAGCTGGCGCATTTTTGACGATATTGAGGTCTTCGGGAGCGAAGATAACAATGTTACATACACCGATATATTCCGAGATCTTATCAACGGGAGCATTATCCCTGATCAGGACTCTACCCGGCTTGCCGTATCTGCTTAAAGAAGACTTTTCGAGATAGTAGCAGGCGGATAATTTGACATTGCTGCCGTCGTCATCTGTGAGATCCAGGCTTGCTTTATATTCATTCTCTCCGAACTTTATCAGATCGGCATCCTTGCTTGTTCTGTGGGATGTGATGCTTGAAGCTACGTATATTCCTTCAACGAGATTGGTCTTTCCCTGGGCGTTGTCACCGTAAAAGATATTAACAGAAGGCCCGACATCTAAATCGAGCCTTCCGTAATTTCTGAAGTTTTCTAAATGTATGCTTCTGATGAACATTATCTTCTGATAGGAAGAATAAGGTAAATGTACTTCTCACCCTCAACAGGCTTAATAATGCAAGGTCCCTGACCACCGTTAACTTCAACTCTGATGATCTCATCGTCGATATTCTTAAGTACATCAAGAACATATCTGGAATTGAAGTCTACATCGATAAGATCGCCTTCAAGACTGATGCTGATATTCTCCTGGAGATTACCTCTTGCAGATGTAGCCTGGACAGTAAGCTCAGAAGGATTATTTGAAAGGAATCTTACAGGGCACTTGCGATCGTCAGTCATGATGATCAATGAAGCTCTGTCAACAGCATCAAGGAACTGCTTGCGGTTGATAGTGATGACTGTCTTAGGATTCTTAGCGATGATCGAATCGAAATTAATGAACTGGCCTTCGATAAGACGTGAGATCATTCTTACGTTGCCGATATCAAATAAGAGATTCTGCATTGATGTGTAGATATTGATCTCAGCATCTTCGTCATCACTTAAGATCTTGCTCATCTCAGTAAGAGCCTTACCGGGAACGATGTAATTGATCTTAGGGAAGTCGCTGCCCATCTCTTCGCGGTTGATAGCCATTCTGAAACCGTCAATGGATACGACTGAGAGGGTAGAGCCGTCGCTTACGATATTGCTTCCTGTAAGAACAGGACGTGAATTATCTCTTGATACTGCGAAGATAGTGTGATTGATCATGTTCTTGAGGATCTTCTGACCCATAACGATCTTCTCAGCTTCGCTCTCATCGATCTCAGGGATCTTCGGGAACGGCTCGGGATCAAGACCTGCGATCTTAAACTCAGCCTGTCCGCACTTGATGATAGTCTGGAAATTATTATCCGAAATGATATCTACTTCAGGCTCAGGAAGCTTACGGATGATATCACCGAAGAACTTGGAATCAATAACGACAGCGCCCTTCTCCGTAACGGATGCTTCAACATCAGCCTCAATACCGGTCTGAAGATCATAACCGGTAAGCTTAATCTTATTATCATCTGAAGCTTCTATAAGGATTCCGTTAAGGATATTGACTGTGCTGTTAGTAGTAACTGCTCTTTGAACTATTGATACGTTATTGACCAGGTCATCTCTGCTGCATGTGAACTTCATCTAAAGCGTGCCGCCTTTCAATATAAAATATTTCAAACATTATACACTCTTTATTAAGCAAAATGTATAGTTTAACAGTGTTATAAACATTGATTTTAGGGACATTTTCCAGCCCGGGTCATCAGGCTCTGTAGTATTTAAAGTTAGCTCTTATTAGCCTTATTATGCTTTGCACAATTGTTCAAAACTGCCCGAAAACCGCGATTTATACAGTATTTTGATTTACAAACCAATGTATAAAATCCGTTTGATTTATGTTCATAAGAATACCCTTTTGAACACTGTTACATTTATGCACAATCGGTCTACAGATAATCTACCGGAAGTTTTGAACTTAAGAACAAAAATTGTTCAAATCATGTAATGAGCTTATAGATCTCATCAGCCTTCTTTTTGAGCTCTTTATTCTCATCAACGTTGTCGCAGCCGTGCATAACGGTCGTATGTTTACGTCCGCCAAAGATCTGTCCGATCTTCTCATATTTGAGTTCCAGATAATCTCTGCAGATAAACATGGCAACGTTTCTGGCTTCTGAGATCTCAGCATTTCTGAGCTTTGAAGTGAGCTTATCAGGTGTAAGATCGTAGTAATTTGCGACTGCATTTATAACGATTTCAGGAGTTAAGAACTTCTTCTTGTTAGGTGAGATGATAGGCATAAGGATCTTCTGGATATCATCCAAAGAGAGCTCGCCGTTGGCAAGTGTTACGTAAGAAGAAATGGTATTGAATGCACCGTTAAGCTGTCTGATATTGGTCGTTACGTTCTCACAGACATAGTCGATAATCTCGTCAGAAAGCGTGAAATTCTCATTCTCGAGCTTGCTTAAGAAGATAGCCTTACGTGTCTCAAAATCCGGCGGCTGTACGTCGAACATGATACCGTCCTGGAAACGGGATATAAGCCTGCTGTTGAGCTCTGTAAGATTAGAGGGAGCCTTGTCGCAGGTGATGACGATCTGTTTGCCGGCTTCGATCAAAGCCTCGAAAGTATTGAAGAATTCGGTCTGGACGCCTTCCTTGCCGATAAGGAACTGGATATCGTCGATGAGAAGGACGTCTACTGTACGGAATTTCTTACGGAAATCAGTGTAATTATTCGTGTTGATGCAGGCGATATAAGCGTTTGTAAAAGCCTCACAGGTCGTATAGATAACGCGCTTATCGGGCTGCTGCTCAAGGATCGCGTTGCCGATGGCCTTCATGAGGTGGGTCTTGCCGAGTCCGGAATTACCCCAAAGGAAGAAAGGATTTCTCTGCTTCTGGCCGGGCTTGGAAGCTACTGATACAGCGGAAGCGTGGGCAAAGCGGTTGCAGTCGCCTACGACGAAGTTCGCGAAAGTGAATTCGCCGTTGAGACCTGTCGAAGTAACTACCTCGCTCTTGGCCTGTCTTGCGGCCTTTTTCTCGGAATTAACGGAAGCATTGAGAGCATTCTCGTCGCCTGCGAGGATGAACTTGACTGCACAAGACTTGCCTTCATTGGCTGTCTTTATTGCATTCTCAATGATCTTATTGAGTTTCTGGCCTTTTACGAGATCGAGGGAATACTCGTCTCTGGCAGCCAAAACAAGCACGTCATTATCACTGTGAACGACAGTCATTTTGCACAGAATAGATTCATAAGTGACAATGTTGATGTTCTCATCGAATTTAAGAATATCAAGCGCTTTTTCCCAAACAGAACTGCCCATGTAACCCCTCCGTAACAAAAATGACGTGCGTTTAACATAATAGCACGGTTTGGGGGTATAATGAATAAGCTTTTTATATACAAAAAACCCGCAGGAATTTAGGCAGGATAATGAAAAAGATCGACATCAATAGTGAAGCCAGAGAGAAACGGAAAGCAACCAGGATAGTTTTGATTGCTCTCGCCATTACTTTACTTATCGTCGGCATTATACTCCTTCTGATCGAACCCATAAAACGCATGAAAAGGAAGAAGATCTCGACTGACGCTCTTAACTATATTGAGCTTCAGATAGAGGCTTCAAGCACCGAAGAAGAGCCTCAGATGACATATGTTGTCCCCAGGACCGGCAATGAGGTGGAGGGCGAAGGCTATGACTTCGGCGGAGAGACCGAAGAGGTCACCGAGGAAGAGTACGGTGACACGGTCACCTTAAACTCTATCGGCATCCTTGATATCAGGGCCATAAACTGCAGATATTCCGTCTGGGATACGGCTTCACAGGTATCCTTAAGGTACGGCTTGGGTCATTATGTTGATTCCGTAATGCCCGGAGAGATCGGAAATGCGACCATTCTGGGACATAACTACAGGGACGGCTCCATGTTCCATAAGCTCGGGAATCTCAAGACCGGAGATGCGGTCAAGTTCACCAGGACAGACGGCGTGGTGCTTACTTTCTACGTCACGGAATCCAAGATAATAAGCGCGGACGACCTTCTCAGCTATGCCGTAGGCAATATCACGACCGACAGGCAACTGACGCTCGTGACCTGCACTTACGAGTACGGAAGATACGGCTGGAGAAGGGTAGTCATCTGCAAATTATCAGACGATTGCCTGCCTTATGTGACAGAAGAGACAACGGCCGTACCGGAGACCACACCTGCCGAGACACAGCCGGAACCCACGGCTGAAAGCTCTTCAGAGCCCACGGATACTGCCCCGGGACCTACGGAAGAACCGACGATACCGCCGCCTGAGACTTCGGAGGAGACTACCACGGAGACGACCCCGGCTCCTGAGGAGCAAGAGGAGTCTTCTGAAACAAATTCAGAAAATACCCCATAAAAGAATAATTCTGTTATAATTGGCGCGGGTTATAAATAATAACAATTATTGAGGCAATAAATTTTCGGAGGATTTTATATGGTAACGGCAATAGTTGGCGCTAACTGGGGCGACGAGGGAAAGGGCAAGATCACTGACCTTCTCGCAAGCGAGTCTGATATCGTAATCAGATTCCAGGGTGGAGCAAATGCAGGACACACCATAATCAATGACCACGGAAGATTCGCACTTCATCTTATGCCTTCCGGCGTATGTCACGAGAATATCGTAAACATCATCGGCAACGGCGTTGCGCTGGATATCCGCAAGTTTATCAACGAATACAATTCGATCAAAGAGCAGGGCTTAAATCCGCAGCTCCTCGTATCTGACAGAGTTCAGGTCGTTATGCCTTATCACGTTGATTTCGATAAGTTCGAAGAAGAAAGACTGGGCGGCAAGGCTTTCGGATCCACAAAGTCCGGTATCGCTCCTTTCTTCTCAGACAAATACGCTAAGATCGGCTTCCAGGTTTCCGAGCTTTTCGATGAGGCTACTTTAAAGGAAAAGATCAACAGAGTGCTTGAGATCAAGAATGCTCTGCTCGTAAACCTCTATCACAAGGATCCCATCAATGCTGACGAGCTCTTGGCTGAGATGCTCGAGCAGGGAAGACTCATCAAGCCTTTCGTTACAAACACTCAGGCGTACCTCTATGAAGCCATCAAGGAAGGCAAGAAGATCCTCCTCGAAGGCCAGCTCGGCACAATGAAGGATCCCGACATGGGCATCTATCCGATGGTTACATCTTCTTCCACATTGGCAGGCTACGGCTGCGTAGGCGCAGGTATCCCGCCTTATGAGATCAAGAAGATCGTAGTAGTAACAAAGGCATATTCTTCCGCTGTAGGCGGCGGCGCTTTCGTATCCGAGATCTTAGATGAAGCAGTCGCAAAAGAGCTCAGAGACAGAGGCGGCGACAAGGGCGAGTACGGCGCTACGACAGGACGTCCGAGAAGAGTCGGCTGGTTTGACTGCGTAGCTACACGTTACGGCGTAAGACTTCAGGGCGGTACAGACGTTGCCCTCACAAACCTCGACGTACTGGGCTACCTCGATAAGATCCCTGTCTGCACAGCTTATGAGATCGACGGCGTTATCACAAAGGATTTCCCGAATCCCACACAGCTCGACAGATGCAAGCCCGTTATCGAGTACCTGCCTTCATGGAAGGGCAAGGGCGAGATCAGAGGACTCACAGAATACGACAAGCTCCCCAAGGAAGCCCAGGATTATGTTGAGTTCATCGAAAAGGAGATTGGCGTCCACGTCTCTATCGTTTCAACCGGACCCGTCAGAGAAGAGATCATCAGAAGATAAATTCTCTTAAGGGTTCTCCCCGCATCAGGAGTGCTTAAAAGATGAAAATAACCCGGTACAGAGCAGTAGAACTATTGTTGGCTACAGCTTTGTCGCTGGGTTTTATTTTGTCATCAGGGTGCTCAGGGTGCAGCATAAACTTGTTGGGTATTGATTACTATTCTCCCGAACAGGTTGAAGGCGTGATAAGTTATTTCATCGAGACATTCGGTGAAGGTGATTCGGACGTTGCGGAAACTCTTGTGGAAGATGGTTTTGAATGTGATTTCAAGACAGGTCCCAAAGAAGAAGTCATGCTGAGGATGGCGTCCAGGACTGAAATCCGTGAGTTTGTTAGTATCGATGTTGACAAAAAGGCAAACGAAGCGAAGGCAAAGGTTAAGATCTCCTATGTAAATGCTGAAAATATTATTTTCAATTACGAGAACTACGGCAAGACCAAGGATCAGTATTTTGACTTGATCGACAAAGCAGTTCTTGAAACGAAAACGTTGAAGTTCAACTTACATTACATCCCATCCGAGGGTTGGTGGTATATCACTAAAGAATCGGCTGAGAAATATAAAGCTCTGTTCGATTTTTCTTCCCAGGTCAATATGATCATGATGAGCGAAGAAGATGCCAGCCTTCTCTTCAGCAGGGTAATAGACCGCTTTGCCGAAGGCGATTTTGACAGCCGCGAATGTCCGCTGGATATCTATACCATCAGATATTTCGATTCCTGTCTGACTGACGATGAAGTCGTGAATGAAGGGGCAAGAGAATACGCCAAAGCATACTTCAAGTACATCAAAGATCACGATTATACTATCCATATAGATGACGATAACCATTACCGGGCAGTACTTAGAGGGTATGCTCCGTCAAAGAGCGAGATACTTGAATATGTCGCAAGCGATGAATGCGTAGAGGCAGATTACATAGTCCGTATGGAGCTCGTCAGCGCAGCCAGAAGAGATGTCCAGCCGGATACTTTAAGAAGCGCTATCGATGCGGATATTTATAAGAATATCGCAAAGAAGATTCCCGATATGTCCCCGGAAGATTTCCGTGTCGATCTTAGGATAGTAATTGATTACGATCCGTATACGAGCAAGAGCTACGAACGTCTTGAAGTTTCCGATGAAAACACAGGTATGATTATTCCGATCGATTGGTGGGAAGCGCAAGAAGCGCTCGAGCGCACTCCCGAGCAGGAATTAAGATGCCGCGAAAAGGCCTGCAAAGACCTGCTTGCTTCAGGCGAGATCTCCCAGGAAAAATACGATATCTACATGATGGCCATAGAGCGCGACAGATACATCCTTTCGGGCGGCACTACACCCGAATATGAGTTCCTGAGATATGTAGAATGGGCGGGTACCGACGAATACCCGAATCAGGCAGTTGAAGTCGTTGAAGTGCTTCCGGATTTCTCAGACGGGCAGCTCGTCTACGGAGAATCAGCCTTTGATAACAACGGCTTCTATATCCATTACAGCAAAGAGCCCGGCTGGCTCAATACGGCAGGCTACAATCTTTCTGATGACACCGTTACCGTTATGCTCAAGTACGACTGCAAGTTTTCTAAGGGCACAGTCCTTATCGCTGACTGGTATATCGATGGCGAAGAGTACGGCGATTCCATAACTTTCACTGTTGAAGAGGACGATACGGACACGTTCGTTTTCCAGATGCCCAGGGAGCAGATCAGCAGATACAGCAAGTACGAATTCCGCCTCTGGGAAGAAGACCACATGCACGTCATCGCATATGTAATTCTTTCCCAAACATAAGCGTCTGAAAAGGCCGTGATTTGCACTAAAAAACAAACGAAAATTGTTAATGTGCAGAGTATAATAATCGCATATAATTCCAACTGATTTTGGGAGGAAGTTCCATGGCGCAGGAGATGATCCTCGTCCTCGATTTCGGAGGACAGTATAACCAGCTTATCGCAAGAAGAGTAAGAGAGCTCTCGGTCTACAGTGAAGTCAGACCGCATACCACGAGCCTTGAAGAGATAAAGGCCCTGAATCCTGCAGGAATCATCCTCACCGGCGGTCCCAGTACAGTCTATGAAGACGATGCACCCAAGTGCTCTCCCGAGCTTTTCAAGCTTGGCATCCCGGTACTCGGCATCTGCTACGGCGCACAGCTCATGAACTATTTGCTCGGCGGTGAAGTTAAGTCCGCACCTGTCAGGGAATACGGCCACACCGATGTTAATATCGATACAGAAGCAAAGCTCTTCAAAGGCGTTCTTCCCAAGACAGTCTGCTGGATGAGCCACACCGTCTACATCGCAAAACCTGCTCCCGGCTTTAAGATCACGGCACACACAGAGGTCTGCCCCGTAGCTGCAGCCGAGAACGTTGAAGAGAATCTTTACTGCGTACAGTTCCACCCCGAAGTCGTCCACACAGTCGAAGGCACAACAATGCTCGCAAACTTCGTAAAGGATGTCTGCAAGTGCAAGTGCGATTGGAAGATGGATTCATTTGTTGAGACATCCATCAAAGAGATCCGCGAGAAGGTCGGCACAGGAAAAGTCCTCTGCGCTCTTTCCGGCGGCGTGGATTCGTCCGTCGCTGCAGTACTCCTCTCAAAGGCAGTAGGCAAGCAGCTCACATGCGTTTTCGTTGATCACGGACTCCTCCGTAAAAACGAAGGCGACGAAGTAGAAGCAGTATTCGGACCTGAAGGTCCTTACGATCTTAACTTCATCAGGGTCAATGCCCAGGAGCGCTTCTATTCAAAGCTCGCAGGCGTTACAGAACCTGAAGAAAAGCGAAAGATAATCGGCGAAGAATTCATCAGAGTCTTCGAAGAAGAAGCGAAGAAAGTCGGCGCGGTCGACTTCCTCGTACAGGGCACTATCTATCCTGACGTTATCGAATCAGGCCTCGGCAAGAGTGCCGTCATCAAGTCACACCACAACGTTGGCGGACTCCCTGACTACGTTGATTTCAAAGAGATCATCGAGCCGTTGAGACTCCTTTTTAAGGACGAAGTAAGAAAGGCAGGCTTAGAGCTCGGCATCCCCGAGAATTTAGTATTCCGCCAGCCGTTCCCGGGTCCGGGACTTGCTATCCGCATCATCGGCGAAGTTACAGCCGAGAAGGTCAAGCTCGTTCAGGATGCAGACGCAATCTTCAGAAGAGAAATGCAGCTCGCAGGCTTCGATAAGTACGCTAACCAGTACTTCGTAGCGCTCACAAATATGCGCTCCGTAGGCTGCATGGGCGACGAGAGAACATACGATTATGCATGCCTCCTCCGTGCCGTTACCACCACAGACTTCATGACCGCCGAAGCAGCAGAGCTTCCCTGGTCGCTCATCAACAAGGTCACCAGCAGGATCGTCAACGAAGTCAAGGGCATCAGCCGCGTCTTCTACGACTGCACGGGCAAGCCCCCGGCAACGATAGAACTCGAATAGTCTATAAACCTTGGAAAGCCCCAATCTATGGGGCTTTCGCTTTTTTGTGTTCCCCAAATGTTCCCAATATTTGAACTTGAGGTCAGTGGGAGAATAATTTGATTTCGTCTTTTATATCGTTGCTGTATGTCTTAAGATCGGATTCGAAGTTTCTCTCAAAAGCATCAATTGCAAATTCGCTCTGACCTTCTCTGCACTCATAATGTCTTATAAAGTCATTAATGAGACTAACGATTACACTGAAGGAACTTACCTCTACATAATATGTAATAGAGAATGATCCGTCCGGCATCTGCATGTCGGTATATGTCTTTGCGCCGAGCTTCTCCCAATACATAAACTCAGCGAGGAATTGTGCAAACAGCTTCTTTGCTTCATCTGAAGGCGGATTCAGAAGTTCGTTAATCTTGAATGTGAATCCGTTAGCAAGCACACCCTGAGATATATGCTTTGTCCTTGTAGAAAGAGAGAATCCGGATTCTACTATCTTTCTCAGGAGTCTGACGACATCGGAAGTCGTCTTCGAATAAGAGCCCTTGTAAGAAGATACGGACTTCTTGTAGAGGTTACTTATCTCTTCCTCTTTTTTAGCATAGTAATCATTAATATCGGTTACGAAGTGAGACTTCCATATCTCATAATCATGTACATCTTTCGGATCGTCCGATAAAGCATCCTTCTTATCTTTCCATGCAGTTAGAAAGCTGATTAACGTTTCCAGATCCCTGTCGGAATCGTCGAAGACTATGGAAGTCTTTCCATCCTTCTTTTCAATTTTAAGACCATATTTCTCTTCCAGTTCAAACAGAACATACATGATGTCTGCAAAGGAAGATATCTCAACATCAGAGATTGCTTCAGGATCTATATTCAGGGCTTCAGCGATCTTTGAACGGATATTCGCCTTAGGAGCCATAGCATCGCTCTCATACTTTCTCATTCTTGAATCGGCTGTAGCAGCGGAGAACCCGACCTTCATTCCCAGCTCTTTCTGGGACATATCGTGGAGCTGCCTGTATTTCCTGATCTTGTTACCTAATTTCATATCCGAAAGCACCTCGTTTGTGTAGAAATCATGTCCTCATTATATCACATCAGACCTAAATAGGAAGACCAAACTGATTAAAACAGACACAAAAATATGACTAAAAGTATTGACAGACAATTTTCGAGGGTGTATTATTCATCCAACCGATACAAAAATATGTCTGTTCACAGAGCGGACAGGAAGGAGAAAACAATGAATAAAGAAAAAGACCCCCTTTTTATAGGAGTAGACACAGTAATGTTTGATCTTGGCGTATCTAGAGCAAAGGCGTACGACGTGATCAGAGAGCTTAATGAAGAACTTAAGAAAGAACACCCCAAGGCGATAGTCGTCGCGGGGAAGGTAAATCGCATTTGGTACGAAGAGGCCTGTTTGAAGGGAGGTGATTAAAGATGGCAGTATCAAAAGATAACGGTAACGGATACGACGGCAGGAAATGGAAAGTTTCCTGCTACTACACCGACTGGACCGGCGAACGTAAAAGACACGTTAAGAGGGGCTTCGATACAAGGAAAGAAGCACTTGAATACGAGCATATCTTCTTAACCAAGAAATCCAAAGATATCAATATGAGCTTTGGCTCCTTTATCGATATCTATATGGAAGATGTAAAACCTCATCTTAAGAAAAGCACCCTCGCCAATAAGGGGCAACTCATAGAGACACACATCAGACCTTACTTTCAAAATTTCAGCCTCGCGGAGATCACTTCAACACACATCCTTCAGTGGCAGAACGAACTTCTCCGTAAGAGAGATGCTGACGGTAAAGGTTATTCCGAGACATATCTTCGGAGTATCAACAACCAGCTAACGGCTATCTTCAACCACGCGGTCAAGTACTACGATCTTCCGAAGAATCCCTGCTACGCATTTAAGAAGCTCGGTAAGTCCACAGCACCTGAGATGCTCTTCTGGACGAAGGACGAATACCTTAAATTCTCGGATGCGATCAAGGACAAGCCGATGTCGTATTACGCATTCCAGATCCTTTACTGGACGGGAATCCGTTCCGGTGAACTTCTGGCACTCACCAGAGAGGATTTCGATCTTGAGAAGCGGACTCTTCGGATTAACAAGACATATCAGGTCGTAAACGGAGAAGAGATGACCACATCTCCAAAGACCGAGAAGAGTAACCGCACGGTTGAGCTCCCTCAGTTTCTCTGTGATGAGATGCAGGATTACTTCGATTCGATATACAAGATCGACCCGAAGAGCAGGCTCTTCCCAATCTCAAAACATTTTCTTCATCACGAAATGGACAGGGGATCACAGGCAGCCGGCGTGAAGCGCATAAGGATACACGACCTGAGACATTCAAGCTGCGCGCTCCTTATCGAACTAGGATATTCACCGATACAGATCGCGGACAGACTAGGTCACGAGACCAGCACTGTCACAGAACGTTATTCTCATCTTTATCCGTCAGTTCAGAGAAACATGGCTGACAAGTTGAACGAAACATTTATCACATCACAGGAGGATTAACAACATGGGAAAGATCTACGGAAAAGTTGAAGTTAAGAAAAAGCCCAAGAAGAAAAAGAATGAACATAACAGGCACAGAGATGTGATCCTTAACTTCCGGGTTTCACCGAAAGAGAAGGAGATCATCGAAGCGAGAGTTGCAGTTACAGGAATGAAGAAGAGCACCTTCTTCATCCAGAGCTGTCTTTACCAGAAGATACTCGTAAAGGGAAACATCCGTACCTTCTCTGCTATGAAAGACACACTTCGTGACCTGACAGAGAAGATTAACAGAAAGCCTGATCTGACTCAACTCGATCCGACAGATGCGGAGAGACTGAAGACGATCTTGGAAATAACAAACTACCTGTTCGGAGAAAGGAGGTAACAGACCATGGCACAGAGAACTTACGACGAACGTATTGCGGAACTTCAGAAAAAGCGTGATCAGCTTAAGGAGCAGGAGAAAGCCCTGATCAAGAGACAGAACGCTGAGGAACGCAAGAAGCGCACAAGAAGACTTATCGAACTCGGCGGAATCGTAGAGTCTGTTTTAGGCAGGCCCACCGTTGATGAAGACAAGATCCGATTCCTGAATTTCCTTAAGAAGCAGGAGAATAACGGCAAATTCTTCACAAAAGCAATGAATGAAAAGGAACCCAAGAATGAAAACAATGCTGAAGGTTAAGGCGTACACTACCCCATCCCTTAACTTGTTAAGGGCGCACTTATATGTGGGCGGAGCCCACATCCAGCGCGCTCTCCGAGGGGGCTTATGCAGCCAGCACCAAAGGACTTTGTCCTTGTGGAATCCTACAAGGATCTTTCAGTCCTTGACCTTGACCAAGTTTCACTTGGATGGAGTCCTGCGGACGGCTATTTATCTCGCAATGAAAGGAGGAACCGACAGATGTCAATATACCATTGCTCGATAAAGATAATCAGTCGTGCGGGCGGCAGATCCGCTGTAGCTTCTGCTGCATATCGGTCCGGCGAGAAGTTGTATAACGATGAGACCGGTCTGACGCACGACTTCACGCGTAAAGGCGGAGTGATAATGAACGAGATCATTCTTCCGCATAACGCGCCAAAGCGGTATGAAAAACGCGAAGTGCTCTGGAACGAAGTGCAGCAGATCGAGAAACGATCAGATGCACAATTCGCCCGTGAGATTGAAGTGGCATTACCGGCGGAAATGACACGCGAACAACAGATAGCTTGCGTCAGAAGTTATATCGAAGATAACTTCATAACTGAGGGCATGATCGCTGACTGGGCACTTCACGATAAAGGTGACGGCAATCCGCACGCACATATCATGCTGACTCTTCGCGGTATAGACGAACATGAGAAATGGCTCCAGAAGCAAAAGACCGTTTTTGCCAATAGCAGAGATTCACAAGGCAGGCCGATATACGACCCGTTAATTCCTTCTTACAATCCTAAAAACAAAGAAGCAACATCACAATATCGAATACCGCAGTTGGATAAAAACGGGAATCAGAAAACAAGGGTCAGAGAAGGCAAAGGAACGGAATATCTTTGGGAGAAGATAACAATACCGGCAAACGACTGGAATGAACATTCTAAGGCTGAGAAGTGGAGATCGTCGTGGGCTGAACACTGCAACAGATATCTTGAAAAAGATAAACAGATCGATCACAGAAGCTATGAGCGGCAAGGGTTAGATATCGAACCGACGATACACGAAGGGATAGTTGCAAGGCAGATGGAAGGCGAAGGCAAGATTGCCGACAGATGCCAGATCAACAGGGACATCAAGGAACGCAATTCCATAAGAGAACAGGTAAGAAAAGCGGTATCAGAGATAACTAAACTGATCACCGGGAAAGCGAGGGCAATATATGACCGATATAAAGAACTTAGAAGACATCGTGGAGATCTTGAATTTGCAGGAGCAGATGCAGGAGATCCTGGAAAAGCAGCAGGCGGAAATAGAGGAATTGTACCGGGAAAACGATTCCTTGAGAGAGCAGCTGGACGAATTACTGCAATTAAACGAGCAGCTGATGAGACAGAACAAGACATTGCAAAAACAGATAAGCGAATTGAGCAATTAAAGCAAATGATCACGGCAAAGGAGGAAACTATCAATGAACGATTCAAACGACTTAAAGATAGAAGATCTCTTATGTATAGCGGAGAAAGCTCAGGCGCAGTTGGAACTGGAAATAGCGGAGAACTCCAAAGCACAAGAGAGGATATCGAATCTTTCATCAGAGATCTTGATACTAAAGAACGAGCTTCTGAAGAAAAGCGAGACAATAGTATCTCTGAACGAAAAGATCGAGAACTTAAGCGCGAGCGATCTTCAACTCCAGAGGAGCAAAGAGATGATGGCAGCAGGTCTGAAGGCCAGAAGCGAAGCCGAGGTCATCAAATCAGCATGTGAGGCGGATAGACAGGAGCTGAATCGTAAAGAGTCAGCTCTTGCTGATCGCGAAAGCAGATTGCGTGAAAAGGAAGATCACATTGACCTGGAGATCAAAACAAAAGCGGAGAATCTCATAAAGGCTGACCGTGCCAGACTTGAATGGGAATACAAATCCCGTAAACAGTATAATGATCGCCAGACCGAGTCAAAGCAGGAGGAACTTTCAAGGAAGTACAAGACCATGACTGTAACATATCAGGTTGAGTTTATGACGGTGTTGATATACGGACTGATATCATCGATATTACAGGCGATAACAACGCCGGTAATACAAGAGGATATTGTGGCTTTCTTCACTGTACTGTGGAAAAGCTTTGTAGGTCTTTATTTCTTGATAGAACGTATTGGTCGTGATGTAGCAGAGTTAGCCTTTATAATTGAGAACCCGTCCGCATCTGGTATTGTGTATTGGGTATTGCTTATCGTTGTTATGGTGATCTTGATTGGGGTAATTCTCTTCGGATTTGGGTTCGCACTCTTCATTTATGGTGGTTATGTTCGGGAGAATCTGTGGGACAGGCATACGGTTATAGCAATCACTGCGGATATTGCTATAACACTTTTCCTGGCTGAAGAGATCAGAAGTATATTATCGTTGAATCTGGCTGCGCTTCAAATATTGATATTTATAGTGTATTCATTAATTCGGATGTTGATAGTTTGTAGACATGAATGAATTGAATAGTGGGGAAGAATTTGATGATAAATATTTTGTGGAGTAAAAATGGTGTGTCCCATTGAAAAACAAGTTCTAAGCATTGAAAATACGCGGTTTCCTTTTAGAGGTTGTCCCATATGGGACAGGAAAATGTCTCTTGAAAACTGGTTTTTGATACCATAGACTGAAAACATAATATTTCGTGGAGGAGTCTAACTTGTCAGGCTTGAGAATAAAACAATACAGAGAAAACAATAATTTTTCTCAAGAGGATTTAGCAGGATTCCTTGGTGTAACAAGACGCACGATTTCTAGATGGGAGCAAAATAAGTCGAAACCCAATGCTGATGAACTAAGTAGAGTTGCTAAATTCATCGGTGTCTCTGAGGAAGAACTTTTAAGCGAAGATGACACGGCATATTCTACTAATGTTCTCGAAAGGATATCTGACAGCGTTGATAACCTTGTAACGGGGCAGGAGACTATTAATGAATCAATAGTGTCGAAACATGATGAATACAGTAAGAAACAGGATGAACTTATAAAGGAATTACAGGCGCAGAATAAGCAATTATTGTCCAAGCTCGATGAACAATCAAGAGCGGTTGAATCATACAAGAAGGCATTAGACTTGAGTGTCGCAGAACTTCGGCACAAAAAGATACGGACGACAATTGTTGCTGTTACGTGTCTTATCATTTTGATAATAGTAATCCTGACATGGCTGTTTGTAGTAAATCATGGGCTGTCAAACAGAAAATATATAGAGGGAACACCGGTTATTGGTGAGCAGACTTCATTAGATTCAAATAATTAAAGCCAGGAGGTAACAATTATGAAGAGAATGTTGGCGATCCTATTGACAATTGCGACTTTGTGTGTTATGGGGGGGGTGGGCTAACCCTAAGACTGATTCAGATGAGGGCGAGTATAGCCTTATCAAATATCTTGAGACACACGAGGTTGATAGTTACGCGGAGTTTCAGGAGGTAATTCGTTCAGTTTCACCAGAGTCTGTTGATGATATAGATCCAGATTCTGTTACAGATTTTAGCATCGATATTGATTATGATAATCGAATTGTATCTGTAACAACTATAGGAGAGTCGATTATTACCTCTACAGATACGAGTAATACAGCCTCGCAATCATATTATAATGATCTTTCCATGAAGATATTTACGATAAGTGTTACTGGTAAGTTTAGGTATTCGACGGGCTCTTGCACTACAATAACTGCAAGCGGATCTTTTTCGAAACCTTTTTATAGTACATGGACAAGTACACCTACCATATCTTCGGGAAATCTAAGTCCTTCAGTAGCATATGCAAGAATCTCAGGTACAGCGACAAGTGGATCTAGTAGCATTAGTTATTCGCTTAGACTAACGTGTAATGATTCTGGGCAATTTGGAACTACCACTTAACATAAAAAGTTGCCCGCAAAGTTTGGCGACCAGACGGGCAACTCGTTAAGAAAACAAGAAAACATCGAGTAGGAGTTTCCTGATCGAGTGCTTTCTATATGTGAAGTATAGCACCTCTGATCAGTGTAAACAAGGAATTGCGTTGGCTTTGTTTATGGAGGTGCAGACCTATGTGGTAGTCAGTTTGTAAGCAAATAATGAAGGACCTTTGATGGCTGAATGGGCAAGCATGTTTTATTGTTTGAATCGTGATTATATCATCCGTCAGCCTGAAGAATTATTATTCACATCGCAGTGGAGGTTTATATGAGAAGTATTACAAGAAAAATGCTGTTAGCTTTATTATCAGCGATGTTTGTTCTTGGATCTGTGGTTACAATTTCAAGCGCAGCTACTAATTCTGACAATTTTCATGTTCAGTACACAAACTCAACCTATAATTTGATTAAATATGATTATAGTGATATTTATGTTTCTGGTGCTGGATATGATGTTGTTGTAACAGAATTATCCGGAACAGCAACAAATAGATCGGTCACAGTATCGTGTCCATATGCGACAGGTACACCATATACATTTACAACTACGGGCTCGAAGCACTTTGGTTATAATGGAGCTCCTTCTGGACAGAGTTATATTACATTCACTTTTACTCTGAATTACATTCCTAATAATGGAACTGCGGTTGCAAGAGGAACGGTATCAAAGTGCTAATGAATAGCAGCGGAGTAGATTTTGTCAGGAGCAACCTCATGGTTGCTCCTGATTTATAAACAAAATGAATTATGATAGGGTATATATGATAAAGAAAAAGACACTAACAGTACTATTTATGATTCTTTCTGTTACTATCACAGCTTGTCGTCCAAGTCCATTAGTTGACAAAATGGTGGTAAGGGAGGAAGACTCAGATTATATATATTATACATTGTATGATAATTTGGATCTGTCTCATACAGTAGAGTTATATCAGAATCTTGATAGTTCATATTGCTCGTATAGGGCGGAAGGTATACCGCTGGTTCCTTTATCTGAAACTGATATTGATGAGTACTATAGATGCTTAGAATCGATATATGATAATATAAACAGAGAATATATTGCTAAGAATTCAGAAAGCAACACATTAGTGTTAAATTATGATGATGGAACGATATGTGGCGAATACCTTCATTCGGTTGTGCATATTAATACAGGTAGAATTGCTTCTGCTAAAGGAGAAGCATTTAGACCTAGTTTTGTTCCAGAATTTCAATCTGTAGATGAAGAATTCTGTATAAATGAATTTGATGAGCACCAAAATGAGTGCTATGAACTGCTTGATGGACAGGTAGTTATATCTGATATTATTGCATATAACAATAGTGTGCTTCATAGTATTCATATTCCATATATGGATCAAAATATAGATCTTTATACTCAGAAAATCAAAGTATTCGGGATTGGAAGTGGGAAAAAGGTTATAGCATGTTATTCTCAGGCAGAAGTAGCAGGTATGCCTGTTGACAATGAGAACGGGTATTACTCGGATCAAACAGATGTTATCCCTTCCTCTTGGCGTTGTGTGACTTTTTATGTTGCACCGGGTGTCATAGATGTTGTTGATATTTTTCGTGGAATCAACAATATTTCTGTTTCTGAGGATATATCGATAAACTTTTATGTTGAACAGGTATTGCAAATAGTAAGCGATTACCTTCCGAAAAAACAACTATTTGTCGTTTATAAAATTGAATTCCTTTATGCATATTACCCGATTGAACTGTATGAGGGGTTATATTTAGACGAGATACCCGTTCAATGGAATGATGCTTATCTGCTATATCCAATGTGGAAGATTAATATATATGATGCTAAGGCGGAAGAAACTCATTCATTTTTCGTAGATCCTTCTACTGGAGAACTTAATGAATATCGAACGATAAATCCGGGGTATTGATTTATGAACGTAAGAGACAAAAGAATCGATCCCATATACTTTTTAGTTGCTGGCTTGGTGTTAGTGTCGATTTTTAAGACGGTATCGGCGGGCTATTGTAGTTTCTTTGATAATGGTTTCTCTATCAATTGTTTAGAGCCATTTATAGCAATTGCTAACACTTGGGAAATAATACCCTTAACTATTGCAGGGACAATCTTTAATACGATAATGTTCAAGCGAAAAGGTGATGTAAGAAGAAATCAATGGGATATGTTTAGTCACTTCGTGTACAGTGGATTATTTGTTGTAGTCATTATTATTCTGTTATTTTTATTTGTTATTCCTGTTGCTTATGTGGGACGCAAATGGAGTTTTTCCTGTATAAAAAACAGGATAGGCATACCAGTATATTTATATACACAAAAGACACCCGTGGTATCCTTTGTATATAGTATTTTGTTGGTTTATGCTTTGATAAACATGTTTTCTCTCGTTGTGAAATTTTGTACCATTATAAATAAAAGAACATATGGAATAACAATGATAGCTATAATATCGGCTTTAAATATATATTCGTGTTATAAAGGTTATGTTTGGAAGTGGATTTTGCCGTTGTCTAATGCCAATCTTGCCGAACATTACGAAGCTATTTATATCGGAAGTGTTTTCCCGTTGTGGTATTCATTTTTATACTTTGGATTTATATGTTTGCTGATTACTTGCCTTGTGCAAGGACATAAACACAAAGTTACGAAGGAGACCTCAAATGAACAAGATAAGATTAACTAAGATATTATCACTGACATTAGTATTATTATTTATGTTGAATTCGATTACTTCCTGCGGAAAGAAAGATCCCTACGCTGATATAGATCATAACCTTAATACACCGAAGTATATCGTAGCTGATGATGAATGGTGGGACAGCACAGAGTTTTCTGTCATATCGGACGAATTATCTTTTGATGTCAATTCTTCTGATGTAATGGTAAACAGTAATCTTAAGGCTATAACAGAAAACAATGTATATATATATTTCGGCGGATATGAATATGTGGATGGGTCTGACAGAAGAATCAATGAAATAGCCTGTTACAGTATCGCTTCCGGTAGCGAAGGGACGCTGGTGGGAATATTCGATCTTAATTCCCTGATATCGTCAGATGAAGGTTTTGTGAATGATGTTGGCGGTATCTACGAAGATAATGGACAGACTAAGATGATTGTTGCCATTCAGCATGCTGATTCCCGTGGGCTCAGGTCATATATATGTGATGTGAATGTCGAAAATGGTACTGTCGGAGAACTGACCGAGATAGACTTTGATTCGGATTCTGATGTCGATAATGTCACTGTCAATTCAGTTGTTTGTGTTAATGGCACAGCATTTATGAAATGCTACGTCAGTGGTTCGGCAGAAGAAGGCGGATACTGTGTTTATGCGCTGGAAGATGACAATTGTTATAGAGTGCGAACAGACAATATCGACTATATCGATACTTTCGAGAAGTACGATGACAACAATATAGTAATGTCTGTTACTACTTTCGGAAGACAGGCATATATGCTTCTTAATACAGAAACGTTTTCTATTAGCGAGATATCAGATTATCAGGGAGAAGTCAACGTGGACGGACACTGTCTGATTGCTGAGGGCGCTTCAGATACTGACCGGACTATCCTTTTGGATTTCAACAATTCGTTATTATCTTACAATATCTATGATGCTTGTCAGATCGTTTCAGTAAGTGCTGACAGGATCGTTATAAAAGCGAATATGTATGGCTGGGAGAATACAATAGTTGTAATGGATAAGGCAAACACTAATCCCAATGCCGGCAAACAGATCATCGAGGCAGCACATCTGGAGCCGATAACCGCATTGGAAGCAGAGGGAATATGTGCATTTAATAGAACCAGTGAAGAGTATTTTGTAATAAACAATGAAGAATACAACTATTGGACTATATTCGACTGGGATGCTGCTGAAGAAAACTATAATGCCGAACGAAACAGGGCAAGAAGTGAGAAGATCAATGAACTAATGACTGACATAAGATCCGGAGAGGGACCTGATGTGATATTGGGAGCTTCTGACTTCAGGGAGATCCAGAACGGTATATATCTGGTAAATATCGCCCCTCAGATATCGGATCTTACCCTGAGTTCCGGTGAATATTTTACGAGCCTTATAGATGCAGCCGATAGAGACGGAAGGAAATATGTACTTCCTTATGATGCATCTTTGAGTGGAATTATTATCAATAACGATGATGCTTCCGGGCTTGGAGCGGGAATCAAGATACAGGATTACGGTGATTTTGTTGCCAATGTGTGCAACGGAAATGATCCGATGTACTGCTATTCCAGTAGGATCGATTACTTTAATCAGCTGATCGGATTATCTTTTGATCTATATGAGAATGATGACGGGACCATAAATTTTGATAATCAGAATTTCAGAGCATTAGCAGAGTATGTATATAACAATGTCCCTGAATTGATCACATACAATGAAGGAAGGACAAGAGTGGCAAGCCTTGGAAATATATCTTTTGCCTATACTGAATACGGGCCTTCGCTGGGAAACAGAAAACTGATAGGACAGCCGACTCCGGACGGACGCGGTGTATATTGTGCTTTTAATTCTTCTGCTTCGATTTCAGCATGCTCATCCTGCCAGGACGGGTGTTGGGAATTAATATCTTCAATGATCAATGATGAAATAATGAGTTATGCAAACGGAATTCCGTTGAGCAGAAATGCATTTATTTCTTCAGCTGTAAATATGACGGATGGTGCACCCATAAATCAGGATATTATAGATAATTACTGCACATTCATAGAGAATGCCTCTTTCTATTACTCAACGGACTACACCATAACAATGATCATTTCTGAGGAGATGCCTGCATACTTTGAAGGACAGAAGAGCCTGGATGAAGTGATCGGTGTGATCAATAGCAGGGTCGGAACCATGGTTGCCGAGAGAAATTAAATACATTTTTTATGCAAAAATATTGCACATCTCCTTGGATAATGCTATTATATTGATAACTTTCAATTTTGGAGGATTATTATGATAACAGAAATTCGTGCAAAGAACTGCAATGCCTTTGATGAACAGATTGTATTTTCACTTAAGGCTGATATGAGGAATAAACGGTTGTCGGCGAATGTTAATAGCATCGGAAATTTTAATGTTCTAAAGACATCTTGTATATATGGTCCCAACAATTCTGGAAAGACGAATCTGCTAAAATGCATTTTTACTATATGGAGTGTAGTTATGAACAAGGGATTTGTTAGTAATACAAATATATTTACTAATGATTCAGTTGCAGATTTGGGTGTTACCTTTATTTTTGAGACTAGAGAGTTTTCGTATGATTTTAAATATGATGTAAATAAGCACGAATACACTTATGAAAGATTTTCAGAAATCTTCAGAGATGATCACGGTAATGAGAAAAATGACGTATGGTTCATTAAGGATACTGAACATGAGGAATATAATTCGTTGGATGGAGGGTTGAAGAGTTTAGTTAACATAGTTTCCAGAAGCAATATTTTAATGTATTTAGTTGATACTGATCAGTTTGATCATATGCGTGAAATGAAAAGGATATTATTGGGTTTTGCTTCAAAGATAGACATAATAGACCTTAATAATATTCCTTGGGATAAAACAATAAATATGCTCAAGAATAAGAGTCAGTATACTGAGAAGATTGTCAATTTCATAAAGAATGCCGATCTCTATATGGATGATTATTTTTATGCAACGCCAGATCAAGTTAAGCTTGA
This sequence comes from Clostridiales bacterium, assembly GCA_017554745.1. Lineage (GTDB taxonomy): Bacteria > Bacillota > Clostridia > Saccharofermentanales > Saccharofermentanaceae > Saccharofermentans. The sequence goes on along the minus strand of JAFZHS010000001.1, from coordinate 6,931 downwards.
AGCAATAATTGATGGAATGCAACCTCAAGAAAAGGTGCTAAATATACCGGATCAATTGGAGGATCGAATTAGGTTGACTAGTGTTTACAAAGGAAGGCGAGTTCCGAGTCTTTTGTATGATTCTACAGGAACTAAGAAAATGGCTGCTCTTGCTAGCTACATCATTGATGCTTTGGAATCAGGTAGAATCATAATCATAGATGAATTGGATAGCAGCATTCATTTTAAACTAACTAGAGCAATAGTATCTATGTTCAATAATGAATTGAATACCAAGGCTCAGCTAATATTTACAGTTCACGATGTAAGTCTGATGGATTGTAAGAGGCTTTTCAGAAAAGAACAAATATGGTTTGTGAGTAAAGATCAAGATGGCGTGTATGTATATTCATTGGCAGATTTTACGGCTCAGGATGGGGTTCGAGATACTACAGATGTTATAGAAAAATACAGACAAGGAGCTTTAGGAGCGCTGCCGGAGCCTGAATTGATTGAATCTTTACTGGAGATAAATGCAAAAGGAGATTGATATGAGAAGACTTCCGAAGATTGATCATAAAATTTCCATATGCATAATCTGCGAAGGTTCTGAAGAATATGACTATTTGAATCGCCTCAAAGGATTAGGATTGTGGGATAACACCTATAGGATAGATTTAGTTAATGCGAACGGAAACGGAAATTTGCCTGCGCGATATCAAGATAAATATCAGAATGGTGCTCACAGCTTGGTTTTGATATTTTGTGATACAGATAAGTACCCATATACTCGTTACTTGGAAATTAAAAAGAAAATCAATGCATTTCACGATTCGGATAAGGCAAGTGAGAGCGTTGTGATTTTCGGGAATCCATGTACAATGCAGATTATAATTGAGCATTGGGGCGAAGTATTGCTGAAATCTCCGGCAAAGAAACAAAATGCGGTTATCATAGAAAAGTACACTGGTATTCGAGATTATGATGCTAAAGAGGAACAACGTCAAGAATTAATGAATCAAGTAAATGCTGGAAACTACGCTCTAATGCTCGAGCGTATTAGCAAGTTATCATCAAATGATATGGATATAAACAGCACGAATTTTGGGTTTTATATGAGAAAACTATCTACGGCTGATGATGATTGGATAGATGGTATAAATAAATCCCTGTAGGCGGTAATTATACAGAGTATAGGAGGTGGAATAATGAATCTGTCGGAGAGAAGGCAAGGAATACATTTTTATATTAATGTATCCAATTTTGATCAGGTTGTGTCAGCAGAAGAAGAGGAAACTCGCAGAGTTAATCATGCAATTCATGCACTGGATACTTATTTTCGTTCCATAGAGAGATTTAGTAAAGCTAATTTTGGAGATGTGCTTACTATTGAAAAAATAACGGGAGCAAGATTGCATTTGTATGTAGTTGATGACGTGGCCTCTGCTTATCATTGTGTCGAGATTGTTGTTTCGTATGCTTTTTTACTTTCTAAGTTGGTTAATAAAGAAATACCCAAATACAAGAAACTAAAAGATTTCGAAATACAGGTGGGAGCTTGTTTCGGACATTTCTATGAGTTTGTATTTGTTCATAAAAATGACAATAGAGAAAAGGATTTTGAGGAATTGACGACAATAGGCTTTGCTGCAAATTTAGCAGCAAAGCTTCAAGGATTGGCGGGAGTTTATAACATTTGCATATCTGAGGACATATATGATGAAATTGTTGATGGAACCAGAATATATGCACGTTGTGAAAATACCGGATTAGCGAAATATAAACAGAAATACTATTATGAAGCACGTTTAGAGGATCTATATCAATTGCATGGTGTTTTAGTTGATATGGACGAAGTAAAAGAATATGCAAATGAAGTCAATTTAACAGATATGAATTTCCCTGAAGCTAGAAAAACCCTGACATTTGATAGTTTGTCTAAGACAAATGGAAAAAGAATAATAGGGGTACCATTATTTGCTGACGTTAGGGATTTTACTTCTAAATTCCATGAAGATGACAGTAATTTAGTGGAGATGGCTCGGAAGACGGAGGATATTCTAACCAAGATGTATGATGTTGTAAAGAGAAACGGCGGAATACACGTTCAATTTCAGGGGGATAGAGAAGAAGTGCTATTTCATGATATAGGAGAAGATTCCTGTTATGAAAAAGCAGTTCTGACTGGAATGCGACTAATAGATGTTGTTAAGGGATTGGGGGTGCATATTGGTGTAGGAACTGACTATGGAGTATTGTATGCTACTAAAATTGGAGCTCGTGGAGAAAAAGATAATATTCTTATTGGTAGAACTGTTATTTCAGCTGATAGACTTGAGGATAAAGCGGCTGGTTGTGATCAGATAGCTATTTCGGAAGAGTTATATCACTGCCTCGTTGATGCAAACTCCGAGTTGGTTGACTTTTTTGAAAAGACATCTTTAGGAGTATACGTTGCTACTATAAGTTATAAGGAGTACTTGTCTACAGTAACATCTCGTCAGCATCGTTTATCGACTAATAAAGGAGACTATAATGGAGCATGGGGTGAATAGCAATGGGCGAAAATGGATTACCATCTCTATCTTCTTATGAAAAGTTAAATGATAATGGTGAAATGTATTACAAAAGTATATTGAATGATTATGAGGAGATGAAGAATGTTTATCCATATAGCTATTTGACAATATTGCCGTCTGTAGAAGCTAGAACGGCAACTATAAAAGTAATAGCTGTTGACCGAAATATTATTAATCTCACTGGCGCCACGGAGGAAGATTGCACTAGTGATTATTCAAGAGAGTTATGGATTTCAATTCCTGAAAACTATAACTCTGTGGGATGTGATATTTACGGAGGAAAATGGATTGACATAGATAAAATTCCCCAAAGTGAACAGCATGTTTATGAGTTTGATGAAAACAGAGGATATAAATTTTGTGTTGGAGTACCAGATTCGTTTGGGGATATGAAGAATGTAATTTTGGAAAATGTTAGAACTGCTGATCATATTTTAACTGCATACGCTGACTATATATCTGGACGCACAAATAGAATAGTGTTAAAACAGTTTTCGCATGGGAAAAGAGGAATCGATGAGTACAAGAAAAGCAAAAAGTAATCGTTCGAAAAAAGCAAGAATAAAACGTTTGTCAAATGTTGATCTTGCTGTGGAAAAAAGACATGTACAGGGGGAAACTGGTCCCCAAAACGTGGCTCGTGATGTGGAAATACATAGACCATGTGATCAACAGTTAACTGGGGAAATGAATTTGGACCATGAAATTGAGGCACAAAGAACAAAAGAAAGAATAGAAAGAAATAAGTATACTCTTGATTTAGTTAATCTTTGGATAAATAATGTTGACAACAAAATATCAATGGCTTTTGCAATCTTATCTGCCATTCTTGCTTTGATAGTTTTTGTTACAGAAGATCATCTCTCCCAAATAGAATTCCAAGGTGTTAATTCCTGCTCTTTATGTTGTGTAAAAGGATTTGCATTAGCATCTGGACTGCTTTTTCTTGTTTCTGTGTTATGTTTTATAATGTGCATTATACCTAGATTTGACATGGAAAAGGCAGGTGGAAAAAAGTACAGTATCTTTTATGATGAAATTAAAAATTTCGACAATTATAGAGATTACATTGATGCATGTATCGATGCTAATGCAGAGATATTCAATCAAGAACTAGAAAAAGAAATATACTTTAATTCATGTATTTGCTCTAAAAAAATGAGATTTTTCAGAAAGGGAATTATCTGTTCTGGGTTATCAATTCTTTCAGCCGTAGTTGCTGCATTGATTTACTATATAGCTGTGTCGTAAAATAATGATTGTACCTTGAAAATTGAATAGAAATCTTGATACACACAAATAGGTACGCAAGGTTTATGCTATTCAATAATCCATCCGAGAGTCTCTTGTTTTGCAGGTGCAATTTGGAAATAGGAATGTTCCCAAAATGTTCCCAATAAGTCCGAAAAAGAGATGGAATGAGAATAATGGATGGAATTACACTACTATATGTTGTGGGTTTTAAACAAAAAGGAATCAATATATGGTCATTCGCATAGAACTCGAATAGTCTCAAAACGCTGGAAACGCCCGTAAATAGGGCGTTTCAGTTTTTAAAGCCAACATTAAGCCAACATAAAATTGGCATTAGGATATTTTTGAGGATAGTCAAATTTGTGTTTTCAGATCTATTTTGTGATCTGAATTGTTATCAAGAATGCTTTACACAGATGATATAATTGAGGGGACAGAGGAGAGGTTCCTTTGTCGATAAACTTTTAACTAAATGAACTAACGGGATATGGGAATAGAGGTTAGAGAAGCAACCAGCAAAGAAATGCAGAAGAATATTCGAATCGTAAAGCGCATGACTAACGGCATGAGCTTCGATGAGAATATGGGCAAAGTAAACTGGGCTTCTGTCAGAAGGATATCCGGGTTTGGATATAAGTTTATGCCCAAAGAGAAAGGTGTCAGATTCTCAAAGGTGATGCTTGGAGAAACAAGGGCGCTCCTTTCTGAACCCAAGGAAATTACAAATCCCAATATTATTCTGTATATCCACGGCGGCGGTTTTGTGTCTGGAAGCGCTGCATCTTCAAAGGGCTACAGTTCCATGCTTGCCAAATATTCCGGGTGCAGAGTGTATGCGGTCGATTATTCATTATCACCGGAAAATGCTTTCCCTGCTGCGCTGAATGATTGTTATGAGGCATTGATCAATATAAAGAAAATGCATCCGGACTCAAAGATAACAGTTACAGGAGAAAGTGCTGGTGCTAATCTGTGCCTTTCATTGGCATTGAAGGCAAAAGGAACCGGGATGATATCTTGCGTGATCGTGCATAGTCCGATAATCGACTTCTCCGGAACTCTGGACAGAACACAAAGGGAGATCGATGACTTTACAGTAAAGATAGGCTGCTTGAAACCTTTAAATGTGATATATGTCGGAGAGCACGATGCAAAAGATCCTTTGATCTCTCCAATGTACGGAGATTATTCCGGCTTTCCGCCTACGTTTATAACATGTGATTTCAAAGAAACACTGGCTTCAGATTCGGAGTGCTTATACGGGAAGTTGCAGCAAGCCGGCATAGAAGCTCAGATGGTTGTTATGAAAAACACATTCCATGCATTTGCGACTATAGGTACCGGAACACCTGAGACGAAGCAGTTGCTGGAAGATAATATTCGATTTATGAATAGAGTTATGGGATAATTTATATCGATATGTTTTAAAAAGATATACGAAGATCAAAAATGAATCAGGAACAACGAAGGACAGAACTAATAAGACAGCTTCTAAACGAGAGACCGGAGTATCAGGAGATAGATATTCCGGCCTCTTCAGAAGAGCAGAAGCATCTGCTCAGGAGCCTTTTTAACGTGAGGCTTCCGGGTAAGATTGATGATACTTTTCTCAAAATCCAGGATGAATATCTTACGGAAGCAACTCACGAGAAAGGTATAACCGATCTTTCTGAACTCACACCTGTTCAAGACGGTATATACATCTGGCAGGGCGACATAACGACACTGAAGTGCGATGCGATAGTGAATGCAGCCAATTCAGGCATGACGGGATGCTATGCTCCTTGTCATGGTTGTATAGACAACTGTATCCATACATATGCCGGGATACAGCTTCGAAATGCTTGCGCAGAAATTATGAGAAAGCAAGGACATGAGGAACCTACAGGGCGTGCGAAGATCACGCCTGCGTTTAATCTTCCGTGTAAGTATGTGCTTCATACAGTAGGACCGATAATAACGGGAGAACTGACGGACAAAGACGAAGAGCTTTTGAGATCATGTTACCTCTCATGTCTTGATCTGGCAGATGAGAACAACGTAAAAAACGTTGCTTTCTGCTGCATTTCCACGGGAGAATTCCATTTCCCGAATAAGAGGGCTGCAGAGATCGCAGTAGAAACCGTAAAGGATTACAGGACGGAAACAAACAGCGGGATCGAGGTGATATTCAATGTTTGGAAGGACATCGATTATAAGATCTACCGGGAATTACTCGGATAATATTGAAAGACTTAAGAAAGCTTTAGATGAAGCCGATGCCATCGTAATTGGTGCAGGTGCCGGTCTCTCGACTTCTGCAGGGTTTACTTATTCTGGTGAGAGATTTGAGAAGTATTTCTTTGATTTCGCAAAACGGTTCGGAATCAGTGATATATATTCCGGTGGATTCTATCCTTTCCCTGATGATGAAACACGCTGGGCATGGTGGGCAAGGCACATCTATTACAACAGATTTATTGATGCTCCCAAGCCGGTATATCGTAATCTGTATGAACTGGTGAAGGATAAGGATTATTTTGTTATTACAACGAACGTGGATCATCAGTTCCAGAAGTCTGGATTTGATAAGAAGAGACTATTTTATACGCAAGGGGATTACGGTTTATTCCAGTGTGTGGACGGTCACATTCAGAAGACCTATGATAATGAGGAATGGGTGATGAAGGCGATGGCGGCAGAGGGTTTTGTGAAAGACGAAGCCAGTGTGTTTCAGGTGCCGGATGATAAGAAAATAGCCATGAGAATTCCGACAGAACTGATCCCGAAGTGCCCGGATGACGGTTCGGATGTAACGACAAATCTGCGTGCTGATGATTCTTTTGTCGAAGACGAAGGCTGGCACAAAGCTAGTGCGAGATACGATGAATTTGTTCGCACACATAATGGAAAAGTGCTGTATCTTGAACTGGGTGTAGGTTATAACACTCCGGTCATTATCAAGTATCCGTTCTGGCAGATGACAGCGAAGAATCCAGAAGCTGTATATGCATGCTTGAATTACGATGAAGCTATCTGTCCTGATGTTATAAAAGATCAGTCTATTCTGATCAAAGGAGATATCGGGGAAGTATTACGAAGAGTTTGAGATGGATTTGCGGATCGCAAAATCATTGACG
>JAFZHS010000006.1 GCA_017554745.1 Clostridiales bacterium | reverse complement strand
TGCGCGCGCGGTTGGAGCCCTCGCCCCAATATTCCTTAACGTAAGAGCCGCCTACCAGGAGCTTTCTCGTAGGGGATTCGTCGAATCTTGCGAAATATCTTCCGAGCATGAGGAAGTCAGCGCCCATGGCAAGTGCTAAAGCCATGTGATAGTCGTGAACGATACCGCCGTCAGAGCACAGAGGAATGTAAACGCCTGTCTCCTTGAAGTATTCGTCACGTGCCTCAGCTACTGCGAGCACTGCGGAAGCCTGGCCGCAGCCGATACCCTTCTGCTCACGTGTGATGCAGATGGAGCCGCCGCCGATACCGATCTTGATGAAGTCTGCGCCGCAGTCAGCCAAGAACCTGAAGCCCTCGGCGTCAACAACGTTGCCTGCGCCTACGATAGCGTCAGGATAGTTCTCTTTGCACCACTTGAGTGCTCTTTCCTGCCATACGGAGAAACCGTCGGAGGAGTCGAGGCAGAGTACGTCAGCGCCTGCTTCGAGCAATGCGGGAACGCGCTCTTCGTAGTCTCTTGTATTGATTCCGGCACCAACGATGAGCTTCTTCTCAGAGTCCAAGAGCTCATTGGGGTTAGCCTTGTGGAATTCGTAGTCCTTGCGGAAAACGAGACCGACCAATCTGCCCTCGGAATTTACGATAGGGAGCTGGTTGATCTTGTTGTCCCAGATGATGTCGTTAGCTTCCTTAAGGGATGTGCCCTCAGGTGCTGTAACGAGCTTTTCGATAGGAGTCATGAACTCTTTTACCTTGGTATCGAGCGAAAGTCTTGATACACGGTAATCACGTGTGGTAACGAGGCCCAGGAGCTTGCCCTCAGCCGTACCGTCTTCAGTAACTGCAGCCGTGCCGTGACCTGTCTTCTCGTGGAGCTCGATAACCTTCTCGAGCGTATCCTCGGGTGAGAGGTTTGAGTCTGACTCAACGATGCCGGCCTTGTACTTCTTGACTCTCTTGATCATGTCGCACTGTGACTGGATCGACTGTGACTGGAAGATGAATGACAGACCGCCGCATCTTGCGAGCGCTATTGCCATGCCATCGTCACTTACGGCCTGCATTACTGCAGATACCATAGGGATGTTGATCTTAAGGCGTGACTCTTCCTGGCCCTTTCTGTATTTCGCGACGGGCGCGGAGAGGTCTACCTGATCAGGTGTGTTCTTTTCTGTTGTGAGATTGGGTACCAAAAGGTACTCAGAGAATGTTCTTGATTCCTGTTCGAAAATCTTTGCCATCTACTCCTCATTCCTCCTTATCATCAGCGGGCTCAATGTCCGCATTTATTGCTTCATCAATTGTCTCTGCTGCCTCAGGCGCATTGAACTCCTCAAACGAAGGATCCTCTACGACGGGCGCTTCATATGCCTGTGCGGGCTCTTCTGCTTCGGGCTCTGCCTCTGCGACGGGCTCGGGCTCAGCTGCGGGTGCCGGTGCGGGCTTAGCTGCTACGACCGGAGCGGGAGCGGGCTTCTCTGCAACCTTTCTGGAAGGTGTGGCAGAAGCGTTCGGAGGAGCGATAACGTCAGCAGGTACTGCGTCGCTGTCATCGAATCTCGCACCGCACTTAAAGCAGAACGCATTGGAGAGGTTATTCTCCGTTCCGCATACAGCGCACTTCTTGAGACCTCTTTCGCGGAGGATCTTAACGTACAGGTCGTCTATCTCGATGTAAAGGTTGGAGATCGATTCGCACCTTGCATTGATGTCCTTCGTAACGTCAACATTGACATCCTTGTACTGTCCATAGTACAGATGACCGATCTCATCGTAGTACTTACGGATGGTGTTTTTCTTCTCATCGATCATTTTCTGGAAGTTGGAAATGTTCTTTCCCTTAGCATCCTGGAATATAGGCATTGATAAGTTCCTCCTTAAAAGATTTAAAGAAGATTATACAACAAAAGGGGGCGGAATGTCATTATATATAATATTTTAGGATTTCTTGATATTTGAGGGGCGTTTTTGCGCAGGGTTTTCACGCAGGCGCCATGCACGGTGGGGGCGGCGAACGGTTTAAGCAAGGGGATGACGGATAAAAGTTGCTTTTCCCGCGATTTTATCCGTAGTGTTTTTGGCCTTGCGGAGGAGATGACGGATAAAACAGGGGATTTTCGCGATTTAGTCCGTAGGTTCGCCCCCCTTCGAAATGAAAAATACGGGTAAATCAGGCGTTCTTCGCGATTTTACCCGTCTCTCAGACGTCTTCGCGAGGAAAATTACGGATAAAAACGGCCTTTTTCGCATTTTTAGCCGTCATGCATACTACCCGGCAGGAAATCCGACGGACAAAACAGCCATTTTTCGTAATTTAGTCCGTAATGCTTGCAGATGCGAAAGAAAACCGGCGGGTAAATCAGTCCCTTCACGCGTTTTTACCCGTCCACGATGACGTCTTCGCGAAAAACAGACGGGTAAACTAACCCCTTCACGCGTTTTTACCCGTCACCCGCGTAGCATTCACAGGACGCCACCCGCAAAAGAGAGGGCTCCCGTCACCCGCGTAGCAGTCACAGGACGCCGCCCGCAAAAGAGAGGACCCGCCCCACCGCACAAAAAAGGGCGCCCGCTATGGACGCCCTTCGGATTGCCCGTAACCAATATCTCAGATCTTCTGTGCCTTGATCTTCCAGATATCCTTTGCGTACTCCTTGATCGTACGGTCGGAGGAGAACTTGCCGGAGTTGCAGATGTTGACCCAGCACTTTCTTGCCCACTCGAGGTTGTCCTGGTAGTCCTTGTAGAGGCGGTCGCGCTGCTTTCTGTAGTCGTCGAAGTCGCCGAGGACGTAGTAAGGATCGCCGGGCTGCCAGTTGGAGCCGTAGATGAGGCCGTTGAAGAGGTCGTTGAACATGCCGGTGCCTTCGTCGTTGAAAGAGCCGTCAACCAGTCTGTCGAGGCACTTCTTGAGGCCGGGGATGTTCTCATACTGCCACTTCGGGTTGTAGTAAGCCTTTGTTGCGGCCATGTCCTGGGAGCGGCAGCCGAAGATGTAGATGTTGTCGTCGCCGACGCACTCTGCGATCTCGACGTTTGCGCCGTCAAGAGTACCGAGGGTGACGGCACCGTTCATCATGAACTTCATGTTGCCCGTACCGGAAGCCTCGAGGCCTGCTGTGGAGATCTGCTCGGAAACGTCTGCTGCAGGGAACATCTTCTCGCCGACGGAAACGTTGTAGTTCTCGACGAAGACTACCTTCAGGCGGTTCTTCATTGCAGGATCAGAGTCGATGAGCTTAGCGATCTCGTTGATGAACTTGATGATGGCCTTAGCCCTGAAGTATCCCGGAGCAGCCTTTGCAGCAAACAAAATAGTTACCGGGGGCATGTCGAGCTTCGGGTTTTCCTTGAGCCTGTCGTAGAGGTTCAAAGCGTAGAGGGCGTTCAGGAGCTGTCTCTTGTATTCGTGGAGACGCTTGATCTGTACGTCAAAGCAGGAGTTGGGGTTGAGCTTGATGCCCTTTGTCTTTTCGAGGTACTCGGAAAGGTGCTTCTTGTTGGCCTTCTTAATGGCGATGAACTTCTTCATGATCTTGTCATCGTCCTTGTACTTTTCGAGATCCTTGAGAAGATCGAGGTTTGTGACCCACTTGTCGCTGCCCAAAAGGTCTGTGATGAGAGAAGCGAGCTCAGGATCGCAGGAACGGAGCCATCTGCGGGGTGTAACGCCGTTTGTCTTGTTGGAGAACTTCTCGGGATAGATAGCATACCAGTCCTTGAGTGTCTCGTTCTTGAGGATGTCTGTGTGGAGGGCGGCAACACCGTTTACGGAGTGTGAGCCGTAGATAGCCATCCATGCCATGTGAATCTTGCCGTCAGCCAGAGGAGACATACGGTCGATGAGCTCTGAGTAGAGGCCTGCCTCGTACATCTGCGCACGGAACTGGTTGTTGATGCCTTCGATGATCTCGAAAATACGGGGGAAGAGGAAACGGAAGATGGAGATATCCCACTTCTCAAGTGCCTCTGCCATGATGGTGTGGTTGGTGTAAGCGAAAGTATCCTTGACGATCTCCCATGCCTCTGTCCACTCGATGCCGTTCTCGTCAACGAGGAGTCTCATGAGCTCGGGGATAGCTACGACAGGGTGTGTGTCGTTGAGCTGGATCGTGTTGTACTTCGCGAAATCGTGCAGATCGTCGCCGTGATACTTCTTATATCTGTAGATGATGTCCTGCAGGGAAGCGGAGACGAAGAAGTACTGCTGTCTTACACGGAGGACCTTTCCGTCGTAGGAAGTGTCGTTCGGATAGAGCACTCTCCAGATGTCCTGGACGCGGTTTCTCTCGATGACGGCGTCGTCGAATCTCTGTGAGTTGAAGAGGTTGAAGTTGAATTCTTGTGCGGGCTCAGCCTTCCAGAGTCTCAGGAGGTTGACGTTCTTTGTGCCGTAACCTGTGATAGGGAGGTCGCAGGGGACTGCCCAGACGTCGATGTCTGAGTAGTGTACCTTGACCTTGCGGTCATATCTGGGAAGGATGAAGGGGTAGCCGTGCTCCATCCAGGAGTCCGGATACTCGTTCTGGAAGCCGTTCTCGATGGCCTGTCTGAAGAGGCCGTAACGGTAAAGGATGCCGTAGCCTGTGACAGGGAGGTTCAAAGTAGCGCATGAATCAAGGAAACATGCTGCGAGACGTCCCAAGCCGCCGTTGCCTAAAGCCGGGTCTGTCTCCTGCTCGAGAATATCGGTGATATCAAGTCCGAAAGCAGCGAGAGCGTCCTTTGCCTGGTCGTAAATGCCCAAATTTACAAGGTTGTTGAGCATTGAGCGGCCTTCGAGGAACTCTGCCGAGAAGTAGTGAGCCTGACGGCCCTGATTGTACTTATGTCTTGTTGCGATCCAATTCTCGGAGATGATCTCTACGATGCTCTTCGAGAGCGCTGTCCAGTAATCGCGGGGAGTAGCCTGCTCAAGACTCATGCCCGTCTCAGCCCTTACGTGGGACTGCATCATCTGTTCAAGCGCTTTAGCTGTAATTGTTGCCATTGTCCTTATTTCGGTGCCCTTTTACCCGTAAAGACACCTACTTACCTCCAAAATAATTCAAGTCTGATTTTAGCAATATTACTGAACGTTAGCAATTTTTTGAGCCAAGTTCGATTATTTGACCAAAAACACCTCGAAAAGCCCTATTTATAGGTGTTTTTTTGACAACGGAAATCACTCGAAAATAACAAAAATCACCGATTTTTACTGATTTTTAACACAAGGTTTATTTTTTGTCCGGTTGAGGCAATATTAAGGCGGTTATTACTTATAATATTTGTATTTTTCCGCCTACTATATTAAACTTCAAATGTTATGAATATTGCGCTTTATTACGTTTTCGCAGTCGTGGCAGGAATCCTCGCAGGAGCCCTTGTCACTTGGCTCTTCGGGAAGTTTCCCGATAAATGGCTCCAGGATTACGGGGTAACCCCGCAAGACCCTGATTACAGGCCCTCAAAAAGGATGAGACCTTTCCCGGAAGGCCTTATTGCCGTTGTTTTCTGCGTAGCCTGCTACTGCGTGACGATCTTCTTCTGCAGGAATGCTTACATCGAGGGCCAGTTCAGGCCCATGCACCTTGCGGTCATATTCCTCGTGATCCCCGTGCTCCTGCTCGTCATGATGGCAGACAAGCTCAACAGGATCATCCCGGACCAGTTCACCATCTATATCGCGTTCTGCGGCGTTTTGTCCGTTTTATCCGACGTTTTCGAAGGCTCCGTCTGGTTTACAGACGGCGTCAAGTGGTACGTCCCGGTACTCAATAAGGTCATCGCGTCCCTCATCGGAGGCGGCGTCATCTGGCTCATCGGCTTCTTGTCGATCACGTTCTTAGGCCGCGAAGGCATGGGAATGGGCGACATGTGGCTCCTTTTTGCAACGGGCCTCATCACAGGCTGCTACGGCCTGGTCGTATTGATCTACGTATCGATCTTTTCCGCTTTGATCTTTGCTATCCCGCTCCTTATCAGGAAGAGGAAGAGGATCGCTGCCGAGAAGAAAAGGATCGCCGAATCGCCGGATCCCAGGAAAGAGAAGCTCAAGATCCAGAGGGAGAAGGCCGCCATCCACTTCGCGGAAGACCCGGATTATATGGCTTTCGGACCTTTCCTCGCACTGGGCTGCGCAGTATTTGCCATCATGGAGCCCTTCTTCTTTGAGAAGATGCTCGATACTTTGAATCTTCTCGGAGTGTACTTCTGATGGCTGTTCTCAAGGCAGTTAAAGACTTCTTCGTTCACGCATTCAAATATCCTAAGCCGTTCAACTGGGGATATCCCGTATTCTTCGGCTCTTGCGGCCTCATATTCACAGTCTTTTTATCCAAGCTCATGTTCGCGGGCGCGTTCCCGTTCTCGTCGACATCGCTCATCGGCTGCGCGGTCATCGTGCTCCTGCTCGTAATGTTCGCATTCCTTGTCCCTTCAGTCCTCATGGCAGAGAAGGGCGGACTCGACATCACCGGCCGCTACACCGGCATCGGCGCTTTGATCCTGGCATTCCTGTCAGGCGCCCCGCTCTACCTGGTAAAGGCCGCATTCCACAATATCTCGCTCGCTTTCTGGCTGAAAAACGGCGGCTCGGTGATTTTCCCGGCTGCTTTCTACCAGCTGGAGGAAGTCAACGGACTGACGCTTTCCTTAAGCATCCTTATAGACACTGTCGTCCCCGCGTTCGGCATCTCATTCTTCTTCCTGGGCGCCGTCTGGCAGGGATTTAACGAGAAGAGAAAGCGCTGGGCATTCATCGTGATCCCGCTTCTCATCGCGCTTTATTCATTTGACTTCATCGATCTTCCGGCCATCCTCATCATCGGCTGGTGGCTCTGCATCTTAAGGTCCCGCACAGAGAACATCTACGGACCTGTCTTGGCGCTCCTCGGCGCAAGATTTACTGGCATCCTGATCGGCAGCGTCGTCATCGAGATCGACCTTACCACCGTAAGGACCTTCAGCGACATCCCGACCACGTTCTACTATTCGTCAATTCCGGCCATCGTCGTCGCGGTAATTCTTCTTGCGTTCTTCCGCAAGACTTTGGGCGAGTTCCATAACTCTTACAGCAACGACGTCTACGGCGATTCGAGGCTTCCTGCCGAGAAAGACGGCGGCAAGGCCAATAAAATGTACAAGGGATTCAATCTCACGCTCGTTTTGGGCATCGCCATCTGCGTTATCTTCTGGATTCTTATCTTCAAAGGTGCCAGAATATAACCGCAGGGTAATATTTCGGGGAATAATAAGAGGATCATAGGAAATGAATGATTTGGAAAGATACAACAGAGACAAAGCATCGGTCATGTCGATGCTCAAGTTTATCCTCGCGGTCGGCATCACCGTCGGCCTGCTCTACGTCGGCAAGATCGTCGCGATCATACTGATCCCGTTCCTTATCGGCTTCCTTCTTGCCAAGACTTCGGACATCATCGCCAAGCCTTTATCGAAGCTCTTCGATAAGGACGCGAAAAAGATCCGCCCGGGCAGACGCAAGTCCACCCATACCAAGACCGCCCTGGTAGTCTACGTTATCTTAAATATTTTCGTATTCATAATAATAGTTCTGACCTTCATCGGCCTCGTCTATCAGGCAAACAGCCTGCTCGTCACCATTGCCGATGCGGCCAAGTCTTTTAAGCCCAGTGAGCTGCTCTCGACACACATCCTTGACCGTTTCAGCGAAGCCAACGGCGGGTTCCTCACGGAAGACATGATGGAGTCAGTCCAAAACAGCATCACCGACATGGGCCAGACCCTCGCGAAAAACATCCCGCAGTTCGTAAGCGGTGCCTTCTCCAAGCTCTGGAAGGTCGTCGGCAACCTGCCTTACGGCGTCTTCGTAGTAATCTGCGTTATCTTAAGCGGCTTCTACTTCATCAACGACGCTCCGGCAGTCCTCAAGTTCTACGTTAAGAACACGCCCAACAAGACCTTCCGCAACAGGATCTTCACGCTCCTTAACGAGCTGGCAGTAATGGTCTTCCGCGTACTCGGAGGATACCTCGCGCTGTTCATCATCACGGCATTCGAATCACTCATCGTATTCTGGATCGCAGGACTTCACGAATACGCCATCGTACTCTGCATCATCACGGCGCTCATCGACTTCCTGCCTATCTTAGGAATCAGCGCGACGATGATCCCCATGATCATCTACCAGATCTGCAACGGCAACTACGTCTCCGCAGGCGTCCTCCTCGCAGGCTTCATCGTCATGTCGATCATCCGCCGCTTCATCGAGCCCGCCATCCTCGGCAAGTCCCTCAAGATGCACCCGCTCATCACGCTCCTCGCGATGGCAGCAGGTGTCTACGTCTGGGGCGCCGTCGGCTTCCTTTTGGGCCCTGTCCTTGCGATCATCATCATCCAGGTCATCAAGGTTTTCGAGATCGACAAGATGGTCGGCCGCTACTTATCCGGCATCCTTGACGGCTTCATGACAAGCAAAGACGACAAGAACAAGAAGGGCTCCAAGTCTGACAAACGTGACTCCGCCGATGCGGCAGACACCGAAGCTGAGTCCGAAGACGAGCCCGCAGCTGAAGAAGCCGTTTCCGTAGAGACCGCAGAAGCAACAGAGAAATAAGCAATCAAAGACTCAAGTCTTTTCGTTTTCCCGTGACATATTGGCGACATATCGAAGGGGTATAGTGTTCCCAAGGAGGATGAAGCAATGTCTTTCAGATTGTTGATCGTTGAAGATTCACCCGAACTCCTGGAAGCTGCCGGAGACTTCTTTCGCGAGGAAGGCTCAGGACTCTGGGATGTCGTGACCGCGTCTGACGGAAATGACGCTCTGGCCAAGGTGAGAGGCGGATCTTTCGATCTCATGATCTTAGACATTATGCTTCCCGGGGCATCCGGATTTGATATCTGCAGGGCGGCCCGCCAAAAGAGCGACTGTCCGATCATTTTCGTCACTGCCTTAGGCTCCGAAAACAACATCTTGAAGGGATATGAGACCGGGTGCGACGACTACGTCGTCAAGCCCTTTTCGCTCCGCCACCTCTACGCCAAAAGCCTTGCTCTTCTCAAGCGCGCTAAGAAGAGCTCAGACGGCGACATCTTGCGGTGCGGCACCATATCCCTCAACAGGAACACAATGCTTGTCACTGTTGAAGGCCGCGAGGTCGCTATCAATGCCCGGGAGTACTTCCTTCTGGTCTATCTGCTCGAAAACAAAGGCGCTGTCCTTACACGTAAGGCCATTCTGGATCATGTATGGGGAGATGATCTGGATGTAAGCGACAGAGTCGTCGACAACACGATCAGAAGACTCCGCGAGAGCTTAGGCAGCGCCTCCGGCCAGATCAAGACAGCGATAGGCAGGGGATACCGCATCACGGAGGAATAAGATAATGAAAGTGCGCAAGGGGACCATAAAGCGTCCGAATTTTCTGATCATTTATCTTGTGTCTTCGCTCATAATGCTGATCATTTTTACAGTGCTGGGGCTATTCGTATTTTTGCCGGCTTTTTTTGATTATCAATATGCAGTGGAAGATTTAGATTTCGACTATTACAATCATTTAGTACAATCTATCAGTAATGACAGATGGGGCGAGGATAATACTTTTACAGAACCAGTCAGCGTCAGGATTAAGAGCTATATAATCAATTACTATATTTCCACAGGCCGGAGAGCCAGGTACCAGTCAGATGACACAGGTGTGATAGATGCTTCCGAGACCGCAATAATGTGGTTTTATACCAATCCCGATAATTATGAACACGGCATCTTGGAACTGGCGGATAAAAAGTACATTGAATCATTCAAAACTGAAGAAGTCTTAAGTCAGAGCTTTATAGAAGATACTGATGATTTCTTCTACCATAAGCCTGTAGTGTATTTTCGTTGTTATGAGTATTACGCGGATTACAACAACGGGAAATTCATTCCCGTCGAACTTGAGATATTCAATGAGCATCTTGAACCAACAGGTGTAGTCTTGCATTTCACACCGGAGAATACTGACGGATATATTCATGTGAAGATTGACACAAATAATGAAAGGTCAAATTTCGGTTATTTCGCAGGATTTGAAGGCGAAGATCCTGACGATGCATACAGCATCAAACAAGAAGGCGTAGACCCGCCTTATGAGAAAACATTTGTCGGCAAACTGGAATACGTTAGCTTTATGACTGCCTGCAAAGATGAGATATCCTGGGCTATATTCACGATTATTGTTGCAGCTTTCTTCGTTGCGTTAGTTCCTGCAATAATCAGTTACAGCATCAAGTACAGGCGCTATGAGATCTTCGAATACAGGCGCAAGATGATCGATGCGATGGCCCACGACTTAAAGACCCCGATGGCCGCACTGTCCGCATATTCCGAGAATTTGGCCAACAACATCGCGACAGACAAGAAGGACTACTACGCCTTAAAGATCGAAGAGAAAGTCGCCCAGATGAACAAGATGGTCAACGACATGCTGGAGTTCTCCAAATCCGAGAGCGGGTCCGCCGTGATAACCAAGTCAGAAGTAGACCTCGGTGATCTCATCTCCGACATCATCGCAGACAACGAGCACTCCATTGCCGAGCGATCGCTGAAGGTAAATTACGATAAAAAGAGCGTCGTGATCAAGACTGACAAAAAGCTCTTCGAGCAGGCCGTATCGTGCCTTATCAACAACGCTGTTCTCTACAGCAAAGAAGGCACCGCGATTGATATCACTTGCGATGCCGGAAGCCTTACGGTCTCCAACATCTCTGCTGAGAAACTGGAAGACGTTAAGAGCCTCAAGCAAGCCTTCACCAAAGGCGCTCTGTCCCGCGGCAGCAAAGGCACAGGCTTAGGACTTGCGATAGCGGACAACAACCTCACAATGCTGGGCTACAAGCTCGATATCAAGAGCGACGGCGAAAAGTTCATCGCCACAGTAAAGCTGTAAAAGTACCAACAATTCAAGTAGCACCTGCAGGCTTCGCCGTCAATGGACGGCGGGGCCTTGCTTTTGCACCATTGACCGCTCGCCTTCGCAGGCGCTTGTTAGTGTTCAAGAGTCGGATTCTCCGACTCTCATCTGACGATGAAAGCCACCCATTTTTTATGTAGTTTCAGACTATAGTTTTATAGGGGTATTTTTGTCGCGATTCAGATACGATTGTTATCTTTCTTCGAGGGTTTTGTTATAACCTTGTCCGGTATTGTCGATTGTTGTCAGAGACCTTGTATGAAATCCTGTCGGTTTTGTGCGTGTTTTTGTCGGTGCAGGTATCCGGCTCGCATACGACAAAAATCTGCAGAAAGAAAACAAGAAATCACAAAAGGTTTCATACAAAGTACTGAAAGTAATACAAGGATTAAACAAAAGCATTCAAAGAATGCGACAAACACCATGCAAAAGCCGACAAAAAACATACACAAAATTAAGGAATAAAAGTACGTATATCCGGCATGGTAATGCAAGGAGGTGCCTTGCACCTCTTGGACACTATGCTGCACCTTGGAGCGCGCGGTCAAGGCTGGCCAAAGGCCAAGCGGAGCGGGCCTTGACGGCAAAGCGAACAAGGTGCTACCCAAATAAAAACGGCTGCCCCGGGTGAGACAGCCGCTTGCAGTTATGTATTGATTAATCAGAGCACTACGTTCACGTCATTTACATCGAGCGAAGCGAACGGGCCGGGGATGATGGCGCTCCTCTTTGCACCGAAGTAATCGGTGTCGAAGATGATGTCGTTGCCGTCTCTGTCTTCGAAGCGCTGCTGGGGCTCGAATGCTTTGCCTAAAACGTCTGTGGTGACGAGGTCAGAAGTGAAGGAGCCGATGGCTTCGGCGAGGTTGGTCTCGAGGTAGACCTTTTCGCCGTCTTCGCGGACGTTGACGTAGACTTCGGTCTTAGAATCCATGAGGTAGTTCTTTTCTTTGCAGAAGCGCTGGGCGCCGCCCAAGTAGGCGTTGCCTTCGATCCAGACGGGGAGTTTGTCGAAGTGGGCCTTGGCGATCTTCATCATGTCGGGTGTGTCAGACTCGAGATCGAACTGCTTGATCCAGTCTTCGTAGAGCGGATAGTGGTCCCAGACGTGGGTGCCGACGACGCGCTCTTCTTCCCAGACCGTGCCGTCGTCGAAGCGGGAGATCAATGACTCCTTCGGGTGTTTCTGGAAGAAGATGTTGTTATAGAATCTGTCATCGCCGTGGAGGATGGTCATGAAGCCCATGACTTCGGTGCGGTGAGGGAAGTGGTAAGGGGTGTAGCGCCAGTCGGTGCCTTCGCCGACGGAAGTGAATGAGCCGCAGATGAGGTTGTGGACCATTGCGACGCCCTGGGTGGCGATACGGAGAGTAGCGTCGGAGAGCAGGATGTTGTTGTCGATCAGGGTAGGTCCGTGGCCGACCTCAACGAAAATATCCTCGCTGCCCATGCCGCCCTTCAAGGGGGCTGCGTATTCGGGGCGCTGGTTGTCGTGAAGGAGATTGCAGGTGATGCGTGTGCCCTGGGCTTCCCAGTCGGTCCAGATGCCCATGACGCAGTGGTGGATGTGGTTGCGCTGCATCAGGACGTCGATAGCTGCGTGAAGCTTGATGCCTGCGACTTCTGCGCCGCCAAGCTCCATCATGTTGTTGATGTGATGGATGTGGTTGTCTTCGATGGTAGAGAAAACGGCGCCCATGCGGCCGATGATGCCGCCCTGCTCGCAGTGATGGATGTTGTTGCGGCGGATGATGTGGCTGCCGATGTTTTCCTTGAGCCAGCCGTGGTACTGGCCGCGGCAGACTGCGTCACGCTCCATCTGCGTGGGGCTCTTAAGATGCTGATATGTGAAATAGTGGTTGTTCTCGGGATCAAGGTACTTTCCAAGGCCGATGCCGGAGCACTTGGAGAAATAGACTTCGCAGTCTTCGATGATCCAACCCTTTGACCAGTGGGGACCGATCATGCCTTCCTGCCATGCTGCAGGAGGAGCCCAGTTGGTAGCGGCTTTGCAGATCTTGAAGCCGCGCACGGTGATGTAGTTGCGGCCGGTCTCGGCAGGGAAGAAGCACATTCTTCTGACGTTGATCTCGGTCATCTCGGAGTTGGGATCAAGGCCGCCGAAGTTTGCGTAGATGGCCGTCATTGTGCCCTCGTCTTCCGCGTACCACTTGTACTTTGATTCTTCCGGAACCCATGAACACTTATAGACCTGGGCCTTGATGACCTCATCGACAGAGGCAGCCTCGTAGAGTCTTCTGTCGTTGATGTATACACAGCCTACGTGTCTGTTCTTGCCTGCGAAATACCAGTCGCCGTAGCAGAAAGTCGTGTAGGGGTTGTAATCGCCGAAGATCTTATTGTCGACACGGCAGACCCAGACGTTGTCGTCGTACGGCTTCCAGTCGGAGATCTGCTCAGCGCCGGAGATAGTAGCGCCCAAAGGCTCGTCGCTGACGTATGTGATGCGGGCGTCTTCGGTGCCGCCGTTGGCGGGTGAGACATACTCTCTGTAAACGCCGGGTGCCACATGGACTGTGTCGCCGGGTTTGGCGATAGCTGCAGCTTCCGAGATCGTACGGAAAGGATTGGCCTGTGAGCCGTCGCTGGTGCTGGAAAGGGCTTTGATGTTTACATAAATGTCCATGGCGGTACCTCTTTTCGCGCGTGATATTAGATTAAGAATAACACATCATTCAATGGCCGAAATGTTTGAAGAAATTGTTAAGTATCAAAATCGTTGTTGACATCATTTTCGGGCGGTGTTATATTTACTACGACGGTCGTAGTACGACAGACATAGCAACGCCAATCGTAGCAACGACAGTCGTAACAATTCCCGGAAGGAGATAGATTATGGCAGAGATAAGCAGCGATGTCATCAGAGGTTATAACGACATCATCATTTTGTACCTGCTTCTGTCAAAGCCCTCTTACGGATATGAGATCTCAAAGCAGATCAGAGTATTGTCCGAAGAGAAGTACATCATCAAGGAGACGACGCTTTATTCCGCATTCACGCGTATGGAAAAGAACGGATTTATCGAGTCCTTTGTTGATGAGGATATGGCAGGCGGAAAGAAGAGGACCTACTACCGCATAACTGAGGCCGGCAAGGAGCATTACCGTTCGAAGCGCGAGGAATGGACTCTTACTAAAGAAGTTATCGAAAAGTTTATTGCGGATGAGGGGGCACTTGTATGAACGCTATAAAAAACTATTTGGACAATATGTTCCGAAATCTTCCCAATACGGAAGAGGTCAGAAGAGCCAAAGCAGAGCTTCTCGAAATGATGGAAGACAAATATGAGGAGCTCATCAAGGAAGGCAAGACAGAGAACGAAGCAGTAGGTATCGTAATCTCAGAATTCGGCAATCTCGATGAGCTCGCAGAGACATTGGGAATCACCGAAGCAGTCAAGGAGAATCCGGACGAAGATAAGCCGATGCTCTCCATGGACAGAGTCAAGGATTATCTCACAATGAACAACCAGCGTTCGATCCTGGCACCTTTGGGAATCGGACTTTGCATCTTCGCGCCGGCTTTCACGATCCTGGCAGACATGCTTCACTTAAATGTCGGGGCAATCGGTGTAAGCCTTATGTTCATAGCAATTGCGGCTGCAGTGATCCTGTTCATTACATCTGCAAGCAAGAAAAAAGAATTTGCGGAAGTAAAGAAGAAGGAATGCTCGCTCAGCATCGAGTGCGCAGAGTACGTAAGATCCGAGCGCAGGAGCTTTAAGTCAAGCTACGGCATGATGTCTTCATTCGGTATCGGACTTTGCATCTTGAGCATCGTAAATCCGATGATCATCGGCAGCATCCCTTACATTCCGGACAGCTTCGGCGCAGTGCTTTTCTTCTTCTTCATCGCGCTCGGCGTATTCCTTATCACATCTTCAAACATCAAGATGAAGGGCTATGACAGGCTCTTAGAACTCAATGAGTCAGGCAAGATGGCAGAGGAATTCGTTCCTAAGTCAGACCGTAAGGTCAACAAGGCTCCCATTATTGTCAGCGCTGTTGCAGTAGTTGTGATCGCAGTTGTTCTTTGCGGTGTCGGCATCGTCAAGCAGATCGTAAGCGGCGTGTTCACATTCACTGATAATTCCGAATCAGTTGCTACAACATATGAGATTGGAGAAGGAGACGATATGAGCGACACTATCAAGTCAATGAAGTTCGAGCTTTCAGCATGCGAAGTAAACATTCATACGGCAGAGGGCACAGGCCTTATCAGCGTAGAGTATACGGGCAGTGACAACCTTAAGCCTGTGATCACTTGCGAGAACGGCAAGTTCGTAGCAACACAGAAGGGCAGCGGATTCAGCTTCGGCATCCACAACACCACAGGCCCCAAGCTTGATATCGTTGTCGGCAAGGACGTAAAGCTCGACAGCATCGAAATGGATATCGACGCAGGCAACATCAAGATCAACGGCGTTTCTGCAGATTATTTCTACGGTGACATCGACGCCGGAAACATCGAGATCAAAAACTGCGATCTGCGCAAGGTAGAGTTCGACGTAGATGCAGGCAACTTCGACATCGATGATTCTTCGATCAAGATCATGAACCTCAGCACTGATGCAGGCAATATCGAGACCGACGGAACAACGTTTGAAGACGTTGAGATCGAAGTAAATTTCGGAAACGTTGAGCTCAGAGGAGTAGACAATCTTTCTGACTACGAGGTCAACTGCGAAGTTGATGCAGGCTCATCCAGAGTCGGCTCAACGAGAGGAAGAGAGATCCATCAGAACGGCAGCGGCGCAGGTACTATCACTATCTCCGTCGATGCAGGAAATATCGAGGTAAGTTAATCTTGCCCCAGCGCGTAATAAGGGTATAGATTAGATGTAAATCTAACTATGCAATACGTGGCAAGGCAGGTCTTAAAAGGAGGAACGGGAAATGATCGACAATAATGCAATTTCAGATCTCTGCCAGAAGGCGATCGATATGAGGTCCGGAAGTTATGCTCCATATTCGGATTTTCTCGTAGGAAGCGCAGTGCTTCTTGGTGACGGCAGCGTTTACACCGGCTGCAATATCGAGAACAGCGCATTCGGCCCCTCCATATGTGCTGAAAGAACAGCCATCTTTAAGGCTGTGAGCGAAGGTCACAAAGATTTTGTTGCGATAGCGATCGCGGGAGGTAAGAGAGACGGAGAGCTGCAGTATTGCGCACCGTGCGGCGTATGCCGTCAGGTGATGAGAGAATTCTGCAATTCTTC
Source organism: Clostridiales bacterium (assembly GCA_017554745.1). Classification (GTDB taxonomy): domain Bacteria; phylum Bacillota; class Clostridia; order Saccharofermentanales; family Saccharofermentanaceae; genus Saccharofermentans. The sequence continues at coordinate 90,751 of JAFZHS010000006.1, read as the reverse complement.
CTTCAGGATCTACCTTGCCAAAAGCGCGCATGACTACAAGGAATTCACCCTGGGAGAGCTCTTACCCGAGAGCTTCGGACCGGAGAATTTGGAATAAGGTTTTTGAGGCTGGTATGCCGGGCCTGATGTGGAGAGCTGAAGGCCCGGCTTACAGTCTGAATTCAAGGGTGACATCTATGAAGATCAGGAATATATACTTAAGCAAGAAAGTTCCTGTCATATCGATTACGATCGCGCTTCTTTGCATAGCGGTAACGGTCATATCGGCGGCGATCCCCTCATTGGTTTATTCGTTCTCATTTACGTATCCGGTGAGGAATCCGTGGCAGTTTATCACGTATATTTTCGAGCAATACACACCCCAGGAGCAGATCCCGCCCTCGATGGAACTTGATGCCGCGCGGTTATCCGTCGGGCACCTGATGTATAACCTTTTGCTCGTGATACCGTTCGGCATACTGGCCGAAAAGGTACTGGGAGCAAAGAAGTTCCTCATACTGTGCATCGCGGCGTGGATACCTGATATTGCAGTTACATATTTCACTTTAGCTGCTATTACTCCCGAAGGGGAAGAGAACGTATGCAAGGGCGCATCAGGAATCGCTTTCGCGTTTGTTCCCGTGGTGTTATATATCTTATTCCTGATGGGAAAGAAGTACGGGTTCGGAAAGCTCTTTAAGCAGATATCGTTCTACTTTCTGATGCCTATGGCGATCATGTCGATAGTAATCGCGCTAAGCCCCAGTGTAGCGGGCGTGACAGGGATCTTTTCCATGATCCTGCACCTTATCGCAATAGTTGTCGGAACAGTCTGCACGATAGTCTTCCGCAAGACTGTGAAAGGGTACTTTGAGCCTGTAAATGGTGTTAAAATTTAATAGTTGAAAAGGTGATTGCCGGGGCGTCACATGGAGCATAAAAGTGATCCCCCGCGTTTTGTCTTTTTGAATTGGAGGGTTGTAATCCGTGACTGCGTATTACGAGATTCTGTTTGGTCTGTCAGTACTTCTGACACTCATATATATTTTCATCTGGCACAAGCATTTTGACGTGCACATCTCGCTGATCTTTGCGATAATCCCGATCGCGAATCTCGGCTACGCTATGCTTGCGCATTCGAGAAGTCTTGAAGCTGCTCTGGCGGCCACCAAGATCACTTATATCGGAGGATGTTTCCTCACACTTTTTATCACGCAGAGTATCTTAAGCTTGTGTCACATCGAGCTCAAAAGATGGATGAACGCGGTGCTCGCGGTCATGTGCATTGTAAGCTTTTCCGTCGTTCTTACGATCGGCAATTCACCGATCTTCTATAAGACGGTCAGCTTTGAGATCGATAAAGGTATTGGCACCCTGGTAAAGACTTACGGCTTTGCACACACATTGACATATGCGATCATCACCATTTACGTGATCATCAGCACTGCTGCCATGATCTACAGCCTGTTCAGGAAGAAGGATGTACCGACCACCACGATCGTGCTTCTGATGTTTCCGATGTCATTCTCGTTCGTAAGCTACTTCGTAGGAAAGGCACTGCCCGGAGGCATTGATGCGATGCCGTTCTCTTATGTTTTCGCGCAAGTAATGTACCTCATCATCGTGCACAGACTGTGCCTTTATGACATCACTGACCTGGGCGTCGATTCCCTGATAAAGAAGGGCGACACGGGCTTCATGTCTTTCGACTTTGACGATAAATACTTAGGCTCGAATGAGAGCGCACAGAAGATTTTCCCTGTCCTCAAGGACATCAAGGTGGACACGTATCCCGGCAAGCGCGAGGAGGTCAAAAAGACGATCTTCAAGTGGCTCGACGAGTTCAAGAAGGATGAGTCAAAGGACCACTTCTACTACGAGGTCGACGACAAGATCTATCTGGTCACCATCCGTTATCTCTACGACGGCAAGCACAGGAGAGGCTACCAGTTCTTCGTTACCGATGATACGGATTCGCGAAAATACATGAAGCTCCTTGCGAACTATAACGACCAGCTCTCGGAAGAGGTCGCAACGAAGACCGAGAACATCGTGGTAATGCATAACAAGCTCATTCTCGGAATGGCAACGATGGTTGAAAGCCGCGACAATTCCACGGGCGGCCACATCAGGCGCACGAGCGATGTCGTAAAGGTTTTGGTCGATGAGATCCGCAAGGATGAAGCTACCGCGGACGGCAGAAAAAACATAAGATTCCTGTTCGGCAAAGACGGCCTCACCGACGAATTCTGCAAGAACATGATACAGGCTGCGCCGATGCATGACTTGGGCAAGATCGCAGTCGATGACGCTGTCTTAAGAAAGCCCGGTAAGTTTACTCCCGAAGAATTTGCGGAGATGAAAAAGCATGCTGCAGAAGGCGCGCGCATCGTAGACCAGATCTTAGACGGCACCGAGAATGAAGCGTTCCACAAGGTCGCAGTAAATGTCGCACACTACCATCACGAGAGATGGGACGGCTCGGGATACCCTGAAGGTCTTAAGGGCGAAGAGATCCCGATCGAAGCGCGCATCATGGCGATCGCAGACGTATACGACGCCCTCGTAAGCAAGCGTGTCTATAAGGACAAGTTCTCATTTGATGACGCTGACCGCATCATGATGGAGAGCATGGGAAAGCATTTCGACAAGAGGCTCGAGCGCTATTATCTCTCTGCAAAACCCAGGCTGGAGGAGTATTATAGAAGCATGGGTGACTGACGTTACCCCTTAATTAACCGGATTAAGGAGCGACCTCATATGATCAGCGACCGCAAATTCAGTCTTCTTTTCCCGAGGGGCAAAGAGGTCAACTATAAAAACCTTGAGCCAAGCACTTTCCATGACTTGAGCCTTGATACGATATGCAAGGAGATCACTTCCGAGCCTAAAGAGCAGGTCGTCATCGCTGACGTCTTATCGCAGCTGACGTCTGATCCCGAGGTAACGAATTACAGGCAGGATATTTTCGAGGATTTGAAGAACCTTCCTGACTTCAGCAAGAGGCTCCAGGAGCTTTTCGATAAGATCGACTTCAATAAAAACTTCGGTACCATCAGAAAATCCAAAGACGAGATCGAGGGTCTGTGGTACCTCATGCACCGCCTCAATCAGTACCGCGACTACATCACATGCGTCGACGCTCTCAAGGAGTGCCTTAGCGACGAGAGGATCAAGTCCGCAGGCCTTAAGGGCTTCAGGGAATATGTCGATGAAGTCTATTCGGATGCGCATTTCCACGAGCTCAAAAAGGACCTCGAAAAGCTCTCGACCGAGACATCAGACATCCAGAGTGTCACGATCGGCGTCAACCTCAACTCGAGGCTTGAAGCGATCAGCATGGGCCTCGTATCGGTCAACAGCAAACCCTTTAAAAAGTCCAATATCGTTAGCAACATCGCCGACAGCTTATCGGGCGGTGACAAGATAAACGAAGGCAACGAATGGGACGGCGACATGCATTACCGACAGGTCGACGCGTCCAAGGACGGCGGCCTGATGAAGCAGTTCGAGAACATGGCCAAGTTCCAGGCAGCGACCGCGAGCGGCAACTTCCTCGTGCGCAACCAGACGATCGCATCGATCGCTTCAGGTGATTCCGCTTCGAGCTCTACTTTCTACCTTGACCATATCCTCAACAGGATGCTCGATACGATGGTAAAGAACCTGAAGAGAACGCTCGACAAGTACGCTGACATGGCGATCTCCATCATCGCTGACATCATCCCCGAATTCGTTTACTACATAAGGCTCGTCGAGTTCATGAAAAAGCTCGAGGCAAAGGGCTTTACGCTCAACAAGGCAAAGGCCGTGTCAGGCGGCGACGTATCCATGAAGGCCAGGGGCTTTTATAACTTCAAGCTCGCGTTAAGCCTGAGCAGCCCCAAAGAGCTTGTCCTTAACGACCTGGACTTTGACGCGGATCACAGGATCTACATCCTGACCGGTGCCAACAGGGGCGGTAAGACAACGTCGACGCAGGGCATCGGACTCCTGTTCGCGCTCGCGCAGGGCGGCGCTTATGTGCCCGCCGATTCATTCGAATTCGCGCCTGCTGACTGCATCTACACGCACTTTCCTGCAGACGAGGACAAGACTATGGATCTCGGCCGTCTGGGCGAAGAGTGCGTACGCTTCAAGGAGATCTTCACGGCCTCCACTAGCGAGAGCCTGGTGCTCATGAACGAGACTTTCTCCACCACTTCATTCGAAGAGGGTTACTACATCGCGTGCGATTCGATCAAGGCGCTCCTTACCAAGAACGTCAGGACCATCTACAACACGCATATGCATAAGCTCGGTGTCGACTGCGTTGAGATGTCGAAAGACTCCGAAGCAAAGGCCGCTTCGCTCATCGTGAAGAGCGAAGGCGGAACGCGTTCTTTCAAGCTCGAAGTCGCTCCTCCGGAAGGTTCTTCTTATGCTGCCGACATCGCGAAAAAGTACGGCGTCACTTACGAGATGCTGACAGGTGCTGCGGATAAAGCATGAACATAATCGACATCAACAGTCCTGACGACATATCGATAACCGTCTATATAAACTCTTCAGAGCCCCAGCTAAGGCATTACAGAGACCCCGACGACGGTGTATTTATCGCTGAAAGCTGCAAGGTAATAGGGCGTGCTTTAGACGGAGGGATGAAGCCTGAATCCGTGCTGGTAGATGAACGTGTATTTGATAAGGAAGAGGTCGCGTCTTTGCTGTCGCGCGTAGGTGAAGTGCCGGTTTACCGCGCTCCGTCTGCCGTGATGGAATCGATCACCGGATATCACTTAACAGGCGGAATATTGTGCTGCATGACAAGGCCTGAGATGCCTTCTGCAGCTTCTGTATTGGAGAGCGTTGCCGGTTCGCGTTCGCGCATAGCGGTACTAGAGAATATCGTTAATCCCACCAATGTCGGCGCTGTTTTCAGGAGCGCCGCGGCATTTAATATCGATGCGGTTTTGCTGACTGAAGGCACGTGCGATCCTTTGGAGAGAAGGGCGATGCGCGTAGGAATGGGTACGATGTTCCAGCTGCCTTGGACGTTCATCGGGAAAGAAGATGTCTGCGGGACATTGAGATCTCTCGGATATAAATCTGCAGCAATGTGTCTTTCTGCCGATTCGATAACGCTCGATGATGCTTCTTTGAAGGAAGAACCGCGCCTGGCCGTGCTCATCGGAAATGAAGGAAACGGACTGACTCCCGAGACCTGCGCGGCTGCCGATTACAAGGTCATAATCCCGATGTCGCACGAAGTCGATTCTCTGAACGCGGCTGCCGCGAGCGCCGTCGCTTTTTGGGAACTTGCCGGAAGGTAAAGGTTTGCGCTTGACCTTAAAGAAATAAGATGATATATTTCCCGTGCGCAAAAATGCGCCGACAGTTCGTTTGTGCCATCCTGTCGCAAAACAAAACCAGGACAATCGTTGAATCATAGACTTAGTTGCACGGCAGATCGTGCATGTTTGATTGAATGTGACTCCTGTTTTGGAGTCATTTTTTATTTGGAGAAAAGTTTATGAGTGAATCTAAAACAGTATCGAGATTATTTATGTGCATCGGCATCGTTTTCGTAACGTGCCTCCTGCTCTCAAACCTTATCGCAGGCAAGATGTGGGCCGTCACAGACAGCATCACGCTGCCCGCCGCAGTAATCCTTTTCCCGCTGACATACATCATCGGCGACGTCTTTACGGAAGTCTACGGCTTTAAGAAGGCAAGGACCGTCATCTGGCTCGGCTTCGCGTGCAGCTTCTTTGCCGTACTGATCTACCTCGTAACGATCGGCCTGCCGCATCCCGGATATTGGGAAAACCAGGGCGCTTACGAGATCGTAATGGGCACGACTCCGAGAGTCGCAGTCGCATCTTTTGCAGGCTATCTCTTCGGCGAGTTTTCCAACTCGATCCTGCTGTCAAAGCTCAAGGTCGCTACCAAGGGCAAGAAGCTCTGGGTAAGAACGATCCTCTCGACGGTAGTAGGCGAGGGACTTGACTCCATCATCTTCATCACGATCGCATTCTGGGGCACCATGGAAAATTCGATCGTCCTTCAGATGATCCTTTTCCAGTACCTGTTCAAGGTAGGCTACGAGGTGATCTTCACGCCCGTCACATACCTTGTCGTCAGGGTGATCAAGAAGGCTGAAGGCATCGATGTCTACGACGAAGGCATCAAGTACAACATTTTGAAGGGGTGACATCATGCGCGAAAAAGAAGGACTCACAAAGCTCGGCTCCGCCGGCACGAAATACAGCATGGATTACGATCCGTCAGTGCTCGAGACATTCGTCAACAAGCACCCTGATAACGACTACTTCGTCAAGTTCAACTGCCCCGAATTCACGAGCCTTTGCCCGATCACGGGTCAGCCTGATTTCGCGACGATCACGATATCTTACGTGCCGGGCGAGAGGATGGTCGAGAGCAAGTCACTAAAGCTCTATCTCTTCTCATTCCGCAACCACGGCGATTTCCACGAGGACTGCGTGAACATCATCATGAAAGACCTCATCAAGCTCATGGACCCCAAGTACATCGAAGTCTGGGGCAAGTTCACTCCGCGCGGCGGCATCTCGATCGACCCGTACTGCAACTATGGCAAGCCGGGCACGAAGTGGGAGAAAGTCGCTGAAGACCGTTTGTTCCACCACGATATGTATCCGGAGAAAATCGATAACAGATAAACTATTGGTTTTAAGCGTCGCACTGTGCGTGATTTGTGCGTTCCCAGTACGGCGGAATTAAGAAACATGCGCGGGAATATTTTTCTGACTGGATTCATATTTTTTGTAACGAAATCCAAGCTCATCCGTCTAACCTCCGATGACAGATAAAAGGAGAATAGGATGGATAAGACACAGGCAATCAGAAAGCCTATTATTCAGGCTGCAATAATCATTGGAATCTTTTACGCGATCGAGGTAGCGATGGTCTATCTCAATCTGTTCCCGGACTACAATGTACTGCTCTTGGCAGACATCGTATTAAGGATCGTAATGGGCATTATAGCCCTGGTACTGCTGCGGCCTAACAAGGCGTTATTTACCAACAAAGTGACTCCGAAGATGTGGCTTGTGATACTGCCGTTCCTGATCTATGTTGCGCTTCCTCTGGCAGGATTATTTTTTGCCGGTGTGCATGCGCCAAGAGATATTACACGTTTTTCAATTATCATCGGGCAGCAGTTTGCCGTAGGATTTTTCGAGGAGGCATATGCCAGGGGACTGTTTATGAAGGGCCTTCTCAAATTCAATACCGCTACCGTAAAGCAGAGACTTTGCACCTGCGCTCTGACTGGCGCATTCTTCGGCCTGACACATATGCTCAATATTTTCTTCGGAGAGAATCCTCTTTATCAGGTGCCGAGCTGCATTGTATGGGGATTCTTCGTTGCCGCTGTTTATATGCTGACCGAGAACCTGCCGCTCGTTATGCTGCTTCACGCGTTCAGCGACATAACGCCCAGGCTTGCGCAGGGCATTTTAGGAGAGGCTTCAAATCCTGCGGTTCTGAAGGTGACAGATATTGCCGGGAACGTGCTGGAATATGTGATACTGCCTCTGGCGGCTGTTTATATCTGCTTCAAGTTTATATCGCTGAAGGAAAACGTTAAGAGAAGTTAGTCATAACAAACTTCACAAAGGATGCCCAAAGAATCCGCAATAAATGGGCAGATATTTTCGCGCACGCACGCGAATAATCTGTTATACTATCGCCGGTCAAAATAGTGAGAGGTAATACGTATGGCCCTGCCCAAAGATCCGTTCATGCTTTTGAGCTATGTGAATACGCAGCTGAGAGACAACTTTTCGAGCCTTGAAGAGCTTTGTAAGTCTTTAGGCGAGGATGAAGGCGCGGTCTCCGGGACACTCGAAAATGCGGGCTTCACGTATGACAAGGACCTCAACCGTTTTGTGGCTAAGTGATCATTTATACAAAAGGAGATATACAAATGAAACGCAGACCTGTAGTACTTATGGTTCTTGACGGATTCGGACTTTCCGACACAAAGGAGTACAACGCCATCGCGATGGCAAACACTCCCGTAATCGACAAGCTTATGGCAGAGTGCCCTTTCGTTAAGGGTTATGCATCCGGCCTCGCAGTCGGACTTCCTGACGGACAGATGGGCAACTCCGAAGTTGGACACATGAATATCGGTTCCGGAAGAGTCATCTACCAGGATCTGACGCTCATCACAAAATACATCGAGGACGGCGTTTTCTTTAAGAATGAGGACCTCCTCCGCGCCATCAACAACTGCAAAGAGAACAATTCCGACCTTCACGTATGGGGACTTCTTTCAGACGGCGGCGTTCACTCACACAACACACACCTTTACGCTATCTTAGAGCTCTGCAAGAAGGAAGGCTTCGACAGAGTTTACGTTCATCCTTTCTTCGACGGACGTGACACACCTCCGGCATCAGGTAAGGATTACCTCCAGGCACTTGTAGACAAGATGGCTGAGATCGGCGTAGGCAAGGTAGCTTCAATGTCCGGCCGTTACTACGCAATGGACAGAGACAACAACTGGGACCGTATCCAGACAGCTTACGATTCCTTGGTTTTGGGTGAAGGCATTAAGGCAACAGATCCCGTCCAGGCTATGCAGGATTCTTACGACGGCGGCGTAACAGACGAGTTCGTTCTCCCTACGGTTATCGTAGATGCAGAGGGCAAGCCTGTTTCAGTTGTTAAGCCTAACGATTCCATCATCTTCTTCAACTTCCGTCCTGACCGTGCAAGAGAGATCACAAAGGCTTTCTGCTTCTCCGACGAGGACATCGCAGCTCAGCCCGGTGATGCTTCCGATACAAAGTGCATCAAGTACCTTAAGAGAGCTAACGGCTTCATGCCTCTCACATATGTATGCTTCAAGGATTACGATGAGCTCATCCCCAACAAGTTCGTCGCATTCAAGAAGGAAGAGATCAAGAATACACTTGGTGAATACCTCGCAGCAAACGGCCTCAAGCAGCTCCGTATCGCTGAGACAGAGAAGTACGCTCACGTTACATTCTTCTTTAACGGCGGTATCGAAGAACCCAACAAGGATGAGGACCGCACACTCGTTCCTTCACCCGCAGTTGCTACTTATGACCTTAAGCCTGAGATGAGCGCTCCCGAAGTTTCCGAGAAGCTCGACGCAGCTATCTGCTCTGATAAGTACGACGTAGTAATCATCAACTTCGCTAACCCTGATATGGTCGGCCACACCGGTGTTCTCGAAGCAGCTATCAAGGCTGTTGAGAGAGTTGATGCGTGCGTTGGCGGAGCTGTTGAAGCAGTCAAGAAGATGAACGGCGTTCTCTTCATCTGCGCTGACCACGGCAACGCCGAGCAGATGATGAACCTCGAGACAATGCAGCCTCACACTGCACACACAACGAACCCCGTTCCGTTCATCCTCTACAACTATGATCCTTCTTACACTCTCCGCGAGGGCGGCCGCCTCTGCGACATCGCTCCTACGCTTCTGGAGATCATGGGTCTGCCCCAGCCTGCAGAGATGACAGGCGAGTCACTGCTCATTAAGAAGTGATAGATTTTTAAGCAATTAGCGAAAAGGCTGCTCTTGCGGGCAGCCTTTTAATTTGCGTTTTTTAATCTGACATTTTTGCTCACATTTTGAATTGTTTTTGTCAGCTAAAATGTTAGCTTTTGCGAAAATCTCACTTTTTTGCCAACATTTTCGCGCGGTATTGTCAGCTTTTTGATAGCAGGTTGCCCGCACGCGGAAGCGTCATCAGCTCACGCCGGCTTAAACGTCATCGTGACCATGTCAGAGCCCAAAAGTTTTCTGGCGTCTGCGTCCTTGACGGGCGATGTGACAGTGATGGCGCCGTAGCTGTCGACTGTGCCGTAGAAGGTGTCGCTGCCGGACGTGAAAGTGATCGTGTTGTCATCGACTTTGTAGGTGCCGGAGCTCTCGAGGCCTGAGGTGTCGATCGAGTTGACGTTGTCTTTGACCTGGTTTAAGATGTCCTGCCTTAAGTCGGCGTAGTCAGCGTAGCCGCCGAGTTTTGCAAGTGTGTCGAGGGCTACTGTTGAAGTGGTGCCGAGCTTTTTCATGATGATCTTGTCGATGTTGTTTTCGATGTAGGAATTGATGTTCCTTACGAAGGCATCGCGCTCGACGGTAACGGAATATTTGCCGTCCTTAAGGGTGAGGGTTGCCGAGATGTTGATGGTGCCCTGAAGGTCATCGGGCATGGAGACCTCAAACTCGGAAGCGACGTAAGATACGAACTTGTCGGTGATGTCGAGGGTAGACTTGAAGGTGCCTTCGAGCTTTTTTACGTTGATCTTGAAGAACTTGTAGCTGATGAGCTTCGTGAATTCATCGGAAGCAAGATTTGTCACGCACCAGGATGTGCCGTCGCGGTAGAGCTCGCATGTGAAAGTCAGCGTCATGGTGTCTAAGTCAGCAACGGCGATCTTGATGTCGGAGGCTTTTTTGAATTCCTTGCCGGAGAGCAGAGAGTAGTCTGCCATTGTGATCTTTATGTCGATGGAGCCGACGGGGCCGTCGATAAAAAGGGTCGATTCGTCGACTTCGTAGGACATTGAATTCAGCATGGCAGCGCGGTAAGTCTCCTCCTCTTCGGAAGGGATCTCTTTGTTGTCGTAATACGAGATGAGGTGGTCTCTTATGGTGGAGCCGGGGTCATCGGGAGCCACGCTCAGGATGAGGTCGACGTCGTCGGTAACGACTGATTCGGCGACGGTCCTGGCAGCTTCGATGAGTGCGGCTCTGCCGATCGGGGGCATGGCTTTGCGGAACGCGAAAAGCTTCAGGAAGTCGTCACCAAGGCCTGTGACCTTCCATTCCTTCTCGACTTTGACAAACTCCAACGTGATGACCGAAGATGTGGTCTTGGCATTCTTTACTGCGTTTGCGAGATCGTCCGCATCAATATAATTGCCGCCCTGAAGAGACGCGGTGTCAGCCATGGTGACTTCGATGTCGCAGGTGGCGGTATCCTTCGTGGCTTTAACGGAATCTGTGATGACTTCGACTTCGATAGTTTTGCATACGGCTTCGAAATAATTATTCTCTTCGTCAGAATAGTTATCTTCATTCATGTACTGTTTGAAGACCTTGCTGTAGTCGCGGTCCACGTCTTCTGTAAGGCGCAGCATATCGCGCGCATCACCGCTCTTTATGGCATCGCCGAAAACAGTAGCAGCCTCTATCACGGCTCTCTTTCTTGTAGTGCATGAACAAAGGCACGCGAGGGCAAGCACGAGTGTTAAGGCGGCTGTGATCTTTCTTGTTAAATATCTATCCATTTGTTTATTCCTTTGTTTTAACTACCTTTACAATAGCGGGCGTATGTGAAGCCGTCAAGGTGAAAATGCCGTAAATAAAAGGCAGAACGGCTTTGGGGGAAAGGCGGCGGTGATTGAATTTTGGTCTGAATTTTTGTAAAATTTTGTTTAGATTATTCCGCGGGAATTGTTGTTTTCGCGACTGGAAAAAGAAAGGATGGACAGGACTGATGGACAAGAAAAGATTGATTACCAGAAGTGATTTTGACGGACTTGTATGTGCCATGCTCCTTAAAGAGCTGGATATGATCGATGAGATCAAGTTTGTTCATCCTAAGGATGTGCAGGACGGCAAGGTCGATATCAACGAGAATGACATTACGACGAACCTTCCTTTCGATCCGAGAGTAGGGCTTGCATTTGACCATCACGAGAGCGAGCTCGTCAGGAATAACAAGGAGGCCTTCGGCGATAAGTTCGTATGCCTCTGCGAGAAGTCCGCAGCAAGAGTCGTTTATAACTATTACGGCGGCGCGGAGAGATTTAAGACAGTCAACGAAGAGATAATGACAGCCGTCGATAAGGGCGATTCGGCCGACTTCACGGTAGATGAGATCCTTAACCCCAAGGACTGGGTGCTGATGAATTTCATCATGGACGCGAGAACGGGATTGGGACGTTTCCACGACTTCAAGATCTCCAACTACCAGCTCATGATGGAGCTCATCGATTACTGCGCGCACCACACGGTACAGGAAGTATTGGAGCTCCCTGACGTAAAGGAGCGCACGGATATGTATTTCGAGCAGCAGGAGCTCTTCAAGAAGCAGCTCAAGGAGATCGTTAAGATCTACGACAAGGTAGCAGTGCTCGACTTAAGACCTCTCGAAACTATCTACACCGGCAACAGATTTATGATCTACGCCATGTGGCCCGAGGTCGAGATGAGCGTTCACGTAGCGTGGGGATTCCAGAAGCAGAATACGGCCGTCATGATCGGCAAGTCGATCATCAACAAAGCAGGAACGACGGACATCGGCGCGCTCTGTCTCTCTTACGGCGGCGGCGGACACACCAATGCGGGTACATGCCAGCTCGATAACGACATAGTGGATGCAGAGCTCCCGAACATCATCGCTAAGCTCAACGAACATAAATAACTAAGGAACAACAGCCGGTCTCTTTATCTGGGGCCGGCCATAATTTTGGAGGGAAGGAACAATGAAGTTAAAGAAATTAGCAGCGGCAATTCTTGGCGTTGTAATGATCCTGGGATGTTTTACAGGTTGTAAAAAGAACGCAGGTTCTACTCTTGCCATCGACCTTACCATGTACAGCTTTAATTCGGCTTTTATGGGGGCTGATTTTAACCAGGCAGTAGGACAGACTGCTTGGAGCGAGGGCGATCCTGAGTATACAAAATTACAGCAATACATGGATCAGAGTTATCTGAAGAAAACATACGGGGAAGATTACGCGAACATTTTTTATACGATAACTATCTCTATCCAATTTCATTTCAGCGATGACGATATCGTATTCAACGGGGACACTGCCGTAGTAGATGCTGAGTATGAGATCAGCGATTGGGAATCTGCCGTAAATGAGAGTACGGCGGATTTTGCGGCGGCTGAACATAATCTCACACACGGATCAGACAGGATAAAGATTCCCGGCAAAATTGAATTTACTAATACAAAGGATCATGGCTGGCAGATCTCCAAGATCGATAATCTTGACGAGCTTTTCAGATTTGTCGAAGTTATTTCTACTTATGACCTGGAGCCCGAGCCTACAGATCCCGGTCCGACTAGTAATGATTATGGTTTTACTGTCGAAGACTACAAGGCCGCATATGTGGGATATATCGAAGTCCTCAAAGAAAATCAGGAAGCGCTTGATGCTTTCTATATGGACTTCGACAGAGAGCCCTGCGGACTTTACGATATCAACACCGACGGTATGCCTGACCTCTATTTCTTCAAGGAAGTCGAGTGGAATGAGTACGCTCCCGCAGGCACGTTCTGCATTTATACTTACAACCGTCATTCCAAACAAGTAGAGCTCGCAGTCGAGGTGCCCCAATTGACGTTCCAGGGGGTAGAGAGCGGCGGAGATTATGTGATCTATGTATCCGGCTACAATTTTGTGATCATGTATACCGACGGCGAAGAAGGTCATTTCTTCGATTTCTCCGATATTTATGACGCAGGCTTCAACCTTCAGACGTCACTCAAGCGTGAGACCTATTGGGAGTTTGATCCGGTAAACAATACCGACAAGTTCACATACTATTACTACGAGAACGATGCAGCTGTTGAAGGCGATCGCTATAAGGAAGTCATCGGTGGTCTGGCAGAGGAGTCTTCTATCATCCTTGCGAAGAGCTTCTACTTCCTGGATTCCGATCCTGAGTATCCGCTCTCGGCTAAGCCCGTCAACGCCAACCTGATCTGCTCTGACATGATCAAATACATCAATTCTTTATATTAAATTTCGAGGCGTGAAAATGAAGTTTAAGAAGGTAACAGCGGTCATACTTTGCGCCGCAATGACAGCAAGCGCCTGCGCCTGCAACAACACAAAAAAAGCTACTGAAAAGATCGAGAATCTCATGGAAGATTACGCGTCTTCGCTGCGCGCATCCGAATTTGACGACATCCTCGATATGACGTCCTGGGACGAAGATGATAAGAACTATAAGAAAGCGCAGGAGACTTTCGAATTCGTAAACAACGGCGCGAAAATGTACTCCTACGAAGCCTATATCCTGTCAACGATAGAGGTCAACTATGAGAGCGAAGACATCGAGATCGACGGCAAGGAAGCTTCGCTGAAATTCGAATATGAGCTGGTCGACTGGCAAGCCGTATACAGGGATCCTTCTGAAGATGTGGCAGATGTATTGGCGAAGCTTAAGAATTCCGATGACACCATTACCGTAAACGGCAAGCTGGAGTTTGAACTCGTTGACGGCGAATGGAAGATCTCAAAGATCAGCGGCCTCGATAAGCTTTTCGAATATTCCGACGGATATCCGTACATAGCGGTTGTGGACAATCCCGTCTTTCCGGATCCGGTAGAAACGGACTTCGACGATTACTTCAGCGAGGCGATCCGATCTTACATCTATCTGCTTGAGAGGGATGATATCAGATCTTCCATTAAGAATATTGAGAATAACTATATGAACATGGAAGCCTGCGGCCTCTACGATCTCGACAAGGACGGCGTGCCCGAGCTTTACTTCATTGCGGGCGACGACACCACGGTCTATACCGGTTCGCTGTATTTTTACGACTACAACGAATTTGCAGGCGAAGCCGTGGAAGTCCTGGCATTCCCGAACGTCATCTATCAGGCAGGCGACGGCGGATCTTTCCTTGTCTATACCATCAAGGACGGCTTTGTAGTCCAGACTGCAAACGGCGGCGAGATGGACTGGTACGTCAACACACATGTATATGGCCTTGACTGGTTCGAGCAGCAGAATTTTGCATACAAGGAAGAACTCATTTTTGACGGTGACGACTACGATGACTGCCACATGGAATACGAATATAACAGCGGCAGCCGGGCGATTACCGAAGACGATTACGAGAATTCGATCCAGACTCTTATCAGCCTCGCAAACGTTGTCGTCATCAACCGCTACTACATCAGCGATAACAGTACGGAGGCGCCTCTCCTCCAACTTCCTTCAGTAGGGACGCAGACCTACGAAGACACATTGGATGAGCTGTATTCGATGCTGTGATCTGTGTGCCGGGGTCAGCCCCTTTCCGCACTCTTTACTATAACGGCCACTTCTTGATAAAATATATAAAACCTATGAAATCGGAGGACGCCGATCATGGATGCTTTATTATTTGCTAAGGCAGCTAGGGAAGAGAAGGATGCTATGCTCGAGAATTATCTCAGCAGCACCGACAATGTTGCAGGCGAACAGATCGCGAAGCTTAAGGCAGCCGGCGCAAGTGACGAGCTCATAAGAGAAGTCTTTGATTCGGTCCTTACCGATTGTTTCTACAACATCCTTTTGGGAATCGACGGCCAGATGCCGATCGGTTCTTTGGGCGAGAGAAGCTACAGGCTCCTCGCACCCGACAGCACGGTGATCGCCAATGCCTCAGGCACTTTGGCCGAGGCCGCATACGAAGCTTTCTACGGAGAAGGCGAAGGCTAAGTTAATATTACAGTTCGAAAAGTGAAAGGCTGTCCCTGGCGGGGCGGCCTTTTTTATACCGGTGCCCAGAAGATCCAGACGAAGAGGTAGCCTGCAAGGACTGCCGTGAGCGTGAAGGGGACGCCAATCTTCATGAAGTCGGAGAAGTTTACTTCGTAGCCTTCCTTGCGGAGCATGCCGACGCCGGCGATGTTCGCGGAGGCGCCGATGGGCGTGAGGTTGCCGCCTAATGTGGCGCCGACCAGGAGGCCGAAGTAGAGGAAGTGCGGCTCGACGTTCATGGCTGAAGCGACACCTGCGAGCAGGGGCAGCATCGTTGCGACGTAAGGGATGTTGTCGATGAATGCTGAGATGACGACTGAGCCCCAGACGATGATGGTGAAGAGCACGAACTTGTTTGAACCGCCGAAGCCTGCGATGAAGTTTGCGAGATCATCGACGATGCCGACTTCGCGGATGGATGCGATGACGACAAAAAGGCCGGTCAGGAGGAGCATCGTGTCATAGTCCATTGCCTTGAGGGAGTGGACCATGCCTTTCGCGGACTTCTGCTTGAAGAGCTCCCAGATGATCGTGAGGATTCCGCACGCCATGCAGATGTAGCCGTTGGTGCATTCGGGCGTGTTGGGGATGAAGGATGCGATGATGAGAAGGACGACGTGGCCGAGCATCGTGATGGTGGGCACGTAGTCTGTGACTACTGTGTGTTCGTTGCTGTCGACGGGCTCTTTGTTCTTGCGGAAGAGGACCATCATGATCGGGATCGTAAGGAGAGCGCCGAGCTCGACTGCGAAGAACATGCCGGGCCTGCCCTGCATCCAGAAGAAGTCGTTGAAGTTCATTTTGTCTGCGGCCGCGAGCATGATCGAAGTGGTGTCGCCGACGAGCGTTGCGGCGCCCTGAAGGTTCGATGAGACGGCGATGCAGATGATCATGGCGACGGGATTGATCTTGAGCTTTTTGCAGATCGCAAGACCGACGGGCGCGACCATGAGGACGGTTGCGACGTTATCGATGAAGGCTGAGATAATGCCCGAGAAAAGCGACATCAGGATGGTGACCCACATGACGTTTTTCGAGAGGCGCAAAAGGGCTTCGGCGATCTTGTTGGGCATCTTGGATTCGATGAAGTAATCGACGATGACCATCGTGCCGAAGATCATCATGAGGACGTTCCAGTCGATCGCGGAAGGAACGTTGCCGAGGGGCATGACTTTTGCGATTAGCATTACGGCTGCTGCGACGAGAGCGACGATCGCGCGGCGCTTGGGGAGCACGATCATCAGGAGGTACATTATCAGGAAAACAACGATTGCGAAGATCTTCATTAAAAGGGCCTTTCGGATTTAAGATTTTAGTTTTGATTTGCTGCTGAACACGAAGCGCTGCTGGATCGAGTAGCTCAGGAGGAAGAGTATCGTGTCGACTATGACCTTGACCAGAGTCTCCCAGGCGCCCGGGATCAGGAAAACAAAGAGGCTTACGAGACCTGCGCTTAAGGCCATCTGGACGATAGCCAGGAGCGCATATTTAGCAAGAGAGACGCTCTTTGAAGCGCGGCTCTTGAAGACGAATTTGTAGTTGATGAGATAGTTGTAGACTGCGGAGATGACGCGCGCGCCGACCGTTGCGATCGTGATGTAGAGCCCTGCGAACGCATCCTTGAAGAGGAATACGAACAGGTGGAAGAGCAGGATGTCGATGACAAATGATGACAGCGACGCAAAGACAAACTTCACGAATTTCTTGCCCAGGATCTTATAAATGCGCAAAGAATCCCTGATGGGCTTGAAGTGTGTCTGGTGGTTCTCTTTTGACTCGTAGATCGTCTGGATCGGGACCTCGGTGAGGTTATATCTTCCGGCGCACTCCAAGAGCATCTGCATCTCGTATTCGAATCTCTCGCCTTTGCAGTCGATGAGCTCTTTCATGAACTTGAAGGGGATGCCGCGAAGGCCTGACTGGGTGTCGCTGACGCGCATGCCGGCGACGTATGAGAAAACGCTGATGGTCACGGTGTTGCCGAACCAGCTCTTCCAGGGGATGTCCTTTTTCTCGAACTTGCGGACGCCGAGAATGAGATTCTCGGGATTAGCGATAAGTGTATCTTTGATATTGTTGATGCAGTCGGGCGTGTGCTGTCCGTCTGAATCGGCGGTGACGCAGCCCAGGGCATCAGGCATGTTTTCTGCGATGTATGAGAAAGCGGTCTTGAGGGCGCGGCCCTTGCCTCTGTTGGGGCGGTAGGCTATGAACTTGCCGCCGCGCTTTGTGATGATGGATTCGGCTTCTTTGAAGATCTCATCATACTTCCCGGATGAACCGTCATTGACTATCACGACGGGCCCCATGGCCTTGTCATCCAGATCGCGGAGCAGCGCTATAAGCCTCTCGTCGGGCTCATAGGAAGGGATGACTATCGGTATAAGTGCCGGCTGCTTCATATCGTCATTTTTCATAGTGTCTATATTAACATAAACGGCTCCATTCTCATGAAGCCGTCTTTTTCTTGTATAGTATCTTGAGCAGTACCGGAGCCGTGATCGAGCTGACCAGGATCATTAGGATGACCGCCGTGAAATAGTCGGGGGTGATGAGCCCTGCCGACAGGCCTTTCTGCGCGGTGATGAGCGCGACCTCTCCTCTCGTCATCATGCCGATACCTATCTTAAGTGAATCATTCCAATTGAATCTGCATAATTTAGCGGTCGAGCCGCAGCCGATGATCTTTGATATGAGCGCCACGAAAACGAATGCTACGGAGAAGAAAAGGAACGTGGGATTGAAGTTCTCGAAAGAGACCTTGAGTCCGATCCCTGCGAAGAAGATGGGCGCGAAAACCATGTATGAGCTGACGTCGACCTTACGCTCAACGTACTTAACGTCATGGAGGTTGCAAAGGACAACGCCTGCGACATAAGCACCTGTGATATCTGCGATGCCGAAATATCTCTCGGCGACATAAGCCATGAACAGGCAGTAGCAGAGGGCTGCGATCGGGATCCTTCTCGTATGCTCATATCTGGCATCGAGCCATTTGAACACTTTATAGACAATGAAGCCTGTGACGATGGCAATCGCGAAAAACAGGACTGCCTTGATCATCGTGTTCAATACGGAAGTTCCTGTTCCCTTGGCGCTTAAGACGAATGTGAGGACGACGATTACGATGACGTCGTCGATGATGGCGGCACTGACGATAGTCGTTCCGACTGTGCTGCTGAGCTTGCCGAGTTCCTTAAGCGCAGCGACCGTGATGCTGACGGATGTAGCTGCCATGATCGTGCCGATGAAAAGACCCTTGATGAACTGCTCGGAGCCGATAGGACCGAAGCCATAGAAGCTCATGAAGAGCACGGCACCCAGAATGAGCGGGACGAATACACCGGCGCAGGCAATGGCCGTAGCCTTAAGGCCTGTTGCCTTGAGCTTTTTCATATCTGTGGCAAGGCCGGCCTCGAACATGAGCATGATGACGCCGATCTCGGCCATCTTACTGATGAAGTCAGACTGGTCGACAAGGCCTATGACAGCAGGACCTAAGATAAGGCCTGCAATGATCTCTCCTACTACCTCAGGGGCATGGAGTTTGCGCGCGACAATACCGAATGCCTTTGCGGCAAACAGGATCAGGGCAACATCTATGATAAAACGAAGACTTTCCAAAATTCACTCCGTAAAAATCCGCTATAAAACGACCGAAATAACCACCGCACCTAGTTATATCACGCAAAAACAAGTGTGGCAGACCGCATATTATACAAACTTATTGTTTTTATTAGGCGGTATAGGCGTAAAAATGTTATTATATGCAGATGTAAGCAGTTAACTTGGAGGCTTCGTGATGAAACAGCTTGAATATCCTTACGATTCCGACTATATCCTGCGCAAGAAGAAGGCGATCAGAAGAGAGCTCCTTGCCAGGGAAGGGATCCGATATATCGACAAGAGGATCGCCATCTTGGGCGGTTCCACTACGAGCGACATCAAGCTTATCTTGGAGCTCTTCCTCTTAAATTACGGCATCAGGCCCGAGTTTTACGAGTCCGAGTACAACCAGTACTATGAGGACGCCGTTTTCGGCAATCCCGAGCTCGAAGAGTTTAAGCCCGATCTCGTATTTGTCCACACGACGACCAGGAATATCGCAAACTATCCGGCTGTAACGGATTCGCCTGAGCAGATAGACGCTTTGCTCGATGAGACGATGGCGCGCTTCGAGCAGATCTGGAAGTCCCTTTCTGAGAAGTACAAGTGCACGGTCATACAGAATAATTTCGAGCAGCCGTACTACAGGCTTTTGGGCAACAGCGATTTTACGAATATCCACGGCAGACTTAACTTCATCAACAGGCTGAATGAGCGCTTCTGCCAGTATGCCCAGAGCCATCAGAATTTCTTCATCAATGACATCAATTACGTCTCGGCTGTCTACGGCATCAAGAAGTGGGCAGATCCGGGCGACTGGTACAGATATAAGTACGCATTAAGCGTTTCCGCGATCCCTGATTTTGCGTTCAACTTAGCGCGCATCATCAAGGCGGTCTACGGCAGGAACAAAAAGGCGTTCGCGCTCGACATGGACAACACCTTGTGGGGCGGCATCGTTGGCGACGACGGCCCCGAGAACATCAGGATCGGCCACGAGGACGCGGAGTCCGAGCTCTACACCGAGTTCCAGCAGTACATCAAGGCGCATAAGGATCTGGGCATCCTTTTGACCGTCGCTTCGAAGAACGACGAGGAGAATGCCCTGGCAGGCCTCGCGCGTCCTGATTCGACATTGAAGCAGGACGATTTCCTCATCATCAAGGCCAATTGGGACAACAAGGACATCAACATCGCAAAGACCGCGCAAGAGATAAATATCGGTGCCGACAGCTTCGTCTTCGTCGACGACAATCCTGTCGAGAGGGCACTCGTTGAGCAGCAGATCCCGGGCATTTCCGTGCCTGAAGTCGGTGCGCCCGAGACATATATCGACGTGATCGATTCCAACGGTTATTTCGAGGTCACGGGCATCTCAGAAGAGGACATCAAGCGCGGCGGAATGTACAAGGCGAACATGGAGCGCGCCAAGGCGTCCGCTTCGTTCGACAATTACGACGAGTATCTGAAGTCGCTCGAAATGAAGGCCGAGATCAAGCCTTTCGCGCCTGTTTACATGGCAAGGATCGCAGAGCTCACCAATAAGAGCAACCAGTTTAACCTCACGACAAAGCGCTGTTCGCAGGCCGAGATCGAGAACTTTGCTTCAGACCCGTCTTACATCACTTTGTACGGAAGACTCGAGGACAAGTTCGGCGATAACGGCGTCGTAGCGGTCACTTTCGGGCACGCGGAGGGCGATGTTTTCCACATCGATCTGTGGCTCATGAGCTGCCGTGTTTTAAAGCGCGGTATGGAATTTGCAATGATGGACGAGCTCATTAACGAGGCAAAATCCAGAAATATCACCAAAATAAAAGGCTACTATTATCCGACCGCAAAGAATAAAATGGTCAGGGATTTTTACGAGCTTCAGGGCTTTACAAAGATAAATGAGACGGAAGAGGGCGATTCCACATGGGAGCTCGACCTCGGCCAACCCCACAAGAGCGGCAACGTTGCGATCAAGGTCAACTGATCCTGACGTGCCAAAATAAGGAGACAAACAATGACAAGAGAAGAGATTTACGGCAAGCTTAACGAAGTATTCCAGGATGTTTTCGATGACGAGGACATCACGGTAAATGACGCGACCGTCGCATCCGATGTAGACGGCTGGGATTCTTTGGAGCACATCAATCTTATCGTTGCTGTCGAGAGATGCTTCGGCATCAAGTTCACGATGGGCGAGACGACCGGCCTTAAGAATGTCGGCGAGATGGTAGACAAGATCATCGCCCACCTCGGCTAAAGGGTCATAAATGTCGCTGGTATCCGCACTTTTTCTGGTATTCGTAGCAGCAGTCCTCCTGCTGTATTACGTCGTGCCCAAGAGCTTCCGCTTCTGGGTGGTGCTGGCAGCCAGCATCGCTTTTGCGGCATTCCTCGGCTTCTACACGCTTTTATTCGTAATCGTATCGGCTGTCCTCTGCTATATCGGAGGCTTTTTGGCGGGCCCGTCGAAAAACGGCAAAAGGGGCAACGCCGCGCGCACAGCCGCAACCGTCATCACCGTAGTAATCAACATCGCGCTTCTTTGCGCGGTCAAATACTATAACGTCCTGGGACTGGTCTCCGAGAGATTAAATCTCCTCTTCGGCGCGTCAGAACAGGCCAACACATTCTTCCTCTACGCGGTTCCTGTCGGAATGAGCTTCTATGTTCTCCAGACGACGGGCTATATCCTCGACTGCAGATGGGAGAAGATCGCGCCTGAGAAGAACTTCTTCAAGGTGCTCTTATTCTCGACTTATTTCCCGCAGCTCATGTCGGGACCTATGAATACCTATGCTAATCTTTCCGCCGAGTTCGAGAAGATGAAGGAAGTTAAGTTTGATTTTTCCCGCATCTCGGACGGCGCCATCAAGATCGCGTGGGGCTTTTTCAAAAAGCTCGTGATCGCAGAGCGTGCTGCAATGGTCGTCAACATGATCTACGCAGACCACATAAACTTTACCGGCTGGTATGTCCCGCTCGGCGTTTTCTTCTTCGCTATCCAGCTCTATACAGACTTCTCCGGATGCATGGATGTCGTCATCGGCGTATCCCACATGCTCGGCATCGACTTGCCCGAGAATTTCAACTGCCCGTTCTTCTCAAAGACCGTAAAGGAATACTGGAGAAGATGGCACATCACGCTGGGCGCATGGCTCCGCGACTACCTCATGTATCCTGTCTTAAAGAGCACTCCTTTGATCAAGCTCGGCGACTGGTCGAAGGCTAAATTCGGCAAGAAGAACGGCAAGAAAGTGCCTACTTACGTCGCTTTGCTCATCCTCTGGTTCGCAGTCGGCTACTGGCACGGCGGCCTTTGGAATTACGTTATCGGCTCAGGCATCCTGCACTTTATCTACATTGTGCTGGGCATGATCTTCGAGCCTGCTTTTAAGAAGATCCGCCCGAAGATAGGCGCTGACAAGCTCTACTTCAGGATCTTCCAGTCTGTCCGCACATTCATCCTGATGCTCACGGGCTTCGTTTTTTTCAGATCCGCATCGGTCAAGGACGCTGTCGACATGTATGCAGCTATCTTCCGCAAGGGAGGCGTCGCTCTCAACTGGACAAACTTCTCTGCTTCAGGAATGAACCTCTCGAACCTCATCGTCCTTATCTGCGGCGTGCTGATCATTGCGCTGGTCGATGCTTACAAGTACCGTCCGAGCGAAGACGAAGAGGCCAGATCATTCACCGGCATGCTCAGGAGCAAGGGCATCGTCTTACTGTGGGCAGCATTCATGCTGCTTGTTATCGCAACGCTGGTTTTCGGAATGTACGGCTTAGGCTACGATTCCGGCTCATTCATATACGCAAGAATCTAAAGGGGGAATTAACTGATGAATATTGTTTGTCTTGATATGGAAGGCGTCCTGGTACCGGAGATCTGGATCGAGTTCTCCAAGAAGACCGGCATCCCGGAGCTCACCCGCACGACCAGGGACGAGCCCGATTACGACAAGCTCATGCACTGGAGATTAGGCATCTTAAGAGAGCACGGCTTGGGCCTCAAGGAGATCCAGGACGTTATCGCGCAGATCGATCCGCTCCCGGGCGCGAAAGAATTTTTGGACGAACTCCGCAAGGATATGCAGGTCATCATAATCAGCGACACCTTCACGCAGTTCGCAATGCCCCTGATGGCAAAGCTCGGCTATCCCGCTCTCTTCTGCAACTCGCTGATCGTCGGCGAAGACGGCATGATCGAAGACTTCAAGATGAGGATTCAGGATTCCAAGCTGTCCACTGTCAGGGCTCTGCAGTCCATCGGCTTTGACACCATCGCTTCCGGCGACTCTTACAACGACCTCGCCATGATCAAGGCTTCAAAGGCAGGGTTCCTCTTTAAGAGCACCCCGAAGATCATCGCAGACAACCCGGATATCCCCGCATTTGAGGAGTTCTCCGAATTGCTCGCTGCGATCAAGGCTGTGCCGGATTCGAACTGAGATTGTACTAACGTAGAAACGCTTTGGCCGCTCCATCGTGGGCGGCCTTTACTGCTCAGTTTTTGCTTGCCTGTTTTCGCAGCTCAGGAAATTGAGCTGACATTTTTGCTTACATTTTGGCCCTGAAATGTTAGCTGAAAAGTCGGATTTCTCGAAAAGCTGACATTATTGCTCACTTTTTGGTCCCGAAATGTAAGCAAAAAAGTGAGGTTCCCTGAAAAGACAAAATTAGCCCCTTAAAGAGGCCGGTTATGAATATGCCTTCGGCAGATTCCAGCCGTAGTGCGCCGCGCAGTAGCGGATGACGCAGACGAAGAAGAAGCCTGCGAGCATGGCGGCCTCGGCGGAGCCCGTGAAGTAGAAGATGACGTAGACGATGGCGGCGCCGACGATAGAGGCGCACGCGTAGATGTGCTTTACGAAAATGACCGGCATCTCGAGTGAGAGCACGTCTCTTAAGACACCGCCACCGACGCCGGTGATGACGCCGAGGAAGATGACGAGGAATGCGTTGCCGGAATGCGCGCTTAAAAGGCCGGTGTGGACGCCGTCAGCTGTGAAGGCCGCAAGGCCTACCGTGTCAAACCAGAAGAAGAGCTTGTCGTAGACCGCGAGGGTCTTGTCGGAGAAGGCCTTCTTGCTCTTGTGTTTCCAATAGACGAATATGAATGTGATGTTGGCTGCGATCGCCGCGATGATGACGAAGAAAGGGTTCTTGAAGGCCATCGGAGGGGTTGCGCCCATGACTAGGTCCCTGATGATGCCGCCGCCTGTGGCCGTGAGGAGGGCTAAGATATTGACGCCGAAGATGTCCATCTTTTTGCGGATACCTGCCATCGCACCGGACACTGCGAAAGCGACAGTGCCGATGATGTCGGTGATCAAGATGAAGAGTTCGGTATCCATAGCAGATATTATATATGTTTTCACGGGAAAATACTGACCTTTTATTATTATAATATTTGACAGTTTTATGCTCTCAAAATACAATTAAACAATCTATTGTGAATGGAGATTTTAGGACATCATGGCGGCAATTACGGATTGCGAACACTTAGTGCAGTATTACGAGACGGACCAGATGGGCGTGACCCATCATTCCAACTACATCAGGTGGTTCGAAGAGGCCAGGACGAAGCTTTTCGAGGAGATCGGCCTGGGATATAAGGGAATGGAAGAGATGGGCATCATAAGCCCGGTCGTAGGTCTTACGGCGAAGTATAAGACCATGGCCAAGTATTGCGACGTTGTCGTTATCAGGGCCGAGATCACGAGATATACGGGCGTAAGATTCGATATCAAATACACGGTTTTCGACAAGGAGACGGAGCAGGTAAGGTGCACGGGAACGAGCGAGCATTGCTTCATCAGCCGTGAGGGCAAGGTGCTCTCGCTGCAGAGGACGAATCCCGAAGCGCACGAGAGAATGGATGAGCTCGTCAACGGAAAGGAAGGATGACATGGCAGACATAATCATCGTAGGCGCAGGTCCGGCAGGACTTTCGGCAGCCATTTACGCAAGGCGCGCAGGCATGAGCACGGTCCTTTATGAGCGCGAAATGTACGGCGGCCAGATCATCAACACCCCCGAGATCGAGAACTATCCTGCGATCGCGAAGATCTCAGGCTTCGATTTTGCGCAGGATCTTTATAACCAGGCGATGAACCTCGGCGCGACACTTGAATTCGATAAGGTCACGGCCGTTACGAAAACTGCTTCGGGCTTCGAAGTCTCACTCGAATCAGGCAAGACCGATACCGCAAAGGCAGTCATTCTCGCGGTCGGCGCATCAAACCGCCACTTAGGGATCGACAGGGAAGAAGCGCTTCTCGGAAAGGGTATCTCCTATTGCGCCACATGCGACGGAGCATTCTATAAAGATAAGGTCGTTGCGGTCAACGGCGGCGGAAATACCGCAGTCGAAGACGCCATATATCTTGCAGGTATCGCGAGCAAGGTATATCTTATACACCGCAGAAACGAATTCAGGGCTGACGAGGTCCTCGTTAATGCGGCAAAGGCGCTTCCCAATCTTGAGATAGTTACGCCTTATACGATAGAGAGCCTTTTGGGCGAACCCAAGCTTACTGGCGTGGAACTCGTTAATAAGGAAGACGGCAGTAAGAAGCAGATCGACGTGGACGGACTTTTCGTTGCGATCGGTCAGGAGCCGAAGACGGCTGACTTTAAGGACCTGATCACGCTGCAGGGCGGATATATCGATGCAGGCGAGAACTGCAGGACTAATGTTGAAGGCATCTTTGCTGCGGGCGACGCGAGAGTCAAGAAGGTAAGACAGCTTACGACCGCTTGCGCTGACGGCGCAGTTGCCGCACTTGCTGCGATCGACTACATCAAGCTCGGCGTTTGATAACGGATAACAATTTGTTTGGAGGAATATATGTACAGAAATGTTTTCGATGTGCTTGAAGAGAGAGGTTACTTCTCACAGGCTACACACAGAGACGAGATTTACGATTTGCTGAGCAAGCCGGGCGTATCTTTCTACATCGGCTTCGACCCTACGGCTGATTCACTTCACGTAGGCCACTTCGTCCAGATGATGGTAATGAGCCACATGCAGAAGGCAGGCCACAGACCGATCGCTCTTATGGGCGGCGGCACAGCCATGATCGGTGACCCTACGGGCCGTACTGACATGCGCCAGATGATGACAGTAGAGACGATCGACCACAACGTTGAGTGCTTCAAGAAGCAGATGGGCAAGGTCGTTGATTTTTCGGAGGGCAAGGCTCTCATCGTAAACAACGCAGACTGGCTCAGAAACCTCAACTACATTGAGTTCTTGAGAGAAGTAGGCACACACTTCTCCGTTAACAAGATGCTCACTGCAGAGTGCTACAAGCAGCGTCTTGAGAAGGGTCTTTCCTTCCTCGAATTCAACTATATGCTCATGCAGGGCTACGACTTCTATTACCTCCACGAGAAGTACGGCTGCAACCTTGAGTTCGGCGGTGACGACCAGTGGTCAAACATCCTCGCAGGCATGGAGCTCGTACGCCGTAAGAAGGGCGATTCCGTATACGGCCTCACATTCACGCTCCTTACAAACAGCGAAGGCAAGAAGATGGGCAAGACGGCTAAGGGCGCCGTATGGCTCGATGCCGAGAAGACACCTGTCTTCGATTTCTACCAGTACTGGAGAAACGTCGACGATGCTGACGTCATCAAGTGCATGAAGCTTCTCACATTCCTCGAAATGGACGAGATCAACGAGTACGCAAAGCTTACTGACTCTGCGATCAACGAAGCAAAGAAGAGACTTGCTTACGAAGTCACAAAGATCGTTCACGGCGAAGAGGCTGCAAACATCGCAAAGAAGACCGCTGAGGATCTTTTCGAGAACGCAGGAAGATCTGAAGACATGAAGACAACAGAGATCACCAATGATGAGCTTAATGCCGGCATGCAGATCGCTGACGCGCTCGTCAAGGCAGGCCTCATGAAGTCCAAGGGCGAAGCAAGAAGAATGATCCAGCAGAAGGGTGTATACCTTAATGATGTTGCTGTCGAGGACCAGTTCTATGAGCTCAAGGAAGCAGACTTCGACGCTAACGGCGAAGCAATCGTACGTAAGGGTAAGAAGAATTACCACAGATTAAAGCTCGTCTGATAAGCCTTTTACAAGCAGATTTTTAAGTCCCCGGCATATGTTGATGTCGGGGATTTTTGCTGGCATTTTTAGGACAGTTTGTCGTGTGTTATTCGTTTGAAATGGCATTTTGCGTGTCGTAGAATATATTTAGCTGCTTATTATTTTGTTTCAGGAGGGAATATATATGAAGAAAATGCGCACAATTATCGCTGCTGTTCTTGCATGCGCTACAGCTCTGTCATTCACGGGATGCTCAAACGCCAAGAAACTCCAGGATGAGGATTTTTTCTATGAAGCCCTTGATAAAGGCGCCAAGATCGATGAAGACGACTGCTATCACGATAAGAACACTTATGTTAACGGTGATAAGGTCGAGTATATGATCTGCACACGCGACGGCGACAATATCTATTCTTACCTGAGATTCAAGGATGCCGAAGATGCAATGGATTATTTCGAAGATTCCTTCTATGACAGTTTCTCCGAGGCCATTGACGATGACGAATTCGAAGGATATCACAAGGCAAGTGTAACCAAGCGCAGCGCTACTGTTGTTTTCAACGGCGAGCTTGAAGACAGCACACCGCTTTATTTCTACTACACATCCTTCTATTCATATTCCGATACTGAGTTCTACGGCGGCGTTTTCGTTATTGATAACGTCTACATCGAAGTAGTCTCCGTTGACGGCAGCAAGCGTGACAAGGAGAAGATCAACAACGTTCTTAAGAACCTCGGCTTCCCCAGACCGCAGTCATAACAGGTTTTAAAGTTAAATTCCAAAGTCCCCGGCGCATAAAAGCCGGGGATTTTTTTGTTTTAGTACCAATATTCGGACAGGCGCGAAAACAGGCATTTACAAACATATGTTCGGGGTGATAGAATGACTGCACCATTAAAGCAAAGGGGGCAGACATTATGTCAGATCAGGGCAGAAGATATACGTACGACGGCACTTTTGAAGGTTATTTATGCGCGGTGCTTGCAGCCTTGAGATCAGGAAGAGTGCCTGCTTCGATCACGGACAGGAGAAGCACTGACTGCCAGGATGATGCGGTCAATATCGCCACGAGCCTTAAGGACGCGCAGTATCTTTATTCGATGATATCGTCCAAGAGCAGCGCTGAGGTCCAGCAGATGACGGCCGATTATTTCCTTACCGACAGCACGGGCCTTGAGATCAATCTCTACCGCATGATCTTCTGCTCGCTCAAGTACGGCGCGAGGATCGCCGAAGACTATTCGAGTGAGATGATGAACGGCATACAGATGGCGATAAGAGACCTCTACAGGGAGGCACAGTCTGTGCTTAAAGACATCGATTTCTATCTGGGTGAGGAGGCAGGCTGCTCGGTGATCAATCCGAGGAATTCCGTGCTCCCGCTCATACGGCAGTCCATCTTAAAGCGCCGAGATATCGATGATCTCATCGTATACGACAAGCGTCACCATCTGCTTCTCGAGCGTTACTCGGGGCAGAACATGCTGCTCGACATATCCGATTTCCCGATGTCTGAATTTAAGGATCCCAAAGAGGCATACGACTTTTTATGGCCCTTTATAAGGGACAAACGCTTTGATGTGAGGGTCATACCGGGCCAAAAGAAAAGCGGCTCCACAATAGAGCCGCTCTGGTTAAAAGCTTCTTAAAGCCTCAGGATCATTTCTGCTCTTCAGCAGCTCTGATAGCCTTTCTCATGATCTTGCCGTTGAATGTCTTAGGAAGTTCGTCAACGAATTCAACTATACGGGGATACTTGTAAGGAGCAGTCTTCTCCTTGACGTAGTGCTGGATCTCTTTTTTGAGTTCTTCAGTACCCTCGGTTCCCTTAACGAGCGTGATCGTAGCCTTTACGACGATGCCTCTTACGCCCTGCGGATCGGGAGCACCGGTAACGGCACACTCAAGAACATAAGGAAGCTCCATAATGACGTTCTCGATCTCGAAGGGTCCGATTCGGTAGCCTGAAGACTTAATGACATCGTCCGTGCGTCCGACATATGAGATGTATCCGTCCTCATCCACCCATGCGGTATCGCCTGTGTGATACCAGCCGTCGTGCCATGCATCGTTGGTGAGCTCAGGTGCGAGGTAATACTGGAGGAAGAGTCCCTTCGGATGGTAATTCTGTGTGTTGATGCAGATCTCGCCTGTCTCACCAGGTTTGCATTCGTTGCCGTCAGGATCAAGGATCTTAACGTCGTAGAGCGGATTAGGCTTGCCCATGGAACCGAGCTTGATCTTCGAACCGACAAGGTTAGCGATAACGAGAGTAGTCTCTGTCTGACCGAAGCCCTCCATAAGCCTGATTCCGGTAGCTTCCATGAACTTGTTGAAGACCTCGGGGTTCAAGGCTTCGCCTGCAGTGACTGCATACTTGAGCGAAGAAAGATCGTACTTGGAAAGGTCTTCCTTGATGAAGAATCTGAACATCGTAGGAGGTGCGCAGAATGTAGTGATATTGTACTTCTTGAACATGGGCAGGATCTCTTCTGCCTTGAAACGGTCAAAGTCGAAAGTGAAGATAGGAGCTTCGCAGAGCCACTGGCCGTAGAGCTTGCCCCAGAGTGCCTTACCCCAGCCTGTATCGGAGATGGAGAAGTGGAGGCCGTTAGGATCTACGTTCTGCCAGTACTTGGCTGTCGGGATGTGACCGATAGCATACATGTAGGAATGCAGAGCCATCTTAGGGTAGCCCGATGTACCGGAAGTAAAGAACATTACCATCGGATCGTAGCCGCATGCATAATCGTCAGGACGCTCGAATACGTCAGAGCAGTTCTTGAACTCCTCATTGAAGTCGTGCCATCCGGGTCTTGAACCGTTGCAGATGATGAGTGTCTCTACTCCGCATGCTTTTGCTGCCTTCTCTGCCTCGTCTGCAGCATCGTCATCAGCTGTACAGAAGACGGCCTTAACGCCGGCTGCGTTGAAGCGGTACTCGTAGTCGTGGTCACGGAGAAGGTGTGTAGCGGGGATAGCTACGGCGCCGAGCTTTTCGAGGCCCATCATGGCGAACCAGAACTGATAGTGGCGCTTTAATACGAGGACTACCTTGTCGCCCTTGCCGATGCCTAAAGACTTGAAGTAGTTCGCAGTCATGTTGGAATATTTCTTGATGTCTGCGAAGGTGAATCTCTTCTCGGTTACGCAGTCCTTTGCGACCCAGAGCATGGCGAGCTTATTGGGGTTCTTGTCAGCGATGACGTCAACGCAGTCGAATGCGAAGTTGAACTTCTTGCATGCGGGAACGTTTACGTCGACGTCGACCAATGTGCCGTTCTCGTCGAGGATGCCGTTGAGATAGTGTGTGTAAACAGCATCTTCAAGGTTTGCCGCATCAACGTTTGTAACGTTGTCAGTACGCATCTCTTCTGAATTGTAAGGTGTGGTGTAGTTCTCACCCTTGCCCCATGCTTCAGGATTTAAGATGATCGCATAGAAGACGCAGTCCTCACCGCCAAGAGCGAACTCGCCGTGAGGCTGTGTGGAGTCGAAGTAGATGGAGTCACCTTCGTGAAGGACTTCGGAGGAATCGCCGATGATTACCTTCAGCGTGCCCTTTACGACGATGTTCATCTCCTGATAGTTGTGTGAAACGAGGTGATACGGAGGATTCAAAGCCTCTTCTGAATAAGGAACTACGACGCGGAAAGGCTCGCAGAGCTTGTTCTTGAATCTTGATGCAAGACGCTGGTACTTATAGCCGGTGCGTCTTGTGATGGGGCTGCCCTGGCCGTTTCTCGTTACCGCATATTCCTTGAGGGAAGGAGAAGAGCCTTCCATGATGTCGGAAATTTCAACGCCTGCAAGATTTGCGAACTTATAAATGAAAGTGAAGTTGAAGTCCTGTGTGCCTTCTTCAAACTTGAGATATTCCTCAGTGGAAATATCAAGCTTGGAGGCAACTTCCTCGGGCGACAGACCCATGTCGAGTCTTAAGCCGTGAACTCTGTCTGCAACTTCCTGGAGCTTGAACTCTACGTTGCTGTTGTTTTGTGTTGACATAAGCTTTCTCCTTTTCTGTCAAATTCTTGAGGCAAAAAAAATGCCCCAACATCCTACTTGGACATTGAGACGAATAAAATCCGCGGTACCACTCAATTTGCAAACCGGTTAAGGTTGCCACTTACGAAGTCTAACAACTCCTTTGCATTAACGCAGCATCACGGGCACTGTCTACTAGGGATCGCTCCTTTTCGGAATGCCGGCTCGGAAGGGATAGCTTTTGCAAATATCGTCACGTGCCTCTCAGCGTAACAGCACTTCTCTGTATTGATCGACTCTCTGCGGCCTTCTTCGTCACAGCCTTTAGAGTTATTCAATTGTATACATCCCGCGAATCCGCGAAATGTTACATCAGAATATACTCATGAAACATAATTGTCAACAATTATTTTCATTTAGTTTTTGCACAGTTTCGCTTGAGAGTGTAAAATGATAGCATCAATTAATGCGGTATTCGGGCAATTAACAGCATACGTATTGTGAGGAGAGAGTGTATGTCGGTTAAGTATTTAGTCTCAGGCGGTGAAGGCGCATTAGGCAAGTTCGTTATCAGTATGCTCTTGGAGCGCGGCGAGAAGGTAAGGATTCTCATGAGCGAACTTTCCGATACCAGGATCTACAGGAACAATCCTAATATTGAGATCTGCTATGGTATTTCCACGGATAAAGATTCCATGAAAGAATTTTTCGAGCTCGAGGATCCGAGATCGTGTGTTCTTTTCCATACAGATGAGTATGTATCGCTTACCGATGCTACGAATCTCACGATGAGAAGAGTTAACGTTATCGGTGCCGAGAACATAGTCGATATGTGCCTTAAGCGCAAGGTCGGCAAGCTCGTTTACTTAAGCTCAGCATATGCTCTCAATCCTGAGGTAACAGGCGACAACTTAACGATCCACTTCGACCGCAACAAGGTCGAAGGCGAGTATGCGAAGTCCAAGGCAGAGGCCGCAGCTTATGTGATGGAGAAAGTTGCTCTTAATAAGTTCAACGCAGTTATGGTACTGCCTACGTTCATAATCGGCCCCGGATATTCACAGGACTATGAGATCAACAAGGTATTAAACAGTTTCATCAATAACGGCACGACTCCTCCTAAGGAAGGCGGCCGCGCATTCGTAGACGTAAGAGACGTTGCGAACGCGATGCTCACTTTGGCAGACAAGGGCGAACCCGGCGCGGGCTACATCATCAGCGGTGAGTACAAGACCAGCGGTGAGTTCTTCCAGGACGTTAACGACATCAAGGGTATCGATGCTCCTGTAAAGACAGCATCCAAGCTCGTCATGAGCAAGTCGCTCGTTAAGCTCGTCAACTTCTACTACAAGATCACGCACAAGGAGAATCCGCGTGAGGCATATACTCTCTTCAGAGAGAATCCCGATGCGCGCTTTGAAGACAACAGCAAGGGCATCCTTCCCGAGAATGTCATCAGCTTCAAGGATTCTTTGAGCGATACTATCTCCGGCGCACAGACCGGCGGCACGCAGGCTGCTTCTGCTACCATCCCGCAGAATACTCAAAAGAGCACATCTGCTGCTGATGCAATGGAAGCCAGACTTAAGAGAAAGAGCGTCGTTACGTCCAAGCCTGTATCTGCCACTGCTCCGGCAGCACCCGCTACACCCGCACCGGCTGCACCTGCCCAGACAAGACCTGCCAACTCGAGACCTGCATCTTTCGCAGCTCAGGCTGCAGCGAAAGCAAGGGCTGAGAAGGAGAAGGCTGAAGCCGAGAAGGCAGGCGCACCTGCTGCAGCTCCCGTTAAGTCGATCATCCCTTCAGCAAATCCTGCAGAAGCTCCCAAGCCGGAAGCTCCCAAGGCAGCTGAGCCTGTTAAGTCGATAATCCCTCAGATGCCTCCCAAGCCGGCAGCACCGTCCAATCCGCCTGCAGCTCCGGAGAACAGCGAGTCATAAGTGGTATTCGGTAAGTTAAATAAAAGAATTATTCTTGCAAGCGCGTCTCCCAGGAGGCGCGAATTGCTGTCTTTGGTCACTGATAATTTTGAAGTCATAACGGTCGATGTTGATGAGCGCTCTGCCGAGATCAGGATGGAAGAAGAAGGTGTGCCCGCGTTAAGAGTGAGCGAGGGACTTGCCGAGCTAAAGGCAAAGGCTGTTTTCGATACTTTGTCAGAATACGAAAAAGAGAATACCATCGTCATCGGCGCCGATACTTCGGTCGTACTGGATAACATCATTTTCGGGAAGCCCGCAGACCGCGAAGAAGCTGTAGATATGCTGTCATTGCTGTCAGGCAAAACGCATGTCGTCGCGACGGGAGTTGCGATCTTCTCCGGGAATGAAATGAAGAGATTTACTGAAGAAACATACGTTGAATTCAACCCTCTCGACGATTACCAACGGGAGCTGATATCCGCATACTGCGACGGCGGTTCACCCTACGATAAGGCAGGCGGATACGGCATCCAGGACAAGGGTGCGTTATTGGTCAAATGCATAAACGGAGACTACTCTAACGTGGTCGGATTGCCCGTTCCGAGACTGGCGCGCGAACTCTTTAACATGGTAAAATAATCGTTGGAATAAGTTACGGGTAAAGGAGGGGATACTAATGTTTGGGATAGGACTTGGTAATCTCATCAGGATAGGTCTCAGAGTAAGCGACCACATCTTGAGACAGCAGGAGATCGAGCAGTCGAGGGCAAGAGCCGAGAGTGCGAGACTTGAAGCTGAAGCATCAAGAGAAAGAACCACAAAAGAGAATTCAATTTACAGAAGAACGCTGTTGGAAGATCAGATCGCCCGCGACAGTGTGGCTGTCGAGTGCCCTAACTGCGGCGCTACAGGCAACCGCATCCGCAGAAATTCAACCGGTTTTTGTGAGTACTGCGGAACCGCGATTCAGGTAAGCAGCGGAGGCATCGCATATATCGCTGACCCTATCGAGAAGGTAAGGGCGCTGGCTGAAGAAGACATCAAGCGCAAGACCGGAGGCGTTGCAAATGACCAAGACTGAGAAGAGCGGCAAAGGCAGCTTCAAGAAGATAGCAGGGCTCGTAGGCATCTATGCGCTCATCTATATCGTGTGCTCCGCGATGTTCGTCGGATTGTTCCACACCGGGCTCCTCAAGGGCATGGAAGTCCTTATGTACAGGGGCATCGTGTTCATAATCATCACGGGCATTATCGCAGCCGTTGTCATGGGGATCGTGCGCAAGTTCTGGAAGTTCGTAACGGTCAGGGACATCATCATGATGTTCTGTATCTTCTGCTGCGTTAACACGGTGCTCTTTACGCTCATTCCCGTCACGGTCGAGCGTTCCGTATCTGTATTCATGCTCAGCTACATGGAAGAAAATTCCGACCAGACCTTCACGCAGGAGTCCGTCGGCGAAGTCTTTACCGAGAAGTACGTTGAAGAGTACGGCGCGTTCGAAAAGCGCTTCAATGAGCAGCTCGTCACGGGCACCATCGAGGAGAATCCTGACGGCACATATTCGATCACCGAGAAGGGCAAGTTCATCGTTAAGATGTTCAGGACGATTGCGGAGTGGTTTGATACCGACAGGCGTCTGGTATATCCGAACGAGAACTGATACTAGTGTTTTGAGACATCAAGGGCATCCTTAAAGGTGCCCTTTTTCTTTGCCCCGAAAATGCGGCAATTCCTGATGAAAGATAAAAATATATCGAAATACAATAAAAATTTATTGCATTACAAAGTCGGGCGTGATAAGATAGCCTCACATGGGGAGGTAGATAAACATGAAACCTATTAAGAAGATCAAGGTATTAGCTGCTGCAGGCGCGATGGTTTTCGCGCTGTCATTCTCGGGCTGTTCGCTGTTTAATGCATATGCGGGGATCCCGGGACTTCCGGACAACGCGCAGTCATTCGAAATGTATGATGCTGACAGTATCGACATGATGCTCATTGACGTTGGCGGACGTACATATGCGCCTTACGGAACGCTCAAAGGAAGGCTCAAAGACGATTATGTCAGGGAATGCCTGGGCTACGTGGATGACGACAGGAACACGAGGATCTATTCACTCAGCGAAGATCCGTACGATGACTATATCGTCATGATCAACACAAAGGGCGTTATGGAACAGCCGCAGTTCTGGCGCGCCTTTGATACATATGACGAAGATATCTTCACACCCGAATACATAGATTCCCTGGAATATGAGGAGTGGGGCAATTCCGGCAGTTATTCCGAGATGAAGGAGTTCAGGATCAACGTAAATTTCGAAGCGGAAGATGTAATGGAGCTTTCAATGTACTTCACGGTAAACGGCGATGATGGCGGCTCTGCCGGTGTCCGCAATGCCGACTGGTCAGAGATGAAGGACGACACATACGATCTTTCTATCCTTGAGATCCATCTGCATGATAAGTACGATTACAGCGAGCCTTTTGACGTTGAGATCCGCTTCACAGTTACGACAATGGATGACAGACAGTTTGATCTGTCTGAGGTTTACACAGGCACGGTCCGTCTGGGCGACGAAGACACGCTGACGCTTACGGGCAATGCGACAGACGGATATGAGATCAGGTAAGGAGCACATATGGTCTTTGTAATTTACGGCGGTTTGATTGCCATTACAATATTCGCTTTCAAGCACAAGATGTGGTTCCTCGGAGGATTCTGTTGCTTTCTGATGCTTCTGGGATTCGCATTATTCGCATGCGTCGTTCATGAGATGCAGCATTTAGCCAATTGAGTCGTAAATCGAGGCACCCGGACGGGTGCCTTTTTTCGCGCAGATTCGGTGTTCTCTAAAGACAATTATTATTTAACACAATATAATCTTATTAATACATTGAAAGGAGAACGCCGCATGTCCATATACGATTATTCAGTTCCCACGCAAAAAGGAGAAGAGATCTCCCTCAAGGATTACGAGGGCAAGGTCATCCTCATCGTGAACACCGCTACGGGCTGCGGCTTCACACCTCACTACAAGCCGATCGAGCAGATGTACGAAGACCTTCACGACAAAGGCCTGGAGGTCATAGATATCCCTTGCAACCAGTTCAAGGACCAGGCTCCCGGAACCGATGAAGAGATAACGCAGTTCTGCCAGCTTAAGTACAAGACGCAGTTCCCGCAGATGAAAAAGTCTGACGTTAACGGCGAGAACGAGCTTCCTTTATATACATATCTTAAATCCCAGAAGGGCTTCGAGGGATTCGGCAAGGGACCCATGGCGCTCCTCATGAGAAAGATGTGCGAGAAGGCAGATAAGGATTTTGCGTCTAAGCCCGACATCAAGTGGAACTTCACGAAGTTCGTCGTCGACAGGAACGGCAATGTCGTAAAGAGATTCGAGCCGACTGAAGACATGAAGGAAGTCAGGGCTTTTGTTGAGGGGCTTATCTGAAAAAATAGAAAAAATAATCCATGAAAAAACGCCGAAGCATATTAGCTCCGGCGTTTGAATTTTCGCGAAATATAAAACTTATACGCGGCCGAATCCGACAGCCTTTCTGACGAGTTCGTACTTCTCGCGCGCGATCTCGTTGGTGTAGTCGCGGCCAGCATCAAGGATATCATTGATGATGCCGCTAGAGAGGACTTCGTTGTACTTGTCCTGGAAGGGAACGAGCTTCTCAACGACTGCGTCAGCAACTGCCTTCT
This sequence comes from Clostridiales bacterium, assembly GCA_017554745.1. Taxonomy (GTDB): domain Bacteria; phylum Bacillota; class Clostridia; order Saccharofermentanales; family Saccharofermentanaceae; genus Saccharofermentans. The sequence continues at coordinate 53,985 of JAFZHS010000006.1, read as the reverse complement.
TGAGGTCGCCGTAACCGCCGCCTTCGAACTTTGCAACTGCGTCTTCGATGGAAGAACCTGTGAAGACACTGTAGATCGTGAGGAGGTTGGATACGCCGGGCTTCTCATCTTCGTCAAACTTGATGATGCCGTCAGAGTCTGTGACTGCGCTCATGATCTTCTTTCTGATAGTCTTCTCGGGATCTGAGAGGAAGACCGATGCCTTCGGGTTATCGGTGGACTTGCTCATCTTCTGCGTAGGTGTCTGAAGGTCGCGGATCTTTGCGCCGATCGTAGGGATCAAAGGCTCAGGGATCTTGAAGAGTTCGCCATAACGGTTGTTGAATCTGATCGCGAGGTTTCTGGCGAGCTCGACGTGCTGCTTCTGGTCGATGCCTGTAGGAACGTACTTGGGATCGTAGAGCAGGATGTCTGCAGCCATAAGGTCAGGGTAAGTTACAAGGCCTTCAGTGAAAGTCTCGTGAAGAGCGGACTTGGCCTTGAACTGGTGCATTCTCGTGAGGTCGCCGTGAGGTGTGTGGCATTCGAAGATCCAGGACAGATTTGCGTGATAGAGATTCTCTGACTGAATGTAGATGTGCATGTTCTCGAGGTTCGGATCGACACCGCATGCGATGTACATAGCGATGGCGTTGATGATGTTCCTGTGGAGAGCATCAGGTTCCTGGGGAACCGTGATGGCATGCATGTCAGGGACGAAGAGGAATGTCTCATAGTCCTTCTGATAGTTTACGATCTGTGAGATACCGCCTGCGTAATTGCCGATGGTAAGAGATCCGCTGGGCTGAAGGCCCGTAAGTAATCTGTCCATAACTAACCTCCGTTGTCTTAAAGACGACTAATATTAACACTTTATAATATAATTATCAAAAGAGAGGAAGGTGAATCCGTTGCTGTACATTTTGGTGGCACTTAAATGTGAAGCTTCTGTCCTTAACGGTCTGCCCGGTGAAGTGGTCTTCACGGGTGTCGGCCTGAGGGCAAATGACGTACTGGATTCACTTGATCTGAAGCCTTCTGACAAGGTGCTGAATGTCGGCATCTGCGCCGGCCGCGAAAAGGGCAAGGGCTACCTCATCAACGAGATCACATCGATGGAGACAGGAAGAAGGTATTATCCGGATATTCTTTTCGAGTCCGGAATAGAAGAGATGCCTCTTTCCACATCGCCCGGAATAGTCAATGAGGTAGAAGACGGCATGCTCGTCGACATGGAGGCCGCGCTGATATGCGAGAAGGTCCTGAAGGTCTTAGCGCCTTCCGACATCGCTTTCTACAAGGTCGTGTCTGACAGCGGCAAGGATTTTATGTCTGCGGGCGAAGTGGCCGAAGTGATGAGGGAGCATCTTCCCGAGATAAAGAAGATCGCGCGCCTGCTGCTCGAAAATGAACCGGAAAAAGAATACAGGTTCCTTCCTGACAGCGTCAGGGAAGAGCTGCGCCTTACTTACTATATGCGGAATGAATTAGACGACATCGAGCATTACTGCGTGGTATCGGGAAGAGAAAAAGAACTTCTTGACCTGTTAGATAAGATGCGCGCCGAAGGAAGGCTCCCCGCTAAGGACAAGAAGGCCGGAAGGGAGGTGCTCGATGAGATTTACTCATATCTACGTTGAGGAAAGAGCATCCGGATACCCTCTCTCAAAGGAGATAATGAATAAGTTTCCTGACGCGAATGTTGTCAGGATAAAGCACTACAAGGATGTTTTCGACAGGAAGAAACAGAAGCCTGAGCTCCAGAAAGAACACAACGCGCTGATAATCGCGGTGAGGGACGGCAACAGGGTGTTCGAAGGAGCGCCCGTGTGCCAGTCGTTCGGATATCAGCATTTCTACTACGCCAGCTCCATGATGAACTGTCCCTTCGACTGCGAGTACTGCTATCTGAAGGGAATGTACCCGTCGTCTTTCATGGTCGTCTTCGTTAATCTCGACGACTACAGGCAGGACATTGAAGACATGGCCGGGATGCGTCCCATGTATCTGTGCGCGTCATTCGATACGGATCTTCTCGCGATGAACGGACTTACGGGACATGCGGATTTCTGGAAAGAACTGGCGCGCACGCACGATGACATCCTCGTAGAGCTGAGGACCAAAGCAGCGCCTGAGATCACTGACAACATATCGAACGTCATCTATGCGTTTACACTGTCGCCCGAAGAAGTCGTCAATAAATATGAGCGTTACACCGCGCCCGTCAGCGCGCGCATAAATGCTGTGGCTAAGGCTCTTGAGAACGGCGCGAGAGTCAGGCTTTGTTTTGACCCGGTAATAAAGATTCCTGATTACAAAGAGGCATACAAAAAACTGATCGAAGAAGCTGCGGATAAGATCGACTTTGCCGGGCTCACCGATGTCAGCGTCGGCTCGTTCAGGATATCTGCAGACTACCTGGGCAAGATGCGCAAGGCTTACCCCGATTCGGAGATCGCGTGGTATCCTTATGCTGTTAAGGACGGCGTCGCGCAGTACGAATCAGAGACAGACAAAGAGATGCAGGAATACGTCTGCGCGATCCTTCAAAAGCACATAGGAAGGGAGAAGATCTTCACATGGAATTAAAGACTGCGATCGTGACCGGAGCGTCTTCCGGAATCGGCTTTGCGATATCGAAGATGCTGACGGAAGAGGGCTACCGTGTTTACGGCATCGGAAGGATCTTCCCCGAGAATGCGGATTTCTTCGAGAAGAGAATATCGTTAGATATAAGAGATACAGATATTCTTATAAAGAAAGTATCTGAAATAAAGAAAGTGGATCTGCTGGTCAATGCGGCCGGCTCGGCATACTACGGCCTCGCGGAGTTCAACACGCCCGACCAGATCAAGGAGATGTGCAGGGTAGATCTCGAAGCTCCCCTGATACTGACGTCAGCGCTTCTCCCGAAGCTCAAGGATACGAAGGGCATGGTGATCAATATCGCGTCCGTAACTTCCACGAGGATCAATACGCACGGTGCGGTATACGGCGCTTTGAAGGCCGGGCTCCGAAGCTACGGCAGGAGCCTTTACGAGGAAGTGCGCAAGACGGGGATCAGGGTAGTCACAGTCTGCCCGGATCTTACTTTGGGCACCAAGCTCTACAGGAATGCCGATTTCACTCCTTCGGAGGAAGAAGGCTGCTACCTGCTCCCCGAAGATACAGCCGAGTGTGTCAAATCCGTTATTAACATGCGCGAGGGCGCTGCCGTGACAGAGGTCGAAGTCAGACCCCAGTTCAACAGGATAGCGAAGAAGAAAGATTGATTTTCCCAGACAGATTTTGGGACAGATTTGCGGAATGTAATATTACATTTCGCAAATTTTTTTGCCCCGAAAAAAGTAAAAAAGTCTTGAAACCCTATTGTTTGACAAGTTTTTGCTCAATTATTACAGTCTGATTACAAGCACAATATATTGGGTTTTGAGGTTGACACAACCACAACATATAGGTAATCTTTAAGAGCGTCCCGTAGAGAAACGGGGCGCATTCGCACCTATTTTTCAATACATAAGCGAGGTATACGGGACATGATCTTAGGCGGACTTCAGAAGCTTACACTTTTGGATTTCCCCGGGACCGTGGCTTGTACGGTATTCACCGTCGGCTGCAACTTAAGATGTCCCTTCTGCCACAACCCGGCATTGGTTTTCAATCCCCCGGAAGAGTACAGGATCAGCGAAGACGAGTTTTTCGCGTTCCTTAAGAAAAGACAGGGGATCCTTGACGGAGTTGCGATCACGGGCGGAGAGCCGCTTCTGCATTCTGACATCGGTGAGTTTATCGCAAAGATCAAGTCGATGGGCTTCAAGGTAAAGCTTGATACCAACGGCACATTCCCTGACAGACTGGAGAAGATCCTCTCTGAGGGCAATGTCGATTATGTGGCGATGGACCTCAAGAACACCTTTGACAAGTATGCGGAGACAGTCGGGATCAAGGGCTTTGATGTCGAGCTCATCAAGCGAAGCATCAAGGTGATCCAGGCAAGCGGAGTGGATCACGAGTTCAGGACCACCGTGGTATCGCCTTTGCATGACGCCGGCGATTTCGAGCAGATCGCAAAGCAGGCGGAAGGATCTGAGAAGTACTTCCTGCAGGGCTTTGTCGATTCGGGAGATCTCCTAAACGGCGAAGGCTTGACAGAGATGCCCCGCGCTGAATTGGAAAAGGCTTTGGAAGGTGCAAAGAAAATAATACCGCAATCAAAAATCCGCGGAGAGAGTTAAGGAGAGGAACATGTTTCAGATCATCAAAAGAGACGGCAAAGTTGTAGACTTTGATTTAAGCAAGATTTCGGGCGCCATCGAGAAGGCATTCATAGCACAGAAGAGAGAGTTTAACAGTCAGATCATTGACATGCTCGCTTTGAATGCAGTTTCCGATGCAGAGAAGAAGGCAGTTGACGGCAAGGTAGACGTCGAATCCATCCAGGACAGCGTAGAAGCTACGCTCCAGAGAATGGGCTATGAGGACGTTGCTAAGGCTTACATCCTTTATCGTAACCAGCGCGAAAAGATCCGTAACATGAATTCCGCTCTCCTGAACTACAAGAATCTTGTAGACAGTTACGTTAAGGTTGAAGACTGGCGTGTTAAAGAAAACTCCACAGTCACATATTCCGTAGGCGGCCTCATCCTCTCCAACTCCGGCGCTATCACAGCTAACTACTGGCTCTCTGAGATCTACGACAAAGAGATCGCAGACGCTCACAGAAACGCTGATATCCATATTCACGATCTCTCCATGCTCACAGGCTACTGTGCAGGCTGGTCATTAAAGCAGCTCATCCAGGAAGGCTTGGGCGGCATCGTAGGCAAGATCACATCTGCTCCTGCAAAGCACCTCTCCACACTTTGCAACCAGATGGTCAACTTCTTAGGCATCATGCAGAATGAGTGGGCAGGAGCTCAGGCCTTCTCCTCATTCGACACATATCTTGCTCCTTTCGTTAAGATCGATAATCTTAACTACAGACAGGTAAAGCAGGACATCCAGTCCTTCATCTACGGCGTTAACACACCTTCAAGATGGGGTACACAGAGCCCGTTCACAAACATCACTCTTGACTGGACAGTTCCGAATGACCTCGCTGAGCAGAACTGTATCGTAGGCGGCAAGGAAGTCGACTTCAAGTACAAGGATTGTAAGGCTGAGATGGACATGGTCAACAAGGCTTTCATCGAGATCATGATCGAAGGTGACGCTAACGGCCGCGGCTTCCAGTATCCTATCCCTACATATTCCATCACAAGAGATTTCGACTGGTCAGAGACAGAGAACAACAAGCTCCTCTTCGAGATGGCTGCCAAGTACGGCATCCCTTACTTCTCCAACTACATCAACTCCGACATGGAGCCTTCCGATGTACGTTCGATGTGCTGCCGTCTGCGCCTTGACCTTCGTGAGCTCCGTAAGAAGTCCGGCGGTTTCTTCGGTTCCGGCGAGTCCACAGGTTCTGTCGGCGTAGTTACGATCAACATCCCCCGTATCGCTTACCTTGCTACAGACGAGGAAGACTTCTACAAGAGACTCGACCATCTCATGGACATCGCTGCAAGATCTCTCAAGATCAAGAGAAACACGATCACAAAGCTTCTCGAGGAAGGCCTCTATCCTTATACAAAGCATTACCTCGGAACATTCAACAACCACTTCTCAACGATCGGTCTGGTCGGCATGAACGAAGCAGGCCTCAACGCAAAGTGGCTCAGAAAGGATCTTACACACGAAGAGACACAGGCATTTGCAGCTGACGTTCTCAATCACATGAGAAACAAGCTCTCCGAATACCAGGAGAAGTACGGCGACCTCTATAACCTCGAGGCTACACCTGCAGAGTCCACGGCTTACCGTCTCGCTAAGCACGACAAGGCAAGATATCCGGACATCATCACGGCTAACGAGGCTTCCGGTGTTTACTACTACACCAACAGCTCGCATCTTCCTGTCGGCTACACATCCGACATCTTCGATGCTCTTGATGTACAGGACAACCTCCAGACTCTCTACACATCAGGTACGGTATTCCACGCATTCTTAGGCGAGCGTCTCCCTGACTGGAAGGCTGCAGCTTCTCTCGTAAGAAAGATCGCCGAGAACTACAGACTGCCTTACTACACAATGTCTCCTACATACTCCATCTGCTCCGTTCACGGATACCTCCCCGGCGAAGTTAAAGCTTGCCCTGAGTGCGGCGGCCCGACCGAGACATACAGCCGTATCACAGGTTACTACCGTCCGGTAAAGAACTGGAACGACGGTAAGCTCCAGGAGTTCAAGGACAGAAAGACATACGACACCTGCAATTCTTCAATGAAGCCCAGGACTGCTACCGTTACTATCAGCAAGGCAGAAGAAAAGGACCTTCCCGAGCTCCAGCCGGCACCTGACGCAATAGGCTCAAAGCCGATGCTCTTCACGACACACACATGCGCTAAGTGCAAGGCTGTAAAGGCTATGTTCGATGAGCAGAGATTCGACTATGAGCTCATCTATGCTGACGATGACGCCGAGCTCGCTAAGCAGTTCGAGATCGTTAACGTACCTGTCCTCATCATTCCTGACGGTGACGGCGTTAAGAAGTACACCGACATCGGACCCATCAGACAGTATGTCAACGAGTGCAAAGGAATCAAGTCTTAAGGACTAAGGTGTTATAAACAAAATAAGGGTCGTCTCAAGCTTGAGGCGACCTTTATATTTTGGTGAATATTTTTTGCGTGCCGTTTTATTAATCAGGCGTCAGATCGGTCTTTATGAGGAGCGAGCCCTGTGTGCGGTATTCGTAGGAGATATCGCTGTCTGAAGCATCTAGCGCGGTGAAGCCCAGCTCATAAGCTGAGATGTCTTTGATGTTCAGGATATTCTCGGCAGCTTCCTGCGGCAGGACACAGATGTCGATCTTGACCTTCTGGCCGTTTCCTTCAGCTGAATCGCCGTATATGGTCGCGCAGGATACTGCCATATATGTTATGCCGTTCATCTCGAAAAAGATTCCGGAATTTGAGCCGTATTTGACGTCATATCCAAGATAATTCTCACCTATATAGGTCTGCGCCGCGCTCCACTGCTCAATGCTGAGAACAGCTGACACATCTGCTGCCGTACCGCTCTCGACTGCAACGACCTGATTGTCTACTGTGATGTCCGGAGTTTTGCTAGGTGTCGTATCTTCGGTCTGGATCTTTGTATCGTCAAGATCCTTTTTGCTGTCGGTCTCATCTGTCTTAGATGAGCAGCCTGCCGATAAGAGCATCAGCGCTGAAAGTAACACCGCGCCTGCCTTTTTGACAGGGATCTGCTTTAGTTCATGTCTTCTTATCATTACGTTAACCTCATTTATTGCTCATTTTTAACGATGACGCCATTGTACTAATATGCCGGTTTTGGTGTTGACGTGTATTTGAGGCAATTTGCGAAATAAGTTTTCGCGCAAAATGCAACTTGCTGCCTTACTACTGATATAATTACAGAAAAATAAAGGGGAAGGAATATCTTTTACCTATGAAACTTAATCCTGATTTTCTTACACATAATTCCGAAGGCGAGTCTTATATCGTTCCTACTTCCGGCGCACAGTTCTCGGGACTCGTGAAGGGCAACAAGACACTCGGCGTGATCGTTGACCTGCTCAAGGAAGAGACCACGAGAGACCAGGTCGTTGCTGCCATGAAGGAAAGATTCAATGCTCCCGAAGGCGCCATCGAGAGAGATGTAGACCACGTCATCGAAGAACTCAAGAAGATCGGCGCGCTTGAATGATCACAGACAGATATGAGTTTGCTGGCAAAACGGTCGAGGTGAATTCTATCCACGAAGAGGTTCACCGGTATTGCGCTGCGTACCGCACGGATGCCCCTGCGGATTTCTCTGTTACGATCTCGCAGGAAGACATCGAATATGAACGTGCCAGGGAAGAGACCCCCGGACACGCCGACGCGTATCTCGAAGAGCTCGCAGTCTACCGCAAGGTCTCTGAGAAGATGCCTTATTACGACACTATCCTTTTCCACGGTTCGGTAATAGCAGTAGACGGTGTGGCTTATGTTTTCACGGCAAAATCAGGCACGGGAAAGTCCACGCACACCGCGCTCTGGCGCAAGCTCTTCGGCAACCGCGCCGTCATGGTCAATGACGACAAACCCCTGCTTCATATAGGCGATGTCGTGACCGCTTACGGCACGCCTTACGACGGCAAACACAAGCTGTCCAATAAGATCGCGGTTCCTCTTAAGGCCGTCTGCATTTTGGAGCGCGCTGAGCAAAACTCGATCGTGAAGATCACCCGCTCTGAAGCTTACCCTATGCTGGTACAGCAGTCGTACCGCCCCGCAGATCCGGCCGCAATGCAAAAGACACTGTCGCTTATAGATAAAATGGCAGATACGGTCGGGCTCTACAGGCTCAGATGCAATATGGATCCTGATGCCGCGCGTGTCGCTTACGAGGGAATGAACCGATGATAAGCTTCGAAGAAGAGCTCGAGAAGAGCGGCAAGCTGATCTATACGACTGTCGGAGTCAGCATGATGCCCCTGATCAAGCAGGACAGGGACATCTCGATCATCTCAAAGCCTGAGGGGCGGCTTAAGAAATTCGATGTGGCTTTGTATAAGCGTCCCAACGGCCAGTACGTTCTTCACCGCGTCGTAAAAGTGCTGGAGGGCGGATACGTTATCCTGGGTGACAACTGCATTTCTAAAGAATACAACATAAAAGATTCTCAGATATTGGGTGTACTGACTTCGCTAAACCGCAAAGGAAAAGAGATCGATCTTAACAGCTTCGGCTATAAGCTCTATGTGCGCGCCAGATATGCTCACTATCCCGTGCGTGTTATAATTTCAAAACTAAAACGGTTTGCGAGAAAAATCCTCAGACGATGAACGACAACGCGATCAGATGGCTCTATAAAGTTCCTGCGGGGAAGAAATTCTACATCCTCGCGCTCACCATCGTTCAGTGCCTTAACGGCGCGAGCGGTGTCCTTTACGCCGTCTTTTTGAGAGACATCGTCAACAGCGCGGTCGACCGCGAAAAGCAGGCATTCATACAGAGCTCGGTCTGCATCATACTGCTCATCCTGGTCCAGCTGACGCTGTCTGCGATCTCCAGGTGGCTGTCGGAATTATCACGCGCCACTTTGGAAAATCTTTTCAAAGAGCGCCTCATGCATAACATCCTCAGGAAAGATTTCAGCCGCGTCACCGCCGTCCACTCCGGCGAGTGGCTCAACCGCCTGACGAGCGACACGACGGTCATAGCCAACAATTACACCGAGATCATCCCGGGCTTTGCAGGCATGGCGGTCAAGATGATATCGGCTCTCGTCATGATCACGATACTCGATGCGCGTTTTGCGCTGATAATAATCCCTCTCGGAATTGTCCTTGCGCTGCTGACTTTCGCTTTCCGCAAGAGCATGAAAAAGCTCCACAAGGGCGTGCAGGAAAAAGACGGCGCGCTCCGCGTCTTCATGCAGGAAAGGATCGGAAGTCTTACGGTGATCCGCTCGTTCGCGGCAGAAGACCAGACTGAATCAGAAACTCATGCTAAGGCTTCAGCGCATAAGAAGGCGCGAATGAAGAGGACCCGCTTCTCGAATATCTGCAACTTCGGCTTCGGCGGCGCGATGAACGGCATGTACGTATTCGGCATCATCTACTGCGCTTACGGCATCCTGACGGGGACTGTCTCCTATGGCACGCTCACTGCGATCGCCCAGCTCATCACCCAGATCCAGTCGCCGTTTGCGAACATCACGGGCTACCTGCCCCGCTGGTACCAGATGCTCGCGAGTGCTGAAAGACTCATGGAAATCGAGAAGTTCGACGATGACATCGTTGAGGACGCAAAGTCCCGCGAAGAAGCCGCCGGTTTTTACCGCGACTCTCTTGCCGGCATCGGCCTGGACAACGTCTCATATACTTACTATCCGTCTACAAATACGGTTGAAGCAGTCAGCAAAGATAATATGCCTGTAGCAGTTGAGGGCCTGAGCCTGGCTGTAAAGAAAGGCGAGTACGTGGCTTTTATCGGCCACAGCGGCTGCGGCAAATCCACTGCTCTTATGCTCCTGATGGGTATCTACAAGCCCGACGGCGGCGAGCGCTTTGTTGAGCTTACTGACGGCACGCGCACTCCGCTCGAAGCATCCTGGCACCGTCTTTTCGCGTATGTACCGCAAGGCAATAAGCTCATGAGCGGAACGGTGAGGGAGATAGTGAGCTTCGCTGAGAAATCAGAGGATGCTTCTGCTGATGAACGCATTGACCGCGCGCTTAAGATCGCATGCGCGGATGAGTTTATCGCTGAACTTGATAACGGGATCGATACTGTTTTAGGCGAGCGCGGCACCGGCCTTTCCGAAGGCCAGATGCAGAGGATCGCGATTGCCCGCGCATTATATTCAGACGCGCCTGTCCTGCTGCTCGATGAAGCAACGAGCGCTCTTGATGAAGCAACTGAGAAAAAGCTTTTGGAAAATCTCAGGGCGCTGACAGATAAGACGGTAGTCATCGTGACGCACCGCACCGCTGCCCTTGAGATCTGTGACAGGGAAATAGAGTTCTGATATCAGATTTCGTCAGCCGGGACGAAAGGCAGCTCGATCACGCCGTCACCTTCGCTGCTTTCTGAACCTTCATTTGAACCGCTGTTCGATCCGCTGTTCGAGCCGCTGCCGGATCCGCTTCCGCCATTAGAACCGCCGGAGCTTGCATTTGTCTGGTCAGCATTGCTCTCTGTAATGTCGTCGTCGATACCAATGATAACTTCGCCGGGCTCTTCCGTGGTGGTCGCTTCAGTATCTGAAGAGCTTTCTTCAGACTCACTGACGGTTGCATCAGAAACCGTGACGCTGCCCGAAGGCTCTTCGACCAGGGTGTCCTGCTTGCCGCATGAGCGTGCAGCGATGAGAACGATCAAAACAACCATAAGAACGGCTGCTGTTACAGATAAAATAATTGTCAACTTCTGTTTATTCATGCAGTAATGATACATTTATTGCCCCGTAACTGCAAATGTTTTTGAGAAGAAGGGGCAGGTGTCTGTAATATGATGTTTGTGTTACGTTTTAAAATGTCATAAAAAAATCGTGAGATGTAGTAGTAGAATACGGGAAATAACTTAATAAGGTGTTTCTGTTATGGATGATTTATCTTACGATCAAAAAAGTGACAGCGAGCAGAGCATCATTTCAATGGCTGGTGTAAGCATTGAAGCGCTGAACGAGGAAGTCGAGCTCGAGAGAGTTGATTTCGAGACCCTTCTCGAAGAGATCAGAGCAAGCTGAGCTGCCGGCAGTGTAGGATATCTTAATTGATAGCAGAGGGGCGGGTGCCCCTTTTTTGATTAAAAGGAAGAAAAACAGTTCCGATAATAAGACCTATGATTACCAAACGAGACACATTATTTCTTAAAGGTCTGTCGATCCTGTTATTGGTATTTCATCACAACTGGTTAATGGACGGCGCGATATATCCTATCAAGGCCAATTTACGGATCGTGGTATGGATATTTCTTTTTATTTCGGCATACGGTCTTTCTTCACAGATCGAGAAACTGTCTCCTAAACACTATTTCAAATTCGTCTTAAAAAGGCTGGCGTTGCTTTATATCCCCTTGTGGATATGCAATATCGTGATCCTGATAATAAATCTGTGCGTTGCGCCTGTGTCGGTCGTTGAGTATTATTCCGGCCCGATCTACATCTGGATCCTGGACCTGTTCAACCTGTCTTTTTATTTTGGCACACCGGCTTTCGTCAGCGGCTGGTATATAAGCATGCTGCTCCTGATCATAGTGTTGTTCCCGGGTATATATTTTGTTGTCACAAAACTTAAGTGGTTCTCGGTTATCCCCGTTCTTCTGATCGTGTGGTTCTTCAAATGGAAGATCTACTACACCTACGGCGGATATCTTGATGAGTACCTGATGATCGTTGTCATCGGAATACTGTTCTACAAATACAAAGTTTTCTCGAAATTCCCTAAGATCAGCGGTATCTGGCGGTGGCCTGCCATAGCGGGAGCGGCAGTTATCTTCTTTGTGTTGCTGTGCCTGAGAAATGAGTATATTCCCTATGTCTCCGAAAACATATATTTAAGATTTGATCCGTTTTCCACGGTTTTTGCCATCTTTGTGATAGCGGCAGTATATATGCTCAGAAGTGACGATAAGGCATCGCTGCTCTTTGAGAAACTGGGCACATATTCAGCAGACATTTTCTATATTCATTCTGTTTTCTATAACGTTGTATTCCCCAAGGCCGGTCTGACCGATCCGTATCTTGCTTTCATTATCTGTTTTTCGGCAAGCCTTCTGATATCCGTGCTGATCGAAAAGGGCAAAGACTTAATCGGGTTCAATAAAAAACTGAGAAGCGGCCTCGACAGACTCCTGAAGACCGGTGCCTGACAGCAAGGGCATGTTCTAATTGCACAATTGAATTCCTCTAAAAGCATACAAATCCCAATTTACAAATAATCTTTAGGGTTTACATAATTAAGTGGTAAGGACCGTTTTTGTTAAGATCGGAGGTCTCATATGCTTAAGGATTTTGTGAAGATGGCAAAGCCCGAAGAAGAGGAGCTGGCCAAGAGGATAGAAGACGAGAGAAGTAAGCTTTTCGCAGCGCAGATGAAGATCAAGGAAGCAGGGCTTCCCGTAATGGTCATCTTCGAAGGATGGGGCGCTGCCGGCAAGGGCAGCGTGCTCGGTAAGATCATTAAAAATATCGATCCGAGATTTTTCAGGGTCAAGACATTTCCGAAGCCTTCCAAGGAGGAGCTCAGATATCCGTTCCTGTACAGGTACATGAAGGAGATCCCCGAGAAGGGCAAGTTCGCTTTTTATGACACGTTCTGGATGGAGGAAGTCACGGATGCCAGGATGGAAGAGGTCTTAAGCGACAAGGAATATGAGGAGACGATCGAATCGATCAACAGGACGGAGAGGACGCTCGTCGACAACGGTTATCTCGTTATGAAATTCTTCTTCCATATAGGCAAGAAGGAGCAGAGGGAGCGCCTCGAAAAGCTCCTGGACGACAAGGATACGAAGTGGCGTGTCGACAAGGGCGACCTCTATGAGAACAAGCACTACGATGAAGCTATTGAGGTGTACGACCAGTACCTGAAGGATACGAATAATCCGACGGCGCCGTGGTACATCATTGACAGCAAGGACAAGAAATTCGCAGAGCTCCAGGTACTGGAGTTCCTGAACCAGGGTATCGAGACGGCGCTCAAGAACAAGAATACGGCAGCGCCTATCCTGCAGAATGTTTTCCCGCTCAAGAAGACTCCGCTCCTCAAGGAGATCGAGCTCAAGGGCAAAGAGCTGACAGACGAGGAGTACGAGGCTAAGCTCGATGAGCTCCAGGATGAATTAAGAGACCTGCACAACAAGATCTACAGAAAGAAGATCCCGGTCATTATTGCATATGAGGGCTGGGACGCTGCAGGCAAGGGCGGCAACATCAAGAGGATCACGGGAGCGCTCGATCCGAGAGGTTATGAGGTGCTGCCCATCGCGAGCCCGGAGCCGCATGAGAAGAACAGACATTTCCTCTGGAGATTCTGGACGAGGCTCCCGAGGACAGGTCACATCGCGATCTTTGACCGCACATGGTACGGCAGGGTCATGGTAGAGCGTATAGAAGGATTCTGCTCCGAGAATGACTGGCAGCGTGCCTATAACGAGATCAACGAATTCGAGAAGGAGCTCACCGACTGGGGTGCCGTTGTCATAAAGTTCTGGGTGCAGATCGACAAGCGCACGCAGCTCAAGCGCTTCAAGGAGCGTCAGGCAAATCCCGAGAAGCAGTGGAAGATCACTGATGAGGACTGGCGCAACCGCGAGAAATGGGACAAGTACGAGACGGCGATAGACGAGATGATAAAAAAGACGTCGACCGAGTTCGCACCATGGTACATTCTCGAGTCTGTCGATAAGAAATATGCGCGCATAAAGGCCCTGGAGATCGTGATCGACAGGATCAAGGAAGCCTGCGAAAAGGCATAAGGGCAAAGCGCGTGGCTCCTGCCTGAGATTTGCCCCAAAATCCGCCCCGAAAACCTGACAAAGTCAAACGAAAGTGCCGAAATAGAGCGTTTTTTGTAGAAATTGTCTACGGGCAATTCTCTTATGCACATGCTAAAATAAATCTTGTAGTATATACCATAATTCGTTTTTTACAAATAGTTTTTCGCGATTTTTATAAAATTTTTTGACTAATTTATGAAAGGGAGGTTTAGATGGGCTTCAAAGTAGGTGACAACATCGTTTACGCGGGCAGCGGCGTCTGCCAGATCGACGACATTAAAGATATCAGCTTTTTCAAAGAGAAGCCGCAGAAATATTACGTTCTCAAGCCTCTCTTTGTTGCAAGATCACAATATGTATATGTTCCGCTCAACAACGAGGCTCAGGTCAGCAGGATCAGACCGGTCGCGTCCAAGAAGGAGGCCATCGCGCTCCTGGACAAGCTCCCGATCGACAACTGCAGCTGGATCGAGGACCGCAATGAGCGCAAGGCTACTTTTACGGACATTATCGTTAACGGCAGCAGGGAAGACATCGTCGGACTGATCTATCTGATCAACAGACATGCCGAAGAGCTCGCCAAGGAAGGCAAGCATCTCAACGCGCAGGACGAGCGCGCGCTGATCGATGCTAGGAACAGGGTCAATAACGAGATCGCGGTCGCGCTCAACATGGAGCCGGACAGCGTTATCGAGCTGATCCATGAGAAGACAGGATTGGAAGACTTCGCATAAATCCGTCAGGTATTAGTTGTTGCAATATGCAAGAAGGTGTGATTTAATAACCGCAGTTTAATTCAAGGAGAGTTCCTTATGAAGACTGCGGTTTTCTTTTATGCGTATAGCTATTACTACTACTTTAGGGAGACGAACTAAAGCGGCTTTTGCTAGCGCCAAAGAAACCAAAGAGTTGATTTGATTTGAATAACGCTGCAGGGTACGCTAAAGCCCCGCAGCGTTTTTTATTCAAGTTAAATCAGCGGCCGGAAGGGACGCGTAACCCGTTTAAAATAGAAGGAGACAAAAACATGATTGCAGTATTGAAGAACACGGCTACAAGAGAACAGATCAACAGCCTTATCAACTGGTTCGAAGACAAGGGCCTCAAGGTCAATGAGTCAAAGGGCGAGTTTTGCACAGTCTTAGGACTTATCGGCGACACATCGACAGTCGATATCGATATGCTCCAGGGCTTAGACATTATTGAGAAGGTCACGAGAGTATCCGAGACATTTAAGAAGGCAAATCGGAAGTTCCATCCCGAAGATACTGTTATCGACATAGGCGGCGTAAAGATCGGCGGAGGCAATTTCGCAGTCATCGCCGGTCCCTGCTCTGTCGAGAGTGAAGAGCAGATCATGAATGCTGCCAAGGCAGTTAAGGCATGCGGCGCAACGATCTTAAGAGGCGGCGCGTTCAAGCCCAGAACCTCTCCTTACGATTTCCAGGGTCTCCACGAAGAGGGCATCAAACTTTTGCTCGAAGCTAAGAAGGAGACAGGTCTTCCGATCTGCTCCGAGATCATGAGCCCTGAGCAGATCCCGGTATTTGAAGACGTGGATTTCCTTCAGGTCGGCGCACGCAACATGCAGAACTTTGACCTTCTTAAAGCATTAGGTAAGACAGGCAAGCCGATCCTTTTGAAGAGAGGACTTTCTGCCACCATCAAGGAACTCCTTATGAGTGCCGAGTACATCATGAGCGAGGGCAACCCGAACGTTATTCTCTGCGAGAGAGGAATCAGGACTTACGAGACATACACGAGAAATACTTTCGACGTAAGCGCCATCTCAGTATTGAAGCAGATCACACACCTGCCTGTCGTAGGTGACCCTTCGCATGCCACGGGCAAGTCAAATCTCATCAAGCCGATGTCGATGGCAGCTGTCGTCTCAGGCGCGGATGCATTGGAGATCGAAGTTCACTGCAATCCCGAGAAGGCCCTCTCTGATGCAGCCCAGCAGCTCACACCTGCGCAGTTCACTGAGGTTATGGACGCGATCGCAAAGGCAAGAAGCATTCTGTGATCATTGACGCTGATTTCTTATCAGCGTCTTTTTATATCAGCTCTCATATGAGCACCATTAACAGTTCGAAAAGGAAGTGTATTCAACATGAAGATGACAGTCGGCGTAGTCGGATTAGGTCTTATCGGAGCCTCATTTGCAAAGGCTTACAAGAGTGACGAGGAAGCAACCGTTTACGGCTGGAACCGTACGAACAGCATTACGCAGATGGCAAAGATGCAGGGCATCATTGATGAAGAACTGACAGATGAGAACCTCGGAAAATGCGATCTCGTAATCCTGTCTTTGTACCCCGAAGCAAGCATCAACTGGATGGAAGCACATAAGGAATATTTCAATAAAGACGGCATGATAATCGATGCGTGCGGTACGAAGAGATTAGTATGCGAGAAGTGCTTTAAGATCGCTGAAGAAAACGGCTTGCTTTTCGTCGGCTGCCACCCGATGGCAGGAACAAAATTCTCCGGCATGACGCACGCGAGATCAGACATGTTCTTCGGCGCACCTATGGTAGTAGTACCGCCGAGATTCGACGACATGTTCCTGCTCGACAGAGTCAAGAACCTTCTCTCGCCCTGCGGATTCGGAAGCTACCATCTCTCGCACGCCGATGAGCACGACAAGATGATCGCCTTTACCTCGCAGATGGCTCACCTCGTATCTAATGCTTACATCAAGAGCCCTTCTTCAAGGAATCACAAGGGATTCTCTGCCGGTTCATATAAGGACATGACGAGAGTCGCTTGGCTCAATCCCACGATGTGGACACAGCTCTTTTTGGAGAACAAGGATAACCTGATCTTCGAGATCGACCATCTTCAGGAAGAACTTGCGAAATACAGAAAAGCATTGGTTGAAGATGATTTCGACGGCCTTCGTGACCTTCTCGATGAAGGAAGAAGGATCAAGGAGGAGGTAGACGGAATATGAGGACAGTTCACGTAAACGCAGCATCTAAAAGCTACGATGTCCTTATCGGAAAGAATGCCGCAGAAGCACTTGGCGACGAGGCGAAAAGAGTCTGCCCCGGCGCTCTTAAGGCATTGATCGTATCCGAGACTAACGTTGCCGCTCTCTATCTTGATCAGGTTAAATCACAGCTTGAAGGCGCAGGCTTTGAAGTTACCGATTATGTTTTCGAAGCCGGCGAACAGAGTAAAAACATAAACGAGATCGCCGGCATGTGGAACAAGATGGCCGAAGCGGGCTTTACCAGGACTGACTTTGTGGTAGGTCTTGGCGGCGGCGTTACTACCGACATGGCCGGCTTTGCGGCAGCAACTTTCCTTCGCGGCATCAGGGTCATCCAGCTCCCGACTTCGCTCCTTGCTATGGTGGACGCGTCTGTCGGAGGCAAGACAGGCATCGACATCCCGATGGGCAAGAACCAGGTCGGAGCTTTCTGGCAGCCGTCACTTGTTCTTGAAGATATCTCATTCTTAAAGACCCTTCCCGATGAAGTGTTTACCGAAGGAATGGGCGAGGTTATTAAGCACGCGTTCATCATGGATCTTGAGCTTTTCGACAAGCTTGAGAAGGCGGACGGCGACATAAGATCTGATGAAGATCTTTTGGAAGAGATCGTTTACATGAATGTGTCTGACAAAGCAAGTGTGGTAGGCGAAGATGAGACTGATAACGGCAGACGCCAGACGTTGAACTTCGGTCACACAGTCGGACACGTAATCGAGCGCGACAGCGGCTTTACAAAGCCTCACGGGATCTGTGTCGCAAAGGGCATGGGCATCGTTATCGATGCGTGTGTAAGAGCAGGAACCCTTGCAAAAGAAGATGCTGATAAGATGAAGGATCTTCTTGCGCTCTATAAGCTCCCCGTAACAGATGACATTACACCCGAAGCGATCGCTCAAGGCGCCATGAACGATAAAAAGAAACGCGGCGATACTTTATCGGTTATACTTGTAAATAAGATCGGTCATGCCGAGATAAAGAAGATGACAGCAGAGGAGTTCCTTAAGTTTTTGTCCGTATGAAAATCTCTTGCAGAAATCTGAATCTGGATATAAAAGCGCCGCTCTCGAAGTCGGTCTTTCACAGGGAGCTCATAATTAATTATCTGCTCGGCGCAAGAGGAAAATTCCTTGAAGAATCACCGGATGATAATGACGATATCAGGGCTACAAAAGCCTGCCTCCGCGCGCTCGAGAACAAGGACTCCGACACGGTGATCCTTGAATGCAACGAGAGCGGATCGACGCTCAGGTTCATGATCCCCGCAGCGCTCGCGTGCAAATCTGACAAAGTAAAAACACTCGTCTTCAAGACAAAAGGAAGACTTATTGAAAGACCCATAAAAGAGCTCGCCGACTGCCTTGCGCCGGTTGGAGTTGAGATCACAAAAAACGTTGAAGCAAATGAGATAACGGTTACGGGAAATATAGACAGCGGTCGATATGTTATTGACGGCTCTGTTTCCTCACAGTACATCTCAGGACTTCTCATGGCATTATCTTGTTTTGATAAAGAATCGACGGTTGAAGTTACGGGCGGCATCGCATCGGTGCACTATATCGAGCTTACTGTAGATGCGCTTTCCAAGTACGGCATCAACATCGTAAGAGAAGGTGATACTTTTAAGATCCCTGCCAAGACGTCAACGGCCATCCCGGACGGAAACTTCGAAGTGGAAGGCGACTGGAGCAACGGGGCATTTCTGATCTGCTTGGGAAGCCTGATACACGGCGGCTCGGCTAAGGTCACGGGACTTAACATGGAGTCCGTCCAGGGCGACAGGGCGATAATGAGATTTCTGATGCTCGCGGGGATTTCCTATCTTGTGGAAGGCAATACCGTATTCGTGCAGGACAGCCTGATCAATCCCATCAGGCCCTCGATCGAGATGGACTGCAGCGACATACCGGACATCGTGCCGTATATGGCAGTCACCGGTGCTTTCCGCGCTTACAAAACAGTTCTTAAAGGAATAAAGAGGCTCCGCATCAAGGAGTCTGACAGGGCGAAGGCGATCACGGAAATGCTTACCGCGATCGGCGCAAATGTAACGCTCGAAGAAGACACTATTACGATAGAATATATAAATAAGACCGCTGACGATATCGTGCTCACGTCGTCGGGCGATCACAGAATGGCTATGGCGGCAGTTTTGTGCGCAGCAGCCACAGGCAAAGATATCGAACTTGATAACATCGATTGCCTCGATAAATCTTTTCCTGAATTCAGGAAGATATTGTTAAAGGAGATGTGCCAATAATGAATTCAAGCAGCACATATGAGGGCGACGCTCTCGACATAATGATCTACGGCGAGTCCCATAGCGAGACTATCGGCGTATACATCACCGGGCTCCCTTCGGGCGTTGAGCCTGATCCCAAGAAAACAGCTGCATTTATGGCACGCCGCGCGCCGGGTAAGAATGCCTGGTCCACACCCAGAAAAGAAGCCGATGAGGTTATTTTCGAGCGCGTAGGATCAATGCTCCACGGATATATCGTAAATACGAATACGAAGCCCAAAGATTATGCATCGATAATGAACTGTCCGAGACCGTCACACGCTGATTACGCAGCAAAGCTTCTCTATGGTGATGAGGCTTCGAAGTCAGGCGGCGGTATCTTCTCCGGAAGAATGACCGCGCCTCTTTGCATCGCAGGATCGATAGCACTCCAGGAGCTCAGCAAATACGGCGTGCAGATCAGCGCGCACCTCAAGAAGGTCGCAGGTGTCAGCGATGACACATACTTTGATCACGGTGTAAATGACGAAGCATTCAGGAACAGACTCGCTGAAGTGGAGGACAAGGATTTCCCTGTCATCGATGATGCGAAGGGCGATCTCATGAAGGAGAAGATCGAGCAGGCGCGCGCAGAAGGCGACTCTGTGGGAGGCGTCATCGAGTGTGTCATCTACGGATATCCCGAAGGCATCGGAGGACCGATCTTTGACGGTATCGAAGCAAAGCTCGCGCAGATCCTTTACGCGATCCCTGCAGTAAAGGGAGTCGAGTTCGGCAACGGTTTTGAAGGTTCTGATCTTAAGGGCTCGGAGAACAACGACGCGTTTATGTTTGACGAGGAAGGCAATCTTACGCTTAAGACAAATCACAGCGGCGGAATACAGGGAGGCATCAGCTTAGGCGATGTTGCTCCGATCGTTTTCGATGTCGCATTAAAGCCCACGCCGTCTATCTCCAAAGCACAGGAGACAGTCGATCTGGAAGCAAAGAAAAACACTACTATCAATATAGAAGGCAGACACGATCCGTGCGTCGCACCGCGCGCCGTTCCGGTAGTCGAAGCCGCTGCAGCTATCGCGCTTTACGACCTGCTGCTCGTATCACTTTAATATGGAGGATAAGCCCATGAGCGAGAGACCTGACTTAAGCGAACTCCGGAAAAAACTGGACGGGATCGATAACAGCATCCTGGATCTTCTCGAAGAGAGAATGGCGACATGCCGCCAGATCGGCAATTATAAAAGAGAGAACGGCATGGATGTTTATATTCCTGCCAGGGAAGAAGAGAAGTTCAAGGCATTGGAAGAGATCGCGGGATTTGAGAGCAGACCTTATGTAAGGGATCTCTTCAAGACTCTTATGGACATCTCCAAGGACCACCAGAACAAGCCTGCGTTTGGCGTGCTCGGAAGGACTCTTGCACACACATATTCTCCTGAGATCCACAGCCTCTTCGATTCATCCTACTCATATTCCGTAATCGAGCGCGAGCCCGAAGAACTCGAGACACTCTTTAAGAGCGGCGTCTTCAAGGGCTTCAACGTTACGATCCCTTACAAGAAAAATGCATGCGCGATGTGTGATGAGCTGGACGATGCATCGAAAACAACCGGCAGCGTTAATACGGTTCTTTTCAAAGACGGCAAGGTAAAGGGATGGAACACCGACTACTTCGGATTCATCTACATGCTCACGAGAAAGGGCATCTCAGTAGAAGGCAAGCGTGTCCTCGTGCTCGGTACGGGCGGCGCGGCATCCGCAGTTTTCTATGCACTCAAGACACTTGGCGCAGCAACAACATATGCGTGCGACCTTGAGACTGAGATCAATTACTCCAATGTCTATGAGAAGGCAGGAGACGCGCAGGTGATCGTCAACTGCACACCTGTCGGAATGTTCCCGAAGGTGAATAATTCGCTTTTAGATCTTACAAAGTTCGCTTCGCTCGAAGCATGCGCAGATGTCGTTTACAACCCTTCAAGGACTAAGTTCCTGCAGGATGCGGAAGCCCTTGGCCTTAAGACTTGCGGCGGCCTTGCGATGCTCGTGGCACAGGCTTATAAGTCTTCAAGGATCTTCGCAGGCGATGCCGCAGGAGCTGAGCAGCTCGGCAATCCCGACAGCGCTAACGGCGCAGCTTATGTGCCTGATGAAGCAGCAGAGAAGATCGAGATGGTCATCAAGGTGCTTGAGAACCGCATGCGCAACATCACCATCATAGGAATGCCCGGTTCTGGCAAATCCCTGCTCGCGCGCAATATCGCGACTGTTACAGGCCGCACACTGGTCGATCTCGACATCGCTTTTGCAGAGAAGTTCGGAAGGACACCTGCAGAGGTCATCTCTGAAGCCGGCGAAGATGAGTTCCGTGAGATGGAATGCGAAGTCGCAGCAGAGTTCCTGCCCCAGAGCGGACTCGTTGTATCCTGCGGCGGCGGCATCGTAACACGTGACGTCAACAAGTTCTATGTGCGCTGCAACTCCAATGTCTTCTATCTTGAGCGTCCTTTGACTGCTCTTACAGATAAGAACAGACCGATCTCACAACTCCACGGTGTTGAGAAGCTCTATGAGCAGCGCAAGGACAAGTACGAGACCTGGTGCGACTACAAGGTCTCCTACGACAGATTCGAAGTTAAGCAGGATTTCTACGATAAGGCTATCGCAGACATCCTGGGAAAGTTGAAATAAGCTATGAAATTACTCGTACTTAACGGTCCTAACCTCAACATGCTCGGCATCAGGGAGCCCGATATCTACGGTGCTTCGACTTACGATGACCTCGTAAGTCTGATCACTTCGCACTGCCAGAGCAAAGGCATCGAAGTAAAGTGCCTCCAGAGTAATCACGAGGGTGATCTGGTCGATTACATCCAGCAGGCATATTTCGACAAGGCCGACGGCATCGTAATAAATCCGGGAGCTTACACCCACACTTCCGTTGCGCTCCTCGATGCTCTCAAGGCGGTGCAGATCCCCGCGGTCGAGGTCCACATCTCAAAAGTCAACGAGCGTGAGGCTTTCCGCCAGATCTCCTACGTCTCTTACTATTGCTCGAAAACCATTACCGGCAAGGGCTTTGACGGATATATAGAAGCGATAGATTTCTTAAGCGGCAACTGATTGGCGCGCTTCCCGCGGTCTTAAGACCGGAATCATGAAATTCAAAAACGGCAGAGCTCAATGCTTTGCCGTATTTTTAATTAATAGCACATATCAAGACTTCTTAAGATGTGGTAATATTTATAAGTTAGATAACTTAAGGAGGATAATATATGGCTAAGTTTTGTCCTAACTGTGGAAACCAGGTAAGGGAAGGCGCCGCTTTCTGCGCTAAGTGCGGATCTAAGCTCAGACCTTCTAACCCTGCTCCCGTAGAGGAAGCACCCGCAGCACCTGTTGCACCTGTCGCTCCTGTCGTAGAAGCAGCACCTGCAGCTCCCGAAGCTCCTGTTGCTCCCGTTGTTGAACCCGCTCCTGTTATTGAGCCCGCAGCTCCCGTAGCTGAGGCAGTAGCAGAGGCAGTACCTGTAGTTGAACCCGAAGTTCCTGCAGCAGTCGCACCTGCTGTTGAAGCCGTAGAGGCTGCACCTGTTGAAGCAGCTCCCGTAGCTGAAGCAGTTGCTGAGGCAGTTCCTGCAGTTGAACCCGAAGTACCCGCTGCAGTTGCACCTGCAGTTGAAGCTGTTGAGCCCGTTGTCGAGGCAGCGCCCGTTGAGGCTGCTCCCGTTGCTGAGGCTGTTGCAGAGGCAGCACCTGTTGCAGAGCCTGCTGTTGCTGCAGCAATCGCACCTGCAGTTGAGGCAGCTCCCGTTGAGGCAGCTCCTGTTGAGGCAGCTCCCGTAGCTGAGCCTGTTGCTGAAGCAGCACCTGTTGCAGCAGCTCCTGAAGCTCCCGCTTACGAAGCACCCGCTGCAGCTTACGCTCCGGCTGAAGCACCTGCAGCTCCTGAGGCTGCGGCAGCACCTGCTCCCGCACCTGCACCTGAGCCGATTCCTTTCAATCCGCCTTCAGGTCCTATCCAGACACCTGCTCCGGTTGCTGAAGAAGAACCCAAGAAGAAGAGCAAGACAGGCCTTATCATTGGTCTTATTGCTGCCGGCGTAGTTGCACTTGCACTTATCGGTGCCGGCGTTTACTTCGTTTTGACCGGCGGTTTCAGCTTCGGCGGTACGATCATCGACCGTTTCGAGAAGCTCGAAGTCGTTGACAGCGACAAGAAGCAGGGCTACACATGCTACAACGAAGACTTCAACGATTACATCGAAGAAGCAAGATGGTGGGACTATGACCATACAATGGACAAGCCCGGTGTCTATGCTAAGGGCACAAAGGTCCTCGCATTCTCTATCGAAGTAGACAAGGCTGCAAAGGGTAACGAAGTTTACTACGCATACTACTACAGTGAAGATAAGGAATTCGATAAGAACGACCTTAAGGAGCCCGTCTACGAGGCAATCACAACTCCTACCAAGTACGACAACGGTGTTTACTTCTATGACATCGAGTACGAGGCAAAGAAGATGCAGAAGGGTTACTACGTAGTAGTCATGGCTGCTGACGAGAAGTGCAAAGAGCCTTACGCAATCGCTTACGCACAGGTCAAGTAATCAGCATTGAACTGATATTTCTAAAGAGGCTGTCCCGGAAAGGGGCGGCCTCTTTGTTTAGTGAGGACAGACGCTTTTATCATTGCTGATAAACATCCGAACTTGTTTGAATTGGCTTTGGGTTGAAAGCAGGTCTTTGCTTCGTGTGCAAAACGTGCGTGATTTGGGCATTGCAATTGTTGCGTAAAAAAAGCCTCAACAATTGCATAAAAGTTCATTCTTGTGCAATTGTTGGCCGTTTTTCGAGTGGACAATTGCACATCCGGCGTCCATAGGGGGTGCAAATTACTACACTTTTTAGCAATTCAAAAATTGCTCCCGGTACCCCCATCGGAGCGCCCCGGATCAGAATCAGTTTTAGTCTTACGGCGTTGGATACCTGAGCGCTTCTAAGAACGTATCGATCTCTTTCTTGTTGGCCGGATCGCCTGCGCCTTCAAAAGCAACGACGACCGTGTCGCCCAAAAGATAGAGCGCATCGTGATAAGGCATGTTGTCGCAGACACCGCTTATCAGAAGATAAGCGTGATTCTCAAGCACTTTGTAGCCCTTGGAACCGGTGAAATCATCAGATTCAAGTACGGATGAATATGTGTAGAAATAATAGTCAAACAAAGCCCTTGCGGTAGCCTCGTCAGTGCAGCGGGTATAGCTGTAGACGTTGCCTAAATCGGACTTCGTGTCGATGCTTATGATGACTTCGAACTGCGCGTCGCTGTTTGTGAACTTGAACGCGGTGTTCTCCATAACGTTGGTGTCGGATTCATAGATGTCGATCTCGGAAAGGGCGGCGTAGAAGGAAGTCTCATCTGCTATCTTTAAGGAAGCCAGCTCGACAGGCGGTTCTTCTTTTACTTTGGAGCAGCCGGTAAAAAGCATTGCTGCTGCCAATACCAAAGCACCGGTTGCCTTAAGCTTCGAAGCCTTCATGCGCGTCTCCTCTCTATATAATGTCACTACTAAAATTGAATATAACACAAATCTGTTTTATATAAAAAGAGCGTGACAAGAAAGACAAGCGCCCATGTGCTATAATCTATCGGCGTAGAGAACAGATGTAGCTTAAAAAGGAGCTGAACATGAAAATGGGATTTAGGAAAAATTTGATCGCGTTAGGACTAGCTTTATCTTTAGTCCTTGCCGGTACGGCATGCTCAAAGAAGTTATCTTCAGATGAGACAGGCACATCTTCGTCTGGTGCAGAGTCTGTAGATGACGGTCCGTACTCCTTTTCGGTCTTGGATAAGAAGATCAACGACTACAACCTCGAGCTGAATAAGTTCATGAAGGATCACCTGGGTGAGACCACATCCAAGGAGACTCAAGGCGCTACGCCCGGCGGCGTACCCGCAATCTGCAAATATACTCTTACAAATGACAATAAGTTTGAGGTCCTCCAGATGGAGAAGACGCTCAGCAACGGCATGCAGGTCGACGAGTACTTCAATATGGGCGATGCAATGTTTATCGCGCGCACGACCATCTACAATGACGGCACATTTGATCCCGTTTATAAGTATTACATCGCAGAGGGCACCCTCTACCAGGTCGACACCGAAGCCCAGACTGTTACGAAGATAGCTGATCTCAGTGATCCGGCCATAGAAGAAGCCAAGGCAACTCTTGATATCTACCTTACTTTCGATGAGATAAGAGCGCTTTATGCCTAAAGCTTCCACGGAGACAGAGTTTACAGGATACACATTGGGGGAGGGCGTCAAAGACGGTCTCCCCATTGGTTTAGGATACCTGTCCGTATCTTTCACGTTTGGTATCCTCGCTGTCTCTAAGGGTCTGTCCTGGCTTCAGGCCAGCATAATCTCACTTACCAACATCACGTCCGCAGGTCAGGTTGCCGGACTGGAAATAATGGTGACTGCAGGCGGGATAATTGCGATGATAATATCGCAGATCGTCATCAATCTCCGCTATTCTCTGATGGGCATCGCCCTCTCGCAGAAGGCGGACAAGACCATGACCCCGCTCCTGAGAGTGCTTTTGGCTTACGGCATCACTGACGAGATCTTCGGCGTCGCGGTCAGCAAGAAACACGAATTCGGTGCGAGGTACTTCTTCGGCCTTACGGTCCTTCCGGTAATCGGCTGGGTGGCAGGCACCGTGATCGGCGCGCTGCTGGGCCAGGTTTTTCCGGAGTTTCTCACGAACGCGCTCGCCATCGGCATCTACGGTATGTTCGTGTCGATCGTGCTGCCCAAGGCCAAGCACGACAAGGTCATACTCTGCGGCTCGCTTTTGGCGTGCATAATATCCTGCTTGTTCTTCTATGTGCCTGTCCTGTCAGAATATGTCACGGCCGGCTTTGCGATAATCATCGCAGCAGTCGCTTCGGCGCTGATCGTCGTCTTTACAAGAAAAAAGCTCGCGGGAAAAGCAGGAACCGTGACCTCGATAATTGCAGGCATTATCCTTATAGCGCTCGTTGTGATCTTTGCGCCGGGCTATAAGCCTGCAGAAGCAGCTGCGGCAGCAGACAATGCAAGCGGCAAGCTCGACAGCGGCATCTTTATCCCGCTCCTTATCGCAATGGCGCTCACGACTTATCTCGTGCGCATGATCCCCTTTGTTTTGTTCCGCAAAAAGCTCGAAAAGCCTTCTGTCAAAGCTTTCTTTGATTACATTCCCTACACGGTACTGTCAGCCATGACGTTCCCCGCGATCCTTTACGCTACGGGATCGTTCATTACGGCTCTTATCGGATTCGGCGTATCGCTGATACTGGGATTCTTTGAAAGGTCGCTTTTGATCGTTGCGATCGGAACCTGCCTTGCGTCTTTGGTCGCCGGCGTGGTGATGATGTATATTTAATCCGCAAATGCTGAAAATATTAGAAACACCCTGCTGTTATTAGTTTTGGGATTCACCGGAAGCTTTCAGAAGCGAAGCAAAAAGAAACACCTTGCTACTAGTTCCGCAGGCGCTTTAGCGCCGAGGACTGTTCGTAGTAGCAAGGTGTTCCTTTTTAAAACTGGAGCCTCCATCCGGGCTTGAACCGGAGACCTCATCCTTACCATGGATGCGCTCTACCTACTGAGCTATGGGGGCATATCAAAGCCTATGAAGTATAACACAGTAATAATGCCTTGACAATAAAACCTCATGGCAGAAATGCCTTTGAATGTTGACAAAGGTACCCAAAGATTATACAATCATTGAGCATTTTGGTCCTTATAGCAAGGATTATGGAGAAGTCGCCTAGCCTGGTCGAGGGCGCACGACTGGAAATCGTGTAAACCCCAAAAGGGTTTCGAGGGTTCGAATCCCTCCTTCTCCGCCAAATACACCCGGTAGCTTTGGTTACCGGGTTTCTTTTTGTTTTCGAGATTTGCCCGACGGATAAAATCGCGAAAACAGTCTGTTTTATCCGTAATTTTCCATAGATAAGAAGCTTGGATTAGCGATCATTACGGATAAAAAGAGTAAATCACGCTGTTTTATCCGTAATATTGCGTGGTTGAGGCAGTGAAACGCAACGAGATTACGGATAAAAGCAGAGAAAATTTGTCTTTTTATCCGTCGAGGCAGAAAACACATTCACGAGCAGTCCGGTCGTTTTTTGTTATATAGTATTCATAGAATAATTTTTCGGGCGGTGCGAACATGAAAAGAATTCTTTGCTTTGGTGATTCACTTACCTGGGGTTACGATCCTGCAAACCGCATAAGGTTTGAAGAAGACAGCCGTTGGCCGTGCGTCATGCAGAAGATTTTGGGCGATGAATACAGGGTGATCGAAGAAGGCCAGAATGGCAGGACGATCGCGACCGAAGATCCTGCAGAAGGCGAGAAGAACGGCCTTGCTTATATCGGTCCCTGCCTTGAGAGCCATACGCCTCTGGACTATGTGATCATCATGCTCGGATCCAACGACTGCAAGAGGAAGTTCTCTTATTCTTCGATGGATATCGCGGGCGAGATGCAGATCATGCTCGAGAAGATCCAGGCTTATAACCGTTTCAGATGCCAGGATAAGATCAAGGTCATTCTTGTATCACCGCCGCACATTTCGGATGCCATCAAGGATTCATGGCTCGGTGACAGCTTCGGCTATGAGAATGCAAAGAAGCTGACGGAGGAGCTGTCTCCCTGGTACAAACAGCTTGCCGATATGTACGGCTGCACATTCGTTGATGCTGCAGAATACGTAAAGGCGAGCGATGTGGATGGTGCACATCTCGATGCAGACGGACAGCGCAAACTCGGTAAAATTCTGGCGGAAATAATTAAATAAAGTGAGGACTCATCTATGGACGCAAACATCACAAAAAGAAACGAACTTCTGGCACAGAAGACCATCGCAGGTTTGAAGTCACGCAACATGGAAGGCTACTATGCAGCAAGCAAGGAAGAAGCTCTGAAGATCGCTTTGGACCTGATCCCCGAAGGCAGCTCCATCTCAATGGGCGGCGGAATGAGCGTTCATGAGATCGGCTTGTCGGAGGCGCTCAAGAACGGAAACTATAATTTCATCGACCGCGATGCATATGAGGACAAGAGACAGGCCATGCTTATGGCTTACGATGCTGATTATTTTCTCGCAAGCTGCAACGCCATGACTGATGACGGGATCCTCGTAAACATTGACGGCAATTCCAACAGAGTTTCCGCGATAGCCCAGGGCCCCAAGCACGTTATCTTCATCGTCGGCATGAACAAGGTCTGCAACGATATCGATTCAGCCATGAAGCGCGCGCGAAATGTTGCAGCTCCGATCAACGCGCAGCGTTTCGGTCTTGATACGCCCTGCTCGAAAAAGGGCACGTGCTTCAACTGCAAGTCGCCCGATACGATCTGCTGTCAGATCCTTATCACAAGGTTCTCGAGACATGAGGGAAGGATCAGCGTAATCCTTGTAAACGACAATCTCGGTTTCTGAACTGACGCACAAATCATTATGAAATGCCCCGCGGTTTCTGATCTGCGGGGTATATTTTTGCAACTTTTCCGGTTATTAAACTGTATAGAAGATATAGATTATATTCATGAGGAGGGGTTGATCATGAAGATTGAGCTTTTCTGCAGATGGTATAATAAAAGTTACGGATAGGTTTTTGTACAGTTATAGGAGACAGTTTATGAAAATAGAGCCTAAGACAAATTCAAAGAAACCTTTATATGCCGTTGGCGCGGCTTTGCTGGCTACGACAACTATGTTGACGGGATGTCTTCAGACTGCCGGTGAAGCGACGATCTGGGAGGATCCCACAACAACTACTTCTGAAGAAGTCCAGATCGAAGGTGAAATAGATGAGGGCTTTTGTGTCAAAGCGCCTAATGAACTTCCTTATGAAGAGGTAAAGCTCGACGGCATAGAAGAGCACCATTTTGTTTCGACTGATTATTGCTACCTTGAGTCTGAGAAGTATGTTCTTTTCATAGATAAGGGCATCGATATTCCCGGCGATTTCCAAGTAAATGTTGACGCTATCATTGATGAGCTTGAAGCTGAATTGGGATTGTCTTCCTGTCCTGACACATATGAATACTGTGAATGGATGATCAACGTCTCCATATATTTTGACGGAGAATATCCGTGGTATAACGTGGGGGTCGGCACCAAGATCCCGATCTTCTTAATGGCTGATGACAAGCCTGAGGGCTGGATATCTTCCGCAACCAGTGAAGGTGCGGTTATCGTAATATATGAGATGTTCTCAGAAGAAATATTAAATTCCGTTCCTTATTACAGGGATAACCCGTCTTACATAAACGATTATCTGGATTATACCGATATCGCCCATGAGCTTACGCATGTTATTACCGAGAGGAATCACAGGACGACGGAGATCATTACCGAAGGAATTGCCGAATACATGGGGTATTCTGTAATCGAAGCGCTTGCCGATGAATATCCGTCCATAGGTGTGGCTCAGGAAAGACGCAATCTTGATGACTATTCGCTTCCGGAAAAGGTTAACTCAGAGAATGCGGAAAGGATCTTCATTGAAGATTATATGACCCTGTCCTCAGCTGAGAGAGGCGCGCAGTATACATACGGCAAATATCTCTTTATGTACCTGTATGAACTTAACGGCAGCGATACATATAAAAAGCTGAACGATAAGATCATAGAGATGGGCATCAACTATGACAGAATGGAATACAGTGAAGAAGAGGTCAATAAATTTGCCACTGCCATTAAGGAGTTATTCGGCGAAGACGTTTTCGAGAAATTCGGAGAATGGTGCGTCGAGAATGATCACCTTCAGACTGTGGGTGAAATGGTCACAGAGTAAACAAAAGATTTTTTAAAATCTGCTGTCAGATTTATCTCTAAAAGTTGTCAGTATAAGTAAAGGAGGATGTTCTTATGGAAGACGAGAATATTATCCGCTTATACTGGGACAGAGATGAAGCTGCGATCGAAGAGACGTCGAGAAAGTACGGCAGGTACTGCTTTGCGATCGCAAACAACATTCTTTTTAACCGTGAAGATTCCGAAGAGTGTGTCAACGACACATACGTTAAGGTGTGGGAATCCATCCCGCCTAAGAGGCCTTCGATCTTCTCGGCCTTCATCGGCAAGATCACAAGAAATATCTCGCTGAACCGTTATAAGCTGAATAACGCAGAAAAGCGCGGCGGCAATGAAATGACCGTCGTGCTTGATGAAGTGCGCGAGATCGTATCAGGGGAGCCTGATCCCGAAGAGGAAGCTATCCGCGCTGATCTGACAGCAGCAGTCAACGATTTTCTCGCAACGCTTTCTGTGGAGAAGAGAGTTATGTTCGTGCGCCGTTACTGGTATGCCGACGATGTGAAGTCTATCGCGTCAAGGATGGGCACGAGCGAGAACAACATCTCCGTATCCGTCCGCCGCATAAGAAACAACCTCCGCGATTATTTGATCGGAAGGGGGTTCGAATTATGAGACAGATCGATTTTCTTGAAGTCCTCGAAAACATCGACGACAAATATATCGAGGAAGCAGAAACATATAAGAAGGCAAGAAAACGTGCTGACGTTCGCATTCTCCTTGCAGTCGCCGCATCGCTCTTAGTCGTTATTGGCGTTGCTGCCAATTTCGTAAGATTAGCGTTAAAGAAAAAAGAAGTCCCGCCGACAACAGCCCGGCAGGCATTCACCGAAGCTGAGACCGTAACATCCGAGATGCCTGCAACGACCACGCCCGGGTTTACGGAAGCATACAATTTTG
This sequence comes from Clostridiales bacterium, assembly GCA_017554745.1. Lineage (GTDB taxonomy): Bacteria > Bacillota > Clostridia > Saccharofermentanales > Saccharofermentanaceae > Saccharofermentans. The sequence goes on along the minus strand of JAFZHS010000006.1, from coordinate 22,929 downwards.
AACCGGTAAACGACAGCCTGGGCACGCAGTTCATCCTTGTAAGCGTGCGCTTGGAAGGTGATAAGGCGAACGTAAAGTTCACGAACATCAGCGATGAACCGTGGAGCTTCGGAGAGTACTACAGGCTTGAAGTCTTGATCGAAGGACAGTGGTATTATGTGCCTTCAGAAGACTACGCAGTCCACGATCTTATGCATGAGATAGGGCCCGGCGCTGATATTACGATGACATACGATCTGTCGCCTTTCGGAGAGCTTGCGCCCGGTGATTACAGGATCGCCTGCGGCGGACCAACCTTCAACGAGAATGTCTACTACGCATACTTTACGAAGACAGATGACGGCGTCTTCATAGGCACTGATCCGACGGGTTATCCTGAAGGCTATACCGGAGAGACTTAAACTACCGTATTGAATTGAAGATGAAAACAGCCGTCCCGCAGAAAAGCCGCGGGACGGAATTGCAAGCCGCATTATGGGGGAATCAAGATGAAGATTTTAAAGATTTTGGCAGCTGCAATGATGGCAGCAGTTTTAACTGTAACAGCAACGTCCTGCAAGGAAGAAAAGAGCAGGAGGCAAAGGCGTTCTGAGCGTTCGGAGGAAGCAAAAGCCACGGAGACCAAGCCTGATCTTGATGTGGACAAGTACTACGTCATGATAGGCACTATGGGCGAATATAACGAGAATATCAGGCTCAGATATTTCTACGGCGAAGAAACAATGGCAGTGGTGTGGTATCACACTCCAAAGGATTATGAATACGGCGATATCTTCGTGGCAAAAGACGGAATAGAGCCCGAGCACATACCGAATGAGGACGGTCCGTATCCTATGACTTATTCAAATGAACTGAGCAGCGATATAGAGCTTGAGAAGATCGGCAACTGCAAGGATCTTATGAATACAACAAATCTGATAGTGACGAGTGCCGATTACGACGGCATGGGCCACTGGAGCATCCACATGAAAGATAAGGATGAGAACGAGTACTATTACGGCTTCGTAAATGATGCCTTCTTCGGCGTTGAACTGACGGGGGCAGAGCAAGGAGAAAGACTTGTCTTTGCCATGAACAAAGGCGTGATAATCATTCCTCTAAAATAGAAAAAATATTTATATATGTTATAATCCCCATTAGGATGCATAAAAATGCACTAAGTTTTTTATGGGGTTAATATGGGAGAATTCTTTGGCGGTATGACCGGCTGGACGATAGCAAGCCAGATCGTGTGCTATTCGTTTATCATTCTTTTCATTTGGGGCGCGAGCTCTAAATTCGGCAAGAAGAATGAATTCAATGAGGATTTTACGAGCCTTGAAGTGATGAAGTCACTCAGGGGTTTTGCCGCTATCGGAGTCATTATCCATCACATCTCTCAAGAGCCGTTCTTCCAGGAGGAAGGAGTCCTTTCTCCCTTCGTAAATGCCGGCGCTTACTTCGTAGCTATCTTTTTCTTCTGCTCGGGCTTTGGTCTTATCAAGAGTCTCGATGCGAAGAAAGATTATCTCAAGGGTTTTATCAGGAAGAGGATCATTAAGTCGATCGTCGTTCCTTTTTATGTAAACGTTCTGATATACGGACTCCTGATGTTCATCGTCAAGTATCCGCTCGACAAGGTGCAGTGGCTCACGAACCTTTCGGGCTTTACGATGATGAACAGATACGCATGGTTCCCGATAGTCCTTGCTATCCTGTACCTCGTATTCTTCCTGACATTCCGCTTTATCAAGAACCGCCCCGTATGCTTCGCGATCATATTCGTATTTATCCTCGCGATGGGTGCAGGCGGCATGTGCGTCGGCCACTTCGCATACTGGGCAGGGCCTGACCAATGGTGGACGGACGAAGCGTTCTTCGAGAATGGTTTCAAATGGTGGATGGACCAGCAGATCTTCTGGTTCAACGGTGAATGGTGGGTCAACGCTGCACCGGCATTCCTTACGGGTCTTATTTTCGCGAACTACGAAAAGCAGATCGTCGCGTTCTTCAAGAAGTCTTACGCTCTCAAGTTCCATATCCTTTTGGCCATCACGATGCTCTGCTACCAGCTTTCTTCGTTCGGACAGAGCCACTTCGGTTATTGGACAGAGTGGGACGGCAACGGTTATGAACTCGATAAGAAGATCATCACTTACTTCTGCCAGGTCCCGTTGTTCTTTATCCTTGTATTTACTATCTTCATCTTCATGATGAAGTACCACGTAAACAATCCGGTTACCAGATTCTTCGGCAAGTATTCGCTCCATACATATCTCATGAACCTCGCGGCGCTCACTGTGCTCCGCTTCATTGAGGTCCCGGATGTATTGATCAAGGTAGGAGACGTTAAGAACAATCTCCTGATCTACGGCGTATCCGTCATGATCCTCTCAGTCCTGTTCGGTGTTATCGAACAGAAGATCACCGAGAGCGTTCAGAATAAGCTGTTCAGCCCTCCGAGGCCGAAGGTCAAGCCCATGTATATTTCTCTGTTAGATGACGGCGAAGGAAAAGCCGACATCAGAGATATTGCCAAGGAAAAGTCTGAAGACGTGACAACAGCTGAAAAGGAAGCTGAGCCCAAGACTGAAACAAAGTCAGAAGCTGAGCCCAAGGCAGAGACAAAACCGGATGAAAAAGCCGCAAAGCCGGAAGCCAAGAAGAACAGAACGAAGAGATAATAACTGATCTTTTCAGACAGGGTAGATAAATGGGAAAAAACAAACTGCTTTCAAGACGTTATGCGAAATGGGGATACATCTTCTCGATCCCCTTCATTCTCGCGTTTGCTTTATTCCATGCTTATCCTTTGTTCAGGACTGTCATCCTCGCGTTTACCGAACTGAAGGGCGCAGGAAAAACCAACTTTAAATGGCTTTGGGATGTGGGCAAGCCCTGGTATTTCAATTTCCAATATATCCTTAAGTCCCAGATGTTCCAAAAGGCGCTCAAGAACACGCTTTTTTTCTTTGTCTGCGAGGCCATCCCGGAATGGATATTGGCGTTCTGGCTTGCTGCCGTAGTTACTGACAGAAGATACAAGATCAAGGGCAAGATGTTCTTCAAGACGGCTTTCTTCATGCCTAAGGTTTTGTCCGGATACATCATGGGTCTGTTCTTCGTAGGACTCTTCAGCACATTCTTTGCAAAGCTGGAAGAATTCGTCCTCATAGCTTCCGCTATCGACGGATTCGGATTCCAGCCTGAAGACTTTGAGTTTATCTGGACACTGCCGTTCTTTATTATCGTCATCAATATCTATATGCACTTCGGCATTATATTTGTCTATGCCGTAGCGGGCATGGGTACCATTCCTACGGAAGTCTTTGAGGCTGCGGAGGTTGATGGCGCCAGCAGGTTACAGACATTTTTCAGGATCACTTTGCCGGGCATGAAGCCCGTGCTGTTCTTTATCTCCGTCATAACGATAATGGACGGCCTCGGAATGTTCGATGTACCTTATGTTTTCGGATTCTACGACAACAGCAATCCGAACATGACGCTCATGATGTATATCTACATACTTGCGTTCAGAAGCTCCTATAACTATGCCATGGCATCCGCTGCCAGCGTCATCCTGCTGATACTCTTCGGTGCGATATCTGTTTTCGCGGGCTACATGCTCAGGGATAAGGATGAAGCCAAGCTCAAGGCGATGAGAAGACTTGAGCGCAGGGAAGAGAGAAGAGCCAAGAGACAGGCTAAGGGCGAAGTAGTTTAAGGAGCATACGTGAAACCCCTTACAAAGATCCTTTTGGAATGGCTCAAGATCATATTGGGACTTATCGTATTCTCGTTCGGCGTGCACCTGACCATTTACGCCAATATCGGACTTGCTCCGTGGGACTGCCTCGGAATGGGCATCGCAAAGCACACTCCGCTAAATTACGGTTTCTCGATGACGCTCATCGCGATTACTGTCCTGATCATCGATATCCTGCTCAAAGAGAGGATCGGCTTTGGCACGATCATCGATGCTTTCCTTACGGGCACCTTCATTCAGGTTTTTAACTATCTGAATCCCTTTCCGGAGAATCAGAACGTCTGGCTCGGCATCGGCATCATGCTTGTGGGTTTTGTTTTCATGGCACTCGGCATGTGGATCTACATGAGCTGCAGGCAGTGCTGCGGCCCGAGAGATGCGCTTCTCGTAGGCTTAGGCAAGAGACTTAAGAAGATACCGATAGGCATCGTCGAAGTAATGCTGTGGGCAGTCGTTCTTTTATTCGGATATCTTTTGGGAGGCCCTGTCGGAATAGGCACGCTCATCAGCACATTCGGCGCGGGGCTTGTCATGCAGCTTGTTTATAACATCTTAAAGTTCGAGCCCAGAAAGCTTAAGCACAGGGATGTTTTTGAAGTGGTAAGAGAGCTGAAGGCGAAGAATTAAGCCTTGGCGTCTGTTGTTTTTGTTTTCCATACCTTCAGCGCGAAGAATGCGATCACGAGACCTGCGGTAGTTACTGCGAGGCTTACTATCAGCATGAAGTGAGGGCCTTTGATGTCCAGGAGCCTTCCGCAGACAAGGCTCGAAAAAACTCCGCCCAAAGTGATGGAACAGTTGATGTAGGCCTGGCCTTTGACCTGGTCTAAACGTGCCATCGTCTGATTGACGAAGTAAGCACCGGCAGGGATAAAGACCGCATATGCGAACATCTGCATGGCCTGACTGATATAGACCACGACCATATTGGGCGCGATTAGCATGAGGAGTGTCTTGACCAGGAAAGCCGCAGCGGAGATCAGAAGCAGATTCTTAACGGAGATCTTCTTAATGATCTTGTCGATCAGGGCCATGGTAGGAAGCTCCAAAACCGCTGCACAGCTGACGGCTATTCCCATCTGCGCTTCCGTGCCGCCCAAAGGCGTTATTATCTGGATCATGTAGTCGTTGATGGCATTGTGCGCGAAAAAGAAGCAGACGGCAGCCAGTACGAACAGCATAAAAGCAGGATAAGTCTTGATGAAGCTGAACAGGTTGTTGTGGGCAACTTCGTTTTTCTCCGCAGGGAGCGCTTCGGTCTTAGGCTTTTTAAAGAAGTAAAGTACGACCAGCGCGACTGTGAGGAAGAAGATATCCAGGATCATGAGGATGTTTACGCCGAACCATCCGATCGCTCTTCCGGTGAAGAATGATACGACCGCAAATCCGCATGAGCCAAGACCCCTGGCGAGACCATAGTAAATGTGGCAGCCTGCTGCCTCATACTCGAAATACATCGCCGTGATGATCGGCTGGTACACCATCTGCACCATATATATCAGCGCGAAAATAATAAATATGACGACTATCCCGTTCTTTATCAGAAGCAGGAGTATTGAGCCTACGAGAAGCAGTGCCGTCGATGCCATTGAGACATTGCGGTTCGTGAGTTTGCCCTGCTTATCGATGAGGCCTGCGACTATAGGCTGGAAGATTACGGAAAGGATATTTGCGAGAGCAAGGGTGATGCCGATCAGGGTGTTGGAGAAACCCTTTTCGAGCAGGAAGACGGACGCGTATGCATGGATGCCGCTATATACGGCAAAGTAAGTCGCGTTGATGATGATGTATCTGAGTGTCCAGAACTTCTTAGTGCCCGACATCTTATACCTGCCTGCTCTTTGATGGGTGTAATTATACTATGCCAAAGGTTTTGGTGTTGTCAGTTTTGATACCGCTGTGTCAAAATACTTATATAATAGTTGCAGTTAAACAGGAGGGAGCGCCAAATGCCATTTGCAGAAGAGTTATTCAATTTAGCCGTAAATCCGTTGATAGCTCTGCTTTTGGCTGTCTTAACATACCATTTCCCTTCTTTTGTGAATATGCTTCTATATATGATCTATGCGCCGATGTTCAAACTCAAGGTTAAACAGATCGGTCTTTTGGGATTCAGATATGAGAAAAACGACGGCAAGTGGGAGTCCAGAGGCTATAAGCCGATGATCGGTTTTAATGCCGAGCTTGTCTATGATATGGAAAAATGCAAAGACTGGTCTCCAAAGAAGTTTAAGGACAAAGAAAGAGACCTGCTCTTGGCTATAGGTTTTACGGGTTTGCTGATCGGTGCCGGTGTGCTTACCGGGTGCTTATTCTGGTCACATAATATCGGGAATGAATTTTTTGCTTCTTTGGTCAAGATATTCGGAGAATCATGGTTCGTATTCTCGTTCGGCATGTTATTGGTTCCGGTAATTATATTGATAAAGCTCCACAATAAGAATTCTCTGGGCGCATATTATCAGGAAGCGCTCGGTTTGATCAGGACAGACATTCCTTTTGAACAGTTGAATCTTAAATCCGTCAAGGAACTTAACTTCAAGAAAGTGACGAATGCAGAGAGGATATTGTATTTTCCTATATATTTTGAATATCTGGACTACTGCGGCATGTTCGATAAGATGCCTGAAGCGGTAAACGATATAGAGAGCGTTTTAAAACCCACGGGAAGTTCCAGGGCTGAGCTTTTCTGCGCGATAACGCTCACGTTTTACTATTCATATCACTGCGTAAATCCCATGCTCGCCACGAAATACTATCAGATGGCCGGCGATTTCCTTGCCAAGGATACCGATTCTAACGGTATGAGGATCAAGGCTTTCTACGAACTCAATTGCTGCCGTAATCTTCAGAAGGCAATGGAATATGCTCAAAAGGCAAATGAAGTTATAGATAAATTCTCTATCGGTTCCGAGAGAGAGTATGAGAGGAAATGCCTCGCAAGGCTTGATGAAGCGATCAGGCAGTGTCAGAACCAACAGCCGGCGGGCTACGGTTTTTAAGCAACATTTGATAGTCGGCATATAAGACAGATATCCCGGGAAAAAGGCTGATAATCATACATATAGATGCACGTCTATATGTTGCTGAAAATGCGCTCTCTGATAACCAAAAAAGACTTTGATATTTAGCCAAAAGCCTTGAAAACTCATGACCTCATCAATATTATTAGGTGTGTGTTAAATGGGTTTATTTGATTGCCGATTCGGAGGCGTGTTTTTATGGTAGATATTTGGCCGGCGTTATTGGGGCTTTGCTCCGGAATGGCCTTATTCTTATATAGCGTTAAGATCACCAGCGGAAGTCTGCAGGCGATAGCAGGTGAAAAATTAAAAAGCGTTCTTGCAAAACTCACGGGCAACAGAATATTGGGAGTCTTGGTCGGTGCAGGAATAACCGCGCTCATCCAGTCCTCGACCGCGACATCGGTAATGTCGGTAGGCTTCGTTAATGCCGGACTCATGAACCTTGACCAGGCTTTGTGGGTCATAATGGGTGCCAATATCGGTACCAACATTACCGCACAGATCATCGCCTTTGATGTCGGAGCCGTAGCTCCTATCATTGCTCTTTTAGGCACTTTCTTCTGCCTTCTTGTAAAGGATAAGAAGCTCAGGAGCATCGGTGAGGCTATTGCCGGACTGGGCTTTATCTTCGTTGCAATGACGCTGATGAAGGATTCCATGGAGCCTTTGAGCAAGCTGGATGTTGTTAAGGATATCATCTCATCTATCAACAATCCTTTCCTTGGAATCATTGTAGGTATCATCTTCGTTATCATCATCCAGAGTTCTGCTGCCGGTGTCGGTATGCTCCAGGCTATGGCGATGTCTGCTTCCGGTGCGCACCTCATGACACTTGACCAGGCGATGTTCATCATCTTCGGTCTTAATATCGGTACATGTGTCACAGCGGTATTCGCTTCTATCGGAGGTTCCAGAAATGCCACCAGAGCAGGTATGCTCCACATGACGTTCAATGTCATCGGTACAGCGATCTTTACTGCCGCATATTATGTGCTTCCTATAGCTGACTGGGTAAGAGCCATGTCTCCTAACGATGTTGCAAGACAGCTCGCCAATATGCACCTTGTATTCAATCTCGCTTCAACGATCATACTGCTTCCTTTCGGCAAGCTCATCGTTAAGCTCGTACAGCTGATCGTACCTGACAAGAAGGGCGGGGATGACAGTGTCCACTGCCTTAAGTACCTTAACCCCAACATGATCAGCAGCAATAACCAGGTCGGTACTGAAGTTCTGATCGTAGCTCTCTGCAATGAGATCAGCAGAATGCTTGAGATGGCGGGGAATAACGTCCAGAGAAGTATTGAGGCTGTCCTTGAGAACAACGACAAGACGCAGACTCTGATCGACGACACGGAGGAATATGTCGACTACCTGAATAAAGAGATCTCGTATTATATTTCACACGCCATGGTTTTCGACATGTCCGAGAAACACGCGATTGCGATGAGTGCGTTGTTTAAGATCACGGGTAATATAGAACGAATGGGTGACCACGCGACAAATATCTCGGGGTACGCCAATCTGCTTGAGAAGAAAGGCTTAAAGCTTTCCGACAAGGCAAGGGAAGAAGTAAGCCAGATGGTCGCAACTACTAAAGAAGCATATAACATTCTCCTGGGAAGCAAGCCGGGTTCAGTCCATATCAAGATGGCTCAGATGGAGCAGAAGATCGATGACATGACTGAAGACTACAGAGAGCACCAGCTCGAGAGACTTAAATCAGGTGTATGCTCCGGTGATGCGTGCGTTATCTATTCCGAGATGCTTACCGACTTTGAGCGTCTTGGCGATCACATGCTCAACATCGCAGAGGCTGCCGCAGAATCCAAGTACATCAGTTTCTCCATTGCCGAAGAAGCAAAGCTTCCCGAAGGAAAAGCTGCAGTCGCAAAGGCCTGATCAAAAGTTATGAACGGTGCAGCAGACGAACTTATAAATGTAGTTCTTTTCGAGCCTGAGATCCCGCAGAACACAGGCAACATAATGCGCACCTGCGTTGCGGCAGGCGTAACGCTCCACATAATAGGGCCTGTTGGCTTTGGCATCGATAATCCCGAGTTCAGGAGAGCATCGACCAATCACATCACATGGGCAGAGTACACGCTCTACGATTCTTGGCAGGACTTTGCCCAAAAGAACGACGGCGAGTATTTCTTCATGACCAGATACGGCAAGGTACCGCCTTCGGATATCGATTTTAAGAAAGCTTCCGAGAGCTCGAAAATATATCTTATATTCGGTAAGGAGAGCACAGGTATTCCGGGTGAGATCTTAAGAGCAAATCTCGACCGGTGCTTCAGGATACCCATGAATGCCGACTGCAGATGCCTTAACTTGAGCAATGCCTGCGCCATCGCGGTATACGAAGCTCTGAGGCAGTTAGGATACCCCGGCTTGTCATTTAAGGAAGAGCAGAAGGGCGAGGACTTCATCGAGGAGAATTATTCTTACGATGAGACGCTCAGGAAGAGAAAATAAGGAACAAAAAAGAGGCCGTCACAAGACGACCTCTTTATGTTTGAATTAAATGTGCGATCAATAAGTTGTGCCAAGATAGTAATACATTGAGAAAGTGATGATCAAGGCAATTGCGCTGAGGATAATGCCTGTGATGGCTCTACCTTTGCCACTGACGTTTCGTCTGCAAACTCCGATAATAGAGAATACCAGTCCCAGGAAACCCGTAATGAATACGATGATATTAATGGCAGGGATCCAGCTGATGCAGATAGAAACGATACCGAGTATCATACCTGCTGTGCCAAGTCCGTTGCTTCTGGGCATTTCGGCAGGTGTATAAACAGGCGCATGATAAGCAGGCTGCTGATAAGCGGGCTGCTGGTATACAGGCTGCTGATATACAGGCTGGGCTACTGGCTGGGCAGGTGTTACGGCAGCGCCGCAGTTGGGACAAATACCCACGTTGTCCGGAACATAAGATCCGCATGAAGTACAATACATAGACAACTCCTCCAAATTGATTTTCCTGATTATAACATAAATATTTTTAACTCTTGGTCAGCTAAATGCGTTTCCGGCCAAATAAAAAAGCTGCCCCGTTTGGAACAGCCTTAAAGTTAATTGGAAATATCTGTCAGACATCGAATATATCATCAAACATCTCTGCAGCTGCTTCCATCGCGTCAAGGAAGTCTGCGTGCTTGTTAACAGCTTTTACCTGGTTGTAAGAATATACATACATACCGATCGAAACGGCGAGTCCGAGAATGGTCAGCACCAGACCGACAATTGCTTTAGGCAGACCGCCGTACTTCTTTTTGCATATTCCGATCGTACCGAAGATAAGGCTTAAGAGTGCAAAAACCGGGACCGTTAAAATGTTAACGGCAGGGATCCAGCTGAAGCAGAGTGTAAGGATACCGAATACGAGACTTACCTTTGCAGGACCGTTGGTCTTTACCGGAGCAGGCTTGGAATATACAGGTGACTGATATGCAGGCTGCTGGTATACGGGCTGCGGATAACCGGGCTGTGAATAAACAGGCTGCTGGTAAACGGGCTGTGCTACCGGAACAGGCTGCTGGGGTGCCATCGGCTGAGCCATAGGAGGCTGCTGGTTCATTACGGGTACTGCAGCGACAGGAACAGGTGCCGGAGCGGGTGCAGGAGCCGGAGCAGGAGCTGCAGGCGCGGGTGCCGGAGCAGGTGCTGCAGCAGGCGCTTCAGAAACCGGTGCAGGTGTACCGCAGTTAGAGCAGAAAGACTGACCGTCCGGAATAAACGTTCCGCAAGATTCACAATACATAAAAATCCCTCCCGATAATAACTTTATGTAGTAAAGAAATGGTCTGTTTTTGTGGGTAAATAAATATTTTTCCTATTTGTTCCGAATGCAATTATATCACAAAGAAAAAGGGGTTACCTTATACAGATAACCCCTGAAGTTTTAATAAAGATCCGGTATCAGTGTTTACAGTACTTTCTGCAAGAAAGATTTAAGTCTCTCATTCTGTGGATTCGTGAAGATCTGCTCAGGTGTGTTTTCTTCGATGATCCTGCCGCAGTCCATGAAGATGACCCTTGTGCCGACTTCTCTTGCGAATCCCATCTCGTGTGTGACGCAGACCATCGTCATGCCTGCTTTTGCGAGGTTCTTCATAACATCGAGAACTTCGCCTACCATCTCAGGATCCAACGCACTCGTAGGTTCATCGAAAAGCATTACTTCAGGGTCCATGGCAAGAGCTCTTACTATGGCGATCCTCTGCTTCTGGCCTCCTGAGAGCTGTGACGGATATGCTTTCGCACGGTCTGCCAGACCAACTCTCTCAAGGAGTGAAAGAGCCTTTTTCTCAGCATCCTCTTTTGACAGACCGTTAAGCTTCATGGGAGCTATTGTCATGTTGCGGAGGATCGTGAGGTGAGGGAAGAGATTAAAGTGCTGGAACACCATTCCCATCTTCTGTCTGAGTTTATTTATGTCAGTCGAAGGTGCCATGATGTCACTGCCTTCAAAAGTGATAGTTCCGCCGGTAGGACGCTCAAGCAGATTGAGGGACCTCAAGAAAGTGGATTTGCCCGAACCTGAAGGTCCGATGACAACTACAACTTCGCCCTTTTTGATATCGGTGGTGACACCGTCTAAGGCCTTGACCTCACCGTCGTTATAATATTTCTTCAGATCCTTTACGGATATGATCACGTTATTATCAGCGCTCACTGTTCTTGAGCCTCCTTTCGAGAAGCGATACAAGCCAGCTGAAGAACATTACGATCACGAGATAGATGATCGCGACGGCAATGAGCGGCATGAACGCGGAATAGGTTCTCGATCTTATGATGTCTCCGCCTTTGGTAAGCTCCTGGAGTCCGACGTAACCTGATACTGAAGTCTCCTTGATGAGAACGATGAATTCGTTAGCAAGTGCGGGAAGAACAGTCTTGAATGCCTGGGGGATGATGATGAAGGCCATCGTCCTGACATAACCGAAGCCCAATGAGCGGCCTGCTTCAAACTGTCCTCTGTCGATACTCATGATTCCGCCTCTGATGATCTCTGCAACATAAGCGCCCGAGTTGATACCGAACGCAAGAACTGCGACGAGGATCTTGTTGTTGGAAGAAGCGAAGATTACGAAGTAGATGATCATGAGCTGGACGACTACAGGGGTTCCTCTGATGACCGTAAGATAAACACCGCAGAGTTTATTGAAGAACCAGAGAAGGCCTTTGCCGAAGCCGCCCCTCATCTCTTCTTTCAATGTGTCATAGGAAGATCTTACGAGAGCTACAATGACACCCAGAGCTATTCCCAAAAGAACGGCGAAGAAAGTAACTTCAAATGTTACTCCCAAGCCTTTGAAGATATACAGATAACGTTTCTCTGATATGAAGTTGTTCTCAAAGTCGATCCAGAACGAGCTGGCCAAGAAATCGCTCCGAAGAACCGATAACCATGAAGGCGGATTATTCAAAGGGTAGAACAGCAGTTCGATTGCCGAAGCGATAATGTTTACGAAAATACCGATTATCGCAAGAGTTTTACCGACCTCAGCCTTCATTAAGGTCCTGGCTGATCTGTTTTTCGCAAACAAACAAAAAGCTAATATGGCAAAAACAATACCTGCAAGCGGAATGATTGAAAACAGAACGGACAGTATGCCGAAGACCAATATCAGATTGGCCTTTTTCGCTTTATTCACTAAAGCCGGTTCCTGTACCGGCAAATTGCTTTGATCGCTCATTTGGACTTTCCTTAGTATTAGATTAACCCTCGAAAACAGTATTAATTATAAATAATGAAAGAGCGGAAATACAGACCATATTTCCGCTCTTTAGTTGGTTTTCTTACGATTTATCTAACGATTATTTGTTTGCAGCTGCTACGAATGCCTTAGCAGGCTCATTGTCGATAACAACAGCATCGATCTTGCCGGACTGGAGTGCGATAACTGCATCGTTACCCTTTGCGAAACGCTCAACTCTGTCTTCGCCGATCTCTTCTGTGATATAGATGTCACCTGTTGTGCCTGTCTGGACGCCGACCTTGTAGTTGCCTTCAAGAAGCTTATCTACGTCTGTGATCTCAGAACCTTCAACAACGATTACGGACTGAACGCCTGTTGCATAAGGTGTAGAGAAATTAACGGACAAAAGTCTGTCTTCAGTAATTGTCATACCTGCACAGCCGATATCATACTTGCCTGCCTGAACGCCTGCGATGATGGAGTCAAACTCAACGTCCTCGATAACGAGCTCAAGACCGAGCTTGTCAGCAACTGCCTTAGCGATCTCAGGGTCAATACCAACGATAGCGTCGCCCTCGTGATACTCGTAAGGCTGGAAGAAAGCATTTGTAGCCATGATGAGCTTACCCTCTTCGATAGTTGTGAATTCAGGATATTCTGAAGTTACAGGATCTTTCTTCTCGATTGTAGCGCCGGAAGGGATGTACTTCTCGATGATGGAAGGGATAGTGCCGTCTTCTGTCAGTTCTGCAAGAGCCTGGTCGATAGCTGCCTTGAGGCCTTCATTATCCTTGCTGATAGCCATAGCATATTCTTCTTCAGCATATGCAGTATCAAGGATCTTGAGGTTCTTCTTAGCCTGTCCGCAAGATGTCATTCCGAGCAAAAGTGCACAAGAAAGGATTCCTGCTGCAATTCTTGAAAATGTCTTCATAACAACTCTCCTTTTGTTATATGTAAGATATCGGTATCTTACGCTAATAAGGGCTGCAAGGTATATACACAAATGCTATAAAAATTGTTCATTCTTTGGTTGTTCATTGGTGTTTTTCTATGTAAAATAAATAAAGCATTCTTGAAAGGTCATTGGGGAAGATCGATGAAAAGAGTCTTGATTCTCGGATGTAATGAAACTGCTAAGCGTTTGCTTATTGTTTTGTGCAAAAACAAGCAATACGCTTCGGATATATGTTTGGCGTCACGCAACAAAGAAGACTGTGACGAGCTCAAAAATCTGGCCTTAAGTCTCGGTGTCAGGGTTACCACTTCGGCAATCGACGTAAGCAACGTTGAGCGCGCCATGATGATGATCAAGATCCTCGCGCCCGACCTCGTCGTAAATCTCCTGCCTCCCGAGCTTACTCTTGATGCCATGAACCTTGCCGTCAAGGCAAAGGCTGACTATATCGACAATACGCTTTTCGGAGTGCCGGACATGCCTTCTGCGACATCGCTCCTTTCAAAGCAGTTCGAGAAGTTCAGTGAATTCCAGAACAACTGCAAGACAGCCGTCTGCGGTGCGGGACTCGTTCCCGGCGTGGTCAATACGATCATCAGGCACGCAGGCCTTTTCCAGTTCAAGAAGATAGAGAAGATCGATATCGTAGCGGTAGCAGGCGAGAGCAAGAACAAGAGAAGAAACAACGGTGTCGACCGCACCTTGTACTCTGAGGATGTTAAGCCCCCGCTCCTGGCCATCAAGACCGAACCCGAGAAGAAGGTTTTCTATATCGAAAGCGGCAAAGTCGTTGAAGCTGATGCCATGTCGATCGAGGCGAAGTCTTCTGCAGGAAGCACGGTCTATCTGGCTTCCAGCCCTATTCTTACTGACATAATCAAGGAATTCCCTGATGCAGTTAACGTCAGATATTTCAAGCTCGGCAGAAAGCCACCAAAGGTTCACGAAGCGCCTAAGACGAAGATGGCATTCCTCAAGACAATGGGACTTTTGTCAAATATGCCCGTTAAGGTAGGAGATGTGGAAGTAGCTCCCGTCGATCTCGTTGCTGCTATTCTCCCCAAGATGGCTGATATCGGTGCCGAGAAGCATGACGACGAACCCGTTACCGGTCTGTCTTCCTATGAGATATACATAACGGGCGTGTCAAAGAGAGATGATAAAGAGGTGACCAGGTCTTACATCATCAAGGGCGATAACGACCAGACATACGCCCAGCATAACGTAAGTGCCTTTGAATACATCAAGGGCTCCGCTCTTATAGCCGGAGTTAAGCTCATGTGCAAGGACAAGTGGAGAAAGCCCGGCGTATTTACACCGGCAGCTTTCGACTGCGATACATATTTCAATGCTTTTATCGTTGAAGGCATCAACATTACGGAAGGAGAGAGCAAACCGTTCTGATAACCGTGGTTATTCACCGGGCATGCTGATGAGGAGATACTATGCCAGACAAGTTTTTTTGGGAACAGATGCAGATCAACGACATGCTCGTAATCGATACTATCCGTAAGTACGGCAGAGACACGATCTACTTCAAGGACAAGGATTCCAAATTCATCTGGAATAACTATATGCATGCAAACCAATTGGGCGTTATCAAGCCTGACGAACTCGTAGGCAAATCTGACTTCGATTTCTTCCCCAAGGAATTTGCCGAGAAGGCAAGACAGGTCGAGCTCGAGATAATGAGAACGGGAAAGCCGGTCATCAATATCGAAGAGGAACTGTCGGTCAATGACGATGAAGACGTCAAGTATTACATCGCATCCAAGTACCCTCTCTATGACAGAAACAACGAGATAGTCGGCACATGGGGCATCAGCAGAGATATCACCGAGATAAAGAAGCTCGAGCTTGAGATCGAGCGTTCATATCACAAGATGGAGCTCCTGGCCCGTGTCGATGACTTAAGCGGTCTTTATAACAGACGTTATTTCTACGAGACACTTGAAAAGTATGCAAGCCTCTATGAGAAAAGAACTGACGGCAGCACATTCGCGCTCCTCGTAGCAGACGTGGATGACATGACCAGTGTAAACGATATGTACGGTCAGCAGAACGGTGATATCGTCTTAAGAAGCCTTGCAGAGCTCTTCGTATCCAATGTCAGGACAGAGGATACATGCTTCAGGACAGGCGGTGACGAATTTGCTATCGTACTCCTTGATACAGACAAGATCTCTGCCATCGGGATCGCGAAGAAACTGGTAGAGCAGATAGCCAACGAGCCTATCATCCTTGACGGAAAAAGAGAGAAGGTCACGATCTCGGCAGGGCTTGCAGTATTCGACAACAGCAATCCCGATATATCCGATCTCTTATCCAAGGCTGAGAGAAAGCTCAACAAGTCAAAGAGAGAAGGAAAGAACAAGGTATCGTTCTGATCTTGTCATAACATCAGCAGCACCAATGGCCGGGAGTTATCCCGGCCTTGCTTTTATATGAGGTATTGTGTGGAGAACGGTTAATAAAGCAAGACCGGGGCTGCCCTTGTACGGAGAAAAAGACGGATCGGGGGCTAAAGCTGTCTTGGTCGGGTCAAGCTGCACCCTTATCCTTCAAATGGTACTGACGGTTGTGAGAAGCAGAGGCTGTCACCGGACTGTTTACACGCTTGATAGGCGTGATGCGGACGGAGGAAGGCCTTCCTGTCCTGACTGTCCTGGAAAGTGACGCTGCGGGTCTGATGTTCTTCTTGGGAGCAGACTCTTCGGCCAGCTCGTCATCAACATCCTTCCAATAATCGATGCTTGTTGATACTGCCTTAATAGTAATGAGGATAAAGAAAGTAAAGATAAGCATATCGAGTGGTGACATAGTAATTACCTCCAAAAAAGATCGTATGTTCTTTAATGGGCATACTATATCACGGGTTAAGTTCTAATAATGGGACTAAAAACGCATTTAACCCCAAAAACGAACAAAATTTTATATGGATTTACTCTCCGAGCCTGGAAGCGCCTATCCTTATGGCGCCGTTTTCGAGCATTTCCTTAGCGGCAGCAACGGTCCTGATGCCGCCGGCAGCCTTTATCCTGACTTCGGGACCTATGTTGTTCTTCATGAGAACTATATCCTCCACGGCAGCGCCTGCAGTGCCAAAGCCCGTGGAAGTCTTAATGAAGTCTGCCCCGGCTTCGGTCACGATCTTGCACATGCGTATCTTTTCTTCTTCGGTCAGCGAACAGGTCTCGATGATGACCTTGAGCAAGGCTCCCTTGGCATGGACTGCTTCAGCTATCAGGCGGATTTCTTCTG
The DNA here is from genome assembly GCA_017554745.1 of Clostridiales bacterium. Taxonomy (GTDB): domain Bacteria; phylum Bacillota; class Clostridia; order Saccharofermentanales; family Saccharofermentanaceae; genus Saccharofermentans. Next base: position 6,228 of record JAFZHS010000006.1, on the reverse strand, counting down.
ATACCTCGTCGTATCTTCCTGACTTGACGAAGTTGATGTTGATCACCATGTCTATCTCAGAAGCGCCGTTGTCGCAGGCTTCCTTCGCTTCATAGACCTTGGTGCCTGTTGTGGAATAACCGTTCGGGAATCCTATGACGGTGCAGACGGCGACTCTTCCCCGGGAAAACTTAACGGCATCCTTTACAAAGCACGGCTGGACGCATACGGAAGCGGTACCCATGGAATAAGCCTTCTCAATAAGGTCTTTTATGTCATCTTCCGTGGCTGTGGTTTTCAGATTCGTGAGATCCACATAGCTCATTATGTTGTCCGGATCAGGCTTATTTGTATCAGCGGCAGGAATAAAGTCTGTCTTGTATTTTCTCGACATCAGAGCCGTGAGCACGATGCCTGCGATGTTGTTGAAGCCTGTAAGCTCGCCCATATTGCAGGGTGTCCTGTAGCCGTCACCGTAGATCAGGAGCGGGACGCATTCCCTGGAGTGATCCGTAGAAGGCGTGGAAGGATCGCATCCGTGGTCGGCGGTGATAATGAGAAGGTCATCTTCTCTGAGTTTGCTTAAGATGGTGCCGAGTGCATCATCTAATTCATGCATTGCGGTCGCATAACCTTCAATGTTGTTGCGGTGTCCGTACTTCATGTCGAAGTCGACGAGATTGACAAAGCACAGGCCTGTGAAGTCGCGGTCCATGAATTCGATCGTCTTATTTATGCCGTCCGTGTTGCTCTTTGTGGGATTGGATTCAGTGAGGCCTTTGCCTGCGAAGAGATCATAGATCTTGCCTACGGAGATCACATCATAGCCTTCCTCTTTAAGAAGGTCGAGCATGGTGGAGGAAGGTGCCGTCAGCGAGAAATCGTGTCTGTTTGCGGTTCTCGTGAAGTTGCCGGGTTCTCCTGTAAACGGTCTTGCTATGACTCTTCCGACAGCGTGATCGCCTGTCATGACGGCTCTTGCCTTGGCGCAGATGTCGTAAAGCTCTTTTAATGGAACGATCTCTTCGTGAGCGGCTATCTGAAGGACGCTGTCAGCGGAAGTGTAGATGATGAGCTTGCCGGTCTTCATGTGCTCTTCACCGTAATCCCTGATGACGTCTGTTCCGCTGTAAGGCTTGTTGCAGAGGAATTCTTTTCCCGTGGCCTCTTCAAGCCTTCTCATGACATCGTCAGGGAAGCCTTCAGGGTAAGTGGGCTGCGGCTTGTCGGAGATTATTCCTGCGATCTCCCAGTGGCCTATCGTCGAGTCCTTGCCTGCGGAGATCTCTCTTACTCTCGCGTAAGAGCCGATGGGAGAGGGGATGGATTCCTGTGCATTCTTATAAGCTTTGATCCTCGGATCGTCTTCGCCGTCGATCGCGAGAAGTCCCATTTTCGCGAGGTTCGGGAAAGGATCATTGGAATAGGAGAGGACTGCTGCCAGGGTGTTGCTGCCTTCATCACCGAACTTTGCCGCGTCAGGCGCACCTCCGATGCCGAAGCTGTCTGCAACTATAAGAAATACACGTTTTGCCATGTGAATAAACTCCTTAATATATAAGCTGGTGTTTAAGTTAAAATAGTATGTACTTATTATAAAACAAACTTCGAATATGTGGTTTCTGCCCATCATCCCGATCCACAAATCGGGAACCATCTGTGATATAGTTTGGCGGGCAGATCGAAAAGAAAAAGGAATCTAATGGACGAGATAAAAACATTTGCAGATCTTGACCTGTCACCTGAGGTCATGAATGCGTTAAAGAAGATGGGCGTTAAAAGGCCCACGACCATACAGCAAAAAGCTATCCCCCTCATGATGGACAATATCAGCGTGATCGCTAAGGCTCCGACGGGAACGGGGAAGACTTTTGCGTTCGGTATTCCGATTCTTGAATACCTTAACCTGGATTCCAAGCTCGTCCAGGCACTTATCCTTTGCCCCACCAGAGAACTGGCTCTCCAGATAACCACCGAGCTCAAGGGCCTGGCAAAATATATCCAGGGCTTCAGGGCAGCGGCTCTCATCGGCGGCCAGAGCATGCGTCTCCAGGCAGAGAAGGTTCAGAAGAGACCGCAGGTGATCGTAGCTACACCGGGACGTCTGCTCGATATGGTGGAGCGCAGGCTGGTAGACATCTCACAGATATATACGCTCGTCCTCGATGAGGCTGACGAGATGCTCAAGATGGGCTTTATCAATGACATCAGAAGGGTTATGGCGCTGACACCGAAGGATAAGCAGATAGCTTTGTTCTCGGCTACGATGCCCAGGGAGATCCAGGACATCACATGGCAGTTCATGAGAGATGCCGCAGAGATCGATGTAATGCCCAAGGCAGAAGACCACCCTGATATCGACCAGTATATCGTCGAGTGTCCGGAGAAGGACAAGCTCAAGACGATAATCAAGATAATGGCAAAAGAGGACCTCACCAAGGTGATCGTTTTCTGCAATACGAAGGTTACGACATCCAAGGTAGGTGAGCTTTTGACGGCGTCGGGCGTTTCCGCGAGAGTCCTTCACGGCGACATAAGCCAGAGCGTACGCAATAAAGTAATGGACCAGTACAGGGCAGGCAAATTCGATGTGCTCGTAGCAACGGATGTTGTGGCAAGAGGCATTGATGTCGACGATATCGAGGCGATATTCAATTACGATATACCTAAGGAGAATGAGCTCTATCTGCACAGGATCGGACGTACCGCGCGTGCAGGCAAATCAGGAAAAGCTTTCTCTCTTGTCGCATACTTAGACCGTCCCAGGATGGAAGAGATCATCAGGTATACGAAGGTAGACCCCGCACCGTACGAGGCATGATCCGGTAACAGCATTGAAGAAGTGATCAGCCCTGGATCTTCGGGGCTTTTTTAATGATCCCCTTATAGGTAAACGGATTAAGGAATACGAGTACCGGGATAAGCTCGAGTCTTCCTGCGATCATGTCGAAAATGAGTACCCACTTGGACAGATCAGAAAAGAAACTGTAGTTCTGCGTAGGTCCGACGAGTGACAGACCCGGTCCGATGTTGTTGAGCGTTGCGGCAACGGAAGTGAAGACCGTGACAAGGTCGTGTCCTTCGAATGCGACAACGAGCATGGAAGCGACGAATATAATGAGATAGATAAAGAAGTAGAGAGCTACGGAATGCTCGACATCAGCGTCAACAGACTTGCCGTCGAGCCTGATCTTCTTGACCGTTCTCGGATGGATATACGAACCGATCTCGCGCTTAAATGCCTTGAACATGATCTGGAATCTTGAGATCTTGATACCGCCGCCGGTTGAGCTTGCGCAGGCGCCGATAAACATGAGCGCGACGAGTACGAATTTCGCGAGGGCGGGCCAGAGATCGAAGTCAGTCGTGGCAAAACCGGTCGTCGTCATGGTCGTGGCGACCTGGAAAAGCGAGTGCCTTAAGGATTCTCCGAGATTGCCGTACATGCCGTAGATCGAGAAGCAGACAATTCCTGTCGCTACTGCAGCAACTGCAAGATAGACCTTTGTCTCGCTCATCTTGAATGCCTTGCCGCCCTGTCTGGTCACGATGTAATAGTAGAAGTTGAAGTTTGCGCCGAATACGAGCATGAAGATCGCAACGATCCACTGGATGTGCGGAGCGTATGAAGCGAAGCTGTCATTCCTGATTCCGAAGCCTCCCGTACCGGCAGTACCGAATGCAGAGCAGACGCTGTCGAAGAAAGGCATGCCGCAGACGGCAAGGATAATGATCTCCAAAGCCGTGATGGCAATGTAGATGTAGTAAAGCATTTTCGCGGTCGACCTGACCTTGGGAACGATCTTGCCGACTGAAGGCCCCGGGCTTTCTGCTCTCATGAGGTTCATGTTTGAGCCGCCTGTCATGGGGACTACTGCCAAAAGGAAAACGAGCACTCCCATACCGCCGATCCAGTGTGTAAGTGAACGCCACAGCAGTGATGTGTGTGACATTGCTTCGATATTAGTCAGGATGCTCGCACCAGTCGTGGTGAAGCCTGAAGCAGTCTCGAACATCGCATCGGTAAAAGAGGGGATCTCTTTAGTGATGATGAACGGAATGCATCCGCAGATACTTAATACGAGCCAGGAGAGCGCCGTAGCGACACAGCCGTCCTTGATGAAGACGGTCATGTTCTTGGGCTTTTTCATTGAGATCAAAAATCCCAGTGCCATGTAGGCAGCGGCCAGTATCAGGTAGACGAAGAGCTCCGATTCGTTATATGCGATGCCGCATATAACAGGCAAAAGCATAAGAACGCCTTCGATCAGGAGGACTTTGCCCAGGATGTAAACAAGCATCTTTATGTTCATCTTAGGATATCTGTCAAAGCGGAAAAGCCTTTATTCTTAGTGACGATCATGACACTGTCGCCGACTTCGATGAAGTCGTTACCTGTAGGGATTATGATCTTGCCGAAACGGTTGATGCAGCATACCAGAGTATTCGGCTTGAGCTTGAGATCTTTGAGTTTCTTGTCGGTAAGGGCGGACTTTTCCATTACCTTGAATTCGATAGCTTCGGCCCTCTCATCGAAAAGATGATACATGACCTCGATGTTGCTTCCGATAGATGCCTTCTTGGCACGCGCATATGTGATGATGGCCTCAGCCGTGATCTGCTTGGGATAGATAACGCTTCCTAAGTCGAGACGGTTGATGACATCTGTGAAGCTGATCTTGTTGATCTTGGTTACGGACTTGATGCCCTTTGAGATCTGTCTTGCAAACAAAGAGAGCATGATGTTCTCTTCATCGATTCCCGTAAGAGCGACTACGGAATCAACATCTCTGATACCTGTCTCTTCAAGGAGGGCTTCGTTGATGCCGTCGCCGTTGATTATAGTTGCCTTGGGGAGGAGCTCACTTAATTCGTCGCAGCGCTGTGCGTCCTTTTCGATGACCTTTACGTCGATGCCGGTCTTGATCAGCTGGTCTGCGAGATAGAAAGCGGATTTGCCTCCGCCGATAATGATCGTGCTCTTGACGGAGTTTGTGTTAAAGCCGATCGATTTAAGGAACGAATGACAGACTTTTCTGGTGGCTACGAAGGAGATGATATCGCCTGCGGAAAGCTCGAATGAACCGTTAGGAATGGTGACTTCATCACCGCGCTCTACACCTACGATAAGAAGGTCATTGGTGTAGTTGCTTCCGAGATATGCAACGGTCTTGCCGTCAAGAACGCTGCCTTCGGGGATCTTTATCTTAACGATCTCCGCACTGCCATGAGCAAAAGAATTGATCAGGATGGCGGCAGGGAGATAGAGAAGGCGCGCTGCTTCCACTGCGGCCTCATATTCAGGATTGATGATCATCTCAAGACTGAGCTTGGATCTGAGGTAAGGGATCTCCTTGCCGTAGTCGGGATTTCTTACACGTGCGATCGTCGCGAGGTTTTTATTGAACTGCTTGGCGATCGTGCAGCAGAGGAGATTGAGCTCGTCTGATTCGGTAACGGAGATAAAGAGATCGGCAGAAGATACTCCTGCTTCCTCCAAGACCTCATGGCTTGCGCCGTTTCCGATAACGCCCATGCAGTCGCAGATATTTGCGAGCACCGTAAGGCGGTCAAAATTCTTATCGATGACGACAAGATCGTGACCTTCTTCGGAAAGTCTGTTAACCAGAGTGTCACCGACTTTGCCGGCGCCTACAACGATGATCTTTAATCCTCTTTTGCCCATAGTGATCATATTCCGAATAACTCTTTAACTGCTTCCTTGTTGACCTTGGAACCGATAACTACGATCTTGCCGGTAACATCGGATGCGCCTGTCCTGACCTCTGCTTCCTCAGGTACGAAGTCGAAGTGGATCCATGTTCCGTCTTCGCCTGCGACGATACCCTTTGAGCGGAGGATCATGCCGTACTTGTCGCTGTCGTCCAATGCCTTCAAAGCATTGGCGATCTCTTCCTTTGTGAAACGCTTTGATGTCTCGAATCCGATGGAATCGAAAACCTCATCTGCGTGATGATCATGATGGTGATGATGGTGTTCATGCTCATCGTGGTCATGATCGTGATGATGGTGGTGTTCATGCTCATCGTGCTCGTCATCGTCGTCATCATCGTCATGGTCGTGATGATGGTGATGTTCGTGTTCATCATGATCATCGTCGTCGTGATCATGGTGGTGATGATGGTGTTCATGCTCGTCATCATCGTCGTCATGGTCGTTATGGTGGTGACCCTTGCACTCTTCGCACTCGCAGTCTTCACCGTGCTCATGATGATGGTGATGTTCATG
>JAFZHS010000005.1 GCA_017554745.1 Clostridiales bacterium | reverse complement strand
GCCGCTACCATAAAAGGCCCGTTGGTCAACCGGCTAAGACGTCGCCCTTTCACGGCGGAGTAACGAGTTCAACTCTCGTACGGGTCACCAATGGTACCATAGCCAAGTGGTAAGGCATGGGTCTGCAAAACCCTGATCCCCAGTTCAAATCTGGGTGGTACCTCCAAAAAGCGTCGCTTTGATTTCTTACAAAGCGACGCTTTTTTTGACCGGCTAATCAGAGTAAAATATTCGGGTTAAAGAACTATACAAGCACCCCGAAAGATGAGGTTTACATGAGAGAAGACATTAAGGAACTGCTTAAAAGATATGACGAGATCGGTGCGCTGATCCTCGAACAGAAGCTTGATGAGTTTGGCGACAAGCTCGACCAGAAGCCCGAGGGCGTCGACGACGCAACATACGAAGAATACATCCAGCGTCTTGCCAAAGAAGAGACCGATGCCGCTACAGACAAGCTCGAGAACGAGCCTGACGAGAAGCTTGGCGACAAATCCATGAGACAGATCTGGGATGAGATGAGCTTTGAGGAAAAGACCGAAGCTCTGGAATTCAGCAGCCTTAATCTCGACAGGGGAGTGCCGAAGTCCCTTATCGCAAGCATCGCTGCAGAGCCTTCTGATATGGTAAGAGACTATTGCGGACGTATCATCGGCGAATGTGCCTGGACAGAGGAAGAGCTTACTGATGAAGACGTGCTTTTCGAGATGCAGTTCCAGAAAGCCATCGCATGCTTCAAGATCCTCATTCAGATGAATGAGCCCTGCTTTATCAAGGCAGTCATCGACCGCTACATGAGCTACGGCCAGACAAGGGAGTTCGTTGCCGAGTCCATCGCGGAGTATGTTGAGGCTTTCCCTGAAGTGTCAGAGCCTTTCCTCATCGACCTGATCGAGAGCAATACAGACAGCGGCCTTGAAGGCCCCTGCGAGGACCTGGTCATCATGCTCACCGAGATCGGCAAGCAGCACAAGACCGAAGAGATCTACCAGACATTAAGACACGCGTTCAGATACATGAACAACAAGATCTACGCAGTCATCTGCCTCGCTGATTACGGCGATGACAGGGCTGTCCAGATGTTCAAGAATTACATCAACCGCAATCAGAAGACGATCGAAAGGGATCTCTTCTACGAGATGATGTCCGCGATCCAGAATCTGGGCGGTGACATCTCGGATATCCAGGATCCTTTCGGAGATTTTCAGAAGAAGCAGGCAAAGAATTAATGAGCTTTAAGTACCAAAGAACCGGAAACGTTGCGTCACTCCTTGAGCTGCTGACGGATTACTTTGTGAAGGACACCATCCTGTTCGGCCATCAGAATGCCGGCCATATCGGCGTGTCCGTAAAGGCTGCCGACGGCACCGAATCCGACGTCAAGAATCTTACCGGAAGCCATCCTGCGGTCGTCGGTATCGACACTTTGAGCTTCCTTGGCTATGAAGGCAAGATGAATGAACTTATTACGGTAGTTAAGAATCTTAAGCGCCAGGGTGTCATCATCACGCTTTCTTCGCACATGCCGAACTTCTCTTTGGGCGGCGATTCATTCTACGATTATTCGCCCAACATCACCGAAGGCGACTGCGCCCGCAGGATCATGCCCGGCGGTGATCTGAACGAAAAATACAACCGTTTCCTCGATATGATCGCCGAGTTCGCGTCCGCTTGCGTTGACGTCGAAGGCGAGAAGATCCCCATGATCTTCCGTCCTTTCCACGAAGCCAACGGCAGCTGGTTCTGGTGGGGCAAAGATTTCCTTACAGACGAAGAATATATAAGCCTCTTCAGATACACCATCGATTACCTGATGGGCGAAAAGGGCGTTGACAACTTCCTGGTCGCCTATTCTCCCAACGGCCCCGTCGCAGACGAGACAGATTATCTGCAAAGGTATCCCGGCGACGATTACGTTGACATTCTGGGCCTTGATTACTATCACGACAAGCCCCAAAACGGCGACGGCTTCTTCAAAAAACTGACGGATTCCCTGGACGTTATCTACGTCCTGGCCAATGAGCGCAAAAAGATCGCCGCTCTGACCGAGACCGGCTACCGTTCACTCGATACCGAGAACGGTTACTTCGAAGGTCTCGCTCCGGCAGACAACACATGCCCTGAATGGTTCACTTCATTGCTCGAAGCTTTGATGGTCACAGACGGCGGCACACACATTGCCTATATGCTCTTTTGGGCCAATTTCTCTGACACCCAGTTCTGGGTCCCTTTTGCCACGGAAGAATCCAGGCACGAGATGTGTGACGACTTCATCAAGTTCGCCAAAGATCCCCGCATCAAGCTGGCGCCCGTGTTTGATTTCAATTCCGAGGTCTGATAAGATTGCCTTGTTTTAAGACTTTGCGGGTTTAACTCAGTTGGTAGAGTGTCAGCTTCCCAAGCTGAATGTCGCGAGTTCGAGCCTCGTAACCCGCTCCAGCGAAAATAATCCCTTTCCGAGTTAGTTCCTCGGGAAGGGATTTTTTTTGCCCTTTTTGCCCCGACAAAACTCCGCAAAAAACCTCGTAAGAATCATACAAGGTCTGCTGCAAAAACCTTGAAAAGCAGACAAGAAACCCTGAAAAACCCGCAAAATATGCGACAAACACATCTGAAAAGCACTGAAATAACCTGCAAAGAATTAAGGTTTGAAAGTATTATTATTTCCCGCCAAAAGAGTGTAAAATATTTTTATATCAAACCCCAGGAGGAATAAACTATGCAGAAGTATGTTTGCGCTTTTTGCGGCTACGAATATGACCCCGAAGTCGGTGATCCCGATAGCGGAATCGCACCCGGCACAGCTTTCGAGGATATCCCTGAGGATTGGGTCTGCCCCGTTTGCGGTGTAGGCAAGGAGAATTTCCAGCCCGCTTAATCTAAAGCAAAAAGAAACAACGGGGTTGCGGCAAGCTGCAACCCCGATTAATTAGAGGACATTCATATGACTGACCAGGCTAAGACCATTTCGAGAGAAAAGATAATAGTAAGGACCGGCATTATAGGGATCGTGGCAAATGTTCTGCTCGCTTCCTTTAAGGCGCTGATCGGCCTTGCTGTCCACTCTACTGCGATGGTCCTTGATGCCGTAAACAATTTCAGCGATGTCCTGTCTTCAGTTGTCACCATAATCGGCACCAAGATCGCATCCAGAAAGCCTGATAAGAAGCATCCTCTGGGACACGGAAGGGTAGAGTATCTGGCCCAGATGATAATCGCGGCTTTGATCCTCTATGCTGGTATTACAGCGCTTATAGAATCGATCAAGAAGATAATCAATCCGGTCGATCCGGATCACTCTGCCATATCGCTTGCGATCATCTCGGTCGCTATCGTCGTCAAGATCTTCCTCGGGATCTATGTCAGGAAACAGGGCAAGAAGGCTAAGTCTGACCTGCTCATCTCTTCGGGCACCGATGCGCTTTTCGACGCCATCTTATCTACTGCGGTCCTCATCTCGGCAGTCATCCTCATGCTGTTCAAGTTCAACATCGAAGCTTATGTCAGCGTTATCATCTCGCTGTTCATCATCAAGGCGGGCTTTGAGATCATTAAGGAAGCCGTGGATGACATGCTCGGTCACAGAGTCGAAGCGGAATATACCAAGAAGGTCAAGGAGAGCGTCGTTGCGTTCGACGAAGTCTACGGCGCTTACGATATTGTCCTTCATAACTACGGACCGGACAGATATCTCGGCTCGCTCCACATAGAGGTCGATGACAGGATGACGGCAGACCAGATCGATTCTCTCACGAGAAATATCACGGCCAAAGTATATGAAGAAACCGGCATTATCCTTACGGCCGTAGGCATTTATTCGAACAATTCTTCCAATGAGAAGCTCATGAAGATGCGCAAGGACATCACGGATCTCGTCGTTGACCACAAGCACATCCTCCAGCTCCACGGTTTCTATGTTGATGAGGAGAAGAAGAGGATCACGTTCGATGTTGTTGTTGACTTCGATGAAGAAGACAGGGAAGGCCTGGTTAATCACATAATCAAGGACGTTAAGGAAGCCCTGCCGGAATACGACGTAATAGTCGCCACTGACAGCGATATCAGCGACCAATAAAACAGAAAAAAATTGCAGTTGACAAAAAGGGAGGTCGACAATATAATAATCAGGCACGCGGGATTAACTCAGTGGTAGAGTGTCACCTTGCCAAGGTGAAAGTCGCGAGTCCGAATCTCGTATCCCGCTCCACCTAAAAAGGCTGTCTCATATGAGGCAGCCTTTAGTATTTTCAGCGGTATGCCGCGCGGTATCAGCCTGCGGCCTGTGCCTTTTCCTTTTTCTGACGGAATAAAAGCTTCTGGACAAGTGCCGTGAGCTTCTGCTCTGCGACACCGAGGAGCGCTGAAGCAACGATTACTGCGAGTGCATAGACAAGCAGGTCGTACTTGCCGGCCTTGATGGGCGAAGTCTTATCAGTCTGCAGGAATCTCAATGCCGTGAGCGCAGCGAGGTTCATTAAGTATGTGTGGAGCGAATACTTGCCGAAGAAGCGTGTTACGGGGTTGCTTACGTGATATTTCATCATGAAGATGATGATCGCAAGGCCGAGGAACAGGAACAGCGGTACCTGGCAGAAATATGTCTTCATCTTCTCTGCGATTCCGGGGCCGTTGCCGTTCCATTCGGTCCAGTAACCGAACTTTGCCTGTCCCCAGGATGAGAGCTTGAAGAAGACCATCGTGACAGCCAGGAGAACGAGGAACTTAACGCTGTACAGCTTCTTGAAGAATGCTACAAGATACTTTTCGTAGCTTGCGAAAACAAGTCCCGTGAAGAATGCGGGTGCCGAGTTGACCCACCATTCGCCGTTGAACCACAGGGCTTTTTCTACCTGCCACCACTCTGCTTTAGCAGCCGCAGGCGTAAGCCACCAGTTGTTTTCTCCGTGCCACCATGCGAAATGTCCGTTGTAGCAGAAGCCGATGCCCAGTCCGATGATGAAGAGGAGCATGATGCCAAGACATACGGGGCGGTTCTTGATGAAGCGGAAGCAAAGGAAGAATGCGAGATAAAGGAAAGCGAGGACTATCGGGAACCATGCGTATTCGTTCATCATGGTAAGGCCCAGAGCGTTGAAGATCCAGCGCTCCTTCGGGAGCTTGAAGCCCGCGAAATACATGAGCAGTCCGTAGACCAGCACGTCTACGTAGAACGGTACTACGATCGCCTTTACGATCCTGTGCCTGATGAAGCCCTTAAGGTAGTTCTGCTTTGTGTCGAGGCTCTTGATAAGTCCGTAGCCGGAGCAGAAAAAGAATATCGCAACGAAGTACGCGCCCGCATTAACGAACGGCGAGAGAACATGATTCTGCTGGAATATCTGCTCCTGTGAAATGTGGTGGAGAATGACTCCGATAGCCGCAAAGCCGCGCAAAGATTTCATCGCGTCAAGGCTTGCAAAATCATCATTGAATTCGTTCTTTTTCCCGAACTTGTTGGTCCCTCCCCAGATGAAAAGGACCAGATAGAAAAAGAAAACGACCTCTGTAAGTACCGACCATATAGTCAGGTCTTTTAAGAATTCCGGCATGCTGCACCTCGCTGGTAATATGGTTTTCGCGCTTATTATCGCATTGCCCGCAGAACAAATGAACCTGATAAATTATTGCCTTTATTCTTTTACAGATGGACTTTGTATTGTATATTTATGTTGTCAACAGTTTTTGAAAATATCGGAGGGTGCGATATGAAAGGAATTATTCTTGCAGCAGGAAAAGGCACGCGTCTTTATCCTATTACGAAGCCCGTGTGTAAGCCCTTGCTGCCTGTTTACGATAAACCGATGATCTACTATCCTCTGGCTGTCTTAATGGAAGCCGGGATCAAGGACATCCTCGTTATCACTCCGCCGGACGATACAAAGCCGTTCGTAGATCTTTTGGGTGACGGCTCACATCTCGGCATTAAGATCCAGTATCTTGAGCAGAAGGTACAAAGAGGTATCGCTGATGCTTTCATCATTGGCAAGGAGTTTATCGGAGGCGATTCTGTCTGCCTTGCTTTAGGCGACAATATCTTCTATGGACCTTTCTTCAGACGCAAGCTCAGAATGGCTGCAAGCAACGGCGAAGGCGCTGTTATCTTCGGTTATTATGTGGCTGACCCGAGAGCGTTCGGCGTCGTTGAATTCGATCCTGACGGCAAGGCCGTATCCATCGAAGAGAAGCCGAGACATCCGAAGTCCAATTACATCGTTCCGGGTCTCTATTTCTACGATTCGAGCGTTGTCGATATAGCTGCTAACGTCCAGCCTTCAGGAAGAGGCGAACTTGAGATCACTTCGGTCAACGAAGAGTACCTTAAGAGGGGACAGCTCAGTGTCATTCCTCTGGGCAAGGAATTCTCGTGGTTTGACGCAGGCAATCCGGACAGCCTCTATGAAGCCGCAGGCCAGATCAGGGCAGCCCAGAGATCGGGAAGAATGATCGGCTGTCTCGAAGAGATAGCATGGAGAAACAGATGGATAGCAAAAGAGCAGTTCGCAGAGCTCGCGCACTCCATGTCCAAGACCAATTACGGCCAGTATCTTGAGGCTTTGAGCGAAGAAATCTGACGGGTTTTGATCAAAACTTGCCCGGTATATGTTTTCGGGCATCATAATGTTATAATTGACATATGTCGTAAACACGGCATATGTCATTTTTTAGGAGCGCTGTTCAGATGCCCAGACCGGTGAGAGTCAGAAGAGTATGTGAGGAACCTAAGTTCACGAGATTTGTGCCTTCAGGCGCAGATAAGATCGAAGCACAGGTCCTTACTATCGAAGAATTTGAAGTAATCAGGCATGTGGATTATCAGAAGATGACGCACGAAGAATGTGCCGGGCAGATGGATATCTCAAGGACCACGGTCACCGAGATATACGAGACGGCAAGATTTAAGATCGCTGATTCGCTGATAAACGGCAAGACGCTGTGCATCGAAGGCGGCAATTACAGGGTGTGCGAAGGCGGAGAGTGCTGCGCCGCGGGTAATTGTTCGGGAAAAGACAGCAAGTGACACGATAAAAAGCAAAGGAGAACGGTTATGGCAGAGATCATTTTAGATTCCGGCAATTTCGAAGAAGAGGTTCTTTTCAGCACAGTACCGGTACTTGTAGACTTCTGGGCTGACTGGTGCGGTCCCTGCAAGATGCTGGGCCCCGTCATCTCATCCTTAGCTGCGAAGTACGAAGGAAAGCTTAAGGTCTGCAAGCTCAATGTAGACGATAACATGGATATTGCCGAGCAGTATTATATCTCGAGCATTCCTGCAGTTAAGTTCTTTAAGAACGGCGAAGTCGTTGACGAGTCCATCGGATTTGTTCCCCAGCAAAAGCTTGAGGCGATCATAGAAGGTCTTATCTGATAAGACGTAAACAACTCAGAATAAAAGATCCCGGCTTCACGACAGGAAGTCCGGGATCATTTCTTTTCCGTCGGAATCGTACTCCTGTACGAAGGCGTTTACCTGACCTTTGGAAGCTAAGTAATCAGCAAGGCTCTCGCAGTTCCTTTGCGAAGGACGTTCCTTGAGTCTGCCCATAGCGCCCGGCATCGGAGTGTACTGGCTCATGAGGCTTATATAGATCCTGTTGCCGTATCTTGATGTCAGGTAATCCAAGATGTGCTTCGAGTCGAAAAGTCCTCCCGGCAGTATCAGGTGCCTTACGATGACACCCTTCTTGATAAGTCCGTCTTCTCCGATAACTGCATCTCCGGTCTGCCTTACCATCTCGTCTATCGCACTTGCGCAGACGGTGAAATAATCGGGCGCGTGCGAGTATTCCGATGAGAGCTTTGAAGAGAAGTATTTCATGTCAGGCATGTATATATCAACGAGCCCGTCGAAAAGCTTGAGCGTTGACACGAGTTCATATCCCGAACAATTAACTGCGACAGGTATCTTAAGGCCTTCTGATCTTGCTTTGGCAACGGAATCTGCGACGACCGGCGCGAAATGCATGGGAGTTACGAGATTGATGTTATTTGCGCCCTGTTCCTGGAGCTTTAAGTAAGCCTCAGAGAGGCTGTCTTTATCCATCTTCATGCCGTGATCCGTGGGGCCTCTTGAGATCTTATAGTTCTGGCAGAATACGCAGCCTAAGCTGCAGCCTTCGAAGAAGACCGTACCGCTGCCTGACTCCCCGCTTATGACCGGCTCTTCACCGTAGTGGAGCTTTATCAGGTTTACCAGGGGGTAATCGGGCATCCGGCAAAAGCCGGTCCTGCCGTGCGTTCTGTCTGCGCCGCACCGCCTGGGACAAAGGTTGCAATTATCAAAAAGGCTTTCCATATCACGGCTATTTTACTACTTAATGCGCGCGGCCGTTGTTGTTTTATCCAAAACAGGTAACACAGCGGTAATCAAAATACATACGTTTTACCGCATAACTGTTCGCCATCCAGGTGATAAAATCTTAGCATGGCCATACATGAGGAATGCGGAATCTTTGGAATTCACGGCAGTACTGACTGCGCATGTGATGTTTACTATGGGCTTTTCAGTCTCCAGCACAGGGGACAGGAGAGCTGTGGTATTGCTACCAATGATGACGCTTCCATTGAGTGCGTTAAGGGGATGGGACTTGTCAGCGATGTTTTGAGCAGCGACAAGATCAAGAGTCTTAAGGGCGATATCGCGATAGGACATGTCAGATATTCCACTTCCGGAGGAAGCGTTCCGGAGAATGCCCAGCCCATCGTTACGCAGTATTCCAAAGGTACACTTTCGATCGCCCACAACGGTAATCTTACCAACGCGGACACTCTCAAAAGAGAGCTTGAGGACAAGGGCGCAATCTTCCATACGACAACAGATTCAGAGGTCATAGCATATCTGATCGCAAGCAAGAGATCAGTTACTCCTTCGGTCGAAGAAGCCGTTAAGGAAGTGATGGGCATCATCAAGGGAGGCTATGCGCTTCTTGTTATGAGCCCCCGCAAGCTTATCGCCGCAAGAGACCCGTTCGGCTTAAAGCCGCTTGTCATGGGCAAGTTAGGTGACGCTGTTATCTTCTGCTCAGAGACATGCGCTCTTGAAGCTGTCGGCGCTGAATTTATACGAGACGTTAATCCCGGCGAGATCGTCATTGTGGAAAACGGTGATATCAGATCAGTTGATTCCGGTATTAAGCGTGGCGTGAAGAAATGTGTTTTCGAATATATCTATTTCGCAAGACCTGACTCTGTTATCGACGGCATCTCCGTTGCGCAGGCAAGAAGGGAAGCAGGCAGGATCCTTGCAAGAAAGCATCCCTGCGACTGCGACATAGTAATAGGCGTGCCCGAGTCAGGCATCGATGCAGCTCTCGGTTTCTCCGCGGAATCAGGCATTCCTTACGAGAAGGGCTTTGTAAAGAATTCCTATGTCGGAAGAACATTCATCAAGCCTTCCCAGGAACAGCGCAAGCAGGCTGTTAAGATCAAGCTTAATCCGATCTCTTCTGTCGTAAGCGGCAAGAGAGTCGTTATCATCGATGATTCGATCGTTAGAGGAAATACTATCGCAAATCAGGTCAACATGCTGCGCAATGCAGGCGCGACCGAGGTCCACGTCAGGATCAGTTCTCCGCCGTTCATGCATCCCTGTTATTACGGAACCGACGTTCCCGACGAAGATTTCCTCATCGCATGCCATCACTCCATTCCTGAGATCTGTGACATCATCGGCGCTGACTCATTGGGCTATCTCGAGAATGAGGACCTCAATGATATGCTCGGCGGAGATGACTTCAGATATTGTGATGCCTGCTTTACCGGCAATTATCCGGAGCGTTAAAGGGGCTTAAACCATGCATGATGCTGAGCCTAATCAGGCACGAAGAGTAAGATCTGCCGACGCTGCGGTTTTTAAGGCTGTAGAGCATGAGGCTGCCCTCGAGAGAGAAGCCGAGCTCAAGGCTCGCCGTGAAGCTCAGCGCAACGCTGAAGCAGTTGCTCAACCCAGACAAGTTCCGCTCAGCGCTCAGCTTAAGGCACCTCAGCGCCAGCCCGGCGGGCAGACACCCGTAAGAGTCCTTCAGCGCAACGCGCCTGTTCAGGAGCATGTTTCATTGCAACGCACACCTGCGCCGCAGCATATTGAGCAGCGCCCTGTTGCTATCAACACGCAGTTTGTAGAAAAGTCTGAATTCGGAGAATTGGAGCAGCACATGCCTGCCCATGTTCCCGAGCGTGCAGTTCTTCACAGAGGTACGCCTGCTGTTCAGCAACACGAAGAAATCGCTGAAGATATTGCTGAAGAAGAGGAAGAAGCAGTAAGGCCTGTAAGAGCACCGAAGAGGGCTCCTGATAAAAAAGTCAGAAGGGTGGAAAAGCCTTCTGAAGAGTCTTCCGAAGAGCCTTCTGAAAAGCCTGAGAAGAAACCTGAGAAGAAACCTAAGAAAACCAGAAAGACCGTAAAGGAAGCAAGATCTTACGGCATAAAGAGAAAGAGACGCTTTGTGCTGCCTCTTCTCATAATCCTTTTGCTCGAAATCATTGTCGCAGGCTTTGCCGTAACGGCACTTACGATCTACAACGAAGATACTGATCTTATCGTCAATGAGCATACTATCGAAGCAGGCACATCTGCTGATGTCAGCATGTATATCACAGGCGAACCGAGATTCCCGAAGTATGTCTCATGCAATCTCGATTTTTCCACGGTCAATTACAATATTCCGCAGACGATAAGATTTACCGTAAGAATGTACGGCACTAATTTCCCGTGCGAACTCGATATCGTCGACACTACGCCTCCGACTGCTGAGGCTGTCCCGCAGACCATGTTTTCCGTCGATGAGATCCCTCCTGTAGAAGAATGCGTTACAAACGTTTATGACCTCAACGAAGTGACTATTGAATGGCTGGAAGTCCCCGATATCTCTCTTGGCGGCAACCTCATCGCGAAAGCAGCAGTCACGGATAACTCCGGCAACTGCTCGATTGTTGATGTCCCGTTCTATGTAACAAGAGACAGCGAGCCGCCTGTTATCGAGGGCACGCATGATATCGAGGTTTACATTGGAGATCCGATTGGTTACAGAGAGGATGTTACGGTAACCGATGACATCGATCCGCACCCGATCCTCGAGATCGATACGAGCGAGGTTACTGCGGATGAACCCGGCACTTATGTAGTCACATACAGGGCAACTGATTTTACGGGCAACGTTTCTGAAGCTACGATCAACCTCAAGCTCAAGAAAAAGCCCTCGACTTATGTCGAGCCCGATGTCGTTTATGCTGAAGCGCAGAAGATCCTTGATAAGATCACCAATTCGGATATGAGCGACATGGAGAAGGCCCTCCAGATCACTTACTGGGTAAGATACAACGTTTATTACGTCTCCAACTGTGATGACTCTTCATGGACAAGAGCTGCATACGACGGCTTCACAAAACGAAGCGGCAACTGCTACACGTTCGCTATGTGCGCGAAAGCACTTTTCGACGTGGCCGGCATCGAGAACATGATCATCATCAGAGATCCTTATATCTACAATCCGCACTACTGGAATTACATTAAGATCGATGACCAGTGGTACCACTGCGATTCGACACCGAGAATCGGCTGGAGCAGTTATTTCTTCATGTACACCACAAAGGAATTAAAAAACTTTTGGCATAACGGATGGAACGGGTATAATTTCCCTGAAGACAAGTATCCTCAATCTGCTACCGAATCGGTGCAGAGCAAGATAAATTACAGCGGGCACTCAATCAAAGGCTAATATGAACAAGACTTCTGACGGCAGAAATACAAACCCACCGCAGCGGAACGCGAGACCTTCCGCAGCTAAGGGCTCAGTTAAGCCTGCCCCTGCAGCACGAAGGCCCGTCCCGCAGCAGGCTAGGAAACCTTCATCACAGCCTGTCAAAAGAGTAGCGCCTGCGGCCGGAACTGCAGCGCATAAGCAGGTCAAAAGACCCGTAAATGCAGTCCAGAAGAAAAATCCGCAGCCGGCGAAAAAAGTTCAGAAAAAAGCTGATACAAAACCGGTAAATAACGGCGCGGTCGTTAAGTTCCTCCTGATCGCAGTTGCCGTGATACTGCTCGTGCTGGTCGCTGTCAGGATAATCCTTTTCTACAAGGACGAGACCGGACTCTTGATCCGTGAAGTAACGATAGAGGCAGGGACCGTGAGACCTAACGCTGAGATGTTCTTTACAGAAGAGCCCTCTATCCCTGACTGGGTATCCTGCAACCTGAACTTCGATGAAGTTAATATCGATCTTCCGCAGACTATCAATTTCAACATGAAGATCTACGGCAGGAACTTCCCCTGCAAACTGATAATCCAGGATACGATAGCGCCTGTAGGGCAGGGTATACCTCAGAAGATCTTTGCGTGCGGACCTGTGCCCGACGCGTACGAGTGCGTCACGGGCATCAGTGACATCACGGATGTTGCCGTGACCTGGAAAGAAGTCCCCGACATGTCTGCCGGAGGAAACTTCATTGCCACCGCTTTACTTACTGACGGATGCGGAAATGAGACGCCTGTGGCAGTGCCTTTCGAAGTCACAAAAGACAGCACAGCTCCCGAGATCAAAGGCGCTCTGGATATCGAAGCATATATCGGCGATCCTGTGATGTACAGGAATAATGTCATAGTTACTGACGATTACGACGAGAATCCTGTGCTCGATATCGACACCTCAAACGTTAATCTTAACGAGCCCGGAACTTATGAAGTCACCTATACTGCAAGCGATTTCTCGGGCAACGAGACAAAGGTGACGGTCAGTCTCAAGCTCTCAAATAAGCCCGAAGGATATATCGAGCCCGAAGAGCTTTATAAGGTCGCACAAGAGATATTAGATGAGATCACCGAGCCCGGAATGACCGATGAAGAAGTCGCCCTTCAGATCGTCTGGTGGTGCAGATACAACATCAGGTTTATCCTAAGGACCAACACGCGTTCATGGACCGAGGCCGCATACAACGCCTTCAAGACGCGTACGGGCAACTGCTATTCGACGGCTTATGCGGTCAAGGCTCTGCTCGATGTAGCAGGTATCGATAACATGATCATCGAAAGATATCCTTACCAGACAGCCACGCATTTCTGGAATTATGTCTGCCTGAACGGCCAGTGGTATCACTGCGACGCGACATGGCGTGAAGGCTACGACAGCTATTTCTTCATGTATACCACGGAAGAACTCCTGGATTTTTGGCAGGGCGGATGGAACGGTTTCCAGTTTAAAAAGGACAAGTATCCGGCAAGTGCCACCCAGTCTGTCCAGTCGAGGATCGATTACAAGAACCATACGATCAAAAACACCTGAATTAATTTATTATTTTATGGTTATGCTATAATCTCCGTAGAAAAAAATATTGGGGAGCTTTTAATGACGCCTGTACTGTATCTGGTAATTCCCTGCTACAACGAAGAGCAGGTCCTTCCGCTTACGAGCGGCAAGTTCAAAGCAAAAGTAGATGAACTGGTAGAAGCCGGTAAGGTAAGTGACAGCAGCCGTGTTATGTTCGTAAATGACGGCAGTAAGGACACGACATGGGATATCCTTACGTCACTGACCGAACAGGATAAGAGATACTGCGCCATCTCCCTGTCACGCAACAGGGGTCATCAGAATGCTCTTATCGCAGGTCTCATGGAAGCAAAGAAGTTCGCTGACATCACTATTTCGATGGACTGTGACGGCCAGGATGACATCAATGCGATAACCGAGATGGTCGATGAATATGCAAAGGGCAATGAGATCGTTTTCGGCGTAAGAAATGACAGAAAGTCAGACACGTGGTTTAAGAGAACGACTGCGCAGTCTTACTATAAATTCCTTCGCGGAATGGGCGTCGACATCATACCCGATCACGCAGATTACAGACTGATGAGCTCAAGAGTATTGGATGCTCTTGAAGGCTACAGTGAAGTAAATCTCTTCCTGAGAGGCCTGATCCCGCAGCTTGGATTCAAGCAGTCAGTTGTTTATTATTCCAGGGCAGAGAGAGAAGCAGGCAAGACTCACTATCCGCTCTCCAAGATGGCTTCGCTCGCGATCGACGGCGTTACGTCGTTTTCAGTTAAGCCTTTGAGGATAATCACGCTTCTCGGCTTTATCGTCGCGTTCCTGAGCTTCATCGGGATCATTTATGTCCTGGTCTCCGTAATCTCAGGCTATTATGTTGACGGCTGGGCTTCCACCACTTCGATCATCTGCTTCGTATCAGGCATCCAGATGATAAGCTTAGGCGTTATCGGAGAATATATCGGCAAGATCTATCTTGAGACAAAACACCGCCCGCGCTACATCGTAAGCGAGCGCAAGAATATTCCGGAGGAATAAGCAATGGACATCCTTTATATCGTAATGCCCGCTTATAACGAAGAAGACAATATCGTTGATGTCATATCTTCATGGTATCCGATCCTCGAAGGCAAGGATCCTGCATCAAGGCTCGTTATCGCCGACAGCGGAAGCGTCGACAGGACACACGATCTTCTCGAGCAGTTTAAGCTCGATCACCCCCAGCTCGAGATCCTTTCAAATACAGGCAAGCAGCACGGCCCCAAGGTCATCGCGCTGTATGATTATGCGATAAAGCAGGGTGCGGATTTTATTTTCCAGACTGATTCAGACGGACAGACACTGCCTGAAGAATTCGATACTTTCTGGCAGATGAGGAACGGCTATAAGGGCATCTTCGGACACAGGGTCGTAAGAGGCGACGGCAAGTCCAGAGCATTTGTCGAGAAGGTAGTCTGCTTCCTTATCAAGTGCTATTTCCATGTAAAGGTTCCGGATGCGAATGCGCCTTTCCGTCTTATGCACGCGAAAACAGTCGCCAAGTATCTTTACAAGCTCGACAAGGATTACAACCTGCCGAACATCATGATGACCACTTACTTCGTCCATTACGGCGAAGAGTATGCTTTCCGCGAGGTAACTTTCAGACCGCGCCAGGGAGGCACGAACTCTATCAATATCAAGAAGATCGTAAAGATCGGCTGGAAAGCCCTGGGTGACTTCCGTCGTCTGAAGAAGGCAATGTAATGGCAAAAGGCTCCAAAAAGACTTCCAAGACTTCCGCTAAGATCATTACCGCGCTCGTACTGCTGGTATTGTCTGTTGCAATACTCTGGTTCGTGCAGCGCCTTCTTATGCCTAAATACCAGAGAGGCGTTATCGAGGGTTCATTTACCGAAGAATACTACAAGGAAAAGGTCCCTCATGACGTTATCTTTTTCGGTGACTGCGATGCATATGAGAGCTATTCTCCGATCAAGATGTACGAGGAATACGGCATCTCAGCTTATATCAGAGGCTCCGGCGAGCAGTATATCTGCCAGACTTACTATCTCCTGAAGGATGTCTTAAGGACTGAGACCCCTAAGGTCGTTGTACTGTCCATCCACAACATGCAGCACGATGTCCCGCGCAAGGAAGCATATAACAGAATGACTCTGGACGGCATGAGATGGTCTAAGGACAAGGTAGATGCCATTAATGTCTCCATGACTGAAGGTGAGACCTTTGCTTCTTATGTTTTCCCGATCCTCAGATATCACGACAGATGGAACGAACTCACAAAGACTGATTTTGAGCACGTCTTCACAAAAGACATCACTTCGCACAACGGATATTACATGCGCTGCGACGTAATGCCCCAGGGCAAGATGCCGCCGATGATGCCGCTTATCGACCGCGAATTCGGCGAGAATGCGATGTATTATCTTGATCAGATCAGGCTTCTCTGCGAGCAGAACAATATCGAGCTCCTTCTTGTCCGCGCTCCTATCGAATACGGCTGGTATGAGCAGTGGGATCTGAATATCGAGAATTATGCCGCACAGTACGGCCTGACATATATCAATTTCTGCGACTACATGGAAGAGATCGGGCTCGATATGAGCCAGGATACCTATGACGGCGGCTTCCATCTTAATCTCTACGGTGCAGAGAAGCTCAGTGTTTATTTTGGGCAGTATCTTGTCGATAATTACGATCTCACGGACTACAGGACTGTCCCTGAAGTTGCCGCAGAATACGAGAAAGATATCCAGTTCTATAACGATATGATTGCCGACCAGCTCTACGAGATAGAGACCTACGGGGAGCTCAGAAGCTACGGCGCAAATGCCATAGAAAACTGATTTAGGGGCGCGAAAAAGCGCCCTTTATTTATATTTGTCATTTTAGAGTAAAATTTACGGGCATTTTCACTCATTTTTGTCATATGCGAGTAAAGGGCTTAGTGTATTATAATATGGTGTTCATCAGAACAGATATGGAGGAATATAGAATGAAGTTCACAAAAGCAGCAGCTCTTATCATGAGCTTAAGCATAGTAGGCGTCAGCGTTGCAGCATGCAATAACGAGCCTGAGCCTGTATCATCAGACGTTAACGTTATCTCTACACAGCAGCAGAATTCCGGCAACGGTTCACCTGCAGGCACTGTAGATGAGCAGGCTGAGAGCGAGAACTATGTTTTCGTTTACAGCGGAGTAAAGCTCACCGTTAACACCGAGATCGATGATACAAAGTTTTCCGAAGATGATTACGAAGTATACGAAGTCGAATCCTGCGCTGGTCAGGGCATGACAAAGGAATACGCATTCAAGGGCGGTTCTGTCCTGGTCGAGACATTCACAGGAAGTGACGTTATCTCCAGGATCGCGCTTTGCGATGATACCGTAACAACAGCTGAGGGTATCTACATCGGCCAGACGATCGATGACGTCAAGGCTGCATACGGCGAGCCTACAACAACTACTGAAGTTATGTACACATACGTCAAGGGCAGCTCCGATCTCCGTTTCTACTTTGACGGTGACGGAAAGATCACACAGATCCAGTATTTTGCTACAGGAATCTAATCAGTCGTGAGTCGCATCGGTAAGAAAAAGTATAAGTTCAACGTAATAAGGTTTTTGGGATTTTTGGTTATGCCTCTGATCTCGGGAGCCTTATTAGGCGTTTTGGGCTGCTATTTTTACCGTACCGCTCTGCTTAACGAGATAGATTCCGAAGTGCTCACGGAAGTCACTATCGAGTATGGTCATCCGATCACGCTCGATTGTTTTTTTACCACTGTCCCGCCGAACACCAAGTTCATCACAAATGTCGATGCTATTGACACTGGCATGCTTGCCACATATGACATCGCCATCGACTGCGGAGGCCATGTTGTCCACTCGATCCTTAATGTTGTCGACTGCACGGCACCTGTAGGAAAGCCTGTTCCGGTTGAGATGTATACCGGTGAGGCCCCTGCTCCCGAGACGCTTGTAGACAGCATTTTCGACTTAACGGAAGTAACATTCGAATATGCCGAGGGCGAGCCTGACCTGTCAAAGGGCGGACACTTTGACATCGGCGTCAAGCTTACGGACAGGAACGGCAATTACTCTGTCGTTGAGGTCCCTTTCTACGTTAAGCACGACACAAAAGCTCCCGAGATCTATGGTACACACGATATCGACGTTATGGTCGGTACCGAATCGATCGCTTATAGAGAAGGCATCATCGTTAAGGATGATTATGCTGAGAATCCGGTGCTCGAGATCGACAACACACAGGTCAACTTAAGCTGTGTAGGTGATTATCCGCTGGTCTTCAGAGCCAGGGATGATGTCAACAACGTCACCGAGATCACGGTAACGGTTCACGTAATCGTTATTGCCAACGCGGAAGAGTCTTCTGCCGTCACACAGGCTTATATCGACGAAGCTTACAGAATGGCAAGAGAGATCAACGCACAGATCCTGAGCGAGGACGATAACGACATCGTCAAGACCATGAAGATCTTCTACTGGGTCCACAGAAATATCAGCTTTATCTTAAGCACACCTGCTTACGGTAACTGGGCTGTAGCAGCCATCAATACTTTCACCAAGAGATATTCTTCCTGCTACGGTACATGGGCTGTATGCAAGGCCATGATGGACGTGGAGGGCATTGAGAATCTCTGCGTTATCAGAGACCGTAAGAATTCATGGGAGAACATTCACTACTGGGCTCTGGTCAAGCTCAACGGCGAATGGTATCACTGCGATGCACAGAAGTATTTCGACGGTTATACATCGAAGGGATATTTCTGCTTCATGATGACGGATTCGGAGATCAAGAATGCTCCGACCAACCATAACTTTGCGGGGGACAAATATCCGCCAAGGTCGACCACATCAGTACAAAACTACATCAATGTCTACCAGGGGAAGATTTTATCGGGCTTCCCTTATAAGGACTGATTCTAGAAAAACTTTTACAGGGGATTAAAGGAAAATGGAAACTGAAAAGAAAAAGAGACTTCTTTGTATCTGCATCTTCGTATTGACGATCTGCACGGTCGGCATCTTCGTTGCATGCGGCAGCAAAGACAAGATCAAGACAGACGTAATCATTGAAGCCGGCAGTCCGATAACGCTGGAAGCATTCTTCGATACAGTACCCGATAATGCTGTATTCCTGACGGATGTTTCAGGTATCGATACGACCATTCCGGCTGTTTACCAGATCAAGATCGGATATGGCAAGAAGGAAGCTGATGTCATCGTCAGGATCGAAGACCACACAGGTCCGACGGGGCAGGCTGTTCCTATGACACTCTATCTCAACTGGAAGGTGCCTGAAGCTTCTGACTGTGTCGCTTATCTGTATGACCTATCCGGTATCGCTAAGATCGAGTACCAGGAAGGTGCACCGGTATTTACGGCCGGAGGCGAGTACAGTGTTCCCGTACTCGTAACTGACGTATACGGCAACAGTACCGTTATCCAGGTGCCTTTCACGGTCATCGACGACCACACGGCTCCGGTAATCGCAGGAGCTCATGATCTTGAGCTCGAGGGCAATCCCGAAGGCATGGATTTCTTTGCAGGCGTTACTGTTACTGACGACTACGATCCCGAACCGGCCATCAAGATCGATGATTCACTCGTTGATTACACAACTGCAGGAACATACACACTCACTTATAAGGCTATAGACAAGGCCGGCAACATCGGCACAGCCCTTGTTAACCTTACGGTCAAGTTCCCTGCAGACGCTTCTCCGTCTTCCGGCGGCAGCAACGGTGATTATGATGGCGACGGCGATCCTTATGCGATCGCAAGAAAGGTCATGGCAAACCTGTACGGCAGCAACGATGTCGAGACCGCAAGGAATATCTTTAACTGGGTCCACAACACATTGTGGTTCAGACTACTCAGCGGAACACGTACATATGAGCGTGCCGCTTACAGAGGATTTACAAAACACAACGGAGACTGCTACGTTTATTACGCATGCTGCAAGATGCTCCTTGATATCGCAGGAATCGAGAACATGAGAGTGGACCGTTATCCGAGATATAACGGCAACATTCACTACTGGCTCCTCGTAAAGCTTAACGGCGAATGGTATCACTGCGATGCTACAGAAGGTTACAACGACCATCCGGGCATCTGGTTCATGTGCACAGACGATCAGATCAATGACAGATATCACCAGTTCAACGGTTCGCTCTATCCTATGAGAGCCGGCGGCTCGAAGGATTATCTGCCTTCACCTACACCTACGGAGACACCTACTCCTACACCGATCGAATCGCCCACGCCGTCAGTAGATCCCAGTGCATCGGTATCACCGACACCTACCGCAACGGTAACAACTGCTCCGGTAGACACGTCGACACCGACTCCTACGGCAACCGTTACCAGCGCGCCTGAAGATACAACGACTCCGGCGCCTACAGCGGATCCCACGATCACCCAAGCACCGGAGACGACGACAGACCCCGGAACTGATCCGTAAATCTTGTTTTCAGACAGATTCCGGCAATAAAGGTTGGCGTTTTTCTTAATAAAGAATTATCATAAAAAAATGAGATTTAAACATTTTGGAAAGATCGCAGCCTTCTTCTACATTGCCGCTATCCTTGGGGTGACGGTGTTCTGCACCGTTAAAGACGCCAATAAGAATCTCAAGAAAGAGGTTGTTATTGAAGCCGGTTCACGTATCAAGATCGAAGACTTTTTCAACGAACTGCCTGATGACGCAAGGTTCGTGACAGATATCTCAAGTATTGATACGAGTGTGCCCGCCGTATACAAGCTCACTGTCTTCTACGATGAAGCATTTGAGAAGGATGTGATCCTCAGGATCGAGGATCACACCGGACCCAAGGGTATTGCATTACCGAAGGAGCATTTCACAAAAGTTAAATGGCCCGAAGCTTATGAGTGCGTCGGGTATCTGTACGATCTGTCCGGAATCGCTTCAATCAAATATCAGAACGGCGTGCCTGATATACACGAGACCGGCGACTATCTCATTCCGGTTGTTGTAACTGACTGGTATAACAACTCCACTGTCATAGAGGTTCCTTTCCACATTGTTAATGATGTGACGGCCCCTGTGATCAGAGGCATTCATGACCTTGAGAGCAACGGCAATCCCGATGAGATTGATTTCTATAACAGTATCACCGTCGTTGACGATTACGATGAATTCCCTATCATGAGCGTCGATGATTCGCAGGTAAACTGGGAAGAAAACGGTGTTTACGAGGTCATCTACAGGGCCGTCGACAAGGTCGGCAATATGAGCAGTTATACTGCAAAGCTTACGGTCACACTGCCTTCTGAAGGCGGGAGCTCTTCCTCATCTTCCGGCGGCGGAGACGGCTACTACGGCAATTCGTCAGGCGATCCTTATCCGCTTGCATCAAGGATCATGGCGAACCTTTGGGGCGGCAGCGATGTCGCGACTGCGAGAAACATCTTTAACTGGGTACATAATCACATCTATTACCAGACGGTATATGGTTCCCAGTCGTACACAAGTGCCGCATACAGAGGATTCTCCAGACGTAACGGTGACTGCTATGTCTATTACTGCTGCGCGAAAATGCTCCTTGATATGGCAGGCATCCCCAACATGATGGTCAGGAGATATCCCGTAACAGGCAACGGACACTATTGGAACCTCGTGCAGCTTAACGGCGAATGGTATCACTGCGATGCGACGGTATTCAGAGGTCACCCGAGTGTTTACTTCATGTGTACCGATGACCAGATCAGTGACAGCTATCACCATTTCAACGGTTCTCTGTATCCGGCGCGTGCAGGCGGTTCCAAGGAGTTCGCAACGCCCACACCGACGGCCGAACCTACACCGGATCCCAATGCTTCGCCAACGCCTACAGTGGATCCGTCACTTACGATAACACCGACACCTGATGTCACGATAACTCCCGGTCCGACGATAACTCCCGGTCCTGAAGTTACGGGCACACCGACAGTAACGATAACACCTGTGATAACGGATACGCCTACTATCACACCTGAACCAGTGGTTACCGAGGCTCCTGTCATAACGGAGGCTCCGCCGGATCCCGTGATAACCGAGGCACCGCCTCCGCCTCCGCCAACGCAGGACAACCCTCCGGAAAATGGGGATACTAACGGAGAATAGGAATACTTAAAAGTTTTATAGCTTGAAGTACTGACATGCATAAAATTGTTGGAAGAATTGCTGCTTTCTTATATATCGCTGCTATCCTCGTGGTAACGGTGGTGTTTACTATCAGAGACGCGAACAGAAATCTCGTAAGAGAGGTCACGATCGAAGCAGGCTCTGAGATAAAGATAGAAGACTTTTTCAAAGAGTGTCCCAAGGACGCCAGGTTCGTTACCGATATATCAACGATCGATACTGATATTCCTGCCGTTTACCAGCTTACTGTTTTCTACGATGAGGCTTTTGAGAAGGATGTAATCCTGAGAATAGAAGACCACACTCCGCCTAAGGGGATCGCCCTGCCCAAGATGCAGTATGCGAGGGTCAAGTGGCCCGAGGCTTCCGAGTGCGTAGGCTATCTTTATGATCTTTCAGGAATAGCGACTGTCGAATACAGGGACGGCGTGCCGGATTACCAGATCACGGGCGATTATCTCGTGCCGGTGGTGGTTACCGACTGGTACAACAATTCCACGGTTATCGATGTGCCGTTCCATGTTACCGACGACCACAACGCGCCGCTCTTCTACGGCATCCGCGACATCTATATTGATGATTCCGCAGATGCTTCCATCAACTATTTTGACGGCGTTACCTGGAAGGACGACTATGACGAGGATCCCCGAGTAATCGTTGATGATTCGGAGGTCATACTCGGAACAGAAGGTGTATATAAGATTACTTATAAAGCAGCTGATAAGGCGGGGAATGTCCGCAAGCAGGATGCTTACGTCATCATCAAGAAACCAAACATCATCGACAGCGTCATGGGTGCCGGCGGTGCATGGGATTCATCGCACTACAACGAGTTATTAAGGACCGCCAGTGCCCTTGTCGATAAGCTCAGGGGATCAAACGACACCGAGACTGCAAGAAATATCTTTGACTGGGTTCATTCGAATGTCACCTACGAGACGGTTTTCGGCACGCAGACATACGAAGATGCGGTCTACAGAGCACTGATGAAGCGCAGCGGTGATTGTTACGGTTTTTACGCATGCGCGAAAATGCTCCTGGATTGCGCTGGAATTCCCAACATGATGGTTGTAAGATATCCCGTGTCTTACAACGGTCACTACTGGAATCTCGTAAAACTCGACGGACAGTGGTATCATTGTGATTCGACGATGTTTCTGCACCATCAGTCGGTCTATTTCAAAAAGACTGACAGTCAGATACGGGACAGCCGCCACCAGTTTGACGGTTCGATGTTACCGGTGAGAGCCGGAAGCACACCTGAATATGCCTAAAACTATATTTAAGATAATAGGAGAAGAAAGATGAAAAAAGAAAAGATCATTACAGCAACAATCGGTTTATGCCTCGCGGCATCACTTCTCGCAGGTTGTAACGAAGCAACAGGCGAGACAGTAGCAGCTTCACAACTCGGCGGCGGCCAGACACAGATCTCTGTAGAGAATTCTCAGGGCGCTGCCGTGTCAACAGAAGGCCAGTACTGCTTCAGCTTCAACGGCTACACTATCATGCCCGGCACAGAAGTCGCACCTGCGATCGCTGTATTAGGCGACAACTACGAGTTCCTTGAGCAGGCTTCCTGCGCAGGACAGGGTACAGACAGGGCTTACATGTATCCCGGCTTCACGGTCGGCGCATACAAGTCTGAGGGTGTCGAGTACATCAAGACTATCGTTATCGTTGACTCACTTACAGACTGCAACGGCCTTCATGTAGGCGATTCTTTCGCTGACGCAAAGGCTATTCTTGGCACACCTGACTATGAGGATGACTTCATCCTTATCTACAAGGCAAGCAACACACAGCTTTGGATCAATGCCGAGAACGGTATGGGCGAGATCACCGAAATCGTCTATACAGACGGAGAATAATCGCGAAAAAAGGCGAAATTCGACGAATTTAAGAGAATTCTTAAAGTTTTTTCGCGAAAATTGTTGACATAACAATAACAGGCGGTTATTATATGCAGGCTTGCTCACTGAGCAGGCCTGTTCTTTTTGCTTATTAAGGCATTTGGAATATAAAAAGAATCAATGAATTTCAAGGAGAAAGACACATGGGTACATATGTTGCAACCAAGGATTCAATAGAAAGGAAATGGCTCGTAATCGACGCTGAGGGCATGGTTCTCGGACGTCTGGCTACAGAGGTTGCTAAGCTCTTAAGAGGTAAGCACAAGCCTACATACACTCCTTTCCTTGATACCGGTGATAATGTAATCGTAATCAACGCTTCCAAGGTAGTTCTTACAGGTAAGAAGCTCGACGATAAGCTTTATCGTCATCACTCCGGTTTCCCGGGTGGACTTAAGGAAGTCGACTACCGCACTTTGATGGCTAAGAATCCCGAGAAGGCTGTTGAGCTTGCTGTTAAGGGCATGCTCCCTAAGAACTCCCTCGGACGTCAGATGTTCAGAAAGCTTCACGTTTATGCCGGCCCCGAGCACGAGCAGGCAGCTCAGAAGCCTGAAGTTCACACATTTTAATCGGAGGACTAACTGAATATGGCAGCAAAGAAAACAAGCAGCAAAGTATATTATTACGGCACAGGCCGTCGTAAGGACGCAGTAGCAGCCGTTCGTTTGGTTCCCGGTAAGGGCAAGATCACGATCAACGGCAAGGACATCGACGAGTACTTTGGTCTCGATACACTTAAGCTCATCGTTCGTCAGCCCCTCGCAGCTACACAGACAGAGGATAAGTTTGACGTAATCGTTAAGGCTATCGGCGGCGGTATCTCCGGTCAGGCTGGTGCTATCCGTCACGGTATCGCAAGAGCTTTGGTTGAAGCTGATGAAGAGAGCTACAAGGCAGTCCTCAAGGAGAGCGGATTCCTCACACGTGACGCACGTATGAAGGAAAGAAAGAAGCCGGGTCTCAAGAAGGCAAGAAAGGCTTCACAGTTCTCAAAGCGTTAATCGTTACCCGATTTACGGCAGAATTTCAAAGGTCGTTCCGTTTTGGAACGACCTTTTCTTTTGTTGACACTATAACACGCGGGTGTTATAATCTGCTTAAATATAACACGGTGGTGTTACACTTGCCATAAGGAGCAGATATTATGAACAGCGGTTTTAAAGATGCATTGAGTGACAGCGGAATGTCGATGTACAGTCTGTCCAAGCAGACCGGACTTCCGTATACGACCATCAACAGACTGGTAAATGAAAAGTTAAGCATAAACAACTGCAACGCCGGTGCCGTGTTCAAGATAGCATCTGCACTTGGTGTTCAGATGGAAGTCCTGATGAAAGGTGAATGTGTTTACACACTGGACGAGATATCTGAACGGATCGCACCTGTTGCTAAGAAATACAATATCCCTAAAGTTTATATTTTCGGTTCTTATGCAAGAGGAGAAGCAAATCCTGACAGTGATGTTGAT
The DNA here is from genome assembly GCA_017554745.1 of Clostridiales bacterium. GTDB lineage: Bacteria > Bacillota > Clostridia > Saccharofermentanales > Saccharofermentanaceae > Saccharofermentans. Next base: position 9,860 of record JAFZHS010000005.1, on the reverse strand, counting down.
CTGATGATAGAAGTGGGTAATCTTCGTGGGCTTGAAGTAATTGGTGCTTTGGAAGAATTTAAAAATGCACTGAATAAACCGGTTGATCTGATTACAACCAGGTCATTAACTCAAGAAAGAGCGCAAATTTATTCAAAGGTTTTTATCGAAAATCTTGAAAATGATAGGAGGTTAATTTATGGATAAACGTGACGAACAGGTTCTTTTGCACATCTATACGCATTGTACTGATTTAGAAGGATTTATAAACCGATTTGGAAACACAATAGACGACTTTAAGAAAGACAGAGCTTTCTATAATTCTGTTTGCATGTCTTTAATGCAGATCAGTGAGTTATCAAGAAATCTTACCAGTGACTTCATAGAAAGCACACAAGAAGAGATTTCTTGGAACGCCGTCAAAGGACTGAGAAACTGGATAGCACATGAATATATGGATCTGGATATGGACATAATTTGGGAAACTGCTACAGATGATATCCCGGTGCTTTTGAAACTGTGTAGGAAGTACTTAAATAAAGAAGAATAAGTTGTATTCAATATCTGTTTTGCTATTTATCCTCTTTGAATGTAGAATTACTACGCAAAGGAAGGATAAGGCATGATCAGTTTTAAGACTACATCTCCGGAACAGACAGAAGGATTTGGCTACGAACTTGCCAAGTCCCTTGTTGCGGGCGACGTTATCGCACTGACAGGGGATTTAGGTGCCGGAAAGACATGTCTTACAAGAGGCATTTCAAGCGGCCTTGGTTCCACTTCCCATGTATCCAGCCCGACGTTTACCATCGTCAACGAATATGACGGCGGAAGGCTGATGCTCTTCCATTTTGATACTTACAGACTCTCAGGACCAGATGATTTCCTGATGAGCGGGCTTGATGAGTACTTCTTCAGAGGCGGAGTCTGCGTTATCGAGTGGAGTGATATCATTGAAGAGCTCTTGCCTGAGGACACCATAAAGATGACAATAACAGGTGACGGAAATGAGAGGACGTTCGAATGTGAATGTTCCGATAAGCACCTCAATTATGTGCTGGAAGCAGCGCGAAAAGTCAGCGCTGAGATTGAAGAATGAGATTACTTGTTTGCGACACATCAGATAAAAACTGCTCAGCCGGCGTTTTTGAAGACGGCAATGGTATCTGCTATGAGCTCTCGTTTGAGACGAAGACCCATTCGGAGACGTTCATGCCTCTGGTCCACAGGGTGATGACGAAGGCCGGCATTAAGCACGAAGACCTTGACGGTTATGCTGTGACGGTAGGCCCCGGTTCATTTACCGGAATAAGGATAGGTCTTGCTGCCGTTAAGGGAATGGCCCTGGCAGCTGACAAGAAGTGCATCGCGGTATCTTCTACCGAAGCACTTGCCAGGTCGTGCGAGAACGCTACCATGACACCTAAGAATGAGACCTTGATCGTGCCTGCATTGGATGCAAGGAACAATAGGGTTTTCGCGCTGGCGGCAAATGATGAGACGTTGCAGTCGCTCCTTCCCGAGAACGCGTATGACGCGGATGAACTGGTCGCCATGATAGAGAAGATCCCTGAGATAATATACGGCAAGCTCCGCCAGATAATCGTGGTGGGAAGCGGTGCCGTTGTCATGAAGAAGGCTTTCGAGAAGGCCGGTTCAAGGCTTAATATCTACTACGCTCCGGGTGCTGCCATAATGCCCAAGGGCGTTGCGCTGGCTGCATTTGCGAGTAAGGACCTCATTGACGCAAGAGATCTCAAGGCGTCCTACTGCGCTGTCTCTCAGGCTGAGAGGCTTAAGAAGAATGACTGATCCGGATTTGGTAATCAGATCGGCGGATCTTTCCGATATCAAATACATAATGGCCTTAGAGCAGGGCTCGATCGTTCATCCGTGGGAGAGCAAGGCTATCGAGAGCCTTATCGTGGATAAGAACAAGAAGTGCTATGTCGCGGATCTTCACGGCGAGGTCGTAGGCTATGTCGGCGCGGAGATCGTATTGGACGAATGCAATATCGGCAATATCGTTACACATAAGGATTACAGGGGCAGGGGTTTTGCTAATGAGATCCTGACGATCCTTTTGAATATCCTCAAGCGCAACGGCATAGCAAAGGTGTTCCTTGAAGTCGAGCATGATAACGTCCCGGCTCTTTCTCTTTATGAGAAGCACGGGTTTGTAAGGTACGGTCAAAGACGCGATTATTACGGCCCCGGCAAGGACGCCGTCCTTATGACCAAAGAGCTTTGATTGTCGATTTTACCAAAAGGTTTTGCCAAAACTAAAGCATTTGGGTTAAATAGCCGAAATTGGACAGAACGGCTCGTTTTTGGTTGATTTTCGAAGGTCTCAAAAATATACTTATGTCGTATTTAATGAGGGGACGTACCTGAACTATGACTAAAGAAAAGATCGTATTTGATTGTGAAGATGCTTTGCAGATGAAGGCAGTTGCTGTCATGATCCAGAAAGCTTCACAGTACCACAGCACAATCTATATCGTTCGCAGCGGCAGAAGAGCTAATGCTAAGAGCCTTTTAGGTGTTATGTCCCTCGGTATCGAGAACGGCGCCGAGATCGAGATCGAAGCTAACGGCGACGACGAGAAGGAAGCTTGCGAAGCTCTTATCTCCCATCTCAAGAATCCTAAGATCGCAGTGTAATGCCCGCCGGTAAATTTGATGCCAGGCTGGACACGGTTCCATTAAGCCCCGGAGTGTACCTTATGAAGGACTCTTCGGGCTGTGTTATTTATGTAGGAAAAGCAAAGAAATTAAGGAACAGACTGAAGAGTTATTTCGGAGGTGGAGCGATCGCTAGTCCGAAGGTCAGGGCGATGGTATCGCACGTGGCAGACTTCGAATACACGGTCGTCGGCTCAGAGCCTGAGGCACTGCTTCTCGAGAACAACCTCATCAAAAGATACCAGCCCAGATACAATATCCTTCTTCGTGACGACAAGGGATACCCTTATATCTGTGTCACTCTGAACGAAGCATACCCCAGAGTTTTCAAGGCTTTCAGGCCCGATCCCGAAGCGCGCAAAAAAGGCGCGAAATACTACGGACCTTATATGGGTTCCGACTGCTTCGAAGTGCTTAAAGCCATATCTGATATCTTCCCGCTCAAGCGCTGCAAGAAGGTATTCCCGAGAGACATCGGCAAGGAGAGACCGTGCCTTAATTACCACATCGGCAAGTGCATGGCGCCCTGCCTCGGAACGGTAAAGAGCGAAGACTACCGCGCCATGACTGACCAGATAGTCCAGTTCTTTGAAGGTAAATATGACGGCATCGAGAAGAGCATCGAAGCACAGATGGAAAGTTGCTCCGCAAACCTCGAATTCGAGAAGGCGGGAGCCTTAAGAGACAGGCTCTACGCGCTCCGCGCGATACGTCAGAACCAGAGAGTCTATCTTGATATCGAGCGCGATGTCGATGCTATCGGACTTTATTCCGACTGCGGTGAGACATGCGTAAGAAAGCTCGAATTAAGACAGGGTAGGATCGTCGGTTCTTCCACATATTTCTTTGCAGGTGAAGACGGCGACAGGGAAGAGATCTTAAAGAATTTCCTTATGCAGTACTATGAGGATGCGCCGTTTATTCCGCCCTTGATTCTCGTGCCTTTTGCGATGGAAGAAGACGATCTTGAAGTGATCGAGAAGACGCTTACCGAAAAGCTCGGAAAGCATTGCAGGCTGCACGTCGCAGAAAGAGGCGAGCTCAGAGAGCTTTCTGATCTTGCAAAGAATAACGCCCGCGAGATGATGGTAAGAAGAGTGTTAAGAGGCGGGTCTGCGAATGCCGATCCTTCGCTTCCTGTCAGGTATCTTGAAGAGCTTTTGGGAGCACCCGAAGGCGCGATCTCGAGAGCAGAATCATTCGATATCTCAAACCTCGGCAACGACGATATCTGCGCAGGCATGGTCGTCTTTAAAGACGGCAGGGCAGACAAGCAGTCCTACAGATTATTCAAGATGAAGAGAGTCGAATCGCAGGACGATTACGCGTCCATGAGAGAGACTTTGGAGAGAAGATTCAGCCACTCAGAAGACGACGGATTTAAGTATCCGGATGTTATCCTGGTTGACGGCGGCAAGGGCCAGCTCGAAGCTGTCGCATCGGTCGTCAGATCGATGGAAGGAACGGATAATATCTACCTTGCGGGAATGGTCAAGAACGATCACCACAAGACGTCAGGGATCGTTTTCGAAGACGGGCGTGAGATAAGGCTTGAAGGAAGGACTCTGACAGATCAGGAGATGGGCCTTTTGAGGTTCCTTACGACTGTCCAGAACGAAGTCCACAGATTCGCGATCACTTACCAGCGCAAGCTCTCGGGCAAGCGCAACATCAGATATAAACTTGAGACCATCGAGGGCATCGGACCTGCAAAACGCAAGATTCTGCTCGCGCATTTTGGTACAATAAAAGCCGTGGAAAACGCATCGGCAGAAGATCTCAAGAGTGTCAAAGGCATCTCGGAGAAAGACGCTGATGCAATCTATCAGCATTTCCACAGGGAGTCTTAATGTCGATTTACGCTCTGGCAGATCTGCATCTTTGCTTAAGCTGTCCTGACAAATCCATGGAGTATTGCTGGTCTTCCTGGGAGAATTACATCTCAAGGATCAGGGAGAACTGGGAGATGACGGTTACCGGTAATGATACGGTGCTCATCCCGGGCGATATCTCATGGGCAACGTATATTGATAAGGCTGAAGAAGATTTCCGCTTTATATCTGACCTTCCCGGACGCAAGCTCTTATCCCGCGGCAACCACGATTACTGGTGGACCACGATGAAGAAGATGGAAGAGTTTTTCGAAGAGAAGGGCTTTGATGATCTTGAGTTCATAAGGACAAATGTCGTTGAGGCAGAGGGCTGTCTGATATCCGGCACAAGAGGCTGGATGATAGAGTCCCGCGACGCTATCGAAGGATCTGATAATAAGAAGATCTACGAGCGCGAGAGGCTCAGGATCCAGATGTGCATCGACAAGCTCAATGAAGCAGATCCGGAACATGCAAAAAGGCACATTCTCATGATCCACTATCCTCCTCTGACATCTAATATGGGATTTACCGAATTCGCGCATCAGATGGCTGAAGGCGGCATCGATATCTGCGTATACGGACACCTTCACGGCAAGTCTCACAAGAAGGCATTCGAAGGTGATTTTGAAGGCACAAAGTATATCTGCGTTTCATCTGATTATGTCGGTTTTAAACCGGTAAAGATCGTCTGAAATTTCCGGGGAGAATACACCCTGTAAAAAACGCCCGTAAAAATTTTTTCACGCCCGCAAATGCAATAAATAAAGGCGTTAGCGGGATATATAAAATTAATTTGATAGACATCTTTATATATATAATATATAATAATTCACGAGCCAAAGCTTAAGGGATATTCTCTTACGCGGCGGCTCTTTTTTGTCTATATCAGCATCAGAGGTAATCACATGGCATACTCGATGACAGGCTTCGGCCGCGGCGAGAAGATTTACGACACCAGGAAATACAGTATCGAGATCAAATCAGTTAATTCGAGATTCTGCGACATTTCGATCAGGATGCCCAGAATGTTCAATTATCTGGATACCGATGTCAGAAGAATAATCACAGACAGATTATTGAGAGGCAAGATCGACGTCTTCATCAATTACGAAGATCAGGGTGAGTCCGGTCAGACCGTTACGGTCAACACCGGTCTTGCAAAAGAATATTCCGAAGCAGCAAAGGCTATCGCTGCAGTAACCGGAAGAGAAGATGATTTCGGTGTTGAGAGGATCGCTCTCATGCAGGATGTCCTGAGCGTCACCGCAAAAGAAATCGATGAGGAAGCTGCTTCCAAGGAACTCCTTGAGACATTGAATCTTGCCATAGACGGCATGCTCGAGATGCGCAGGCGCGAAGGTGACAACCTCGTTGCCACGATCCTTACGAAGGTCGATTCGCTCGCAGCATTAAGAGAAGAAGTCGTCGCAAGATCGCCTGAAGTAGTCGAGAGCTACAAGCAGAGGCTCTCTGCCAGGATCAACGACATCCTTACGAGCGACCAGAGAGAATTCTACGATGACAACAGACTTGCGGCTGAGGTTGCTATCTTTGCCGACAAGTGCGCGATAGATGAAGAGATGGCAAGACTTTCGAGCCATTTCTCACAGGCAAGAAAGATCCTTGCTGAAGAAGAGACCGTCGGCAAGAAGATGGATTTCCTCGTACAGGAGATCAACCGCGAGGTCAACACTACAGGCAGCAAGGCAAATGACATAGAGATCACTTCAAGAGTTCTCACGATGAAGAACCTCGTAGAAGAGATCAGGGAACAGATCCAGAATCTCGTATAACGGAAGGTTGGAAAGATGGCATCCGGATTTATCGATATCGGCTTCGGCAATATAGCACAGGCAGGACGCATAATCTGCGTCGCTTCCGCAGAGTCTTCACCCGTAAGACGCATGATGCAGGATTCCAAGGACAGGGGCATGCTCGTCGACTGCTGCGCAGGCAAGAAGTGCAAGTCAGTGATCGTTACCGACAGCGGACTCGTTCTTACATCCGCTTTGGCCACATCAGAGATAAAGGAGAAGCTGGGATGAGTATTTACAGAGGATTGATCGTTGCAGTATCAGGTCCTTCAGGTGTCGGCAAAGGCACCGTGCTCGCAAGGGTAGAAGAGCTCTTGGAGCAGGCTAATCCCGGAAGCGTAGGCCATTCCATTTCAGTCACGACAAGAGCTCCGAGAGGCCAGGAAAAAGACGGAGTCGAATACTACTTCAGGACGGCCGAGCAGTTCGAGCAGATGATAAAGGACGGCAAGATCGTAGAGTATGACAAGTACGTCGATAACTACTACGGCACGCCTTCAGATCCCCTCGATGAGATGCTAAGCAAAGGCCAGGACGTCCTTTTCGATATCACGATAGAAGGAAGCCTCGCGCTCAACCGCAAATTCGACGTGGACACGGTTACGATATTCATCCTTCCGCCCTCCATGGAAGAGCTCGAAAACCGTCTGAGAGGCAGAGGCACCGAGACCGAAGAGAAGATCGCCAAGAGGCTCGCGCAGTCAAAAGAAGAGATCAAGCGCGCAGGCGAATTCGAATACATCATCACCAACGACGATGTAGACAGGGCAGCAAGAGACATTCTTGCGATTATCACCGCTGAAAAGCTTAAAGCTTCGAAGAATATACGTACAGCAAAAGAACTTGAATAAAAGGAGAAGAGAGGTAAAAAGATGTTAACAGAACCTTCAATCGAGAAACTCAAAGAGAAGTCCGCAAGTCCTTATGACCTTGCAGTACTCGTCAGCAAGCGCGCAAGAGAGCTGACAGACGGCGCTCAGCCCATGATCGACGATACTAACGCAGCAAACGTAGTATCCCTCGCATGCAGCGAAGTAGCAGCTGATAAGGTCGTAGCAGTTAAGGGTGACGTAGAAGACGAAGCGGTTATCCCGATCACTCGCGAAGAGAAGATCAGAAGAAGAGAAGAAGCTGAGAACAGAAGAAAGATGCTCGAGGAAGAAAGAGCAGAGAGAATGTCTGTTGCAGGCGGTCTTAACTCCAAGGGCTTAGATGATCTTATCGATGCTTTGGCAGGCGGCTCTTCTGACGAAGAAGAGGAAGTCGTTTATGACGAAGGCGCAGAAGACGAGTCTTCTGAAGACGAAGAATAATCTCAAGGGAGAGTAAGATCAAATATGGCAGTAGAGAAAACAATGGATAAGATAGTCTCACTTGCAAAGGTAAGAGGCTTCGTATATCCCGGTTCTGACATCTACGGCGGCCTTGCCAATTCATGGGACTACGGCCCGTTAGGTGTTCAGCTTAAAAATAATGTAAAAGCCGCTTGGTGGAAGAAGTTCGTCCAGGAGAGTCCTTACAATGTAGGACTTGATGCGGCAATCATCATGAATCCCAAGACATGGGTCGCTTCAGGCCACGTCGGCGGATTCTCCGATCCTCTTATCGACTGCAAGCAGTGCAAGGCACGTCAGAGAGCAGATAACCTTGTTGAGGATTGGAACAAAGAGAACGGTATCGAGAACGTACCTGTAGAAGGTATGAGCCCCGAAGAGATGGTAGCTTACATCAGGGAGAATAACATTCCCTGCCCTGTATGCGGCGGCCACAACTTCACCGATATCCGTAAGTTCAACCTTATGTTCAAGACATTCATCGGTGTTACCGAGGATGCTACATCTGAAGTTTACTTAAGACCTGAGACAGCTCAGGGTATCTTCGTTAACTTCGCTAATGTTCAGCGTTCAGCTCGAAAGAAGCTTCCCTTTGGTATCTGCCAGATCGGTAAGTCTTTCCGTAACGAGATCACTCCCGGTAACTTCATCTTCCGTACAAGAGAGTTCGAGCAGATGGAATTAGAGTTCTTCTGCGAACCCGGTACAGACCTTGAGTGGTTCGATTACTGGAAGCAATTCTGCCACGACTGGCTCATCGGTCTTGGCATCAAGGAAGAAGAGCTCCGTACAAGAGACCACGCTAAGGAAGAGCTCGCTTTCTATTCCAGAGCTACGACAGACTTCGAGTTTGCCTTCCCGTTCACAGACTGGGGCGAACTCTGGGGCATCGCAGACCGTACAGACTACGATCTCAAGCAGCATATGGAATTCTCCAAGCAGGATCTCACTTACTTCGATCCGGCAAAGAACGAGAAATACATTCCTTATGTTATCGAGCCCTCTCTCGGAGCTGACCGTGTTACACTCGCTTTCCTGTGCTCTGCTTACGATGAAGAAGAGCTCGAAGGCGGCGATGTCAGAACGGTTATGCATTTCCACCCGTTCCTGGCTCCCATCAAGATCGGTGTGCTCCCTCTGTCTGCTAAGCTCACAGATAAGGCACAGCCTATCTTCGAGAAGCTTTCCAAGAAGTTCATGTGCGAACTCGATGACCGTCAGTCGATCGGTAAGCGCTACAGAAGACAGGACGAGATCGGAACTCCTTATTGCGTAGTTTATGACTTCGATTCCGAAGTCGACGGCTGCGTAACCATCAGAGAAAGAGACTCAATGAAGAACGTCGAGTACGAGCCCGGAAACATCAGATTCCCGATCGACAAACTTGATGTATTTTTCGCTGACAAGTTCGATTTTTAATCAGGTATTTCTGATACAATAGATAAGATAAGTTTTTGACAGGCTAAGGCCATAAGAGAAACAAAAAACGAATTCAATAAATGAAAGGCGGATAAAAGAATGACAAAGTACGTTTACCTGTTCACCGAAGGCAACGGAAACATGCGCGAACTCCTCGGAGGTAAGGGCGCTAACCTTGCTGAGATGACAAACATCGGTCTTCCTGTTCCTCAGGGATTCACGATCAGCACAGAGGCTTGCACAAAGTACTACGAAGACGGTCGCCAGATCAATGATGAGATCATGGCACAGGTTATGGAGTACATCGTAAAGCTCGAGGAGATCACAGGCAAGAAGTTTGGTGATCTCGAGAACCCGCTCCTCGTTTCCGTAAGATCCGGCGCAAGAGCATCAATGCCTGGTATGATGGACACAATCCTCAACCTCGGTCTTAACGAGCAGGTTGTTGACGTTATCGCTACAAAGTCCGGTAACCCCAGATGGGCATGGGACTGCTACAGAAGATTTATCCAGATGTATTCCGACGTCGTTATGGAAGTCGGTAAGAAGTATTTCGAAGAGCTCATCGACAAGATGAAGGAAGAAAAGGGCGTAACACTTGACGTTGATCTCACAGCAGACGACCTCAAGGAACTCGCTAACCAGTTCAAGGCTGAATACAAGGCTAAGATCGGTCAGGACTTCCCCACAGATCCTAAGGAACAGCTCATCGGCGCTGTTAAGGCAGTATTCCGTTCTTGGGACAACCCCCGTGC
>JAFZHS010000004.1 GCA_017554745.1 Clostridiales bacterium | reverse complement strand
TATTAGCCGAGCTCTGCGAAGTACTTGATTGTTCTTACCATCTGAGATGTGTAAGAATTCTCGTTATCGTACCAGGAAACAACCTGAACGAGGGAGTTGCCGTCATCCATCTTGGAAACCATTGTCTGGTTAGCATCGAAGAGTGAACCGAACTTCATGCCTACGATATCAGAAGAAACGAGCTTCTCTTCTGTGTAGCCGAAAGACTCGTTTGTAGCAGCCTTCATAGCAGCGTTGATGCCCTCAACAGTAGCCTCACCCTTAACAACAGCGTGAAGGATTGTTGTAGAACCTGTGAATGTAGGAACTCTCTGAGCAGCGCCGATGAGCTTGCCGTTGAGCTCAGGGATAACAAGGCCGATAGCCTTAGCAGCGCCTGTAGAGTTAGGTACGATGTTAGCAGCACCAGCTCTTGCTCTCTGGAGGTCACCCTTTCTCTGAGGACCGTCGAGGATCATCTGGTCGCCTGTGTAAGCGTGAACTGTTGTCATGATACCGCTCTGGATAGCTGCATAATCATTGAGAGCCTTTGTCATAGGAGCAAGGCAGTTTGTTGTGCAGGAAGCTGCAGAGATGATCTTGTCATCAGCTGTGAGTGTTGTGTGGTTAACGTTGTAAACGATTGTAGGGAGATCGTTTCCTGCAGGAGCAGAGATAACAACCTTCTTAGCACCGGCATTGATGTGAGCCTGTGCCTTTTCCTTAGATGTGTAGAAACCGGAGCACTCGAGAACTACGTCAACACCGAGCTCGCCCCAAGGACAATTGTTTGCATCGGGTTCCTTGTAGATCTTAAGCAACTTGCCGTCAACTGTGATTGTGTTAGCTTCGTCGTCAGAAGTTACTGTGTGCTTATTCTCGCCGAATACGCCAGCATATCCGCCCTGAGCTGTGTCATACTTGAGAAGGTGAGCGAGCATGGAAGGCTTTGTAAGATCGTTGATAGCTACAATCTCATAACCCTCAGCGCCGAACATCTGTCTGAAAGCAAGACGACCGATACGACCGAAACCGTTAATCGCAACTTTTACTGCCATATTGAATTCCTCCTAAATTCCCTGACCGGGATTATTAAACTTTAATAGTGCCTAATGGTCTGCACCGTAAGAATTCTACTCCACTGAAAAGGGGTTTGCCATATTATTTTTGTCATATAAATGTAAATTTAAATAAAAAAAGGGCAGATTGCCCCTTTTTTCCCTCAAACGATTTTTGTTTGACTTTCAAAGAGTATTTTTGGCCCTTTTTTCGTGCTAAATCGTCAGACAAATTGATTATTTGAGACTGTCTGTCAGCCTGATCTTCGGTCTGTCAGGCTTCTGCTCGAAAGAGAGCTTAACGATAAGCGCAGCAACATAGCCCATGAGATCGAAATGTGAATTGAATGAACCGATATTATGGACGTATTTCTCGCCGAGCTTAACATCCGGAAGCCCTACGGAATAACCAAAATTGATATAGGGGATCGCTGTGTGCATGATCTCCTTATGAGCCTTCTTCTCAATGAAAAACGTGCGCTTTGTCGTTACGAGCGTTCCGGTCTTGCCCCGTACAAAGATACCGTCATCGTTATAGATGATGATCCTCTCACCGGGAAGAAAGCTACCCGCAAAGCGCCTTTCTATTCCCTGCATCTTGTCTTCACGGATACCGGTGGCGGAAGCCTCATCAAAATTCATGAGATAGTCTCTGATGTAAGTCTCGAGATCTTTGGATGTCTCATATTCGTTAAGGCCTCTGATGAATGATGAGACTACGGTTTTGCACGCAGGATTTTCCATGAGCTTTTCGTAGTTCCAGTCATAGATGAACCAGTCAAAATTTACCGGCTGGCCGCCTATCTCCTGCTTTGTTGCCTCATCGAGAGGGAACTCACTGCCGCAATAAGAGCAGATGAGTCTTTTTCTATTGGCCGCAAGTCCAAGCTTGCCGGAACAGTTGGGACACTTATTCAGTTCCATCAGAAAATTACCTCTCCTTACAGATTAGCTACGACTCTCTTGATCGTAATACCCTGGTCGGCAAATTTCTGCTCAAACTCAGTGCGGATATTCTCTTCATTCCATTCGCTGTTATGAAGGTCTCTGGTAACCTGTGTCAGGGTAAAACCCGTCTGCTCAAACTCGCCAAGCGAGAAATCAAAAAGGTCGTCATTGTCGGTCTTAAATTCGACTGCTCCGCCCTGCTTCATCATGACCTTGTACTTATTGAGGAAATCCCTGTAAGTCAGACGTCTCTTCGGCTTATTCTGCCTTGTCCACGGATCTGAGAAATTAAGGAATATGCGGTCTACTTCGTCCTCGGCGAAATAGTTCTCGATGATGCCTGCATCGCCCCTGATAAAGAAAAGATTCGGGATCTCCAATTCATGCGCTTTCTCTATAGCAGCAAGTGTGACGGAGGCATCCCTCTCCATGGCGATATAAAGAACTTCAGGGTGTCTTAATGCCATCTCGGCACAGAATTTGCCCTTGCCGCAGCCGATCTCAAGCCAGAGCGGAGTGTCTTCGGAGACACCGCAGGCTTCTCTCCATTTTCCGCGGTTAAGCATGGGCGCGTCAAACCAGCGCTCATGACACTTTTCCATGCGCGCAGGAATATTGCGCTTGGTTCTCATTCTTGCCATAGGATCAGATAAGTTTCTCCGTAAGTTCTGCGCCTGCAATAACGTGGAAATGAACGTGCATAACGGTCTGACCTGCACCTTCACCGCAGTTATTGATGGTCCTGAAAGCGCCGCTTACGCCCTTGATCTTTGCAACTTCAGCAATAGCCTTTGTGATCTCGGCTGAATAAAGTGCGCCCTCGGGATCACTTGCCAGTTCGTTGATGTCGTTAAAATGCTTTTTAGGAACAACAAGAACGTGCACAGGTGCAACGGGGTTTATATCATTGAAGCAAAGAACATAATCGTTCTCATATACTTTGTTTGACGGGATCTTTCCGGCAACTATATCACAAAAAATGCACATGGTTTTCTCCTTTATGCGTTAACCTGTGAAGCCAATACTTCCTCAGCCTTAGCCAAAGCATCAGCGAGCTTACTTACGTCCTTACCGCCGGCCTGGGCCATGTCGGGACGTCCGCCGCCGCCACCGCCTGCAACCTTTGCAGCTTCCTTGATGATGTTTCCGCAGTGAGCGCCCTTCTCGTTAGCTGACTTTGTAGCCATAGCCGTGAAGAGGAGCTTGTCGCCGCCGTTTGCTGCAAGGAATACAACGCCGCAGTCAAGCTTGTCTCTGATCTTGTCAGCCGTATCTCTTAAAGCTGCTGCATCAGCCGCATCGCAGGAAGCGATAACAGCCTTTACGCCGCCGATATCCTTAGCACCGGAAACAGCGCTGTCAGCGAATGAACCGGCCTTGGCCTTCTCGATCTCAGCGAGTTCCTTTTCGAGAGACTTAACTTCTGCATGAAGGGATTCGATCCTCTCAACGATCTTATCCTTAGGTGTCTTAAGAGCAGCTGCCGCATCGTTAATGAGGCTTCTGTCTTCCTTGCTCATCTCATAGCACTTGGCACCTGTAACTGCTTCGATTCTTCTGATACCGGCAGCGATACCGGATTCGGAAACGATCCTGAACTGACCGATCTGGGCACTGTTCGAAAGGTGTGTACCACCGCAGAACTCGAGATCGAAGGGGTCATTAAAATCACCGACTGCAACGACTCTTACGACTTCGCCGTACTTCTCGCCGAAGATAGCGGTAGCGCCGAGCTTCTTTGCTTCTTCAATGCCCAATACCTTAGTCTCGACAGGAAGTCCCTGGAGAACAACGTCATTGACCATCTCTTCAACCTTAGCGATCTCCTCAGCTGTCATAGCCTGGAAGTGGTTGAAGTCGAATCTTAATCTGTCGCTTCCAACGTAAGAACCGGCCTGTTCAACCTGAGGTCCCAAAACCTTCTGGAGGCTTGAGAGCAGGATATGTGTAGCTGTGTGGTTTCTTGCAATGGAAAGTCTTGTCTTCTTATCAACTTCGATGCTTACTGTAGAACCGCTTGTAAGTGTACCCTTAACAACCTTGAGTGTGTGGAGATACTTACCTGCAGCATCCTTATCAACAGAGAGAACATCTGCTTCGAAACCGGATGTATAGATCTTACCTTCGTCGTGGATCTGACCACCCATCGTAGCGTAGAGAACTGTCTTGTCGCAGATAGCGATGATGTCGTCGCCTTCGCTTGCGCTGCCAACAGTCTGGAGATTTCCGTTCTCGTCAGCCTTAAGGATGTAAATGACCTTTGCATCGCACTTGAGATTATCGTAACCGTCGTATTCGGTAGCATTGGAATCCTTGGATACTTCTTCAGGTACTGCGCTTACGCTGAGAGCTAAGTCTTCCTTGGACTTGGTTGCTGCTCTTGCAGTTTCCTTCTGCTTTTCCATTGCAGCCTTGAAGCCTTCCTCGTCGACCTTGAGGCCTTCTTCAGAAGCCATCTCAACAGTAAGCTCGATCGGGAATCCGAATGTATCGTAGAGATAGAAAGCGGAATCGCCATCGATCTCGCCTGAACCTGATTTCTCAGCAAGGATCTTCTTGAACTCCTTGATACCGTTCTCGAGAGTACTTTCGAATCTGGCGATCTCCTTGTCGAGTTCGTTAAGGATGAACTCTCTGTTCTTTGCAAGAAGCGGATAGCTGTCATCGTAAACTCTGTCGATATAGATCTTAGCAAGATCAAGGATCTGCTCTGTCGACATTCCGAGTGTTCTTGCGTGTCTTACTGCACGTCTGATAAGTCTTCTCAAAACGTAGCCTGCGCCTGCATTTGAAGGAACGAGCTTTGCAGCATCGCCAATGAGCATAACGCTTGTACGGATATGGTCTGCGAGGACTCTCATGGATCTTGTCAGCTTCTCGTCAGAATCGTACTTAACGCCTGAAGCATTCTCAATAAAAGCGATAGCGTCAGTAAAAAGGTCTGTCTTATAAACATCTTTTGTTCCGTTAAGGAAAGCGAGGATTCTCTCGAGGCCCCAGCCTGTATCGACGTTCTTCTGCTTTAAGGGTGTGAGGTGACCGTCCTGGTGCTTCTCATACTGCATGAAAACGTCGTTTCCGATCTCCGTATACTTGCCGCAGGAGCATCCGGGGCCGCAGTCAGGACCGCAGTCGGGAACGTCAGCGATATAGAACATCTCGCTGTCAGGACCGCAGGGACCGTACTCCAATCCCCACCAGTTGTCGTCTGCACCGAGATAGTAGATATTCTCAGGCTTGAAGCCGGAAGCGATCCTGAACTGTGCGCCTTCCTCGTCTCTGGGAGCATTCTCGTCGCCTGCAAATACTGTTGCGGCAAGGTGATCCTTATCAAAACCGAAAACGTCTGTGAGGAGTTCGTAGCTCCACTTGCATCTTTCTTCCTTGAAATAGTCGCCAAGGCTCCAGCTGCCCATCATCTCAAAGAATGTGACGTGGCTTCTGTCACCTACAGAATCGATATCGTTAGTGCGGACGCATCCCTGGACATTGCAGAGCCTTGTTCCCAGAGGGTGCTTTTCTCCGAGAAGGTAAGGCATCAGGGGCTGCATGCCTGCAACGTTGAATAAAACTCCTGTTGAACCGTCAGATACCAATGATACGGCACCTACATCAACATGACCTCTCTCAATATAGAATTCCTTCCAGGTCTTACGAAGTTCTTTTGAAGTAAATTGTCTCATCGGCGGTGCTGCTCCTTAATAATAATAAAACTTAGAAATTATAAATCGTTTAATTTCTCTTTGCAATCAGAGGCTTGCAAGTTTTGCGGCCTTGGCTGCTTTCTTTATAAACTCACCATATTCACGGCAGACTTCTTTGTTGTCGATCTCAATATCAATGCCATCGAAGGTCGACAGCTCGAAAAGATCCGTATAAAGTGTCGGAGCCAGACCTGTCGTAACGCTGATCTTAAGTATTCCTTTGTCCAGCTTCGTATCATCGGCGATCCTTACCTTGTCGTTGACTTTGGACGTGAACGCACCGTATGCCTTGAGCACGTCTTTTCTGGTCTTTCCGCTTATAGTAATGCCGAGCTGTATCATCCTGCTGCTCGAATAAGCCGAGAGCGAATTGTTGATGAAATCCTTCAGCTCCTGGTTCTTCATTCTCTCGTTCTTGTAATTAATGTAGGGCTGTTTGCTGCCAAGCAAAGATATGGTGGCAATACGGTCTACCCTGTAGCGCCTTAAAGCTTTGGACAGGGCATGGTCTCTCTCAAGTCCTTTTGCCTCTTCGTTATCGATGGCGATGAGATAGTAGCAGTTGTTTTCCCAGTCCAATGCCATCGGTGAGACGATCTTGTCGGTCTTCTCCGTAAGACTGCTTCCGAGCATATATCCGTAACTTATCTTCAGCGCGCTCTTGGATTCGATACCGCTTCTTATGTTGTTAAGATGGAGGATGCTCTTTCTGTCAATCTTCTCGTAGTGCGGATAGAGTGCCCTGTTCTGATAACCTTCAGGGAAATACGTGGGGAACATCTTGATGATCTTATTGCAGAGATCCGAATCGACGAACGTCGTTGTGCTGATCGCGTCGACAATGAGTCTTGCTTCATCGATCAGGATCTCGTCTTTAAGGTCGGTCCTCCTGTATTTCTTGCCTTCGGTGTAGATCCAGTTCGAGTCCTTTGTCTGGCCGGATTTCCGGACATATTCATTGATCTTGGTGATGTCGGCATATATCGACTTGCGCTCGAAAGTAGTGCCGGTCTTCTTCTCGAGATAAGCGATAAGCTCGCCTACCGAGACCGTTTCTTTGCCGCCCTCGGCACTGACCCGGTTCTTGAAATAATCGTAAATGAACAAAATCTTGAGCTTTGATAATTCACTGTTTGCCATAAGTCCGCCTCCGGTATTTTTGATAGGTTTATAGTACCATTATAAGTACTTTAAGTTAAGCGGAAATACTTTGGCGGGAAGCATTTTCCCAAGTTTATAAGGATTAGTCCGAAGAACATTTTTTCGAACACGCAAAAAATGTAAAAAAGCCTTATTTTATCCCCAAAACAGAGGCAGACCGTGATAGAATGGAAGGCACTTTATTCGATTAGGTGGGGTAAAAGAATTGAGAACCGTTAATGATCTCGGTTTTGCGGTACCGGATATCCTCATTCCGCAGCAAGGAACAGACTTTAAGAAATGGGCAGTAATCGCCTGCGATCAATATACATCAGAACCCGAGTATTGGGAGAATTGCGAGAAAGAAGTCGGAGATGCTCCGTCCACATTAAATCTCGTCCTTCCCGAAGTATATCTCGGAACAGACAAAGAGACTGAAAAGCTCGGATCCATCGCCGAGACAGCAAGAAAATATCTCGATGAAGGCATCCTCAAAGGCCTCGGAACAGGCTTTATCCTGACAGACAGATCTACCGAGCTCCATCCTTCCAGAAGAGGCCTTATGGCGGCCATCGATCTTGAAGGCTACAGCTTCGAGCCAGGCAATAAGAATATCTGCAGAGCCACTGAAGGAACGGTCCTCTCAAGGATCCCTCCGAGAGTAAGGATCAGGGCAAATTCCCCTCTCGAACTCCCCCACATCATGATCCTCATCGATGACCCTGAAGGTCTTACGATCGAGAAGGCATTTGATATGGCAGAAGCCGACGGTCTTGCTCCCTTGTACGACACAGATCTCATGCTCGGTTCCGGCCACATCAAGGGCACATTTATTCCTGACGGCACTCCCATCGCAGAATCAATAATCAACGGACTTTCCACTCTCAAATCAAGAAACGGAGACGGTCTTTTGTTCCTCGTAGGCGACGGCAACCATTCCCTGGCTTCCGCCAAGGCTCACTGGGAAAACATCAGAGAGAATCTTTCTGATGATGAGAAGATCAGCCATCCTGCAAGATATGCGCTTGCCGAGATCGTCAACATTCACGACAAGGGTCTTGATTTTGAGCCTATTCACAGAGTCGTATTTAACTGCAGCGGTGAAGAATTCATCGCCAAAGCCAAGGAATATTTCAAGGATAACGGCATCAGCCTGAACAGCCCTGATAACGGCAGCCAGACATTCACCATCGTTACCGAAGGCAATGAAGACGTTAAGGTCTCTCTTGCTGATCCGCCGCATACACTTGCAGTCGGATCCGTACAGATGATGATCGACAGCTTAGGCCTTGAATGCGATTACATCCACGGCGAAGATTCAGTAAGAAAGCTCGCCACTAAAGGCAATACGGGGATCCTTGTTCCCGCTATCAGCAAGGACACCTTCTTCGGCACAGTCGAAAAGGAAGGCGTCTTCCCGAGAAAGACTTTCTCCATGGGAGAAGCTTTTGAGAAGAGATTTTATCTTGAGGCTAAGAAGATCGAATGACAGATCCCGAGAACGAGTTGTTAGATGAGAGCAGAACTGTCTGCATAATAGGATCCGGATTGTCGGGTCTTACCTGCGGCATGAAGCTGGCAAAGGCCGGCTTCAATGTTACCGTCGTCGAAGAGCTCGCTTCTCCCGGCGGACTTCTCGCCTACACGAGGATCGGAAGAGAGTACTTAGAGCTCCTTCCCCACCACTTAAGAAAGAGCGACAAATCCCTCCTTGCCCTGTCAAAAGAGATGGGTGTCGAAGACAAGATCAAGTGGTTTGATTCAGCATGGTCAGGCAAAGCATCACACCGTAAAGTCGGCTATTACGACGGCGGATTCGCATGCCTCATCTCCAGCCTTATGCAGGAGATCACCGATAACGGCGGTCACATTTATTACTCGACCACTGTAGCCGAGATCGCAAGACTCGGCAGCGGTATGTACCGCACGAGCTGCATCCTCTCGAACTCGACAAGAGTCGTAATAGACAGCGCTTATGTTGTCTTCACGGGATCATGCAGAACATTTATCAATGTAAGTCACGGACTTCCCATCGCGATGGATGACAGGGATATCCTGATGAACGTTACCTACAGCGCGAAGATCACCGCCATGATGGTAATGAAGCATGAGATATCACAGATGTTCTATCAGGTTCCTTCCAAGGAATCGGGACTTCCTTTCAAAGCGATAATCAATCATACAAGCGCTTTCGGAGAACGCAATTACGGCGGAGCAGTAGTGTATCTCGTCGGCTCATGTTCGATCACGGATGCCCTCTGGATCGACTCGGATGCCGAGATCATGCTCAAGTATTTCGCAGGTCTAAGAAAGCTCTACCCTTCACTCCGCAAATCAGATGTCAAATCCTGGCGTCTTACCAAAACTCGCTATGCTTTGACTGCTCAATATCCTGAGATCGACCTTACGAACCCCTGCGAAAATCTTTACGTATGTTCGACAGGTCTTACAAAGTATGCTACGAACGATACTCCCGAGAACCACATGGATTCTGTCGTAGCCCTTGCAGGAAGGATCAGTTCCGAGATCATCAAGTCTTATGAGGAATCACTTATAAGGACTTCCAATCCCGCTCCGGTAACTGAGCTTAATACCCAGGATGAGATGTCAAAAGAAACTCTTGAAGGAGTTCTGTCATGAACAAATCTGTTTCATCGCTTTTTGAGACTACATCTCCTATGCGTTATCTGATGCTGTTTGCACCGTTTATCTTAGCTTTTATCCTCGGTGCATTTACAATGGGTACAGGCGACGCATCCTGCTGCTTGTGGTGGGCTGTCGTCCTTCTGTTATTCGGAATCTTAACTCTTCCTCTTGCAGTAAGGATCTGGGGGAATTTTTCCTCCGGCGGATTTTTCCTTTCGCAGCCGATGGGACTCATCTTCACCTGCCTGGTCTTATGGACATTAGGTCATCTGAAGATATTTAAGATAAACCTTATATGCATCGTTCTGTCTGCCGTCATCGTCGGCGTATGCTGCTACGGCCCCAAGGCATTCAGAAAAACACTCATAAAGAAGATGGAGACCAAAGGCTTCGTCGAAGCTGTCGTTATGGAAGAATTCTTATTCCTCATCATCTTCTTCCTGATGTGCTATTTCAAAGGCTTCCTGCCTAATATCAACGGTCAGGAAAAATACATGGACTACAGCTTCATGATGTCCATGTTAAGGAACGGCGAGCTCCCCGCAAAGGATCCGTGGCTCTCCGGTTATTCGATCAACTATTACTACTTCGGACAGTACATCTGGTCTGTCATGGTTAAGCTTACCGGAATCAAGTCCGGCATCGGATACAACCTTGCGATGTGCTCTGCCACAGCGATCCCTTTCGCAATGAGTTTCTCTATAGGCAAATTCCTTATCGAAGCAGCTGTCGAAAAGGGCTTTAATGATAATAAGATCATTAAGTATGTTGCAGGTATCGCATCCGGTCTTGCAGTATCTGTCTGGGGCAACTCACATTCCTTCTTCTATGATCAGGAGAGCGTCGGCAACGGCCTTCTTTCCACATTCAGGAACTGGGGCATCGACGTCGGAAGAACGGATAATTTCTTCTATCCCGACAGCACAAGATACATCGGCTGGAACCCTGAGGTTGTTACAAACGGCGGCGACTATACGATCGAGGAATTCCCATTCTACTCATTCCTTGTAGGAGACCTTCACGCGCACGTTATTTCGATGATGATCGTTCTTCTTATCGCAGCGATCATACTGGCACTGGTAAGCAGGGTCAAGCTCCCTTCACAAGACGAGATCGCAATACGTCATACGATAGACAATCTCGGATCAGGCGAAGGCAAGAGCAGACTTGTTCCCGAGCTGAAGTCTTCCGTCACATTAGAGCTCGCCCTTTGCGCCATCCTTTTGGGCTGCGCCCAGATGACGAACTACTGGGATTTCCTTATCTACTTCATATTCTTCTCAATGGGTTCATTCCTTCTGAATACGATAAGATCGCCCAAGTTCACGACATTCTTAGGCGCTCTGGTGTTCATCGCAAATGTGGGCGGCATCCTTTTGATCTACCTTACGCAGGGCAATAATCCCGTGGGACTTTTCGTGCTCGAAGCATTGCTCATGATCGCATCTTTCATGTTCTGCGTGGCAAGCCCTTCGGCGCTTCCGAGAACATCTTTCCAAATGAGTTTTGTGTTTACCTTCGCTTCATTCACAGCGCTGACATTCAACACGAACTTCGACATGATCTCCAATTCGCTCGGCGCGGTTAAGAACCGTTCTTCTCTCTACCAGCTCTTTATCCTGTGGGGAACACACGTCATAATCAGCGTCTTCTTCATGATCGTTGTCTTCAGCAGAAAGAACTTCAGATACATCTCTTCAGTCAAGGCAAAGAAAAAGGCTGCTGCAAAGAATGAATCACCTGAAGTCATCGGCAAGGAAAATGAATACACGAATCCTGTCCAGCAGTTTTTCGCTGAGCGCAATGTTATCGATATCTTCGTATGCGGCATGACGATCGTAGGAATAATGCTCCTGGCGGCTCCCGAGATCTTCTATGTAAGAGACATCTACACCGGCGGCTACCTGCGTTCGAACACGATGTTCAAGTTTACTTTCGCGGCGTTCATCATCCTGTCTCTTACGATGATCTATTCCATCATCAGACTCTACTGGTTCGTAAACAAGCAGGGCAAGTATTCCACCGGCTTATTTGCCATCGCGCTTCTCTTTACTTTGTTCATGTTTGTCCCCGCGCACTATACGTTGGCTTCACTTAAGCAGCGCTGCGGCGATGACTTAAGTCCCAAGAATTATAAGACTTTAGACGGCACAGCATACATTGAGGATTATACGAGCTACCGTATGAGCGATAATTATCCGGGCAATCTCTCACCTTACCTCGCATGCGCAGAATGGTTCAATTCATGCGTCGAGGGCAGCCCTGTTATCTGCGAATCTTATGGTGACAGCTACACCGATAACTGCATTGTTTCCGCTTATACCGGACTTCCTACGGTATTCGGATGGCAGACTCACGAATGGCTCTGGCGTTATCACGGAATTGTCGATAAAGATTCCGACATACTGGTTTCCGACCCCGAAAAGGACGTATGGAAGCTCTATATAACTCCGCGTCACATGGATATTGACGTCATATACCAGAGCGAGAGTGCTGCAGAAGTGCAGTCGATAATCAACAAGTACAAGATCGAATACATCGTCATAGGCGACATGGAACGTTTCAATTACGCCTACGATAATTCCTATGTCTTCTCGCAGCTCGGACAGGTAGTCTTCCAGAATGAAGACCTCACAGTCTACAGAGTAAGTCCTGCGGGCATGAATAGTGTTTCTGCCGGGAATTAAAGGAAATCCCGCATCAGATAAACGGAAGCTCTTCTTTGGGATCGGTCTTTACAGTAACGGGCTTTGTGCCCTCACCTTCATCGTAAGTAAGTTCGGCCATTACGAGCGCTACAGGACACTTTATCCTGCTTCCGTATTTGCCGTCTCCTGCAAGCGGGTGCTTTCTTGAAGCAAACTGTGCCCTTATCTGGTGAGTGCGTCCCGTCCCAAGCGTGACTGATACAAATGACGTGTCTTTTTCTTCGTTATAAGCTAAGACCTTATAGTTTAATCGGGCCTCTTTGACGCCCTTTCTCATACGCTTAACGGGAAATGTGCGGTTGCTCCGGGAATCGTGGAAAAGAAGGTCTTCCATCACGCCTTCCTGCTCTTCGAATCTTCCCTGGCATACGAGAAAATACGTCTTGCCGGTAATGCGGATCCTCTTGCCTGAATCAGCTGTCGCGATTATCCCGGGCACAGGCACATCGAGCCTGTAAAGCGCGGACAATCCTGAAGATGCGATCTTCTCGCTGTCTTCGCCTCTTTCTTTATAAAGGATCTGATATCCTTGTCCCTGCCCTAATATCCTGGTCATGGGCTTTAGCAGACAAACATCGAGATCATCTCTTTGCCGCCGTCGAGGAATACCTCTACCGTGCCGACATCTTCGAGCACACTGATCTCCGGGCATTCCCTGTATGCTTTATCGAATAATGTTCGGCCTTCGAACTGGACTCTTAATCTTCCTGAAGCATAGCTTACGAACCTGCTCTCTTTGATAAGCCTGTTCTTGATCTCCCTTACCGGCAGGAGGCACACTTCGCCTTTGCCCGTGACCGCCAGTTCCCTGGGCGCACTGATGACGGAAGAATTCATCTTCATCGAGAACATCCACGCCATAAGGATCTTCCTTCCCTCTTCGTCTTCGCAGGTGATCGGATTTAAGAAGTCATTGCTTATGTCGACAGGCTTAAACGGCTCTTTGTCGTCATCGAAAATGAACTCTTCGCCGTTATATTTTCCCACGGCAAAAAGCACCTTCGTCGGCACATGCTTTTCGCTCTGGATGATGAATATCCACTTGCCGTCTGCTTCGATGATCTGCGGAACTTCGATGACGCTTCCGAATCTTCCGTCAGATAAGATCTCGCCCATATAAGTCCAGTTGACCAGATCTTCAGACTTGTACTGGAGGACCTTTGCGTCGCCGTCTTTGCCCGCGCCGACTATCATTCGGAATTCTTTCCTGTACTTAAATACGAACGGCTCCCTGAACTTATATGAAGAATCGTACGGAGCCTGTACCAAAGGCTTTTTATCGCACCTTGTGAATGTGACCGTATCCTCCGAATATGCCGCGCGTATAGTCTCGCTGCCGTCTGTTGTCGTAGCGTTATAAAAGATCCAGATCCTGCCGTCATGCGTTATGGCAGAGCCAGAATTGCAGTTCATCTCATCTTCCGGACTGATCGCGGCAGGACATTCTTCCCAGGAAATAAGGTCATCCGATACGGCATGGCCCCAGTGCATCAGGCCGTATCTCGGCAGATACGGATTGAGCTGGAAAAATAGATGATACTTTTCTTTGAAATAAACAAGACCGCAGGGATTACCCAGCCAACCTTCTTTTCTCGAATAATGGTATTTCACGGCAAAACCCCTGCGGTCTGAAATTCTGGATTATAACTACTATTAAGAGAGCTCTAAGAGAGATACCTTGAGTACGCCCTCAGCCTTTGAAAGCTCGTCGATGATCTCCTGGGATACAGGCTGGTCGATAGCAACGAATGCCTGGGCATGCGGGTTGTCAGAACCATCCTGGTTCTTTCTTCCCCAATGCATGGAAGCGATGTTGATGTTATGGCTTCCGAGGATCGTTGCGATTCTTCCGATAACGCCCGGAACATCGTTGTTCTTAAGAGCAAGAACTGTATCAGACAGAGGGCAGTTCATCTCGTAACCGAAGAAGGAAACGATAACTTCTGTATCAGGTCCGAATACAGTACCGTTGATCTTAAGCTCTCTGCCGTCTTCAGTAACGAACTTAACGTTGATAAGGTTGTTGTACTTCTGGATGGACTCTGTCTTTGTCTCAACGACTTCGATGCCTGTCTCAGCCATGCACTCCTGAGCATTTACGTAAGATACGTGATCGTTGCCCATACCCTTCAAAAGACCCATCATGAGTGAGAGTGTGATGATGCCTGTGCCGGAGCTCTCAGCAAGCTCGCCTCTGTATCTTACTTCTACCTTTGTGATAGGTGTTGCTTCTGCCTGGAAGTACATACGGCCGATCTTCTCTGCGAGTGAGCAGTAAGGCTTGATATCGTCGATGCTTCCGGAGAACTGGGGCATATTGATAGCTGCAACGAGTTCACCCTTCAAAGCGCCGTCAATAAGTTCAACGATGCCCTGGCCTACCTTAGCCGTAGCTTCAACAGTGGAAGCTCCGAGGTGAGGTGTGATGTAGCAGTGAGGAGCGTGGAGGAGAACGTTATCGTACTCCTGCTCGCCGGGTGCCTTGTTGTAAGAAGGCTCCTTGTCAAATACGTCGATAGCAGCTGCAGCGACCTGGCCTTCTGCCAAAGCATCAGCGAGATCCTGCTCGTTTACGAGACCGCCTCTTGCCGCATTAACGATCCTGACGCCTCTCTTGCACTTGTAGAGCTGCTCCTTGGAAAGGATACCGTATGTCTCCTTTGTCTTAGGTGTGTGAAGTGTGATGAGGTCGCACTGAGGGAGCATTTCATCAAGAGTCTTGCATCTTGTAACTCCGAGCTTGTCGAACTTCTCCTGAGGTACATAAGGATCGTAAGCGATTACGTTCATTCCTACGCCCTTGAGCTTTCTGGATACGATGGAACCGATACGGCCAAGACCGATGATACCTGCTGTCTTGCCTTCGAGCTCGATTCCTACCCAGTTGCCGCGTCTGAAGTCGCCGTTGTGCACGCCTTCATTTGCTGTGCAGAGGTTACGGAAGATGGAGAAAGCATGACCTACTGCGAGCTCACCTGCTGCCATGTTGTTAGCTGTAGGTGTGTTGAGCGCGATAACGCCGTGCTCTGTGCAGGCCTTAACATCGATGTTGTCGATACCCGTACCTGCTCTGCCGACAGCCTTGAGGCAGTCTGCGTTATTCAAAAGAGTCTCGTTGATCTTTGTAGCTGATCTTACGATGATAGCGTCAAAGCCCTTGATGTACTGTTCGATCTCTTCCTGAGAATGGCCCAAGTATTCTTCTACTTCATAGCCTCTGTCTCTTAAGTACTGAACACTCTCTTCTGCGATGCTCTCTGTGATAAGGATCTTCATGTTTATATTCCCCCGTAATTAATTATGCCTTAGCCTTAAGTTCTGCGATCGTATCTTTAAGATCACTGAGATACTGCTTAAGTTCTTCTTCAGTAAGATCACCCATGTGAGCGATTCTGAAGGTCTTGTCCTTCAAAGGACCGTAACCGTTGCTCATGAGGTAACCCTTCTCGCCCATAGCCTTGATGAGATCCGGTGTAGGGATGCCTGTCGTATTTGTTACGCAGGTAACCGTAACAGAAAGGTTCTCGGGATTGGAATAGAGTTCGCAATTCTCTCTTGCCCAGTCCTGAGCGATCTTTGCAAGTGCGCAGTGCTTCTTATATCTGTTCTCGACGCCTTCTGCGAGGATCTTGTCGAGCTGGTAATCAAGAGCAAACATGTGAGACTCGGAAGGTGTTGAAGGATACTGATAGGGCTTCTCCTTAACAAACTTAACGAGCTCAAGATAGTCAAAATATAAGCCTCTGTTCTCTACTGTCTCAGCCTTCTTGATGGCCTTGTCGGATACTGAAGCGATAGCCATTCCCGGAGGGAGCCCTAAGCACTTCTGTGTTGAAGTGATGCAGACGTCGATACCGAGCTCATCTACGGGGATATAATCGCCTGCCATTGATGAGACTGCGTCAACGCATACGATAACGTCGGGATATTTCTTGTAGACCTCAGCAAGCTTATCCATGGGATTGTGGATGCCTGTTGATGTCTCATTCTGTGTGATAGTGATAAGGTCGTACTTGCCTGTGGAGAGAGCTGCTTCGATCATCTCAGGTGTAGTAGGCTGACCGAGCTCTGACTCGAAAAGATCAGCTGCAATGCCGTTTGATGTGCACATCTTGTGCCATCTCTTACCGAATGCGCCGATAGAGAAAACGGCTGCTCTGGTTTTTGTGAAGCTTCTTACGGCACCTTCCATAAGACCACTGCCTGATGACGTTGACAAAACGATAGTGTTATTAGTCATCATTACCTTCTGGAGCTTTTCGGAGATAGACTGCTGAAGTGCGGACATATCCTTGGTCCTGTGTCCGATCATGGGTGTGGACATCTTCTCCAGCACATCCTGCGATACCTCGATAGGTCCGGGGATAAACAGTTTCTTATGCATGATAAAAACCCTCTTTTCGCGCGTATATTTTAAGAGCAATAGAATTATATACTTGAAATGTTACTTTTTGTAATAAACTTACTTGACTAATTAGCCAAAAAAAGAGCCGCCTGCCGTTAAAACTACAGCAGGCGGTCTCTATTGCCTAAGCTGATTTTCGCTTGAGGGTATCAGGTGATGTGGATCGTACTTGTGATCTCACCGGCTGAGGTGGTCTCAGCAGGAGCCTGAGTCTCATTGGTCGTGCCGCTTCCGGCATTCCATGTTACCTCGATAGCTCCTGACAATACTCCCGGAGGAGGCAGGAGGAGCTGGTCTCCGCTGTTAGGACCCGTGTATGTAGAAGGATCGAGCTTGTTGTACTCGAGGATCTTCGCGATTCTCGGGTCATTGTTGTTATCGATCTTGATGTTGTAAACGTAATAGAATACATCCCACCATGTTCTGTAACCTGTGTAATCGGAGAAGTAGAAGTATCCGATAGGAGCGGAAGGATCCGGCAATGTAGCTTCTGTCGAAGGCATTGTTGTCTCGGATGTGGTTTCAGATGTTTCAGACGATACAGATGTATCTGTAGGATTTGTCTTCTTCTTGCTGCAGCCTCTTGCGATCAATGCGATGACAATGATAAGGCAGATCAAAAGGATCGCGAGGAATGCGATGAACATATAACCGTTGCGGTTGAGCTTCATCTTCTTTCCGCCGCCTGAGCCGCCCTTGCCGGCAGAACTGCTCGTGCGGGGACCGCTTCCTGAAGGTCTGCCGGAATTGTTCGGGCCGGAGCCTGAAGGTCTGTAAGAAGTCTGGCCGGGGTTCGTGTACTGGGCCTGCTGCTGTGCATCGGGCATTGCCGGCTGTGCTTCGCCTGCAGGGTTAAATCCGAAGCCTGCGTCTCCGCCGAAAGCCTGGCCGTTATCGTCAACACCGAGAATATTGTTGAACCACTCGTCATCTAACGATGCTGAAGAAGAAGCGGAAGCCTGGGGCTGTGCGAATTCTTCGCCGTATACGCCTTCCTGAGGCTGTGCTGCCGAGTAATCGGTATAAGCATCCTGCTGCGGGGCATCAGGCTGATAGTACTGGGGATTCTCTTCGTATCCGGCTCCGGGGAAACCATCAAAACCACCCTGAGGTGCCTGTTCGTAGTCGGGAACGTATCCGTTCTCACCAGTGCCGAATTCGGGATATCCGTTGTTATCCATAGGTACACCTCCCTGCATATCAACAGTCTGATTGCCGTATGTGCCGAAGCTGCTCTGGTCTGCCGTGGAGAATGCTTCAGCGCCGTAAGGCTGATAAGGCGGTACTTCGGCCTGTGCCTCGGCACCTTGATAGTCACCATAGAAGGACGCATTGTTGTAAGGCTGTGAGATATTCTGCTCTGAGCCTACTGCGTTGACCGGATTGTTATAGTTGTCCGAGTCGTAGAGAGGCATCTGGGGAACGTCTTCAGCCTTGACCTGTGCATTATCTTCTGCGCCTGTAACGAACGTCGGACTTCCGAAAGGAAGGACGATATCATCCGAAGATGCAGCGGGAACAGGTTCTTCAACTACTGTCTCCTGAACTGCGGGAGCAGGAGCTGCTACAGGTTCCTGCTTGCCTGTCTCAGGGAAATCAACGTTAAGCTTATCTTCTTCCTTCAGTTCGGGCTTGTCTTCATTGAGTTCATATTCGGGAACAGGAATAGAGGAAACCTCTTCAGAAGGTGTGGGCTCTTCCTTCGGAGCAAGTCCGTCATCGCCGAAAACGATCGGAGGAGTATTCTTGAGCTCCTGTGCGCTCGTCTTGCCATAAGGATCGAATGTGTCATCTGCTTCTGCCGGCTTGTCGGAAACGCCTGCGTCAGCGATTACTTCGCCGGGCGCGAAAACGATCTCCTCAGGCTTATTGACAACTGCGGGTGCAGGCGGAACATTTGCCGGAGCTGCAGGGATAACAGGTGCGGACTCGATTACCGGAATGACCGGTACTTCGGGAATAGCAGGAGCTGCTGAAACTACCGGGATCACAGGGATCTCAGGCTCTTCCTTAAGGTCAGAGATCGTTGTCTCCTTGGCAGCTTCCTTCTCTTTCTCCTTGTTGGATTCAGCGATAGCCTGGGCAAGCACTCCGGTTCCTGCTGATGTGAACAGGATGGAATTGATATCTGTAACAGGCTTCGTGGGAGAATCATCTGTATTGTCAGGTGTAAATTCGGTCTTTGAGACAGTCTCCATAGCGGGAGCTTCATCGGGCTCAGCGGGCATAACGCTCGGAGCGGGTGCTTCCGTGCTTGTGCTGTCGATCTCGAATACGAACGGAGAATCTGCGATGGCAGCTGCTTCAGCCTTGGAAACTGCTTCAGAATCGCTCTGGGCTGACTTCTGCATGTCACCGAAGATCTTCTTCATTGCTTCTTCAGCTGAAACCTCTTCGGGTGCTTCATCATTAACAGGGAATTCAGGTGCTTCGGGCGCCTTCTGTGCGTCAGGCTGTCCTGCCTTGTCGCCGAACTGTAAGCTTCCGTCGGAAGGTGTTGAATCAGGAGCAACGGGGACTGCCAGAGGAGCATCAGGTGTGAGGCTTACAAAGCCTGCATCTGCGATAGCCTTTGCTGCAGCACCTACTTCGCCGCCTTCTACAGTAGACTCCAGGAGCTCATGGCTCTCGATCTCGAAGTCCTTGTTCTTTTTCTTCTTGCCGAACAAGCCTCTCTTCTCCTCTTTTGTGACGCTCTCTACGAAAGAGATGGAGATCTGCATAGGAGTGTTGGGCATTCTTGCGGAAGCCTGTGTAAGGATGAGGCCTGCAGCATCACACTGGTCTTCAGCGTCTGTGAGGATCCTCAATATTTCTCTCTGGCCGAGTGCGTCATATATAGCCTTGTTGCAAAGGATGACGCAGTCGTCAGGTGCAAGCGTGAAGAAATTGGACCAGAGGGCATTGGCTGTCTTGGACGAGCAGTAATACTGGAAATCACCTACTCTGTTGCCGTAAGCGTCGATGGGCTCCATCGGGATGCCTGCGTCTGTCAGAGGGAAGATGGTGTCGTCTCTGTAGAGGAATGCGAGACCACCGCCGATAGTTACAGCGAACGCCTCGGAGTCTCTTACGATGACACCGGTGAAATAAGGATCTCTCGTCTCGTTATCGACAAGCTTCGTTGTTCCTGCAACTTCAACTGCAGTAGACAGGAATCTCTCGATCATCGCATCGATCTCTTTGTGCGAAGTCTTCACTTCGTTGCAAAGGCCACGGAGCTGGGGCTCGAACGGCGGGATGGTACCGGGTTCAAATCCTTCGATCGTGGGGTGCGTGAAAAGCGAGAAGAAGAAGCCTCTCTCATCTTTGTCGATAGTGATATCGGCCTGTCTGGTCTCTCTCTTACCGCAAAGTCTGCCATCGAGATAGAATGCGTCAGTGAGCGAACCGGAAGGGAAATAGCGCGCTGTGAGCGTGCTAGCAAGCCTTGTTAAGGTAGCCATGAAGCCGTCCTCCGTATAAATATTCACGATAATTATAACATAATGCCTAACTTCTCAAATAAATATTAATAAAATTAATCAAAAAGTAATTTTTCGCGAAAACCCAATAAAATAAGGCCCTGCGGGCTTTTTTCACCTGCAGGGCCTTTGGTGTAATTCTGTGGCAGTTATCTCAGCTTAACCGTTTATTCGCATATTGTTCGATCTGTTCGAACGTTCCGGTCAGGGAATCAAGGTAAGCCGTGTGAATGTCTTTATTCGTTGCGTTAGGGTGGTTTGCGTGCAGGTTATCCATTATCGTCTGCGTCCAAAGGTATCCCATGCCGTACTTGGCGTAGTAACCCGGATCGGTAACGAGAAGCGTATAAAACTTGCTGAATGAATCTTCGGTAACGGCGAATCCAAATGACTGGAAATAGCTAACGCATTCTTCCAAAGACCAGTTCTCGACATTGATGCCGTAGTCTGCTCTGGTGCTTACGAGAAGACCCAGTACTGCCTCATCCTTGACGAGAGTCATCGCATCTGTAACACCGTTTCCCGTAAAGTATCTCATCGAGTAATACTCGACATATGTAGCCCAGCCTTCGAGATAACCGATAGACTCCGTCAGGTACATATACGGATGTGCCGACTTGGTGCGCGTATAGATCGACTCGTACATGTGTCCCGGATAAGCCTCGTGGGCGACTGTAGTGCCGGAATCCTTTTCATCGTAAGCAGTATTTATGATCAGGAGATTGGAGTCATAGTTGTCGAGGTGATAACCGAGATATGCAGCCGGCGAGAAATTCTCCTGAAACACCTCGGGAACCTCCATCGTGTAATAACTGTGGGCAGGTATCGAAGGAAAATCCGCCTTGACCGTATCGCGAAGGAAATCGAGATCGGCATTCAGATCACCCTTTGTATAGTCGTGTCCCATGTACTCGGAATACCATCCGAAGCCCGATGAAGCCACGTTCATGTATTCGTTGTAGGTATCACTTATCATCTTGTCCAGAGCCGTGATGCTTTCCTGGACGGTTGCTCCCTTATTGGTCATGCGTCTGGTAAGCATTGCATAATAAGCATCTCCGCCCTTATAGGCTGAAAGACCCGCGTCAACTCCGCCTGATCCTTCAAGGGCTCTCATGCGGTCAGCGCATTCCTGGAATTCGGGGAAAACGACTTCCTTCATTACCTTCTCATGCTCGGAGATAAGCCTGTCCTTATCAGAAGATGACAAACCCTTGATGTTATCAAGTCTCTCTTCAAATGACTCATAGAGGAAGCAGTCATCCTTCTGCGCTACCAGATTATCAAATGATATTGCTGCTTCTTCATAACTGTTGTCAGATGATGCGAATCCCAATGAAGCTCTTGTCTCCTCGTATTCACACATGCAGTCATAATATCTGTCGATGTCCTTGCACAGAAGGATATAATTCTCCGCATCCTCTACCGTGTCGAATGAATAAACGTCCATGACGAACAATATCTGTGTCTGCGGCCCGGTAAGGAAATTAAAAAGCGTGGTGTAGTATTCAAACGCGGTGTAAGAATACATATAGATATTCTCTTCCAAGTCATAAACCATCTTGTCGTAGCACAGTCTGTCATCATCATTAAGCGAGTTGTAATCGATCTCAAGGAGCTTATCAAGCTGCTCCTGACAGTATGCCTTTTCCTCATCATACTGGTCGATAGGCGTGAAATCGCCCCATGTAATATCCGTGATCTCAAATCCGTATTTTTCCGGATTCTCGAAAAGGATCTCTATATCGGCATAACAGGTGATCGAATGATGAAGTATATCCATCTCGACCTCAGATATCCTCTTGGTCGCGTCATTTCCCTTAAGGCTTCCCGGCGCATGATTAGGATGGACCTCATCAAAAGTCGCAACGTGATCCGGATATGTGAGCATATCCGAAGTTACGATAGTTCCGCCGTTATATCCGGGCGTAGTTGTAGGAACGGTAGGATCCGTAGGATCTGTCGGATCTACAGAACCTGTAGGATCTGTTGTCTCACCGGCTTCATGTTTGCGGTCTCCGCCTGTATGATCAGTGTTCATAGTGGCTCTTGTACCGCCCGCCCCGCACGCTGTCATCGACAGCAGCAATGCCGCCGTGCACATGAGTGAGCAGAATTTTGTCGAAATCTTTTTCATCGTTTACTCCTTTAACCTATTTCCTTAATCCCTTTTATTCAGTCTCCTCTGACTCGATGACCTCGTCGTCTGCGACTTCTTCATCCTGCATCAGAGTTACTTTCTCTTTAACTGCTTCGTAGTCTTTAACGCCTTTGGAATCCCTGGGCAAAGACACTAAAAATATAACCTCTGAAGGTCTCATCGCTTCATGGAGCGTCATCTCGCAATCGGACTTTATCCTGTCCCTTAAGTCTTCCATCAGGTTGTTATCGTAGAAATATTCCTCCTGCGGCACGACAGCCGTGATCAGGACCGGACCTTCAGGCTTCTCGATAATTACCGTACAGGATTCCACAACGCCTTCCGTCATCTGAACGGTCTCATCGACTTTATCCGGATAGACAGGATAGCTGTTGATCCTCGCTTCTCTCGACTTCGTGCCGACAAGATAGAACATCTTGTTGCCGTCCTGTTTGCCGATAATGCCGGTAAAGAACCATATCCTTCCGTCAAGGAGTTTTCTGTAATTCTCAGTCGGAAGCGAATTCACATCAGCCGTTGCGGCGATCGGCGTGCACACGGCGATCTCACCTTCCGCACCTTCGGGAACATCGAGGCCCGTTTCCTTATTTGCTATTCGCATAATTACTCCCGGGAGCGGGAATCCGAGCAGTCTGTCACTGTCGAGATCTGAAGGTCCGTATGCGTAAGCAAGTATCTCGTCACATCCTGTGATAGAGCAGACGGCAAGCTTCCTTCCGGAATTCTGCGCATTCTCAAACAACGTCGCCTTCTGGCTGCTCGTAAGAAGTCCCCCGCCTACGATAATGCGGTTTACTGTCCTCAACACGCCTGTATTTCCCGCTTTGTTTAACGAAGCGATCGTGCTGTTGTATCCGATGATCACATCAGGTCTGTACTTGCGCATCGCGAAAAATATCTTGTCGGAATCATACCAGGTAAACATCGTGACCGTCTGGGCGCAGCACAGCACATTGTGGATGCCAACAACGAACCCGAACGCAAAACAACACTCGTTAAGGCATAAAGTCCTCACCGGCATTCCCGTCATATCCTCGTCAGCCTTAAATACCATCTCCGTCAGATTCGCGGAGATATTCATGCTCCTGGCTGTCAGCTCGGTCGCCTTACAGTCTGTCGGGACACTCGGGAAAAGATATAACGCAGTTCTGTTGTTATCGCGGTCATAAGCATGTTCTTCCTGTTCGGCCTGATCCTTCGGCAAAGAAAAAACATCTTCCCAATAGACGAGTTTTATTCCTTCGGGTATGTTTTTCGGCTTGGGCTTATCATAGCTGTATAACGGATAAAAGCGGATGGAGAACTTTGTCAGTCCCATCGTTGTGCCGCTGTACTTGCCGATCACGACAGTCTTGATGCCTGTCTGGGCAAGGACTGATGAATAGTTCAGATACTGGTTGCAGCTCATTACGCAAAACTTCGCGTTGACACACTGCGCATACCCGGCGAAATATTCCGTCGCAAGATTCGGCACGGCCAGAGCCGCCGATGCGCCGATCTTATCGAGCGCATAGACACTTATAATGTTGATCGGATTGTTGCCCATGGCGATCATTACCACATCGCCCTTTTCCACTCCGAGCTTTTTCCAGGTCGAAGCAGCCTCGTTGATCTTATCGAGGAAAGACGCGAACGTGATCTTGGTCGTTCCGTATTCAAGCGCGATCCTCGCAGGATTTGCAAGACACACGCGCTTTATGCGCATGTAAAGAGTCTCATCCGAATCAGTCTTCGGATTCGAATATTTCTCAGGATAAAATACGCTCCAATGGCTTTCCAACTCTTATCTCCGTATCAAGTAGTATTCCTATACCCGTGATATTATACACCGCTTGATAAAAACTAATTGTGCAAAGCTGCGGTAACAGGCATTCTTTTGTGCATATGTACGATAACTTTTTGTCTTTGCATATCTTCCTCCGTGTTAAAATGTTCGCAGATTTTTCTTAAATACCCGAGGTAACTGCCATGGACATCAAGCTCAACAACCATTTTCTGGACGTAAAAGAGACCTACCTTTTCTCTGATATCGCCAAGCGCGTCAGGAAATTCCAGGAAGAGAATCCCGACCGCGAGATCATCAGAATGGGTATAGGTGACGTCACCCTTCCTCTCCCCGGGTCGGTTACTTCCGCTATGGAAGAAGCCGTCAAAGAGATGGCAAGCAAGGACACTTTCAAGGGTTATCCGCCGGAATACGGTTATGAGTTTTTAAGAAACGCTATTTCTGATCATTACAAGGAACTCGGCGTTAATGTTGCACCTGAGACTGTTTATGTCTCAGACGGCGCGAAAAGCGACCTCGGCAACCT
Source organism: Clostridiales bacterium (assembly GCA_017554745.1). Taxonomy (GTDB): domain Bacteria; phylum Bacillota; class Clostridia; order Saccharofermentanales; family Saccharofermentanaceae; genus Saccharofermentans. The sequence goes on along the minus strand of JAFZHS010000004.1, from coordinate 80,017 downwards.
CCCCGATGTCTTAGGCGACAACCCGGTCATTATCCCCGATCCCGTATATCCCGTTTATGTTGATTCCAACCTCATGAACGGCAGACAGGTATCTTTCGTAGAAGGCAATAAGGAGAATGATTTCCTTCCTCTCCCGCCTGCCGACACAGACATCGAGCCTTCCGTCATCTATATCTGCTCACCCAACAACCCGACAGGCGCCGTCTACGGCTACGAAGGCCTTAAGGCATGGGTGGATTTCGCGCTCAACACAGGTTCTCTGATCATTTTCGATGCAGCTTATGAGGCATTCATCTCTGAAGACAAGCCCCACACGATCTACGAGATCCCCGGAGCTGACCTCTGCGCTGTAGAAGTATCCTCGTTCTCCAAGTTCGCCGGCTTCACCGGCGTAAGATGCGGATGGACCGTCGTTCCCGATTCACTTGAATCCGACGGCATCAGGCTCTCCAAGTTCTGGGCAAGACGCCAGGCAACCAAGTTCAACGGCGTATCCTATGTCACACAGAAGGGCGCCGCAGCTTCGCTCTCAGGCAAGGGCCTCGAAGACTGCAAAGCAAATATCGCATACTACAAGAGAAACGCTGCTGCTCTCGCAGAAGTATTCACTGCTAAGGGCATCTACTTCACAGGCGGCGTAAATTCACCTTATATCTGGCTCAAGTGTCCCGATGACATGGGCGGCTGGGAGTTCTTCGACATGATTCTTAACCGCTTCGGCATCGTAGGCACACCGGGCGAAGGCTTCGGCGAGAACGGCGCAGGCTACTTCCGCCTTACCGCATTCGGTTCTTACGAGAATACACTGATGGCCTGCGAGTTCTTCAAGACACTGTAAGGGCGTTATCCCCTATTTGATCTGACGTTTTTACCTGAAAAGCAGTTTTTCGCTTTTCAGGTAAATTTTTCTGCGGTATTTTTACCCAAACAGCGATTTTTTGCCGGTCAGGTAAAGAATTCTCGATAAGCTTTACCTAAAACCGGAAATTCAAAGAATCAGGTAAAGAATTCTCGAAAATCTTTACCTAAAAACGCAGAATTGAAGTTTCAGGTAAAAAACAGCCCCTGATCTTTACCCACGATCAGTATTTTTTCGTTTCAGGTAAAACCTCACTATACGCCGCCATTTTTTTCCGTTTTGAGACTAGTCTTAAATTTTTCCTGATGGCCCATTTGTCCGATTAATCACCGCATGCCTTTGTTATAATGCAATTAATAAAGGTTAAAGGATAAGATCATGGCTAAGAAGACTACATTTTTCTGTAAGGAATGCGGCTACGAGACATCCGGATGGATGGGAAAGTGTCCCGGATGCGGCATGTTTAATACCTTTGTCGAAGCGCCTTCAGAGAAGGCTCCCGCCAAGGCAAAGACTGATTCTCCCGCCTTCACCGCCAACCAGTATTCATGGACAGATTCAGCTGTCACAGTAAGGCTCAGCGAAGCAGGCAAGGAGAATTACAAGAGACATTCGACGGGGATACCGAGTCTGGATGTGCTCTTCGGCGGCGGCATTACCGAAGGCTCGGTCACCCTTGTTGCGGGCGAGCCCGGCATCGGCAAATCCACCATTCTCATGCAGCTCGCGGATTCATATAAGGCAGAGGGCGAGATCCTCTATATCTCAGGCGAAGAATCGCCCGCGCAGATCGGCATGCGCGCTTCCAGGTTAAAGATCAAAAGAGACATCCTGATCTGCGGCGAGACCAGATTCGAGGCGATCGCCGAGCAGCTTAAGACTCATAAACCCTGCCTGGCTATAATCGATTCCATCCAGACGCTTTATTCCGAACAGGTAGCCGGCACTCCCGGAGGAGTAGCGCAGATCAGAGAGGTCGCTGCAGGCCTCATCAGGATCGCTAAAACAAATAACATAACCATCATCATGGTCGGCCACATCGCCAAGGACGGATCCATCGCCGGTCCTAAGACGATCGAGCACATGGTCGATACGGTGCTCGGGTTCGAAGGCGATGCGACAGGCGGATACCGCATCATCAGATCAGCCAAGAACAGATTCGGAAGATCCAATGAGATCTGCTTCTTTGAGATGGGCGAGACAGGTCTCATTCCCGTTGACAGTTCAAAGGCTCTTCTCGTCGCAGGCAGACCTCTTAACAGCCCCGGATCAGTCCTTACTTCCACGCTAGAAGGCAACGACGCGCTCACTATCGAAGTACAGGCTCTCTGCACCGAGAGCGTTTATCCCAATCCCCAGAGGATGACATCAGGCCCCGAGCGAGGCAGAGTTCTTATGCTTCTGGCCGTATGCGAGAAGCTCCTTCAGTTAGGGCTCACGTCAAAGGATTGCTTTGTCAATGTCATCGGAGGTCTCAAGGTATCAGATCCCGCTACCGATCTTGCCGTATGCATGGCTACCGTATCTTCAGCAAGAGGCGTCAGCGTAAAGCCGAACACTCTGATACTCGGCGAAGTCGGATTGTCCGGCGAGATCAGGCCGGTATCAAGGATCTTAAAAAGATGCCTTGCTTCCGCAAGGCTCGGCATAACTACCGTTGTCCTTCCGGGAAGTTCGAAGGCTGCACTTGAGAAGGAGCTTGCTAACGCTTCAGCGGAAGTTTTCGCAGGCAATCCCGTCCCCGAATTCATATATGCAGACAATCTTAAGGAAGCTGTCGATATACTGTTCTCTTGACCTAAAGGAGGTAGTCTTATGAACCGCAAGTGCTATTTTCTGATACCTGCCGCAGGGAGCGGAACGCGTATGGGCGCGGGTCAGCCCAAGCTCATGAGGAATGTCGAAGGAAGCCCCGTCATCTTAAGGACGCTCGGTGCGGTCTCGGATGTTTGCCGTAACGATTATGCAGGTCTTGAATACAAGATCATTCTCGTTACCACCAATGATCTCATCGACATTCTTAAGGCTATGTGCTCGGAGTATTTCCCAGATCTTGATATCGTTTTTACTCTCGGAGGAGATACAAGGACTGAGTCTGTTTCATTAGGTCTTAGCATGATCACCGACGCATCAGATGACGACCTCGTCCTGGTTCACGACGGCGCGCGCTGCCTTGTAACCGCTGACGAGATAACAGCTTGTATCGACGGTCTTGAAAAGTATGATGTCTGCGCATCCGCAGTGCCTGTTAAGAATACATTGAAAGAGATCGAAGTAACATCAGAAGGCGCGGTCAAAGTCACCGGCACTCCCGACAGATCCAGATTTTACGAGATACTTACACCCCAGGGATTTAAGTACAAAGACATAAAGATGTGCTATGAGAGAGCGATCGCGGAAGGTACTACCGCTACTGATGATACGGCGCTAGCGACATCTTACGGACTTGATGTCTATCTTACGAAGGGACTTTATTCGAATCTGAAGATAACGACTCCCGAAGACATTGCGATAGCTTCTGAGATCGTAAGATCAAGGGGCGAGAGCGAACCTTTCCACGACTGATAACAAAAAGCCCGCTGTAACAAGCGGGCTGATTTTTTATATCTCTTTTGCAAAAGTCAGGATGCAGAACACCTGTATTCCTTCACCTCTGCCAAACCCCGTCAGACCTTCACCCGTCGTGGCGGTAATGCCGACAGACGATACGGGTATGCCGAGGATGTTTCCTATCGATTCTTTCATCTGAGGGATGTGCGGCATGAGCTTCGGGCGGAGGCACTCGATAGTTATTGAACAGTGGATTATCTTTCCTTCCTTCATATACTCGAGAGCTTTCTTAAGATAAACGGAGCTGTCCTTTATTCCCTGATCAAGACAGATCTTGTCTGCTTCGCCGCCAAGGATATTAACTCCTGTAAATCCGGATACCGCATTCGTGATCGCGTGTAAGACTACATCACCGTCGCTGTTTGCAACAAGGGGCTTATCGAAAGGGATATCTATGCCGCCGAGCCTGATGAGCGTCTCGCCTGAAGGCTCGCCGAATCTGTGACTGTCCTGACCTATTGTGCTGATAGATACGATGTTTCCCATACTAACCACCTTATACTATGCCGTTGCTGTTAAGCCATGCTATTACGTCATTAAGAGTCCAATACTCATATGATACACTCTCGAAAACCTTATCTGCCTCTCCCGCTTTTTTCAAAACAAAATCAGGCACAGCTTCGATCTTGTATTTCTCCATCATATCCGGATACTCCATGGCATCCAGCATCAGCACGACGATCTTACCGTTATATTCCTGCGCCAGATCTTCCACCGCTGCCGTAATAGGGCCGCTGTCAGTGGACATCGAGCTGTAGAAATATATCAGCATCGTATTGCCTGAAGCAAGAGCGCCTTCAAGATCAGTGATCTTGCGGTACTGGATACCGTAAAGCGGATTGCCGTCACCGTCTTCCTCACCTTCAACAGGCTCGTAGACCATGCATATAGCCGGATCGCTGTATGAATAATCACCCAGATATTTTTCCAACCCGTTGCCTGTCTCATCCGTCTTCTTGGAGCATGAACACAAGAGGACAAAAGAAAACAGTATGGTCAGAACTAACGACAGATATCTTTTCACTTGTTTATCAACTCAATTACCATGTCGGTCGTGCCGGCAAGGAGGTCAACGCTTACTTCTTCTGCTTTGCCGCTGTCGACGAGCTTCGTGACATCGGGATCGAGAGGGAGCTTGTCTGTTACCTTTGCGCCGATCTCAGCAGCAGACTTCTCGATAGTTGAGCCGTCGCCGTAAAGCCTTATCTCATCACCGCAGTGAGGGCACTTGATATAGCTCATGTTCTCGACCATTCCGAGGACGGGGACCTTCATCATGGAAGCCATGTTGCGGGCCTTGTTGACGATCATGGAAACGAGATCCTGGCTCGTTGCTACGAGAATGATTCCGTCCAAAGGCATGGACTGGAACAGTGTAAGCGGGACGTCGCCTGTTCCCGGAGGCATGTCAATAAGAAGGACATCCAAGGTCTCCCAGTTTGTCTGGCCCCAGAACTGCTTAAGAAGTGAGCTTAAGACAGGTCCTCTCCAGATTACCGGAGCTTCCTTGTTCTCGAGAACGAGGTTTACGCTGACTGCCTTGATGCCCGTTAAGGTCTCGGCAGGAACGATAAGCTGGTCGTCGGTCGCTCTTAAGTTCTCCGTAAGTCCGAAAGACTGAGGGATCGAGGGACCTGTGATATCGGCATCCATGATGCCTACTTTATAACCTTTTCTGGCGAGCTGGACTGCCAGGACCGAAGTAACGAATGACTTTCCTACTCCGCCCTTACCGCTTGCCACACCGATTACGGTCTTGATGGAAGAGCCTGCTGCAAGAGGATCTTTCTGAATACCGTTTGCTGAAGGACATGAGTCCTGTGATGTGCAGCCGTTCTTTGAAGGGCAGGTATCACATGCTGATGACATATTTTTTCTCCTTTGTTTTTTCGCGCTTATTATATATCAAATTCAGTTTGCCGCTACCGGGCAAAACAGGATCAATCTTTCCTCGATCTCATGACGCGGTAACCGCCGTCGATCGACAATGTCTCGCAGTTGCCGAAGAGCTCTTTGAGCTTGTCCATAGTAGAAGGAGCGCCCTGCTTGCGCTGCAGAACGACGTACAGATATCCGCCCGGATTGAGCACTTCACAGGCCTGCTCGTAGAAGCCGAACACTGTCTTCTTGCCTGCTCTTACAGGGGGATTCGTGGCGATGATGTCGAAATGTTCTTCCCTTACGCCGAAAAGGATATCACTCGACATGAATCTGCAGTTCACGCCGTTGAGCATGCTGTTCTCCCTGGCGAGCGCGACTGCGCGCGAGTTGATATCAACTCCTGTTACATCGAAAGCCATGAAGCATGACTTGATGACGATGCCTACGATTCCTACGCCGCATCCCAAGTCGACGAAGCGCTCCATCTTGGGGCCTCTCGCCTTGATGTCTTTAACGAGCGTATCAATGAGAAGATTGGTTCCGAAGTCAACTTCATTTCTGGAAAATACGGATGTGTCCGTATAAAACTCAAAGTTGATCCCGTTCATTCTGTAGGGGATGACTTTGCGCTCTGAAGGTGTTGTCGGATTGGGGTCAAAATACTGTGTCATGGTAATTTTCTCTTTAAACCTGTTTTATCAATTATAGCAACGAGTCCTATTCCTAAGACAATCATAACAATAGCTTCGCCTGCTGCAACAGCGAGCATGGAGATTGCAACTTCCTGCCAGGTAACTGTCTCGAGCAGGAGAAACGGCAGATATCCTCCGACGATAAGGCCGTTTACAAGGACCGGGGGAACAAGTCCGGCCCATTTATTCTTCTTGCCGATAAAGCTCGATAAGATGCCTGCGATGAGAGTGGCAAGCGTTCCGAATATAATGTCTACCGGTCCCAGATTCTCGGGATTTAAAAGGTTTGCGATAAGGCAGCCTAAAGCAACACCCGGGATCGTTCCCCATGAGAAGATAGGGAATATCGTCATGATCTCTGCTACTCTTGCCTGTATCATCCCGTAAGAGATCGGTGCGAATACATATGCCAGCACGACATACAAAGCTGCAATGATCCCGTTGAAAACAACGAATCTTATGAGCTTTTTGTTCTTTTCCTGTCTTGAGATAGTATCGGTCATCTTACATCATTGATCGGATAGTGTCGTTGATCTGGCAGATCCTTGTCGTCCTGCTCCAGGGCATGTCGGGAGCCTGGATGAGGCCCTTTGAGATAGAATCGGCGCAGGCTTCGAATTCATATACATAGCCGTGCAGGTATTCCTCTTCATCAATTACTTCTTCGATGAGAACATCATCAGCCGTATAGAGCGCGATCTTGCGGTAGTTGTTGATATTGTTGAACTTGATCTTGCCCTTCTCGCCCGTAACGACAGCGTCCTTATCGGTGTTTGCACACATGGTGACATAGAAGTTGCCTAAGATGCTGCCGTCTTCAGACTCCATGCAGTAAGACGTATCCCTGTCGATGCCGGAAGAAGTCTTTCTGGCAAATACTCTCGATACCCTTATGTCATCGCCCATGAACGAGAGCGCGAAGTTTGTCGTATATACGCCAAGGTCAAGATAGCTTCCGCCGCCTAAAACAGGGCTGTTTAATCTCGGAACATTCTCGATATCGTATCCCAGGTTTGCGGTAACATATTTTACGGCGCCGATCTTACCTTCAGCGATCCATTCGAGCGCTTTCTTGTGAAGAGGCAGATAGGACGTCCACATAGCTTCGGCGACGAATACGCCTCTGTTCTTTGCCTCAAAGAAAATGCTGTCTGACTCAGCCTTGCTCATGGCAAAAGGCTTCTCGATAAGGACATTCTTGTATTCCTTGATGCAGAGGATAGCGTGTTCGTAGTGATATGTGTTGGGGGTTGCGATATAGATGAGGTCGATGTCATCAGAAGCGGCAAGCTTCTCGTAGCCCGCGAAAACCTTCGCATCAGGGCAATGCGCTGCTGCGAATTTCTTGGCTTTGTTTCTTTCCCTGGAGGCTACGCCTGTGACGGCAACCTTCTTGCTGTCTTTCAAACTGTCTGCCACTTTTGCCGCGATCGAACCGCAGCCGAGAATACCTACTCTGAGCATATCCGGACCTCTTATTAATTATACTTATTAGCAACTCACTCATTGTATTTGGTGCTGTTGTTTGTGTCAATCAAATACATATAAATCTCACGCAACCCTGCCTTTCATTGCTATAATATCCGTTAAAGTAACGTCAAGAGGGCAAAGGCTCGTGTCATTTAAGCCGCTGGAAAAGGTATCGCCCAGGAAAAGGGGCATCATATATCTTCTGTTATCGTCATTTGCATTTGCGTGCATGGCGTTGTTCATCAACCTCGCAGGAGATATGCCGGTCTTCCAGAAAGCTTTCTTCAGAAACCTCGTAGCGATAATAATGTCCTACACGATCCTTTTCAGGTCTCCTGAAAAATTCAAGATAAAGAAAGCTTCTTTCCCCTATGTGTTCATGCGCGCATTTTTCGGCACGATAAGCGTTATCTGCAACTTCTACGCGATATCTGCCACGAACATGTCTGATGCCATGATGCTCAACAAGCTCTCGCCTTTCTTTGCGATGCTGACTTCGATAATAATCCTAAAGGAAGCTGCTGACGGCTTCCAGTGGGCATGCATTCTCACAGCTATCGCCGGTGCGGTATTTGTCGTAAAGCCCTCTTTCCTGTTTGGAAACATGGGTGTTTCAGGAGATAATCTCTTTCCTTTGGCAATAGCTCTTATAGGCGGCATCTTTGCCGGTATCGCTTATGCATTCTTAAGAAAAGCTACCGTAAAAGGCGAAAGAGGGATCATTGTAGTTGCGTTCTTTTCGACGTTCTCATGCGTCGCCCTGATCCCGTTCATAATCGTCACATATCAGCCTATAACAGGACTCCAGTTTTTCTACTGCTGCATGACGGGCGTGGCAGCCTGCTTCGGACAGTTATTCATTACTTCCGCATATTCCGCATGCCCTGCCAAGGAAATATCAATCTACGATTATTCGACCGTAATCTTTACGGCACTTTTGGGCCTCATATTCTTAGCCGAGATCCCGGATGTGATAAGCATAATAGGATACGTCATAATCATCGGCGCATCCGTCATGAATTATCTGTATAACAACGGTTACTTCAAATTCAAGAAGTCCTGAACGTCCTTTAATGAAGGCAGGATAACGTCGGCCAGGCTCTTCATCTCATCATCGGGCATGATTATATCCGGGACCATTATCGTGTAAAGACCCGAAGCCTTGCAGGCTCTCACGCCGTTAAAAGAATCCTCGAGTCCTACGGCCTCTTCAGGCTTTACGCCCAACGCATCGCAGGCAAGAAGGAATATCTCCGGATCAGGCTTTGACTTCGTTACCTGGTCTCCGCATACACAAGTATCGAAAAAAGGAAGCGCACCGAGCATATCCATCTGCGTCGTAACTTCTTCTCTTGTTGAAGATGACGCGATAGCGATCTTCATGCCCGCATTCTTCATTGCGCCCAAGAGCTCAAGGGTATGTGGCTTGAGCGGCACTTCGCCCTTTTTGGCAAGCACGTTATAGATCTCTCTGAGCTCTCTTTCGTAGCGGTCACCTGGCTCGCCGTAGATTCTCTCGAATTCATCGATGGTGGCTTTCTTGTTCTTGCCGATAACGCTGATGCCATATGTCACGATATCTTTGAAGCCGTACTTCTCACCTATCTTTTCCCAGCAATTAAGGACGGTCCTCTCAGAATCGAGGATAAGACCGTCCATATCGAAAATTGCTGCTTTAAAAGTCCTTTGTGCCTTCTCCATCAGACCTCCATGGATCCTTCGAAGACCTTGGCGCAGTTACCTGTCATGAAGACAGTATCATCAGTGTAGTTGATGATGAGGTCGCCGCCCTTAAGGATTACCCTGATGTCTTCGCCCTTCTTGCAGAAACCGTTCTCGCAGGCTGCAACTACCGTAGCGCATGCGCCTGTTCCGCAGGCCATCGTCTCGCCCGAACCTCTCTCCCATACTCTCATCTTGAGGGTGTGCTCATCGATGACTTTGACGAACTCTGTATTGACTCTCTCAGGGAAGATGTCTGTTGAATATTCGAACTTGGGTCCTATGGTGTTAAGGTCAAGAACATCAACGAGATCAGTGAATACAACGGCATGAGGATTGCCCATGGATACCGCCGTAATGTTATATTGATCGCCGTCTATATTTACGGGAACGTTGATCGCCTTATCTCCGGGAAGCGTGCAGGGGATCTTGGCAGGAACAAGTTCAGCCTTGCCCATGTCTACCTTAACTCTTGCAACGACACCTCCCAGTGTCATAAGCTCAAGCGTCTTGATACCGCTCTTTGTCTCGATCTTCATGTGTCTCTTCTTGTGGCCGCGTTCATCGTACATGTACTTGGCAACGCATCTTATCGCGTTACCGCACATCATGCCCTCAGAGCCGTCAAGATTGTACATGATCATTCTGCAGTCAGCGACCTTTGAAGGAGCGATGAGGACGATACCGTCACCGCCTACACCGAAGTGTCTGTCACTCATGTAGACTGACAATGATTCAGGCGAAGATACCATGCTCTCCATGCAGTCGATGTAGATATAATCGTTGCCTGCGCCCTGCATCTTGATGAAGTTGATCTTCCTTCTCTTGTCACGCATATTGTTGATGTCGACGAGCTCTGTGTTGATCTCTGAGAAGTGGCTCATCAGTGAATCTGCCAGAGCATCTGCAGTATCGATTGCCGTAAGGCAGGGGATGCCGAGCATGACTGCCCTTCTTCTGAGCTTAACGGAGTCTCTTGCAGGGAGTCTTCCCTTAGCAGAAGTTGAGATGATGTAATTGATCTTGCCGCTCTCGATCAACGACATTGTGTTGTTCTCGTCTGACTCGTGGATCTTCGATACGGCGGTAACTTCCATACCCGCCTGTCTTAATGCCTCAGCCGTGCCGTGTGTCGCATAGAGCTTGAAGCCCATGATGTCGAACTTCTTTGCAATCTCGACAATCTCCATCTTGTCGGAATTTCTTACCGTGATGAATACGCCGCCGCGCTTGTACATCTTGTAGCCTGCTGCGACAAGGCCCTTGTACAAAGCTTCGGAGAGGTTTCTGCCGACACCCAATACTTCGCCCGTGGACTTCATCTCAGGTCCTAACTGCGTATCAACGTCAGTGAGTTTCTCGAATGAGAATACAGGGACCTTAACAGCCGTATAAGGTGACTGTCTGTAGAAGCCCGTGCCGTAGTCCATATCTGCAAGAGGTGTGCCGAGGCTTACTTCGATCGCAACGTCTACCATCGGGATGCCCGTGACCTTGCTCATGTAAGGAACTGTTCTTGATGCTCTCGGGTTTACCTCGATGACATAGATTCTGTTGTCCTTTACGATGTACTGGATATTTACGATGCCTGTCGACTTAAGTCCGTCGCAGAGAGCGATAGTGGTGTCGGCGAGCTTCTTGTACATATCGTCGTAGATATGCTTTGCAGGATACATGGCGATAGAGTCACCGGAGTGGATACCTGCACGTTCAACGTGCTCCATGAGACCCGGGATCAATACATCCTTGCCGTCGTAGATCGCATCTACTTCGATCTCCTTACCCTGGATGTACTTGTCGATGAGGACAGGGTTCTCGATGCCCTGCGCGAGGATGATCCTCATATACTCGTTTACGTCTTCGTCATTGAAGGCGATGATCATGTTCTGACCGCCCAATACGTAAGAAGGTCTCAGGAGCACAGGATATTCAAGTGTATTTGCAGCCTTCAGAGCTTCTTCGAGAGTAAGTACCGAGAAGCCCTTAGGTCTTGCGATCCCGAGTCTTTCAAGAAGCGCATCGAATCTCTCACGGTCTTCTGCCATGTCGATGGAATCTGCCGAGGTACCGATAATGTTGACGTTGTTCTCGGATAATGTTTTCGTGAGCTTGATGGCTGTCTGGCCGCCGAATGCAACGACTACGCCGAAAGGCTTTTCCTGATGAACGATGTTCATTACGTCCTCAGGTGTCAGAGGCTCGAAATAGAGTCTGTCGCCTGTGTCAAAGTCTGTAGATACAGTCTCGGGGTTGTTGTTTACGATGACGACTCTGTAGCCCAGGTCGCGGAGTGCATGCACGCAGTGTACTGCAGCGTAGTCGAACTCGATACCCTGACCGATACGGATCGGGCCCGAACCGAATACGATTACCGTCTGCTTATCCTTATCGCCTGCCTTCTCAAAATCAGCTTCATTCTCGCCGCCTTCCTCAGGTCTGTTGAATGTAGCGTAGAAGTAAGGCGTGTGTGCTTCGAACTCACCTGCGCATGTATCAACCATCTTGAATGTAGGCTTGAGCTCGTAAGTTACGGGCTTTCCTGTGATCCTTGCGATGGCCTTGTCGGTGAAGCCGAGTTTCTTGGCCTTTACATATTCATCGAAAGTGAGTTCTTTGCCTGCGATAGCCTTCTCAAAATCGACGAGGTTTTTGATCTTGGAAAGGAACCACAGATCGATCTTTGTCTCTTTGTTGATCTTCCCGATCTCTACGCCTCTCCTGATGGCTTCAGCGACATAGAAGAGTCTCTCGTCAGTAGGAGTTATGCAGCGCTCCATGAGGTCTTCATCTTCAACCAGTTCCATCTTCTTTAAGTGGAGCGTATCTGCTGAGATCTCTGCGCCTCTTACGGCCTTCATGAGCGCGCTCTCGAACGAATCGGAGATTGCCATGACTTCTCCCGTAGCCTTCATCTGTGTACCGAGATTTCTCTTGGCATATACGAACTTGTCGAAAGGCCACTTCGGATACTTAACTGCGACGTAGTCTAATGCAGGCTCGAAAGCAGCATATGTATGGCCTGTTACGGCATTGACGATCTCGTGGAGTCTGTAGCCGATAGCGATCTTTGTCGCAACCTTTGCGATCGGATAACCTGTTGCCTTTGAAGCAAGAGCAGATGATCTTGAAACTCTCGGGTTAACTTCGATTACAGCATATTCGAACGAGTTCGGATTGAGCGCGAACTGGCAGTTACAGCCGCCTTCAACGCCCAGTGCTTCGATGATGTTAAGTGATGCAGTTCTGAGCATCTGGTACTCTTTGTCTGAGAGCGTTACCGCAGGAGCGATAACGATGGAATCACCTGTGTGGACACCGACGGGATCTAAGTTTTCCATCGAGCAGACCGTGATGACGTTGCCATCCTTATCTCTGATGACTTCGAACTCGATCTCTTTCCAGCCTGCGATTCCGCGCTCGATAAGGACCTGGGTGATGGGAGATAAAGCAAGACCGTTTCTTGCGATCTCGTGGAGTTCTTCCTCATCATTTGCGATACCGCCGCCTGTTCCTCCCAATGTGAATGCAGGTCTTACGATGACGGGGTAACCGATCTCTTTTGCAAAATCCATTGCATCTTCAACAGTCGTTACGACCTTTGAAGGGATGCAGGGCTGGCCGATGGCTTCCATCGTATCCTTGAACATCTGACGGTCTTCTGCCTTGTCAATACACTCGGGCGATGAGCCTAAGAGCTTAACACCGTGTGACTCAAGGAAGCCTTCCTTCGCAAGCTGCATGCACAGTGTGAGCGCAGTCTGTCCGCCTAATCCTGAGAGGATGGAGTCGGGTCTTTCCGTCTCGATTATTCTCTTAACTGTCGTAAGTGTGAGCGGCTCGATGTAGATCTTATCTGCCATCGACTTATCTGTCATGATGGTAGCAGGATTGGAATTGAGGAGCACGATCTCGATGCCGTCCTCGCGGAGCGCTCTGCAGGCCTGTGTGCCCGCATAGTCGAACTCTGCAGCCTGGCCGATTACGATAGGGCCTGATCCGATAACAAGAACTTTTCTGATAGTTTTATCAAGCGGCATATTATTTGTTCCCCCTTACTTCCATCATGTTAATGAACATATCGAAAAGGAATTCCGTATCCTTAGGTCCTCCGCAGGCTTCGGGGTGGAACTGTACCGAGTAAGCGGGCTTATCAAGATACTTGATTCCTTCATTTGTTCCGTCATTTACGTTTACAAAGAATTCTTTCGCGATATTGGTATCGATCGAATTGCTCTCGACCTGGTATCCGTGGTTTTGTGATGTGATATAGACTCTGCCAGTCTCAAGATTCTTTACCGGGTGGTTTGCACCTCTGTGTCCGTACTTGAGCTTGGACGTCTTAAAGCCGTGAGCAAGGGCTAAGATCTGGTGGCCTAAGCAGATGCCCATGATCGGGATGCCGGAGTCCTTTAAGACCTTCATGGTCTCTATTGCCTTTATGTTGTCTTCAGGATCTCCCGGGCCGTTTGAAAGGAAGATGCCGTCAGGAGCTATCTCCATTACCTTAGCTGCGTCTGTGTCTGCAGGAAGGAGATGTACCTCGCAAGATCTTTTCGCGAGCTCTCTTGCGATATTGTTCTTGATGCCGAAGTCGAACATCGCTACCTTGAACCTGACTTCGCCTTCAGGAGATACGATCTTCTCTTCGGGTGTCGTGACTTCTTCTACCGGATCCTTGATCCTGTATGCCTTTATCTCTTCTAAAGAGAACTCATCGGGGCGGTCGCAGATCGCGCCGTTCATTGTGCCGGATTCTCTTAAGCACTTTGTAAGGGCTCTCGTATCGATTCCCTTAAGTCCGGGGATGCCCTGCTCCTTAAGGAATGTATCCAGATCCTTTTCGCATCTGAAGTTAGAAGGGACCTCACATGCTTCCCTTACGATGTAGCCCGATACGTTGACCTTGGAGCTTTCCATGTCGGGCGTGATTATTCCGTAGTTGCCTATCAGGGGGAAGGTCTGGACAACTGCCTGACCCTTGTAGCTGGGATCAGTAAGTGTCTCTAAGTAAGCAGTCATGGCGGTAGTAAAGACTATCTCCGAAATGACACTGCCCGAAGCACCCATCGCTTCGCCTTCGTAAACGTTGCCGTTCTCTAATACCAGATAACGTTTCATATCATCATGCCCCCTTTTATAAAAAAGGCTTTTCCGTGAAGAGAAAAGCCTTAAAAATCAAATCAATCAAGAAGGATCTTGCGCACCATGCTCATCATCTGTTCCTTCTCGATAACATCCTTATGCCTTACTTCCAGCGACGGTAATTCAGCGATGGACTGAGGAACCTCGAGTCCGCTCTCTTCGGCAAGTTCGGCAATAATATCCGGTATTTCCTTATTGTCGGAATAACCTGCTCCTCTTAAAGCATCCATAACAGCCGGCGCAAACTTGAACGGTGAAGCCGTGGAAGCGAATACCGTCTTGCTCTCATCGCCTGATCTGGTGTGATATCTGCCGTAGATGTTAAAGCCTACTGCCGTGTGAGGATCGATAACATGATCCGTGCGGTCGTAAACTTCGAGTATCGTCTTTGCGACTCCAGTCTCATCAGCGAATCCGCCGACGAAGAGTCTCTGCAATGTCTTCAGCGTATCCTTGTCGACACTGTACTTGCCGTCCTCGAAAAGATCATTCATCCATCCGGTGACCTTTTCAGGATCCTTGTCCGTGATCTCAAAGAGCAGTCTCTCAAGATTGGAAGAGATAAGGATATCCATGGAAGGTGAAGTAGTCTTATAGAACTCTCTGTTGCGGTCATAAACACCGCTTGAGAAGAAGTCACAGAGTACCTTATTGCGGTTGGAAGCGCAGATAAGTTTGTGGACCGGAATACCCATCTGCTTAGCAAACCATGCAGCGAGTATATTACCGAAGTTACCTGTCGGAACAACGATGTTGAAAGACTCGGTAAGATCGATCTTGCCCTTTCTTAAGAGTTCTACATATGAATATACATAATAAGCGATCTGTGGTGCCAATCTTCCCCAGTTGATGGAGTTTGCAGATGAGAGCATAACGTCATGCTCATCAAGAGTGATGGCAAATTCCATATCACCGAAGATCCTCTTAACGCCGGTCTGGGCATCGTCAAAACAGCCGTTGACTGCGATTACATGTGTATTGGAGCCGCCCGTTGTCGTCATCTGGAGCTTCTGTGCTTCAGATACGCCGCCTGTCGGATAGAATACGATGATCTCCGTGCCGGGAAGGTCCTTGAAGCCTTCGAGCGCAGCCTTGCCTGTATCGCCTGAAGTAGCCGTAAGGATGCAGATCTTCTTGTTCGTTCCGGTCTTCTTTGCGGAAGCCGTCATGAGATGAGGCAGGAGCTGGAGAGCGACGTCCTTAAAAGCGCACGTAGGTCCGTGCCAGAGCTCTAAGATGTATTCTCTGTCGTTATACTCATTCATCTGAACGAGCGGGATCGGATTCTCGCCCCACTTGTCTTCGGAATAAGCCTGTCTCGTATATTCAAGAAGCTCTGCTTCTGTAAAATCTGTAAGGAACTTGGAGAGAACAAAAGCGGAGAGCTCATAGAACTGCATCGTCTGCATTCTTTCAAGATCTTCTTTTGTAAGCTGGGGTATCGTCTCAGGTACAAAGAGACCGCCGTCAGGAGCGATGCCTCTGATGATCGCTTCGCTGGAAGTAAACTTCCCTTCAAATCCTCTTGTACTTATATAATTCATTCTTCTTCTCCTTGAGTCGTAGTCTCGGCAGGCGTTGTCTCCGCTAAGTGTGCCGTGAGCTCCGTCTCACTTGAAGTTGTTGTTGCCTCTGTCTCGCTCTCGGACGCAGGAGTCTCCTGTGTCTGTGCCTGCTCAAAGATCGTGCCGAAGCTTGATTCGTAGGCGCTTACGATGGCAGAAACTTCAGGATCGTATCTTTGCTTGCGGAACTCACCGTACAGGTATTCAAGCCTGTCTTGGGCATCTCCGCCGCTCTCGACCTGTTTTATCAGAGGAATAATACCAAAAATGACGAACAACGTCACTAGTAACAATGACAGAATTACGACGCCTGCGACGATTAAACTTTTCATTCTCTCTCTGGGAGATTTGATATCCTCAATGTCTATTGAATCATCGGGGAGTTCGTCAGCCACTCCGCCGGAGCGCATCATGATGTCTCTTCTCTCCCTTGCAGATGCCATCTGGGGAGCTTCAGAGGTCTTCTGTGCCTTCATGAGGATAGGCGCCTGGAAGTTTGCTCTTGCAGCGGGCGAAGAGCCTGAAGTCATCTGGGCACTCTTGAGCTTGCCTGCGATATCGGCGGGCGGAAGATCTGCCGGAGGATTCTTGATATCTTCTCTTACCATCCTCAAAGCTTCCTGCGCGATCGTCAGGTACTGCTCTGTGCCGAGCACGCCCTGGATGGCGAAAGCAAGGCTGCCCTCGGCTCTCTTGAACTGTCCTTCTCTTGCAAGGCACAGACCGAAGATCAGCGCGGGGTCACCCCACTTCTGATACTGGGAGATCAGGGGCTTTAAGAATATCTGGGCAACGTCCGTGCCGTCACCCTGGGAGTTTTGCAATGCTCTGTTGAACTGGCGTACGATACGGGCCTTCTCTTCATTGCTCACGTCGAAAAGAATGAGACTGGACTCATTGATGGGCTGTATCATCATGCATAATCTTAAATAGTCGTGCATTCAATCAATCCTTTCAACGTAGCTCTTATCTGGCCCGTAAGATAAAGCGATCCCGTAGCAAGCAGGATCATGCCGTCTTCGGCAGATTTTTTATAGGCGAGCTTCGTGCCTTCTTCGGCATTTTGGCAGGCCTCCAAATCTTCTGTGATATTATACACAAGTTTAATTTTCCGCGCGAGAATTTCGGCAGGTTCGCTCCTCGGATTATCAGGCGTTACGGTAACGGCACTTTGTATATTGATGCCGCATGTTTTATAGGCTTCCAGTATGCCCGATACGTCTTTATCCGCCATGACGCCCATGAGAATTCTTACAGGTTTGCCCTTTAATAGGCCTCCGAGCATCTCATTCATGGTCTCGCCCAGGCTCGTGGCGCCCTGGGGATTGTGTCCGCCGTCGATTATCACCACAGGCTTGATGCTTAAGATCTCGGCCCTGCACTTCCATCTGGCAAGTGAGATGCCTTCCCTTACAGCTTCTTCTGACACACCGCATTTCAAACATGCTTCAATAGCCGTTATGGCATTTCCTATCTGATGCTTTCCGTTAAGATCAGTGGAGTAAACGGTGCCGTTATATGTGAATTCCATCTTGCCGTCTTTTGTGAAGACCGCACTGTCATATGCCTCTTTGTTTCCGGCAAAAGTGATATCGATATTCTTATCTGCAGCGCGCGAAAGGAATGTATCCTTAACATCCTTCTTCATCTCTTCCGGAAGGATCATCAGACCGGGATCAAAGCATACCGCAGGAGCGCCTTCCTTGAAGATGCCTGCCTTCTCTCCCGCGATCTCGGATATCGTGTCACCCAGGACCCCACAGTGGTCAAGACCGATCGCCGTGATGACGGTAACAAGCGGATCCTTGATAACGTTTGTCGAATCGAGCCTGCCGCCTAAGCCTGTCTCGAGGACTGCGACATCAACGCCTTTTTCCGCAAAATAGAGAAAGCAGATAGCCGTGATGAGCTCAAACTCAGTAGGCTCATCAGCAAGGCCTTCGGAGACCATCTTGTCCCTGGCCTGCTTTACCTGGGAAGAATACTTTTCGAGCGATCCGTCATCAATCTCGCCGTAGGAATCATCTGCGACGTATTTCATAAGTCCTTCGCGGCCGTCGATAAGTCTGATGCGTTCAGAGAAGCGCTCAAGATAAGGCGAAGTAAAGACGCCCACCTTCTTGTTATCGGCTGCCATTATCGAAGAGATGAAGGTCGCGACGGAACCCTTGCCGTTGGTGCCCGCGATATGAACAGACTTAAAGGTATCCTGTGGATCTCCCAAAAGTCTCATAAGAGTCGAGATTCTTTCAAGTCCGGGTTTGATGCCGAATTTAAGTGCTCCTTCTAAAAGCTCCGGCACCTTAGACTCAGGCATTTGCTTCTTCTTCCCCGGAAGACTCTTTTTCTTCTTCCGAATTGTAATCGACCATGTCCTGCTTTTTGAAGACCATGAGCTTGCTCATCACGTAATTGGCGATGATGATAAAGACAGCATTGATCAGCTTAACAAGATACTCATATGTGAAATCAAATGACTTCGAGAAGATATGGAATGTCGTCATCGGCGTGTCGATCGGCTTGCCGGTGGCTGCGACACAGATCCAGATCATGAGTGAGTAAAGACCTAACTCAAGGACCAGGAAAGATATGACTCTCGCGCCCGCAAAGGATAAAAGCTCCCTTGCGACGTTTCCCTTGGATCTGAATACCGTGATCCTGTTGAGGAAGTATGCGACAAGCACAGCGATGATCCAGCAGACTATCTGGTTGATGACGAACTTGAGAGATATCTCTTTGCCGAAAACCGTGATCGGCATCGATGCCTTTACGGTCTTATCGAAAACGACATAGCACACCCAGTTAACAACTGTAGTGATACCGCCGCTTACAAGATACATGAAGAGCTTGCGGATCTTTTCCTGCTTCTCCGTAAGATCTTTACCGCCGACAACTATTGTCTTTATTATTCCCATATCAATTCCTTTTATACCCTCTTCGGTCTCGGATTCGTTCTGTCGGAGACCAGTCTTCTGACGATATATACCGTAATAGTAATTATGACCGCCTCAATAATAGCAATAACAAGGAAAACGTCAAACAGATAAGAGTACAAAAGCTCGGCTTTTTTATCCGCAAATCTGTACAAGTCGATCGAACCGTCAATCTGGTCTACGCGGTAGAAATCACCGTGTCCGTTCTCGTCAGAAAGATAGCAGATGAAATCCTGCTCGTTAGAATAACCGGACAGATACAGCGTGTCGGTACTGAGCACAGCCGGCTTAAACTCATCAGGGATCACTACGTCTGAAGGGACCGTAGCAACCGTAAGCACTTTCGAAGACTCGATAAGAGTGATCTGGGGCTCGTATTTGATTACCGTCTTTGCGGCGCTGTTGTAAAAATAGAATCCCGGAGACTGCGTGCCGTCAAACAGATACAAAAGAACGCTCGACACACCATCCTTTGCATATACAGGAACGCTGTATCCGTTAATTGTTCTCGTGGTAAGTATGAATCCTTCGGGGACATTTACGTTTTCGGGGAAATCCATAAAGGTATATGTGCTTCCCGCAAAATCGACGAGCGAAGCATTCTCAGGAATATTACTCTCTTTAACGACGACATGTATCGTGTAACGCATGTGGCTGACACCGTCCTGGGCAGTGACATCCACCGTGACGATATTGTCTCCGATCTCGAGCTGCTGGTTACCTTTTATATTGATGGCTGCCCACAGATTTGTAGGAATAACAGTCACCTGGACTTCTTTTACGGAACGCTCGACAGAACAGGTGTATTCGGTGATATTCGGATTAAAATCAGGCGTGATCGATGTTCCTTTTACCTTAAGGGAAGAGATCGTCGCATTGCTCGAGAGCCCTGCGCTTCTGATCGGGATCGTAATGCCGCTTCCGATGGTTGCAGTTATGTTCTCGGCAGGCGATACAAAAGTGCCTGCGCTGCTGAGCCAGCAGTTGATCTCTCCGTAACTTGAAGTGGAAAGTCTGATCGCAATGGAAAAGAGTATTACCTGTTCATCTGAAGAGAAAGACGCAAGAGCGGTATCATCTTCGCCGTTGCCTTCTGTGGTCGTATTTATCTTCTGGTCCGTGCCGGTTACCGACAGAGTGCCGTTGGACTGTGTCTCGGTGAATACATAGTTTGAGAGATCTTTGCCCTGCTCGAAAGATACAAACTCGGCCTTGTCCTCGTCGTAATTGAATTCGATAGGACCAAACTCGGTAATGTTAGGGAATCTGTTCGCAATGATGTTGATGATTATGATATCTCCGGGGCCGACATCAGTGGACTTCGGAACAGCGGAAATAATGATCTCTGAATCCGCATTTACCAAAGCGGGCATGAGATTTATCAGGCAGAAAAAGGCCGTAACGATCAGCGCGGCAAAAGCCGAGCAGACCTTTAAGACTGCTGTCTTGATCATTCTTCTGTCAGATACCTTTCTCATGAAGGCAGGCTCCCGTATGTCTGCGGCATATTATCGTAGACCGGAATGATGAACTCAAATGCCGCGTCTGTCATTCCGATGGCGTCATAGCTTCTGTAATACCTGAGGCCTTCGGAATATGCCATCATTATATTCTGTGCATACTGATGATTGTACCTTTCCGTGCCGTCATTTAACACATCGAACTTCTGGAAGTAAAGAGTGTTCTGTCCCTTCTCGATGTATCCGGACGCGATCCAAAGCGCTCCGCCCGAGATCGCCTTGTCAACAGAAGTCCACGGAAGCAGGAAAGAAGCTTCTGTTTCTGTTATCTCCCGGGCTTCCCAGTCTCTTCCCCACTGCGCGTATTTAGCTCCGTTGATCACGGCTCCGCCGGGTTCGGTCGTAGCATAAGCACCGATATTGTAGAAGTTGTAATAACCTTCAAAACCTGTTACCTCACCTCTGGATAAAGCCGATTCTCCGGAATATCCCATCTCCTGTATTATCCTGCTCGCAAGGAAATAAGGTGACACACCCGCATTCTTACCTGCGTCGTAGATCAGCTGGGCATAATCGTAAGTGGGATCGTTATCCATGAAGGATCCTCTGATGATCTCTCTTACGCCTTCGACAGTATGTACCGACGGATCGAATCCGAGCATCTCAAACGCGAAGATCCTTTGCGGTGTAAAGAAGTTTCTCGGATCAAGATAATAGCTTACGACTTCGGTCTTGGCTGCCATCCAGTCAGGCTTATCGTAGACCTGGCTGTTGGGCTTTACATAATCCGGATAAGAAGAATTCTGCAAAAGGCTTCTTCCCTTGCTGTCTTCTGCTGCCAGAGCGGCATCGAAAGATACTCCGGTGTAGTAAGCCGTAAAGATATAGTTGGGCTTGAGATTATGCAAAAGCCAGAGTCCGCTGTAGTAGCTCTTCGGGAAATTGGACAGCGTGCTCTCAACGAAATTACCCGTATCATCACCATTCAGGATATAGAACGAATAGCAGCCCGTAGTACCGTCAAAGCTCGTTATGGTACAGGTGATCAAAGTCTCACCTGCAGGTATATCAAAAGGCTGTCCCTGCTCAATGGTCTTGGACTGGCCGCCGTTATCTGCCCTGATAGTGATCTGCGCCGAATACCCTTCAAGTGCCGAGCAAATGAAATAAATGCTTTTCGGGCCTTCGAGATAATAAGCGTAGTCACGCGTAAGATAGTCAAACTTCGGATAGAGATTGACCGAATCGGCAGTGGCATTATCCGTGATATACAAGCCGGACAATGCGCCGTTGATGGGAACGATCCCCGCCTTCTTCCTCTCTACTTCGTAGGTGTTCTTGTTAAGATCGGTAAGCTTTACCTTATCGGCATTCTCATCTCCCGTGACCGCCATATACATGCCGTCAAAATACGCGCACTCCCTGGTCTGGATCATCGTGTAATAGACGTCCTCGTCAGTATTCAGGCTGTTGCCCGTACGGCTGACGCAGATGTAATAGCAATTGGAGATTCCCGCGATGCCGGTCTCTTCGGAGATTGCCTGTGTATTTTGCTTTGCTCCTCTTAACATCGCATAAGGAATGCCGGGATTCTCATTCGTGCCGATGAGCTCGCCCTTAAGACTGTAGAGCGATACCTTGATATCTGCAGAGAGCCCCGCGAAATTGATATAGCAGTTATCTTCGGCACAGTCGATTATGTACCACGAAGTGTTCCTGCCTGCAGGAATATTGGATTCTGCAACGCTTCCGGGAGAGATGGTGAGCTTTTCAGGAATGGTGATCTCGCCTCCGGAAATAACGGTTCCTCTTCCGTCAGAGCTTCTTAACAGCGCATATACTTCGTGCGTACCGGGAGCGCAGTCTGCCGTATCCCACGACAGTACAAACTCTCTGTAGCCGTTCTTGGATGCGTTGTCGTCATACTTGAGATAGCCGTAAAAGAGCGAGCCGTCAACAAAAAAGTCTGTTCTGACTTCATCACCCGTTGCCGTATAAGAACCCGTCGTCTCTTTGATGCCCACGGTATACTCGCCTGGCGCGTCAAACGAGGCGGCAAGGCTTACATCGGAGATAACCGATCCCTTGCCCGAAGGGTCGCCCGAAGCTTTAAGATCAGAGTCTTCGGATCTGATAGCCTTATTGATAGCGACGATCCTCGAATTATCTTTAAGATCATCAAGGATATCATTTATCTCGCCCTGATCTGCGCTGCCGCTGACGACATAACAAAGATCTCTCGCGAACTTCTCATCTGATACATTCTGCAAAAGATATTCGGGCGAGGTCATTACTGAGATAACGTAATCACCGCAGCTTATAAGTCCGTCTTCGACATGTGATTTGGCGATCTTGATCTCTTCATCCGT
This sequence comes from Clostridiales bacterium, assembly GCA_017554745.1. Classification (GTDB taxonomy): domain Bacteria; phylum Bacillota; class Clostridia; order Saccharofermentanales; family Saccharofermentanaceae; genus Saccharofermentans. The sequence continues at coordinate 57,314 of JAFZHS010000004.1, read as the reverse complement.
GCTTCCCGTAAGAGCAGCTGCACGCACGACGATCTCGTCCGCTTTTTTCATCGATCTTCTGTCAGGTTCGCTGATGCCGGTATTAAGGCTCATGGCCATGAAGACAGATGCGGCGATCGTCATAATACCGCCTATTACCGCAACTGCAAAATACTCTGGCCGCCTTTTAAACATCGGTCAAGCGTCCCTCCCGGTTATCTTGTCGAGCGTATATCCGTAGGAAGGAACGAAGTGGTCCATGAAGTAATCGACTTCAGGCATGTTCATATCTCTGATGATCTTGCCCGTAGAGACCTTGGCGGCAGAGAATTCTCCGTTGCCGGTGCTCTCTTCTCTCAGGCACTTGATATAGGCAGCGATCTTGTCGGCAGCCTTTACGAGTTTATGGATAAGCTTGTCTTCTTCAGTTGTTATCTCGGGCGCCAGAAGATCCATATATTCTTCTCTCATTGCCTTATCTTCAGGAAGGAGCTCGACAAGGCTTGCTGCAGCCTCTGACTCGACTTCCTTGTAGGCCTTTGTGATCTCCTTATTGCGGTACTTGATCGGTGTAGGCAGATCGCCTGTCAATATCTCGGTGCAGTCGTGATAAAGAGCATAAGCCTGGACCTTATAAGGATCCGGCAGGATCGCGCCTTCATTATCCTTCTCAAACTTGTTGTGAAGGATCGTCAGGCAGTGCGCGATGACTGCGACATCAAAGCTGTGCTCCTTGATATTCTCCGTTCTGCTGTTGCGCATCAGTGCCCATCTTCCGATGTACTGCATGCGGTCTATCATCGCGAAAAATCCGTATTCTTCCCTTTTATCCATATCAGTCTCCATTAACTCTTATACATCTCGTTAAAGCAGCTTACAGCGAACGAATCCGTCATGCCCGCAATGTAATCGGATACATAGATCGGGAGCGGCGTGTCGATGCCTGCTTTGTACTCGGGGTGGTTTTTAACAAAACCCGCGAACTGTCTGATCGAAGATGACTTCGAATCTTCTGCCTTCTCTATATTCTGCACTGCTTCATAGAATGCATCGAAAAGTCCTTCGAGCATAACATCGCAGTACTTCTCATAAGTCTTGACCTTGCCGGCCGTGTAGATCTTCGCAACATTCTCCTTGAGAGTGTGCTCGAGCGCATCGCCTGCGTGATCGCTCATCATGATGCAGCCTTTGTCCATGCTGTTCTCGATGACGTCCTGCACGAGGAAATTGATTATCTCGGAATTAGAGCTTCCTACACCGTCAGTTACGACAGGAACATCGAACTCACTTGCGATGACACCCGTTCTTAAAGCGTCTTCGATATCTCTTCCGACATAAGCGATCTTATCCGCGAATCTTACTACGCAGCCCTCCATCGTAGCCGGGCCCTTGCGGTCTTTCTTAGGAATAAGATATGACAGGTCTTCTTCTGTCTTATCCCTGCACGGTGTGAGCTTTCTCTCATCGTAGTATTCACCGCAGTGTGAGATAATGCCGTCCCTTACTTCGAACGTGAGATTAAGGCCGTTGTCGTCGTTGTGCTTTTCGAGAATATTGAGCACTCTAAGCCCGTTTGATTCATGCTCAAAATACAGCTTGGGATCGATTGCTTTAAGCTTCTTGTTAAGCACTCTCTCGCCACTGTGGCCGAAAGGCGTGTGACCTACGTCGTGGCCTAAAGCTATAGCCCTGATGAGATCGACATTGAGATTAAGGGCGCTGCCGATAGTGGAAGCAATGTAATCAACATAAATGACGTGCTCTAATCTTGAGCAGATATGGTCGTTAGCGGGATTAAAGAAGACCTGCGTCTTGTGCTTTAAGCGTCTGAAAGCCTGGGAGTAAATGATCCTTCCCATGTCGCGCTCATAGCAGTTCCTGATATCGCCGTCGGCTTCAGGTAATACTCTTCCCCTCGAATCGGAACACTTCATGGCATTGACGCTCAAAAGCTTGTCTCTCTGATCCTGTAAGATCCTGATCTTGGCTCTTGTCGCCTCGGATATCTTGTCTGACTTTCCGATGCTGGCTACGCTGTCGGCATAAAGGTCCTGGAAGCTGAGATTATCTGACATACCTTAGTCTCCTTCTAAAACACGATAAATAATTATACTACAAACCGCGTCAGCTGTTCTTGGTAAACCTCATGCACCTGCGTCCTGTCAGTTCGGCGCCTTCTTAAGACCGGAGGAATTCGCGAGCATATTCTTGCGCATTCCGTCAAAGTCTATCGTAACGAGAGCATCGCCTCCGACAGGCTCGACCTTGAGGATAATACCTTCGCCGAATCTCGGATGAATGACCTTCATTCCCTTAATGAGATCATCGGGACCGAGCTGTCCTTCGCGGGAACCCGCAGGCTTTGCCTTATCGTTTGAAAACTGCGACTTGATGGCGGAAGCGATAGATTTCCTGGACTTCTCCCTGTTTGTCTCGCCGTCAGGAACATTCTTCGGAGTCTCCCTGTTCGCACCCATGAGATAGAGAAGCCCGGGATTGATCTCCTTTATGAATCTCGAAGGCCTGTTGCAGTTTGTCTGGCCGAAGAGCATTCTCTGCTTCGTAAGAACGATAAACAGATTCTTCTTTGCCCTCGTGATCGCAACATACATGAGCCTTCGCTCTTCCTCGGTATCTTCCATGCTCTGGACCGATCTGTAGCTCGGGAAAACGCCTTCCTCAAGACCTATTATGAATACCGCTCCAAACTCAAGGCCTTTGGCGCTGTGTATCGACATGAGCTTGACGAAATCATCGCTGTCATTGTATTCGTCGCCTTCGGTAAAGAGCGAAGCGTTCTCAAGATAGAGGCCCAATATCCCTTCCGTCGTGTCTGCCGTCGCGGTATCGAAAAAGAAATCATCATCGACTTCCACGGGCATTCCGTCACCGTCATCGATCTCCAGAGTATCCATGTCGACAGGCTCCGCGCGGTGCGCCTTGTCGTATTCGGCAGCTTCAGACAAAAGCTCTTTGAGGTTCTCGACCCTGTCGATGATGTCGCCCTTCTTCTCACGCTCTGCGGTAATCTCTTCGATTATTCCCGATTCGTTCTCGACATAATCTACGAACTGCGCGAAATCCATCTCATTCTCTTTGAGCTTGTCCCTCATCTCGTTAATGAGGTCGGTAAATGCAAGGACTCTCGAGCTGACTCTTGCAAGCTCAGGATAATCAAGAGAATGCATCGCACACTCGAACATGCTGATATTGCTGTCTAAAGCATACTGTCTGATCTTCTCGATCGTAGCGTCACCGATGCCCCTTCTGGGGACATTGATTATCCTCTCAAATGCAATATTGTCTTTGGTGTCGTTGATGAGCCTTAAGTAAGCGAGGATATCCTTGATCTCCTTACGGTCGTAGAACCTCATACCGCCATAGACTCTGAAAGGTATTCCAAGATTATGGAGCGTAGTCTCCACGTTACGGGACAAAGCGTTCATCCTGTAAAGAACAGCGCAGTCCGAATACTTGAACTTGCCCTTGTCGGCCATCATCTTGATGGTGCGTCCGACAAAGTCTGCCTCGCCCGCACTCGTGTCGGCATTCATGACGATTATCTTCTCGCCGTCAGCTCCTTCGGTGCGCAGGCGCTTGCTCTTGCGCTTGGTATTATTTGCAATGACGCAGTTGGCCGCTTCGAGTATCGTCTTGGTAGAACGGTAATTCTCTTCGAGCTTGATGACCTTTGCGCCCGGAAAATCCTTTTCAAACTTCAGGATGAGCCTTACGTCGGCTCCTCTGAAAGAATAGATGGACTGGTCATCGTCGCCTACGACGCAGATATTGCCGGTGCCCGAAGCGAGCTGCATTACCGCGCGGTACTGCGGCATATTGGTATCCTGGTACTCATCGACCATGATGTATCTGAACTTGGCTCTGTAGAGCTCGCAGATATCGGGATTCTGCTCCAAGAGCTTAACCATGTTGATGAGGATATCGTCGAAGTCCATCGCGTTATTTGCAAGAAGCTTCTCCTGGTATCTCTTATATACTCTCGCGACAACGCCGTAGTAGTAATCCTTGCCAGCCTGCAGCGCGTACTCCTCAACACCTATGAACTTGTTCTTGGCATTGGAGATCTCGCTCTGCACGCTCCTGGGCTTGAACTGGCTGTCGGAGATATCCAGCTCCTTCATCGAATCCTTAACGAGCTTTTGCTGGTCATCCGTGTCGATGATCGAGAAATTCTGGGAATAACCCAAAAGCTCTGCGTGACGCCTTAAGAGCCTTGCGAAAATACTGTGGAAAGTGCCGCACCAGATATACTTGGAACGGTCTCCGACGAGAGTCTCGATTCGCTGGCGCATCTCATTGGCCGCCTTATTGGTAAACGTGATGGCGAGAATGGATGAAGGCGCGACATTATGCTTCTTCATCATGTAGGCGATACGGTATGTAATTACTCTGGTCTTGCCCGAGCCTGCGCCTGCAAGTATGAGCAGCGGGCCGTCAAGATGGGTTACCGCCTCTCTCTGCTCTTCGTTAAGGCCTTCAAGCATGCTGTCGGCATCCTGGTCAGGCACAGCTTCGGGGCCCTGGCCGTAGATACCTTCGAGCTCCCTGAAAAACTCATCTGAACTGTTGAAAATATCGTCTGACAAAACAAATCTCTCCCTTTACAAATCCGGTCTAGGGAGATTATATCAGTAATGGAAATTATTAGCCGTCGAATAATAGGACATTTTTCTTTTAAAAAATAAAAAGTTAGATTTATAATAGTCGCATGAGTGAAACCGGACACAAACATTTCAGACTTAAAGGCTCCCAGAGCATCCTTCTGGGATTCATATTCCTGATCCTTGCGGGAGCTATACTTCTTATGCTCCCCTTCTCATCCAGAGCAGGTGAATGGACAAGCTTTACCGACGCTTTTTTCACAGCTACTTCAGCAAGCTGTGTTACGGGTCTTGTCCTTTATGACACCTGGAGTCACTGGACCTGGTTCGGCCAGCTCGTTATCCTCACTTTGATCCAGATCGGCGGCATGGGCGTTATCACCATGACGACTGTCTTAAGCAAGATAGTAGGCAAGAGACTCGGCCTTCAGGCCAGGACCACCCTGCAGGAAGCGGTTTCTGCTCCGAACCTTGGCGAGATCATGAAATACACCAGGTTCATCTGCATCGGCACGGTCATTTTCGAGGCCTTGGGAGCGGTCTGTATGTCTCCGGTATTTATCTCCGAATACGGCCTTGGGAAGGGCATCTGGCTCTCGGTCTTCACTTCGATATCGGCATTCTGTAATGCTGGCTTTGACCTTAACGGCTCCCATGGAGAATTCTCTTCCATGATGCCTTATATGGATAATCCCATTATTGTCATAACGCTCGTTTTCCTCATTCTCACGGGCGGACTCGGTTTCCTTACATGGATGGACATCAGAAGGCACGGATTAAAGTTTTATAAATACAGCACCCAAAGCAAGATCATCATCGTCATGGAGATAATCCTGGTGCTCGTCCCGCTAGTCTATCTGTGGTTCGGTGAATATGCAGATATGCCCGCGAACCAGAGATTCTTAGCTTCGCTCTTCCAGTCAGTCACGCCTAGAACGGCAGGCTTTAACACGACGGACTATAACAATTTCTCAGGCACCGGAGTCGTCATGACCATAATCCTGATGCTCATCGGCGGTGCGCCGGGCTCAACTGCCGGCGGTATGAAGATCACGACGATCACCATCCTCTTCTTAACCATGCTCGCCTTCTTCAAGCGCGAAAAGGCTCCTGCCGTCTTTAAGCGCAGGATAACTACTGAAGCGATCTACGGCGCTGTCGCCGTATTCATGCTCGATGTCATGCTCGCAGTCCTTGGCTCCATGTTCATTGCCAAGATCGAGCAGACGGCATTCTTAAAGGCTCTTTTCGAGAGCGCATCAGCGGTCGGTACCGTCGGTCTCTCGATGGGTATCACTCCGGCATTGAATACAATATCGAAATATATATTGATCATCCTGATGTACACAGGACGTGTGGGAGGCCTGACTCTAGTCTTTGCTGCGATCACCAGAAAGTCGACAGGCAACAGGCAGTATCCCGCGGATAACATAGCGGTCGGTTGATCCGGCAGAAAGGAAACATTTATGAAAAGCGTACTCGTAATCGGAATCGGACGATTCGGCTATCACCTCATCGACCAGCTGAGCAAGGCAGGAGATGAGATCCTCGCAGTAGATTCTTCCGAGGAGAGATTGGAACCCGTATTGGGAATGGTCACAAGTTCCCTTATCGGAGATGCCACTAACGAGGCATTTATAAAGTCTTTGGGAGTAGAGAATTTCGATGTCTGCTTCGTAGCCATCGGCGACAATTTCCAGTCTTCACTGGAAACAACTTCTCTGCTCAAAGAATGCGGTGCCAAAAACATCGTCGCCAGAGCCTCAAGATCTGTCCAGAAAAAGTTCCTTCTGGCAACCGGTGCAGACTCTGTCGTCTTCCCCGAAAAGCAGCTCGCGGAATGGTCAGCCGTCCGTTACTGCTCCGCAGACGTTGTCGATTATCTTGATTATCCGGGAGAGTTCTCTATCTTCGAGGTCAAGGTGCCCGAAGAATGGATCGGCAAGAGCCTTGCTGAGCTCGGCATAAGAAATAAATACCACTTGAACGTCCTGTCCATCAGAAGAGACGGCAACCCCGTTCTGGAATTCCCCGCAGATTTCGTTTTCGAGACCGGCGACACAGTAACTGTATTCGGCGCAGACAAGGATCTCAAGAAGCACCTGCACCTCAACTACTGATACTTTTCGATCAATACTTATACAATTAAAAAAGGGTGTCCCGGCAAAGGACACCCTCTTTCATATATTTATATCACCCGAATAATTATCTTACGAGCGCCTCAGTCTCCTGAGCGATAGCGAGCTCTTCGTTTGTAGGGATAACGCAGACCGTTACCTTTGAAGAAGGCTTGGAGATGATAGCTTCCTTGCCTCTGAGACCTGCATTTACATCAGCGTCAAACTCAACGCCCATGAACTCAAGGCCTTCACACATAGCCTTTCTCATGTGGTCTGTGTTCTCTCCGATACCAGCTGTGAAGACGATAACGTCAACGCCGCCCATAGCAGCTGCATAAGATCCGATGATCTTCTTGCCCTGGTATGCGAACATGTCGAGAGCAAGTCTTGCTCTCTCGTTGCCTTCGTTAGCTGCCTTCTCAAGATCTCTGAAGTCGGAAGAAACACCGGAAACGCCCTGAACGCCTGACTGCTTGTTCAAGAGATTGTCCATCTCGTCAGGTGTGTATCTCTCGTTCTTCATAAGGAAAGGAACGATAGCGGGATCGATGTCACCTGTTCTTGTACCCATGCAGATACCTGCAAGAGGTGTAAGACCCATTGATGTGTCCTGGCACTTGCCGTCCTTAACAGCTGCGAAAGAAGAACCGTTGCCGAGGTGGCATGTAATGATCCTAAGATCCTCATACTTCTTGCCGAGGAAGTCAGCTACTCTGTGGCTTACATATCTGTGGGATGTTCCGTGGAAACCGTAGCGGCGGATGTCGTACTTCTCGGAAATCTCATAAGGAAGTGCATATGTGTATGCCTTCGGGGGCATCGTCTGATGGAATGCCGTATCAAATACTGCAACTTGAGGTGTGCCCTCAGGAAGAACGTCCTCGCATGCCTCGATACCGATGAGGTTTGCAGGATTGTGTAAAGGTCCTAACGGGAAGCACTCTCTGATAACTCTCTTAACGTCGTCATCAACGATAACGGATGCGCTGTAGTACTTACCGCCGTGGAGTACTCTGTGACCTACGGCTGCGATCTCGGATACATCAGAGATTACGCCGTGCTCAGGATCTACGAGTGCGTCAAGGATCATGCGTACAGCAACCTTGTGGTCAGGCATGGGCTCTGTGGAAATGAACTCATCCTTGCCTGCGGGCTTATATGTGAGCTTTCCGTCGATTCCGATTCTCTCGGCATTACCCTTAGCGAGGACATCGCCTGTATCGATGTCGAAAAGCTGGAACTTTGCGGAAGAACTACCGCAGTTGATTACTAAAATCTTCATTAGACTTTTCTCCTGTCTTTATAGTTGGCTTATTTGGATCAGCCCAGTGCCTGAGCCTGAACTGCCGTGATAGCTACTGTTCCTACGATATCGTCAGCATTGCAGCCTCTGGAAAGGTCGTTTACGGGGAGTGCGAGGCCCTGGAGGACCGGACCGTAAGCGGGAGCCTTGGCAAGTCTCTGGACGAGCTTGTAGCCGATGTTGCCTGCTTCAAGTGAAGGGAATACCAATGTGTTAGCGTGGCCTGCAACCGGTGAACCGGGTGCCTTGAGCTGGCCTACTTCCTCAACAAGAGCTGCGTCGAGCTGGAGCTCGCCGTCAACTACGAGATCAGGATACTTCTCCTTGGCGATCTTAACGGCATTGGAAACCTTGTCTACGTCAGCGTGCTTTGCTGAACCGTAAGATGAGTATGAGAGCATGGCGACCTTAGCGGGAGCGCCGATGAACTGCTCGAAAGACTCAGCGGAGAGCTTAGCGATCTCTGCGAGCTTAGCGGAATCTACGTCTGTGTTAACTGCGCAGTCAGCGAAAATGAAGAGACCGTGCTCACCAAGATCGCAGTTGGGAACGTCCATAAGGAAGAAGCCGGATACGGAAGAGATACCGGGCTTTGTCTTGAGGAGCTGGAGAGCGGGAAGGATCGTGTTGCCTGTTGAGTGGCAGGCACCGGAAACGGCACCGTCTGCATCACCGCACTTGCACATAAGGCATGCATAGTACATGTAGTCGGAATTCATCTTCTCTTCAGCCTTCTCGGGTGTGATGCCCTTCTTCTGTGCGTCAGCGATGAGAGCGTTTGTCTCTTCTTCGCCAAGGCCCTTCTTCTCAGCCTTCTTCTTTGCTGCAGCTACCATGGTGTCTACGCCGCGGAGCTCAACAAACTTGTCGATATATTTCTGCTTGTTGGGATCGTTAAAAGGGTCAACGATCGTTGCGCCTGTGATATCAAAACCTTCGGAATTCTTAGCGATCTCGTCGGGTGTTCCGATGATGATGAGGTTAGCCATATCAGCCTTAAGGATCTTCTCGGCAGCCTCAAATGTTCTCTTGTCCATTGACTCGGGAAGTACGATAGTCTTCTTGTCAGCCTTAGCTCTGGCCATGATGTCATCAATGAATGCCATATATATTGTCTCCTTTGGAATTTTTTGTCGACAAAAGTATACTCGTAAACCTCAGTTAATTCAATTAAAAAGAAATAATTAAGAAGTAGCGAGACGGACAGATAAATTCTCCCTTGCGTAGAAGACATATCTCTCGTTCTCTTCCCTGAAGATCATGTAGAGAGCAGGGCTCGTCGATTTGGTGGCGACCCTCTTGCCGATCGCGTTGGAAAGCTTATCGTAGAGATCCTTGTCGCCTGCGTAATATGCGATCATCATGGCATCAGAATATGCGGTAAATGCTTCACTGCCGGAGTAGCTTCCCGTCATGATAACATACTCGATAAAGATCCTGCCGTCGTTCATGACCAGGCTCTTAAGCTCTGCAAAAGAAGCGCTGTCGAGCTCGCCGACTTCCGCAAGATTACGCATGGTCTTAATGTTCTGCGTGATATCAAAAGCTCCCGTGCTCTGTCCGGTATAGATATAGTCTCCGCTGTCCATCCGGCCGTTCGTCGCATAAGCGTAGAATGAGTAGCCTGCGCCGGCAAACCCGTCCTTGACCGCTTTAAGAGCACGTTCATATGCTCCCTGAGCCAGTATGCCGTTGTTCTCAAGATCCCTGATAAGTCTTAAGTTGATATTTGAAAGCAGCACGCCTTCGATATTTGCTTCAAGCTCATCCCTTGTGGCTTCAGCCCCGTCGGCTTCTCCGGTGATCGTTCCGTAGAGCTGCTCCAGAGATCCTTCCATGCCCTCTTCAAAACCGCTTGTATCTTCAAGGCTTACATAAAGTGATTCGGCATATTTCGCGATCGAGAGCTGCTCAGGGACAACTCTTCCGTCATTATCGAAAAGCATCCCCGCAAGATGACAGATTTCCTTGTAGTCGTCGTCATTGCCGTAAGAGACATAATACTCGGCAAGCGCGTCAAGCCATGCCATAGACGCGGACACCGTGATCAGCTCTTCAGATCTGCTTGCATCCGAATAGACATATGTCCTGTATGCGCCGTCAGACAGTCTGAAACGCTTGGTAACTTCATTCTTGAGCGCTATTGCATTGGCGCCGTCGCCCGATCTTACATAGCACTTGAGGAGCAGCGCCTGGTCAGTGAGTTCGTACACTCCTGAATTCTCGGCCTCCTGGGTAACGAGTCTTCCCGCGATCGTATGCGTGGTTGCGGCAAGGACTCCGTCTCCGCCCTTTTCGATATTGAGCTTTTTGGTCCTTCCGAAAAGATAATCACTGACGATATTGTTATCAGCAGCTATGTCACTGTAATCGTGTCCGACGTGTGTAGGGCTCGTGAGCTTAAGCTTGTTTCCGCCTCCGAACCTTCCGGTATAGAACAGGTAGAATATCACGGCACCCAAAGCCAGAGCGGCTATTATCGCCACTGTAACGAACTTTCCGATACCGATGCCGGCTATCTGTCTGCGTTGCATAAACTCCGCCTTATGAAATATAATCTTACAATCAAAGATTATACCAAAAGCAGAGGGTTTACATAAATTGCGGGTTATAGGAATTATTGCGGAATTTAATCCTTTTCATAACGGTCACGCGTATCTGATAAAGAAGGCCCGTGAGATCGTTAATGACCCCAGGGCCATCGTCATGCCCGTTATGTCAGGTTTTTTTACCCAGAGAGGCTTGCCAGCCATCTGCCCGCCTGCAGTCCGCGCCAGACAGGCTCTTTTGTGCGGTGCCGATGTCGTGATAGAACTCCCGTTCAGCTTCTCCTGCGCGCCGTCTTCGAGATTTGCCGAAGGCGCAGTGTCCGAACTGGTCTCCACAGGAGTCGTGACCGATATCGCTTTCGGTGTTGATACAGATGACACAGATCTTCTCAAAGCACTTGCAAATGAGCCTTTCGAGAACGATGAGTTGTTCAACGCAAAGCTCAATGAATATATCTCCACAGGCATAAGTTTCCCCCAGGCCAGGGCTTCGGCCGTCAAGGATTATGCTTCATCAAAGGGCATCACGGGTGATCTTGATCTTATATTGTCGAGCCCTAACTCCATACTCGCGTTAGATTATCTCCTGGCACTCAAAAAGTTTGATAAGCAGCACAGGATAAATGTGATCATGATAAAGCGCGAAGGCGCAGGCTATCACGACGCTGACATAAACGGGGATCTCGCGAGCGCCACGTCTATCCGCAGCGCGGTCTTGGAAGAAGCAGCAAATAACTTCAGTCAGGCTGCCATTGCATCTAAGCTTAACGGCCGTATGCCCGACTTATCTCTGGGCGCGATGCTTTCAGCCGCTTCATCCGGCACATTCGCTTTCCCAAAATATGTTGATTACATCAGGGAATGCATGCTCACTGCAAATGCATCTTCTTCATTGGACAACATCGCATATATGAGCGACGATCTGGCAGGATACATTAAAAACACAGCTGCAGACATCAGGCCCGGGTCTGTTTCTGATGACGACTCTGACCTTAAGGTTTTCGAGAGCAGGATATCGACAAAGAGATATACGTTATCAAGGATATACCGCGCTCTCGCGTGCATGATGAACGGTCAGGACAGTTCATATCTGGAGATAAAGAGACCGCCCTACATCAGAGTGCTGGGCTTTAACAGCGAGGGCAAATACTGCCTTAAGATCATGGGAAAGTGCGCGAAGATCCCTGTCATCAACAGACCTTCGGATTGTTTGGAGCTCCAGTCGGAGAATGAGAACCTCAAAAAGATCTTTGAGCTCGATATGAGAGCCGCTTCTTTGGGCTGGAAGATCTACGGAAGGGACGCCGCTTCAGAGTGGGAAGCCATCCCGGTAATCGTTAAATAATCAGGAATTACAAAAATGCAGAATAAAACCGTCCGCCCAAAAATGGACAGACGGTCGTTATTATTCTCTTAATTTATCAATTAAGCCTTGGCAGCGTTAGCAGCCTTAGCAAGTCTGGACTTTGTTCTGGAAGCTGCGTTCTTGCTCATGTGGCCCTTAGCAGCAGCCTGGTCCAATGCCTTCTGTGTAGACTTGATCGTAGCATCAAGATTCTCGCCGTTAGCGATATCAGCCTTTGCCTTCTTAACAGTTGTGCGGATAGCACTCTTCTTGCTCTTATTAGCAGCAGCCTTCTTCTCGGAAACGTTTACACGCTTGATTGCTGATTTGATATTAGGCATCTCTTTTTCTCCTTTTTAGAGTTATATCTTCAAATTACCGAAGAATTGTATCACGATAGTATTTAATTAGCAAGACTTTGTTGCTTCATAAAGCCCTATACTTGCGGCAATTGTAATATTCAGGCTGTCGATATCGCCGGAATGCTCGATCCTGATGGGTTGACCTATGTTTTTGAACGCCGGATCAAGGCCCGTCGCCTCATTTCCCATGATGAGCGAGAAGGGCTTATTTATCTTTGTCTCCTGCAGTATCGTGCTCCCGTCCAACATAAACGGATAGAGATTATTTGAAGGAAATCTCTTCTGATAATCTTCGAACTGCCCGAAAACTTCTACATTCACGCTCGCAAGAGCGCCCATCGAAGCTCTTATCGTCTTGGGATCAAAAGGATCTGCCGCCTTAGGACCAACTATCGCGATGTTCCTGACGCCGAATCCGAGGCAGCTCCTGACGATCGTTCCCAGGTTGCCGCAATTGGAAGGATTTACCAGGACCATGTGATTGCCGTCCCTTATGGGCTCAGGCTTTTTCTCTATTACGCAGATGACGAAGCAGTTCTCTTTCTTCGAGAGAATGTTAAAAGGCTTTGCCTCGACAGATACCGGAATGTCTTTACCGCAGATCGAATTGATCTTACAGATGGTCTCTTCCGATCTGAAATCAGGATGCAGTATCACGGCCCTGACTGCTTCCTTCTTCTTGAGAAGGTATTCCATGGCGATAGTCGCGCCAAGACCGTAGGTATATTCATTTCCGCTCTTATAGCTTGTTACTTTGATCAAGATGCCTTCTCCTTTATTTGAAGATCATTACTATTATAGCCAATCGGGAGCCTCCTTGCCCGCACAGGTTATCCGCAATCTTAATCGCAAATAATTTAACGTTTATCGTTAAAAAGTTGTTGACAAAGATAAATTGGCAGTGTATTATCCAAGCATCAGGAAATAAGGGACCCGATAATTTTGAACCTGAGGATAAGGAGATTAATTATGGAAGAAAACGTAAAGATCGCTAAGATCAAGAAGAGTTGCAAAGTCGGAAAGACCGTATCGAAGATCATGTTTATCTTCTGCCTCATCGCCAGCATCGCATGTCTCGCGGCTGCTATCTGGATCTTCTCCATGGGAAAAGATTTTGATATCCAGATGCAGAAGGCTGTCGACGCCGGCTATGTAAGCACAGACAACAGCTTCGGATCAGTCAGCGGCATCAACATCAATTTGGGAGATCCCTCATCACTTCATTCGGATATTCCCTCCTGGCAGGCGGCTATCGATGATCATCCCTTCTGCATAATGTATTCCGGCTGGTGCCTTGTATTAGCATTCGCGACAGCTGTTGCAGCAGTTATGATGAAGCTCATCGAGGGCGTTTTCGAGCTGATCATCAAGGAAGACTCACCGTTTACCGACAAAGTCATTAAGCGCGTATTTATCGTAATGATCGTTATCAGCGGAATGGCTTTATTCACGGCAGGCGCTGCATACGGTATCCTCGGCGGAGTCATCACATGGGCCGTACGTGCGATTATGGATTACGGTAAGACCCTCCAGATCCAGTCTGACGAGACACTTTAAGGAGGCGCAAATATGGGACAGATAATACTTAGATTAGACAGAGTCATGGCGGACAGGAAGATCTCACTCAATGACTTATCCGAGAAAGTCGGCGTATCCAATGTCAACCTCTCGAAAATGAAGAACGGCAAGATATCGGCTATAAGGTTCTCAACGCTCGAAGCAATATGCGAAGCTCTGGACTGTCAGCCCGGAGACTTACTGGAATACAGAAAGGAATAGGAATAGATTATGGGGCGCCTGATGGTTCAGGCGCTCTTCTTATTTGCAGATAATTCCCAAAACATATATAATTACCGCCGTAGACAACGAGGTGTAGCGCAGTTGGTAGCGTACGTGCTTTGGGAGCATGGGGTCGCAAGTTCGAGTCTTGTCACCTCGACCAGAATAATAAACGACCGGCATTAGAGCCGGTCGTTAAATATATATTTATATGCAACAATAATTCCTCGTTATCTGTATTAATGGTATCTGAATAAACCGTGGGGGATTGTGTTTATGAAGAAGCAAACTGTCGCACTTTTACTTTTAACATCTGTCGTTTTCTCGGGATGCCGTAAGGCTCCTGATAGTACGCTTGCAGATATTGATGAATCTGTTCCGGTTAATTCTGTCTCCACCTCCGTAACGGGCAATCCTGATGAGGAATATCTGGATATCTACCTTGTTAATGCTACTGATTCTCCGAATGATGTTTATTTCCGGGAAATTAGATATTGCAGATCAGAGGACAAAGATTCCGATAATACGTATTTTCTCGATATCTCCAGAGAGAAGATCGATTATATCGTTTCATATCTTGAGACAGCCGACGTGCCTGATGCCTTCAGGTATTCCGGCGAAAACCTCCTCAGTCCTGAAGAGTATAAAGGACATACTTATCTTGGAAGGGTCGAGATAGCCTATTATGCTTATGATTCAAGCAGCCAGAACCGCTCCGCTACTGCATTCAAATCAGTTGTTGTAGAGATTTTCGACGAGTTCCCCGAGGGTTATCAGGAATTCATCGATACCCTAAACGAAGATTGCGTGGACGAGCCCATCATCCTTGGAGATGCTTTGGAATGGTCAACGGATCTCTACATGGAGCTCTCCGGTTTCACAGATGAAACGGTAAATGACGGAAGCATCGAAGATTTCCTCAAGCTCTATCCGTATGATGTTTATTCTCTCATGAATACACTGGCAACCAGCTCCGGCTACATCAGCGACGGAGTTACTACTGAGTGGAAAGAACATTATCTGTTCGATGACGAATTAATAATGTATTACTGGCCTTTCTTCAGGACACTCCCCAGAGAGATCCAATGCGTTGAGAGCACAGATACAGAGTACAGGGAATTTGCCGAAGCCGTAGCCGCAAGATTCGGACTGGATAAGTCCCTTGTCAGCGACACACGATACGGCACTTTGTATATTGAGGACCTGGATGCCACGGTATACAGGACAACAGACAACTATGCTTATCCTTTCAAATATGAACAGGAAGATCGAGGTACATACTATCTCATTGATAAGACCAGTTACGACGCCGGCGAGTTAGTTAAGGACGATATCCGAACGTTTTTCTACAGCAAAGACGGCAAATTCATCATCATGCTGAACGGCAGTTACATAGAATCTTACTATGGAAACGAACTGGATCTAATGTATCTGACGGACTTTGCAACGACCTGCGGGGATCTTATCGCTACATATGGCTGATTGATAACAGCCTTTAATCGAGATATCTCCCCCTGGTTTTCCGAAATAGTTTTCCTTGTTTTATCCTCTTTGATCCAACAATGTCTGGCACCTGTCTTCCATAATCGGTATCACTTCATCCAAGGATTTATCTCCTGCCAGATATGCCTGGAGATCTTCACAGATCAGGATGACTACAGCCTGATCAAAAGAAGAGCAGCCTGAAGCTGATTCGACCATGGCCTCATATTCATCGATTAACGAATAATCCAGTCTGCTTCCGAAAGTACTTTCTTCATTAAACAGATCTATCTCTACTTTAAACCTGTCTTCCAAAGCGGTCTTGCAAACCGGTATTATTGCGTCATGCTTAATTCCTTCTGTCTGAAGATCAGGCGTCAACGCCATCTTAATGAATTCAGAAGCTGCTTTTACATCTTTGCAATTTGTAGTTACAGACAGCGAATCATTAATTCTGACAGAGGGTCCTCTTCCGTCATAAGACGGATAGCCGTATACGCCCAAACCGTTCAGACTGTCACGCATCATAATATACTTCTCGATACCATAGAAGAAACATCCGGTTCCGACCGACCTGGCTTCATTCTGATAGTAAGTAGGAAGGTCTTTGACATAAACGCAAAGCTGCCTGAAAGCTTCATTATCCAGATCTATCTTGCCATCCCTGATAAACTCATCATCCATACAGGAAAACAAAGCAGAAAAGCAGGAGAGCTTGTCTCCGTAGTTATGTTCAAATAACGGATCCTCGCCGTTAAGAGGACCTGAGACGAAGTCCTTGTATTCTGCGAAAGTAAAACCTTGTCCGTTGCTCTTGCTGCATTTATTCGTCACGATAGCATCCAATGTAAAAGACAAAGGTATTCCATACACAACACCATTTTCTTTGCATGCATCAAACACATTGGCAAAGTAAACGCCTTCATTCTCACGGAGGATCTCTTCGCTTAACGCGCTCAGATCAATAAGGTAATCCTCATTATGCAGCATTTCTATGTCATAGCCTCCGATAATGATATCCGGTCCGTCTCCGTTCAAAAGATCAAAAGCCAACCTGTCTGACATCGACGAAGATGCGTTTACGCTCGCATAAAGACTGTAGATCTCGCCATCGGAATACCTGTCGAGGTCATAATCTTCGACGAGCATGATTATGCAGTCTTCACTCGTCATATTGAAATTCATAACAGCCTCTGACACAAAATAAGGTATATAATGACCGGACTTAACAGATGCTGCCGTCAGTATGGTCTTTCCGACATTAGGATTTGTATCAGCCTTCGTTAATGTTGTGATCTCAAAGGAAGATCCCAAAGACCCGAACATCGTCATATCACTCTTTTCGCTGCCGAAAACGATTTTCTGGGGATCTGCCGATAAAAGATATGCCGTTGACAAAGTATTCCTATTCACAAAACAGGAGTTATAGTCAAAGACAGAGACCAGCTGCTGATTCTCATAATCGACACGGGCTACTCCGTTATAGCATTTGGCATATACTTCGCCGCCGACAAAACAATAGTCTTCAGCTCCCTTACACCATTCCTTATTATCCGGTTCATAACAGGTCATCGTCTCAAAATCCGCGACTCTCTCTTTGTCGTCATAGACAAAGAACTCAAACTGCTTTTCGCCGCATTGGATCACATAAGCTATTCCGGGGAAATTATCGGCATTTACAGTATCGACCGAACTGACCAATTGGTAATTATCATCCAATAAAGAAGCAACAAGTGTGCTGTGCCCGTTCTCGGTATTCACCGAAAACATAACGAACCCGCCATCAATATGCCTCAATTCGCAAATATAGTATTGCCCTTTAAGAAATGAGAAAGAGAGCGTCTGCTTATTTGTTATTCCGTTATCTCCAAGATCATAAATCCTGCATTCGTTTTGACACTCTGCAAGAAGATGCCATGAACCGTCTTTAAAGAACGCGTCATAGACAATACACCAGTCATCACCATTTGCGAGTTCGTTTAATCCCAATGTCATGCGCTTATCGCCTTCAATGCTGCAAACAACATATTCTGTTGAATACGTGTCATCGTTAAAGCTTTCCAAAATAAATGTGTCTGAATCAGGATCTGCAAAATAATTTGTAACAGAACCTACACCCTCAACAGACGTTGTTTTCGCATCGTACCAGGGACTGTCAGCATTAACGACATCAGGGAAATCGTTCTTACTTACATATCCCTGATTATCCGGACCTATCACTGAATTTGAGACAGAAGGATCAGATGCTTCTTTGCTGCAGGATGCCGTGCCCAAAAGCACAGATAATACAACAACCAGACAGATTGCTTTTTTCATATTTAAACTCCCCATACCTATATATCCGCATATATACTAATTCAGTATATTTTACTGTTCAGGAAAGCATGAAGAGTAACTGTGGCAAGTTTGGTTGAAAACTACGGCAACAGGCTTTATTTCATTCCGAAAAACGCGATCTTCTTTTCCGCCATCTCATCTACTCTTTCGATATACGTAAGAGCATCTTTTATGGTCGGGCATCTTTCTACTCTGTGCTTATAAAGTTCGCCTTCCTGCGCAAAGCATCTCTTGCTCATGCCGCCTGCACCGAATGACAACACATCCCTGCAGTCGCTCATCATGGCAACGTTATAAAGATTGCCGGTATCGCCCTTCGCAAATCCGGTATTCTCAAGACCGTGTCCCGTGTCCTTCTGGCGGTACATATAGTACGGGTGATATCCCGCATCCTCCAAGAGCCTGTAGCTCTCTGCTACGCACTCATCCAACGTGCCGCGGGTCTTATCTTTATCCATTACCGTCTCGCGGCTCATGGCGGCCCTCCTCTTCTTATAGAGAGTGTGTACGGTGATATTTGCAGGCGCGAGCTCTATCAGCTTTTGAGTGGACTCAACGTGCTCTTCGGGATCTTCATAAGGAAGACCTGCGATAAGATCCATATTGATCAGATCAAATCCCATGTCGCATGCCTGACGGTAAATGCGGACTACATCTTCAGCAGTATGCTTTCTGCCAACGCGTAAAAGAGTCTCAGATCTCATGGTCTGCGGATTGATGCATATCCTTGTTATGCCGTGGTCTCTCATCGCTTCAAGCTTGCCGTCTGTTATCGTATCGGGTCTTCCGGCTTCGACAGTGACCTCACACTCGGGACTGATCTTAAGATTTGAATAGATTGAGTCGAGGAGCGAAGTAAATTCTTTATCCTGAAGCACAGTGGGCGTACCGCCTCCGACATAAAGCGCAGAAAGAGGTCTGTTGATCGATGATGCGATCGTTTTGATCTCCCGCTCGAGCGCGGCTTCGTAATTGACTAGCCTGTCCATATGGCAGGAGATGTCAGAAGATACGAATGAACAATACTCACACCTTGAAGGGCAGAACGGAATCCCGACATAAACGCACAGGCTGTCTTCAGGAACCAGCTGAAGTATCCTCTGCTCTTCCCTAGAAGTCTCAAAAGCGAGTTTTGCTTTATCAGGCCTTACGAAATATTTCTCTTCAAGATCTTCGGGACTGTTTTCTTCCAAAGCAACGAGCGTCGGCCTTATTCCGGTAAGACAGCCCCAGGGCATTGTTTTCGAGGTGATGTCAGACAAAGCCATGTAAAGGGATCTCTTGATCTCACGGCCGGGCTCTAAAAGTTCACCTTTAAATTCATATGCCTTGTCACCGCAATAAGTGATTGAACGTCCGTCAGGTAAAAGCTCGTTAATAAGTGTAATGTCAGGTCCTTCAGGCGCTATAACCCTGCCGTCGTCTTTCTGTTCTTCCGGAACGCCGCAGAACATCCTGACAACGTCAGATACGCCGTAATACTTGTCGTGACCTTTAAGGATTACCTCAAGCATCGCCGGCTCCTTCGACATAGGTCAGATAGAACCTTACATAGATGCTGTCCGGGACATTGTAAGACTGAACGCCTTCCTCGCCATTGGACTTGAGGAACGCATCGTTTGCGTTGTTGCTCACTTCGGTAACGTCGATTCCGAACTTCTTATACAATGCGTCTACCTCGGCATCTATATTGCACCAGTACATTACCGATGCTCTCATGTCCCTGTAAACAGGATCCATCTCGGATGTTGCATAGTAAGCCGGAACGGCCTGTCCTATCGCGTCGCCATACTCTTCCGCGATGGGATAGATGCTCCAGAAGATATCATAGTAACCTGCATATCTGAAGTCCGGCCTTGTCGACGAACAGCAGGCCAAAGCTGCCAGAAGATTGCAGTCTGTCTCACTGGCATATCCTTTTGCATGACAAAGCTCATGGCATATAGTGAGCGGGAAATCCGTAACGCTCATATAATCAGTATTAAGATTTGCTTCGCCAAGGAAAGGATCGTACATGCCGACGATATATGTGTAGCTCCAGTAATGGCTCAGCGATACCGGCTTGGCGCGGAGATAGTTCTCGCTTAACGGAATATCATATTGGTCGCAGAAAGCATCAAGGAGCGAGCAGGCATACGTTGAGGAATTCTCAAAACTATTCTGCATATGCGCGACGCCGTTATAGTCTTCGCCGAGATGGCTTCTGGCTTCGATCATTCCGATGTATGCCCATCTTAAAGCAGCACAATATTGTTCAAAAGTGAGTTCTTCAGTCGTAACGAGATCCAGCTCATCTTCCACGTCCGTCCTTCTGTAATTGATGCCGTGCATCAGCTGGAAAAGGATAGCAGCGATAAGACCTATGATGACAAGATTCCTGTAAGACTTATAAAGATATTTCAATGCGCCCTTGGAAAGGAACTTCTTAATGAGAATCACCAGCCACGCAATAAACCCGATGATAAGTACCGGCACGAGAATAACAGTCAGATTCTCGGTTACGGAATGCTGGAAGAACATATTAAGACTTTGAAAAAAAGAGGATATCGCAGGGAATATCTTTTCGCCGTAATAGTCAGCAAATTTACTCGGGATAAAGTTATTGCAGATAAGCGCAGCCACGAACAGCACTGTTAAGACTACAAGCAGTACGATCTTTGATACTATTTTCCTGTTGAGCTTATACTTTATCTTCATTTTGCATTTCCGATAAGAAGGAAGATCACATATAAGATCCCGTAGACTACCGGCTGATGAACAAGATAGATTATGAGCGAGTGACGTCCGATGAATTCGACTGGTCTTGCGACAGCCTTCATCGTCTCACCGCGTGTAAACAAAGTCTTCTTCTCTTTGTAACAGGTCCTTCCTATGACACATCCCAAAAGGAATACTCCGAGCCACGGGAACAGCGGCATATAATCCGCCTGCGACGGGCTTCCCATAATGGTAAAACCTACAGGCAGGAACAGCAGGGACTTCGAAGCAAAATCCATAAAGTGGATATCGCACCCGCAAATGACGATATAAAGACCTAAAAGACCCAGGATAACATTTACAGCCATAGGATTCGCTTTAGTCTTTTTCTCAATAAATGAGATAAGCGCATAAAGGAACACTCCGCATGTCAGTACATGCAGAACATTGAAAATGATAAGGCAGTTGATGCCGGCAAACTTTGTGATTAGATATGTGACCAGTGTGAGCGTTAGTGCTGCGGCAAGAAGCTTTAATCCTCTCTTGATATTGCTGCGCGAGAACGTGCAGCATATGCCTGACACGCCGACAAAAAGAACTACAATGACCGGGTGGCCGAACGACCAGAACCAGCCCTTCTCAAGATATGAGAATACATTAACGCCGAACTCATATCTGACATCCCATGAGAAATGCATAAAGAGCATCAGGATAAGGGCGATTCCTCTTAAGAAATCCAGCTCCCAGGCGCGTTCTTTTACGTTAGCTTTACCGCTCACTTGTTATCCTGCCCTTCTGCAAGACAGCTTCCGAGAGCCGTGGCATAAACCGCATCTTCGGGAATAATCATGTTTACCCCGTAAAGGTCTTCGAAAGGAAGAAGATATGTCTGGCACTCCTTAAGATCAGTTAACTGGCCGGTGAAGACTATGTCTTTTAGTCCGCACTGTCTTGAAGCCATTACGGCAACCGTACCGATAGACTGGTAAACGAGATTAAATACTCCTGCCATCTTATCTTCCCTGGAAAGATCTTCAGCAGCCTTACCGAAGTTAGATGCCGTAACATTCATAGGAAGTCCGGTGACGCCGTTCCTGGTGATATCGCCGATCGTAAGGTCACACTTCAATACATCTCCGGCCGTAGCCATGTCAGAGAGCTTGACCGCATCAGAAGTCCCTGCTACCGCCAGACCTAAACCGACTAAAGTTCCGCCGCCTACGCCTGAACCGATAATGTGTCTTACGTTTTCTTTCGTTGCTTCAAGATAAGCCGTACCTGTACCCATGCTGACTACTACAGCATGATCTAAGCCAGACAGATAAAGGCCGCCAAGCCCCGTAGCCTTGAACTCTTCGACCGCGACTGTCCTGATCCCGAGGATCGGGGCCTGCGGGAAACCTGAGCCTACGCCTGTTATGTTGATCTGCTCAATGTCATTTACGGAGATTGAATTATCGTTAATGAGCTTTCCGACAGCACCGAAAGCAGATGTAACAGGATCTGCAGCTTTAACGATCGCTCTCGCGATGATCTTTCCTTCCTGCATTCCGACTATCTTAGTCGTACTGCCTCCAATATCAAGACCGACTTTAATCTTCATGGCGGTTATCTTCCTTATGTTTAATTAGGTAATTCTATCAAATCTAAAGTTATATATCCAATTGCAAGAAAAAGGGCTGCCTCATTTGAGACAGCCCTGAACTTATTTAATCTGAAATATCAGCCCCAGGTATATTTGATAATTGAACCAAAGCCTGCGTTAGCCGGATCATCTACGAACTTCTTAACAGTCTTGTACTCATCTTCAGTGAAATGATATGTGTTCTTGAATGTATCTTCGCTCATAGCATTTCCGCTTACTTTTACAGTTCTGGAAGTGCCTACGCCGGCATACTCTGCACGCTTCTCAAACTGAGGTACCCAGAAGCTGTCTTCGTAAACATAGACATAAGGTGTCTTAGCGTAATTATCCTTGATGAAGATCTTGTAATCTACTGTAGCAGTAGAGTCATTAAATCTGTAGAACATATAGATCTTCCACTTGGAATCTGTGGTCTTGTTGCCGATCATCTTAGGCTCGAAGACATTGATCGTCTTATTGGGAGTATTTGTCCTCATCTTAAGATAAGGAATCGCACTTCCGGAATCTACCCACCATTCCCAGGTATTACCTGAAGCACCGTTACCCTGTGTGTTTACAAGGAAGGAATTCTCAAAGCCCTTACCATATAACATGGCGTAGTCTGTTGAGTCATCGATATTATATGTCGTACCAAATGAATTGGAGATCGCAGCACATACACCGGCAATAACACCACCCAACAAGCAGATAATTGCTAGTGACAGGATCATTTCGACTAAGGTAAAACCTTTTCTGTTCTTTCTGAATTTATTCATAAACAGCTGTCCCCCGTTCTTAAAGCATTAGCTTGTATGTATAGGTGTATTGCTGACCTTCTCTGCGCCGGAAAGATTCTTATTGCCATTGTCAACAACCCAGTAATACTTATTTGTCTTAGCGTTATACATTACGATTACTTTTCCTAAAGAGGAAGCATTGGATCCCTGCCAGTACTCAGGATAGTAAACGATTGCCTTTCTGTTATCAGCTAAGGATTCATTCTTAGGTGAGAACTCATAACCGTTAACTGTATTAGGAACCGTAAGCTTAAGATCTGTATAAGCGATGATCTGAACGTTAAGCTCCTCTAAAGTATAAGGCCATGATCCGCAATCAAATTCCAGAGTATCGGAGTGATTTCCGTTAGCTGCGTAATAATTCTTTCCGCGAACTTCTCTTCCGTCGGTACCGCAGTTTTCCAAGTGGCTCCAGGAAGCAACTTCATTCATGCAGGCGGTGTAGTTATTAGCACCGGACTTTACATATACGGAAGTCTGATAAGAGAAACCCATGGTTGCTATGAATCCGTTGAAGAGCATCGTGGAGATGACTACAAGGATAACAGCTGACAAAAGGGTCTCTACAAGGGTAAATCCCTTATGATTTAATCTTTTAATACGTCTCTTCATAATATGGTACCTCTGAAATTAATTTACCCTTGATATATATTAACCGAAATTATAACCTTCCAGCTTTGTCTCACTGCTGTTAATCTGCTTCTTGAGTGATTCGGAGGAAGCTGCGACAGCATCATTGGATTCGTTAGCAGCTTTGATCAGGTCAGCAATGCCTACACCAACAACGGCTGCTATAATAATGATAATGGCAACTACTATCATCATTTCCGTAAGTGTAAAACCACACTTAGAATTTGTCTTCTTGGATATTCTGTGCATAACGCCCTCCAGAATCGTGAGAAAATCTTATACTTCTATATGTGTATTATACTTTCTTCTGTGGAAATTTCAACAGTAAAATTCATAATTTGTTAAAATTTGTAACTTTTTGTTAACAAACAATTAGCGGAGGACTTGGTCCTCCGCTAACAGTTTTAATTCTTAATCGAATTAGATGTTAGAGATGTTATTAGCCGAGCTGAGCTTCGATTTCCTTATCAACTTCGCTAACATCAGAGTTATGCTTAGCAACGGAGCTTGCAGCTGCCTTAGCCTTGTTGAGGTATGTACCGATACCAAGAACGAGAACTGCTGCGAGGATAACGATGATAGCAATAACGAGAACCATCTCTACGAGTGTGAAACCCTTCTTTGACTTCTGAATCTTCTTCATTTTAGATTCCTCCTGTAAGTTTTTGAGTTTGTAGCCTGATTATACAGGGTACTGTAAACAATTGCAACACTTTTTTTCACTTTTTTTCAAATTTCTGCCACAATTGGTTATTTTTTTATGTTGCTGCCGGTGTAGGGGTAGCCAGCGCAGCTTCTTCTGCAGCCATCTTAGCGTCGAAATCCAAGAGAGTCTTGAGATCGCCGGCTGCCTTAAGCTGCTCGTTGAAGATCGCAACTGCCCAGTACGGAGCGAACGGCTTGTCAGCACCTTCTTCGATGCTATGGTTAACAAGACCATACCATAAGCTGTCTTTGTAGTCGCAGACGTAAGGGAAGCCGATAAATCCGCCGGATGTATCAACATTCTTATGACCTGACCAGCTTGTGTAAGGATCTGTTCTGTTATCAACAGAAATTCTGTTGTTAAGAATTACACCGTAGAAATTGATTGCAGCAGTAAGCTTCATAGCACCGTTGCCTTCTTCAACTTTGATCGTGTCTACCTTAATGCACTGAGGATTATCAGAATTGAGCTTCTTCAAAGCATCAAGGAATTCATAATAACCTCTTCTCTCGGCATACTCATCTTTTCCGAACTTGTCCATCAACTCTTCGAGAGTCTTTTCAACTTCTTCATCCGAAGCCGTAAAGTCAGGTGTACGGTTGTACTGAGTTACCGTATATCCGTCTGTAGAAGAATAAACAACTACTACCTGCATGCAGACGAGGCTGTCAGGTGAAGCTGTTCCGTCAGGATATGAAACAGTTGCCATACCGACATCAGAACTTGTGATACCTACGAGGTAAGGGCAGCCTGCCTTTTCGAATGTGCTGAGGACATACTGCTGGATTACTTCTGTCTCAAGCTTATCAATGAATGACATCTCGAGTTCTGAGCACTGCTCGTTAAGATCGTCGATCTCAGTTCTCATGTTCTCATTGTTAGCTCTGAGCATATCGAGATATGCCTGTCTTTCCTTCAATTCCTGTAATTCTGCCTTGTACTGATCGTACTTATCGTTGAGCGTTCTGATTCCGAAGAAGTAACCCAGAACAATGATGATCAACAAAGTGATCGCGTACATAAAGGCTTTTTCTCTTGCTGTAAGATTACCCATTATTATTTCCTCCCTTACACTCAGCCTTCAGTCGCGGTAGCAGCAGCAGGTGTGTAGTAGAACTTGACATCTGTATTGCCGCGGGCAACATCAGTGAATCTGTTTTCTTCCTTGTAGGTATTGAAGCTTGATTCTTCAACCTGGATGCCGTCAACATAGATTCTTGTAAGAGTATACTTAACGCCGGCATACTCGAATTCAGAAACGCCTTCAGAGATCGTGTAAGACTCACCTGCTCTGACGTCGATAGTCTGAACGCCGCCGAGTGAAGTTGCATCATCAGCGCCATCTACGTAACGTGTGATAGAGATATGAACATTAGTTACCAATGTTCCGGAAATAGTAAAGTTGTAATAGTTGTTGATGATATTGATCTTGTCACCTTCGATCATTGTATCCATAAGACCTGTTGCAACAGGATCTACACGGGCAACAGTGATTGCCGGTCTGCCTGTGAAGACATTCTTCTGATTCAACATATTTACCATATCGATAGGGCTGTAGTATGTGAATGAAGTGCCTTCAAGAGTCAGCTGAGAACTTGTAATAGTGTATGTAGAGACATAAGAGTCGCTGGGGATGCACTTTTCAATGATCTCAGGAAGATCTGTCGGAGCTGCATCAATAAGGTCTACAGTCTTACGCATCTGAGTAAGTGCGAAGTAGTAGTTTGTCTTCTTGTTGAGCTCTTCTGTAAGCTGTGTTGCTTCAGCCTCGAGTGAAGCATAGTTGGGGCCTGCAAGGAGCTCCTTCATATCATTGATCTGACCCTTAATGATCTGATTTCTGATGAAGAAAGCAACGATCAAGCCGAGCACTACGAATACTACCAGGAAACCGATAGCAACGCCGTAGCCCAACATTCTAGCAGCTTTAGCCGCATTGGCTGTGAATTCGGCAAAAAAGTTCATATCCTTTTTTGCCATTATTCTCTTGTTAATAGTACTAGCCTTAGCCATAAAGCGTCCCCCTCCTTAATCGTGACGAATCAGAGCGCCGCAGCAATTTACGAACTTGCCGAGTTCAAAATCCCTGGGACCGTTTACGGTGCTGAGGGCCTTGAGGATCTCGACCTGAGTTCCGAGCTGGCGTGCAAGCTCTTTGTCTATCTTCTTGTAACCGGCACCTGAACCATAAAGGAAGCATGTGCTGATGGCATCAATGTGATACTTAGCGATTGAGAACTGAGCCGTACGGGATACTGCGTCTACGAGGCTCTTGAAGTAAGCATTAACAGCGCTCTGGAGAGCAGGAGTCTCTGCAACAGTCTCGTTCCAAACATCGATATCCTCGATCGGTACGCTGGCTTCAGCGTCAGAAGTTGTAATGTTAAGTCTTCTTGCAAGTGAAGACTGCTGATTGCCGTTCTGAAGCTTCTTAACGGAATCTGCAACCTGTCTGATATTGCTGTGACCAAACTGGAGTCTTCTTGAAAGTACCGGGAAACCCTTATCAAGAACAGTAACAGTCGTTGTCTTGCCGGAGAGCTCGATCAAGAGGATTGTTGACTGCTTGATATTTACATTTCCGTTGATAATACCATTCTCGAAAAGCTTTCTTACCGCATTAGGATTTACATCAAGAGCGATAGGATTGAGATCCATGTTCTTGAGGAATTCGCGGTAATCTTTAATAACATCTGTAGGAATAGCTGTAGCTCTTACCTGGAGCTTATCAGCATTTGTCTCAGCATCCTTTGTGCTTCCGTAAACAAGATAGTCAATGGACATGTCTCTGTTGGAGCCCTGACCGAGGATCTCGTACTTAACCATGTCCTTGAGCTGGTCTTCCTTAACTACAGGAAGCTCTAAGTCTCTGCTGTGTACGAACGCGCCCTCTGTTGTGAGGATGCAGCTCTTCATTCTGATGTCGAGTCTTGCGATGGCATGCTTCAAAGCCATTACGATACCGAAAGAATCTGCAACGGCACCATCATTGATAGCATCACCTTCGAGGGGAACGATTCCCATTTTCTCGATAGTAATTGTTCCTGTCTTGGAGTTGTAATTCCCGACAGCTAATTTAAGGTCTGAGCTGGAACAGTCGATTACCAGTTCGTTTGCGCCTTTTCCTAATGAAAAATCCATTTATTTTCTCCTTTCAAACTTAACGGGATTACATGATCCACTGAGCCATTGTGAAGATAGGCATTGCGATACCACCTACAACGACACCGACGATTACAGCCATGATGATGATCATGATAGGCTCTAACGCGGATACCATCTTAGCGGTTGCTGAATCTGCCTCGTCCTCAAAGTAGTCAGCGGCTTTCTCCAAGATCGAATCCAAAGTACCGGACTCCTCACCGATAGAGACCATTGCGTAGATCATCGGCGGGAACTCTGTAATATCTCTGATAGATCTGGACAAAGAAGTACCTTTTCTGATCTCAAGACGAGCTTGAGCAAGTTTTTTCTGAAGAATTACGTTGTCGAGAGACTTCTCTGTGATCTCAACTGCCTGAAGAACAGAGATACCTGACTTAAGAAGTGTAGCTACTGTTCTTGTAAATCTGGCAGAAGCGTTCATTCTTGTAGCCTTACCGACTACCGGCATCTTAAGCATGATCTTGGACCATGTCTCAGAACCCTTCTCAGAATTCTTCCAAAGTGTGAATCCGTAAACGAGAAGACCGATAACGGCAAGGTAAATGTACCAGAACGTCGTTAATGAATGCGAGAAGTTCAAGAGGAACTGTGTCAGCTTAGGCAATTCACCTCCGAGGTCTACGATCGTAACACCGATCTTAGGTACCAGGAAGGTCAAAAGTCCGATACTGACTGCTGCAGTAAGTGCTGCAAGGATCTTAGGATATACCATTGCTGAAGAGATCTTGTTCTTGAGCTTGGCGTCCTTAGCGAAGTGTTCTGCAAGTCTTTCCATAACTTCATCGAGTCGGCCGGATTCCTCACCTGCCGCGATCATTGAGATCATGATGTTAGGAATGACACCCCTCTGTTCCTTAAATGCCTCGGAAAGAGAACGACCGCTCTGAACGGATTCATAAATCTCACCGATACATTTCTTCGCCTTTTTAGATTCAAGCTGCTGATAGAGCATATCGAGCGATCTGACAACAGTGATACCTGCTGACAGAAGTGAAGCAAGCTGTCTGGAAATGATAACCAGGTCCTGAGTCTTAAGCTTGGGACTGCCAATTTCCATATTGGCAATGCCCTTTCCTTTGTCCAGCGACAAGCCGGCAATGTACTTACCGTCTGACTTGAGCTTTCTGGACGCTTCGCCAATAGATGCAGCTTCGACAATACCTTCAGACATTTTACCGTTTGAATCGATAACTTGATATCTGAAATTAGCCATCTATTATTTCCCTCCTTCTTAGATTACTTAAATCAAAGCGCCCGATTATCAGGCAAACTCCAGATCACCGAACAACGGGCTGTTCGTCTGACCTGCATTGTTGATGAAACGCTTGAGATCTTCAGGGACTCTGCATCTCTGGATAGCAGTATCTCTTGTGATCATGTTGCGCTTAACGAGCTCTGCAAGATAGAAATCAAGAGGACACATTCCCTGCTGAAGGCTTGTAGCGATAGCACTGTCTATCTGATATGTCTTACCTTCACGGATATTGTTCTTGATAGCATCGTTGGAGATCATGATCTCGAAAGCTGCACATCTTCCTCCGCCGATTCTCTGAACGAGTGTCTGACAGATAACGGCATTAAGAGTAGCAGCAAGCTGAACTCTGATCTGATCCTGCTGATGCGGCGGATATACGTCGATGATACGGTTAACTGTATCTGCGGCTGATGAGGTGTGGAGTGTAGAAAGAACGAGGTGTCCTGTCTCGGCTGCTGTGATAGCGGTACTGATAGTATCGAGGTCACGCATCTCTCCGACGAGGATGATATCCGGGTCTTCACGGAGAGCTGCTCTGAGTGCGTTTGCGAATGAAAGTGTATCCTCGTGGATCTCTCTCTGGTTGATCATAGCTTCTCCGTGCATATGGAGATACTCGATAGGTTCCTCAAGAGTAAGGATGTGGCACTTCTTGCTCATGTTTACGTGGCCGAGCATTGCAGCCAGTGTTGTAGACTTACCGGAACCCGTAGGTCCTGTAACGAGGATAAGTCCACGGGGTTTCATAACCAGATCCTTAAAGACATTAGGAAGTCCCAACTGTTCACATGTAGGGATTTCATTTGTAATCGTTCTTGCTGCGAGCGCATATGTTCCGCGCTGCTTAAAAACATTACATCTGAAACGGCTGTAGCTCTCGACAATGTAAGAGAAGTCGATCTCACCTCTCTCGTTCAGATACTGCTGTCTTGACTTGTCGATCATCGACTTGCAAAGATACTCAGTATCTGCTGCTGTAAGCGGTTGATTGCCCATAGGCATCAACATACCGTCAACACGAATCATCGGAGGCAAACCTACAGTAATATGAGTATCAGACGCACCCATTTTTACCGATTCTGCCAAAATCGATTCGATTGATAAACTAAATCCTTCCACGTTAAAAAACCTCCTTATCAGTCTATCGTGTAAGCAACTCTGTTAAGCTCGTCGACCGTCGTAATACCTTCGAGTACGAGGTCTCTTGCAGAATCCTGGAGCATCTGTGTGCCCTCTGAAACAGCAAGCTGACGCATTTCATCTTCACTTGCTCTTCTCTCGAGCAAGGTCTTCATAGCTCTTGTAATGATTACAATCTCATGGATTGCAATACGTCCCTTGTATCCCTTCTCGTTACACTCTGTGCAACCCTTACCGCGGTAGATCTTCTGACCCGGATCAAGTCTCAAATACTCTCTGTCATATTCATCAGGATCAAAAGCTTCTCTGCAGTTAGTGCAGATACGGCGGACGAGACGCTGGGATACAACACCGACCAGGGCTGAAGATACCATGTAAGGCTCAAGACCCATGTCGATAAGACGGTTGATCGAAGATACAGCGTCATTCGTATGGATAGTACTGAAAACGAGGTGTCCGGTGATAGCGGCTCTCATGGCGATCTCGGCTGTCTCACCGTCACGGATCTCACCGACGAGGCAGATATCAGGGTCCTGACGCAAGACGGATCTGAGACCGCTCGCAAAGGTCATACCCGCTTTGGAGTTAACCTGAACCTGATTCAAGCCGGGAATCTTAATTTCTACCGGGTCCTCAATGGTGATGATATTAACTTCATCTGTATTCTTCTCAGAAAGGAGTGTGTAAAGTGTGGTGGTCTTACCTGAACCCGTAGGTCCTGAGATAAGGATGATTCCCTGAGGGATCTTGATCATCTTGTCGATCATCTCGTTGTTACGGTCGCTGATTCCAAGATAAGCTCTGTTGAGGTTTGCGTCATTCTTGGCGAGGATACGGATAACGGTCTTCTCACCTGTAACGCAAGGAAGAATGGATACACGCATGTCCACAGGCTCGTTATTGATTACTGTTGTAATACGGCCGTCCTGAGGGATACGCTTCTCGGCGATGTTCATACCGCCAAGGATCTTGATTCTGGTTGTGATGGCGTCTTTTGCGGAAATAGGGTTGCTCATTACTTCCTGCATGACACCGTCGATTCTGATACGGACTCTTACACGATCCTCCAAAGGCTCGATATGAATATCGGATGAGCCTGAACGGATAGCGTAATCTATCATTGAGTTAACGAGCTTAACAACCGGGGCGCTGTTAACTGCTTCGGAAAGCTCTGCATTCTCATCGAGGCTCTCGCCTTCAAAGCTTGCGCCGAGTTCTTCTGCGGCCTTGTTAGCACTCTCTTTACCATAGTTAACTTTGATAGCATCAACTATAGATGTATGAGTTGCAAGCATGAGGGATATCTGGTATCCGGTCTGGAACTGCAACTCATCTTCGATCGTAATATTCATCGGGTCGTCGATAGCAACAACGAGATTATCGCCATCGAAGCCAATCGGGAATACGACATTTTCTTCGCAGAATTTCTGTGTCAATAAAGCTGTAGCCTTAGGGTCTACATCAATGCCGGCCAAATCAATAATCGGATAGTTGTACTGGCTTGATACCGCTCTCAAGATGTCGAATTCTGACATCAATCCGCTCTCAACGATTACTTCACCAAGACGTTTTCCGGTTTCCTTTTGAGTGCTGAGCACTTCAGCAAGTTCGGTAGCATTTAGGAAGCCGCTCTCGACCAGAATATCACCTAATCTCTTCATCGAACCCTCCCGATAATCGTTACAAAATATATGCTCAGAAAATGCGCACGCAACAGACGGGCATAATTTACCCAAGCATAGATGTTAGAACTATACAACAGCACGAGCCAAATTACAAGTTTGAAAGACAAATTGCACAAAAAATAAATTTGACATTCTTGTGTCGCGCCCGTTACACAAAATGTATTGCCATTTTCAATCGAAAAAAGCTAATGAAGAAGGTATAATATTTAATTATTATTTTGAAAGAGACATATTGGAGGAATTATAATGTCAGGTCATTCGAAGTGGAGCAACATCAGAAGAAAGAAAGAAGCATCCGATGCAGCAAAGGGTGCTGTGTTCACAAAATTCGCAAAAGAGATCGCTGTAGCAGTCAAGGCAGGCGGTCCTGACCCCAACAGTAATTCCAGACTGAAAGTTGTCGTTGCCAAGGCAAAGGCGGCAAACATGCCTAATGACAATATCAACCGCGCCATCAAAAAGGCTGCCGAGGCAGGCGAAGGCGATGATTACGAAGAGATCACATATGAGGGTTATGGTCCGGCCGGCGTTGCCATCATGGTTAAGACTCTTACAAATAACCGCAACCGTACGGCTGCTGACTTAAGACACATTTTCGATAAGAACGGCGGTAATCTCGGCGTTGACGGTTCTGTATCCTTCCTCTTTACCGAGAAGGGAACGATCCTGATCTCCAAAGAAGATTACGAGGATGAAGAACAGGTCATGGGTGATGCACTCGACTGCGGCGCATCAGATTTTGACAGTGACGACGAGTTCTACATCATCTCGACTTCCACAGCCGATTATTATGATGTCAGAGATGCTCTTGAAGCCAAGAACTATGTGATCTCTGACTCAACACTCGGTCCCGTTGCCATGACAACAGCAGAAGTAACCGATCCCGATGCTGTTGCCCAGCTCGAGAAGATGCTCGACATGATGGACGAGAACGAAGACATCCAGGAAGTCTTCCATAACTGGAACGGTTAAAGGACCTTAAGCTTTGGACAACCTTGACGAATCAAAACGCGAACAGATTCAGGACACGAGCGCTCCCGTAGCGCGGAAGACTCTGTTGTCTGAATTTCGCGGTACTCTTAAACGATTCGACAAGTCCAATCCACAGTATCAGAATCAATACTCGGATTATTCATCACAGGGCTATGAACTCAATGCCGACATAATCCTCTCCAGCGAGCAGCTGACCCGCGAAGTATTGTCGAACATTGCGGTAATAGCCTTTGTCGGCGCTTCCGGTACGGGCAAGAGTACCCGTGCCATCAAAGTAGCCCGCGATAACAATATCTACTACATCATCGACGACGGCCTTCTTATCAACGGAAGCCGTATCGTTGCAGGTACCTCTGCTAAAAAGGCTCCCACGAAGATGGAATCTGTCAGACAGGCCATCTTCGTCGATCCGACCAGATCTGCGGTTATGCGCCGTGCGTTGATCGAATCCATGCCCAGGGCATTGATGGTGCTGGGCACTTCCGATTCAATGCTCAATAAGATCTGTGACAACCTCTGGCTCAACCGCCCTTCCATGCTCATTAAGATCGAAGACGTATCTACCGAGGAAGAAAGACGTCTGGCACGCAGTACCAGACTCAACGAAGGAATGCACACGATCCCCGTACCGAGCATGGAGATCAAGCACGAGTTCTCCGGTTACTTCTCAGATCCGTTCAGCAAGCTCAGACAGAGATTTGACCGTGAACGAGGAGTCATCCCGATGGCACCGGATTCCGAAAGGACCGTCGTAAGACCTACTTTCTCTTCCCTGGGTTCATATTCGATCTCAGACGATGCGATCCTCGATCTGATCAAGATCGTTCTTAAAGATGTTCCCGGATTTGCGGAAGTTACTTCATTTAAGACAGAAAAACAGACATTCGGAGTAATGATCAGCCTGGATCTTGCTCTTTACTATGGTTACGATGCGCAGAAAGTTCTCGAGACCTGTCAGCAGCGTGTCGGCAATGCCGTAGAGGAATTCACTTCCATCACGATGAACGGCGTTAACGTCAGGGCAAACAGACTTATGCATCTGCCTAAGCCTAATGCCAAGGAGGATAATTAATGGAAAAGATATACATGATCCCGGTCAATGATGCCTACAATGAATCATGCGGCTGCCCTTTATGCAGGCTCCGCGATAAAGCCGAGACCAATTATCTCGAATACTATCTGGGACCTTCTTTGATGGAACCGGACACACGTAAGATAACGAATAAGACCGGTTTTTGCCCTGTGCACATGGGCAAGCTCAATAAAGCCGTTACAAACAGATTGGGGTTGGGACTGGTCATGCACACTCATCTTAAGGACTTCAACGAAGACCTTAATCCCAAGCTCAAGTCTTCGATCCCTGCAAAGGCCGGACTCTTAAAAGGCAGAAGCACTGATTACAAGCAGAAGCTCAACTCCGTAGCGGATCTGATCGAGAAGAGGATCAACACCTGCCCTATCTGCGAGAATATGAATGATGCCATGGGACACTACATCGAGGTCATCTGCTGGATGTTCTCACACGATCCCGGTTTTAAGGAAAAATTCCTGAAGGCTGAATTCCACTGTCTGCCTCATACGGCTATGCTCCTCAGGCAGGCTTCAAAGCTGTCACAGAATGAAGCTTCTGATTTTGTCGAAGCTCTTTATAACAACAATACCCAGACCTTCGATTCGCTTATCTCTGACGTTGAATATTTCACTCTGAAGTTCGACTACAGAAATACGGATAAGCCTTGGGGAACAAGTAAGAATTCAATCCAGCGTTCTATGCGCTTCTTGTCTTCTGACGGGAGAGATTTTGATGAACAACAATCCAAAAAACAGTCTTGATTATCAGGCTCCGGCAATGGCAGACTTTGCTGACAACACAATACTCGAAGTATTGCAGGAAAAAACAACTGATAACAATTCTTCAAAATATGTATTAATAAAGCACGATTATTATTCTTCCGATTCTGATCACGGAAGAGATATGCTTTCCGTTTTTCTGGAAGGCTTGAGCGAAGCTTCTTTCAACACGATCACTGTCTATCTGGTAGACAAAGGCACCTTGCTGCTTGATAAAACCAATCCGCTCTACGATAAAATGCAGCTTTTGCTTGGCAAGGCCGAGATGATAATAGCTGACAATGAAAGCATTATCTCTTATGGCATAGATGCGGATATAAACCCGAAGATCGTGATACACTCGATGCGTTCCATCGCTGAGGATCTTATTTATCTCCCCGGAATATTAGTTTTGGAGTAATACGGCATCTTTCTTACGCTAAATAGTTTTAATGAAATGAAAAGGGCTGTCTCGGTTGAGACAGCCCTCTTGATTATTTTGTTTTGTAGAACCTTAACTATTAGTAATAGTAGATGATCTGAGCGATATCGAACTTAGTCTTAGCTGCTCTCTCGTCCGGTTCTTCGTTTGTCTCGCCGGGTGCCGGGCAATAAGGCATCTGGAAGTGACCGGTCGGGTTATCGCCATTCGGGAAAGCATTTGCTTCGATTCTTCCGTAAATGGCAATCTTGGAATCGATATCGTTTCTCTGCTTGAAGTAAGAGTTACCATACAGACCGATATAAGCTTCGAGAATGACAGAGTCACCTACTGTAATGCTCGTACCGCTTGTACCGAAGATGTAGAAGCTGGGCTTAACGATTCCGTCATAGTACTTTGAGTACTTGATCTGAGCTCCGTCCTTACCTGTGTGTGTAGT
Source organism: Clostridiales bacterium (assembly GCA_017554745.1). GTDB lineage: Bacteria > Bacillota > Clostridia > Saccharofermentanales > Saccharofermentanaceae > Saccharofermentans. The sequence continues at coordinate 22,033 of JAFZHS010000004.1, read as the reverse complement.
GCTCCAGACTTTGTCTTCAGAATTTGCAGTAGAATTTCTAATGTAATTTGCAAGATCCTTTGCGCTTGAGTATCCGCGGTTGATGCAGATAAAGCCTGAAGAGCAGAGACGGTCAGATTTACGGAAGTTCGAACCTGTCGTTAACTGCAGATGAGCACCTGGTTCAAGTATGAACATAACCGGAGTCTGGTTGGTCTGTACATTGTACATAGCAAATACACAGTTGTTAAGCTTGTGTGTGCCGGATGCAAAGTAGAAACGGTACTGAGAAGCATTCGCACCATTGATGGCAATAATGATCGGCTTATTGCTAGCATTATCCTGGCTGCATGTCTCACCGGAAGTGAACTGATAGTATCCTGCAGCAAGATTAACTACACCGTCGGAATTTGCCATGCCGGCGAGTGAGCTCAAGCTGATCTGAGTTCCGGTCTTAAACTTATAGTTATCGCCATCCTTTTGCATATGGCTCTTCGGATAGGTCTTGGTGATCGGATTAGCATATACTTCATATTCTTTGTCGAGTTTAGTTCCCTCAGCGATTACATGATATGTATATCCGCCGCCGGGAAGCTCTTCGCACCAATACTCGTCCTGAATGGTCGTATAATCCTTAGCCAGTTTTCTTGTCTTACCGTCAGCGTTAAGCTCAGCAAATACCTGAGTAACAACATTTGAAGGGAAAGGATTAGCAGACGTATAGTCATAAGACTTGTAAAGGTCTACCTTGTCCTTGATAGGCTTATCCGCAGTCTTGTTGGTTACATAATAAGTAGCCTTCTGGCTTACGCACTTAACGCTGCCGTCGGATACGCCGATGAAATAGCAGTTTCTTGAAGAAGCTGTAAGAAGATCCTTAACCTTACCATTCTGGTCAGAGTTAGGTTCATTCTGAGCTTCTCTTCCTGCAAAGACAAACTTACTGCCGCTGCTGATGCTGCCCCAGATATTGTCATTGCCGCCGTGCTTAATACCGGCATCATGGTTGCTGTTGCCGATGAAGTAGAAGTCACCGCTGATTTCTTTAACAGAAGCTGTGCTGCTGAAGTAAGCACCATCCAGGAAGACCATGCTGCCCTTATAGTAGTTACCACCGCCTAACTTAGCAGTGCCGCCGGAATAAACCAGGTCAGAGAAGAAGATAGCATCTGAAGTCTGCTCGTAAGCTCCGCCTCTGAGAAGGATGGTATTATCATCGACCGGACCGATAGCAGGGTTTACCATTCCGACACCCTGGTCGAAACGGAGCTGTGATGTTGATACGGATGCAGCGATATCGATCTGGTTCTTAAAACGTCCGGAAGGATGAGGATCAGAGTGAGTAACGCTGAGAACGATTCTTACATTCTCTCTCTGGTCGCCGATGATCGTTGAGAAATCAGCATAAACGATATCTTTATCGTCAGTATCGGGATAATAGAGGTCAAGGTAGGTGCAGTTATCAGGATCTCTGGACATGCCCGGAACACCATCAACGACCATCAAGATCTTATCTGAATCATCATCGTGACGAGACGGTGAGTCTGCGAGCATCTTGTCAATCTGGTCATCGGTGATTTCCTGTGTAATAAGAGCTTCCAGGAAAACTTCCGAAGCGGATGTAACAGTAAGACGCGCCTGGCTCTGCATGGTGTTGTCATACAGACGGGTTCTTGTAGCCTGTGTAAGCATCATTGCCGCAGTGATGAAGATCATTGCGAGAGCAAGGATGAGTACGACAATAACAAGTATTGCGCCCTGCTTGCTGTCCTTCTTCTTAACTAATCTTTTAATCATAAGAAGCACCTTCCTTCTTTATGGTATCAAAGTTACTTATTTTATTAGGTTTAGCGGGAATACCCCGCACAATACCCCTTATTAGCTAAGCCTATTTTATGACATCTCCGTTTAAATTTCAACAGAAAATTCGAATTTTGCTAACTTTTTTTACATAGATTGTTAACATTTTGTTTACAATCTATGTTTCCTTCTCTTCTTCCTCTGTTTTCGGGGCCGGAGCGCCCTTTTCGCCGAATTTGTCAAACTCTTCCTTCTTGGAGGCTACGAGCCAATAATCGTTCTGCGTGGCAAATCTCAATACCGAAGCGGCATAGTAATTGCCTGCTTTATTCTTCTTCACTCTTGTTCTGGAGAACAGCTCGCCGTGCTCCCTGCATTCGAGCAAGGCATACTGCGATTTGCGGATACGGAAGCTGCTGATCTTAACATTCAGCTTCTTTCCGCACAAAGGGCAGTCCTTCATGAAGTTTTGCGAAGTGGCAAACGCGCTTATGCTGTCCAGACACTCGGGGCCGACAAAGCTGAAATCTGACGGGACATCAGGATTTATGGAAGAGCTCGATATCGCGGATATAACCTCCGAAGGCTTGTTGTGCTTGAATATCTCTTCGAAAACTGCGCCTGTATAGTGCGCATCGGCATTAGCGCTGTGGAATATCTCATTCTTATCTATGTTATAGAAATCGACCGCGGCTTCCACGCTTCTCTGGGAGCCCTGAAGGCCGGCAAAGAGAGAGAAGATCGGCTGGAGATCAAGGAAGAACAGATTGAGCTTTGGATCAAGCTCAAAAAACTCGAGGTTCATCTTGAGCATGGAAGGATCAGAGCTTCCCCACCCTACCAGGATCGCATCGCCGCAGAATTTTCTAAACTTCGTATAGGCTTCCTTAAAAGGAATTCCGTTCAAAAGATCGGCATTCTTCTTATGGGTAACTTTCTTAACGTGATAATGAAGCTTTGTGTACTTAACAGGAGCGATATCCGTGGAGAATGTATCCTGATAGATCAGTTCTCCGTTGTCGTAAACATATTTTAAAGCGCCTATCTCAATGATCTCTCCGGTAAGCTTGCTGACATCAAAGGGGTATTCCTTGCCCGGCATCGGCTGATTCCACTCCATATCAAAAACAACGAATTCCGTGCCGTCTGTGATTTTCCTGCTAAGCATTTGTATTATTTCCTTCGCCGGTTACTTTCTTCTTATCATTATACCTTTGTATAAGCGGAATGGCGACAAGACACAGTGCCATAAAGGCGCTTACCATGTTGGCCGCAAGCGTTCCTTCAGCCTGCTTGCCGATCTTGACGTCAACAGTCTCGTTATCTCCGCATTCAAATGTTAAGGCCATCTTGCCGCAGATGTCATAAGTGTCATAAGCCGTGCCGTTTATCCTTACTCTGGTGCCTTCGTCATATGCATAAGGCAGGATGAGGGTATTGGTACCGCGCGCTCTGTTGGCACCGTTTATATTCACCTTAAAAGCGGAGCCTGAGACTTCGCCTGACAAAGATTGCATTGATTCATAAACAGATTCTTTAAGAACAACCAAAGATACTCTGCAGGTCCTCTCCGATTCCGATGTCAAAGAGATGTTGACGGCAATATCATCTGAATCCGTATAGATCTCGGTAAGGAACGGTCCCTCAAATATCCTCTCAGACATTCCGTCAGAGTTCTCTATCCTGACCGAAGCACCTGCAGGGCTGCTGCAGTAGACAAACATCCGGTCACCGGAAGATATGTCCAGCGGGATTATTACCAGTTCGTTATATCCTTCTTTGATCACGTAAAGATCCATTCCCGCAGACAGCATTCCGCTCCTGCTGTCGGGCTCATAGTCTGCCCTCTCGAAAAGATCTTCTCCCGTAGTCTTATAAGAAAGATAATTAATACTGTCTAAAGCGTAACCTGCTGACTCATAGACGCTCAAATCTGCAGGGATCACGATATATGTGCTGTCATCACAGACAGCCGGAAGCGCGAATCCGTTGTCAGTGATAAGGCTTTCCTCAGAATATGTCAGCCTGTTGCCCTTAAAATATTCGGAAGCAGATGAGCTCGATATCGTGTTGTTGAACATTACAAAAGCGGTATTGACTCCGACAAGAATAAAAGCCGCGAAAAGCACTGCGTATTTAGCGGCAGATGAGAGCTTGTTCCTTGCCAGTGCATAGACGAGAAGAGATTCAAAGAATGTCACGACAAATGTGGATACGATTATCGAGCTCGAAAATGATGTCCCGGCAGATGAATTGTTCGACAAAACGAGAAAAGCCAGAGGAACCAGACAGACGGCTATAAATCCGCCTTTCTTGAGGCTCTTAACATTCTTGAGGCCTATTGCCGCCATAAAGAAGATCAATACTTCAAGGCAGATCAGTCTTGCAGAAGTAAGTACCGGCGCACTTCCGAAAAAGCTTAAGACATCGTTTACAAAGGAAGAACAGCCGGCAATGTGCATCACTGCTGCTATTACGGCAGAAGCCGCTTTAAGTCTTACCGGGATCTGCTCGTTGAGAGCAAATGCCACGACTGCGGCTATCGTCAATATTCCGATATAAAACAAGGGGCTTCCGTTATCGTACATGCTTCCGGAACGGAGCGCCAATGTGCCTCGCAAAAGATCGTAGACCGTATATGTTACTTTAGAATCCGAGAAGCTCGCGGCTATGTTCAGCTTTGACTCCATGGAAGTAAGTCCGGGTACAAGGAAAGCCATGTCGAGCAGGAGTCCCACTGACAGACCGGACACGAGTTTAAACCAGGATGATACTGCCCTGCCGGATCTTGAATACAGGCCGATGCACATTACAAGACCGATAAGGGCCATCGCGGGTATGCCGGCGATTATCGCAAATCCCCCGGTAAATGCCATGCCGAATGAACAGACACAGACTATCGTATAAGTCTTCCAGGTCCTCTTCTGCAGATAAGAATCAAAGGCAGATAAAAGCACCGGGAACATGATTGCCATGTTCATGACAGACGGGAACTGAGCCGTGAATATGATCTGGGATGAGAAAGCATACATGGCGGCGAGCATGGCCGAAGGAAGCCTTGAGAGCTTGATATGCTTTGACATGAAATAATACATGGCACTGCAGCAAAGACCGAATCTTAAATAATAGCCGATGAGAAGAATTGTCTTGGCCAAAGCTTCCGGAACGATCAATGCCAGATAAAAGAACAGATCCGCATGCACAAATGTAAGAAGACGCCAGGTATCAATGCTTTCTCCGGATCTGATCAGGCTGATATCATCAAGTGCCAGATCGATCCCCCGCAGGATATTCTTATTCGTCTCGCCTGAACGCATGCTGATCGCGACAGGAAGGATCTTGCCGGGTTCGGTCATAAAGCCGATATTCATAGCTGCCACAGCCAGTAAAACAGCTGCGAAGAAGCAGAATGCCATTCCTAAGGAAGTGGAAAACTTTCCTTTAGCCTTGATCATCTTCAGTCTCCGGATCGCCCTTCTCTTCTTCGGCAACAGGCTTATCTTCCTCTTCCGGAACAGGCTCTTTATCCGCTTCGCTTACAGGTTCAGCCGTTTCTTCAGCTATCACGTCTTCAGGCTTCGTTTCTTCAGGCAGGATCGCTTCTACAGGAACCTCCTCAATAGGTGCCTGCTGAATGTTTCCGCCTTCAGAAGGGACTTCAGCCGCAACTGCTAAAGCAGTCTTCTTATTTTTCTTAAGCTTTCTTACGAGAGCAGGAACGAAAGAGATAAGCACGATAAGGAATACAGATACGAGGCTTATGAGAGCGCCTTCCTTAAAAGCTTTCGGAGTGTACTTCAGCGTGATGTCGTGGCTGCCCTTATTGAGCTTGATGCCCATAAGAGCATCCTGTACAGGCGTGATCTCGGCGGGCTTGCCGTCGACCTCTGCCGTCCAGCCTTCGGAGTAAGGGATCGTGAGGAACAGCAGGCCGTCTTCTTTAGCCTCAATGTGGCCGGAAATGGATGTATCGTCGTAAGAAGTCACTTCGAGCTGTTCATCGCCCAATACTTCGAGCATCTTCTGATAGCCTGCCTGGTCGAGCTGGTATCCGTATACGAACACTGAAGTTCCGGGGGCATCCTGATACTTGATGGTAACTTCGATCGGTGTGCCGTCATATACGCCGAGGCAGATGATCTGGTAGCTTCTTATCTCGAACGACTTTTTGCTGTCTCCGCTGGTGATCGTGACGGTACCGCCCTTCTTGGCGTTGGCATAGATATAAACATCAGAACCGACGTCCGCACTGTTGACGATAAGATTGATCTCATAGCCCTTCGTGTTGCTGTACTGGTCGTTATATACAAGGACGTGTCCTACCGTATCCTGGGTGGAGATTCCCGTTGAGAATCCGGCATTGAGTATAACGGGCTTATATACAGAATCAGCGCCCATGCTTATTACCCACTGGTTAGTCTTATCGAAAACATCAAGGTTTTTGTCGTAATCAGGCGCATAATCGACTACTGCGGTATCGGTCATAAAGCCGACGCTGAAAGCATCAGGATTGCCCCAGGAAGTGACATTCTCTTCTTGGTATTCCTGTTCAAACAGCGCAGGTACAGACTTGGTCTTGTCAGTCTCAATGAGGTTTCTCACATTGAGGATCGTCGCGGTAACACGGGTAAGGCCGGCATTGCGCAGTCCGTTGATGTTATTGTTGTGGAAACCATAGTTTCTCATGTATTTAACAAAGCTTTCTCTTGCCGTAGAAGAGAATATCGACAGGCCCTTAACGTTATAAAGAGACTGCAGGTCGCAGACATTGTTCGGGAAAAGCTCCGAACGCTCGAAGTTCATGTGACCCTCACTGCCCTCCACTTCAGCAGCATAGCTTGAGACTTCCTCGTGGTTCCTGCCGTAAGGCGCATAGCTCGTAAAGCCTTCATGCGCAGCAACCAGACCTATTGTAGTAAGGGAAGCTGCGAACATCTCGATCATCATGGTGACGGTAAGGAGTGTCTCGCAGAAAAACTCGCTCTTATTTGCCTTTGCGTTGCTGACAGTGTGAAGCGCCGCACCCTGGATGATCAGGAAAAGAAGTGTGCCTCCGATCTGGATATAGCTCTCGTTGCCTGCTCCGAACTTCTCATAGAAGATAAGGAAAACAGCCGAGCCCAGGATGGCTCCCGTCACATATTTCGTGCCGAGCGCCCTGATGCGTCTTATCGTAAGGAAGCCGATAAATACCAGAAGGAAGCTCATGAGGAAAGATTCCCTGTAAGGTATCTGGTTCGGGAAATGGAAGCCGTGCCATATGAAATTGAGCGTACGGTTTGAAAAGCTCAGATACATTATTCCGAGGAGTAATGCAAAAACGATCTTATGCTTAAGCTTAATGCCTGTCTTCGCAGGGAGAAGGAAGAACAAAGGCAGCAAAAGAATGATAACGATGCCGCTGTAGACATTAGCCATGCCGTCCCTGATGTTCGGGTTGGCCATTACCATGAATCTTCCGAGGAAATCAAAGAGCTTGTTCTGGAGGTTATAGTCCATCTTCAGGGCATCACCCGTAGCAGAACAGTTCTGCAGGATCAGGTATGTCGGAAGAGTCAGTATCGCAGAAGCACCTGCGGCAAGAATGCTCGATAAAGCAAACCTGAATGCCGAGCCGATGAAAGTCTTGAAGCAGAGCCTTGAAGGGTCGCCCTTCTTCTTTTCGCGCGAGAAAATGCAGATGTAGTAGCAGGGCGCGAAGATCACGAGGAACAGGCAGAGGAAGTATCCCGCATAGTAGTTGCTGATGAGGGCAATCGCGAGAGTAACCGCATAAAGGCCGCACTTCTTCTCCAGCATGAGCCTTCTTAATCCGAGAAGGATCAAAGGCAGCAATACGACCGCGTCGCACCACATGATGTTCCAGAAAAATGAGATGAACCATCCGCAGAGCGAGTAGGAAGAACTGAAGATTACCGTAATATTGTCGATCCTCTTGTTATCGTTGGCGGATAAGAAGAGCATCATGAAAAGCGAAGAGAGCCCCGCACGCAGGCACGTTACCAGTCCGATGAACACCGGCATGGTCTTCGCATCGAAGAGCAGCGCGAAAATATTAAGAGGGCTGGCAGCGTAATTCGCATAAGCCGCGTAATATTCCTGGCCTAAGCCGTCATTCCAGCTGTAAAACAGTGAGCCGCCCGACAAGACCTTGTCCCTGAACGCTACAAGGAAGGGGCAGTACTGGTGATAGAGGTCTACGGTAAGGATCGTACGGTCGCCGAAAGGATAGCATCCGGTTACCGCAAAAGCGGCCAGAACTGTCAGTGTCGGAAATAAAAAAGCCAAAAGGAACTGCGGCCAGCATTCCGCTAAAGTGCCACTTTTTTCTTTCAGTATCGGTCTATCTTTTACCCGCATATAACCTCTAAAATTTTTATTAGATTACAAACGTGTTAATAATAGCATACTTTGACCATGTTGGTTCTTCTTTTATGGTAAAGTGTCCTTAGCCTATACCTATTTATATTTAATGTGGGGTTTGACTTAATGAAGGGTAAAAACAAAAAGAATAAAGATAATAATCCGGCCCGTACACCTGCGGTCGACGGGCAGATTGTAAATAACGAGGTCTTGGAGTCTTCCGAAGGCACGCCTACAAATGATTTCATGGAGACACCCGTAGCCGGACAGCAAAAGGGCGTTACTCTGAATGATCTGGCCGAGATCGATCCTGAGCTTCTCACCGGTAAGTCCGGTGACTCCGTTAAGGCTCCCGTCCTTCCTTCTCTTCCCGAGAAAAAGGGCGCAAAGACCGAAGAGCCTGCCGCCGTTTCAAAAGATATTCCTACAGAGATCAATCTCGATAAGAACGAAGATGCTATCGATAAGGGCAAGCGCAGACGCAACGCAGGTCTCTTCTTCGTCGTGCTCGGCGTCATCCTGGTGCTCATCGTCGCCGTTCTTTCATTTGCCCTGGATACAGGCATGGACGAGTCCTTTATCAGCCCTCTTACCATCAACGGCAGGGACATCTCAAGCGGCGAATTCAGCTTTATGTACCACTATGAGCTTTTGAGCGAAGGCGTAGACCTTTTCGCTGCCGACACGGAGCAGATGCTCTCTTCACCTTACCTTGATGACGATAATTTCGCGACATACAGGGATTACTTCAGATATGTTACTGCCCAGGACCTCCAGAAGATGGAGATCTTATACGATGACGCTACCGCGCAGGGCTATGAGATCGAGAAGGCCCACTATGACCGCGCCAATGCTTACATCAACTGGCTCAAGGGCAAGGCCGATGAATTGGGAGTTCCGCTCGATACCTATATCAAGGGCGTTTTCGGAAACCAGGTGGATGAACAGGTCATTATCAACACTCTCGCGCGCAAGTATTTCACAGAAGATTACGCAGAGGGAGAAAAGCTCTTGCAGCTGTCCGCTTCCGACGATCAGGCAGAGAGCGCATACACACAGTCCAGAAACATCTACGATCTCGTAAGTTATAAGCTTCTCAGACTCACTTACGAGCAGAGAGACCAGGCTTTTATCGATACCGCCATGATCCGCGCCCAGGAGATCATCGATGCAATGGATCACGATCCTTCCAAGTTCGAGAGCTGTGCGGCAAAGTATTTCACGGGCGTCGCTGCCAATACTTTGAATGAGCCTGACTCAAGACTTATCCCTAACTGCCGTTACGAAGATATCTCACACCCTGATTTCAGGGCATGGCTTTTCGATGAGTCAAGAGTAGACGGAGACGCTACCATCATTCCCGATGAAGACGGCTTCCCTATGATCCTGGTATTCGTATCAAGAGTCAGAATGTCAGAGCAGCTCCGCAACTGCTACATCGTAACAGTCAACACACAGATGGCAGAAGACATGACACCTGACCTTGCCGCTACACAGGCACTGACCCAGGAGATCTACGATTACATCGACGATGCCGACAGCTGCAATGAAGTCGAGAACCTTTATAACGACTACATCCTCGCAGGCCAGCTCTCCGTCATCCATGACAGCCAGATCTACAAGGCCAAGTATCCTGCCTTTTTGGCAGACTGGATATTCGCGCCCGAAAGGACTCTCGGCGATAAGACCATCATCGAGTGCGAGGGCACTTTCTATGTCATTTACTTTATCGCGGAATCACCTAATCCCGAATGGTATGACAGAGTAAACAGCTTCCTTAGGATGAACAATTATCAGAACTTCATCACAAGCAAAGCCGCTGATTATACCTGGAGTTTTAATAACGACGGATTAGATCAGATCAAGGACGTGCCGTAAGTATCAGCCGCCGCCGAAAAGGCTTGCGTACTGATTCTGCGAGAGAATTACCATTATGATCGCGAAAACAAAAGTAAGGAGCATAGCTCCGATCAATATCCATGCCAGAAGCTTGGTTCCTGTTCTTTTTGTGCCGTTTCCGCTCATATAGATAACATCCTTTTCGAATAATAAACTTAGAAATCTGCGCTGTCGCCGATAACGAGCGTCAGAGTGATCTGCCTGCCGTCGCGCTCGACAACGATGTCGATCGCGTCACCCACTTCGTGCGCGTCGCGCACCTTAATAATATCACCGGACTCTACTATTTCAACACCGTCCATAGAGATGATCCTGTCGCCCACCTCAATGCCGGCCTTGGCTGCAGGGCCGCCCTCGACGACCTCGGCGATATAAACTCCGCCCTTTGCGCCGTAATAAGACTCATCAGCTACATACTTAACTGATATTCCGAGATAAGGTCTGTTGATGACCTTGCCGTAGTTGATGATGCTCTCGATTACCGTCTTTACCGAGTTGATCGGGATGGCAAAGCTTAAGTTCTCCGTTGTTGAATTAACGATCTTGGCATTAGTGATGCCCACGACCTCAGCAAATGAATTGATGAGAGGTCCACCGCTGTTGCCGGGATTGATCGCCGCGTCAGTCTGGATGACATCTACGAGATAACCGTTCCTGGTGATCTGCCTCTTAGGAGCGGAGATGACGCCTACCGTTACGGAGTCGTCAAAATTGCCCATGGAGTTGCCTATAGTTATCGCAAGCTCGCCTGACTGAAGCGTATCGGAATCGCCCAGAGTAACGCACGGAAGCTCTTTATCGGTATCGACCTTAAGCACCGCGATATCCGTCTGCTCATCCGAGCCTACGATCTCAGCCCTTACAGGCTTATCGTCACCCGGCAGGACAACAACAACGTAATATGTGCTGACAGTCTTATCCGCGAGGACGACAACGTGCTGGTTCGTGACGATATATCCGTCACTTGTAATGATGAAGCCGGTGCCCGAACTGATCTTTGTCTCCTTGTTGTCATCGACATTGATAACACTGATGGGGACTGTCGCAGGGCTTACTTCCTTAACGATATCTACCACGGACATCTTGGTCTTATTGGGATCGCTGACAGAAGCCGCATCCTCTAAAGCGAACCAGGGCTCAGGCAGCTCATCGGCCGCAGGATCATCAGAATTGATCATGGATTCGATGGCGCTTGTAGGATCGGTATTTGTCTTCTGTGTCTTGGTGTAAGAGAAAATGCCTTCCTCGCCGTTATTCAGCTTGAAGATATAAAACGACTGGAATCCGGAAAATATCGCGCCGGCCACCAGGAGAAGAGATAAAACGATCAGGGTAAAACGGAGATTCTTCTCCTTCTCAGACCTCTCAGGCGCTTTGTTTTTCTGCTCTGTAAGCTGCTCTTTGTTCTCGTTCTCCATGAACCTATCCCCTTATACCCGCGCTCACTTAGTATTTTATTCTGAACGCTCCACTTATTTTGGGCAATTTCTTGTCAAAACACAAGTCAGGAAATCGATATTTTCTCACCCTTCATAAGTATCTTCTCAGGATCTTCCGGAGCTACGGCGCCGCCTGAAGCATCCAGGCAAAACCTTACAAACTCCGCTTCTCTCTCCTCAGGCACCGTGATATCACAAGTGACGTCCTGCCCGTATTCGATATTCCCGATAGTCCAGCCGGATGCTGATGCTTTTCGCGATAATGTCTCGAAAAAAGGATAAGAGCAGCTCTCGTGCCACCTTAACGCAGGTATTAATGTCACTGGCTCGCCGCTTATAAGAGCCTGTCTGCCGCTGTCTGAATAAGCGCGCCTTAAGCCGCCCGTGCCAAGCAGCGTGCCTCCGAAATATCTCGTTACGCATACGAGCGTATCGGTAAATCCGTTCGATGTGAGGAGCTCTAACAAAGGCTGGCCTGCTGTGCCCTGGGGCTCGCCGTCGTCACTCGTCTTCTGCCTAGCATTGTCCCCGCCAAGCACCCAGGCATAGCAAAGATGTCTGGCATCCGGATATTTCTTGCGCTCTGAAGCAAGGTGTTGCGCGGCATCCTCAGGAGAAGTGATGTGAAAGCTCCTGCCGATAAAGACCGACTTTTTAACTTCGATCTTTGAATCACCTGTCTTACTTAATGTGATGTTTAAGCTCAATCCTTGATGCTCTCCCTGTACTTCTGGTAAGCCATCATAAGGAGGGACTTATCCTGACTGTAGGTGATATCATCGAGTGCATTAGTGATCTCTTCGAATCTGCAGTCTATCGTACCCGACTCCGGATAAGCCTTGCAGTAATCACTCTGAGCTTCCATAACGAACCATGAGATATTGTTGTGAACGGGCTTTCTTCTTGAGATCGAATAGAATTCATAATTGGTCTTACCGCAGGGAGCTATGACCCTGGCATCAACATCACACTCGATCTTGATCCTTTCCCTGGCAAAATCAGACAGGCTCAGATCGCTGCTTGTCTTAACAGCACCCTTAGGAAAACCCCATTCCTGCTTATCATTGCAGACAAGCAAGACCTTGTCTTCTTTAAAAACGATTCCGCCTGAACAATTACGAACGATCATATCAAACCTGCTTTTGTAAAAGACAAATTTTTATAACAGTATTTTACCACAGAACGCCGTTAAATGCTCGCGGGACAGGGGGCTGAAGCCATAAGAATTTCAGGTAATAAAGAGCCAAACCGCACATGATTTGTCCTTTTAAGGCGAGGTCTGTATAATTGTCCTATGCTAAATAATAATAACGTTAATAATACTTCGGGCAACGACAATCTTGAGATAGCCGGGCTCAAACGTACGCTGACGGTCTTGCTGTCGGTATCGGCTATACTTGCAGTAGTATTAGTCACCCTGGGAATCACAAAGCTGATCAACTATACAAAAAAGCAGGACACTCCCGTTAACGTGCCCGTCATTGCTTCGGCTTCCTATTCGGAAATAACCACCACGGAACCCATCGTTTATCACACTGAGCAGCTGGCCGCATCAGAGCTTGCCGACAGCTATTGGCGTCCCCTTCCCGAGCTCCCCGAAGACCAGGTCATCGTTCCCGAACACGTTGAAGTAAAAGCACTTTATATCGGATCCGGATCCGCTCTTGATAAAGCAATAGAACTTTGCAATAACAGTGAGCTCAATGCCATCGTAATCGATCTTAAGAATGAATACGGCCTTCCCTATATGTCCAATGTGGCAACGGCAAGGGAGATCGGTTATGTATGGGACGCATACGATCTTGAAGCTGTTGTCAACAAGTGCCACGAGAACGGCATCAGGGTCATCGGAAGAATAGTATCATTCAATGACCGCGTAGCCGCAAAGCACTTCCCCGAAAGAGCCATCCGCGATGCTAACAACAACGTCGTCAAATTCAGCAACGAAGGTAATAACCCGTTCTTAAGCCCTTACTGCGAAGAGAACTGGGATTACCTCATCGAGATCGGCATTGAAGCGGTAGGCTATGGCGTTGACGAGATCCAGTTCGACTACGTAAGATTCCCCGCAGGAGCTACCCAGAACAAGGTCAAGCCTTACTACGGCGAAGAAAACCAGTATCCTTCAAAGGCTGAAGCGGTCAACAGATTCCTTCAGGAAGCAAGGATCAGGATCCAGGATACATACGGTGTTCCCGTATCGGCGGATATTTTCGGTATCGTGTTAACATCACCCAGCGACGCTGCCATAATCGGCCAGGACTTCGAGACACTCGGAATGACGGGCATAGACTCGTGCTGTCCGATGGTCTACCCTTCCCACTACGCTCTGGGCACGATGCTCGCGGGTCACACTTTCAAGTATCCTGACAAAGAGCCGTACCTTATGGTATTCAGCGTTCTTCACGAATGCCAGCCGATCTACAAGCAGGAAGGCTTCACCAATGTAAGGCCTTATCTGCAGGCCTTTACGGCTTCCTACATCGGCAAGGGCAATTACATCGAATACGGCTATTATGAGATCAATTCACAGATAAAGGCCATCAAGGATCTCGGGATCAACGAGTTTATCTTATGGGATCCTTCATGCAAATATCCTTCCGGCACATACGACGGAGATATGTCTGTGGAGACTGATTGAAACTAACGGCTTCTAAGCATACAATTAGGTAGTTTATTTTCAAGAGATATATAAGAGGTGACACAATGCTTGATATCAAATTTTTACGTACCAATCCTGACATCGTAAAGCAGAACATCAAGAACAAGTTCCAGGACGAGAAGCTTCCCCTGGTAGACAAGGTAATCGAGCTCGATAAGGAATACCGTGAGAGCAAGACCCGCGCAGAAGCTTTGAGAGCTAACCGCAACAAGGTCAGCAAGCAGATCGGCGCCCTCATGGCTCAGGGCAAAAAGGACGAAGCTGAAGTCGTAAAGAAGCAGGTCACCGACATGGCCGATGAGCTCGAAGCTCTTTCCGTAAAGGAGACCCGGCTCGAAGAAGAGATCAGAAAGATCATGCTCGTTATCCCTAACATCATCGATCCTTCCGTCCCGATCGGCAAAGACGATTCAGAAAACGTAGAGATTGAGAAGTTCGGCGAGCCTTTCGTTCCTGATTTTGAGGTTCCCTATCACGTTGACATCATGGAAAAACTTGACGGCATCGAGCTCGACCAGGCCAGAGAGACATCCGGCAACGGTTTCTACTACCTCAAGGGCGACATCGCAAGACTTCATTCCGCATGCCTCTCCTACGCAAGAGATTTCATGATCGACCGCGGATTCACATATTACATCCCGCCTTACATGATCAGATCTTCTGTTGTTACAGGCGTTATGAGCTTTGCCGAGATGGAGAACATGATGTACAAGATCGAAGGCGAAGACCTTTACCTCATCGGTACATCCGAGCACTCCATGATAGGTAAGTTCATCGATACGATCACAGACGAGGACAAGCTTCCCCAGACACTCACATCCTACTCCCCCTGCTTCCGTAAGGAAGTCGGCGCCCACGGCATCGAGGAGCGCGGTGTATACAGGATCCACCAGTTCGAAAAGCAGGAGATGATCGTCGTCTGCAAGCCTGAAGACTCCATGACATGGTACAACAAACTCTGGCAGAACACAGTAGATTACTTCCGTTCACTCGACATCCCCGTAAGAACGCTCGAGTGCTGCTCCGGCGACCTGGCTGACCTCAAGGTCAAGTCCTGCGACGTTGAGGCATGGTCTCCGAGACAAAAGAAGTATTTCGAAGTAGGTTCGTGCTCTAACCTGGGCGACGCACAGGCAAGACGTCTCAAGATCAGGATCAGAGGCTCTGAGGGCACATACCTTGCCCACACTCTTAACAACACCTGCGTAGCTCCTCCGAGAATGCTCATCGCCTTCTTAGAGAACAATCTCAACGAAGACGGCTCCATCAGGATCCCTGAAGCTTTGAGACCTTACATGGGCGGCAAGTCGGTTATCGAAGTTAAGAAGTGATCTTCAACAAAAGCTGATGCTTCAAAGAGACTGCTGATATAGCAGTCTCTTTTTTTGTCCCGCGCTTTCAGTGTGGTGATTCTGTATTTTTCTAAGTAAAAACAAGCCGAAAAATACAGAAATCCCGGGCGCTTTATCTGTATTTATTCCGAGAAAATGCAGCGAAAAAATACAGAATTCCAAGAAGTACGACAAGGATAATACACTTAATGCGCAAAAAAGAGGTCGCCTCATATGAGACAACCTCTTGAATCACCGGTTAAAACTATTAATTAAGCTCTTTCTACCTTGCCGGAACGAAGGCAACGAGTGCAAACGTTCATGGTCTTGGGGGTGCCGTCAACAACAACCTTAACTCTGTGTACGTTAGCCTGCTGCTTAGTAAGAGCACGTCTGGAAATCTGTGAACGCGTGATTCTGATCTTTCTGCCGAAGAACATATCTTTCTGGCAAACTTCACACTTAGCCATGCAAACACCTCCTGTTAGAATTCAAATGCCTAAGAATAATACCACAACCGATTTGATGTTGCAACAAGTTTTTAAGCCTACATTACCTTACTGCTGAATAATCTTCTAATAGTAATGATTCGTTGACAAATATCATCGCCTGATTGGAAGTTGCGGAGTCTTACCGTAGTCCTTGCCGGCGACAGCATAAACAGCGTTCCGTAGTCCGTACAGACCGCCATTTCGTATATTTCCTTATCTCCCGGGGCCTTGTTGGGGCTGGAAAGGAACAGTATGTCTCCTGGCTGGATCTGGTCTATCATTATCTGTCCCGTAACGGCGTCAGGCTCGGGGATGACCTCTATTCCGGCCTCTGCCTGACCTTCCATGGTCCTCGGGATGGATATTCCGTTGATCTCGGCACAGACATAGACCGCGCCGTTAACTGATGCGCCGTCTACGGACATGCCGTTCTGGATATATTTCGCGTTAACAAAAGTCAGCACCGAGCTCACGAAATAACGGCTGGAGACCTCTTCCGTCTCCGCTCTGGGCGAGAGCTCGATTACGCCTGAAGATCCTATCCATCCGGTGGTGCCGCCCGGAAGAGTGACCTGGTAAACGCCTTCTCTTTTAATATCGCCGTAAAGAACGGTATTCATCATGACTTTCTTTATCAACGTACCGTTGCTCGCGTGGGTCATGATGTTTTTCGACGGATCAGAAACAATAAGTTTGAACTGGTGGACGTCGGGCTCTACCGATTTCATGTCGCTGATAAGGCTTGAAGCAGTAACAAATCCTTCAAGTCCGTCTAATGTCCTTATCTTGCAGTAGCCATTCGTACTGTCGCCTAAATAGATAACTGCCTCATTGTATAGTACTTCCGCTATTCTGGTCGAAGCAGGATCGGGCTCGGTCATGAGGGATAACGTGCTGTCTATAACGACTCTGTACGAAGGATCTTCATATTCGAGGTTGATTACAGGCTCGATGAAGAGCTCGATGTTGGATCCTTTGAAAAGTCCGGGCAATACTCTCGGAAGTATGTAGAAAACGCCTACTATAAGAAGGATGAACGCTGCAAAAGCAATGGCAAGGCTTATTATCCTTCTCTTTCGGACGACATTTAATGTCGCCTGCTTCTCAGAAAGACCCCACTTCTCCTGCATGTCTTCGGCACTGCCGTACTCCTCCTTGCCTTCTTCCATATCCGCAAGGAAAGGAAGCTTTACGGTACGCTCAAGATGCCTTATATCCTTAGGCGCGACTTCTTCACCGATGACCTGCTTTTTCTTGCGCTCGGCGCCCTTAAAAATAGAACCTTTATCCTGCTTGTTCTGTCTCTTCATATTACTTCTCCGACAGCATCACGCAGTAAGCTATGGCCATTCCGCCGTCGTGTGACAGGCTGACCGAGACTGAGCTCATTCCGATATCTCCGGCATGTGTGAGTGCGCCGCCTGTAAGCTTTACGGCGGGGGCACCCTTCTCATCCTTTATGACTTCAATATCATGCATTCCGACGCCTTCGCTCATAAGGCCGGTGCCGAGAGCCTTGCCGACTGCTTCCTTGGCAGCAAACCTTGCGGCAAAGCGCTCAGCTTTCTTTTTTGTATCCTTGGACGCATTGCAATAGCTTATCTCACCTTCGGTGAAACACTTGTTGATAAAAGACGTGTTATCGTCTTCTATTATCTTTACAAACCTTGAGATATCTACGATGTCGGTCCCGCAGCGCACATTCATCGGAAGATCTTTACCTTCCTTCCGAAGATATCAGCTTTGCTGACTGGAGCTTGCCGCTGATCCTCATGTCGCACTTGTTTACAAGCTCGCTCTTGGGGAACGGTGTGACCAGGACCGTAGGAAGATCTGCTGCCGCTCTCGTCTCAAGAATGGAATTCAGGACCGATCCCACATTGTTATACATAGTGACCGCATCCGCAAAATCATCGATGACGAGAAAATCTATATGCTTAAGATCTTCCAGAGTGTCAGTCCCTATCGTCGCCAGATCTTCACACTTGGCATAGAATGCACTCTTGCCAAGATTGATCGCTGTCTTGCAGACGCCTACGGCAAGGAAAGTCTTGCCGGTCTGGGGCGGAGCCGAATATACGCACAAAGGCGACTTGCCTTCGCCGCTTTCAAGACCAAGCATGACCTTCAAAAGCTCGTTCTTGATCTTCTTGCGCGAAGCAGCGTTGCCAAGATAATCGTCCCTGTAATTCTTCATCTTATAAGAAGAGTAATCTGCCATGCCGCTTTGCTCATAGCACATCTCAAGCTCTTTCTTCCTGCAGGAGCAGACCTTTACCGTGCCGTCAGAGCCCTTTGTAAAACCGGTATCACCGCATTTGTCGCAGATATTCTTCTCAGAATCAAAATCAGGATCAATATTATTTCTCGCTATGATCTTGTCGCGCTTTACCATAAGCTCTTCTTCGGCAACATCAAAGCGCTTGATCAGTCTCTCGTCGTTATCGATAACGGCAATGAACCTGCTGTTGCGGACTTCCAGGATCTGGTCGTCAATGTCCTTGAGATCCGGACATTCCTTATAAACACGCTTAACGGATTCCTGCCTGTTGATATCTCTTGTGGCAGCAACTTCGGTAAGTCCTTCTCTTATAAGCTCTTTAATGGTCTTCATAATCAGTCATCACCAAACATATTGAGGATATCGTCGGGGATATCATTGTCATCATCTGACGGGTTATCATCAGAAGCCTTCTTCTCAGACCCGTCCGTCCTGCCTGCGCCGATGCCGGCCTCTTCGCCGGTACGCCAGGAAGAACCGGCATTAGCCTTCCTTCTGGTGGCCTTGCGCTTATTCTCTTTATGCTCTTCTTCGCTGAACCTGGCAGCTTCTTCTGCTGTCTTAATACCCTGGTCGTACCACTTCGCAAGCGTATCACCGACATTCTTAAGCGTAAGGTTGCTCCTGAATTCGTTCTCCTTAAAAGCGAGAGTAACAAGCTCTTCCGTGGCATCTAGATCTTCTGCCCAGCTCTTAACGCGGTCAAGATCAAGGCCGTTTAATCTCTTGCGCATGAGGCTTCCCGTAAGCTTAACGAGCTTCTTGTAACGGGCACTGACCTCAAGGTGCTTCTCAAGGCTCTTGATATCCGTATAACCCTTCTCGTACCATTCGCGCGCACGGTTTTCCATCTGGATATTCGATCTGTGAATGGACTGGTCATATCCCTCTTCGAAAAGCTTGTAGCATACGATGCTGTCAAACTTATACTCGTAGAGGCACTTATCTATAAGTCTGTAGAAAATATAAGGAAGCTCGCCCTGGTAGAACGTCTTGGAGATAGACTCCGCAAGGGTAGTTCTCTCCTTCTCGTCGCTGCTTAAGACGGAATCGGGATCTAGGCCTCTCGCCTTCTGTGCCTGGACGTATTCTTCCACTTCGCGTGCCTTGATGTCATCGAAATAATAAGTCTTGTCTTTGCGGTTGATGAGGCCTGAAGCCATAAGCTCGGCTAAAGTCTTATCTATCTCTTCGTCCGGGATTATCTTGAACTGGCGTACTGTACTGTCGTCAAAGCTGTTCTTATTCCCCGTCATGTTGATCCAGAGATATACGAGCAAAGCATTCCTGCTAAGCTCCTGGGCATATCTTACGAGGAATATATCGGGCAAAAGACTGTCGTTGATCAGAAGTCTTGAGTAATCTTCGCTGCCTTTATTGCTTTTCATACTGTAAGCCTTGTTCACTTCCTTAATTTGCTTTGCTAATTATAGCATGGATTAATCCTCCGATTGGGCACATCTTAAGGCAAACTTTCCTTTTTTGAGGACAAAAAAAGAGGCTGTCCCATCTCGGGACAGCCCCTGAATTAATCGGTTAATAACTTAACGATTAAGCCTCGTTTGCCTTCTTAACATAAGAAGCATAACGATCTCTGGAATCCTGATAGCATCTCTGGAAGAGACCGTCAACAACGTCTGCATCATACTTCTTGTAGAGAGAGTTGTAACGTACTTCTGCCTTGAGGAATTCGAAGAAGTCAGCTGTAGGCTCCTTGGAATCGAGAGTGAAAGGATTCTTGCCGTCTGCTGCAAGAGCAGGGTTGAATCTGAAGAGGTGCCAGTAACCGCACTCTACAGCTGCCTTTTCTCTCTGCTGAGCTACCTTGAGGCCGCCCTTGATACCGTGGTTGATACAAGGAGCATAGCAGATAACGAGGGAAGGTCCCTGGTAAGCTTCTGCCTCTGTGAATGCCTTGATGAGCTGGTTCTTGTCAGATCCCATAGCAACCTGAGCAACGTAAACGTAGCCGTAGCTCATAGCCATCATACCGAGATCCTTCTTCTTAACGTGCTTACCGCCTGCAGCGAACTGTGCAACAGCACCTTGAGGTGTGGACTTGGAAGCCTGTCCGCCTGTGTTGGAGTAAACCTCTGTATCGAGTACGAGAACGTTGACATCCTCACCTGTAGCGAGAACGTGGTCGAGTCCGCCGTAACCGATATCGTAAGCCCATCCGTCACCACCGATGATCCACTGTGATCTCTTCATGAAGAAGTCCTCATAATCGAGAGCCTTCTTAGCTGCGTCAGAACCCTCAGCCTTGAGAGCCTCAGCGAGCTTCTCTGCGATCTCACGTGTGTTCTCAGCAGAATTGAATCCGTCGATCCAAGCCTGAGCTGCAGCCTTGAGGTCATCAGAAGCTGTAGCAGCTACTGTCTCTTCAACAAGCATCTTAGCTCTTGATCTGAGCTGCTTGTAACCGAGATACATACCGAGACCGTGCTCAGCGTTATCTTCGAAGAGTGAGTTGCCCCATGCAGGACCGAAGCCTCTGTAGTTTGTTGTATAAGGCATAGAAGGAGCAGAACCACCCCAGATTGAAGAACAACCTGTAGCGTTGGAGATCTGCATTCTGTCGCCGAAGAGCTGTGTTAAGAGCTTAGCATAAGGTGTCTCACCGCAGCCTGCGCATGCACCGGAGAATTCAAGGAGCGGCTGCTCGAACTGTGAACCCTTGACGTTAGCCTTAGCCATCGGGTTGTCCTTATGAGACAGAGCGATGCAGTAATCCCAGTTCTCTGCTTCCTTAAGGTTGTCCTTCAACGGAGCCATTGTGATTGCCTTTTCCTTAGCGATACAAGACTCAACGCAGACACCGCAAGAGAGACAGTCCATAGCGGAAACCTGGATTCTGAACTTCATGTTGTCGTAAGGCTTCATACCCTGCTTTGTCTCGAAAGGTGCATTTGCAGCCTCTTCCTCTGTGAGGAGGAAAGGACGGATAGCAGCGTGAGGGCAAACGATGGAGCACTGGTTACACTGAATACACTTGGAAGCATCCCATACAGGAATGTCTACTGCTGTACCACGCTTCTCGTAAGCTGCTGTACCCTGAGGGAATGTACCATCTTCCATGCCAACGAATGTAGATACAGGGAGCTTGTTACCTTCCTGTCTGTTCATTACGTTAACAACCTTCTCGATGAACTCAGGAACAGCCTTCTTCTCAACCGGCTTATCCTCAGCTGTCTTCCATGAATCAGGAATGTCAACTGCAACAACTGCATCAACACCAGCGTCGATAGCAGCATAGTTCATCTGAACGATATCGTCACCCTTCTTACCATAAGACTTGAGAGCTGCCTTCTTCATGTAGTCAACAGCCTGGTCAACAGGAAGGATGCCTGAAAGCTTGAAGAATGCGGACTGGCAGATTGTGTTGATTCTTCCGCCGAGACCGATTTCCTTAGCCTTAGCAACAGCATCGATTGTGTAGAACTTGATGTTGTTGTTTGCGATATATCTCTTCATAGAGCCAGGGAGTCTCTCCTCGAGCTCTTCTCTTGTCCACTGTGTGTTGAGGAGGAATGTTCCGCCGGGCTTCAGTGTTGAGAGCATATCGTACTCATAAACATAAGACTGGTTGTGGCAAGCTACGAAGTCAGCCTTGTTGATGAGGTATGTAGAACGGATAGGTGTGTCACCGAATCTCAAGTCAGAGATTGTGATACCACCGGACTTCTTAGAGTCATAAGAGAAGTAAGCCTGAGCGTACTTGTCTGTGTGGTCACCGATGATCTTGATGGAGTTCTTGTTAGCACCAACTGTACCGTCTGCGCCGAGAC
>JAFZHS010000003.1 GCA_017554745.1 Clostridiales bacterium | reverse complement strand
TTCACAGGCGAGATCTCACCTCTCTGGCTCGCTAAGATGGGCGTAAATTACTGCATCATCGGCCACTCCGAGAGACGTGAATACAACGCAGAGACAGACGAGACAGTTAACAAGAAGGCTCTCGCACTCCTTAAGTATGGTGTAAGACCTATCATCTGCTGCGGTGAGTCTCTTGCACAGCGTGAAGCAGGCGAGACATTCGACTGGATCAAGGGCCAGATCGTTGGCGCTTTCAAGGATATCCCTGCTGACAAGCTCTGCCAGATTACGATCGCTTATGAACCTATCTGGGCTATCGGCACAGGCAAGACAGCTACAGACGAGCAGGCTGAGGAAGTTTGCGCATTCATCCGTGGCGTCATCGCTGAGCTCTACAGCGCAGAAGATGCAGCTGCTATGACGATCCAGTATGGCGGATCCTGCAATGCTAAGAACGCTGCAGGCCTCTTCGCTCAGAAGGACATCAACGGCGGTCTCGTAGGTGGTGCTTCCCTCAAGGCTGAGGATTTCTCCATCATCTGCAACGCATAATTGCTGATTACAATAAAAGCAATAGGAGCTGTCCCGTGTGGGGCAGCTCCTTTATTTTTGAAATGGATTTGAGGCCAATGAAAAAGGGCTGCCCCACCGGACAGCCCTTCTTTTATAAATCAATTATCACTGCTTCGACAGATACTCGTCGATTCCTTTCGCCGCTGACTTGCCTGCACCCATGGCGAGGATGACCGTTGCCGCGCCTGTTACCGCGTCGCCGCCTGCGAAAACACCGTCTCTTGTCGTCATCTCGGACTCGTTGACAATGATGCCGCCCTTGCGGTTGACGTCAAGACCTGAAGTCGTCTTCTTGATGAGCGGGTTGGGAGACGTGCCGAGCGACATGATGACAGCGTCGCACTCGATCGTAAATTCTGAGCCTTCGACGGGGACTGGTGATCTTCTGCCGGAAGAGTCGGGTTCGCCAAGCTCCATGCGGATGCACTTGCAGCCTGTTACCCAGCCGTTATCGTCTGCGATGATCTCGACGGGATTTGTGAGCAGATCGAAAATGATACCTTCTTCCTTGGCGTGATGGACTTCTTCTGCACGCGCGGGAAGCTCTGCTTCGGAACGGCGGTATACCACGTGGACCTCAGCGCCGAGTCTTTTCGCGGTGCGGGCAGCGTCCATAGCAACGTTGCCGCCGCCTACGATGACGGCCTTCTTGGCTCTCATGATGGGTGTTCTCGAATCAGGTGAGAAGGCACCCATGAGGTTGGATCTTGTGAGATATTCATTAGCAGAGAACACGCCTAATGCCTGTTCGCCCGGGATGTTCATGAAGCGGGGAAGACCTGCGCCTGAGCCGATGAATACGGCCGAGAAGCCTTCCTTCTCGAAAAGGTCGTCGATGGTGAGCGAGCGGCCGATTACACAGTCAGTAACGATCTCAACACCCAAGCCCTTAACATTCTCGATCTCTTTTGCAACGACCTTGTCCTTGGGGAGACGGAACTCCGGAATGCCGTAGACCAAAACGCCGCCTGCCTTGTGGAGGGCTTCGAAGATAGTTACGTCATAACCCATTTTCGCGAGGTCGCCTGCGCATGTAAGGCCCGAAGGACCTGCGCCGATAACTGCGACTTTCTTGCCCTTCTTGACTAAGTCAGCAGGAAGCTTGGGCTTGATGCCCATATCCTTTGCGGCATCTGCGACGAATCTCTCGAGACGGCCGATGGATACTGCTTCACCCTTGATGCCTCTGATGCACTGGGCTTCGCACTGGGTCTCCTGGGGGCATACGCGTCCGCAGACTGCGGGAAGGGAAGAAGATAATGAGATAACTTCATAAGCGCCTTCGACATCGCCGTCCTTGAGCTTTGCGATGAAGCCGGGGATGTTGATGGATACGGGGCAGCCCTGCATGCAGCGCGCGTTCTTGCAGTTAAGACAGCGCGAAGCTTCGAGCACTGCTTCTTCCTTTGTGTAGCCGAGGCACACCTCATCGAAATTCGCGGCGCGGACCTGAGGATCCTGCTCTGCTACCGGTATTTTCTTTAATACATCAATTTCCATTTTCCTATCCCCCTTATGAACACATGCCGCAGCCGCCGCTGTGAGTATCGCCTTCGGTGAGCCTTAACATCAGCTCGCCTTCCTGTGTTTTATAGAGGCGTGAACGCTGGAGAGCCTGGTCGAAATCAACTTCGTGGCCGTCAAATTCAGGACCGTCGACGCATGCGAACTTGACCTCGCCGCCTACTAAGAGTCTGCAGGCGCCGCACATGCCGGTGCCGTCGACCATTATCGTATTCATTGATACGACCGTAGGGATGCCGAGCTTTTTGGTGAGCTGGCAGGCGAACTTCATCATGATGACAGGTCCAATTACGACGCAGTGATCGTAGCGGATGCCTTCGTCCCAGAGCTGCTGCAGTGCGACGCAGACATTGCCGTGGATGCCGTAAGAGCCGTCGTCTGTCGCGAAGTACAGGTTCTTTGTGACAGCCTTCATCTCATCTTCGAAGATGAGGAGTTCTTTTGTCCTCGCGCCCTGGATGCAGTCGACCTCGATGCCGTTGTCGTGGAGCCACTTGAGCTGGTTATAAACGGGAGCCGTGCCGACACCGCCTGCGATGAAGAGGATCTTCTTGGCCTTTAATTCTTCGATGGAGAGGTCGCAAAGGTCGGAAGGATTGCCGAGAGGGCCTACGACGTCAGCGAAGCACTCACCCTCATTCATTCTGCTCATGCGCTCGGTCTCGGCGCCGACAGTCTGATAGACGATCGTGATGATGCCCTTCTCGCGGTCAAAGTCGCAAACGGTGAGCGGGATCCTCTCGCCGTCTTTATCGGCGCGGACAATCAGGAACTGACCGGGCATTGCCTTTGATGCTACGAGCGGAGCAACTATTTCCATGAGGAACACCTTGGGTCCAAGGCATTTCTTCTTAACTATTTCAAACATTCCTTTATCCCTCCTGTTGGAAGTAAGCGTGAATAAGAAATCATTTTCGAGTCTTATCTTGTATGGTAGCATACCAAACAAGCAGAAGCGGAGCAATATGAAAATGCATTAATTTTTCTTATTGTTTCCTATTTTAAGAAAAAAAGAAGAAAATGCAATTTTCATCTTGCGGAAATAGTATGGCGATACCGCCGTCCCGAAAAGATGATAGAATTATCCCTAGGTAAAACGTCTGAACGGAATAAGGCGATTTTGGAGGTTAAAACATATGTGGCTCGGATATTTAGGTGATTACAGCGGCATATTCTACGCTGCAGCGATCGGCTTGATGATATTCAGCATCATCATACAGGCAAGGCTTAACAGCCTTGTTAAGAAATACAGCGATGTGCCCGTGGCAAGCGGCAAGGACGCAAATACCTGCGTGCGCGAGATGCTCCAGGCCAATGAAGTTACCGGAGTAACCATCGATTATGTTGCAGGCTCAATGACAGATAACTATAACCCGAAGAAGGATACGATCAATCTGTCCGATACGACTTATGGCAAGAATTCCATTACAGCAGTCGCAGTTGCGGCTCACGAATGCGGACACGCATGCCAGGCTCATTCGAACATGATCACTTACAAGATCCGTCAGCTGATCGCTCCTGTGGCAAGCATAACATCACGCTTCAGTGTATGGATCGCCATCATCGGCGTTGTCATCATGTCTTCTGCAAAAAGCTATGAGATGTCCGATCTCGGATACAATATCAGCACCATAGGCATCATCCTTTATTCAATAGTCGTTATTTTCTACCTCGTTACTCTTCCTATCGAGCGCAATGCGAGCAGGAGAGGACTTAAGGCGATGAAGGAATTCGGCTGGGTCTCTGATGACCAGTATATAGCCGCGAAGAAAGTCCTCTGGGCTGCAGGCGATACTTATGCGATCGCTCTTGCGAGCTCCGCACTGACGCTCTTCAGACTGCTTCTCATGAGAAACAGCAGAAAAAGATAAATCATTAGCCTTAAAGGGGGATACTTAATGCCAAAGCTTAATCCTGAGAAGAAAGAATTCGTCAGTTCGATCGGCGGCGGCGTTAAGATCGCAGGCTTTTTCTATCCGTCACAGGCGAATGAGATAAAAGGCGTCGTGCAGATATGCCACGGCATGGCGGAATATATCGCGCGTTACGAGGAGATGATTGCTAAGTTCAACGAAGCCGGTTATCACGTATGCGGAATGGATATGCCCGGACACGGCGCGACATATGAGCTGAATAAGGATAAGAAATTCCCGAAAGGATATTTCGGAGGATGCAAGAATTCCTGGCAGGTACTTCTTACCGATGTAATGGGCATGCACGAGTATGCCGTTGAAAGATTCGGAAGAGAGGGCCTGAAGTATATCCTCTACGGGCACTCGATGGGATCATTTGTAGTAAGATGCATATTCTCGACGCCGAGATATAACAGACAGTTTGACGGATATGTTTTCGCTTCGACGATGGGACCTAACCCGGCTGTAGGTCTGGGTAAAGCACTGGCAAGCACCGCATGCGTTCTCGGATGTAAGAAGGTAAAAAACCACCTGCTCAACGTGATCGCTTTCGGAAGCTACAACAAGAGGGTCACAAAGCCCAGGACGCATAACGACTGGCTGTCCACGATACCTGAAGAAGTAGATAAATACGTGAACGACCCGATGTGCGGATTCTGCTTCACGAGCGAAGGCTTCAAGACATTATTCGGCCTTGTCGCATACATGCAGAGCGACGAAGCTTATGCGCTCATACCTGACCGTCCGTGCATGTTTACATACGGGGAAGAAGACCCCGTAGGCAGCTACGGCAAGGGCGTTGAGAAGGTCATCGCCAGGATGAAGGAAGCCGGAGCCAAGATCGCAAAGGTCAAAAACTACGGACCCTACCGTCACGAGATCCAGAATGAACCCGTGAAGGAAGAGTATTTCGCAGACTTGATCTCGTATTTTGACGAGGTCGGTTTAGCCAAGGCTGATAACTAATTCGTTGCTCGAGAAATCGATCGAAGTACCGTAACTGAGTTTCTCGGGTACGGATTCGGAGAGTCCTACCACATTGAATATTCCCGACAGGACGAGACGCTTGTTGCCACCGAGATTCTGGGTGCGGACAGTGATCCTGTTGCCCTCGACTTCAGCGGTGATGATGCCTGAATTCTGGCCGCCGTCAGCGAAAACCTCGCAGGCAGCAGTATTGCCCTGGCTTAATCCGAAGCAGGTAAATGTCAGGTTATCAAGGACTGTACCTACAGTCGTGTTATCGGGTGTTCTCGTAGGAACGATCGAATTGGGACGCACATAAACGGGAAGTGTTCCAGGAGCAGCCTTCTTGGAAATATAGCGGGGGCCCTGTACTTTCTCGTGCGTCATGAAGTCTGTCCAGATGCCTGAAGGGATGTAGATCCTCATGTTGTCAGCAGGAGAAGTGACAGGAGCTACGAGGAGCGTGGAGCCCAGCATGTACTGCGTGTTGGAAGACTGCGCAGCGGGGTCGCCTGCAAATTCAAGTGCCATTGCGCGGACAACGGGTGTGCCGTAGTTAACGTGCTCGCAGAGGCATGAATAGATGTAGGGAGCAAGGCCTGTCCTGATAGCGCAGAATGCCTTGACCGCGGTAAGCGTTTTCGCGTCTTCAAGAAGCTTGAGAGTTCCCTTGAATCTTGCGTGCGGAGCATAAGCCGCGAATGCTACCCAGCGATCGAAAAGCTTGGGATCGGTGATGTCCTTCTCCGGAATATCGATATTGATGCCGCCGAAGCCCGTAAGGTTATAAGACAAAGCGTTCTTGACTGCAGCGCTTAAGGCAGAGTAATCGGGTGTCATGGTGTTGTAGATATTTCTGTAGGGTGACTGCTGGTCGCCGGAGCCTACGGAATCCGTGATAATGAATGAACCGAGCCTGCCATGCTCTCTTGCTGATACATCGCTCAAAGTAGAATTGAGGATGCATGCAAAGTTCTGGAGATAATCTTTCTTTCCGCATGCATTCTCATAGGCATCTGCAAGAGCGCCGGTGTAATTTGATTCGTACATATTAAAGCCGTTGCTTGCAAGGCCGGTGCATGTGTTGATGAGCCAGCTTCTTGTTGCGGGAATATTCAGGTCAAGGATAGCGACGCCGCCCTTGTCGGCATCACAGAGAACGGCTCTGCCGTCAGGGAATGAGACAAGGCTGCCTGTATCGAGGAGTTCGTTATATTCGGGAGCTCTCTCGGAAACATACGGATTGATGGAGATACCCAGAGTGACTCCGAGGTCTAACATGGCTCTGGCAAAAGCCTTGGGATCAGGAAATCTGACGGTATCGAAAGTAAATCCGTAAGGAGCATAGTCAGGGTGCCATGAGTTGCCTATCCAGACTTCCGAGACATTTACGCCTGCATGAAGTGCCTCTCTGACCGAATCAACAATGTCCTGTGCCGTGATAGTGTAATCGTCGACAAGAGACAAAGCGATTCCGCCTGTTGTGTAAGGCAGTACAGGTGTGCGGCCGTTGAGCTGTGTATATGTCTCAAGGATCTCGACAAGAGTATCACCTGCGATGATGTTGTACTCGATGTCTTCGCCTTCGGCTTCGAAGGAGAGGACGGAGCTCTCTGAGCCCACGTCGAAAGTGACGGGACGGTTTGTGTTTACGAACAGGCCGTATTTAGCATCTGAGAGGATGAACGGAATGTGCTCGGTGCCGGGAGTGCCCTTAAAGTCTTCACCCTTAACGACCTGGCCGTTGCGGATGATCGAAGTGCCTGCACCGCCCAATCCGTATAAGATCTCTCTGGGATTCAGGTTAAAGCATGCACCTGTGGAAGCATTCGGAGATACTGTAAAGCAGCTCTCGGAGCCGGAGTCTGATCTGTAGAAGACGGGCATGTTGCCGTTCTGGCTCAGGATCTCATTGCCGCAATAGAAGAACTTGATGGAGAGGATCTTTTTGTCGATATGAGCTTCAAAAGGTCCGCTCTTGAATGCGAGATATTCGCCTCTGTCCTCGATCGCCCCGTTAACTGACGGTCTCAGATCGATAACGGAAGAGACTCTCGTTCTCGGCTCGGCATGATGGTTGGTGACCTTTATTGCGATGATCTTATTTGCAGGTGAGAAGACCGATACGGTTATCCTTCCTTTTGTGTCGGAGAAACAGGCCCTGCCGCCTGTAAGTGATTCGGAATATTCCTGGCACTGACAGCCGATCTTAAGGGTGTTGTCTTCGAAGTAGACGGAGTCGATCTGATAGGGTTTTCTCGTAAAAATCATATTATCCTCCCAAAGCAGCGAGCACGCGCGCATAATTTAACAAAATAATTATAGTTTTAAATAATGTGTCTATTATTTCGAGAATATGACGTTTTGGTGTTTGTTATAATCTGTTTATGGATATTAATACGCGCGAAAATATAACAGACGCAAACCGCATTCCGGACTACGTGTTAAAGATCATGAAGCTGATCGAAGGATCAGGCTTTAGCGCTTTCGTGGCAGGCGGCGCTGTGCGCGATTTTGCTCTGGGCAAAGAGCCCCACGATTACGATGTTGCGACTTCGGCATTGCCCGGTGAGACCATAGAGATATTCAGGAATGCGGGGATAGAGTTTTTCGATACCGGCGCAAAGCACGGCACCGTTACGGCTGTAACAAGCGGAGGAAATGTCGAGGTTACCACCTTCCGCGAAGACGGGGAATACTCTGATCTGAGAAGGCCCGATGAAGTCGTTTTCAAGACCACTATCGAAGAAGATGTCAGGAGAAGGGACTTTACTATCAACGCGATGTATATGGATCGTGACGGCAGGATATGCGATCCGACAGGCGGTCTTGAAGACTGCGGAAAACACCTGATAAGAGCGGTGGGCGATCCTGATAAGCGTTTCAGCGAAGACGCGCTGAGGATCTTAAGAGGCATAAGGTTTGTATCCAAACTTGGCTTTGATATAGAGCAGGACACTCTCCGCGCAATGGAAGAGCGGGCTGATGAACTGAAGAACATATCAGGCGAGAGGATCGCAGGCGAGCTTACGGGGATCGTTACGGGCAAGTACGCGCCCCAAGCCGTCAGGCGCGGCTGGAAGGTGCTGAGCGTCATAATCCCTGAGATCGCCGTATGCCGCGGCTTCGACCAGAAATCCAAATATCACGACAAGGATGTGCTTGAGCACACTCTCGAAGTCCTGGATAACATTCCTTATTCGGAGGATGAAGGAAGAGATCCGGAGCTTGCGATGGCCGCTCTTTTCCACGATCTCGGCAAGCCTGAGTGCTTCGTGATCGGCAGGTCAGGAGCAGGCCACATGAAAGGCCACCCTCTGGTAAGCCGCCTGATCTGCGAGAGGGTTTTGAACGAACTGAAGTTCCCGAAGCAGTTCATTACTGATGTCAGCCTTTTGGTAAAGCTTCACGATACATATGTAGATACGGACAGGATCGCTGTCCACAAGTTTATGAGCGAATATCCCGCTGAGATAATCGAGAAGCTCCAGATCCTTCAGAGAGCCGATATCCTGGCGCATTCTTCTCTCGGATTAAAGAGATTAGAGCACCTGGAAGAACTTCAGAAGATCGGCGCGGAGCTAAGAGCTTCGGGAGCGGTTTTCGACATCAAGGATCTTGAGATAGACGGCAACGACATAATCGGATTAGGTGCCCCAAAGGGCCCCGAAATAGGCAATATCCTAGGGCTTTTGTTCGAAAACTATCTTGAGGAGAAGTGCCCGAATAAAAGGGAATATCTTCTTGAAGAAGCGCGAAGGATACTCCATTCAGAACTTATTTAATTGTTTGTAACATATTGTTAAAAGCACCCTCATAAAATCAATATCTTAGTGATTGAATTTTAAAGAATTGGGCATTTATAATTTTACTATCAGATGAATATTAGTGATTCAAGGGTAAATCTGATTCAAGGGAGTGTGATCTATATGAAAAAAATGAGCAACAGCAAGAGAGGCTTTACTCTCACAGAGATCCTGATCGTTACGGCCATAGTTGTAATTGTTTCTGCTGCAGCATTTACAGGCGTTGCAATTACTTTATCCAGAGCCCGTGAGACTCAGAAGAATCTCAAAGAGAACAACGGTGACAACTTCGAGAACGCTGCAAGATCCGAAGTCGATGCGATCAATAAGGACGCTGCAGATTTTGCGGAGATCCCTTCTTATAAGCCGAAGGACAGCGAAGCTACAGAAGAATCCAGTGAAGATGAGAATAGCGATGAAAGCACCAACGGCGGCGGTGATGTAGATCCTAAGACGACACCCACACC
Source organism: Clostridiales bacterium (assembly GCA_017554745.1). Lineage (GTDB taxonomy): Bacteria > Bacillota > Clostridia > Saccharofermentanales > Saccharofermentanaceae > Saccharofermentans. The sequence continues at coordinate 74,380 of JAFZHS010000003.1, read as the reverse complement.
TCTTCCTACGAATACTCCTACGCCTAAGCCTTCTGAGACGTCTGCAACGACTACAGCCCACAATAATGGTGGCGGTTCCGGTACAGTTACTTTTTCCGGTCAGACAGTCACACGTGGTACTGCAGGCAGTGGTGTTATGTCCATAGACCAGAATCAAGACGGTTCCACAACTATCGGCTTGCTCTATAACCAGTGGAATGACGGCAGCGTTCAGGTATGGAAAAACAACAACGGCACATATGATATCAAGGGCCTTAATAACGGCGGAAACGTAATTGGCAATGCGCTCAACAGTACTGGTGTCTCTTTTAACTGGGATCCGATCAACAATAATGAGAGATTCACATTAACAGATGCTCAGGTTACAGCACTTGAGAGCGTATACGGAATTGAATTCAATTGATTTTTCAGATAAAGATTTTGGGTGGTAGAAAAACTACATTAATTACTTAAAAGTGACTTCACTTTATATAGATCACCCTTGAGATAGGCTGCTCATTCGTGGGCAGCCTTTCTTAGTGTCTGTTTTTTGTGGAGTTCAGATGCCGTGGATCCGGCGCTCGGCTTCGAGAAGCGCGGCGGTGCATTCTGATCTGGGGTTGGTCAGGACTTCTGCAGTGGTTCCTTCTTCGCAGATCCTGCCTTCGTCCATAACGATAATGCGCGGGCAGATCTGTCGTACGATGTGGATGTTGTGCGTGATAAGAAGGAACGCCGTGTGACGCTCGCGGTTGATGTCCGTCATGAGCTTTAAGAGTTCGGCGGAAGAACTTGCATCCAGCGAAGAGAACGGTTCGTCTGCCACGATGAGAGCAGGCTCCTGGATAAGGCACATTGCTATAGCGATACGCTGGCGCTGTCCGCCCGACAGTTCGTTCGGACGGCGGTTTAAATATTTAGCTCCGAGGCCGCATTCTTCGAGCACGGTGATTATCCGCTTGAGAGCTTTAGCCCTGCCTTTGAACCCTTTACCGGGGTCTTTTGGTGATGACCTCAATGCCTCTGACATGTGCCACTTGATCGTGTGTGCGGGGTTCAGGCATGACACCGGATCCTGGAAGATCGCACCGACACTTGCGCTCTTTATGCTGACCGCTCCTTCGTGAGGAAGGAGTCCCAAAAGTGATCTGATGAGCGTAGTCTTGCCGCTGCCGGAGCCGCCGATGAGGCCTAAGATCTCGTTGGGATATACATCTAAAGAGACGCCGTGCAGGACGTTGTTGTCTGTCTTTTCTTCGGATGTTTTCCTGACGCGCTCGAAAAGCGACCTTCCGTATCCTGCCGTTATGTCCCTGGCCGTGAGGACGGGGCTTGCGCTGTAATCCACGTTGGCGGGCTCCAGGCCCAGTATCCTTGTGTCGAGCCTTGCGTTGGTCAGAAGCTCTGCAGTATAAGCATTTCTGGGGTTGCTTAATATATCTGATGTCGTGTCCTTATCGATGATCTTGCCGTCCTTCATGACCATGACGCGGTCGCAGAAACCTCTTACGGCCGACAGATCGTGTGAGATGAAAAGGATGGTTATCCTAAGCTTCTGGCAAAGTTCCTTAAGCAGGGCAAGGATCGATACAGTCGTGACAGTATCAAGTGAAGATGTCGGTTCGTCGCAGATAAGAAGGCGCGGCTTAAGAAGCGCGGCACCTGCAATGAGTACGCGCTGGCGCTGGCCGCCCGAGAGCTGGTGAGGGTAGCGGCCTAAGATCTCTTCGGCATTAGTGAATCCGACGAGCTCTAACATGTCCGTTACCGCCTTGAGACGGTCTTCTCCGGACTGTGTGTTTTCTTTATGCGCGGTAAGTACTTCCTCAAGCTGTTTCCCGATCGTCATGAGCGGATCCAAAGCCGTGGAAGGTTCCTGGAAGATCATGCCGATGTCTTTTCCGAGCATCGCGCGGCGGTCCTTGGGCTTCATGGCGAGAAGATCCTTGCCGGCGAACTTGATCGAGCCGTGCGTAATCCTGGCGTTATCGGGAAGAAGTCCTGCGATGGCAAGCGACGTCATGGTCTTGCCGCAGCCTGAGTTGCCGATAAGGCCCAATATCTCGCCGTCTCTTATGCCGAAATCAACGTCATCTAATACGGGCTTCGGATCGGGGTCCTTTCTTGTCGGGAAAGAGAGCGTCAGGTGATGAACTTTAACGATGTGTATATGTCTGGCCATCACTTGCCTCCTTTCGAGAGGCTGACACGGAGTCCCTCAGAGATAAAGTAAAGGCCCAGGATATAGAAGACCAGCATCAGGGCAGGGAATACGATCAGCCATGGCGCTGTGCGGATGTAAGCCTGAGCGTCCGAGAGCATCTTGCCGAATGAAGCATCCGGCGGCTGAACGCCTAAGCCCAGGTAGCTCATGCCGGATTCAAAAAGTGTCATGTTGGCAAGGCCTATGACCGTTGCGGGCAGGAGCTGCGAGACCAGGTTAGGGAATATATGCAGCGCCATTATGCGCGCAGGCTTCACGCCCATCACGCGTGCGTGTGTTATATAATCCAGTTCCTTTATTTCCATGGTGCCGACTCTGCAGACTCTCGCGAATGTCGGCGCGAAAACAAGTCCCAAAGCCCAGATGACATTTGCGACAGAAGGCCCGAAGACGGCTACCGCAACGAGCGCTAAAAGAATTCCGGGGAAGCACATGATGCTGTTGCCGAGAAGCATTATCGATCTGTCCGCGAAGCCGCCGAAGTAGCCTGCGGGAATGCCGGATACCGTGCCGAGGACGAGTGCGATAGCTACGCCTGCAGCGGAAATGAATATCGTGTATTTGGAAGCTGCCATTACGCGCGACAGCACGTCTCTTCCGAAGTTGTCTGTTCCGAACGGGTGCTCCGCGCAGGGCGCGAGAAGCTTGGATGAAGCGTCTGTGGCATCGGGTGCGTACGGAGTCCAGAACAGCGAGACGATGAATGCCGCTACGACTATTCCGAGCAGGAGAATGCCCGCAATATAAAATGCGGAAGCTTCGGGAGATCTTAGTTTTCGTGATTGACGTGTCATTACAGATCCTCCTTATTTCAGCCTGATTCTCGGATCGGCAAGGCTTGAAGCGATGTCGGAGATGAAGTACAGGAGGACGGTGATGAGTGCCAGATAGAAGACAATGCCCGACAGGAGCGGGAAATCTCTTCTCGATATTGCAGACAGGAGCAGGCGGCCTAAGCCGGGCAGATTAAAGACCTGCTCGACGATGAGGCTTCCGCCTAAAATGTCAGACAATATGATTGATATGATCGTGATCGAAGATACGTTGGAATTCGGGAGCACGTGGCGCACCAGGATCTTAAGATCCGACAAGCCGTGGCTCTTGGAGGTGCGCACATAATCTTTGGAATTCTGTTCGATGATGGAAGACCTTAAGAACTTAAAGCTCATGGCGATTTTCGGCAATGCGATCGCAAAAGACGGAAGCAGCAGGCAGCCGATGTAGCTGATGAAGTTTTCCCGGGGGCTTACATAAGTGCCTACGGTCATGAGCTTGAAGACCGAGCCTGCCAGAAGGATCAGGAGGAGCGAAGCTACATAAGGCGGTATCGCGAAAAGCACGTGCCCTATGACCGAGCACACCTGGTCACCCAAGCGTCCGGGCTTTCTGGAGCTCAGCACCGCCAGAGGATATGAGATGAGGATGACCATGATCATGGCAATAGCGCTCATTCCCAATGTGACGGGAAGCCTTTGCGCGATGAGCTCGCCTACGCCCATGTTATAGGCATAAGAAGTGCCGGGATTGAAGGTGAAGACTCCTGCGATCCAGGAAAAATAACGGACGACAAGAGGCTTATCAAGCCCCATCTGGCTTCTTAATAGCTGCACCTGCGCGTCTGTGGCGTCAGGTCCGAGCATTACTCTGGCTGCATCGCCGGGGATTATCGAGAAGGCAGCAAAAACAAGCAGTGACACTACAAACAGCGTCAGCACCAGCTCGATGAACTTACCCAAGAGGTATCCGGCTTTGCTCTGCAAGGTCTAAGGCTCCTTCTGATTATTTAAGAACCTATTATATATGGTTTTGCGGCTAAATGCATAACAAAAGGGCTGCCCCGTCAGAGACAGCCCTTTGCCGATATTACTTTAACTCAAAAACTGATCAGTTCTCTACGAGTTTTACTGTAGACATGTCCTGAACATACATCGGATAAACGTTGTAGCCTTCAAGTCTTGTGGAGACTGCGGTGATTGTTGTGGGATCCTGGATGTATACCGAGCATGCGTCCTCCGTGAGGAGTGCCAATACCTGGTGATAAAGCTCTGTTCTCTCACTCTCGTCAGATACCATGGGGATCTTATTGAGGAGCTCGTCGACCTGCGCATTGGAGTAGTTGATGAAGTTGCCGCTTGCATTTGATTCGTAGCGTCCTACGACATCGAAAGGAGCGTATGTGCTCGTAAGGCAGATAACCGTTGTGTCGTAATGACGTCCTGCATATACCTCATCGAGCCATGTAGCCCAGTCGACCTGCTTGATCTCCATGTTGATGCCGATAGCCTTAAGCTCGGAAGCGAGCTCTACAGCAGTGTTTACGTGAACAAGATAAGATGAAGGAACTGTGCATGTGATATCAAAGCCGTTATCGTATCCTGCTTCAGCAAGGAGAGACTTTGCCTTCTCGATATCCTGGTCGAAAGTGCCGTCGAGTGAAGTATCGTAATAACTTCCCATAGCGGGGCTCATAGCTGTAGTAAGCTCAACGCCCGCACCGTCCATGGTTACGGAAATGATGTCCTTTCTGCTGATGGCATAGTTCATTGCCTGACGTACTCTTACGTCGTTCAAAGGCTCAACGGAATTGTTTAAAGCGAAGATCTGTACCATGTTGGAGCCGTTGGACAAAACATTGAACTTCGCGGGATCGAGTTGGTCTGCGCGGTCCTTCATGAGGTAAGGGAAGATATCGATGCTTCCGTTGGAAAGCTCGGTAAGACCTGCGTCCATGTCGGCGCAAACCTTGAAAGTTACCTTATCAAGGTAAGGAAGACCCTTCTGCCAATAGTTCTCGTTCTTAACGAGGATTACGCTCTGTCCGGGATTATATGACTCAAACTTGAAGGGGCCTGTTCCTACGGGAGCAGCCTGGCAGTTGTCATAACCTTCGGGAATGATTCCTGTTGTAAAGTAGCTCAAAAGCTCACAATTGGAGACTTCAAGCTTGACCTCGACACGTCCGTCGGAAGTAACGGAAACGCTCTCGATGGGGTCGAGCTCAGCTACGAGTGCAGTGCCGTCCTGATTGTCGAGCAGGCCTGCAGCGCGCTTGAGCGAATAAACTACGTCATTAGCATCAAGCTCGGAACCGTCGTGGAACTTAACGCCTTCCCTGATCGTGAAAGTGTATACGGAAGCGTCAGAAGAGATCTCGACGTCTGTTGCAAGGCAGGGATTAAGCTTGCCCTGTGCGTCGAATTTATAAAGGCCCTCGTAGATGTTGAAGATGATCTCTTCGTCACCTGCAGCTACTACTGTGTGAGGATCGAAAATGCCGGGCTCCTGTGTGATGCCTACGACGGCATAGTTATTTGCGTCTGTTTTCTTACCGCAGCCTGTCATAACTGTCAGGCCGATGGCAGCAACAGTCGCAACAGCGATAGTCTTTGTGATGAAACGATTCATATTCCCCTCCTGAAAAACGTTAATTTATTATAAGGAAGGCTTCAGGCGGGACATATATGGCAACGCACACAAAAAAAGGCCTTTGCGGGTTCGGGTCTCTCCCAAAATTAACTAAAAATTTATAAAAACTCTTTGAAGAAAGGATAATAATTTTTGACAAGCTGGTATATAATAAGCACATATTATTTTTGCGTGTGTTCTTTTCGCATGCTTATTAGGAGAATCAAAGTATGAAGAGATGTCCGGTTTGCGGCGTAATGATGGGTGACAATGTTGCCCGCTGCTCAATGTGCAAATATGATTTCCAGAAGGCTTCACAGGGAAATAACGAAGAGGCTGCTGCCGAAGCTAAGAAGATCCTCGTTCAGAAGGAACAGGAGAACATAGCACGTGCGGAAGCTAAGCGTTCCGAAGAGGAGAAGAGGATCCTCGAAGCTTTGGATAAGCTCAGAAAAGACTATTCTACTTTGCAGGAGCAGTTCGAGACCGAGAAGCAGAAGCTCGACAAAGAGTTCACTACTTATCAGAAGAAGAAGCTCGCAGAGCAGGAAGCTCTCGAGAAGTCTGTTGATACTATCCGTGACGAAGTAATCGAAGCCCGCGACAAGCGTGACGCTCTCCGCAAGGAAGCCAACGAGATGATGGCTAATGCGAAGAAGGAATCCCAGAAAGAACACGATGACATGATCGCTGCTGCCAAGATCGAGCAGGAGAAGATCTACGAAGAGACCCAGAAGCAGACAGAGCAGATCGCAGCCCAGGTCGAGAAGGAATATGCCGAGGCTATGGCCAAGAGAGACGAGATCATCGCCCAGGCCAAGGAAGTCCAGGCAATGATGGACAATGCCGACAAGATCAAGGCTGAGAAGGAAAAAGAGATCAAGGCCTGCGAAGACAAGATCGTTAAGCTCAACGAAGATTTTGAGAAAGAGAAGATCAAGATCGCCGAAGAGAATAAGAAGATCGCCGAGAAGCAGGCTGCCGAAGTCCTCAAGATGAAGCAGGACGCCGAGCGCGACAGGGATATTGCCAATGCCGAGAAGGAGAAGCTTATCGCTGAAGCACAGGCTGAAAGAGACCAGATCATCGTCCACCTCGAAGAACGCAATAAGCAGGCACAGGCCGAGCTCGACGAGATGACTGAGAGAGCAAAGATAGTCATGGCTGAGGCTGAAGCAGCAGCAGCTAAGCGCGATGAGTTTGCAGCTGAGATCGAAGTCTTTGAGAAGAGTGCAAAAGAGCAGAAGAAGGATCTCGAAGATACGGTCAAGCAGGCGCAGGCTGACATGAAGGAAGCTGAAGACAGAAAGGCCGAAGCTGAAGAGCTGTACAACAAGTACCAGCAGGAATCGGTTGATATCCAGGATCAGATCAAGGGTCTCCAGGCTGAACTTAAGGAAGCCAACAGCATCATTGCTGATTCCAAGAACGCTACCGTTCTTGCCGAGGCTGCAGCACAGGAGATCGTGCTCAACGCAGAGAAGCGCGCCGTATTCCTTAAGCAGGCTGCTTTAAGCGAGAGCGAGAAGGGCAAGATGCTCGATCATATTACTGAATTAGAAGAACAGATCAAGGAGAAAGAGATGGAGAAGGCTGAGCTTGAGAAGAAGCTTGCTGCGCTCGACAGTGCAGTAGCAGATTTAGAGAAGAAGGTCAGAGAAGGCGGAAGCGGAATCGGCGTACCGATGGAATATTCTGTTGAGACAGTAGAGCACAACAAGGCTTCCGAAGTTAATATCGATGCACTTACGAAGCTCCTCAAGAAGAAGTCTTCCGAAGGCTGGACACTTGTTTCCACTATCGATGATGACGGCGGAAAGCTCCTCGCTTCCATGGGTGGCGGACAGGAAGCCACACTCTCTTCCTCACTCTCCGGCGGCAACTTTAATTCCAAGGAAGACAGACTTGTTCTTATTTTCGCAAGACCGGCAAGATTGACAAGATAACCGGCCAAAACAATTGTGATCACGACCGTCCCGGAATCCCCGGGACGGTTTTTTGTTGCCCGGAGAAAGTCCGGAAAGCGTGTAAATCAGGCTATCTGCCCGAAAATGATAATGCACAAAAAAAGTTTTGGGCAGCGATAATTTTTTGTGGAAATAGCATACGACATACTCTATAATTAATAAGTATTTATTTTTTGACTTCGAAGGAGGAAATGACTGATGGAAAAATATTCCGCAGACAAGATTCGCAACATCGCGTTGTTCGGACATGTAGGTTCCGGCAAGACGACATTAGCTGAGGCTATTCTCTATTACACCAAAGCAATCAATCGTCAGGGCCGGATTAACGACGGTAATACGACGCTCGACTACGATCCTGAGGAGATCAAGAGACAGATGTCAGTAGGCCTTTCAGTTGCCTGCTGTGAATATAAGGGAAGCAAGATCAACATCATCGACACTCCAGGTGACTTTGACTTCCTGGGTGAAGAGATGAGCGGAATCAGAATCGCAGATTCCGGCGTTATCATGATCTCGGCTAAGGGTGGCACATCCGTCGGTTCCGAGAAGGCTATCAGACTTTTGAACGGCAAGAAGGTTCCTTTCCTGTTCTTCATGAACAGAATGGATGAGCCCAATGCCGATTTTGAAGCAGTTGCTTCACGTATGATGGAGCGCTACGGCTCTTCTGTTATCCCGCTTTCTTTCCCTATCATGGAAGACGGCAAGATGACAGGTATCGTAGACGTTATGAACCGTAAGGCTTTCTCCATTGACAAGGCTACAGGCAAGTTCGTTGAATATCCCCTCCCTGAAGAGTACAACGCAAGAGTTGACGAGCTCCAGGAGAAGGTAAACGAAGTAGTAGCAGAAGCTGACGAAGAGCTCATGGAGAAGTATTTCGCAGGTGAGAAGTTCACAGAAGACGAATTCCGTCACGGCGTACATGCAGGCTTCCGTGAAGGTAAGCTCCACCCGATCTACTGCGGTTCCGCATACATGAACTGGGGTATCGACTTCCTCCTCAACTGCATCTCCAAGGACACACCTCCGGCAGGCAAGAAGCCCGCTCTCGAAGCTACGCTTCCTGACGGCAGCACACAGCCGCTCTCTTGCTCTATCGATGATCCTCTCGCAGCATTCTGCTTCAAGACGATCTCTGACCCGTTCGTTGGTAAGATCAGTATCTTCAAGGTCAACGCAGGTACTCTCCGCGCTAACTCCACAGTTTATAACGCAACAAAGGGCAAGGACGAGAGAATCGGCGGCTTGTTCTATCTCAAGGGTAAGGAACAGATCACGACAGACTGCATCACTGCAGGTGATATCGGTGCTGCTTCCAAGCTCTCCAACACAGATACGAACGATACTATCTGCGACCGCGCACGCATCGTAGAGCTTCCTAAGATCAAGTTCCCCCAGCCTTGTCTTTCCAAGTCCATCGTTCCTACAAAGAAGGGCGACGAAGACAAGATCATTTCCGGCCTTACAAAGCTCGCTGACGAAGATCATTGCTTCACAGTAGAGACAAACCCTGAGACAAAGCAGATGGTACTTTCCGGTATCGGCGACATGCAGCTCAAGGTCCTCGTAAGCCAGCTCAAGAATAAATACAATGTTGATTGTGAATTAGGCGAACCCAAGGTTCCTTACCGTGAAGCTATCCGCAAGAAGGTTAAGGTACAGGGTAAGCACAAGAAGCAGTCCGGCGGCCACGGCCAGTACGGTGACGTTTGGATCGAGTTCGAGCCCAACGCTGAGACAGAAGATCTCGTTTTCGAAGAGAAGGTATTCGGCGGTGCCGTACCTAAGAACTTCTTCCCTGCAGTTGAAAAGGGATTACAGGAATCAGTCAAGAAGGGTATCCTCGCAGGCTATCCCGTAGTTAACCTCAAGGCTACACTGGTCGACGGTTCTTACCACGACGTAGACTCTTCCGAAATGGCATTCAAGATCGCTGCAAACCTCGCATTCAAGGCAGGTATGGCTGCTGCAAATCCGGTTCTCCTCGAACCCATCTCCAAGGTAGAGGTACACATCCCCGAGGATAAGCAGGGCGACATCATGGGCGACCTCAACAAGAGACGCGGCCGCATCATGGGTATCGACGCAGACGAGTTGGGCTCCGTTGTTAATGCGGAAGTTCCTACGGCTGAGATGCTCGAGTATGCTACAGACCTCAAGTCCATGACACAGGGCAGAGGCTGGTTTGCCATGTCACATGTCCGCTATGAGGCAGCTCCGCCGGAAGTAGCTGACAAGGTCATCGCAGCAAGCAATGTTGAGGAAGAATAACAGTTATTCAAAAGCGTTCAAGTTTTTACACTTTTGATACATAAAACGGCTATAATGGGTGGCAGTTAGTATAGACTAACTGCCACCCTGCACAGTAAAATTGACAGGTTGGAATATTCCCAAAAGAGGCAGGAGGTTTTTATGGCAAAATTACAAGAAGCTGCTGTCGCTCAGATTACGGAGATCTGTGATCGTCACGCAAACGATAAGACTCCTCTGATGATGATCCTGAGTGACATTCAGAATGAGTACGGATACATTCCGCTCGAGGTTCAGGAATTAGTTTCCAAGAAGACAGGTATTTCGGTAGCAGAGATCTATGGAGTTGTTACGTTCTACTCATTCTTTTCTCTTACTCCGAAGGGAAAGTACGTTGTAGGCTGCTGCCTTGGTACAGCTTGCTATGTAAAGGGCGCTCAGAACGTTATCGACAAGTTCCAGGAGCTCTTGGGCATCAAGCCCGGTGAGACATCTGCAGACGGTCTGTTCACATTGGACGCTCTCCGCTGCATCGGCGCATGCGGTATCGCACCCGCTGTAAGCATCAACGGCAAGGTTTACCCTAAGGTTAAGGTAGATCAGGTACCCGTGATCATTAATGAATTGAAAGAGGAGGCAGCTAAGGCATGATAAGTTCTGTTACTGACCTTAATGAGAGATTTGAAGCTCTCTCCAAGAGCCTTGACGATAAGATCAAGGGCGCTGACGGCATGCGTCATATCGTTCTCTGCGGTGGTACAGGATGCCTTTCCGCACACTCCACAGAGATTATGGAAAGATTTAAGGCTGTCCTTAAGGAAAAGGGCATCGAAGACAAGGCTACCGTTAACCAGGTAGGCTGTTTCGGTTTCTGTTCACAGGGACCTTTCGTAAAGATCTATCCTGAAGATACACTTTATAAGATGGTTAAGATTGAAGACGTTGATGAGATCGTCGAGAAGGATATTATCGGTGGCGAGATCGTTGAACGTCTTCTTTATGTAGATCCTAAGACAGGCGAAAAAGTTACAAAGCAGGAAGATATCCTCTTCTATAAGAAGCAGAGACGTGTAGCTCTTAACGGCTGCGGCGTTATCAATCCTGAAGACATCAACGAAGCAATCGGCATGGGCGCTTTCCAGGGTATCAAGAGAGCACTCACAATGACACAGCAGGAAGTAGTAGACGAAGTTCTCGCTTCCGGACTCCGTGGCCGTGGCGGCGGCGGATTCCCCACAGGCAGAAAGTGGCAGTTCGCTCTTAATGTTGAAGCTGACCAGAAGTACGTTGTATGTAACGGCGACGAGGGCGACCCGGGTGCATTCATGGATCGTTCCATCCTCGAAGGTAACCCTCTTGCAGTTATCGAAGGTATGATGATCGCAGGTTACGCTTTCGGCGCTTCAGAAGGTTACTTCTATGTACGTGCTGAGTACCCGATCGCAGTTAAGAGACTTAAGATCGCTATTGAGCAGGCTAGAGCAGAAGGTATGCTCGGAAAGAACATCCTCGGCACAGACTTCAGCTTCGACTGCCAGATCAGACTCGGTGCAGGCGCATTCGTTTGCGGTGAGGAGACAGCTCTCCTCAACTCCATCGAAGGTAAGCGCGGTATGCCTCGTCCGAGGCCGCCGTTCCCGGCAATCAAGGGTCTCTGGGGCAAGCCGACATGCGTTAACAACGTAGAGACATTAGCTTGCGTTCCTTACATCCTCAGAGAAGGCGCTGCTAACTTCGCTTCTGTTGGTACAGAGAAGTCCAAGGGTACTAAGGTATTCGCTCTTGGCGGAAAAGTTAATAACGTTGGTCTCGTAGAAGTTCCTATGGGTACGACACTCAGAGAGCTCATCTATGATATCGGCGGCGGTATCCCGGACGGCAAGCAGTTCAAGGCTATCCAGACAGGCGGTCCTTCCGGCGGATGCTTGACAGCTGAATATCTCGACGAGCCTATCGATTTCGATAACCTCGTAGCTAAGGGATCCATGATGGGTTCCGGCGGTGCTATCGTAATGGACGAAGACAACTGCATGGTTGACGTTGCTAAGTTCTATCTTGAATTCATCTGCGACGAGTCCTGTGGTAAGTGCACACCTTGCCGTATCGGTACAAAGAGAATGCTCGAGATCCTCACAAGAATCACTGAGGGTAAGGGCACAATGAAGGATCTTGACGAGCTCGAGGAATTGAGCCAGACGATCAAGGCTAACTCCCTCTGCGCTTTGGGCCAGACAGCATCCAACCCTGTAAACTCTACTCTTGCTCACTTCCGTGACGAGTATCTCGCTCACATCGTTGACAAGAAGTGCCCTGCTCACGTATGTAAGAACCTTATGTCTTACAAGATCGACGCTGATAAGTGTATCGGCTGCGGTATGTGCGCTAAGGGATGCCCTGCAAGCTGCATCACACGTACAGATTACGTTGCAGAAGGACACAAGCTCGCATCCATGGCAATTGACGCTGATAAGTGCGTTAAGTGCGGTGCGTGCATCAGCACATGTAAGTTCAACGCAATTTCGAAGGTTTAATCAGGAGGCAAAAGAATGAGTTTAGTTAATATTAAAATTGAAGGTCAGCCCTATCAGGTTGAAGCCGGCCTCACCATTCTTGAAGCTGCTAAGGCTTGTGGCTATGAGATTCCTTCACTTTGTGCATTCAATCATGGCGAGTGCAACCAGGGTTCATGCCGTGTCTGCTTGGTAGAAGCAACAGGCGCTAGAGGACTCGTTGCATCCTGCGTATATCCTGTATCTGAGGGCATGGAGATCAAGATCTCTTCCCCTGCAGCTGTACAGGCTCGTAGAAGATCTGTAGAGCTTATGCTCTCCAATCACAATAAGAACTGCCAGCAGTGCGATAAGAACGGCCAGTGCGAGCTCCTCCGTGTAGCTCAGATCACAGGCGCAAGAGAAGATGCTTTCCAGGGTGTTCACTCTGAGACACACATCGACACTCTCGCTCCCGGACTTATCCGTGATACATCCAAGTGTATCCTCTGCGGCCGTTGTATCGCACGTTGCTCCAATGCTCACGGCATGGGAATCCTCGGCTTTGAGAACCGTGGTTTTGCAACATTCGTATCACCTGCAGAGAACAGAAGCTTTGCTGATTCTCCTTGTATCCAGTGCGGCCAGTGCGTCAATGTCTGCCCTACAGGCGCTTTGATGGAACACTCCGAGATCGACAAGGTAGACGCAGCTTTCAAGGCAGGCAAGCACGTTATCGTTCAGGCAGCTCCTGCTGTACGTGCAGCTATCGGCGAAGAATTCGACAATCCTGTCGGCACACCTTGCACAGGCAAGATGATCGCAGCTTTGAGAAGACTCGGCTTCGAAAGAGTTTACGACGTTAACTTCGGTGCTGACCTTACGATCATGGAAGAGGGCACAGAGCTCCTCGGACGTCTCCAGAATGGCGGCGTTCTCCCTATGATCACTTCCTGCTCACCGGGATGGATCAACTACGCTGAGTACAACTACGGCGATCTGTTGCCTCACCTTTCTTCCTGCAAGTCTCCTCACGAGATGCAGGGTGCCATCATCAAGTCTTACTGGGCACAGGAGAAGGGCATCGATCCTAAGGATATCTTCGTTGTATCCATCATGCCTTGTGTTGCTAAGAAGTTCGAGAAGGAAAGAGAGCAGCTCAAGACTAATGGTCTTGCTGACGTTGACGCAGTTCTCACAACACGTGAGCTCGCAAGAATGATCCGCCGTGCAGGCATCATGTTCAACCGTCTCCCTGATGAGGAGTGGGATCAGGACATCATGGGCGACTACACAGGCGCAGCTGTTATCTTCGGTGTAACAGGCGGCGTTATGGAAGCAGCTCTCAGAACTGTTTACTTCAAGCTCACAGGCAAGGAATGCGAGCCTATCGAGATCAAGGCTGTTCGTGGTCACGACGCAGGTATCCGTGAGGCTTCTCTCGACATCAACGGTACAACAGTTAACGTTGCTATCGCTTCCGGCATGAAGAGCGCTAAGGTTCTTCTTGACGAGATCCGCGAAGGCAAGTCAAAGTACCAGTTCATCGAGATCATGGGCTGCCCCGGCGGTTGTATCAACGGTGGTGGTCAGCCTTACGTTCGTCCTTGCTTCATGCCTAATGAGGCAGACGATATCCTCGACACATACAAGGAGAAGAGAGCTCAGGCACTCTATTCCGAGGATGAGCGTCAGGTACTCCGTCAGTCACACAAGAATCCTCAGATCGTAGAGCTTTACGAGAAGTACCTCGGCGAGCCTAACTCACACAAGGCTCACGAGCTCCTGCACACAACATATGCTGCAAGAGAAGGCTTCAACGACGTAAAGTAATAGTCTGATACAAGCTAAAAGCTACAGGGGTGTCTCAGTTAAGAGACACCCCTTTTTTGCTTTCGCGGTTTTGCGCCCCGGTGACGGAAAGTGACACGTTTTGGCTCGTATTTGTGTCAGTTTTCGTCACTGCCCGAAAAAATGCTTACAAATATATATAAATCTAAAATTTTGTTGTGCAATAAATTTGTTTTGCTAATATAATAAATATATTAAACATTCCAAGTCCGGACATGTGGGGAATATGAAGCATCGCATAGCTATTTTTTCGAACGGATATAACGGCAGTATTACTCTCAAGGCGATCGAGGGTATCAAGCGCTATGCGGCCATCAAGGACTTCGACACGCATTTCTACATCGGTTTTGCGGCCAGCAATGAGAAAGAGACTTTCAATGTCGGCCAGTTCAATATCTATCAGCTTGCAAAGCTTGAGGAGTACGACGGAGTTATCGTATTCTCAGGCCTTCTGAATAATCCCGACCTCGCGAAAAGAGAATGTCAGGATGCGCGAGACAAAGGCATTCCCGTCGTCAGCATCGGCATGAATATCGAAGGTGTCCCTTACGTCGGCATCAATAACGGCGACGGCATGCGCGATCTTGCCGAGCACCTGATCACAGTGCACGACGTCAAAAAGATCGTTTATATCGGCGGCACCAAAGACCATGTAGATTCGATAGAGAGACTCAACGTCGTCAAGGAAGTAATGCAAAAGCACGGACTGGAACTTGCTGACGGCGACATCTATTACGGTAATTGGGTAAATGAGACAGCCATCGCTATTGCGGATGAGCTTTCTAAGGCTCCTGAAGGGCTGCCTGACGCTATCATCTGCGCTAACGATATCATGGCTCTTGCGGTAGCCTGTGAGCTCCGTGACCTCGGATATGAGCTTCCCAAGGATACCATCGTAACAGGCTTCGACCATATCGGAGAAGGCACGGTATCTTATCCTGCGCTTACCACCGTAGACCAGGATTATGTTACCGTCGGCTATAACAGCTGTAAGATGCTCTACGACATCGTCGAAGGCAATAATAAGGAGAATTACTCATCCGTCGCTTCGAAGCTCGTTGTAGGCGAGAGCTGCGGTTGTAACGATGAAGTGGACAGCCCTTATGATATCGGCAGGCGCAACTACTGCAGAAATATCCACGCTAAGAGCAAGCAGGCTGACTTCTTTAACCGCTTCATGCGTTCAGAGAGAACGACTATCTTAGAGTCATCCGATTACGGTGACATGAAGAAGAGATTGAGGGAATTCTATTCCGGCAATCACGATTACATCGGAGAGAATTACTACATCCTTCTCAACAAGTATTATTTTGAGGACGTTGCAGCTGAAGACAGCGAGGTATTGGCCCGTTGTTATGATGCTGATTTTGATACGACGATAGCCATCATGGACGGAAAGATCTCCGAGAAGGGCATCGATAAGGACATTAAGATTCCCGGATTTATAAAGACTCCGGGTGAACAGCATATCTATTTCTTCTATCCGCTTCATAATGAGCAGTACAACTACGGATATGTTGTTTTCAGAGACGGAACCTACATTATCGATGAGGCTTTCCGTATCTACGAATATCTCGAGAAGATGGAGCATTCCTTCATGGAATTCAGGATCAATATGCGCCTGGAAATGGTCAACAAGGAGCTCCGTTTCCTCTATGACAAGGATCCGATGACGGGCCTTTATAACAGATTCTGCTTCGTAAGCCATGCCGTTCCGATCGTGGAACAGAGTAAGGAGCACGGCAAGCAGGCCATGATCATGTTCGTTGATATCAACTACATGAAGAGGATCAACGACCTTTACGGCCATGTTTTCGGTGACAGGGCGATAACTACAGTCTCTGATGCCATTAAAAGAAGCGTAGGCGATGACAATGCTATAGGAATACGTTACGGCGGTGACGAGTTCCTCGTAATAGCCGCAGATGCCAGTGAAGAGTATGCCGAAGAAATCAAGCGCAGCATGATCGGTTATATCGACAGAGAGAATAACCTCGGCATTAATCCTTTCAAGTTCTCTATCAGTGTAGGCTACGTCCTTACAGACCCGTCTTCAGACAGGACTGTTAACGACTATGTTGATGAAGCCGACAGACTGATGTACGAGATCAAGAACGAGTATCACAAAACTCATCCCCTTGATTAAGATCTGATCTTTTAGAAGATCTTGTAGATCGTTGTGTTCTCCTCAGCGAAGTAAGCTGCCTGGGTCAGGTTCTCTTCGAAGAATTCCTTATTGAAAGAAATACCATTGCCGAAGTCTGTTGATTCCAATTCGGGATCAGCGATCAGGTACTTGATATTGCGCTCTTTGCAGTATCTCGTAAACTCGTCGATATCGCCGCCGCAGCCTGATATGAGCCAGATGTAGATAGTATCTCTCGTGTATGTGTCATGTCCTGCAGACCATGCGTAGTAAGGCCAGCCGTAGTACATGGGACGTCCAGCAAGTATGAAGCGGTTCATGGACCATTCGGGCGTAAGGAATACGTCATCAGTTTCTGTATTCTCCATGATCCACTTGGTTACAGGTGAGTTCGTATCAACGGAGAGAGGTGTCTTATTGATATTTACATAAGTAGCCCATTCGGATATGCCGGTTGCCGTAAGCGGTACCATGAGAGCGATCGCAAGAAGGATTCCCGCGAGCTCTAAAGCGATCCATGCAGGTAAAGGAAGTCCCTTCTGCTTCTTGGGCTTGATAGGTTCATGCTTATATGCGGCAGCTGCATTCTCAGTGCTTTCAGCTGCTGCCTCATTATCTTCAGCTACTGTTAAGAATTCGTTTGAAGATTCGACGGAGACATTAGGATCTGCCTCTTCAGGTTCGTCTTCGCCGAATGTGAAATTAGCCAGTGCGATATTGCCCGGACGCATTGCAGCGTGGGCAGGCTCGGGTGTGGATTCCTTGACGGCGTCATCAGAATCGTCGGCCTCATCAGATACAGCCGGTTCTTCAGCCTTTTCAGCAGACTCTTCTGCATCTTCTCCTGAGGTTTCTTCATCAGAAGGAGCGTCCCCTGAAGTCTCTACTTTCTCTTCTGCCGAAGCTTCTTCAGCATCATCTGCGTCAGATTCTTCGATATCAGAAGGCACATCTTCGCTTGATTCAGCTTTGTCTGCTTCGTCCTCGTCATCACCGAAAAGGGCTGCCAAAACTGCGACACCGGCCTTAGCTTCTTCATCCTCATCATCTTCGGTTTCTTCAGTTTCTTTCTTGTCGTCACCGAAAACGAGTTCCCGGGGCAATTCTTCTTCCTTGATCTCTTCAGCAGGCTTTTCTTCATCTGCTTCGGCAGGAATGAGTTCTGCCGTGCCTGCAAGACCTGAGATGTCTGCATCGATGCCTGTGTGTGCTTCGATGGCTGCAAGATCAGGAGTCTCTTCTGCTGTTGTTTCTTCTTCATCAGTTACAGGTTCACCAAAGGCGCTTGCAGCCGGGATCTCAGGTGCTCTTACACCCTTGTCGTCTGCTGCAGCTGCGACGGCGAGCATGCCGTCAGCCGTATCCGTAACAGTCATAAAGCTCTCGGAAGACTCTTCGACATCAGAGGATGCTTTTCTGCGCTTGATCGGTATGTAAAGGAGGTTGCCGATAAGTGCTGCCACGAATGCATCGAGAAGGATGAGCGATACCTGTATGAACTTGTGGTTTGCGAGCATCTCAAGAGATACACGGCAAAGGAATGCAAAGATCAACGGGTTGAAGCAGCAAAGGAACAAAAGGAAGCGGTGTACAGGCTTCTTATTGACCAGATCAACGATGAGTGCGATGAATGCATAAAGAGCTGCAAGTACAAGGGTTCCGCCCGTAACGATAAGAAGATAACGGCCGAGAGTGCCGATCGATATCTTGCCTAAAATGAATCCGGGCTCGAAAGCGAGAGTTACTACATTCTTATATCCGCCTGAGAAGACGAGAGTCTGAATGTAAGAAGATCCGACCGCACAGATTGCGACAATAAGATAGAGCAGTCTGCTTTCTGAGACGATCGCCATGCCTGCGAGTACCAGGAGGAGCGCGATGAGGCACGAACCGTGGAAATATGGCATTACGATAACGAGGACGCATGCGAGTAATGCAGCGGATACGGGGTAGAGGGGATCGTTGGATCTCGTGAGCCATGCATTCTTGGAGAAAGCAAAGGCCTTTATGCCGCCGCCGAATCCGTCCGCGCGGGATATCGATATTCCGAGTCTTCTGATGAAAGGAATAAAGAGGATTATCACGATGAGCATTACTGCCACACCGAGCATCAGGTGGCGCTGGTTCGGGTATACATTGATCGCCCAGATGCCCCAGTCGTCGTAGTCTGTAACGGCATACCAGGAAGAATTGTTGAGGATGGCCTTAATAGCCTGGGCAGGTGTATTGCCGAAGCCTACAAGCTCTTTGAAGTGGAAGAAAACGTTAAGTGAGCTCCTTAAGAAAACGAGTACGGGAGCGACCAGGAAAGCTGCGCGTCTGGAGCTGATAAGCACAGCGAGAAGTCCCAAGAGGATAAGTGCGCATACCATCGAGATGATGGAAGGCAGATTGAGCGCATAATCGATCGGAAGTCCCAGATATTCGAGTGTGCCGGCTAAGAAGTAGAACAGGAAGTGGTACTTGATGCCGTCACCTGAGAAATGCATGTACTGGGTAGGGAAGTTAAAGCCCTTGCCGAATGAAGAGACCATCGCCGTGTGGGGCGAGAGGTCTGAGAATGTGGAATAACCGTTCAGAAGGTTATTGCCGTTGATCCTGTATGTGTAGAACATGAGGAATGTAGCGGCGAGTGTAACGAGGAATATGACTGCGCCGTAGAAGACGGAGTCAAACATGCTGAAATTGTAGTCATCGATAGTGGTGGCGCCGGAAGCCTTCTGCTCTTCGCGCTTTACTCTCTTGCGGTTGATGAGGATGAGGCATGTGAGGATCATCCAGAGGAAGAATGCGAAAGTGATGAGGACACCGAGTCTCTTGCAGAGCTCGCCGTTCTCAATGACATATGAGAGACCGAGAGTAACGTAATAGTTAAAGAAAGGTACACACATCATACCGGTGATGAGTCCGGCAGGAACAGTGAACAGTGTGTTCGGAATATGTGTGATCGCTTTGGCGGAAGTGCTGCAAGCTACATACAACCTGCGTACATCCGGTACCGTAAGGCCGACAAAAGCTATACCGAACGCGGCGCATAATATCAAATATATGATTCCGAGCATATTAATCCCCTTATTTTAAATATACAGTATTCTAACACATCTTCCGTTTTTACCAACATTTACAAACGTGTGGCAATTTGTTGGTATTAGAGTAGACCCCGCCTGAAAAAGAGTATAATCTGTCTATCTTACGTTAAAAGGGGAATTTGTATGAAAATTACTGTTCTTGGAGGCGGCTTATCGCCCGAGAGAGATGTATCACTTAAATCAGCCAGTCTTATTGCCAATGCACTCCTGTCAAAGGGACACGAGGTCGCGCTGGTCGATCTGTATGACGGCATCGAGACGAACGAGCCCTGCGAGACTTTCTTCAGACGCGGCACCATCAACCCGTTCACATATACCATTCCCGAGACCGAACCTGATCTCGATGAGATCATCAGACAGCACGGTGGAAGAAAGAGCTGGGTAGGCCCCAGAGTCATCGAAATGTGCAAATTCGCCGACAGAGTTTTCTTAGGCCTTCACGGAAGCCACGGTGAGAACGGCCAGGTACAGGCTCTTCTCGATGCTTTCGATATCAAATACACAGGATGTGATTACTTAGGCTGCGCCATCGCAATGGATAAGGACCTTTCAAAGGCTCTTGCAAGAGCGGCAGGTTATCTTACCGCTGACTGGATCGTAGATGATCCCGAGAAGCTTGCTTTCGACAGGGTCTTAAAAGAGATAGGGCTTCCCTGCGTTGTTAAGCCTATAGGCAACGGTTCTTCCTGCGGCGTATCCATCGTAAAGACACAGGATGAATATGAGGCTGCCATTAATTATGCGGCTTCTTACCATCAGAAGATCCTCATAGAGAAGTTCATCAAGGCAAGAGAGATCACGATCTCAGTAGTAAACGACAAGGCTCTTCCCATCACGGAGATCATTCCCCACGAGGGCTTCTACGATTATAAAAACAAGTACCAGGACGGTCTTACTACACACGTTTGTCCCGCCGAGATCGATGAGGAAGATTACAAGAAGGGCCAGAAGATCGCACTTAAGATCTTTAAGCTTTTGAGAATGACCCAGTACGGCAGGATCGACATGATGTACGACGATGTCAATCACGAATTCTGGTTTATCGAAGCAAATAATCTCCCCGGCATGACCAATACATCGCTTCTTCCCGAGGCTGCAAAGGCAGACGGCACAAGCTATGAAGACCTCGTCGAGAGCCTTGTAATGAATTGCGGCAGATGATTTTTGACCGCCTGACACGATAGTTTTTTCGGTTGCTACGCGCCCTTAGTTCGGATAGAATTAAGGGTGCTTTCATAAATATTTTCGGAGGGTTTTATGAGCGACAAGAGAACGGACTATATCAGCTGGGACGAGTATTTTATGGGCGTTGCAAAGCTCGCTGCCATGAGGAGCAAGGACCCGAGCACACAGGTCGGCGCCTGCATCGTCGATAAGGATAATTACATCCTTTCTGTCGGCTACAACGGATTCCCGATAGGCTGCGATGACGAGGAATTCCCCTGGGCAAGATCCGGCGGTACGCTCGATACCAAGTATGCTTTTGTTGCTCACGCTGAGCTCAATGCAATCCTCAATTCCAAGACAGGTGACCTCGCAGGCTCTACTGTTTATGTCACTCTTTTCCCGTGCAATGAATGCACCAAGGCCCTGATCCAGAAGCGTGTCGGCAAGGTCGTCTATTTCGATGACAAGTACCACGATCTGGATACCACTGTGGCAGCACGCAAGATGCTCGATGCTGCCGGTATCAAATACGAGAAGTACCAGCCTTCGGGCCGTCAGGCAGAGATCAATCTTTAATGGAGTCATAATATGCATCGCAGAACAGGGCGGAAGATAATTCCGCTTTTTCTTTCATTTCTTTTTGTTTTGACCGTCTTCACGACGAATGTTTTCGCTGCTCCGGCAGGCACCGGCACTTCAAATTGCTGGGGTGACGGCGGAATACTGGAAGTACAGTTATCGGGATGTTCAGGGTACGATAAGATCACCGTAGAAGCCGAATTCTCGGGCACGGTCAATTCCGCCACGGGCTGGGGCTTTGACACATATACGGTCAAGGGAAATCACGTAATCGCCGAATGTTCTTCGACCGGTCCCAACAGCTGGGGCTTTGACAACAAGGTCGGAATACAGGTCACCGGAAGCAATATTACTTCTGCATCGCTCGTCTCCGTTATGGGTGACGGCACGAGCGGTACCGTAAACGATCCTACCACAGCTACTTCTTCAGGCAGCAATAACAACAATAACTCCCAGCCTGCCGCGACCACCACTCCCGCAAGCAATGTGAAGAGCGTCGTTGGCGATGACTGGCTTACCACGATCGATTCCCACATCGTTGACATGAACGGCACAGAGGTGTGGCTTACGGGCTGCAACTGGTTCGGATATAACACCGGCACGAACCTTTTTGACGGCGTGTGGAACTGCAATCTCGAAGAGTCCCTGACATCCATCGCAGACCACGGATTTAATGTCCTCCGTGTCCCGATGAGCGCGGAACTCCTGCTTCAGTGGAAGAGCGGCAATTACCCCAAAGCCAACTACAACAACGCTTACAACGAGAAGCTCAACTCGATGAATTCACTTGAGATCTTCGATTACGTGATCACTCTCTGCGAGCAGAACGGCATGAAGATAATCATCGATATCCATTCTGCCAAGACCGATGCATCAGGCCACAACCACCCTGTCTGGTACAGGGATGACATGACCGTGGACGACTTTGTAGAGGCGCTCTCCTGGGTCGCTGACAGATACAAGAATAACGACACCATCATCGGCTACGACTTGAAGAACGAGCCTCACGGCAAGGCTTCAGAGGATCCGCATGCGATCTGGAACGATTCTGACAGTCCCGACAACTGGAAGAAGGTTGCCGAGCGTGCAGGCAATGCCGTGCTCGATGCCAACCCTCATGCCCTGATAATCATTGAGGGCATCCAGATCTATCCGACAAACATCCAGGCTAATGATTTTGTATCGCGAAATGATGACGATTACTACAACACCTGGTGGGGCGCTAACCTCATGGCCGTAAGGAAATATCCTATCGATTTTGGCTCTGAAGAGAGAAACGCCCAGATCGTTTATTCGCCTCACGATTACGGACCGAGGGTTTTCGAGCAGCCCTGGTTTGAAGGCGGCAACTTCACTTACGATTCGCTCATGGATGATGCCTGGTACGACTACTGGCTCTATATCCAGGAAGAGAACATAGCACCCATTTTCGTAGGCGAATGGGGCGGCTTCATGGAAGGCGACAACTTAAAGTGGATGGAGTACTTCAGGCAGCTCATCGCCGAGAAGCACCTGCACCACACATTCTGGTGCTACAACGCCAATTCCGGTGATACCGGCGGACTTGTCAAGGATGACTTCAAGACCTGGGATGAGGAGAAGTACGAGTTCGTAAAAGAGGTCCTCTGGCAGACTTCAGACGGCAAGTTTATAGGCCTTGACCACGCCGTTCCTCTGGGGAAAAACGGTATAGCCCTGTCAGATTATTCAGGTGTTAAGGTAACGCCTGCGCCCGTAACCGCTGTTTCAGAGACCACGGAAACCAGCGACGAATATGAGGAAGATTATACCTATGATGTCCCTCACGGGACCTGGGAGGAAGAATCCTCTTCTAATTTTGTTCCCGGGTTACTTAAGAAAGCAGGCATGGGTCTTATAATCGCTGCTGTTATCATCGTTTTGCTGCTAATCGTATTCATTGCGCTCAGGGTGGCTGCGAAAAATAAAGCGGAAAAGAGAAAAACAGAGGAAGTTATCAAGCTGGGCGGGTATAATAAGAATACAGTTGACGAGAAGGATACAAATGAAGTAAATTCTGTCGGTGGCGAAGAAGCCATCGGGGAATTACCCGAAGAAACACGAGAGGATAATTGATATGTTATTAGCTCTGCCTCGGATACTTGAAGACAACCAAAGGCTGACGATCATCGTAATCGGACTTGCGATCGTTGTTATTTTGAGCCTGATCCTTTTCGCGAATATCGCCAATGCCAATGACAAGCACAAAGAGAAGAAGAGCGCGAGACTCGATGCCGAGAGACAGGGCGAGAGGATCGCTGACGGCGTTGACCGCAGATCCAAAGTATATACAAAAGAAAAGAAGATCCAGCAGATAAAGCGTGAGACCAGAGATCCAAAGAAAAAGGCTGAAGAAGAAGCAGCAGCCAAGAACACCCTGATTGGCGGCAAGAGCGAAGCCCAGAGGGAAGAAAAGGAAGCCAGAGAGGTCTTCGGCTCCCTCGGTATCTCATCCAAGAAGGCCGAAGAGATCGACAAGGCTAAAGAGCAGATCATCATCAACGGATATCTCCAGAAATCAAATACGGCACCTATCAGACCCGTATATTCGAATACTCTCGAAGCTCGTCAGCAGCAGAAGAAAGAGCTCGATTCCGATGTCGTCGGAAGTGAAGCCGAGACACCTGCGCTCGTCATGGATTCTGCCGCTCCTTCGGAGGTAAAGATCACGGAAGCACCCGTTAAAAAAGTTAAGCCCACTGCCTTAAAGCGCCCCACGGCAGCACGTGTTGCCCAGGCTGACGAAGAGCCTGCGCAAGAGGCAGATGAGGCATACTCCAGCGCTATGAGACCGCAGCTCGGTACCGAAGTCTCAAATGCCGAGATCGACTGCGTCGCAGAGGTCCCCCTGGAAAAGCCGGACATCCTTAAGCAGGGCGAAGAAGCCATTCTCCCCGCTGCCGAAAAGCCTGTGGAAGGCTTTGTCCCAAGCCAGGAAATCGCCGAAAAACTCGACGGAGAGAACGAGTAAATCTCAAGAAATCCGTAGACTATCAACCGCCCCGCGCACTTGAAAACAGTGCCAAATACAAGGTATAATTTAATATCTTCTAATATGCGCGTATTAGAAGTGTGTGTGCTTTGTTTTTTTGGAGGTTTTTGGATGTTGAGAAAGATTTCGGGACGTTTCTCACCCAAACTTATTTGCTTGTTTTTAAGCATTGTTATCGGTTTTTCCATTGCGATCGGTTTTTCCAAGCCGGAAGATATTGATGCTGCCGGAGCCTGGGTTTCCTATTCAGATACGGATAACTGGGGAGATGGAAGAAATTTCAAAGTAGAACTTAATAAATTTGATGTTGGCGCAGTGGTAACGGTGCGCATAAATTTCTATCATGAGATAGGTGGATTCAGCGTTTGGTCACCTGGTGGACACTCAGCAGATAAGCATTCTGATCAAGAGCTTGATGTAACATTTACCTATGCTTCCGGCAATGTGATCGAAGGTCAGATCTGGGGCACAAATTGCGGTGAAGGCACACCTTCAGCAAAGATCGTAAGTTACGAATACACTAAGCCAACTGATCCGCCGACTTCTACTCCTGTTCCTACAAATTCACCTAAGCCGACGAATACAAACACACCTGCTCCCAAACCTACTAAGAAGGTAACAAACACGCCTACTCCCGTTCCCACGAAGAAGGCTACGAACACACCTACTCCCAAACCTACAAAGAAGGTGACAAACACACCTACTCCTAAGCCTACAAAGAAGGCGACAAATACGCCTACGCCCGTACCTACGAAGAAGGCTACAAACACACCTACTCCTAAGCCTACAAAGAAAGCGACAAATACACCTACGCCTGTACCTACGAAGAAGGCTACGAACACACCGGTTCCTACAAAGGAACCCACTAAGGAGCCTACAACTGCGCCCACTGAGACAAAGGAGACTACCACAGCTACGACTGCGGCCACTACGACAGAGGCTACTACAGAAGCAGTTGATACCACGACTGAGTCGACAACCGAATCAACGGAAGATGTATTACTCGTAGCGCCTGTTGTAGTCGGCGGTGATGAGACCGATCCTTCCGGTGAGACGACTCCTGAAGACGGCACACCTACGCCTACTCCCATAATCGCAGGCCTTTCTGCGACTGGCAAGGGCGGCCCCAAGAAAGCATCATTCACATGGATCTGGATAGTCCTTCTCTTATTCCTGCTTGGACTTATGTATCTCAGATACAGATACCTCAACAAGAACAAGGGATTGGAAGGTGCGGATCTTGCGATCGCATTTATTCCCGGAGTTCCCAAGCTTGCAGGCGCGTTCGGATATCTCGGACCTGCTAAGGATCTGAAGCCTGTTGAAGAGCCTAAGCCTTCCGCTAAGAGCTTTAATACAGCTACAGCCATGAAGGAGATCAAGGCTATGGAGAGCGGTGAGAAGAGCCCCTTCAAGCCTGCTCCGGTTTCAACAGATTCACAGGCAAAGCCCGCTGCAGCTGCAAGCACACAGACAAAACCTGCTTCTAACGTTAAGTCTAAGCCTGCTACAGCAAATGCACAGGCAAAACCTGTTTCTGCAACAAAGCCTGTTCAGCAGAAAGCACCCGTTAAGCGTCCCAGCAGCATTAACACGAATTCCGCAAAGGCTGCTGCTGTAGTTGGCAATGCATCTGCAGTTGCCGGCAATAAGCAGACAAAGCCCATCAAGAATGAGACCATTAAGAATGCTATCGTTCCTCCGCTTGGACAGGCTTCGACCGACAAGCAGAGCTCACCGTTTAAGAGCGTTACGGCTGCAGATCAGGCTAAGGCTGAGAAGCAGGGCAGCAGTGCTGATACAGCTAAGAAGCCTTCGTTCATGCAGAACGTCCAGAAGGGACCTACGACAGCTTCTGTATTCCAGAATATGAGTCAGAAGCAGAACACTCCTGCATTTAAGAGTCTGTTTGCTCCGGCTCCGTCTGCCCAGACTAAGCCTGCGGACCAGATCTCACCGTTTAAGCCTGCACCCGAAACAGCTGAGCAGACAAAGCCCGCCCAGAGCACAGAAGCTCCGCGCTCTGTAGTACCTAAGAAGCATATCCTTCAGAGCGAGCAGGCTAAGGGACCTACGACAGCGTCTGTTTTCGAGAGCATGGCAAAACAGACAAAGCCGGCTGATGAGTTCTCACCTTTCAAGCGCCCCGAACCCGCTAAGACATCAGCTATTGTAAGCGGTACAGCTGCGACAGCCGCAGTTGCTGCACAGGAAGAATCCAAGACCGCTGCAAAGAAGGGACCGATCAAGCGTCCTAAGAATGAGATGACGGCAGAGCAGAAGGCCGAGCGCGAGAAGGCTATGAAGCTCCTCGAAGAGCGTAAGGCTGCCCAGGCTGCAAGAGTAGAAGAGATCAGAAGAAACGCTGAAGCCAAGAAGGCTGCAGAAGAAGCCGAAAAGGCAAGATTAGCAGAAGAGGCCAGAAAAGCTGAGGAGGCAAGAAAGGCAGAAGAGGCGAGAAAGGCTGAAGAAGCAAGGAAAGCCGAGGAAGCCAGAAGAGCTGAGGAGGCAAGGAAGGCCGAAGAAGCAAGAAAGGCTGAGGAAGCAAGACTTGCCGCTGAAGCCGCAAAGGCTGCAGAAGAAGCTAAGAAGGCAGAGATCGCCAAGGCCCAGGAAGCAGCAAGGCTCGCTGCCATCGCTGCTGCAGAAGCAGAGGCCAAGATGGCTGAAGCCAAGAGAGCACAGGAAGCTGCAAAGGCTGCAGAAGAAGCCAGAAAAGCAGAGGAAGCCAAGAAGCTCGAAGAGATCAGAAAGGCCGAAGAGGAGCGCAAGGCGGCAGAAGCTGCCAAGGCTGCTGAAGAGGCACGCATCGCTGAAGAGGCAAGAAGAGCTGAAGAGATCAGAAAGGCCCGAATCGCTGCTGAGGCAGCTGAAAAGGAAAGACTTGCAGAGCTTGCCAGGGCTGAAGCAGAGGCTAAGGCTGCAGAGCAGGCAAGACGCGAAGCTGAAGAGGCCGCAAAGGCTGCAGAGGCTGCAAGAGCCGAAGCTGAAGCTAAGATGGCTGAAGCAAAGAAAGCTATGGAAGTTGCTGAGGCTGCAAGAGAAGCAAAGGCTGAGAAGGCTAAGCACCAGAGCAAGACATCCGAAGTATTCAAGTCTGCTATGGCATCATCCGAGAATACGATCCTTCCCGGTATATCCGCTCTGGGTACCGTAGACGGATATCCTTTCGGACGCAAGGAAGAAAAAGAAGAGAAGAAAGAATCCGTAAGCGGAGCCGTTGAGACGAAGAACAACAATCCGCTCATGTCGTTCAGAAGCGGATCTTCTTCGGGAGTCGGTTCAAGTGCTTCTGCTGATATAAGCGGACCTTCTATCTCGAAGGAACGCGCAAAGGCATCATCTAATTCCAACCAGTTGGGAAGCCTCCTTGCAGGCAAGCAGGGCAACAGTTCCGGAAGAGCTCCCGTATGGGCTGCTCCGGGAATGACAGGATTCTCTGCATTTAAGGAAAGCGATGAAGCAAGGGAAGCCAGACTTCTTGAAGAGCAGAAGCGCCTCGAAGAAGAAGAGGCAAAGAGGCGTGAGGCTGAGGAAGCTAAGGCTAAGCGCACCAGCATCCTTGATAACGTCACTTCTCACAAGTCTGCATTCTTCAAGAGAAATCAGAGCACACGCACAACATCTGACGAGCAGAACGAAGAACGCACATCGGCTTATGGCGGTATCGTAAGACCTTCTGCTATAGTAGATCAGGAGCGCGATGCCAATAAGAAGATGACTGCGCCTGCTATGGGCGCTGCTCTTGAAGGACAGAGACCTTCGATAATGGATCCGTCAGTCAAGTCTGCTCCTACGGCAGCTAAGCCTCTGGCAGGATTTAAGTCATTTAATACAGGCATGAATGATTCGGCAAATACCGATGATTCACTCGAAGACCAGGCTGAGTAATATCAGGCTTTGAGGGGGATTAAAAAATGAAGAGATCAAAGAAACCTTTAACCTTTACGGCACTCGCTGCCGCTGTAGGCGCTTTGAGCATCGCTGTTGAAGGCTGTGTATACGGACCTCCGCCGGAGACAAATGTATACGGACCTCCGCCGGATGATACGACGGTCGAATCCAATGAGGTAGACGTTTACGGTCCTGCTCCCGATGAGACATTGGATACTGAGGAAGTGTGCGTATACGGACCTGCTCCTGATGATTCGGACATTACTGAAGAGACAGACGCTGAGGCACCGGTATCCGAGACTACGGTCGACGGAATGGAAGAAGACGTTTACGGACCTCCGCCGGAAGATGCTGACGGTAACTGATATCCGTGGATATTAACGAGGCCAAGAAGGCTTATCTTGATAACAAAGCTTTGTTCCGCGCAAAGCTTTTCAAAGAGCCGGATCTTATCTATCTTTTTTTCGAGCTGACGAGAAGCTGCAATGAGAAGTGTTTTCATTGCGGAAGCAGCTGCGCGCCCGGACTTGGCCACGGTCCCGACAAGGAAGCCTTCAAGGCGGTATTAAGAGATGCAAAAGAGCATTTCGATCTGAAGAGACTCCAGCTTTGCATTACGGGCGGAGAGCCACTCTTATATCCTGATTTTGCTGAGCTTTTGGGCTATGCAAATGATCTTGGCTTTAAGTGGGGCATGACTACTAATGCCACCCTTATCACCAAGGATGTAGCACAAATGCTTGCAGATACGGGCATGGGTACCGTGTCGGTAAGTATCGACGGACTCAGGGAGACCCACGACAGACAGAGAGGCCTTAAGGGCGGATATGACAAGGCGATGAGGGGCATCCAGAACATGATCGACCAGAAGGCCTTCAGACATATCCAGGTAACGACCGTAGTTAACCACAAGAATATCGGCGAGCTCGATGAGCTCTATGAGATCCTCGACCAGATGGATATCGATTCATGGCGTGTTATCGGCATCGAGCCGATGGGAAGAGCGTTGGATTATCCCGATATGCTCCTGACGCCTGACGACCAGAGATATCTTTTTAACTTTATCCGCAGCAAAAGAGAACAGGGCATACCGGTCAACTACGGATGCTCACACTTCTTAGGACTCGAATACGAGAGGGAAGTCAGGGACTGGTTCTTCTATTGCGGCGCGGGAACGCATACGGCAGCCATCAGGATCAACGGCGATATTACCGCCTGCCTCGATATCGAAGACAGGCCCGAATTCGTACAGGGCAACATCTACAAGGATAAGTTCAGCGACGTCTGGTTTAACAGATTCCAGGTGTTCAGAAAGCCTTTGTCTTCGCTCTGCAAGGAATGCCAGGAATGCGAATATGAGAAATGGTGCGCCGGCGGATCGAGGCACTGCTTCGACTACGACAACAATAAGCAGAGGGTCTGCTTTAAGGACATTCTCTTTTAATTAAGATTTATTGAGTGTATTATTTAAGGTACTGAACTTCCTTTAACGGAGAA
Source organism: Clostridiales bacterium (assembly GCA_017554745.1). Lineage (GTDB taxonomy): Bacteria > Bacillota > Clostridia > Saccharofermentanales > Saccharofermentanaceae > Saccharofermentans. Next base: position 44,830 of record JAFZHS010000003.1, on the reverse strand, counting down.
GCGTAATGTACCGGAGAATCGCGATAATAACAGGTGCTTCATCAGGCATAGGAAAGGCTTTCCTAGAGCTCCTTGCGCGTGATAATGGTGATTTGTATAACACTCCCTTTGACGAGATCTGGGCTGTGGCAAGGCGCGAAGAAGTGCTCGCAGGGCTTGCTTCTTCTGTAGAAGGCGTAAAGATAGTCCCGGTCGCTGCAGATCTTTCTGAAATCTCAGGAATAAAAACAATAGAAGATAAGCTTAAGAGTGAAGAGCCCAAAGTGGGTCTTCTCATTAATTCTGCAGGAATGGGCATCAAGGGTACTGTCATGGATAAGCCGGACAGCGCTATCACTGATACCATAAGCATCAACTGCACTGCATTAAGCCTGCTTACCAGGGCTGTTGTCCCGTTTATGAAGAGCGGGAACGGCAAGCCGGGGATCATTAATATTGCTTCATCGGCAGGATTCATCCCGCAGCCGAATTTCGCTGTTTATGCTGCGAGCAAATCCTATGTAATCTCTTTCTCAAGAGCCATGAGCTATGAGCTCAAGCCGCTCGGAATCAACGTTACTGCCGTCTGCCCGGGTCCCGTAAGGACGGACTTCCAGAGGCGTGCCACGGAAGGCAGGGAGGACGATTTTACGGACTGGCGCAAGAACTTCGTAGAAGACCCCGTGAAGATCGCGACGGTCTCTCTCAAGGCATCGCGAAAAGGCAAGCGCATGCTCGTTTATCCGTTCTCACAGAAGTGTCTGCATCTGGCTTCAAAGTTTTTCCCGACATCCGGGATACTTTGTTTCTCAGGCAATTTGAAATAACAACTCTACACCGGAGGTGATCTATATGAACAAGAAGAAAATCGAACCCAAATTCGGAAGCATTTTCAAAGCAGTCGAAGAGAAAGCCAAAAAGGTATCCTTTCTGCAGGATACGGCTACCCAGATTACCCTTAACGGTAATCTCGATAATCTTCCGCTCTATGTGAAGGTCGAAGACGGCGTTGCCGAGGTAGCTCCGTACGAGTACATCAATGCGCCTTTCTATATCGATGCTGATGCGGAGACTTTTGCCTCTGTATTAAGCGGAGATAAGGACTTTGTAGTCGCTATCGCGCAGGGAAGCATTACCATCAACGGAGATGCCGCCCAGGCAGTAGTCTTCTGCAAGACAATGTTCGGTTAAGAACTTCTTTATATATTCTTCACAGCTATTATTGTCTTCGACATAAGGTGTCAACAATTTGTCCCTATAATGATAGTATAGGTCGGGTTTAGCACTCGAAGAGTATTATGCGAGCAAATTGCTCTCACATTTGATAAAATAAAAAGGTATGGCAATTACACTAAACGGCATTTTCAGAGATAAGATGGTCTTCCAATGGGGCGCCGAGCTTCGTGTGTTCGGTTACTCCGACAAGACTTGTGTTATCAGATGTTCGCTCATTAAGGACGGCGACCAGGTCAGCACCGGTACTTGCGGTACCGAGCAGGACGGAAGCTTCCTTGTTTGCCTTGAGCCCGTTGACGAACCGGGCGGCCCCTATGAGATCAAGATATATGAGGACGATATCGAAGCCCGCGAGATCAAGGACGCTTATGCCGGAGAAGTCTGGCTTGCTGCAGGCGGCGGCAATATGGATTATCCCCTCATAAGATCGGAATTTGCCAAGTTTATCATTCCCAAGATCGGAAATACCGAGATCAGATATTACAAGGTCCCTGCTTTCGGCCACATGAATGAAGCCCAGGCCAAGGCTGAAGCTGAGACAAAGTGGATAGATGTAAACAGCGAGACAGCAGGCGAGATGAGCGCCGTCGCGTTCTATTTCGCAAGGGAGCTCGAGTCCAGACTTGATGCCAAGATCGGCATCATCCAGTGCTGTGCCACAAGATCCACCATCGATAACTGGCAGAGTGTTGAGTCCCTGCTTACCACCAAGGAAGGCAGACAGTATATCAAGGATTTTGACGACGAGGCTTCCGAGCTTACGCCTGAAGAATACGATATCGCTTATGCAGAGTACCTGAAAGCGTACGAAGAGTACAATGTTAAGCTTCAGGAGATATTGAAGGATAATCCTTATCTTACATATCCCGAAGCAGACCTTAAGCTCGGTCCCGCGCCCTGGCCGGCACCTGTCGGACACAAGTCTTCAAGACATCCGGGCTCAGCATTCGAGTGTATGATATTGAGAGTCGCTCCTTACACTTTAAGAGGCGTTATCTTCTATCAGGGTGAAGCAGATACAGACGGACATCAGTCTGAGTATGGCCATGTTTTCGAGACCATGATCAAGGAATGGCGCGACGTCTTCTTTGACGACCAGCTGCCGTTCATCTTCTGCCAGCTTCCGATGTATATTTCCAAAGACCGTAAATATATGGGCTTTGACGATATGTCATGGCCGCTCCTCCGTGAGCAGCAGCAGATCGTCGCCATCGACATGCCTAACGTCTATATGGCGGTCATAGTTGACTGCGGTGAATTCAACAACCTGTTCCCGTCCGATAAGAAGACTCCGGGCGACAGACTTGCCCTTTTGGCCGAGAAATTCGTTTACGGCTTCGAGAAGGTGGAGGCAGTCTCTCCGTTCATTATCGATGCGAGACGCGGAGAAGGCGTTGAGATCACTTTCGGCGGAGACTACCTGCTCCTTAACCTTACGACAGGCTTCGGTCCAGACGATTCGGGCTTTGAGCTGGCAGGCGATGACGGACAATACTACCCCGCTGAGGCTTCGGTAGACTTCGACGGTAAGACGGTATTGCTCTCATGCCCGATGGTCGAGTTCCCTTCGAAGGTCAGATACGCATTCTTCTCATACGGTCCTACGCCTCTTCACGCACAGAACGGTCTTACCGCTACTCCGTTCCAGGTAAGGATCGATAAGGATTTGGGTGGCGCATAATCATGAATATAGCTTTTTTCACACGTCCCAAGCAGGAGATCACATACCTCTATACAGATTTTACTGTCCGGCAGGCATTGGAAAAGATGCACCGGAGCAGATATACCGCTGTTCCCGTTCTTGACCGTGAGGGCCATTACGTCGGAACCGTAAGCGAAGGTGATCTTCTCTGGTTTATCGTAAAAGGAGAGGGCGGAGAGCCGCACACGATGGCTATTGAAAGTCTGGAAGATTTTAAGCTTTCCGATGTCCCGCTCAACAAGTTCAAAAACCAGCCGATATCGATCAATTCAGCTATTGAGGACCTGATAATAAGATCTATGGAGACCAACTTCGTTCCGATAGTTGATGACAGGGGGATCTTCATAGGGATCGTTACAAGAAGATCGATAATCAAGCACTATTACGAGAAAAACATACTGCCGCAGGAGTAACTCCCGAGCGGCAGTTTTTATCAGTGTTCGCCTATGAATGTCCAGCTGCCGGCATCACGCGGATCTATGCCGTCGAATGTATACCACTTGCCGGGCAAAAAGACATTGCCGTTGTTCTCATATGTGTTCCACTGATCTGAGAAAAATACAGTCTGGGGACCGTTCTTCAGTTCTGATGTAATGGGATTGCCCGTAGCAGGATTTACGGGATCTTCGATGAGCCCCGAAGTCGCAATGACCGGTGTATCGCCGTTGGTCATGAAGTCCTCGCAGACGGTAAAGCCTTCAGAGTCAAAATCCTTGACCATAAGAAGCGGCATGAAGAATTCCATATCGTAGTTTCCGCACCACGTGTCGTACTGATCCAGGCCGTAACCGTGGTCTGATACAAGGATGATCCTCGTGTTGTCGTAGACACCCATTTCGCGCAGATAATCGAACCATTCTCCAAGCTTAATGAAGGTCGCCATGTTTACGTGGTAGTGGGTTACCTGTTCTTCTGTGGTCATATTCATTGTCTTGCCGTTTACGACGTTGTCTGAGACCCAGTCGGTATCGTAAGCGGTATTATCCACGCTTATGGCAGGAACATAGTCAGGCTTTTGCAAAAGGCACGGGGAATGCGTCGTGTCAAAAGTCATCATAAGGAATGTGTTGTCCGTGCTGTCGTTAACGGATGTCATGTCCGGGAGCTTTTCAAGCACGGGGTAGGATTCGATAAAAGACATATTGTAGCCGGTGCTCTTTGAAAGTCCCTCCATGGTCTGAACAAACATCTGATTTGCCGTTACTGAATCAGGTTCGTTATAGTGTCCGCCGTTGTAGAGAGCCTTCTGCAAAACAAGAGGAGAGATCTTCATAAGTGATAAGCAGAAGAAATTACGGCTGCGCATCTCATTAAGGCGGGAGGAATTACCGGCCGGATCGTCGTTTTCGAAAAAGTCTATATGCCCGTTGGTGTTATAGCAGTTGATCTCCGGATATTCATCATAGATCGACAGGTCAGGTATCCAGGAATAGCCTGCGCAGGGCGGATCACACACGGTTACGGTATAACCGTCCTTGCTGAAAATGGCCGGCATGACCTTTAACGCTTCATTCTGCTTGCTCTCAAGACTTTCTTCAGATCTGGCGTTGATCCTGTCGGGCGTGTATTCGTAACCGCCGTATAATGCCGGTGAACCGATATTCGTACAAGGTCCGTAAGATATGGTATTCGGATAGTAAGTAAACCCGTCGAACTGATCTTGAAGTTCAGGCTTCTCGTTAAAGATATACGGTACGAGAGCTCCGCACGAACGGTCGAGCATAAGAACAACAACATTCTTGCCGTCTTTGCTCAAAGGCAGTTCAGGGATCTCATAAGCATCTGTATTGTTGCTGCTGCATCTGCTGCATTCGCGGGCGATCTTTACGGTATTGAAAACGCCTATCGCGATAACCGTCAGGATACCTACGAAGAGAAGTCCTTTTACGATCTTCTGATGCTTCGTATAAGCGATATAAAGCGCCAGCGCCAGTGCGATTACGACCAGGGTGTTCAGTATGTATTGGCCTGTCCCGAAAACAGGAGTTTTCTGATACTGGAGAGTCGATGACAGCGTGCCGAGGTTTGTACCGAACAGCAGGTAATCGGCTGCCGAGATACCGCAGATCATCCAGACAGCCCTTCCGAACGCCGCTTTAAGCCTGTCGTTCATAAGGAAATAGTAAACGCTGCCCCATAATATCCAGCTGCCGGATGCAAGAATCACCGAGTCCGTTAAATACAGGAACGGACTTGAGGTATTGGAAGTCATTATGAATTCCTGCGGGGAAGAGGCCATTACCGAAGACGGTATAAGAAATCCCGTGACCAAGGCCAGAAAAACCGTTCCGGATAAGAAAATGACAGTATCCTTTTTGACGGCATAATTTTCCTTTTTGGCTTTGGAGACAAGAGGCTTTTTCTTCGATACGATCTTTACGATGATGTTCTTCAGGAGCGAGAAAACATTATTCATTAACCAATAGAAAACAAGCCCTGAAGGAGAGTTGTAAAGGAGCACAAGGAATACTGCGGCAAGGCCGTAGACCTGTATCTTTTCTCTTAAAGGATGTCCTTTGGTGTAGATGATTCCCGAGACGATATTTATCAGGGTCATAAGGATCGGGAGGACATTAACGGTGAAGCCTCCTATAGTAAACATGGCATCTGCCCTGCCTAAGTCTGAGATAAATCCGAACGGCAGACCCTTTAAGCTCTGCATGCCTGACAGGAGATTATAAGCCGCTATAAAGAACGGGATCTGCAGGAGCAATGATATCGAGCTTTTGAGAGCATAGACCGGCTTATAATGCCTGATGCGGTAATACTCCTGAAGCATCATAAAGCGTTCGTCGCCTTTGAATGCGCTCTTGATCTTCTTTATCTGCCCGGCCATCCCGGCCTGGATATCGCGCTCTTCTTTTTGGAGCTCATCCGCTCTTTTATACAGAGGCCAGACGAGCAGATTGACTGCAAGACTTAAGAATATTATCGACAGACCGGCATTTCCCGTGATCTTATTTGCCACTGAGAAGATAACTTCAAAAAGAAGCTTCAAAGGTGAGATTATGAACGTATAGAGCATAGAGAGGAACGTCATATGCAAAAGTCCTTCTCTGACAGGATCAGTGCTCGTCTAAGAAAGTCCAGTTCTCGGGATCTTTGGGATTGACACCGTCGAAGATGAACCACTTGCCGGGATTGAAGACGTTGCCGCCATTTTTCTCAAGGTCGATGTCATCGGAAAGGAATATCATCTGGGGTCCGTTCTTATATTCTGAGGTGAGCGGTTTGTGCGTGAAAGGATTCTCGGGGTTATCTATAAGACCTGAAGTCGCGATGATGGGTGTATCAGCGTTGGTCATGAAGTCTTCAGATACCGTAAAGCCTGTGGCGTTGAAGTCTTTTACCATGAGAAGAGGCATAAAGAGCTCCATGTCCTCGCCTTCGCACTTGACATTAAACTGGCCTATGTTTCTTCCGTGATCAGATACAAGGATGATCCTTGTGTTGTCGTAGACACCCATTTCGCGCAGATAATCAAACCACTGGCCAAGCTGGATGTAGGCAGCCATATTAACATGGTAATGTGTGACCTGGTATTCGTAAGACATATCCATTATTCTGCCGTTGAGCGAATAGCGCCTGCCCATATCATAATCGTAAACAGTATTATCGACATTTAATGCGGGCACATAGTCAGGCTCCTGCAGGAGACAGGGAGAGTGGGTAGTGTCGTTAGACATCATGAGGAAAGTATTCTTTGAGCCGTCATTGACAGATGTGATCTCCGGGAGTTTTTGGAGTACGGGGTAAGATTCCAGGAATACCTGGCTGTAACCGGTGCTCTTGGAGATGCCGTCCGTATGTTGTACAAGAGCAGCTGCGTTGATCGCGCCTTCCGTATCGCCGGAAACAGAGGCAGCCTCGTTATAGATTCCGCCGTCGTAGAGTGTCTCCTGCAGAACGAGCGGAGAGACCTTCATGAGCGAGAAGCAGAAGAAATTGCGGTTGCGGATCTCATTCATGCGGGCGGAAGAGACACTAGTGGTCTCGTTCTCGAAATAATTGAACTTGCCGTTCGTGATATAGCAGTTGAATTCCGGACGTTCATCGTAGATGGAAAGGTCGGGGATCCACTTGTAACCGGCATAAGACGGGTCGCATATGGTTACCTCGTAATCTTTATCACCGAAGATGTAAGGCATTACCTTCAATGCTTCATTGTGCTTGCTCTCGAGGCTCTCATCAGGTCTTGCATTCATGTTCTCGGGCGTATATTCGTAGCCGCCGTAAAGAGCAGGAGCACCGAAGTTCGTATATGCACCGTAGGAAATAGTATTCGGATAGTAAGTGAAGCCGTCGAACTGTTCTTTAAGCTCGGGCTTTTCATCGAAGATATATGGCACCTGTGTTCCCATAGCGCGGTCGAGCATGATGACTACGACGTTCTGACCGTCCTTGCTCAAAGGAATGACGGGCATATCCTCAGAGCTTGCCGCAATGCTGCCCATATACCATCTGTATGAACGCCATACGAGTGCCGAATCATATGCTCCGATACCCATGACGGTCAGTATACCTACGACAAGAATGGTTTTTGTGATCTTGGGGAACTGTGAGTAGATCAGATACAGGAAAGCACCTGTGACGACTACCAGGAACGTGTTGAAAGCATATTCCCCAAGCTTGAATTCAGGAATGATCTCATACTGCAGGGTGGCAGAGAGAATTCCGAGATTAGTGCCGAAAAGCATGTAATCGATGACCGAGACCCCGCAGATCATCCAGATGACTTTGCTGAACGCGGCCTTCATCTTGTCGCTCATAAAGAAGTAGAAGACGCCTCCCCACAATACCCAGCTGCCGAATGAAAGGAGCATGGCGTTGACGATGTATCTGACGGGATTTGACGGGTTTACTACGTCGATAAATTCAGCGACCGAAGAATTGATGACAGATGAAGGGATGAGAAGTCCCGTGACAAAAGCCATAAAGATAACGCCTGCAAAGAATCCGAAAGCATTCTTCTTAGGAGCTTCCTTGAGGTTGTTCTTCAGCTTGATCTTGCCTGCAAAGAGCGGAACCATCAAAAGAATACAGCCTGCAGCAAGAAGGAACTTCTGCCTTGCGCCGAGATCTGCCCTGAATGCTGTCATCACAAGGACTGCCGCGGCTGCGACCGCAAGAACGATGCTTAACACCTTCTTAGGATTCTTAAGCTTATAGAAGATGTTCTTTACGAGCGAGAATACATTATTGAGCAGCCAGTAGAAAACCAGTCCTGCAGGTGAGTGGTAAAGAAGCACTAGAAATACTGCGGCAAGACCGTACACCTGGATCTTGGCTCTTAAGGGGTGACCCTTCGTATAGATGATTCCGGATACGATATTTATGATCGTCATGAGGATCGGAAGGATATTAACAGGGAAATTGCCGATCATGAACATGGCATCTTCCTTGCCTAAGTCTGCGATAAATCCGAACCTCATTCCCTGGAAGCTCTGCATGCCTGACAGGAGGTTATATGCAGCGATAAAGAAGGGGATCTGCAGGAGCAGTGATACCGAGCTCTTAAGCGCGTAGATCGGCTTGTAGTGATTGATGCGGTAATACTCCTGGAGCATCATGAAGCGCTCGTCGCCCTTAAATGTGCTCTTTATGAGCTTGATCCTTGGAGCCATCTTTGCCTGGATGTCGCGCTCTTCCGCCTGCAGCTCGTCAGCTCTCTTATAAAGAGGAAGGACGAGGAAATTGACCGCAAGGCTCAGGAAGATAATAGATATACCGGCATTGCCGATGATCCTGTTGGCCACTGAGAAGATAACTTCAAAGAGAAGTTCCAGAGGTGAGATTATGAAAGTGTAAAGCATCGAAAGGAATGACATTAATCAGGCGCCTTTCTTTGCCTTAGAGGTCTTCTTGGATTTGGCTTTTGCCTTGGCCTGTTTTGCAGCTCTCTTTTCTTCGGCTGCATACTTGGCAAGCACGTCGTTGTATTTTTTCAAGACAAAATCAACGCACTTCTTCGTTCCTTCGCCCATGGGCACCCAGGTCTCGGCGCGCGCTTTGTCGCGGCCTTCCTTGAATGAAGGGTCTTCGATACATTTGTCGATAAGTCCCTTGATGTCGTTCATGGTCTCTTCGTTGAGCTCTAATCCGAGGTAAGGAAGGATCCTGAATGTCCAGGGTGTCTCATCGATCCATGAAGCGTCATATGGTCTTATATCAAATTGAACGTCCGTGTAGATGATCGGCTTATCGAATACGAGGGAGAAATCGTAGATGACGCCGGAATAGTCAGAGATGAGGATGTCTGATCTTCTCAATACCTCGAAGTTATCGTTATCCCTGTTCCACTCGACCTTATCATTGCCTTTATATTTGGACATGAGCTTGTCTAACATGTCTTTCTCGGTCGTGTATGACTGGGGGTGAGGTCTGACGATGATCTTGTATCCCGTATCTATGAGCTTATCGATAAGCTTCTCGCCGAATCTTGTGAGGATACCGCTCTCGCCCCAGGAAGGTGCCAGAAGGACAGTTCTCTCATGAGGAGGGAGCTCACCTGATGCATCGAGTCTCTTCTTCATCTCGTCCATGTAAGGAATGCCGCAGAGAGCGAGCTCGCGGGGCTCGATATCACGCATCTTCTCCATCTGACGGACTTCTTCTATCTGATATTCGCCTGACAGCATGATCGCATCGAAGTGGTCGGTGCCGAACATGCGGTACATGGTGATGTCATTGGCAGAGTGAAGGATGTGCACGTAGCAGTCTACGTTCTTGGAGCGCTTCCACTGGAAGACATCAAGGCTCGGTGTCGATGACAGAACGACGGAAGCATTCAGGAGATTGAGCTTTGCAAATGCCTTATTGCCTTCGCCGATGAACTCAGCGGTGATATATTCGTATTTCTTTTTGAAGACAGGATCGTCTTGTGAGCAGGTGAGATATACGGTCTTCTGCTTTCTCTTCTCGAGCTCGTCTAAGATCGGCTCGAAAACATTCCAGTATCTTTTGTGGTCGGTGAAAATGGCAAGAGGGATCTTGCTGTCATTGATCTTTGCAGTCTTACCGCCGCTTAAGCGGAACTTCATCTTCATGAAGAGCGCGCGGAGCGAGAAAACAGCCACACCGAAGATACCAAACAATATGGTAAACAGCATTCCTCCCGTACCGGGATCGATATATAAGAGCTTTACAAGTTCCATAAAGGCTTCTCCCCGAATTATTTGCGCACAAAAAACTGCGGATGCCACCATCCACAGTCTGATATTTTATTATCTTTTATTAAGAACTTCAACTAAATATATTTATTTGCTTTTATATAAGAAAAAGGAAATTAGGCGAAAATGAGGCAAAATGGCAGAAAAACGTGATATAATTATCCTGTTTTTACACCTGCGCTTGTATTTTCAGGCCGGGTAAAAAAAAGAATGAGGGGGTTAGTTTTACATGAAAACAACTAAGATTATTTCGTCATTGCTCGCGGCATCTCTTCTTATGTCTGTAAGCGGATGCGCACTTTTTGACAAGGACGACAAGAACGTTCTTCTGGTAGCACAGAATTATGCCGATGCGATCCTTTCCGGCGACGGAGAAGAAATCGCTGAATATATGGTTGACGGCGAAGACATCGAGGAAAACCTTGTGGCTTTCCTTGAAAGCTATGACAAATATGAAGATGCTTACGAGGCTATCTTTGATTCGATGTCCTATGAGATCGACCAGAAGTCTGTCGAATCTTCAAAGAAGAATGCTGAGGCAAGTGTAGAGATCACATACACAATGGTCGACTATGAGACCATTTACGAAGACGTTACTGAAGATGGCGGAAAGTATGATGATTTCGTAGAAGCACTCGAAGACAATGACGGAGATGATACGATCGAGATCACACAGACGATCAACTTCGTTCTTGATGAGGGCACATGGCTCGTAAAGGATAAGAAGGAGAAGAATTTCTTCGAAGTATACGAGTTCCTTGAAGCAGTAGACGGATATAAGTGGGGCGGCGCTTTCGAAGCTATCTCCGTTGAGTATTTCGAGCAGGTACTTGAAGACACATTAGGATTTACCTGCAGCGAGTACTATGAGGATCTATACTGGACAGCCCAGTATGCAGGCGGCGACCTGAAGATCGATATCTTCCAGCAGTATGACTTGCAGCATGCTTCCGAAGTATTCCAGAAGTCTTACACAGACCGTTTTGCAGACATTCTGGCAGGCGGCAATTTTGACGGCGATTATGCTTATGAGTTCAACGGAACAGACGGCTACGTAGTACTTGACGGTTACGTCGATTACGATCAGGGGTGGTTTAACCACAATGGTTATATGTACGGCGGCCTCTTCTTTACAGGCGACGTATTCGTAATTGTTCTCTCTTACTCAAGCAGCAGCTCATCACACGCTGAGGTCGACGATTTCCTCAAGGCAATCGGTTATCCCGTACCTGCAGATTTCTTCTGACACAGAAGTTAACGGCAGTCCGGCATTACAGCTCCCATCTTTTACGGAGGCGTAAATCATGAAAAAGAAGTTGATCTCATCTGTTCTTGCCGCATCAGTTCTTTTGTCCATGAGCGGATGCTCGCTCTTCGACAGCGATAACAAGGCTGTTCTTGCTGTTGTTGACGAGTATTGCCAGGCCATACTCAAAGCTGATGCCGATGACATCGTTGATGTCATGGCAGACGGTGATGACTATGAGTATCTTATGAATTCTTTTTTCGATAATTTTACGCGCAACAAGCAGATGGAAGATGCTTACGAGGCGATCAAGGACTCCATGTCTTACAAGATCAACAAGGCTTCCGCCCATTCCTCAAAGAAGGATAAGAAGGCAAGCGTTGATGTCGTTTACACCATGGTCGATTACGAAGAGATCTATGACATCGTAAGTGATGATGACGGCGATCTCGACGACTTCATCGATGCGCTCGAGGATGATAAAGGAGCTCATACTATTGAGATCAAGCAAACGGTCGAATTGAAGATGAAGCGCGACAAGTGGCTCGTAGACGATGATGACCTTGATAACTTCTATGAAGTCTATGAATTCTTCCAGGAGGTCTCGCATTTAAGCTGGTGCGGATTTGAAGAAATCTCGATAAGACAAATGGAGAATGCCTTACAGCAGGTAATCGGTTCCGATTATCAGTATAACTACTATTCTGATTCGGCAAGTTACTATGACTATGCATCCTACTGGGGTGATGAAGTAACCATCTACATGTACATTTATGACGATGCATCGGAAGCTTCTGAAGAGTTTGAATATTATTTCTACGAAGATCTCGTTGACGACATTCAGAATAAAGATTTCCAAGGCTTTTCCGAATACAACTTCAGCGGATCTGACGGTTATATCATATTCGACGGCCTGTGGTATGGCGATGATTATTACGGCGGTTTCTTCTTTACCGGCAATATGGTCCTCGGCTGCTATACCTACAGTTCCAGAAGTTCTACGAGATCAATTATCGACAGTTTCCTCAACGCTATAGGTTATCCCACACCTTAAAGCAGCGTTGAGCCGGTACCGGGGCTTTAAAAAGCTTACGGCAATTAAAACCAAATAACAGGAGGCGTTAAGGCACATGAAAAAGGAAAAGGTTATTTCATCGGTTCTTACCGCCTCTATTATTTTGTCTTGCAGCGGATGCTCGCTTTTCGACGGGGATAACAAGAATGTCCTGGCAGCAGCTAAATCTTATGCTGATGCCGTGGTCTCCGGAGAGATAAGCGACGTCATTGAGCTTATGGCAGACGGCGAAGATTTCGAAGATGAGCTTACCGATTATGTCGAAGGCAGCGAAAAGCTGGAAGATGTCTATGACGCGATATTAAATTCAATGTCATATGAGATCGATCAGAAATCCGTAACATCGTCCAAGAAGAACGGTGAGGCTTCAGTAGATATCACATACACAATGGTCGACTATGAGGCAGTTTATGACGATGTCACTGATGACGGCGGCGATTTTGATGATTATGTCGAGGCGCTTGAAGATAATGACGGTGAAGATGTCATCGAGATAACGCAGACGGTAAGCTTTGTTCTTGACGGCAGTAAGTGGCTCGTAAAGGACAAGAAGTGCAAGAAACTCTACGAAGTATATGAGTTCTATTCAGCAGTCAATGAATACGGCTGGAGCGGCATGATCAAAGCTGTCACTTTGGATGAATTTGAGGCTGCATGCATTAAGGCATTCGGCTCTGAAGAACACGACGGATACATTTCGTCAGGCGACCCGTATGGTGATTCCTGTGACTATGGATATTATAACGGCGGACACGTCTACATGGTTATGTACGCTTACAAGGATCCGGCTGATGCAGTTAATGCGTTCGAATTAATGTACCTGGGCTTCCAGAGTGATGTAAGAGATGGTTATTATGACGGTGACAGCGTGGTTGCTTTCGATGAGACGGACGGCATGATCGTCTTTGAGGGCATCTGGTATAACGAATATGCATACGGCGCTTATTACCTGAAAGATAACATAATGCTGTATTGCTTCGCATTCTCAGACAAGGCTTCCGATATAGACATTGTCGATACTTTCTTCCGCGAGATCGGTTATCCGGAACCCAAAGATTACTTTAAATAACAAATAAATTTGTAAAAACACGAGAAATTTCTTATAATCAAACAACCAACAATAAGGGGGGAATCAAGCATGAAACAAAAGGCAATTTCCGTAGTACTCGTTGCTTCTATGCTTTTGTCGATGAGCGGATGCGCTCTTTTCGACAAGGATGACAAGGCAGTACTCGCAGCAGCCGAAGAGTATGCGTCTGCAGTAGCTACCGCTGATGTGGACACCATCGTCTCACTTTCCGCTGACGGTGAGGAGACAGAGCTGACTTCTTATATCGAAGACTGCATGGACGACAAGCAGATGGGGGATGTTTTCGATGCTGTCTTAGGCTCGATCACATACGAGATCGATTCTAAATCAGTCGTTTCTTCTAAGAAGGACGGTTCTGCAAGCGTTGACGTTACTTACACCATTCCTGACTGCGAAGCTATCTACAAGGATGTAGCTTCTTCAGGCGGCAGTCTTTCTGACTTTGCGAAGGCTGTTGAAGATGACGACGGCGACAACACGGTCGAGATCTCACAGACTATCAAGTTCGTATTGGACGGCAAGGACTGGCTCGTTAAGGATAAGAACGACAAGAACCTCTCCGAGGTCTATGAATTCTTCGGAATGGTCGCAGTTCTTTCTGTTACAGAGAAGTATGCGCAGGCTGTCATTGACCTCAATCCTGACGGCTTCAAGGACCTCACAACATATGATTATTCGAGCGAGTTCGATACATTCTTCTATTATTACGAAGAATTCGGCAAGCCTGAACTTAAGGAAATCTATGAGGCCATCGATGCTACTCTGTCTTATGAGATCAAGGGCAGCACACTCAGCGTTAACGGCAATAAGGCCAGTATTGACGTAGTATTTACCGAGATCGCTTTTGAGACGGTTTATAACGATGTATATAATGCCGGCGGCAATACTGATGATTATCTCGAAGCAATTAAGAACAATAACGGCGCAAACACATATGAGATCACACAGACACTCATTTTCGAGCTTATCGACGGCAAGTGGCTTATCGACAGCGATCTCTATGACCTGTACACAGTATATGATTACTACGATGATGTAGAGTACTATACATGGCCGACAAGCACGAGCTTTGAGCCTATCACAATGGCTTACTTCGAGAGCACGCTCTCTTCCACATTGGGATACACAGCAAAAGAGTACTTTGAAGATCTCTACTGCACAGCCCAGTATTCCGACAACAACCTCAAGATCTGCATCTTCCAGCAGTATGACCTCAAGCATGCGTCTGAAGTATACAATGAGTCTTACTATCAGCGCTTCCAGGATATCCTTTCCAAGGGTGCATTCAACGGTGACTACGATTATGCATTCAACGGCACAGAAGGTTACATTATCCTCGACGGTTACATCAACTACGATCAGGGCTGGTTCAACCACAACGGTTATATGTACGGCGGCCTCTTCTTCACAGGTGACGTATTTGTCGTAGTACTTGCATACACGGACGACTATTTTGCACAGTACCAGGTAGATACATTCCTGCAGGCTATCGGATATCCTACTCCGTAATCTGATAAGTTTTTCAGTACTGACAAAAGCCGGAGACTTTAGTGCTCCGGCTTTTTTGTGTCGGGTTGTTTGGCTGTAAATGCCATATGGCGTTTGCAGTTGACCGCTTACAGGGCTTGTTTTGGGGCAGCAGGGGGCATGCATCCCAAATGAGCTTTTTTCGCGTTTTAGGATGCATAATCACGAGGAATATGCATCCCAAATAATCATTTCTCCTATGGAAAAGATGCATATTTTCAAAAATGTGCATCTTCTTACGTTCAGTATTCGAAAAAAGGATGCACAGGACCGCTTGTTATGCATCTTTTTTGAGTGTTTTTCGAGAATTTGGATGCACAGCCCTCGAAGTTTATTTTTCAATATGGTCTATATCCAGATTTACAGAGATAAAAAGGGGCGAATTTATAATATTAGTGATTTATATAAAGTGTTTTATTTTAAGCGGGGTTTTCCTGAAAAAAAGTTGACATTTCTTAGCACTAACCGTACTATTTGCACTGTTGCACAAACAAAAAAAGAATTCGGGGATATTCGGATAAGAGGTCAGGACCGTTCTTTTAGGGGGAGCGTTTTCTGTTAAACGGAATCACTCGGATAAGGTAAAGGAGAAAGTATTATGCGTAAAACAATCGTCAGCATTGTCGCAGTATTCATGTGCATCTTCATGTTCGCAGGATGCGGTGCTAGGACAATCGAGCAGAAGATCAGCGCTTCCCAGATCGAGAAGCTTTGTGATGAGATGAAGGAAGATTCTTACTTCCAGACTTATTACAAGGACGTAAAGCTTGAGATCGAGGGCAACCACGTTACTTACAAGTACTACTACAAGATGGATCTTGACGACGACCAGATCGATCAGGTTAAGGAAAGTCTTGAGAACAGCGGCCTTCAGGAGCAGATCGACGGCCTTAAGGATACATTCAAGAAGGACTGCGGTATCCGTCCTGACAAGCTCTCTTTCAGCTACTACACAAACGATGACAAGCTGATCGTAACAATCGAAGAATAATTAATTTATTGATCGAAAACTAAGATCCCGGGAACAGCAGTGAATAGCAGTTCCCGGGATTTATTTTGCTCATATATTTGCTTTTTCAGGTCAATGCTCGCCCTGATAGGTCCAGTTATTTACATCCAGAGGATCCTGACCTTCATATACATACCATTTGCCTGCCGGGAACGCAGATCCTACGGCATCTGATGTGTCTATGGCTTCTGAGAACAAAATGTTCTGGGGTCCTGCTTTTGCATCAGAGTTAATAGGATTATGCGTAAAAGGATTTTCCGGATTCTCGATAATGTCTGCCATAGCCAGGGTCGGCGTATCGGCATTGGTCATGAATTCATTGGAAACGGTAAATCCGGTAGCGTTAAAGTCTTTGACCATTAACAGCGGAGTGAAATACTCGATGTCTGTGCCCTCGCAGATCACGTCGTCGAACTGGCCTAAAGCTCTTCCGTGGTCAGCTACGATGATGATGCGGGTATTGTCATAAACTCCGTTTGCGCGCATGTAATCAAACCATTCCCCGAGCTTTATGAGGGCAGCTGTATTAGCGTGAACGTGTATGACCTGATACTCGGTCTCCATCTTCATCGTTCTGTCGCCGATGGTATATCTTGAGACCATATCCGTATCGTAAGCAGTATTATCGATCTCGATCGCAGGAACATAATCAGGTTCCTGTAAAAGGCACGGAGCGTGGGCTGTATCGTTTTCCATAAGCAGGAATGTGTTTTTGTCTGACTGTTCGATAGTCGTCATCTCGGGGAGATTATCGAGTACAGCGTATGCGTTAAGGAAATCGATGTAGTATCCGGTACTCTTTGTGGTGCCGTACACCTGCTGGGCGAGGCTGACATCATTGAGCTTGTCGTTTCCTACAGAAGAGTCATTGTAGGTGCCCTTATCGTAGATAGTCTCCTGCAGTACTAGAGGTGAGATCTTCATCAGTGAATAGCAGAAGAAATTACGGTTTCTGATCTCTTTTAAGCGGTCAGCAGTAGTGACTACAGCCTGGCTGTTGTCTTCATCATCAAAGAAACTGAAATAGCCGTTGGTGTTGTAGCAGTTAAAATCCGGATAGGCGTCATATATGGACAGATCCGGAATGAATTCGTATCCGGCGTAAGAAGGATCACAGATCGTTACGGTGTAATCATTATCATCGAAGATGGCGGGCATGACCGTCAGTGCTTCATTGTGCTTTTCTTCAAGGCTTTGGCCGGTTCTCTCATTGATCCTCTCGGGAGTATATTCATATCCTCCATACAATGCGGGAGCGCCTGTAAGCGTCCAGGAGCCATAAGAAATGGTATTCGAATAATAAGTGAATCCGTCGAATTTCTCTGCAAGCTCAGGCATATCGTTAAAGATGTAGGGTATTTCAGGTCCCATTGCGCGGTCGAGCATAAGGACTACGACGTTTTGACCGTCAGTACTTAAGGGGATGGACGGCTTTTCGGAATAAGCGGTAGTGCGGTCCGAATACCAGCTGAATGACTGTGCTACGAGGGCAAAGTTCAAGCCGCCGATGGCTGCCACGGTCAGGATGCCGATGACGATGATCATTTTCGAGACCTTGCGGAATCTTGAATAGAACCAGCTGAAAAGAGCAGCTACGGCTATAACGGCCAGAGCGTTGATAAGATAATCGGTGAATTTGAAGACCGGAGTATGCTCGTATTTCAGCGTGGAAGACAGATATCCGAGTTTTGTTCCGAAAAGCAGGTAATTGATCACACCTACGCCGCAGATCACCCATATCGCTTTACTGAAGAAAGCCTTCATCTTCTCGCTCATAAAGAAATAGAAGATTCCGCCCCAGAGCACCCAGCTGCCGAAGGAGACGATCATCGTATACGTTATGTAAGTGGCAGGCTTTACCGTGCCCATGATATCTATGAATTCCAAAGCGGAATCGTTGATGACCGCGGAGGGAATGAGAAGGCCTGTAAGCAGGGCCATCAGGACAGCGCCCAGATAGAATGCGGCAGTATCCTTTACTGTGGTTTTAGAAGGCTTGAGCTTATCCTTCTTTGCCTTAAAGATGACTACAGAAGGCACTAAGAGCAGTGCGCTGACAGCAATGAGCAGCACCTTCTGTCTTATGTCCAGGCCGGCATTAAAGGCTGTGAAAACGAGTAATGCAACGCCTGCGGCAGCGCTTAATATGCTAAGCACCTTCTTAGGGTTCTTGAGCTTATAGAAGATATTCTTAACGAGTGAGAACACGTTGTTTAAAAGCCAATAGAAGACAAGGCCGGAAGGTGAGCGGTAGAGCAGAACGAGGAATACTGCAGCAAGTCCGTACACCTGGATCTTCGACTTCAGAGGATGTCCCTTTGTATAGATGATGCCCGATACGATGTTTATGAGGGTCATGAGTATCGGGAGGATGTTAACAGGGAAGCTTCCGATCATAAACATCGCGTCTTCTTTGCCGAGATCGGAAATAAACCCGAAAGACATTCCCTGAAGACTCTGCATGCCTGACAGAAGGTTATAAGCGGCGATGAAGAAAGGGATCTGCAGGAGCAGTGATAATGAGCTCTTAAGAGCATATACCGGCTTGTAATTGTGCAGACGGTAATACTCCTGGATCATGAAGAAACGCTCATCGCCTTTGAATGTGCGCTTGATATGTTTTATGCCGAACGCCATCTCTTTCTGTATGTCGCGTTCTTCAGCCTGCAGTTCGTCCGCGCGCTGATACAAAGGAAGCACGAGGAAGTTAACGGCAAGACTTAAGAAGATTATGGATAATCCGGTATTGCCGATTATTCTGTTCGCGATCATAAAGATGTTCTCGAATAACAGCTCGATGGGATAGATAATAAGCGTGTAAAGGATAGTAAAGAATGACATTATTTTTTACCCTCCTTCTTAAAGAGCTTAGGTGTCTGGTTTTTGGCTGCAACAGCCACCCTCTTCTTTTTCTTCATGGCAACTGCCTCTTCGTATTTCTTTATTACGAAGTCAACAGACCTTTTTGTGCCTTCACCCATGTGGACCCAGGTCTCTTCACGGGCTTCTTTTCTGCCTTGTGCGAAAACCGGATCATCTGTGCATTTGTCGATGATCTCTTTAACGTCTGATATGTTATCGTCGTTGAGCTCTAGACCGATCTTCGGAAGGATCTTGAAAGTCCAGGGCTCTTCCTTAAGCCAGAAGGCATCAAAGGGACTCATGTCGACTTTTGTATCCGTATAGATGATCGGTTTATCAAATACGAGGGCATAGTCAAAAATAACGCCGGAGAAATCCGATATCAGGACATCAGACTGTCTCAAGACCTCGAAATTATCGTTATCCCTGTTCCATGAGAATTTCTCATTGTCCTTATATTTGGCCATCAGGCGGTCCATGAGTTCTTTTTCTGTCGTAAATGACTGGGGGTGAGGTCTCAGTATGATCTTATAGCCTGTCGAGATCAGGGCATCGATGAATTTCTCTCCGTACTTAGAAAGCAAACCGCTCTCGCCCCAGGTGGGCGCCAGAAGAACAGTCTTCTCATGAGGAGGGACTTCGCCTGAAGCATCCAGCCGTTTTTTCATCTCATCCATAAATGGAAGGCCGCAAAGCGCTATGTCTTTGGGCTTATAGTTGCGCAGCTTTTCTAATTGTCTGGCCTGTTCCTCCTGATACTTGCCGGATAAGATGAGCGCGTCGTAGTGGTCAATACCAAACATGCGGTACATCGTAATGTCATTCGGGTTGTGAGAGATATAGATGTAGCAATCTACATTTTTAGAACGTTTCCACTGGAAGACATCAAGGCTCGGAGTAGTGGTAAGGACCACGGAAGCGTACAGAAGATTAAGTTTTGAAAAGACTTTGTTGCCATCACCCAGGAATTCCGGCGTGATGTATTGATACTTTTCTTTGAAGACAGGATCGTCTTTGGAGCCTGTAAGGTAAGTGATCTTCTGCTCTCTTTTTTCAAACTCATCCAAAAGCGGCTTGAAGATATTCCAATATCTCTTGCTCTCGGCGTATATCACAAGGAGGTTTTTCTTCTCGTCATGTCTTGCGTTTTTCCCGCCGCCGCCGGAGAATTTCATTCTCATAAACAGTGTACGGAACGAGAAGACCAATACGCTGAAAAGTCCGAATACCAGCGTAAAAAGCATTCCTCCCGTACCGGGATCTATATATAAGATCTTGATCAAACCCATCTGAAGACTTCCTTCTTAAATGGCATCATTAAATAGTCAATTCTAATCTATTTATTATAAAATTTATAATATTTTAGTTCAACATGAGGCCGCGAAGGCATAAAGACGCCAGAAGAATACCGTATTGTTTTCAAATTTCATTGACACAATGGCGGGCAATCAAGTACCATTGAACTGTTGGGGTAAAACACATTTTTCGGGGAGGAAAAAATATGCGTAAAGCAATGATCAACGTCATGACTGTCTTCATGTGCATCTTCCTGTTGGCAGGATGCTACAGGGGCAACACTCTTGAAGAGAGAATCAACCAAAGAGAGATCGATTATGTTATTGAAGAATTAAAGAAAGATCCTGATGTCCGGGATAATATGAGAGAGGTTACTCTTGAGGTAAAGGAGAATTCGATCTACTGTAATTTCTATTTCAAGAATTATCTGGATGATACGCAGATCGTTGCCATGAAGTCAGCTCTTCTGCAGGCCGGATACGAGAAGGAGTTGATCGAGCTTAAGGACAAGTTCGAGAAGCAGTACAAGATCCGTCCTGATCTTATCTCATATGCTTTCTATACCTCAGACGACAGACTGATAGGTAAGGTAGAAGGTTAAAAGTTTTTATTCTGAGACAGCAAATACCCGGAGTCTGATAGAGGCTCCGGGTATTTTTATGTCTTACTGATCGCTTTCCATTCTTCTGTCAGCTTCTCAAGGTTCCATGCAGCATTAGCAGGACTTGTCGAAGGCAGGCATATTCCTTCGCGGCAGATGACAGGAAACAGGTATTTCTTATATAGCTGATACGCTTTTTGACCGTTAAGAAAAACAGCCTTGATGTCCGCGGTGTTCAGGATCACTGAGATATCGTTTACGGAAACGTTTCTGATGCTGGAATCTGAAGAACCCTCGATCTCGCATGAACCGATGACATCCCACAGAGCGATGTGATTCCTGAGAAGGAATGCTTTCTTATCACTGACCGTCAGAGGGGTTTGCTCGCCGAAAACCTTTGCGGTAACTTTCCAGAAGCGGTTCTGCGGATGTCCGTAGAAGAAGCCTTCTTCTCTTGATTTTACCGACGGAAAACTTCCAAGTATAAGTACCCTTGAATCCTTATCAAAAACAGGCTGTATCGGATGTATGAGCATAAAAAGCCCTTATCAGTAATCGCCCAAGTATGACCAGTTCTCCGCGTCGTAAATATCATCACCTTCGAAGCAGAACCATGAGCCGGGAACGAATTTGTTGCCGTCGTTATCTGTCGTGCTCCAGACCTCCGAATAGAGAACATGCTGAGGTCCGTTTTTAGGATCAGAATTGATCGGGTGTCCTGTAGCCGGATTAACGGGATTCTCGATGAGGTCTTTGAATGCAAGAGTCGGAGTGTCGGCGTTAGTCATGAATTCCTCGTTTACCGTAAAGCCGGTAGCGTTGAAATCCTTTACCAGGAGCGCAGGCATATAGTCTTGTACATCGTAGCCGTTGCAGGTGACGCCGAACTGGTGCAGGCCTCTTCCGTGGTCAGCGACGATAATGATCCTGGTGTTGTCCCAGACACCCTGCTCGCGCAGATAATCAAACCACTCACCGAGCTTAAGGAATGCAGCCATATTAACGTGATAGTGGGATACCTGCTTCTCGTTCTCAAGAGGCATCGTGATGCCGTTAACGGTGTAGCGCGCTTCCATATCGACGTCATATGCGGCGTTATCGACTGTGAGTGCGGGAACATAATCGGGCTCCTGCAATAAGCACTGGGAGTGCGCCGTGTTATTGGCCATCATCAGGAAAGTGTTCTCTGAGCTGTCATTGACGACAGTGATCTCAGGGAGCTTTTTGAGGACGGCATAAGATTCCAGGAAAGACATGGAATAGCCCGAACTTCTGGTGGAGCTGAACATTCTCTGCATGACTACAGAAGCCGTGGAAGATACGTTGTACATACCACCGTCATAGAGCGTCTCCTGCAGGATAAGAGGAGCCGTCTTCATCATTGAATAGCAGAAGAAGTTGCGGTTGCGGACGGCATCCAGGCTGGATGCGATGTTGTCAACATTGCCGCTGACATTCTCGTCTTCAAAAGCATTGAAATATCCCATCGTGTTGTAACAGTGGAACTCCGGATGATCGTCATAGATCGACAGGTCAGGATTCCATTTATAGTTCGCATAAGAAGGATCGAAGATCGTTACGTTATAGTCATTCTCGCCGAAGATGACAGGCATGACCCTGAGCGCTTCGTTCTGCTTCTCGGCAAGACTTATGTTATCCCTCTCGTTGATATTCTCAGGAGTGTAATCGTATCCGCCGTATAAAGCAGGCGAACCGACATTGGTGAATATACCGTAGGAGATAGTGTTGGGATAATATGTGAAGCCGTCGAACTGTTCTGCCAGTTCAGGCTTTTCATTCATCATATACGGAACGAAGGAACCGATGGCACGGTCTACCATGAGCACGACAACGTTCTGGCCGTCCTTGCTCAAAGGGATAGTGGGCACATCATCTTCTGAAGAGCTTGTGTATTCGGCATCGCCGAGGAAGCTGTCCTTATATGTTTTCGTAATGTAGATACCGTACTTTGCGCCGATAACGATGATCGTAAGAATGCCGATCACGAGAAGCGACTTGACGATCTTGGGGATCTTCTTATAGATGAAGTAGAGAACAGCAGCTATAGCCGCGATGACGATAAGGTTAAAGCAATATTCTCTGACTCTGAAAGACGGAGCGCCTTCAAACTGAAGCGTCGTAGAAAGCATGCCGAGATCCGTGCCGACAAGCATGTAATTGAATAAAGATACTCCGCAGATGATCCATATTCCGACGCTGAACATGGCCTTGACCTTGTCGCTCATGAAGAAGTAGAATACGCCGCCCCAAAGGACCCAGCTGCCGAAGGACAAGAGCATCGAATTTACAACGTAAATAAAAGGATTGGAAGGATTCAGGATATTGCAGAATTCTTCAGGAGAAGCATTAATGACAGAAGCCGGGATCAAAAGTCCGGTGATCAGTGCCATTAACACAGTGCCGGCAAAGAATGCGCCTGCATCCTTTTTGACAGGCGGGATGATCTTCTCAAACTTGACCTTGCGTGAGATAAGAGGAAGCATGAGCAGGATACAGCCGAATGCAAGGAGCATCTTTTCTCTTAATTCGTAATCCGGTCTCTTTATCATTGCGGTAAGGACAAGACCGATAACGCCTGCTATGGCAAGTACGATGCTCAATACCTTCTTGGGGTTCTTGAGCTTATAGAAAATGTTCTTAACGAGTGAGAATACGTTGTTGAGGAGCCAGTAGAATACAAGCCCTGAAGGTGAGCGGTAGAGCAGAACGAGGAATACTGCAGCAAGACCGTATACCTGGATCTTTGACCTTAATGGATGTCCCTTCGTATAGATGATTCCCGATATGATGTTGATGACCGTCATGAGTATCGGGAGGACGTTGACAGGAAAGCTCCCGATCATGAAGAGTGCGTCTTCTTTTCCTAAGTCGGAGAGAATGCCAAACTGCATTCCCTGAAGGCTCTGCATGTGTGACAGGAGGTTATATGCCGCCATGAAGAACGGGATCTGCAAAAGGAGAGATACCGAGCTCTTGAGCGCGTAGACCGGCTTATAGTGATTGATCTTGTAATACTCCTGGAGCATGAAGAAGCGCTCGTCGCCTTTGAACTTCTTCTTTATGTGCTTGACGTGGGGAGCCATTACGGCCTGGATATCACGCTCTTCCGCCTGGAGCTCATCGGCTCTCTTGTACAGCGGGAGAACGAGGAAGTTAACTGCAAGGCTTAAGAAGATGATAGATAAGCCTTCGTTGCCGATAACTTTATTTGCGATCGTGAATATGACTTCGAAAAGAAGTTCAAGAGGTGTGATCAATAACGTGTACAGACTTGATAGAAATGACATCTTTGATTAACTCCTGCTTTTTGCCAGAGTGAATTTTCTTTTGGCGGCCTTTTTGGCATTCCTTGCCTTGACCTTCTCTGCCTGCTTTTTCTTTTTGACGACTTCGTTATATTTCTTTATGACGAAATCAGCAGATCTCTTGGCGCCTTCGCCGATATATCCCCATGACTCGGAGCGCGCTATCTCGCGGCCCTTCTTAAAGGAAGGATCCTCGATACATTTGTCGATGATATCTTTGATGTTGTCGACATTGTCTTCACTGAGTTCGATTCCAAGCTCGGGCAAGATCCTGAATGTCCAGGGAGTCTCCTTGATCCAGTAAGCATCGAAAACACCCGTGTCGATCGTGGAAGGATCAGTGTAGATAACGGGCTTATTGAATACCAGTGCAAAATCGAAGATAACGCCTGAGAAATCCGAGATTAGGATGTCTGACATTCTCAATACTTCGAAGTTATCGTTATCTCTGTTCCACTCTACCTTTGAAGGATCATTGTATTTTGCGGTAAGCCTGTCGATGATCTCTTTTTCGGTGGTGAAAGACTGCGGGTGAGGTCTGACTATAACCTTATAGCCTGTGGATACCAGAGCATCGATCAGTCTCT
Organism: Clostridiales bacterium; assembly: GCA_017554745.1. Classification (GTDB taxonomy): domain Bacteria; phylum Bacillota; class Clostridia; order Saccharofermentanales; family Saccharofermentanaceae; genus Saccharofermentans. The sequence continues at coordinate 20,125 of JAFZHS010000003.1, read as the reverse complement.
CGCCGTACTTTGAGAGGATTCCGTTCTCGCCCCATGTAGGTGCCAAGAGGACTGTTCTCTCGTGGGGAGGGACCTCTCCTGATGCTTCAAGCCTTTTCTTCATCTCATCCATATAAGGGATTCCGCAAAGGACCATGTCTCTGGGCTCCATCTTGCGGATCTTCTCCAGCTCGCGGAGAGGCTCTTCCTGATAGATTCCGGGAAGGATGATGGCGTCAAAGTGGTCTACGCTGAACATACGGTACAGGATGATATCACTGGCCATATGAGGGATGTGAATGTAGCAGTCTACGTTTTTCGAGCGCTTCCACTGGAAAACATCAAGGCTCGGTGTCGAAGACAGGACTACCGATGCATTCAAAAGATTAAGTTTGGAGTATGCCTTATTGCCCTCTCCGATGAATTCGCCGGTGATGTATTTGTAATTCTTATTGAAGACCGGATCGTCTTTGGAACATGTAAGATATACGATCTTCTGCTTTTTCTTCTCGAACTCATCAAGAATGGGTTCAAAGGTATTCCAGTATCTTTTGCTCTCGGCAAAGATCGCTATCGGGATCTTGCTGCTCAAGATCTCCGCGTTTTTCTCGCCTGTGGCAGAATATTTAAGCTTCATTATGAAGGCACGGACTGAGAATATGACTACACCGAATATTCCGAATAAAACGGTGAACAGCATTCCTCCCGTGCCGGGATCGATATATAAGAGTTTTAAAGAATCCATTTTGGCGACTACTTCCTGCTTATCCGCATAATAAAATGTGGACGTACCGACATCCACACCAACAGTAATTTTAATATATTTTTTTTAAAATTCATCAGCGTAACCAAAATGCCACATTATTTCTTAATAATCGCCGATGTAGGTCCAGTTGTCAGGGTCATACGGACTTGTGCCGCTGAATGTAAACCATGAACCCGGGAGGAAAGTATTGCCGGTGCTATGAGCGACGGCAAAATCCGGGGACAGATATACTGTCTGGGGACCGTTCTTATAATCCGCATTAATGGGATTGCCCGTGAAAGGATTTTTCGGATCTTCCATAAGTCCTGCAGTAGCGAGCGCAGGGGTGTCGGCGTTGGTCATGAAATCTTCGCAGACCGTAAAGCCTGTGGCATTGAAGTCCTTTACCATAAGAAGCGGCATGAAGTATTCCATATCCGTATCATTACAGGTGATATCAAACTGACCGACATTTCTTCCGTGGTCAGATACAAGGATGATGCGGGTATTGTCATAAACGCCCTGTTCGCGCAGATAGTCAAACCATTCGCCGAGCTTAAGAAATGCAGCCATATTTGCGTGATAATGCGAGACCTGATAAGAATTAGTCATTCCCATAGTCACGTCGTTGACCGTATAGCGGGCAACCATATCAACATCGTATGCCGTGTTATCGACGTTGAGTGCGGGCGTATAGTCCGGTTCCTGTAAAAGGCATGGAGAATGGGTAATATCGTTGCTCATCATAAGGAACGTGTTCTCGGAGCTGTCATTTATCACGGTCAGATCCGGGAGCTTCTCGAGAACGGCATATGCGGTGACAAAATCCAGGCTGTAGCCGGTTCCCTTTGAAATGGTATCCATTTTCTGGTAAAGCGTCGAAATGCTTGAGGCATCCTGAGAGTCATAGGCAGCTGAGACAGATTCATTGTAATAGCCGTCGTCATAAAGGGTCTCCTGCAAAAGAAGCGGAGATATCTTCATAAGAGAGTAGCAGAAGAAATTGCGGTTACGGAGCTCGGATACACGCAGCGAGAGATTGATCGATGATTCATCATCAGAGTTTTCCGCGAAGTAATTGAAATGGCCATTAAGGTTACTGCAGGTAAATTCAGGATGATTGTCAAAGACAGACAGATCGGGAATGGATTTATATCCTGCTAAAGGCGGATCAAAGATAGTAACGGAATAACCGTTATTGAAAAAGAGTTCGGGCATGACCTCTAATGCCTCGTTGTGCTTGCTGACAAGGCTCTCTTCAGATCTCGCATTTATCTTATCCGGAGTATATTCATAGCCGCCGTAAATAGCCTGGGCACCGGTATTTGTGCAGGCTCCGTATGAGATGGTATTCGGATAGTAAGTAAAGCCGTCAAACTGTTCCAAAAGTTCGGGCTTCTCGTTAAGGATATAAGGGACCTCAGATCCCAGAGCACGGTCAAGCATAATTATGACGACGTTATTTCCGTCTTTGCTTAAAGTGATCGGAGGGATACCCTCGGCATCTTCGTCCATATATAAGTTCTGGTCTTTGTAAGCACGGCATATGCTCTCGATCAAATAACAATTGAGCGAGCCGATGCCGGCCATAGCGAGAATGCCTATTATCAGAACATATCTGGTAGTCTTGCGGAGTCTCGAATAGATAAAGTAGAAACATACTCCTACAACGATAACGACAGCAGTATTTATCAGATAGTCCGACAGGCGGAATGCGGGAGTTGCTTCATACTGCAGAGTTGATGTTAAGATGCCGAGATCTGTACCGAATAAAAGGTAGTCAAACAACGATATTCCGCATATCATCCAAATCGCTTTGCAGAAGATGTTTTTCACTTTTTCGCTCATGAAGAAGTAGAAGACGCCGCCCCATAATACCCAGCTGCCGAATGATAAGAGCATTGAATTCATTATGTAGCAGACCGGATCTGATTTAAGCACGACGTCCAAAAATTCTTCGGCAGAATCGCTGATTACCGCAGACGGAATAAAAAGCCCTGTAAATACTGCCATGAAGACAGCACCGGCAAAGAATGTAAATGTATCCTTCGTTGTGGGCTTATGCTTAAAAGATATTTTTATCTTGCTCGAAATGAGCGGAAGTGCAAGCAGTACGCAGCCTGTGGCAAGCAGGAATTTCTGCCTGATATCCAGATCAGACCTGAACGCAGTCATTACGAATATAGCAGCGGAAGCTGCCGCAAGTACGATGCTCAATACCTTTTTGGGGTTCTTGAGCTTATAGAAAATGTTCTTAACGAGTGAGAATACGTTGTTGAGGAGCCAGTAGAAAACGAGTCCGGAAGGTGAGCGGTAGAGAAGAACGAGGAATACAGCAGCAAGACCGTATACCTGGATCTTTGACCTTAATGGATGTCCCTTCGTATAGATGATTCCCGATATGATGTTGATGACCGTCATGAGTATCGGAAGGACGTTGACAGGGAAGCTGCCGATCATGAAGAGGGCATCTTCCTTGCCTAAGTCGGAGAGAATGCCGAACTGCATTCCCTGAAGACTCTGCATGCCTGACAGGAGGTTATAAGCTGCGATGAAGAAAGGGATCTGCAGGAGCAGGGAAACAGAACTCTTTAGTGCATAAATCGGTTTGTAGTGATTGATCCGGTAATACTCCTGGAGCATCATGAAGCGCTCGTCGCCTTGGAATGAGCTCTTGATCTGCTTGATCCTCGGAGCCATCTTGGCCTGGATATCGCGTTCTTCTGCCTGGAACTCATCTGCACGCTTATAAAGAGGGAGGACCAGGAAGTTGACCGCAAGACTTAAGAAGATGATCGATAATCCTGCATTGCCTATAATCTTGTTGGCCACTTCAAAGATAACTTCGAAGAGAAGCTCTAACGGCGCAATAATGAATGTATAAAGCATAGAAAGGAACAGCATCCTGTAACTTCTTTCCTGTTCATCTTCAAAGAATTTGTGCCGGAAATTACCCGCACCACAATTGTAAATTATATTTTAAGTAAAATATATCGCAAGCCAGGTTAAAAGACCTTTGAAGTCAGGCGCTTTACAAATTGCCTTCTATGCAAATCAGCATGTCTGAATCCTGTCAGACATATCGGACTTATCTTTTTCTTTTTATCCATAAGCAATCCCCACAATGGTATTGATTATATTTACCAATAAACCTGACAATTATTTCTCAGAGTAATACTGTTCTCTTTCCCTGGCTTCCTGCTCTCTTTGTTTTCCAAATGCAACGAAAAACATAATTGCATATAGAGCGATAGCTAAAAATGGAATAAGCATTCCGATTTGGAAATACCAGAATCCCAAATTCAAAAAAGATCCGATCAGGAAATACGCCAAAAATAACAAAGGTGTGATTATGAACTTTGCTATTGAAATCGGTCTGTCGCATTTGCCTCTGCCGTTTGTACCGCTGGCCACTACATTGTAGATCTTGCTGCCGTACTTACAGCCGGCCAGATATACCGGAACCAGAACATATTTGAATTTGACATTATAGAATTCCGTCGAATAATACAGATTCGTATAGCAGTCTGCATGCTCATTCTCACGCGTGGATTCCATGATCTCCTTTTTCAGGCCAACAGTCTTGGCATAATTCCAAGCCTCATCGATGCCTAGCGTATAGATCTCTGCTGCCATACCGGACAGTGTTTCCGGTGTATACGGCAGGCACTCGCGGCTCTTAAATGAGACTGTGGAATTCAGCATCTTGTCATTAAAGAACTTCCTGCTTCCGCAGACATTAAATTCACTTATGTGCTTTTCGGCTATTCCGGTTTTCTGATACCATGTCGTTCTCTCATTATCTCCGCTTCCGGTTGTGCGGCCGAATCTTCCTGAGTATGCCGTAACGGCATCTGCTTCAAATGTCCAATAGGGAATATAGAGCGGAACCAGATCAGATAATATTTTTCCTCTTCTGAACTTCTCAGGTGACCAGAAAGCAAACTTATTCCATCTGTAGAACTTCTCTGCAATCTGTTCCTTTGTAAGAGTAAAAGGAATTATCGCAGTGGGAGCAACACCGCAATCTGCATCTTCAGCCGTCAATACGACAGCAGAACCGCAGTAAGGGCACATGCCGGACATCTGGTCAGAATCATAGAGCATCTGAGCTCCGCAGCTCTTACAAGTTACGAGCCTTCTTGTAATACCCCAATTGGTATTAGAACCTCTTAATGCCGTCGCAAAATCAAACTCGCCTATTGCAGCACCTTCCTCAGGCCTGTGCAGGCGTTTTACCGTACCACAGAAATCACAAACCAGACCATAGCTGGCAATATCGTATCTAAGCGTTCCGCCACAGCTGCTGCATTTCATCTGATGCTATCCTTCCTATTCCTTTTTTCCCCTAAGATACAGTTATTATATCATCCCGGCAAAGCCTCCGGTTTTAACAACAAGGCTGTCAAAACCGGTCACGTCATACTTAAATTCTCTTTTAGGCAAAATTGGGGTTATATCGCAATTTCAGTTGACAATTGTAGTCTGCAATGTTAAATTGAGCCTGCTTAAGCTACAATTGTAAACCGCAATATGGGGGATAATTACATGCCGGATAATCTTGCCAGCAAAATAACTGATTCCGAGCTGGAAGTCATGAAGCTGCTGTGGCGCGCAAAGGACGCTCTGCCCGTTACGGTGATTCGTGAACAGCTTCAGGAATCAAAAGGATGGGAGCCTGCGACGATCAAGACGTTGATCGCGAGGCTCGTGTCGAAAGGCGCCGTTCGTCAGGAGAAACGAAATGTCTTCTACTATTCTCCGGTCATCACGGAGAAGGAATACAGTTCCTGGGCTACTAAGGATCTCATTGCCCGTATCTATAACGGAAAAGCACGCGATCTTATAGCTTCTCTTGTCAGTTCGGACGGTCTTTCACAGGATGATATTGCCGAACTGCGGGATATGTTCAAGGTGGAGGAATAGAAATGTATTCATTGCTTGTAATGACCATCAGCGGCAGTATTCTTGCGCTGCTTCTTGTGGGTCTGCGTTATACCGTCTTGAAAAAAATGCCGAGCACGGTTTATTACTATGCATGGCTACTGGTGCTTTTACGTTTCGCATTGCCTCTTCCGGGACTTATTCCCACAGCGGCAGATAAAGCAAACGATACACCTGTTCCTTCAACACCCGCTGTTTACAGCGAAATGAACGCTCAGGAGAACGTTCACGACACCGTTCAGTATAACGTTCCGGTGAACGCTCAGGACGACATTCAGTTGAACACTCAGGAGAACATTCAGAATGTTTCTGGATTCGATAGGAGCGATGCCGCAGTAAGTGATACAACCGCATCAAACATCGCACCTGTTGTTACAGAAACACAGGAGACGGCAGTTTCTGAAGCTGCTCCGAAGGCGTCATTTTCAATTGATTGGAGATCGCCTGCGCTCTGGCTCTCGGTCTGGGGATTAGGAGCATTCGTGAGTATGGGGATTACGGTATTCTCTTATCTTCATTTCAACTTCAAACTGAAGAAAAAACTCATGGAGCCTGACAGCTTTACCAAATCGGTATATGCTTCGATCCCGGGCAGAAAGCCTGCTCTCTATTTCTCAGATTCTGCCCGCACACCCATGATGCTAGGCGTTATCAGGCCGAAGATCGTTCTGCCACGACGTGATTACAATGAAGAGCTACTGCTCAACATTCTCCGTCACGAGCTTACACATTACCGCCGTTTTGACACTCTCTACAAGTGGGGCGCGTCAGCAATCCTCGCTATGCACTGGTTTAATCCACTGGCCTGGTTTATCCGCAGGGAAGTTAACCGCTCATGCGAGCTGAGCTGCGACGAGATGCTTCTGCGTTCCATGGACAGAGACGAAAAGCAGTCTTACGGAAATTCACTCCTCCTGATGGCAGCACAATCACCACTGCCCTCAGCAGTTGTTGCAACGAGTTTTGCAACTGAAAAGAGAAATCTAAAAGAAAGGTTAGTTCAAATAATGAATTATAAAAAAAGCGGAACCCGCTTACTATCAACTATACTTGCTGTAGCTCTCCTTACAGGCTGCGGAATCGCTGCAGGCCCTGTCTCCGAGAAAACTTCAGAAACAGCGGATGACACAACTTATGCAGGAGGCGGTACTGTCCATGTAGAGACCGTTGATGAGTTCCTTTCTGCAATCGCTCCCAACACCGTTATCGAACTTGCTGAAGGTGTTTATGATCTGAGCACGGCATCGGATTATGGCAAGAATACCAAGAGTAGCTATTATTCATGGAATCTCGAAGGCGTTGATGACGGAAACGATGTCGATGCAGAGCTGATCATCCATAGTGTTAAAGATCTTACGATCCGTGGAGCCGGTAAAGACAAGACGACTATTGTAGCTGTCCCCAGATATGCGGATGTAATTGAATTCTCAGGCTGCGAAAAGATCTCAATATCAAACCTCACAGCCGGTCATACGAACGGATCCGATTATTGCACAGGCGGCGTCCTTCTCATGGAGAACTGCAATGACGTTAATGTAGACACATGCGGCCTTTACGGATGCGGTACGATCGGTGTTACGGGAATTTCCACCGAAAACATCAACGTGACGAACTGCGACATCTATGAATGCAGCGTCGGCGCAATCAGAGCCTATGGCTGTGAGGATTTTCTTGTCGCAGACTGTGATATTCATGATATCGGAGTCAAAGGTGAGTATGATGGATACATTCTCTTTGACGTTTTATACGGTAAGGGCGCTACGGTCTATAACTGCAAGATCCACGACAACAAGGCAGAAGGCCTGCTTTACAATGCCGAAACAGAGGATGTAGTCTTCCTCTCCAATGAGGTAACGAAAAACACATTCTCAGAAAGTGTTTTCAATTTTGAACAGTGTGGTGCGACTGTTGACGGCTGCTGTTTTGAAGATATTAACTGTACCTATTGGTATCCGATGGATACACAGTTCAAAGCAACCGATAGTAACGGCCATGTGATTGAGGCTGATCAGTTCACATCCATGGAGCTTCGTGACATCGATCCCGATACAGTAGTTACAAGCTCCGGAGCCGGAGCTGTCCCCACACTGCCGGCGAAGGACGTCCCGGCCGGAACCGAGGTCACTGTAACAACTGTCGATGAGTTCCTCGAAGCCATCGGACCTGACAGAACCATCGTCCTCGACGGAACAGATTTTGATCTTTCCACGGCAGAGAATTACGGAAGCTTAGGCACTCAGTACTACACATGGGATATGACACCAGATGGTCCTCAGCTTATCATCCACGATGTTGATAACCTGACTATTAAGGCCAAAGATCCCGATCCTGCCGCAACGACACTTGAAGCACTCCCGCGCTATGCTACCGTGCTCACTTTTAAGACATGCACGAATGTGACTGTTTCTGGTTTCATGGCAGGCCATATCAAGGAGAAGGGCCTTTGCGCCGGCGGAGTTCTTTATTTTGACGAATGTGAGAAGGTCAAAGTTGAAAAGATGCGCCTTTACGGATGCGGAGACATGGGCATCGATGCATTTTTGACCGATGATATTGAGGTCATAAATACCGAGATTTATGAGTGCACCAGCGGAGGCGTATTCTTCACGTGGTGCAATGGAGTCAACTTCCAGGACAACAACATCCACCATGTTCCGTCTCCTGCTCTGTATTTCAGCGGTTGTACGGACGTTACCTGGAATGGTCAGAAACTCGCAGGTGATGAGATAAGATATGATGTAAAAGACGACGCAACGCTCACACCGGTATAAATTCATAACAGAGTATCCTTAATCTATACAAAACAGGGGCTTCGGAAAATCCGGAGCCCCATATTTTTGGTATTCATCATGTGCTGTTAACCGGTACCGCCGGTGATTATACCAGCGGATACATTATCTTGATCTTGTAACTGTCACCATCTTTAAACATAGTAAGTGTGTATGTGGGAGAATAGTAATAATGCGTTACGCCATCAGTGATCCTACTTGCATTGTGAGGGTCATTTTCAGAAACCTCGATCGGCTGATACATTATGTTTGCGCTCCAGGCATTATCAGTCCTGTCATCATAATTTCCCGGATTGTCAGGATCTATACTTCCTTTACCTTCAACACTGCAAAGATCGTCGTACAATTCTTCATAAAGAACCTTGGCATGTTCATAATCAGCAATGAAAATGTCAATTGTAACAGTGCTGTCAGGCTTCAGGATAATTGTGCCGTCACCTGCCTGGTCTATGTTTCTCAGTTCAACCTGCGAAATATAGTCAGTGCCGGCAGCGCCTTTATTGAACTTAAATCTCAGACCTTTATTCTCAACTTTATTTGGGGCAGCAGCAAATCTGTCCGCGTAATTTCCGAGCGTGACACCTGATCCGAGATTATAGATGGATGCAAGGTCTTCCACGCCCGCGAAAACAAATACTTCGTTTCCATCTGAAACGGAAACATCAGCATCATTTGTTTCCGGAATGTTTTCGGATTCTGTTACAGAAGATTCTGATGTAGAAACGGTAGCGGAAGCTTCTGTTGTTGTAACTTCCTCATCTTCGATATCGGTTTTGGTGTGAGATGCCGTATCAGGCTTCTTATTCATCCTGCTGATGATAATACCTGTTATTACACCTACTGCAACTACAGCAGCGATGCTGCCAATCAAGATCTTTGTTTTCATAATATCTGTCCCTTTCTTTACTGCCGTTTTGGCAATGTTTGTTCCGGCTTTTGAAGCCTCTGCAGATGCGGACAGATTTGCAAGTGAAGCGGGCATGGGTTTTAATACGACCTGCTCGGCTTCCTTCATGAAAAGCTTGCTCAAGAATGGTATAGCCATGCCATAAAGCTTTGTATCATTATCTTTTTCATACTTCTCGACCTCCTTCTTGATTGTTTTCTTGGCAAAATTCAGACGCCATGAGACTGTACCCTGTGGAATTCCGAGTGCTTCAGAGATCTCTTTTGTGCTCATATCGTCAAAGTAAAACAGGATAAGTGTTCTTCTGATATCATCAGACAATTTGTTGTTAATGATATCCATGACGATCCTGCGGGCCTCTTCCGATTCAACAATAGAATCCGGCAGGAAATCCTCCGGAACAGCTTCAACGCTTTCAAAGAACTCTTCATCCATAGTGTCTGTTTTCGCAAGTTTTATGCGGTTCAGACACTTATTGGCAGCTGTCTTTTTAAGCCAGGGCAGCACTTTGTTCTTATCCTTGATGGAATCATAGGATTCAATTAAAGCTACAAAAGTATCCTGCACGATATCTTCGGCATCAGATTCATTCTTAAGAAGACCCATCGCTGTCCAATACACTGCTTTATAGGCTTCGTTATAGATCTGCTCGAGTTCCTTTTCGGTCATCATTTTGTCTCCTTTCTATCCGCATCTATCTATTAGACAATTAACGGATAAGATTTCTTGGGTGGTTCGAGAAATATTTTAAAGGCTTATCGCCTGACACCTTCATTATATTGCGACGGCTGTTCTTACCGTTCCATCATAACTTTGTACTCGGGAGTACCTTCTTCAAGCTTCTTATTATCGGTAAGATGAAATCCGTGGGCCTCATAGAACCTGATCGCATTTGCATTCTTTTCCAATACCCACAGGAAATTGACGTCATGTTCCTTTTTGGCAAACTCGATCAATTCCGCGCCTATGCCTTGTCCCTGGAAAAAGTGCTCCACATATAACTCAACTACTTCTTTTTCCACTATCCGGATAAGGCCCTTGACGATTCCTTCAGCTTCATAGACCCGGATATTTTCAAGGATCTCCGGCTTAGAATATTGCTCAGCCACCGGGATGACCTGGATCTCGCCAAAGGAAACAGCATCGTTCCTGAAGATAACGCGATAATTCATCCTCTTAACAAAAACCAGGATCTCGGCGATTCTGGAAATGTCTTTAATTGTTGCTTTTCTTATCAAATAGCTCTTGCCTGTTTGTTCCATATTATCCCCATACTAAAGAAAGCTGAACCGCAGCAGATTCTATAATTATCAATGATATTCACTCTTTAAAATCGAAAAGATTATAAGGTCATGGTACTGCCCGTTTTTATACAGGCTTTCCCGCAGTATGCCTTCTTGTACAAACCCGAGTTTCTGCAGTACCTTAACAGAACCGATGTTATCTTTCATAACCTTTGCAACTATCCGATTTAATCCATAATCCTCAAAACCGAATTTAAGCATTGCATCCAAAGCTTCTGTCATGATCCCTTGTCCCCATACTCCGCTTTTTAAGCAGTAACTGATCTCCGCACAGCTGTTAGCTTTATCAATATCAAAATAGCCGCAATGTCCGATAATAGAATTATCCTGTTTGTTAGCGATTCCCCATCTGATTCGTTGTTTCTCATCAAAAAATCTCTGCATTCCGGCAATCATTCTTTGGATAATCGCTATATCGTTAACAGCATTATGGGTCAGATATTTGCAGGTATCCTCATCAGACAAGACCTCTAACAAACATCTGTCATCTTCGCGAGTCATCTGTCTCAGTAAAAGCCTTTGGGTATTAAGTTCAGGAAATGATTCAAATACCAGTTCGTTCATTATTAAATTATCCTCGTTGTTACGATATTGCAGTTTTCATTATACCATTATGATAAAATGTGAAATCGCAAAGAGGCAGATTATTAAGGACATCCGATATCTTCCTTTGCACATTGATAAGCGGGAGATCTGATATGAATTTGCGCAAAGCTTTAGTGAGCACGGCTACGATCTTGATGGCAGGATTACTGCCGTTTTCGGCATTCCAAAAAACTCTCCGCGCAGATGACAGCTCCGACAAAGAGATCAGGAGCGGAACGGCCCATATAACGGGCGCGATGGAAAGCAATATTTATTTCGGAAACTACTGGCAATCCGTCAAGAGTGAAGAGGCGACAGACAGCAACAAGGAGCCCGTCAAGTGGAGAGTTCTCGCAAACGACGGTAACCTTTTCGTCGTGTCAGATCAGAACCTTGACTGCGTGGTATATAATTCATCAGCTGAGACAGTCACCTGGGAAGAATGCACCTTGAGAAAGTGGCTCAACAGTAAATTCCTTGATAATGCCTTCACCACGCAGGAGCAGGGCGCTGTCCTTGAATCCCTCGTCGCAAATGAGGACGGCGCAAAGGGCTCTGAAGCAGGTGCCGATACCTATGACAAGGTTTATCTTTTATCCATATATGAAGTAATCGATCCTGACCTGGGATTCCCCACTGACTGGAAGGACAAAGGCGGCACGCGTGTCGCGCTTAACACCGAATACACCGTGAGCAAGAATGCCCTGACCAATCCCGACATGTCGGGCGCGTGGTGGCTGAGGACCCCCGGTGATGCCAACAATGCCGCGAACGTTTTTAATGCCGGAAACGTTTTCGTAAGAGGAGGCTGCGTTAATAACTTCATTTTTGCAGTGCGTCCTGCTATGAATATCGACACTTCAAAAGTGCTTTTCACATCACCTGCCGAGGGCGGCAAGATTTCAGGCGAGCCCGGCGCAGATGCAATGAAAGCAGTCGGTATTTATACCGGCAGCGATTGGAAGCTCACTATAAAAGACGATACAAGACCTGTCTTTGAAGCTTCCGTCTCAGGCTCTTCTACAATCCTCAAAGAAGGCGCGGTAAAGCTCGAATACAAGGGAGCTGCGACAGGCGCGAATGAATATATCTCAGTGATCATCGAAGACAAAGAAGGCAACATTCTTTACTACGGAAATATCGTTGACAACACCGCTGCTGACGCAGCAGATTCAGGCAAAGCCACACTCAATCTTCCGGCAGATCTGACGTCCGGGGACTACAAGATCCTGGTCTTTTCCGAACAGTGTAACGGCGACTTTAAGACGGATCTGGCAAGCAACATCGTGACGCTCGACATTACCGTTTCTAAGTTTAAGACATCAGACAGGAATCTTCTCATCGGAATCGGCGCTGCAATTGTAGTGGCAGCTTGCGTTGTCGCAGTTGCCGCTGCCGGGAAAAAGAAGCACGCTTAAGAATCCCGATATGCTCAATTCTTAAATACCGGAACCCGAATTTCACAGTTGCATTTTTTTGCAAACAGGTCAAAAATAATGTCGGGATAAATATGAAAAACGGAGTAGGAATATCATGGGCAGATCATTTACAAAGGCGGTCTCCGCCTTATTAACTGCAGCTGTTTTGCTGTCAGTATCATCATGTGCAAAGAATACTTCTTCAAAAGATGCCAGGAAGGTATCTGCGGATTCACCTTGGTTTGACTGTAAAACTTACGATATCGACGTCGGTGCTGATCCTAATAGAGGTATAGAAGATTTCTATATTCAAGTAGCCGGTGCTGATGATAAGTATCTGGTCGTTTCTGCCTACGGTGATTACGAGGGCACCGAAGATCAGAAAATGGCTGATTGGGAGGCGTTCTTTTTCGAAGTCATCACAATAATCGACAGGAACACAATGACGGTCGTAAATACCATCGATGTAAGAAGCACATTAGATACTATGTCAGATGAATATGTCGACAGACTCACTTATACGGACGGAATAATAAGAGTAACGACTAATCTGAAAGAAACGGATTATGATCCTGCAACTGCCGGAGTCCTTGATACCCGTTCAGTAACAAACAACAATATGGTCCTGCCGGATTATTATTTCGCCGGAGATTATTTGATCGAAGCAATGTTTGATTTCAGCGGAGATGAAGGCGGCTATGTGATCACGGTAAGATCTCCTGAAGGCGGAGCTGTTTCGTCAGATCTCAAAGAATTTGGCACAAGCATCTTTATCAGCGAGATCCTGCCTTTTAGCGGGACAAAAGCCATGATCCTTACAGATACGAGCAAGGGAAAGAGATATTACGAACTCGATCTTATAAATGGTCAGATATCCATAGCAGACTCCGAGGAGTATGAATGGCTGGATCTTGATAAGATCGAATCAGCCATTATCGGTTCAGACGGGAAGCTTTATTGCAGGACCGGAACCGGCGTATTAGGTGCAGATATTGATTCTAAGACGGCAGAAGAATTGTTTAATTACAACTGGTGCGGCGCCAACAGAGCAAAGCTCGAAATGTGTGAGATAGCAGACTGTACCGGAACTTCAATGATATTTGCAGGACAGACTGAAAACAGGGGAGAGTATTACGGTTCCCGGAGAAGTTTTCAGGTAGTGGAATTAACCAGATCCGACAAGAATCCGAATGCGGGAAAGACCGTTCTGGAACTCTATGCCCCTTATATAGGCGCAGATATCGGAACTGCAATAGAGAAATACAATGAAACCAACAAGAAATTCTTTATAGAGGTAGTCGACCGTTACGATGAGCAAAAATATTATGTGGTCGAAGGTGACTGGCGCAACTACAGTGCAGCTGAATTAAGGATCAATTCTCTAAACGGAGCTTCAGCTTTAAGTAATGATCTGATAGGCGATATTATCGCCGGAAATGGCCCTGATATCTTGATCGGAACGAGTCGTTACAGACAGTTGAATAATCCCGATTATCTCATGGACCTCTCGCCATATGTAAAAGGCCTTAAGTCTGAGGATTATTTCACCAACATAATCGAAGGATCCAAATCTAACGGAGTTCTTTACCAATTGCCTGTCAGCATATACATCAACGGTATCTATACCGATGCTAAATATGCCGGCAGCAGCGGTACCGGTTTTACTTTCGAAGAATATGAGAGCTTCGTTAGCGAGACACTTAACGGAAGAGATTTCATTGTTTCAAGTCGGGCATTCTATTTTGCTGAATTGTTTAATTCTATGGATGACATATTCATCAAAGACGGGAAAGCTGATTTTTCCTGCCCTGAATTTGCCGAGATAGCCGCGTACGTTAAGGACAATGTCCGGGATGTCGGAACTGCCACAGAAGAAATGTATCAGGATTCAGCAGATTATGCAGATAAAGTTGAGCTGCAGAGCTATCTTGATTTCTATCACCGGAAAGACCAGATGAGAATGATCGATGAGCCTACAGTACTTGGAAACCCTTCATTAGACGGACGCGGCCCACGCTTCACGTCTTCAACTTCGGTCGCAGTCTCTGCCCAGGCTGTAAACGCCGATGCCTGCGGTGAATTTGTTAAGCTGCTCTTATCCGATGAAATACAGACTGAAATCGCAATGTCAGGTCTTGGATTTGTCCTTAGCCGCAATGCGTTCCGGGCAGGCGGAGAGGCAGCGGTAAGTTATTGCAGCAGCCTGGATGACCACCGCGAATCTGACAAAGTGAAGTTTACGACTGAAGATATCGATAACATTGAGAGGATATTAATGAGCTGTTCGAGTTTGAATAGCGATGATCCTGACATCAGCATTATCCTCATAGAAGAGATGCCGCCTTATTTCCTGGACCAGAAAGATCTTGATTCTGTTATCAGGATCGCTCAGGACAGGGTACAAAAGGTTCTGGATGAGCGGAGATAAACTATTCTATTTACGTATTATTTTCTTTAAGCAGGCCACAAGTCTGGGAGTATGTTATAAAGGTACATTTGCACATAACGCAGTTCATGTGTGCCGCCCTCTTTGACGAGGTAGTTCAGATTGCCGGACTCACGGCTTGTTTTCGTGAAACGGAACATCTCCAGTTCCTTCATCGCGTTGATCTGTGCGCTCATCATCGGCTTGGCAAAGTCATCGCTGCCCGTTACTGCATAAATGAAAAAGTCTTCGCTTGTATAGCCCTGTGCCGTGACAGCATTTGCCAATGCTTCTGCCGTTTGTTCAGATTGTGACAAACCGCCATATTGCCCCATCGTCCAGGAATCGCAGCTGATCGGGATAAAATCATGGAAATAGGGCAGGCACTGCTCAAAAACTAACCAGGTGGTGACAGAACCTATCGAAAATCCGCTGAACGCACGATGCTCTCTGGATTCCTTAAACCCTTCGGCATCCGCTGTTTTGGCATAAGTAGAGTAGTTGCTCTCTACAGCGGGCATAAGATAGTTCACAAGCTCATCCGGGAATTCACGGACGGCATCCCATGAAACGTTAACGTTTATGTTGTGGTTTTTTTCCGTGTAAAAGGTCGGCGTGACGATCAGCATCGGGCGCATCTCGCCGTTCTCGATCAGATGATCGATGACATTTTTCATCTCGGAAGAATCCGGTGAGGAACCGAAAAGGAATTCCGGGCTTCCACCGGTGCCATGCATCACATATAGGATATCGTAGCAGTTATCCTCTGAATATCCGTAAGGAGTATAGACATAGGCATATTTATCCTCAGCACTTGTAGGATAGTCAAAACGCACGATCTTGCCCTGCTCACTTGCTGCTGTTTTATATTCGTCAGGAATTTCCTCTATCGTTGTCCCGAATACCGGTGCCGAAGACGTTTCCGAAGAGGGAACAGAAGAATCATTGCTTTGCTGTGTTTCTGTGCTGTTGCCGCAACCTGCGAGCGAAAAAACAAGCATAGCTGCAGTCAGTAAAGAGATCCATTTCTTTATCATTTTATTCCTCCTGTAACCCCCAAATAAAATATACCGTGCTATCGTTTAAACTTAACCTTGCCCTATGCCATATGCGAATATCTCGAACCACATAAACATAAGGAAGATAATGACAAACAACAATGATATTCCGAGTTTTTTCTTGCCCTTAGCCACATCAGAAGAAGCTATTCCCAATATAGCAAAGACCAAACTTACAAGTAATAAAGCGATCTGAATATACGTATCCGCTGCGCCAAAAATGTATTGAAACGTCATAATATTCCTTTCCCCAAAATATAATTTCCCCGACTAAGGTTACCCTCAGATAAGGTAATTATATCATTCTCTTCAAAGACTCTTGTATGGGGTGGGGCACTGGCAGTTTTTTAGCCAGGCTTCAGAAACTCCTTGGCTTAGTGCATTAAATTGCGAGATAAAAGGATATGCACTCATCCCGACAAATTGGAAGTTAACGTTCTGATTTTAGCAATCCATAATAGCAAGCATCACAAACTCCCTGATTATTCCAATCTGAACAGCGTAAAGTACCCTCATACTTCATTCCACATTTTTTCATTACCTTACCAGAATTTGGATTCCTCGGGTCATGTCTTGATTCAATCCGATTTGCATCTACTACATCAAACAAAAAATCTATAACCGCTTTTAGGGCTTCTGATGTAATCCCTTTATGCCACCATGTTCTTCCTATGCAATAACCAATATGTACCATTGAGATTTCTTCTTTCATATCTACTACAGCAATATCACCAATCGGCTCATCTCCATTTTCTTTCAAGACAATGGCCCAATGATAATAACTTTCGTTTGTGTATTGTTTTACCCAATCTTCTATTACACCTTGGCTTACCTCCAGAGTCGAATGCGCTGGCCACATCAGAAATCTAGTGACTTCTTCATCTGCTGCCCAATTATTATACATCGCTGCAGCATCTTCATTCACATATCTTCTTAAAACCAGTCTATCTGTCTCTAGCTTTTGCGTTCCACAATGTTTCATAAGTTTGTCCTTCCTTGTCGAATCCCGATTTATCTCTGCTGACATGCTAACCAAACTGTTCCCATTCATTTTTCAGAAGTCTGTATTCCAAACGCGTTTTCATATGACCATCATGCCATTCATAATCAACATGTTCTGCTTCTTTTATCATTCTGTTCTTCTGCATAACTCTTTCAGAGCCGACATTTTCTTTAAGACAACCTGTTGTAACTCTGTACACACTGTCCTTTGTAAATGCAAATTCCAAAACCTTACTAAGAGCCTCAGAGGTATATCCATTCCCCCAGAATTTAGGATAAGTGAAGTATCCAAGATGAACTATTTTCCCTACAGGTGTATCATCTACTACTGTATACCCTATGCTTCCAACCTGTTCATGATTGTCTTTTAATTCCATATGAAAAAAATAATACTTACGATGGATATTTTTCATGTCAGAAAGCAAATCCTCAAACTCGACTCGAGCCGTTTCGCGATCATCCAGCTTAATGTCCTGCATATAGTACATCGTCCGATCATCTGTTTTTAATTTATAATATGCCTCAAAGTCCGCTTCTACATAGTCACGCAGGCATAATCGTTCTGTTTCAAGTTTTATCATCTATTTTCAAAAGTCTCCATTCTCTCCACCGATAAACTCCGATTTGACTTAATCAATTAACTTAAAATATACCGCTCTATATACTATGCAAAGATTACATTTTTATTGGCTTCAACATACTCTTCAATTAAAGTAGTAAGAGATGGTTCAAAATTATAGAAGGCCATGTCTGTTTCTTGCCAGCCATCATCTTCGCCTTCGTTAAGAGCTTTGCACATATTATCAGCAATATCATCATTTGCTATCTCTCTTAACGCACTCTCGAGTTCCTTATAATCAGTATCTGGATAGCAATCCAAATAACCGCTAAAGCCACCACTATTCATCTCAGCATCGTACCAAAAGCATAATACTGCTTTTTTCTGAATATCTGACAACGTAGATTCGTCTCTCTGGCACACATCGGATATGAAATTATTCCAACGTTCATCTCTTTCGCTAAGCATGGACAGCCTCCCTCGTTATTTGTATATATGCTTGAATCAAGTCTTAAAAGTTATCGTGCTAAGTTCTGTTCTTTTTCAAAAACGCTGTTTTCAGCTGGAGGTATTCTTTTTACCATTTTATTTCTCCATAAGCTTTTGATGGCAATGCCAAATACTGTCCGCTGAAGAGTTCTTCACAGATCCTAAGCTCCAGTTCCTGTCTGTGGATCCAGTGCTTTACCAATCCGTCTTCACCCTTAAGGTTATTTCTTTTTGCGTGCGGACAATTATCGAAATAATCACAAAGCATCGAAAACCAGACTTCATTGCCTTTGTCATCAACCCGTTCTTTTCTGGCGGTCATAAGATTCTTTCTTATGTCATCAGGCCCGGCCATCAGGTACACAATATATAGCTTTTTATTCTCGATAACGCTCCTGATATCTTTGTAGAAGTCAATAATGTCTTCGTCACTCATATCGCGGAAAAGAATCATGTCCTCAACAATGTTCTGAAACAAAGAACACTCAGAGATTACAGGAGCACCATCCCAATTGCCGTAGCGTTTAAGAATGATCTCCTTAAAGCGTTCAAAAGGAACACGGTTGTTATATATCTCATACTGTTCCATGTACTTATAGAAATCATGGTCATCAGTATGTATCTTTGTATAGCAGACAACTATGTGATCATCTTCAGGATGAGCTTTTTCCTCGATCTGTCCGCATAGAGAAGGATATCTTTCCAAAGCCGCCTGATAGTCTTCCCTTTTCATATATGCGCACCAGGCAAGTTCAAAAGGAGAGTAGTCTCCTTCTTCCAACACTTCATGGTCCGGATATTTCTCTGACAAAAGCTTAACTAGTGTGCTTTTTCCGCTCCCCTGTATTCCTTCAACGAAATAATTCATGATATTCCCAACAAATGATTTTTATAAAATATATTGTCCTATTACTTTTATTCATTCAATCCATTTTCAAAGCCTTCTTTGAGATAGGACTCCAGCATCTCTATCAAAGTGTCATACTCTCCCAAATCCTTGTTTCCGGCAAATCCAATTGCATATTTATGGTCAATATCGTCATATATAAAGCAATCCAATGCCCATGAACTATATATTCGCCATCTTCAACTTTACAGTACTTATCAAATAATTCCTTGACTGTCATTACCTGTTTGCCTCACTGAAAGTATTTCGAATTCCAAATTACAAGTTATCACCCATTAAATACTCTTAAATATAGCTCGTTTACGATTTCATCCTTGCTCTTGTCTTCAGTGATGGTAGTTTCATTAATCAGATCCAGAAAATCTTTTTCTTTCCACCACTCGCGCATCTCATCTGCTCCGAATTCAGCTGCTTTGGATCTGGTTTGATGGCGTCTTAAGGTTTCTTCAAATGAAATATCAAAATAGTACGCGTATATGTCAGAGCCATACAGTTCGATTGCTTCTTCAAACAGTTCCCGGTACCAGTCTGCAATAAATATCCCTTCCAAAATGACTACTTCGCAGTTTTCGCTTCCGTACCTTAGCATCTGCTTTATCAGGGGTAATACCGGCGGATCTATTCCGTCCCTTTCTTTAAGAATTTCTCTTCTAATCATATCCTGTGAAAGGACCATAGTACCTCGTCCGAAAAGATCCTGCAGTCCCTTTGCTACTGTTGTTTTTCCACTCCCGGAGTTTCCCCGCAGCATAATCAATTTATGCATATTCGTCCCTCTCATACTCCATAGCACCGTATTTTAAAAGTTAATCGACAAAGGATTCTTTCTCTCCGATGCCGTCATAAGGTAATTATATCATCCATGCAAAGAACTCTTGAAAAAAGCTCCTGAATATTCAGGAGCTTTGTTTATGTATCAACCATGAGAGTAATATTGTTTGCGAGCGATTTCCGCACAAGCGAGCTTTGCGAGCGCGGAGGACCTTAGCGAGCAAATAATATTACTCGTACTCG
>JAFZHS010000031.1 GCA_017554745.1 Clostridiales bacterium | reverse complement strand
TCACAGTGCTCATAAGCAGTGTTATCTTCGTTTTTAAACTCCCGGGTTATTTCTGCTCCAAAGGCTTTGCAGTATGTTTTTGCTGCTTCAAAACTGTTTTTAACATATACCTGTGTATAATTCTTCATCGCAACCTCCACAGATTCCGATTTGACTTAATCAATTAACTTAAAATATTCCTATCTAACGACTAAATTATATCAAATCTCATCATTCTCATTGCTCTGCTCGATGTTCTCGACTCAACTAAGGTATGCTGGCTCAAAGCTTAAACCAAAATTTAAACCAATTTATCCCTACAGATATGGATATTTTTAAAAGGTTATAAAGTTTTATTGATTTATTGGTCAAAGGGAGAATCGCTTGGGCCACAAGGGTTTTAAGGCAAAAACAAAGGAGTTACCGAAACCGATAACTCCTCTATGGTGGGAAGAGGTGGATTCGAACCACCGAAGTCAGTGACGACAGATTTACAGTCTGTTCCCTTTGGCCGCTCGGGAATCTTCCCATATATATTCAGATGTTGTGTAATGGTGGGCCTTCGGGGACTCGAACCCAGGACCAACCGGTTATGAGCCGGGAGCTCTGACCAACTGAGCTAAAGGCCCACATCCACACTACACGTGCTTTTCTCAAAGCGCTTGATTAGTATAGTAATTTGTTCTTATTAAGTCAAGAGATAATTTCCGGCACGGGACCGATTTTTGGCCGTGCCGGAAATTTCTTACGATTCGTTAATTATTTAGCTGAGATGTATCCCTTAGCTACAAGGAGTTCAGCCGTAAGGACACCGCCGCCTGCAGCGCCTCTTAAAGTATTATGTGAGAGGCATGCAAACTTATAGTCGAAGAGATTGTCTTCTCTGAGTCTTGCTACAGATACGCCCATACCGTTCTCAAACATGGCGTCGAGCTTAGGCTGCGGACGGTTGTCTTCCTCGATGTACTGGAGGAAGTGCTTGGGAGCTGAAGGAAGACCGAGCTTAACTGCTTCGCTCTCGTAGTTCTTCCATACTTCGATCATCTCTTCCTTGGAAGGCTTGTTCTCGAAGGATACGCTTACTGCAGCCGTATGACCTTCCTGAACTGCTACACGGTAGCACTGTGCAGAGATAACGGGCTTTTGTGCGAGTTCGATATGGTCTCCTGCGAACTTACCCCAGACCTTGAGGGGCTCCTTCTCTGACTTCTCCTCTTCGCCGCCGATGTAAGGGATTACATTCTCGATCATCTCGGGCCAGTCCTTGAATGTCTTGCCTGCGCCGGAGATAGCCTGATATGTGCAAACGGAGATAGCCTTGATGCCGTTTCCGAGGAAAGGTGTAAGGGCAGGTACATAGCTCTGGATGGAGCAGTTAGGCTTAACTGCGATGAATCCTCTCTTAGTACCGAGTCTCTTCTTCTGGGCTTCGATGAGCTGTGCGTGATCTGCGTTGATCTCAGGGATGATCATAGGAACATCTTCTGTCCATCTGTTGGCTGAGTTGTTGGAGACAACGGGGCACTCCAGCTTAGCGATCTTCTCTTCGAGAGCGCGAATCTCATCCTTCTTCATATCTACAGCACAGAAAGTAAAGTCGATCTTGCTGCAGTACTCTTCAATATTATCAGTACCGAAAACTATCATCTTCTTAACTGATTCAGGACAAGGTATATCAAGCTTCCATCTTCCCTCGACTGCCTCTTCATAGGTCTTGCCTGCTGATCTGGGTGATGCGCATAATGCAGCGATCTCAAACCAGGGGTGGTCTGCGAGAAGTGTGATAAATCTTTGTCCGACATAACCCGTAGCTCCGATGATGCCGACTTTTAATTTCTGTTCCATTTCCAAATACTCCATCTTGTCTTCGCAGATTTTACTGCGGTTTTTTGTCTCAAATGTCCGTGTATCGTGTACATTTGTCTTTCGACGAAACACATATTAACACAATGACTTTTATATAACAAGTATGACAAATCAACCAAAAGCCCGGCGGGCTTATGTTAGAATTAAGGCAATAAAGCAAATTTTCATGGAGGTCAAAAGCTAATGTCCCCTACGTTTCCGCTTCTTGAGAACTACTGCAGTTACATGATCGCAGCTCTCGGCCGTTCGGAACTCACGGTTAAGGAATACCGCTATGACCTCATTCTTTTCGCCAGGTTCCTAAAGCTCGACAGAGGTCTGGTCCCTCAAGATACCCCTCTTGAAGAGATCGACATATCCGATATCGATGTTAAGATCCTGAACAAAGTGACGACAGACGACCTTCTGGCGTTTGTTATCTGGCTCTCAAGATCGCGAAAACAGTCCAATGCCGCAAGAGCAAGGCACATCGCTTCCCTGAGAAGCTTTTTCAAGTATCTGCACTCAAAGAAAAGGATCATTGATAACAACCCTGCGTACGATCTCGAGTCTCCGAAGATCGGCAAGCGCAATCCTAAATACCTGACGCTCGAACAGAGCCAGAATCTTCTTAAGGTCGCCTACGATTCGCCCAAAGAATCCAATGAGCGCGACTACTGCATGCTCACGCTCTTCCTGAACTGCGGAATGCGTTTATCCGAGCTCCGCGGAATAAACACCAACGACATTCACGGCACGACTTTAAACGTTATCGGTAAAGGCAACAAGGAAAGGACCATCTATCTTAATGACGCCTGCCTTGAGGCCCTTGATGACTGGATGAACAAAAGAGCCACTATGAAGATCAAGCCTGAAGCCGGCAAAGCGTTATTCGTTTCAAAGCGCGGCACCAGGATATCTTCCGACATGATACAGATCACGATAAAGCGGCTTCTTGAAGAAGCAGGTATCGATACGAGAGTCTATTCCGTACACAAGCTCAGGCACACTGCCGCTACATTAATGTACAAATACGGCAAAGTCGATATCAGAAATCTGCAGATGATATTGGGACACCAGAGTGTCTCCACTACCCAGATCTATACTCACGTTGATGATGAAGCCCTGCAGAAAGCTATCGAGAGCAATCCTCTGGCTAATTTCGATCCCGAGAAAGGTAAAAATTAATTACTGCTTTTTCTTCTTGAGCAGCTGGGTTACTGACTTTCCGCCTGTAATGTAGTTCCTGATGACTATGAAGTAGAAGATCGCAAGCGGCACAAACATTATTATGTAATCCCGGTAGTATTCAATCGCATCGTAAATACCGTCTTGAACAAGATACGGCACTTCGCGGTAAGCCAGGTCAAAGCTGATCACATAATATCTCATAAGAGTAACCGCCCAGTTGAGCCTGTTGCCTAACAAAAGTGCTACCGTTGTTATAAAGAGACAGAACGAGATCTCTACAGCAGATGTCTTTTCTTTGCTGAACATTTCATAGAAAACAATAGGCAGCGCGCACAATACGATGGCACCCAAAACATACGGCCACATATAATTAAGTACTGCGAGCACAAGCCAGAGAAGAATTCCTACCATCGCGCCTATGACCGCACCGAACATACCTCTTATGTAATGATCAGGCAGATGCTTTTCCAGCTCTTCCTTATCCGGATATATCATTGCCTGCTGCTGCGCAATCCTTGCTTCATCAAGCCTCTCGGCAATGTCTTTCTGCTCAGCATCGCTCTTATACATCAATGCTGCCAGGCAGTCTGCAAAAGCATTTAAATCCTGGCAGATATCAAAGGCCTTATCCTCGGATAACTGGTTTTGATCGATTATCAGATCGACATTCTCATGATCAACGTTATAGTCCATGAACGCCTGCGTTTTTGCATAAGCGCTCTCAATGTGTTCAGTATACGGATCGTCACCGAATAAGCGCACGGCAGTATGTGCTTTCAGGGTTCCGACATTATCATATAAGACCTCGAAAACAATGCCCTTTATATTGCCTACAAGCTTTAAAGGACCGTCAAAATTGAAGCCAAGATAATTATTCAGTTCAATAAAAAAGTCGTAATTGTTCATTCAGATGTTCGAGAAATCAGCCGCTCGTGGCAGACACATCGGGTATTGTCGTCTCAGCAAGGACCGGTGCGAGAGCACCATCAGAGGTCGTCTCCTCAGACTGGCTCTCAGCTGAAGGATCAACGTTGTCAGTCGCGACCGTCGGAGGTGTAAGGAAGCCTTCTTCCGTCGTCTTATCCGTCTGCACTTTGATGGGATAGAACGGCAAAGCTGCTATGTACTGTTCCTGGATCGAAGCCACCTCATAGATGCTCTTGTCATTGATAAGTTCCGAGTTTCTGTAAGGAAGCGTTACTGCAACGAAGCTTACTACCCAGATAACGATCGCAAGGATAAGAATCTCAAGGATCAACAGCGGTGTAACCTGGAAAAGGTCATTGAGCTTACGCATCTGCTTGGGACGTCTTGCCTTCTTAACGTCTGTCTGGATAAACTCAGCCACTCTGAAGCTCTTTGAATCGATCTTTGAAAGGATCTTCTCGAGCATGGAATTGCGTGTATATTCATCCAGAAGTCTGTCTTCGAATGTCAGATCAGCAGGAAGCGGATACTGCGCAACGATGTTCTTCGAATTCTCCAAAAGGATATCGCCGAACTCGTAAATGACCTTGTCTGCAGGCACGTTATTACGCTTGGAATAGATATCCAGATAAGACTTAACGATGGCGTTCTCGCATCTCGTTGCTTCCTTCGTGATGCCGTAGCAGGAAGAATAGACCATTACTACGGTCGACATATAGAAATCGCGGATATTCTCGCGTGTCAGTTTCTGGTTCCAGAGTTCATCAGCCATTTTGATTACCTCCTTCATTTCCTTCGCCGTTCAGGAATCCGAGCGGATCGTAATTCCCCTGCTGCGGCATTCCGTAAGATGCCGGATCTGCTCCTGCATAAGGATCAGCCGGATTCTGTACATACTGTGCCTGATAAGGATCCTGCTGATAACCTGTCTGCGCCGGCTGCTGATACTGCTGTGCATATGCATACGGATCAGCCTGGTACTGCTGGGGCGCAGGCTGCTGGTACTGTGCATCGTACTGATACGGATCAGCCTGATACTGCTGAGGTGCAGGCTGCTGGTATTGCTGATACTGCTGGTAGTCCTGAGCCTGGGGAGCCTGTACAGGCTGCTGTGGTTCATACTGCTGTTCAGGAATAACGCCGTCTATCTGAGGCTCTGCCTGTACGAATCTGTTGTCTTCAGGAATTGCTTCAGGAGCGGGCTGTCCCTGAACCTGAGGTGCGGGACGAGGTGCCTGAGGAGCTTTAGGAGCGGACTTTTCGCGCTGCTTCTTCTGAGGCTTCAATGAGATATCGCGCTCATCGATCTGGCCCGAGAATGAAGACATAGGATAAATGAATGCGAGGATCGCAACGATCAGTGTCAGCACGAGGAAAGTGATCCTGTAGCTCTTGAGCATGAATGCGGCCATTATTATCGGGAGCATCAATCCTGCGCCCATATAGACCGTAAACTCAGCGAGCTTTCTTAAGTTGACCTTTACCTTACCGTTGCAGATCAGGTACAGGACATAGATGTAATAGTAATCGTGGATTCCGAGCGAGATACCTAAGAACGCGCAGGTTACTACGAGCATCTTTGCGGAAGGCATCAGTGCGAAAAGGAAAAGACCGATTACCGTAGAAGCTGCCTGGATCAAGACTCTCGTTCTGGATGTTAGCAGATGCGCATATCTGTTCTTTACAAAACCGCATACAAAGCATGCAGTAAAGCCGCATACCAGATAGTAGAACGATGTTGTGGGAAGTGAGATTCCGACGCTGTCGAGATAGTTAGGAATGAACATGAGCACGAATGCAAGAACAACGCCTAACATCAGGAACGATGAATTGAGGAATCTTCCGACTCTCGAATTGGAGAATACCGACAGGAAGCTGCTTACCGTCAAAGGAGCCTCTCTTACCTGCGTATTGTTCTGCATGAAATAGATCATGCCGATAGCGGTAAGCACGAGAGCAGCACCGCTGATAATGGTAACAACGAAAAGGCCGTATCTCTCATAGCAGATACCTGCGATGACCGCACCGACTGCTACACCGAGGAAGTATGAAGAAGCCTGGACATTGTGGATAACTCTGTCGTTATAGTCCTTATATCCGAGCCTGCCCGCATTGATACGGTAGTCTCTTAAATAATCGAAAGACATACCGAAGCAGAAGCCGATCGGAAGCGCCAGAACTGCCGTAACATAAGGGATATTGATGACGCCTGCGATAAGCGCGAAGAAGTATCCTGCGCAGGTTACCGCGATAAGAGCGATCCTGCTCGTAAGCTTCATCTTGAAGCTGTTCCTGATACCGGAGAATCCGAGGAAACCCCACAGGAACAAAAGCATTGCTCCGCATATGATTCCCTGCACTGCCGGTCCCGGCAGATACGTCAATTGTTCTTTGAAATAGTCCGCAAACGCTACCGGGAGCATGATCGAACCGAATGCCGTGAAGAAAGACAGGAATCTGTTCGCATTCTCGCCGTACATAACGAGTACGGGTGAGTTTCCGGAAATACCCTTGGATATCGTGGAGATCAGGAGGTTGAGCTCGAAGATCATGATACCCATTGAGATAGCGATGGAGATGATCGTGAAGATCCATGAAAGGCTCATTCCGTTTACGGAGCTCTGGAAATCAGATTTAGGCATCATGATCTCCAAAACACCTGCTACGGTATTGGAAGAAGAAATGACCGGAGCGATGGCACAAACATAAGCTGTGCCTGCTTCGTTACGCTGCGTAAACGCAGCCTGCTGAAGGCCGAAGCAGTCAACATACTGGTTGCCTGCGCCAGTCAGATAATACTGCTGGACATTGCCTGTGGCTGTAGATGAATAAAGCCTCAGGAATGAATCGCCTGCCATCGTATAGATGTTGACCTGGTAAGGCTTTTCGTCCGCATACTGATAGATCGGAAGCATGTATGTCATGTTCTCTCTTACATCCGAATATGTGAGAGCTGCAGCACATGATACTGCGCATCTCTCCATCATGTCGGCACGTTCGCTCTCAAGAGCCTTGATGTATGTCTTGGAGAGCTGTGTTGCCATTACGAGGAGAACAACAAGGATAATGGTGAAGCAGTAACCGATCGTAGAAGAGATCAATCGTCTGTCACGGCTCTGGGCTGTCTCAGTATTCTTCTTGCCGCCTGTACCGTTCTGTCTGTTCCTGATGACACGGATAAGGATCTCCTGCGCAGCGAAAAGAAGGACGCCCGCAAGCACTGCGATAACGACCGCCGTGAGGATCCTTGACTCGAGCTTGTCACCGATAGCATAGAGCTCGCCAAACGTGCACTTATACTCAAATACTCCGACGCACATTCCGGTGCTGTCGGTAATAGGAACGATTATGCTCTCATAATTCTCGCCGGTTAAAACTGTTGCTTTATCAGAGCCGAGCCAATCGGAGATATCTCTGCCTGCAACTGCAAACTCGGAAGGATCGTTAACGCCCCTGCTCAAGAGGAGTGACAACTGACCCTGGTTGTAACCGAAGAGTCCGTAGCCTTCCGCTGACAGATTCTCAGTAGAAGTGTCAGCAAGCATAAGATCCAGAAGAGCGCTGTATTTAGCAGGTGCGTTAACGGTATTGGACGTAAGGTCATCACCGTCTACCGTCATCCTGACTACATCAGTGACCTGACGCATCTTTGTATCAGATATGCTTTTGAACTCGTCCTCAAACTGAAGTCTCATGTGATGCACCGCAAAAGATACCGCAGCGATTGCAACGACAAACGAGACTATTATCAATATACAGATACGGACTATTCTGCCGGCAACATCGTTGCGTTCAGCCGTCCGTTCACTCTGAAGATTAGCCATTTTGAAAGAAGCCTCCATATTTAGCTGAAAATCCGCATACATTATACACAAATAATAAAAAAACAAGAAATAAGAAATAAAGGCAGGATTTAAGCAGTTAAATCCGGAAACAAAACCTGCTAACAAAAATCAAGAGTTTGTTGGCAGGTTTTTCTTTGGTGCATTTTAGGCATGGCAAACAGACCGGAATCAAATCCGGTCTTTGTTTTAGTCGAAAATACTTATGCTGCTTGGTAAACCTCCATCACTCGT
>JAFZHS010000030.1 GCA_017554745.1 Clostridiales bacterium | reverse complement strand
AGTAACTCTAAATCGTCAATCATGTGGATACTCCTTTTCTAAATATATTAAAATCTCCCGCAACAAAACTTGCGGGAGATTGTTGCTTTAATTCAGTTTATTCAGATTCTTGCTACGCCTGTATCACGGGCTGCCTGTGCGACAGCAGCTGCAACAGCCTTACCTACTCTTGCATCAAATGCGTCAGGAAGGATGTAGTCAGGATTGAGCTCAGCGTCGGAAACGATGCCTGCGATAGCATTAGCAGCAGCGATCTTCATCTCGTCGTTGATATCGGAAGCTCTTACATCGAGAGCGCCGCGGAAGATACCCGGGAATGCGAGAACGTTGTTGACCTGGTTCGGGAAGTCAGAACGGCCTGTAGCCATAACTGCAACTCCTGCCTTCTTAGCTTCCTCAGGAAGGATCTCAGGTACAGGGTTAGCGCAAGCGAAAACAACCGGATCCTTAGCCATTGTAGCAACCATATCTGCTGTGAGGACACCGGGAGCGGAAACGCCGATGAATACGTCAGCACCAACGATAACGTCAGCAAGAGAGCCAGCCTTCTTCTCAGGATTTGTGATCTTAGCCATCTCTTCCTTAGCGGGGTTGAGGCCTTCTCTTCCCTCATAGATAGCACCCTTACGGTCACAGAGGATAACATTCTTGAGGCCTCTGGAGATCAAAAGCTTTGTGATAGCTGTAGCTGCAGCGCCTGCGCCGTTAACTACAACGTGAATGTCTTCCATCTTCTTGCCAACGATCTTAAGAGCGTTTGTAAGACCTGCGAGTGTGATAACTGCTGTACCGTGCTGATCGTCGTGGAAGATCGGGATGTCGCATCTTTCCTTAAGCTTCTTCTCGATCTCGAAGCATCTCGGAGCTGAGATGTCCTCGAGGTTTACGCCGCCGAAAGAACCTGCGAGAAGTGCAACTGTATTAACGATCTCGTCAACATCCTTGGAACGGATGCAGAGAGGGAATGCATCAACATCACCGAAAGCCTTAAAGAGAGCGCACTTACCCTCCATAACAGGCATACCTGCCTCAGGTCCGATGTCACCAAGACCGAGAACTGCTGTACCGTCTGTAACGACTGCTACGAGGTTGTGTCTTCTTGTATATTTGTATGAGAGATCAACGTCCTTCTGGATCTCAAGGCAGGGAGCTGCTACACCGGGTGTATAAGCGATAGCGAGTTCTTCCTTTGAACCTACGGGAGCTGTGGCGATAACTTCGATCTTACCAGCCCACTCTTCATGCATTTTAATTGCTTTCTCATTAACGTCCATAATGTTGAAACCTCCATAATTTGACTTAACGCACTAATAATATATATAAGTATGCGCAAAAACAATCACGCGCATATAAGATTTTTTAATCAAAACGGGCTAATTATTGTTGCTTTGAACAGTATTACGACAGAACAAGCGCCTGTCAGATCGCGTAAGGCCTTCTTCTTCCCTTTATCGGGAAATCCTTCATCGAGCAGTAAGAAAGCGCCGCGAGCCTTGCCGCCGCAAGGAAAATCCACGCCGTGGCCGCGGCATCAACGATATAGTATGCAGTCGAAGATACATTTTCGAGCAGAGGCACCAGGAAATTTAAGATGAGAGCGACAATAAGCACCAGTGCAATGCTTCTCATGTTCGCGAAATAATACCTCAAAGACAATTTCGCGACATACGGGATCGAAGTAAAGATGCCTTTATCTCCTGACAGATATGCGACCGGAGCCGTGAAAATGAACGGCAGGCCGACAATGGTAAAGAACATAAAATACAAAGCTATGGTTACCAGCGGCAAAAGAACTATTGCGGTAACGAGCATGAGAAGCAATATTCTCAAAACCAGTTTTCCGGGCTTGATAATATCGTCAGGAATACTGTTTACGGCATAATTTATGGCACCGGATTCATCCTTTTCCGCCATAGAAGCCTTCTCTTTCCTGTACAGTCTTACATAGACAGCGGCATAAATATATGCACTTCCTATCAGGATAAGCTCGCCACCCAAAAGCGTCAGCAGATAGATGATATTGCCGTTTGACACAGGAGGAGCAGTTAAGATAGCGCTCGCATTCTCCATCTCGCTCATGTTATAAAGATTCATTAGCCAATTGGAAAGCGGCGTAAAATCCTTATCTGCATAGGGGTTAAAGTGAATCGCGGCATTAAGGATGACCGTGACAAAATAAAGGATACGGACTCCCCACCTGTTGCCTACATTATCGATATTGAAAATGTTCTTTGCCGCTGAAAAAAACACCTATTACTCCTCAAAACGTTTCTAACGCATATATTACGATAAAAAGCCGAGAATTGAAAACAAAAGTATAAATATCCGATATTACTCATAAAGTATTTCTTGTGATAAAATGTCCTATTATGTTTAAAGAAGGTAGTTCTAATGATTGAATTCCATGTAATACCCGATCTGCTTTACGTCATCCCTGCCGATAATCACTCGGCCCAGGACCTAAGGAACATCTTATCTTCCCACCCCGAGATCAAGTTCGTATCTCTGGCTGCCGTTGACCTTATGGGCAACGATACCGACGAGAAGATCCCGATGTCAGATTTTCTTGAAAATATCGAGAATTATCTTAACGGCAAAGCAGTACAAACCGACGGTTCATCCGTTGTGCTTCCCGGAATCGCTACGTTAAATGACGGTAAAGTCGACCTTATCCCTGATGTAAACGTCATCTGGTACGTCGACTACAATTACGAGCACATAGATTTTGAGACAGGAAGGCCTATCGGCACGCTCCGTATACCCTCCTGCCTGACTCACAACGAGGATGAGGTCTGCTCAAGATCGATCCTTCGCAAGAGCGCAGCTTATTTCCAGAAGACTATCCTGGACAGATTCAAGAACGATCCCGCTTTGTGCTCTGAGTACGGTTTTACTCCTGACGAGCTAGACCGCATCACGCTCATCACCGCTACAGAGCTTGAGTTCTGGGTAAACTCTCCTGACGAGATCATCAGCACAGAGCAGCTCTCAATCTCCCAGGAACTTAAGGAATCTTACTGGAAGCGTACAAAGGGCGTTGTAAGGACCGCATTAGAGCAGGTCATCATGATCCTCGAGAAGTACGGCTTCAACCCTGAGATGGGCCACAAGGAAGTCGGCGGAGTCAAAGCTTCCCTCAATTCTTCCGGCGAGTTTCACTTCATCATGGAGCAGCTCGAAGTAGACTGGAAGTATTCCGATGCTCTCCAGGGCGCTGACTACGAGCTCATCGCAAGGATCATTATCAAAGAGATCTTCAGACTTCACGGTCTCGACGTCAGCTTCAACGCTAAGCCTCTTCCGGGTGTTGCAGGCTCAGGTGAGCACACGCATGTAAACGCTGTTGCTTACCTTACAAACGGCAAGAAGGTCAACCTCTTCGCTCCCGAAGATACAAAGGCTGATTATCTGAGCAGATTCGGCTGGGGCTCTCTCATGGGCATCATGAAGCATTACAGCAAGGTAGTTAACCCATTCGTTTCCGCTACGACTGATGCTTTCGAGCGTCTCACACCAGGATTCGAGGCTCCCACACACTGCGTAAGCTCCATCGGAATGGATGTCCTCACTCCTTCACGTAACAGATCCGTCCTTTTGGGCCTCGTAAGAAGCGAAGACAACAAGTATGCGACAAGATTCGAGCTTAGAGCTCCGAATCCGCACACAAACACTTACCTCTGCCTCGCATCCGTATACCAGGCAATGCTCGACGGTATCGCTTATGCTCTTGATTCAGGCAAGGACACCAAGACTCTCGAAGCTGAATTCACAAAGCCTTACGGTCAGGCAAGCGATTATCTGGAGACAAACAAGCTCTACCGCTGCGAAGATGATATTTTCGAGGACATGGATTCCAACGAGAGAGACAGACTCTTCGGCACACCTGCCGCTACGGTCTATGAATCTCTCCAGACCTTAAAGGAGCCTGAAGTTGCCGAGATCCTCTGCAGAGGCGGCGTCTTCAACGAGCAGCTCCTGGCATCCTACTATCAGGCAATGCTCGTACGCTGGGAGATGGAGCTCATGGAGAAGATCATCCCTGCAAACCTTTCTCTCATCAGGAGCATCACCAGAACTGATGACGGCTCAATAAGCTACGACAACAGCCTCTGGACAGACATCAACTACCTCAAGCTCCAGCTTGCCAAGGATACCGACGGTCAGGATTCGATCTTCACCAAGATCAAGGCTACAGTCAAGGCCGGCGACTGGGAGAAGACTTCCGTATATCAGCTCGCCATGAAGAACGCAATGAACGAGCTTAAGAATAAGTACAAGACTTATTGCGATAACCAGATCTGATAAGATAACGACAATAAAAACTATAGAGGCTGCGCTGCAGCCTCTTTTTTTGTCACATACAAAAGAGGTGCCTCATTGAGACACCTCTTTACCCGGTCGGGTTAATAATGAATCAGTAAGGTCTAAAACCTTATACTCAACTAATTACTTTTCGTCCTTCTTAGCGATGAATCTGTAGACGAATGCTGCCATGGCTGCACCGAGGAAAGGTCCTACGATGAAAATCCAGACTACGCTGAGAGCATCAGCGCCTGCAAGGATAGCAGGTCCGATCGAACGAGCGGGGTTAACGGATGTGCCTGTAAGACCGATGCCGAGGATATGAACCATAACGAGTGAGAAGCCGATAACTACACCTGCAAAAGAGCCGTGCTTAAACTTCTCATCTGTAACGCCAAGGATTACAAGAACAAAGATGAATGTCAGGAAGATCTCTGTGATAAGTCCTGCTGCCCATGCCCAGTCACCGCTGAATCCGCCAAGGCCGTTAGATCCAAGACCGCCGGTCTTGTCTTCAACGTCGCCCAAGCTCCAGATGCATCTTAAAACAGCAGCACCTGCGAGAGCACCGACAACCTGTGAAATGCAATAGAAAAGGAAATCCTTGCCGCTCATTCTCTTAGAGAGTAAGCAGGCAAGCGAAACGGCCGGATTGATATGGCAACCTGAAACATTGCCGATACAGTAAGCCATTCCGACAATAACAAGACCAAAAGCAAAAGCTGTGAGGATATAGCCGCAGCCATTATCGGAATCACATCCGACAGTCATAGCGGTACCGCATCCTACAAGTACAAGCGTAAACGTACCGAAAAATTCGGCAACATACTTTTTCAACGCGTCCATAACAATACCTGCCTTTAATTTATTTGAGCAGGTACTGCCTGCCCATAATTAATTATAAACAAATTCCTGGCCGTGAGATAGAATAATTACTTCATTTCCATTACTATTTGAAGACAATTCCACATGGCCGATAATCCTGGCTTCGATATTGAAAGTATTAGCGATCTCGATGATCTTGGAAGCGACGGCTTCGTCAACGTAGAATTCGATCCTGTGACCGCAGTTGAATACCTGATAGAGCTCCTTCATCGGGATCTCGCCTGACTCGTAGATTGCCTGAAAAAGCGGAGGCAGATCGAACATATTGTCCTTAACGTATCTGACGCCCGTACCGAAGTCACGGCACTTAGCCTGTCCGCCGCCTGTGCAGTGGATGATGCCATGAACGTTTTCTCTATAAGAAGCGAGCACCTTGGAGATAACAGGAAGGAAAGTTCTTGTAGGAGCAAGAATAGCCTCGCCTACCGTTACGTCAGCGCCGGGAAGCTTATCGTCAAGTCTGTACTTTCCGCAGTAAGCCTTGTCCTCACCTAAAGTATCGGAGAAAGACTCCTTGTAGTTCTCATAGTAGTACTTGTTGAGCAGCATGTGGCGGGCTGCTGTAAGGCCGTTGGAAGACATGCCTGAATTGTACTTGTCTTCATATGTAGCCTGACCGAAAGAAGCAAGACCGACGATAACGTTGCCGGGCTTGATGTTTGCTGCGTTGATGACTTCAGATCTCTTCGCTCTTGCAACGAGCGTGGAGTCAACGATGAGCGTTCTTACGAGGTCACCTACGTCAGCTGTCTCGCCGCCGCACATTGTGATGTTGATGCCCTGGGATGCGAGCTTTGCGATGATCTCATCGTAACCTTCGATTACTTTTGCGATCGCCTTGCCGTCTACTCTGTGAGCATTACGGCCGATGGTGTTTGAGAGCATGAGATTCTCTGTAACGCCGCAGCAAGCGAGGTCATCTGTATTCATTACGAGTGAATCCTGGGCAAGACCCTTGAACCAGTCGTAATTGCCTGTCTCTTTATACATCAGGTAAGCAACGGAGGATTTTGTGCCTGCGCCGTCAGCATGGATAGCAGTACAGTATTCGGGATCACCTGCCAGGTCTTCGATAAGCTTACAGAAAGCTCCGGGGAAAACTCCCTTAGACTGGTTCTTAACAGCTGCCTTAACATCATCTTTTGTGGGTGATACACCTCTGCTCAAATAAGATTCTGCTGACATGTCCTGATCCTCCTGATGTTATGTTGTTTGTTATGTTTTCCGTGCAGACCGGTAAGCCGGGTTCTGTATGTGACGATCATCTATCTAGACGTAATATCTCTAAAACGTTCAAGCCGTCTCCTGAGGTTCGCGGACCACGACTACCTCTCCACGACGTTGCTCCGGATGGGGTTTACAAGGCCGATATGTCTCCACATCGCCGGTGAGCTCTTACCTCGCCTTTTCATCCTTACCCTTGTGGGGCGGTTTTCTTTTCTGTTGCACTTTCCTTAAAGTTGCCTTCACCGGGAACTGCCCGGCATCCTGTCCTTTGGAGCCCGGACTTTCCTCATGCGCCGTGCTTTCGCACCGTTGGCGCCCGCGATCGTCTCGGCCTGCCCGAAAAACATAATTATTCTATAAATAAACTCGGTCAAAGTATAGATGATACTTCGTTGTTATAATTCACAGTAATATCAAAGCCCGCATACTTATCCGAAAGCAATTTTGCCATCTTGGGAAGATAAGCCTGCTCTGTCGCGGAATGACCTGCGATTATCGTATTAATACCCATCTCATCTAAAGCAACACATATGTGATGCTTGATCTCTCCGGAAACAACGGTATCGACTCCTGCCTTCACTACGGCATCAATAGAATCTTCATCAAAGGCTCCGCCCTGGACAAAGACCCTGTTGACCTTATTCTCAGGATCGTTAATGGTAATTATTCCGCTGGTTCCCAGACGCTTGGCAACTACAGCGCGATATTCTTTCAAAGTAATGAAATCGCTGAGATTCAGATCGAAAACGACTCCACAGACAGCGCCTTCCAGAGGTTTTGCGTCTTCGACCCCAAGTTTTTCAGCTATCGCAAGATCACCGAATTCATCAGTCAGATCCAGATTTGTATGGCAGCTGATGACCGACATTCCGTTCTTAATAAGCTCGATCAGCGTCTTCCCGACATAATCTCCTGTCGTAAGATTGGTGATCCCGCCGAAAATAATAGGATGGTGCGTGATTATCAGGTTTGCGCCCTTCTCCTTGGCCGTTCGGATAGCCTTGCTTGTAAGATCCAGAGAAACAACGATACCTGTAACTTCCGTATCGCCGTCACCAGCTATAAGTCCGACATTATCGTAATCGAGCGCGTTCTCAGGCGGAAAAATACCGTTTAAGAAAGATCCGACTTCACTTACTTTCATTTGCTTTCCTCTCTTCCAATGCCGCTTTAACGACTGGATTGCTCCTCTGCCTTACCTCAAAAAGCTCATTCAGGTGATCGAAATAGCCTTTTACATCTTCATCACCTTTGCCGTACTTCTTCAAAAGCACGGGGCCGTAGCAGGCCTCTTCATCGGTAAGCGTGGTGCTTATTCCCTTAAACACTACCCTCATACAATTATAGAATATATCCCTGTCGTAACAAACCGTCTCATCCTTGAAGACGAAGCCTGTCCTGGCAAGGTAATTTCTTACTATCTCATTGGATTTCTGGGGCTGAAGGACAAATGTAACGTTCTCTAACGTGTGAAAACCGTTATCTTTGAGCGCGCGGTCGATGATATCGATGATGTTAAGGCCGCCCATGCCGGCAACGACTATGATGTCTCCTGCCTGAAGCTCAACGCCTTTAAGTCCGTCAGTGATATAAACAATGGATCTGTCGCCGAATCCGGCTTCCGTCAGCGCGTCGTGAGACCTTTGTGCCGGAGCCTTGTGTATCTCGGTACAGATGGCAAAATCAGCTATCTCTTCTTCGAGGCATCTGATGGCCAGATATCCGTGGTCAGATCCGACATCGACAAATCTTCCGCGCAGGTCTTCCCTGCAGGCTTCTTTCACCTGCCCGAAAACCATTTCGAGACGAATAGGAAGTTCCTGCATCAGAGCTCTCCGATCTTATTCCTTAATGTCAGCTTATATTCGGACAAACGCCTTAACATCTCATCGATCTTAGCCTTTTCCTCATCTGAAGCAGATGCTCTTCTGCTTATAAGGTTCTCTTCCTCGCGGTCGATTATTGATGTCCTTACCTTGAAAAGAAGCGCCAGATACATATCTCTCTTGATGTCGACATTAGAGCTCCTGTCAGCGTTTTCCACAGCCTTCAGCATAACGTCTTCAGCAGGCATGCCGTTGATCGTAAGCTTAGAGAAATAGTCGCTCATCCTGGCAAAAAGCGTCTCATTCCTGCCGTCAAAGATATTGAGGAATATCCTTACAAGCTCCCTGATTGTATCTCCTGAGAAATCATTGGGCCTGATAATGTCTGTTTTATCTATCTTCTTGCTGTCAGCTAAAGCGTTGCCAAGTGAGAGCGCATAAGCAAACAGGTCAATCTCATCCTTAGTAGCCGTATCTACGACTTTCTTAAACACAGGCTGAGAGGGTGCGACCTCAACGGGTTCATCGAGAGCGTTGATATCCATATCGGCTTTATTGCGGCCGGCAATGTCCTGGATCCTCTGACGCTCCAGTGCTCTGGAATCCTGCTGTTCGTGCTTTTTTTCCTCTGCCTGCTGAAACTTGATCATCTGGTTCATGACAGCCTGGGAGGTTGCACCGAGCAAAGGAGCAGCTACTCCTGCCATACGGCTCATCTTGATCTCGTCATTCATCCACGAACCGTAGATGCATATATCCTTCTGGTATCTTCCCCTGTCTAATTCACCTGTCTCAGGATCGGTATTATCGTCCTTAGCTCTCGCGAGCAGATAGTCTTCGACATACAGAGCGTTCTTAACAACGTCTTTGAACTTTTCTGCACCGTTTGTCTTGATATACTCATCCGGATCCTTGCCGTCAGGCACTTTGGCGATCCTGATGCGTATATTGATGCCCGTAAGCTTTTTTAAGTATTCCATCATCATCTGGATGGCTCTTAATGCAGCCTTCTGGCCCGCTGCGTCAGCATCAAAGAAGAAAACTACTTCTTCGGCATATCTGGAGCACAGCTTAAGCTGGCTGTCGGTAAATGACGTTCCCAATGCAGCCACGGTGTTCTTAAATCCTGCTGCATGCATGGCGATAGCATCCATATAACCTTCAACAACGATAAGCTGCTTTGCCTGTTCTTTTCTGGCGAAGTTCATCGCGTAAAGGTGATTCTGTTTGTTATAAACGAGCGAATCAGGCGAATTGATATACTTCGGCTTCTCATCGCCCAAGGCTCTTCCGCCGAATGCGATTATCGTCCCGAATGAATCAAAGATCGGGAACATAAGCCTTCCGCGGAAAAGGTCATATGGTTTACCGGTCTTTTCAGACTTGGCGAAAATGCCTGAATTTAACAACTCTTCATCTTTATAGCCCTTCTGCTTAAGATGATCGTATAAGGCAGTCCAATTGATCGGCGAATAACCGATACCGAAATTATCGAGTGTCTGCTTGGTAAGGCCTCTTTTGGCGGCATAGTCCCTTGCAGGCTTGCCGGTACTCTCATCATTAAAGGCTTTGTAGTAGAACTTTGCCGCTTCTTTAAGGATATCCTTAACGCGGTCACGCTCTTCTTTCTGACTGCTCTCTCCCGAATACCCTGTCTCAGGTACTTCCACACCATAGAGGCCCGCAAGATGCCTTATCGCTTCAGGATAAGACATGTGCTCGATCTCCATTATGAAGTTAATGGCGTTACCACCCTTGCCGCATCCGAAACACTTAAAGATATTTTTCGAGGGGTTTACGGAGAAAGACGCAGTCTTCTCAGAATGAAAAGGACAGAGGCCCCACATGTTGCCGCCCTGGCGCTTCAGAAGTACATAACGGCTTACTACGGATTCTATGTCCGCTCTTGTAAGCACCTCTTCAATGACGCTTTCAGGTATAAGTCCCATGTTTACCCCTGTCTTTAATTAAAAGGCCCGGCAATTATCCGGGCCCGTATTAACAGCCAATATTAAAGGATTACTCTTCGTCCTTCTTTTTCTTCTTGCCGAAGAAGCTTGTCTTCTCAGGAGCTTCAACCTTCTTGATGGATCCGTCAGGATTGAGCTGGTCGCGCTTGATAACTGTCTGGATAGCGCTCTTAGTATAAGTAACGAGTGTGTTTGCCGCAGATGTGGAGATCGTAACCTGATCGTCCTTGATATTAGCAACAAAGCCTACGAGGCCGCCGATGGTAATAACCTTATCGCCTACGGCGAGCTTGCTCATCTGCTCCTTGAGTTCCTTATCCTTCTTCTTCTGAGGTCTGATGAGAATAAAGTAGAAAACTACGAACATCAGCACAAGAAGTGCCAATGAGGCAATCGAACCCATAAACTCTCCGCCTGTACCTGTAGCGCCTGTTGTTGCATCCAAAATTAACATTTATGTTTCCTCCAAATAATTATTCGCCTGTGTACTCAGCAATTATATCAGACATATTGTAATATCCGCTCTGTTTTGCGGACATAAATTTCGCAGCTCTGAGAGCGCCCTTAGCGAAAACGTCTCTCGTCTGTGCGCTATGGCTGATTGAAACGATCTCTTCATCGCTGATGAACATTGCCTCATGCTCACCGACGATGTTACCGCCTCTGATAGAAGAGATACCGATCTCGTTCTTGGATCTTGCCTTATTTACGCTATGTCTGTCATAAACATATTCAGCCTCATCAGGCATTTCCTGCTTGATCGCATCAGCGATCATCATGGCTGTACCTGAAGGTGCATCAAGCTTTCTGTTGTGATGAGCCTCAACGATCTCAATGTCAAACTCGGGATAAAGGATCTTTGTAGCCTTTTTGGCAAGCTCGATCATAAGATTGATGCCGATGCTCATATTTGCAGATCTGAATACAGCGATCTCAGACGAAGCCTTATCAAGACTTGCCAAAGTCTCATCGGAAAGTGCTGTCGTGCAGCAGATAAGAGGCTTCTTGCGGGCCAGTGCGAAATCAAGGATCGCAGGAACCGCCTTAGCATTGGAGAAATCGATGATGACATCGAAGTCTTCCTTGCACTCGCTGAGATCAGAATATACAGGGAACTTATAATCCGGATTGGAAACTATGTCTCCGCCTGCAACTATCTCGTAGTCGTCGCTCTGAAGGCAGAGGTTAACGATAACCTTGCCCATTCTTCCGCAACAACCGTTTAAAAAGATCTTAACCATCAGTAACTCCTATCTTACTTAGCAAGGAAATCAGCCATTGCAGAAGTGTCATACTTTGCAAGAACATCAACGACCTTGTCATGGTTAGCCTTGCTCATCTCGCAGAGAGGAAGTCTGCAGGGACCTGCGTTCCAGCCCAAAATGTTCATTGCTTCCTTAACAGGGATAGGGTTAACTTCGCAGAACATTGCCTTTACGAGGGGAATAAAATCGATCTGCGCCTTCTTAGCATTCTCGGTATCTCCGTTGATGTAATCGTGGATCATCTGGGAAGTCTCTTTAGGCATAATGTTAGCGATAACGGAGATAACGCCCTTAGCACCGAGTGAGAGCATCGGTACTGCAAGTCCGTCCTCACCGGAATACATGGCATATCTGTCGCCGCAAAGGCTGTAGATCTCAGGGACCTGACCGAAGTTGCACTCCTTGACGCCAACGATATTTTCACAGTCTGAAAGCTTCAAAAGGAGCTCGGGACTGATATTAACGTTAGTTCTTGAAGGAACGTTATAAAGGATGATCGGAAGATCCGGGACCGCATCAGCGATTGCCTTGTAGTGGCGGTAAAGTCCTTCCTGTGTGCACTTGTTGTAGTAAGGAGTAACGAGAAGTGCTGCATCAGCGCCAAGCTCCTTGGCAGCTTTTGTAAGGTTGATACCATAAGCTGTGTCGTTAGAACCTGTTCCTGCAATTACCGGAACGCGTCCTGCAACAGTATCAACGGCGCACTTGATAGCAGCTACATGCTCTTCGTGATCCATAGTAGCAGCTTCACCGGTCGAACCGCAGATGACGATGGAATCGATACCCTGTGCGATCTGGAATTCGATCATGCGCTTGAGCTCGTCAAAATTGATTCCGCCGTTCTCAAAAAACGGAGTAACGATAGCGACACCGGCACCAACAAATACAGGCTTGGACATATGTATGCCTCCTACTGAAAAAACTTGAAAAAGATATGGTTTTAAAGCCTAAATCCTCATTCTGATAATGGATTTTATCACCTTATATTATTGATAGTCAATTTATATTTGTGGGGTGTACATATGTACTTCCACAGCGTACAATTCGGGCTTTTTCAGCCTTCCTGAGGGTCGTTATCAAACGATAACGGGAACTTGGTATGATCGAAGTCTTCAATGAGTCTTTTGAACACACTGTTGATGGCGGATTTGTTCACTGCCTTGATTACAAAAGACATCCTGTAGCGGCCCCTAAGCTCATAAATAACGCAAGGAATCGGTCCGTAGACTTCAAACTGGTACTTTTTGTCCTGATAAGAGATGAATTCATTAAGATACTTTGCCAGGATATTGGCTCTGTTTACGAGCAGCTCCTCTTCAGGCAGAGACAACACGATCTCGCCTACAGCCTTAAAAGGCGGAAGCTTAAGCTTTTGTCTGTACTCTATCTCCTGGTCATAGAAAGCTCTGTAATTCTGCGTGCACGCAAACTTAAAGAGCGGCTGCTCCGGCCTGTAGCTCTGTATAAATACCGTTCCGGGATGATCTCCTCTGCCCGCTCTTCCAGCAGCCTGAGTGATAAGCTGGAATGCTCTCTCTGAAGCCTTAAAAGAAGATGACGCGAGCATCAGATCAGAACTCAAAACTCCGACTACCGTGCAATCAGGGAAATCCAGACCTTTAGCTATCATCTGTGTACCAATAAGTATAGACGCTTCTTTGTTAGCGAACTTCTCGATTATCTCCTTGTGAGCTCCCGGAGTCATGGTGGAATCCTGGTCCATCCTGAGAACCTTCTCATGCGGGAAAACTTTATGGAGAAGCTCTTCAAGCTGCTGGGTTCCGAAACCGGCTTTAGTGAAGCGGTTACCGCCGCAGACATTACATTTCGCCTCATAAGACGGAATAGTATAGCCGCAGTAATGGCAGATAAGACTCTGTGTGCCGTTTCTTCTGTTGTTATGAAGCGTCATGGCAACAGAGCAGTTCTTGCAGGTAACGGGCTCACCGCAGCCTTCGCAGACCAAAGTCCTCGAGAAACCTCTTCTGTTAAGAAGCAGGATTACCTGTTTATTCTCCGAAAAAGCAACAGACATAGCTTGTCTTAAAGGAAGTGACAGCATGTCTCCGCTTCCGAGCTTGATCTGTTCCTTCATATCAACGGGAACGATCTCAGGAAGCCTGGCTTCCTGCCTTGCCCTGTTCTTAAGCTCAAGAAGTTTGTATGCGCCTGCATTAGCAGCATAAAAGCTCTCAACAGAGGGCGTAGCAGAACCCAATACGACACTGCATCCGGTGATCTGCGATCTCATTCTGGCAATATCCTTAGCGGAGTATCTCGGATGTGATTCAGACTTATACGAGCTGTCATGCTCCTCATCAAGTATTATCAGCCTTAAGTTAACGGCAGGCGCAAACACTCCGCTTCTCGGACCGACTATTACTTTTGCTTTGCCCGTTCTTATGTTGTTCCACTGTTCATATCTCTGCTTATCGGTAAGCCTGCTGTGAAGCACGGCTACGCTGTCGCCGAGCCTTCCCTTTATCCAGTTGATCGTCTGCGGAGTAAGAGAGATCTCAGGAACCATATAAATAACGCTTCCGCCTTCGGCAATAACCTTCTTTGCGCAGTTAAGATATACTTCCGTCTTACCGCTGCCTGTGATGCCGAACAGAAGATATGTCGCAGGATTTTTCTTATCTATGCCTGTGAGAATCTCTTTAACAGCTTCTTTTTGCTCATCGCTGAGATCGTATTCTTCGGTAAACTTGCCCTCAGGAACATCACCGTCTGTTACCAGCGGCACTTCATTATCGGAAAGCTCTTTGACCAGACGCACAAGCCCCTTATCTTCAAGAGCCTTTACCTGCGCAGCAGAACAAGAAAGTGATGACATCAATTCTTTGCGCGTACACTTACCGCGGTCTAAAAGATACTCAAGGATATTAATATGTGCGGCAGAACGCAACGTCTCACTCGTTAATACTTCTTCAGCTGTTTCTCTGGAAACAAGTTCGACAAACACTTCGGTAGGGTTCTTGTGATTGACTACGCAAGAAGGCACCATCAGTTCCACCACATCGCCTTTGGTGCAGTTAAACCTGTCGCTGATCTTATCTATAAGAGCGAGCTGGTCAGGCTTTAAAACTGGCTGTCCTGATATAACAGATGCGATGTCTTTTACAACGCTCTCGTCACCTTCGAAAGTATCCTTCAGTTCTACGACAACAGCGCATCTTTGGGAGTCACCCTTACCAAAAGGTATCGATACAAGAGAGCCTGCCGATACCGTGCCTGACAATTCATCAGGCACACGGTACGTAAACAGTCTGTCTATCTGTTTTGTGGCTCCTCTTAAGATAACGCTGCAATACATAAGTATCAGCCTCCGAGCATATCGAAGAGATTCATCTGCGCGCTCTCGGGAAGATCATCAAGGATTCCGCCGTAATCAAGAAGCTTCTGTGTAACAGATTGTCCGATACCGGTCCTCTTCATGAAGTCATCGCGGTTCTTGAATTCACCGTCTTTTCTGGCATTCTCAATGTCCAATCCATTAGCTTCAGATACACCTGCAATAGCACAGAACGGCGGTCTGATAAGCTTGTCTCCGGCTTTGGTAAACTTCTTGCCAAGCGAATCATTAAGCGTTATGGGCGCAAATTTGATTCCTCTTGCGTACATCTCCTCAACAAGCTCATAGAAATAATACTTGAGCTTGGTATTCGGGTCACCCTTGGCATGCATCTCATCAGCAAGTTCTATTCTTCTCTTCTTTACCTTTTCGGGGCCGTTGCACATCTGCTCTG
Organism: Clostridiales bacterium; assembly: GCA_017554745.1. GTDB lineage: Bacteria > Bacillota > Clostridia > Saccharofermentanales > Saccharofermentanaceae > Saccharofermentans. Next base: position 112,144 of record JAFZHS010000030.1, on the reverse strand, counting down.
CGTCGAATAAACCTTCGCCTCTGTGGGTAAAGAATGAACAATAGTATTCTTCCGGATAGTAGACCTTGAACCATGCAACTCTCAAAGTGGAGATAGCATATGCGGCAGCATGCGCCTTCGGGAACATGTACTTGATCTTCTGACAGGATTCTATGTACCAGTCAGGCACACCGCACTCTTTCATCTGTTTTACGTAGTCAGGCCATTTCTCGACTTTGCCTGCAGCTACCTTACCTTTACGGACACCTTCCATGATATCGAAAGCATCTTTGTTCTTGACGCCCCAATATATGAGACTTGTCATAATGGAGTCACGGCATCCGATAACGGAATTAAGGTCGCATGTTCCTGCTCTGATAAGCTCCTGTGCATTTCCTGTCCATACGTCAGTACCATGCGAAAGTCCCATGAGCTGTACAAGGTCGTAGAATCTCGTAGGCTGCGTTTCCTTGATCATTCCGCGTGCCATGTTCGTACCGAGCTCTGAAAGACCTAAAGTAGCCGAACCGGCATCAGTAGCTTCAATCGGGAAACCTAAAGCATCAGTACTCTTAAGAAGGCTCATAACCTTCTCATCAGGAATAGGAATATCCGTGATATTTACGCCGGTAATATCACTAAGCATTCTTAATACAGTAGGATCAGCATGGCCCAGGATATCGAGCTTTAAGATAGTATCGTGCATCGCGCGGAAGTCGAAATGCGTAGTTATGATTCCGCAATCCGTCTTATTAGCCGGGAACTGGATCGGAGTAAACTCATAGATATCCATCTCCTTGGCAATAACAACGATGCCGCCCGGGTGCTGGGATGTTGTTCTCTTAACACCGATGATGTCTCTTGCCATGAATGCAAGATGAGCCTGTGTAAAAGGTTCACCCTTTTCTTCACAGATCTTACGGCAGACACCGTATGCATTCTTATCCTGGTAAGCACCGATAGTGCCTGCCTTGAATGTATGTGTTCCGCCGAAGAGCACACCGACATAAGCATGAGCTCTAGGCTGATATTCGCCCGAGAAATTTAGGTCGATATCAGGCTGCTTATCACCATGGAATCCCAAGAATGTCTCGAAAGGAATATCCTGTCCGTCAGGTATCAGCGGCTCTCCGCACTCAGGACAGTTCTTTGGCGGGAGATCATATCCTGAACCATACTTACCGCTGTGGTCAAACTCGGCGTAATTGCATTTCTTACATCTGTAATGCGGAGGCAGCGGATTAACTTCAGAAATACCGCTCATAGTAGCAGCAAATGAAGATCCTACTGAACCTCTGGAGCCAACAACATAACCGTCGTTGTTAGACTTCTTAACTAGTCTGTACGCGATATAATACATGATCGCATATCCGTTACCGATAATGGATTTAAGCTCTCTGTCGAGTCTTTCCTTAACTTCCGGATTAAGCACACCATTATGGCGGTACATGCGGTTAGCCTTTGTATAAGCGATATCTCTTACATCGGCTGCAGCTCTTGCGATCTGCGGAGGATAAGATCCGTCCGGGAACGGCTTAATACCGAAATCGATCATATCAGCGATCATGTTGGTATTATCGACAACGACTTCCATCGCCTTTTCTTCACCAAGATACTTAAACTCTTCGAGCATCTCGTTAGTAGTCCTGAAGTACAGGTCAGGCTGATACTCAGCATCATCAAAACCCATGCTCATGAGCATGTATTTTCTGTAACGTCCGTCTTCCTTGTTAAGGAAGTGCGAGTCGGTCGTAGCGCAAACAGGCATACCGTGATCGTCTGCAGTCTCTACAAGCAGTTCGTTGATTATCCTGACGTCATCTTCATTAAGCGGAGCTTTACCGGCAGGATCCTCTCTTGTTAAGAACATATTGTTGCAAAGAGGCTGGATCTCAACATAGTCGTAGAGGCTTAATATCTTTGCAAACTCTTCAGAGTCTTTCAGTAAAGCTCTTGTTGCCTGTCTGTTTTTATTAAGATCCCAGTAAGTCTTTAATACATAGCGGAATATCTCACCCTGCTCACAGGCACCACCGACGATAAGTCCGGACTTAAAATACTTAAGAAGACTCTTAGGTGTTCTTGGTCTCCTCGAATAGTAATGGATCTGTGATTCAGATACTATCCTGTAAAGGTTATAAAGGCCCATGTTCGAACGGACAAGATAGATTATGTGATACATCGGAGCTTCAGCTATCGCGCCGTTCTTCTTAGTTGATTTGATCTTCTCCGGCGTGTAATGGCCTACAGAATAGTTGATGGACAATGCATCAACGGAACCGGCGTCCTTAAGACATGAAACCAGCAAAGAAGCCGACTTATAGCAAGAAGCAAACATCTCATCGAACTCACCGCCGTTGATAGCATATTCGAAAGCAGCACCCTTTGCGCTCAATGCATCGTCAACGTTCTTAAATTCGCTCTTATAGAAAGTCTCGAGAATATCTTCATCTGAGGTAGCAGGCATAAGGAACTTATGTCTGTAGTACTTGTGATCTTCAATATTTATTCCGTAACCGGCACGGCGGAGGAAAGCAAGCGTTGTGAAAATATCGGGGCCTGTGACATAAGAATCACCGATAAATTCCAAAAGTTCACCCATTGCAAAATATGAATCGCAGGGTTCGCCTTCACCGGGAAAAATAGCATCTTCAAATTCGGCATGAAAATCCGCAACATGCTCGAAGATCAATTCAGAAGGAATGACTTCATCACTGCCGTCGGCATACTCGCCATTAATATCCAGATCGATATTAACTGCAGTACCCAAAGGAGCATGAGGTTCGAGCGGCTTTGCATTTATGTTCTCATCCCTTAGTTCTTCGGGGATCTCCTCAGGATCCCAAAGAGACTTATCGATATCGTGAGATGCGAATTCCATTGCATCCTGATCTGATTCGCCTTCTTCTTCAGGCTTAACATCCTTATAGCCCTTAAGTCTGTATTTAGAGGCGCAAACAGATGTAAATGTATCACGAAGAGCATCATCGCCATTGCGCTTAATAACAATAGAAACAAAAGATCCTACTGCTTTAGGCTTAGTAATAAAGTTCAGCGATGCATCGTCATCAACGTCAGAAGGCTTGATCTTATCGTTCTTTACATCATAAGGAAGGTTATAGAATACTGTCGGTCCGTCATCAACAAGATATCCTTCACAGCCGAGGATACACTTGATGGGTGCTTCTCCGGTATCCTTGCGCTTTTTGTTGATGCCCTTTGCAGCCTCGAAAACATGAGGGAATGCCTGGACAACTCCGTGGTCTGTAACAGCACAAGCAGTGTGACCGAAAGAAGCTGCGAGCTTAATAAGATCTGCAGGATCAGTCGTGGCATCGCTCTCGCTCATCTTGGTGTGGACGTGAAGCTCGACTCTCTTGCGCTCAGCATTATCCTTTCTCTTGGGCGGTTTTTCCGCACTGAAAAATCCTGAGACTTTAAGCATCTTATCGCCGGTAAATGAGTCATTCTCAACATTTCCCTGAATACCGATAAAGCCGCCTTTACCGTATTCTTTCTGGAAGCTGTCTGCCTCTTCCGGCTTGAGGAATGCAATACACGAAATGCCGTCTGTATCATCTAAGCACATGAACTTAACCACGACGCTCCTGCCGGTCTTGGCAAGCTTAAAACTGTCGTCATTAAAAGAGATATCACCTGCTACATTTACATCGAAGCAGCCAACAGTAAGGTTTGCAATCTTCATGAAGGTTGCCTGTTTCTTTACACGACCATATAACTGGTTATCGGCATTCTCTTTAGCCTTATATAAAGACTGCTTATCCTCCTGCTTGGCTTCTTTTCTTACCTGCTCGGCTTTTGCAGTCCAGGAATCTTTGCCGGCAGGCTTGGCATCAGGATCTTTTTCCTTGTCACTCTTCTTTTTCCTGCCGCCCTTCTTAGACTGCTCTTCAACAGGCTCATCATCAGGGAACTGAAGCTTTCCTTCTTCGATGGCGCGAAGGATATCATCTGATGAATCATCGCTTACGGCAATTTCAGGGTCAACAATGACGATCTCATACTTGCCGTTAGCTTCATTGCCAATACAGATATTCTCAGCTTTACTTACAGCCTGGATAATTTCTTTATTATCACTGTCAGTCAGCATCATTGCCCATCCGGAAGGAATCTCAATATGCGTAATGGTGCTTAAATCTCCAGGCACATCGTAATCGATATCTGAACTCAGACTGATAAAATCGGCAATATTCTTGACACCGCCTTCGCTGTCTCTGACGACATAGTATTTTATGAGACTGTTGAGCGATTCATATACGGAAAAATAATTGACATCATTAATACCGGCAAAAGAGAAATTTACTCTTGTACCGAAATCTTTCTCTAATTCACTAACAAATGAAACAAGGCTGCCCGAGCCCTTCAAAGATTCAACACCGTCAAGAACGATATTGATCGAAGCCTTAGCCTTATATATGTCTACTTTCAGAACATAAAGTTCACTTAGATCGTTAAACTTGTCACTGTCGACATTAAACAGTTCAAGTAGCTTTACACTTTTCTTCTCCAACTCTGATCACTTCCCTTACAAACTCATCGACCGCACCGGATGCCGGGATCTTCCTTACGGGTTCACCCTTCTCGAAAAGAACGAACTCATCTTTACCGCCGGCTATTCCGATATCACATTCTCTTGCTTCTCCGGGTCCGTTAACGACACATCCCATGACCGCAACCTTAAGGTTATAGGGAAGATTTATAAGTCTCTGTTCTATCTGTCCTGCAAGTTCGATGAGCGGTACCTGAGTTCTTCCGCATGTAGGACAAGATATAAAAGTGATTCCTCCGTCTCTTAAGTCCAAAGCTTTAAGTATCTGCTTAGCTGTAATAACTTCTTCTACAGGATTGCCCGTAAGGGATACTCTGATCGTATCTCCGATACCTTCCGCAAGGAGAGCACCAATACCTACTGCAGATTTGATTGCGCCTTCCCTGACTGTTCCCGCCTCAGTGACTCCGACATGAAGAGGATAATCGCACGATTTGGAAAGTATCCTGTAAGTATCAATAGTAAGCTTCGGGGATGAGGACTTGATCGAGATAACGATATTGTCAAAATCCTGGTCTTCAAGGAGCTTTACGGCACCAAGTGCGCTCTCTGTCATTGCATCAGCATTGACCTCGCCGTACTTTGCCAGTATGTCCCTTGAGATAGATCCTGAATTGACTCCGACTCTAATAGGAATATTGCGTTCCTTGCACTTATCGGCAACGAGCTTAACATTCTCCGGTCCTCCGATATTTCCGGGATTGATCCTGATCTTTGCCGCACCGTTATCAGCAGCGGCTAGCGCAAGTCTGTAATCGAAGTGGATATCGGCTACGACCGGAATGGGAGAATTAGACGTGATCTCCTTAAGAGCCTCGGCAGCCTCCATGTCGGGAATGGCGACTCTTGTGATATCACAACCACAGTCAGCCAATTCTTTGATCTGGGCAAGAGTAGCCTTGGCATCTCTCGTATCAGTATTATTCATCGACTGGATCTTAACAGAAGATCCGCCGCCGACTTCGACATTACCGATCAAGACTTTCTTCGTCATAATAACTCTCCTTACAAAGGTCAGTAACCAAGTATGATCCTTAGCACATCAGATACAAGTGCAAAGACGACAAGCAGGATTATCAGCACAAAACCGATAACCGTCAGCTTCTTCTCTGCCTTGTCAGACAGCTTGCGTCCTATGACCATCTCAACGGCAATAAGCAGGATCTGCACGCCGTCGAGACCCGGAATCGGAAGAAGATTGGAGAACGCCAGAGCGATGGAGATGATACCGCTCAACATGATCAAGAGGTATATCTTATCGCTTGTGGTATCTTCCTCATCCGTTACGACATCATTGACCATAGTCGTGATTCCTATGGGACCCGATACCAAATTATAAGCTTTTACTTTGCCTGCGATAGCATCTCTGATGCCTCTGACGGACAAATTTCCCATTGTGGCCGGCATTTTGGCCGCATATCCGAATGCGCTGCCGAAATGGGATACCGAGTCGACCTTGTAAGGGATAACAGCAAGACCTCTGGTGGTCACATACTCGGCATACTCAGGGATCAGTTCCTCTTCATAAGAAACACCGTCCCTCACATATGTAACGGTAATTACGTCATCAGTAATGCTGTAGAGATAGTCTTCAAATTCCTCATCTGCTACGGAAACGCCGTTGATATGTGTTACATAATCTCCGGGCTCAAGGATGGGGTTGCCCTTATTCTGCGATTCTTCGACAGAATGCACTTTCCAGCCCTGATACTCATTATCGGTAGCCATAGACTCCACTGTAATAAGCAGCATGGGTCTTACCTTGATAACAGGTGTAAGCGTAATATCGTAAAGATCGCCTGTTTCTTTTGACTTCAGTGTTACAGTCATTTCGGCAGTCGGGTCTGAAGAATCAATCTCATAGTAAAGGTCATAAACGGTATAAACACTGTTGCCGTTGATCTTCTTGATCGTATCTCCTACGGTATATTCATCAGCGACAGCATAAGTCTGGGTGCCCTGTACCGAAGGTCCGATCTGTGTGCTGACATAGCCTGTTGCCCAGAACATTCCGAAAAAGATCAATATACCGAGAATAAGGTTCATGATAGGACCTGCAAGAGCTACCGCAAGCCTCTTGATCCTCGGCTGGTTTACAAGGAGATCCGGATCCTTGCTCTCAACGACATAACCGTCCTGGTCGATCTCGGAAAACCTGACATATGCGCCTATAGGAATAAGCCTTACAGAAAAATCAACGTCTTTACGCTTCCAGCGTAAGAGCTTGGGGCCCACAAAAAGCGATACTTCAAAAACTTTTATCTTAAGTAATCTTGCGACCCAGTAATGGCCCAGTTCGTGCAGCGAAGCGAGCACGCCGAGCATTATGATTACAAAGATTATGCTTGAAACTATATTCATCAGTTGATCTTTCCCTTAATTATCTCACCGGCAAAGATCCTGGCATCCCTGTCAGTCTGCTCGATGGTCTCAATAGTAAGAGAAGCATTCCTGATAAAAGGATCCATCTTCTCCACTGTCTCAAATACTGTTCTCTCGATATCCAGGAATCTTATCTTTCCTGCGAGATAACTCATTACGGCAGCCTCATTAGCTGCGTTCATGACCGTAGGATAAAGTCCGCCCTTATCGCCGGTCTCATAAGCAAGCTTTACAAGCCTGAACACTTCTGTGTCGCAGGGCTCGAAAGTAAGATTGGACATACCTTCAGCAAAAGGATCGAACTCGGTTACGATCGAAGGACCTCTTTCCGGATAGTAGAGCGCGACTTCGATAGGAAGCACCATTGAAGGCTTGCCCATCTGGGCAAGAACGGAACCGTCTTTAAGCCTGATCATTGAATGGATGATGCTCTGGGGATGAACGACTACATCGATCTTATTGCAGCTGATGCCGTAAAGGTGATGAGCTTCGATTATCTCAAGGCCCTTGTTCATCATTGTGGCAGAATCGATGGTGATCTTTCCGCCCATATTCCATGTCGGATGATGAAGTGCATCCTGTAGGGTAACGCCCTCGAGCTGTTCTCTGGTCATTCCTCTGAAAGGTCCGCCCGAAGCGGTAATAAGGATCCTGTCGAGGTCTGCCCTTTTCTCGCCTTTGAGGCACTGCCAGATAGCGGAATGCTCGCTGTCGATAGGAAGCATCATTACGCCCTTTTCTCTTATCAAAGGCATTATGATGTCACCGCCTGCTACGAGCGTCTCTTTATTGGCGAGCGCGATGTCTTTTCCGCTGAGGATTCCGTGATATACGGGCTCAAGTCCGGCAAAACCGACGATGGCGCCGACTACGGTATCAATAGAGTCAAGTGTTGCAACAGTAATATTACCTTCATTGCCCTTAAGGACTTCGGTATCGATCCCTTCCGACTTAAGCCTTCCTTCGAGCTCTATAGCTTTCTGTTCATCAACGACTGAACAGACCTTCGGCCTGAACTCTTTTACCTGGTCAAATAAAGTATCTATATCGCTGCCGCATGTGAGCGCTTCAACAGTAAAATCAGAAGGCGCCTTTCTTGCCACTTCAAGGGTCTGCTTTCCTATAGAACCCGTAGAACCCAATATAGACAGTTTTCGCATTTGTTTATCTCCCAAACTTAAGTAACGGTATATCAGAACAGATTGTAGGCGATTATTGCCATGAGCATTGCTGTAGGAAGCGTAAAGAAGGTGCTGTCAAATCTGTCGAGCATTCCGCCGTGTCCCGGGAAGATATTGCTGAAATCTTTTATGCCGGTTCTTCTCTTGATCACGGAGCAGAACCAGTCTCCCAGCTGGGACATGATGGCGATAAGTATACCTAAGAAGAACGTTATTATTCCGTAAGGAACAAGCCCCATCTGAATGTTATCGACCCTGTAGATAACGAGGCAGCAATATACCGTAACGGATATAGCGCAGAAAACAGTACCGCCGATGCATCCTTCCCATGTCTTCTTGGGCGAGATGTGCGGTACGATCTTATGCTTTCCGAGAGCGACACCCGTAAAGTAAGCAAATGTATCAGTACCCCAAGGAGCGAAAAGTCCGATAACCATGTAAAACCATCCGTTAGGGATAAAGATTATCGCACTGATCAGGCAGAACAAAGGGAATGAGATATAAAAGATCATTCCGCCCGTGAAGATACCGTTTAACAGAGCTTTTTCATCCTTGGGTCTTACAAGAGGCAGACATATACCGCAGGATACCGCATACATGCACACTATGATCAGGTAAAGCGCCATGGTGTTCTCGACCTTAAGGCTGAAAAACAATCCGCAGCATATGATCAAGGTGGCAAGGGCCATACCGATGCTCAAGAGCAGCCTGGAAGGTCTGTAGCCGCCGATCTTAAGTGCTTTATATAATTCAACACTTGCAACGGCACCGATAATATAAGCCATTACTACGGCAGTATACGGAAAGAACAGTGCCGGCACGAAAAGTGACAGCACAACTATCAAAAAGATGATTCCTGTAATGACTCTCTGTTTCAACTTACTTCTTACTGTCTTTCTTCGACAGGCCGCCGAAGCGTCTGTCTCTTAATGCATAATCCCTGAATGCCTGTGTAAGATCTTCATAACCGAAGTCGGGCCACAAAACATCCGAGATCCAAAATTCAGAATATGCGCATTCCCACAAAAGGAAATTGGATATCCTGAGCTCGCCGCTGGGCCTGATGATAAGCTCCGGATCAGGAACATCGGGAAGATAAAGGTTATCGGAGATCATCTGTTCCGTAATGTCAGAAGGCTCTAATGTACCTGCCTTGATCTGCTCGGCGATCTTCTGGCAGCTATTGACGATCTCTCTTCTTCCGCCGTAATTAAATGCAATGATAAGCTGCATCTTCTGGCGGTCTTTAGATCTTTCTTCTTCGATCTTAATGGTTTCTTTGACTTTCTCGGGAAGCGCAGCGATATCGCCGGTAAATCTCATTCTGACGCCCTCTTCCTTAAGTTCGGGATCGTAACGGTCAACGAACTCTACAAAGAGCTTCATGAGCTTTTCGACTTCATCCTGGGGTCTGGACCAGTTCTCAGTAGAGAAAGCGTAAACTGTCAGATACTTTACGCCGTATCTTCCGCAGTTGCGGCAAAGCTCTTTGAGATTCTCTGCTCCTGCCCTGTGGCCGGCACTTCTGGGAAGATGTCTTTTTGTAGCCCATCTTCCGTTGCCGTCCATTATCACACCCAAAGATACGGGGACCTTAAGGTCACCCGTATCGTATGTGAATTCCTGTTTTTTACCGAGAAGCGCCATTTAGGATCAGATTTCCATCAATTCCTTATTCTTTGTCTCGCAGACCTTGTCTACCTCAGCAGTAAACTTATCTGTGATCTTCTGGACCTTCTCTTCGAATTCCTTGAGGAGGTCATCCGTAAGTTCCTTCTTCTTGTTTGCAGCACGCATCTTATCGATAGCGTCACGGCGGTTGTTACGGATAACTACCTTTGTCTCATCACCGTAAACCTTAACCTGCTTAACGAGATCCTTACGTCTTTCCTCTGTGAGCATAGGGAAAACAAGTCTGATCATCTTACCGTCGTTGGTAGGATTAATGCCGAGATCGGAAGCCTGGATGGCATGCTCGATCTCTCTGAGCATCTTCGGATCCCAGGGTGATAATGTGATCATTCTTGCCTCAGGAACCTGAATATTGGCTACGGCATTAAGCGGAGACATAGCACCGTAATACTCAACCTGGATCTTGTCCAAAACGTGCGGATTGGCACGTCCGGCACGGATCGTGTTGAGGTTCTCCTGAAGGTTATCGATGCACTTTTGCATTTTTGCTTCGATATCATCGTAATCTTTCTTTGTGATCTCGATCATAGCCATAATTCTGCCTCCTGTATGTGTATTTTAATTATTCAACGATTGTTCCGAGCTCTTCGCCCTTTGCGATCCTTACGATGTTCTCGGGATCTTTCATGGAGAATACCAGGATCTTGGTGTGGTTATCACGGCAAAGAGCAGCTGCTGTAGCATCCATGACCTTGAGGTTAAGTCTCAATACCTCGTCATGAGATACGGTGTCATACTTCTTTGCATCGGGATATACATTAGGATCCTTGTCATAAACGCCGTCTACCATAGTAGCCTTAAGGAAGACATCTGCGCCGATCTCAGTAGCTCTTAATGCAGCGCCTGTATCTGTCGAGAAGTAAGGATTGCCTGTTCCGCAAGCGAAGATAACGATCCTTCCCTTTTCGAGGTGCCTTACGGCTCTCTTTCTGATATAAGGCTCAGCCATCTGTCTTACTTCAACGGCTGATAAAACTCTGGTGACTGCTCCCTGCTGCTCCAAAGCATCGGAAAGAGCAAGTGAATTCATAAGTGTCGCAAGCATGCCCATGTGGTCTGCAGTAACTCTGTCCATCTTCTCTGATGATCTTCCGCGCCAGAAGTTGCCGCCGCCTACAACGATAGCGACCTGGACTCCGAGATCTGCAACTGCTTTTATGTTAGCGGAGATCTCCTTAAGGACATTATCATTGATGCCTACCTTCGCATCGCCGGCCAGTGCCTCGCCGGATATTTTCAAGAGAATGCGGTTATACTTATTCTCGCCCATTAATTTTTCCTCCGCTCAAAAAATCTTTCTATAGATTTTATCAATAATTTGTCTTAAGGTGAACCTATATATTAATAAATATAAAAAACCCCGCACATTTATGCGCGGGGTCATTAACTGATTCAAGATCAGACGGTCTATCAGAGACCAGCCTGCTTTCTGACTTCTTCTGCGAAGTCGTCAACCTTCTTCTCGATACCTTCGCCGAGACCGAAACGTGTGAAACGTACAACGGAAACATTAGCGCCGATAGCCTTGATGGACTGGTCGATGTACTGCTTGATTGTAAGATCGTCATCTCTGAAGAACTCCTGGTCAACGAGGCAGTTGAGCTTGTAGAAGTTCTTGATCTGGCCGGGAACGATTCTCTCCATAACGATCTTCTCAGGCTTACCCTCTTCGAGAGCCTTGTTCTTGATGATCTCTGTTTCCTTGTCGAGCTCTGCCTGGGGTACTTCTTCCTCTGTAACCCAGTTAGGTCTCATGGAAGCAACCTGCATGCCGATGTTCTTAGCGAAATCAGCGAACTCAGGCTTATTGATAACGGAATCGTCGTCTGTTGTAACCTCAACGAAAACGCCTACCTTACCACCCATGTGGATGTAAGAAGCAACAGCACCGTTGCCCTCTACCTCATAGATAACGAATCTTCTGATAGAAGTATTCTCACCGATATCAGCGATAGCTTCCTTCTGGAAGATCTCAACTGTCTTGGACTCGTCGTTGTAGAGAGGCTGAGCCATGAGCTCTTCAATGTTTGCAGGCTTCTTTGTAAGGATGTGTGTAGCAACAGCGTCAGTGAAAGCCTTGAACTTATCTGTGTTAGCAGCGAAGTCTGTCTCGATGTTGATCTCTACGAGAACGCCGGACTTCTTGTCTTCTGCGATCTTGGAAACAACTGCACCCTCTGCAGCGATTCTTGCGGACTTCTTCTCAGCCTTAGCCATACCCTTTTCGCGGAGCCAAGCCTTAGCCTTCTCGATATCACCTTCGCACTCGATAAGTGCCTTCTTGCAGTCCATGATGCCGCAATCTGTGAGCTCACGGAGTTCTTTAACCTGTTGTGCTGTAACTGCCATATATATTCTCCTTTGCGATTTTAGTTAAGATTTGAATTAAGACTCAGAAGCGATCTCTTCGATAGACTTGTCTTCTGCTGCAGGAGCTGCCTGCTCTTCAGCAACGTCAGCTGTCTCAGCCTGAGCCTGAACTGAATCGATATCCATACCCTCAGATGTAGCATCCTCGCCCTGGTGAGCTTCGATAACTGCATCAGCCATCTTAGCTGTGATGAGCTTAACTGCGCGGATAGCGTCGTCGTTACCGGGGATTACATAGTCAACTTCATCAGGATCGCAGTTTGTATCTACGATAGCAACGATCGGGATACCAAGTCTCTTAGCTTCTGCTACTGCGTTGTGCTCCTTCTTTGTGTCAACGATGAAAAGAGCTGCAGGGAGCTTAACCATACCAACGATACCGCCGAGGTTCTGATCGAGCTTTGTCATCTCGAGCTTAAGCTTAGCAACTTCCTTCTTTGTTCTGAGTTCGAAAGAACCGTCAGCTTCCATTCTGCGGAGTTCTTCGAGTCTTGCAACTCTCTTCTTGATTGTTACGAAGTTTGTGAGTGTACCACCGAGCCAACGATAGTTAACATAGAACTGTCCGCAACGCTGAGCTTCTTCCTTGATGGAATCCTGAGCCTGCTTCTTTGTACCTACGAAAAGGATATCGCCCTTCTCAGCGAGCTCACGCATAGCGTCATAGGCCTCGTCGACCTTCTTGACTGTCTTCTGCAAATCGATGATGTGGATTGAGTTACGCTCCGTGAAGATGTACTCGGACATCTTAGGGTTCCAACGACGTGTCTGGTGACCGAAGTGTACGCCTGCTTCAAGAAGCTGCTTCATTAAAATAACTGGCATAAAATAAATCCTCCTGTTTTCTTCCGTATACACCAAGTAATATTCAGCTCAAATTGGCCACAGTCGGAGTGTATACGTGATTTTTATGCGCGAACATTCTAACAAATAGCCCCTGCAAGTGCAAGGGCTAAATCTATATTTATTATATATAAGGCGAAATTACTTTCTCTTGTAGTGTTTTACGGTAAATTCCACGCCCTTCTCGCTCATTACGGGCGGATCTTCCTCTTCGAGCTCCCAATCGGGATCTTCATCAAGATTCGGGAACCAGCAGTCAGCTTCGAATTCGGCCTTGATGCTTGTGATTATCGCCTTGTCACAAAGCCCGATCAGTGAATTATAGAGCGAAGCACCGCCGATAAGATATACTTCATCGGCCGTAAGATCGAGGAAATCCTCAAGCTCGGCAGCGGAATGAAGGATCATGGCACCTTCCTTCTCATACTCATAGCTTCTGGACATTATGACATTTACTCTGTTAGGCAGGAGCCTTTGTCCGGGGAAAGTCTCAAGAGTCTTTCTGCCATATACGACAGTGTGGCCTGCCGTGTATTTCTTAAACACGCCCTTCTGGTCTTCGGGCAGCGAAATAAGAAGCTTGCCCTGGTTGCCGATTGCCCAATTCTTGTCTACTGCTGAGATTGCGATCATAGTTATTACCCCTCAAATAGTTGTGTAAAGTATCCTGACTGCGATATCGGTTCGCCTGCTTCTATTAGATGTCTGGCATCTCCGAAAACCTGTACTCTGAAGCTTGCTTCTCCCGGTATCCTTTCTTCCGAACCCATTACGGTTATTGACGTCGGCTGCATCATCATACCCTGCCAGATGGCCGGAGCTGCGATTCCGATAAGATGTCCGATTATCAACGCCGTGATACCGAAGTGGCAGAAGAACACGATATTGTCATCGTTGTGCTCTATTACGTCGTAAAAGCCTCTGTCATTACGCTTGTAGCCGTGCTTTTCGAGCAGTGCGTCAAAGTTTTTATAAACATCCTGAGCGTGCTTATCGAGATCTCCGGACTTCATTATCTCCGTCTGATCCCACTTATCTTTATCGTGGAGCTCGTCCCAGTTGTTGAAATCTCTGGGATAGAAGTCCCAGGCGATCGTCCAGGCCTGCTCTTTCTCATCCCAGACCCTGTAATAGAACTCCTGAAGCCAGTCACACGTGACAGCTTCTTTGCCTGTTGCCTTAAGCGATAATGAGCAGGTATCCTTCGCTCTGCCCATGGGAGAGCAATATATCTGCTTAATGTCCCATTTTGCTACGCGCTTTGCGAGGATCTCAGCTTCGCGCCAGCCCTTCTCCGTCAAGGAATCCTTCTCATAGTCAGGATCTCCGTGCCTTACAAAAATCAGCTTCATTGATTATCCCGCCCGTCAGACTGCTACCGGGATGCCCTTGATCTTAGGGCCTGCCTCATAGCCTTCAAGTCTGATATTGTCTGTCGTGAACTGATAGAAATCAGTGATGCCTTCATCAAGAACGAGCTTCGGAGCCGGATACTTGGGCATCTCGATGAGATCTTTTACGATGTCGACGTGTCTGTCATAGATGTGCGCGTCAGCGATGACATGTACGAACTCGCCTACTTCAAGGCCTGAGCATCTTGCCATGAGATGAACGAGAACTGCGTACTGGCAGACGTTCCAGGCATTTGCGACGAGCATGTCGTTACTTCTCTGGTTAAGTATCGCGTTGAGCTTATTGCCCGTAACGTTGAATGTCATCGAATAAGCGCAGGGATAAAGATGCATCTCTGAAAGATCCTGATGAACATAGATATTCGTCATGATCCTTCTTGAAGAAGGATTATTCTTAAGGTCGTAAAGCACGCGGTCGACCTGGTCGAACTCGCCTTCCTTATACTTGTGCTTAACGCCGAGCTGGTATCCGTATGCCTTGCCGATAGAGCCGGTCTCGTCTGCCCAGGCATCCCAGATGTGGGAATTAAGGTCGTTTACATTATTGGATTTCTTCTGCCAGATCCACAAAAGCTCATCGACAGCAGCCTTGAAATTGATCCAGCGCTGTGTAAACATCGGGAATTCCTCAGCCAGATTGTAGCGGTTAACGATGCAAAAAGCCTTATAAGTATAAGCCGGAGCTCCGTCATCAGCCCAATGCGGCCTTACCTTGTCGTTGATCGTTGAATAGCCTGAATTAAGTATCGTTCTAATGTTCTCATCGAAAATATCATCTGCTCGACTCATGGAATCCACCGCCTTTGAATTGATATTTTCGATTATAACATTATGTACAGAAATCACATTGAACAAAAAAGGCCTTCGTAATTGTTACGAAGGTCTTTTTCTTTGGTCGGAGTGACGGGACTTGAACCCACGACCTCTTGCTCCCTAAGCAAGCACTCTAGCCACCTGAGCTACACCCCGATGAACACGCTCTGTTAAGGAAAATATTTGGTCGGAGTGGCGGGACTTGAACCCACGGCCTCCTGCTCCCGAAGCAGGCACTCTACCACCTGAGCCACACCCCGATGGAGTATTCCTCTAACAAGCCTATAAATCTTATAACAACGAATAAAAATATGCAAGGTCAAATTGCAAGATATTCTAAATCAGCCGACATCAGCGCTAAAAGGCTTGATCGATTCTATATCTTCGACCTTGCTAAGCTTTAATTCCCTTAAGTCAAGATCATTCTGAATATCCAAAAAGTATTTTTCGCTGACCCCGAAGAATTTAGCTAAACGAAGCGAAGTGTCAGCAGTTATCTTACGCCTGTCATGAAGTATATCTTGTATACGAGATACCGGCACATGTATCTCCTGCGCAAGCCTATAAGCTGAGATTCCGTTTGGTCTCATAAATTCTTCTAACAAGATCTCACTCATCTTAGGTGTTTGAATATACAAATCCATCTTCTATTCCTTTCTTAAACATGCCTTAATGATAATCCACTATTCCAACCAAAAAGAAATCCTTACCATCTGTTTTAAAACATATCCTATACTGATCATTAATCCTTATACTGTACTGACCTTCTCTGTTACCAGATAAAGCTTCAAGTCGATTACCAGGCGGAACACGCAAATCTTCCAAACAAGCAGCTTTATTGATCATAATCAATTTCCTCAATGCAACACGCTGAATGTCATGAGGCAACTGCCTTGAGAATAATTGGTTAAATATCCGCTCAGTTTCCTTGTCAGCGAAGCTTTTTATCATAAACAAAATATACCCGTTTTGCGTGTATATGTCAATCGGGTATATTGGGGATAAATAATAAGGCTGCCACCTGGGTGACAGCCTTTTGAAATCAACTTAATTATCTTATCAAGCTTCTTCTGTTGTCTCAGGAGCCTCAACAGGTGCTTCCTCTACGGGAGCTTCCTCTGCAGGTGCTTCTTCAACTGCTTCCTCTTCAGGGAGCTCAGGATCGATAGGAGCTACTTCCTTGATGGAGATAGAGATTCTTCTTGCATCGGGTTCGATCTTGATAACCTTAGCCTGAACAACCTGACCTACAGAAAGAGCATCCTCAGGCTTCTCAAGTCTTCTGGAAGAGATCTGGGAAACGTGGCAGAGTGCATCGAGATCGGGCTCAAGCTGTACGAAAGCGCCGAACTTTGTGAGACGAACTACTGTACCCTGAACGATGCAGCCAACAGGCATTCTCTCTTCGATATTGTAGTAAGGATCATCCTCAAGTCTCTTGTAGCCCAAAGAGATCTTCTTTGTCTCTTTGTCGAAAGCCTTAACATAAACGTCGATCTCGTCGCCAACCTTGAGAACATCGGAAGGCTTAGCGTTGCGGCTCCATGAGAGCTCGGAAACGTGAACGAGTCCGTCAACACCGCCGATATCGATGAAAGCACCGAAATCAACAAGGCTTCTGACAACACCTGTATAGTGCTTGCCTTCTTCGATGTTGTCCCAGATCTCAGCGGACTTCTTACGACGCTCTTCGGAAACGATGATTCTGTGGCTTCCGGAGATTCTGAGGCGGCCCTTCTCTGTATCGAACTTTGTAACGAGGATCTCGAGTGTCTGGCCGACATAAGACTCTAAGTCCTTAACGTCGCCTGTCTTGATCTGTGTTCTGTGGATGTAGATATCAACACCCTTATATGTTCCGATAACGCCGTCCTTAACAGTACGTGTGATCTTAACTTCGATAGGTGTCTTATTCTTATATGCTTCTTCGATCTCGGCTCTGCCCTTCTCGGACTCTACATCATTCTTAGAAAGGATGATCTCCTTGCCCTGATCGGAATTCTTAATGCTTCTGACCTTAACGGTTACTTCTGTGTGCTCGGCAATTGCCTTGTCAAGATCGAAGTCAGGATCCGAATCAAACTCCTTACGTGAAATTCTTCCTTCGGACTTGTCGTGTACGTCTACATAAACATAGTCGTCATCAGCAGAAGTAATCGTGCCCTTAACTACGGCACCTCTTCTAACCTGCGCAATTAAATCGACAGCATTGGCAAACTCTGTGTCAAAGCCCTGATTTGTGATCTTCTCTTCTTCGTTCATTTGTTGAACAACCTCCAAAATAATAGCTTCCGGTGTAGATGCACCCGCTGTAATCCCGACTTTATCAGCAGGAAGGATCTTCCCTTCCGAGATGAGGCGCCCTACTTCAGCGCCGGAATTGACAAGGAATGTTCTTGCACAGCGACCTTTGCAGATTTCCAAAAGCTTAGTGGTGTTCGAACTGTGAGCCGAGCCGATGACGATCATCGAATCTGAATGCTCAGAGAGCGAAGCGGCTTCCTTTTGCCTACTTTCAGTCGTAATACATATTGTATCAAAAAGATTTATTTTTTCAATTTTATTTTTAACAGTATTACATATTTTTTCAAACATGTAGCTCGAAAAAGTCGTTTGGGAGATCAAAATGGCACTTTCAAGCGGAAAATCAAGGTTTTCGAGATCTTCCGGAGCCTTGATCACAGCGCACTTTACACCGGTTCCCTCTGCTTCTCCAAGGATTCCCGTTACCTCGGGATGGCCCTGCGTTCCGGTAATGATTATGTTCATTCCCTTTTCCGCATTCTCCCTGACGATCTTATGTATCTTGGAGACGAAGGGGCATGTCATGTCCCTGATCTCGCAGTTTTTAGAACAGAGGATAGCGATCTCTTCCGGCGTGACACCATGAGCCCTGATTATGACTATCGAATTCTCAGGAACTTCTTCGGCTGTCTCGCAAATTGTGAATCCGCCATCTAAGAGCTTATCTACCACATAGCGGTTATGAACTATCTCGCCGAGCATAACGAGCTTTCTGCCGTCGCTCTTAGCAGCGACAGCTTCCTGGGCGGCCGTTACGGCATTCTTGACGCCAAAGCAAAAACCCGATGACTTGGCGATGGTTACATTCATTTATCTTCCTCGTCCAGATGGCTCAGGAGGAACTCTCTTGTGCCGTCGATGTCGTACTTGCCGGTATCGATGACGATAGCTTCAGGTACCTGGATCAAAGGAGATGTTGCTCTCTTTGAATCCTGCTCGTCACGGTAAAGGATATCTCTCAATACTTCTTCCTTGGTCTGGGAATGGTCTCCTGCTGCCTCTAATTCGGCAAGTCTTCTCTCTGCCCTTACTTCGGGAGCGCATACAACGAAGAACTTGTACTTAGCGTCAGGAAGCACAACGGATGCGATGTCTCTGCCGTCAAGGACGAATGTCTGGTTCTTTGCGATCTCCCTCTGGAGAGCTACCATAGCTGTCCTTACGACGGGATGGGCGGATACATCAGATGCCGCGATGGATGTCTGGGGTGTGCGGAGCTCGCCTGTAACGTCTTCTCCGTCAAGGATCATGTGCTGAACGCCGTCAATAAACTCGACGTCGATCTTGATCTCTTCCATCATCTTCTTTACTGCTTCGGGATCTTTAGCGTCGATTCCTCTCTTGATGGAAGCAACAGCGCATGTACGGTACATTGCTCCCGTATCGAGATACATGATCCCGAGTTCTTTAGCTACGCCTTTTGCGAGCGTGCTCTTGCCTGATCCTGAAGGTCCGTCGATTGCGATCTGATAAATACCCATATATATACTCCTTTATAAAATATCTCCGTCTTCCGTGTTGCGGTCTCTTCCGATCTCATAGACACGGTACTGTGACCACAAGCTCTCAAGTGACTCCAAAGATGACTTGATGTGTTCTTTTCTGTGCATTCCGAGTGATACGAGAAGCGCATTTATAAGTGACAGCGGCGCTGTCAGCGAGTCTACAAATGATGCCATCGAAGATTTCGCGAAAAGCTTGATATCCGCATATTCAGTCATTGCCGTCTCATCCTTATCTGTGATGGCAATGATGGTCGCGCCCTTCTTCTTTGCGTATCCCATTGAGTTGATGGTCCTTGCCGAATATCTCGGGAAAGAGATTCCGATCATGACATCGCCTTTTCCTATTGGCATGATCTGCTCGAAAAGCTCATTCGTACATGTACTTCTTACAAGCACTACATCATCGAAAAGAAGCGTCATGTAAAAGTGCATGAACTCTGACAAAGGAGCCGATGCCCTGATGCCCATGATGTAGATCTTGCGGGCACCCAGAATAGAATTTACTGCTCTGGTAAACTCCTTCTCGTCTATGGAATTGAGCGAATCCCTTAAGTTGTTTATATCCTGTGCGACAACAGATCTTAAGGCATCGCCGTCGTTATCGAATTTCTCGGTAAGACCAAGTCTTTGGACAGACGTGAGCTTTGATTTTAAGTCTTCCTGCAAAGCCTTCTGGAATTCGGGATAACCTTCAAAACCCAGTTCTGTCGTAAATCTTACTACCGTGGATTCTGACACGCCGACTTCTTCGCCGAGCTTTGCGGCTGTCATGTAAGCAGCTTTGTCATAAGACTCAAGGATGAAGTTACCTATCGCCTTATGGCCTTTGCTCATGTTAGAGACGGCATTCTCAATAAGTTCAAGCGTTCCCGTCATCTGTCTCACCTTCTTTGTTTTCAGCAGTTTCAGGCTTCATGAGGCTGTCGATGGAGATCTGCTTATCTTCACCTGCAGTTGCTTCCTTGAGGGAGTTTTCCATATCCCTGATGGTCTGATAGCTCATGAGTTCCAAAGGCGGCAGGTCTCTTACTGATTCAATGCCGAATTCGGTAAGGAACTTCTTGGATGTCTTAAAAAGTGACGGTCTTCCGGGAGCATCGAGATTGCCCGCTTCCTCGATCCAGCCTCTGTCCAAAAGTCTTGATATGATCGAGTCTGAAGATACGCCTCTGACGAGCTCTACCTGGGCTCTTGTGCAAGGCTGGTTATAAGCGATTACCGCGAGAGTCTCATAAGATGCCTGCGAAAGCGGCGGAGACTGCCTCGGGCCGAACATGCGGTCAAGTACCTTTTTCTGTGAAGGTCTCGTCATGATCGCATAAGAATCCTCTGTCCTTCTTATCTCAAGGCCGCTCCAGGGATTGCCTGCATATCTTTCGGTAAGATGCTTCAAAGCCTCTGTTACGGCGTTTTTGGAGCAATTCAAGATCTCGGCGATCTTATCTACCGGGACGGGGTCGCCGGAGATAAAAAGTATCGATTCGATCGCGCCGGGTAATTCTTGTGCGGTTATCTTAAAATCGTCTTCCATATTGCTTAGCCCTTTTTCTCCTCGATTATTATCTCACCGAAGTTCTTATCCTGTTCCACGTTGACCTTGTTATCTCTGACAAGCTCCAATACGGCCAGGAAGCTTACTACTTTGTCCATCTTTTCGGTATCTTTATTGAACAGCGAACTCAATAAGACCTTGCCCTTACCTGTGATCGACCGCCAGATCGACTTTATCCTCTCTTTTATCGAGAGCTTATCCCTCTTAAGGATATGAGTGATCTTCGAAGTGATATCGGTAAAACGCATTTGGTTGCGCTCGTTGATAACGGCTACGGCGTCATTAAACTCCTCTATCGAGAATGCCTGCGGCACAGGTTCTATCGTTATTCCGAGCTGCTTTGCAGTTGATGCATAACGGAATCTCGCACCGTCATACTTATCTCTTCTCTCTTTGAGATCAGTCGCGAAAACACGGCATCTCTTATATCTCATAAGCGAGATAACGAGTTCTTCTCTCGGGTCAACAACATCTTCACCCGCAATAAGGCTCGCCTGCATGCCGGGGAGCATCATTCTGGACTTAATAGATACGAGCGTTGCGCCCATTACAAGAAAGTCTGACGCAAGCTCCATATCGAACTCCTGCATGGATTCGATATATTCCATATACTGCGCCGTGATCGTGCTTATCGGAATATCGTAGATATCGACATCGTTTTTCTCGATAAGATGAAGAAGGAGATCCAAAGGTCCTTCGAACTGTCTTAACTTAATATCCGGCTTTAAGGCTTGCTCCAGCATGTTAAACTACCAGTCCAAGGAAGCGGAAAAGCATCATAAACGGTGTCGCGAGAAGATCTATCAGGAACTGGAACGGCATCTCTATCCATCCGATCAAAGTTGACAGGATATTGTTATTAGAAACCATGCTGACGATAAATACTATCCAGATAGCCATCGGAGCTACCCGCTGGAATGTCAGATATCCGTTGGAATGTCTGGCCTTATAAGGAAGCAGTTCTTCCAGGACATGGAAACCGTCCAAAGGCGGGATCGGCAACAGGTTAAATGCCAGAAGCATCATTGAGAATGCGTACGTATATCCGAACGCTTCCATTAAAGCCGTAAAAATGACCTGTCCGCCGGAAAACGCGAACGCGAGCGCTCCGAAAAGCGTGAATAACACATAAGAAACGTAAGCAAGCAGGAAGTTGCCCGTAACGCCCGCGAGATGGACCATGATGTTCATCGCACGGCGGCTCTTGAACCTGTGGAGATTGTTGGGGTTGTACATAACGGGTTTACCCCAGCCGAATCCTGCAATAAGCAAGAGAATCGTTCCCATCGGGTCAACGTGCGCTATAGGATTAAGCGTAAGCCTTCCCATGTTTCTCGGCGTGTTATCACCCAGCCAGACAGCAACAGCGGCATGCATGAACTCATGGATAGAGAATGCCAGCGCCAGGGCAAATACATAGATAAGAAGCTTATAAATGACTTCCTGGGGGCTTGCGCTGTTTTTGATCAGGTCAATGAGCATAAGTTACCTCAAGCTTTTACGACAGAGAATGTGATCTTCTCGCCGTTGACATTCCATTCCTTGGAATTATCGCCTGTACCGTTGGAGATCTCGACTGCCAATACTTCGGAAGCGAGATAATCCTTCTTCTTCTCGATAACTTCAGCAAGCTTGTCATTACCGCAGTACTTAAGAACGATCCTGTCAGATACTGTAAGGCCTTCAGTCTCTTTACGGTGATTCTGGATCTTGGAGATCATCTCTCTTACAAGACCGTCTTCGATAAGTTCTTCAGTAAGTACTGTTGAGATAGATACTGTAAGATTGCCGGAAGACTGTGTGGAGAATCCTTCAGGCTGTGTTGTCTCGATGAGGAAGTCTTCTTCTGTCATCTCATACTCTTCGCCGTTGACTGTGATCTTTACGGAGCCTGCCTTAAGAGCTGCATATGTCTCCTTGCCCGGGAGGTTTGCGATAACTTCCTTGGCGTCATTTAAGTTCTTACCGAACTTTCTTCCGCATGTACGGAGCTGGGGCTTGAAGCTGTAATCAACGAGTGTTGAAGCATCGCTCAATACTTCGATCTTGCGGATGTTAAGCTCGTCAAGAACGATCGGCTTATACTCGTCGTCAAGACCGATCTCGGATACGACATAGATCTCAGACAAAGGCTGACGGTTCTTGATGGAAGCAGATTCACGGCAGCTGTGGCCTAAAGTAACGATCTGCTGTACAAGCGCCATCTCCTCTTCGAGCTTAGCGTCGATGAGGCTCTCGTCTGCTACAGGGTACTTAGCAAGGTGAACAGAGATAGGAGCATCCTTATCTACAGAGCAAACGATGTTCTGATAGATCTCTTCTGTCATGAAAGGAACGAACGGTGCGCAGAGTCTTGTGAGATTATCGAGGACTGTGTAAAGCGTCATGTATGCATTTACCTTGTCCTGGGTCTCTTCAGCGCCCCAGTATCTGTCACGGCAGCGTCTTACGTACCAGTTGGAGAGCTCTTCCGTGAAATCCTGGATGAGTCTTGCAGACTGGGAGATATCGTAGTTGTCCATCTTCTCATTGACTACCTTGATGAGGGTGTTAAGACGTGAGAGTACCCATCTGTCCATAGCGCCCAAAGTAGCCTTGTCGAGTGTGTGCTTGGTAGGATCGAAATTATCGATATCAGCGTACATTACATAGAATGCGTAAGTATTCCAGAATGTACCGATGAACTTCTTGATGCCGTCGTTAACAGCTTCCTTGGAAAATCTTGAAGGGAGCCACGGCTGGTTTGCGGTATAGAAATACCATCTTGCGGCATCAGCGCCCTGGGAATCAAGGACATCCCAAGGATCAACGACGTTGCCCAAGTGCTTACTCATCTTGATGCCGTCCTTATCCTGGACGATACCCATTACGATACAGTTCTCGAAAGGTGCCCTTCCGAAGAGTACTGTAGAGATAGCGATAAGCGAATAGAACCAGCCTCTTGTCTGGTCGATACCCTCAGAGATGAACTGGCAGGGATAGTGTGTATCGAAGAATTCCTTATTCTCGAAAGGATAGTGATACTGTGCAAAAGGCATAGAACCGGAGTCAAACCAGCAGTCGATAACTTCCGTTACTCTCTTCATCTGGCCGCCGCACTTGGGGCACTTGATGTGGACGTTATCAACGTAAGGCTTGTGAAGCTCGATGTCATCCGGACAGTCGTCGCTCATGGACTTGAGTTCTTCGATAGAACCGATGCAGTGTCTCTCACCGCACTCGCACTCCCATACCGGAAGAGGTGTACCCCAGTAACGCTCACGGGAGATACCCCAGTCGATTACGTTTCTTAAGAAGTCGCCCATACGGCCGTCTCTGATGGTCTCAGGCATCCAGTTGACCATGTTGTTGGACTTTAAGAGCTCGTCTCTCTTCTTGCTCATTGCGATGAACCATGTGGATCTTGCGAAGTAGATCAGAGGCGTGTCGCATCTCCAGCAGAAAGGATACTCGTGCTCAAACTTGGGAGCTGAGAAAAGCAGGCTTCTGGCATCAAGGTCCTTAAGGACTTCCGGATCGGCATCCTTAACGAACTTGCCTGCAAAAGGAGTCTCCTCTGTAAGATTACCCCTTGTATCAACGAACTGTACCATCGGGAGATCATTGTCTCTTCCGACTCTGGCGTCGTCTTCACCGAATGCGGGAGCGATGTGAACGATACCTGTACCGTCTTCCATCGTTACGTACTCGTCGCATACGGTGTAGTGAGCCTTTTTCTTCTGCTTAGCGGCTTCGTCAGCTGCTCCCTGATAAAGAGCGACATAAGATCTGCCTGCGAGGTCGGTACCCTTGTAGGATTCGAGGATCTCGTAAGCCTTTTCGCCGTCTTTTGCAAGACCGCCCAAAACTGAATCGAGCAGAGCTGTAGCCATGTAGTATGTGTAGCCGTCGCAAGCCTTTACCTTGGAATACTCATCGTTGGGGTTAAGGCACAAAGCTACGTTGGAAGGGAGTGTCCAGGGTGTTGTTGTCCATGCGAGGAAGTAAGCATCTTCGTCAACGCACTTGAATCTTACGACAGCAGATCTCTCCTTGACTGTCTTATATCCCTGGGCTACTTCGTGTGAAGAAAGAGCAGTACCGCATCTCGGGCAGTAAGGAACGATCTTGTGGCCCTTGTAGATAAGGCCCTGGTCCCACATCTGCTTCAATGCCCACCACTCGGACTCGATATAGTTGTTGTCGTATGTTACGTAAGGATTCTCCATGTCTGCCCAGAAGCCTACGCGGTCGCTCATGTGCTCCCACTGGTCCTTATATGTCCAGACGGATTCCTTACACTTCTTGATGAAGGGCTCTACACCGTAACCTTCGATCTGGGGCTTGCCGTTGATGCCCAAAGCCTTCTCGACTTCGAGCTCGACAGGAAGTCCGTGAGTATCCCAGCCTGCCTTGAAGACGATAGTCTCGCCCTTCATTGCGTGATATCTCGGGATAACGTCCTTAATGACTCTGGTCTTAATATGTCCGATATGCGGCTTTCCGTTTGCCGTCGGAGGGCCGTCATAAAGAGTAAAAGTCGGAGCACCGTCTGCCTTGGGGGCAATGCTCTTCTTGTAGATGTCGTTGTTCTTCCAGAATTCGAGAACCTGTTTCTCTCTGTCTACGAAATTAAGGTCTTTTGAAACTTTGTTGTACATAAACCTGCTTCACCTTTATATATAATTTTGCAAGTTAAAATTATATATATTAAGGGGCTTCAAAGTCAAGCAAACAGGCTCCAGGGATAACTTCCGGGCACAGGCGCCTCAAATGTAATAAATTCGCGCTTTACAGGGTGTTCAAAGGACAATTTGTAAGCTTCAAGCGCAATATCTTTTGTCCGCTCGTCCTTTTTGCCGTACTTTTGATCGCCTATAAGAGGGAATCCGCTGTGTGCCATCTGTGCTCTGATCTGGTGAGATCTGCCGGTTCCGAGCTTAACTTCGACCAAAGTAAGACCGTCTTTTGCTGCCAGAGCCCTATAATCCAGATAAGAAGCCTTGTATCCGGGCTTTTCAGTGTCTGACACGGTAACCGTATTGCTGGATTCATCCTTGGAAATATAGTTTTCGAGCCTTCCCTCGCCCTCAAGAATGCCATTTACGACGCAGCGGTAGATCTTTTCTACCTTCCTGCTCCTGATCTGCTCTGAAAGTCTTGATGCGGCTTTGCTCGTGCGCGCGAAAACCATCACTCCCGATACCGGCCTGTCGAGCCTGTGAACGAGGCCAAGATACACTTCGCCGGGTTTTTGGTACTTCTCCTTGATATAAGCCTTAAGGATCGTAAGCATATCCGGGGCATTGCTTCCGTCACTCTGGGAGAGAACACCTGCAGGCTTAACAGCCACTATCAGGTGGTTATCTTCATAAAGGACCTTTACACCGCAGCCGGGCGTTGTCACTTTGCCGTCCATCTTGCCGTCTGCCCGCAAGGAAGCAGTACTCCCATCTTGGATACAGGGAGCATCAGCTCTTCAGCCTCTACCCTTCCGCCCTGGATGCCGAGCTTTAATATCTGTCCGGAAGCCTGGGCCGTAATGCCCGTAGCATATGAGCTTGCGATGAAAAATAGCGGATCGTCAGATATAAGATTTGCGCAGAGCTTAACGAGGTCATAGAAAGAATCTTCGAGCTTCCAAAGTTCGCCCGATGGTCCTCTGCCGTACGAAGGCGGATCCATGATGATGCCGTCGTATTTGCGGCCTCTTCTGATCTCGCGCTCAACGAATTTCTTGCAGTCTTCGGCAATAAACCTGACGTAATTGCCTTCAAGGCCCGATTCTTTAATATTTTCCTTGGCACGGGCGATCATGCCTTTGGAAGCGTCAACATGAACGACTTCATCTGCGCCGTGAGCACTGCACGCAAGTGTCTGGGCTCCCGTATACGCAAAGAGGTTAAGGATCTTGATATCCTTCTTTCCTGCCGTTTTTGCCTTTTCTATAAGGTCTCCGCAGAAATCCCAGTTTGATGCCTGCTCGGGGAAAAGTCCCGTGTGCTTAAACGCAGTGGGCTCGATAATGAATGTCAGCTTCTTGCCAAGCGAGTCGTAATCTATCTTCCAAGTCGAAGGGAAATTCTTAAGTCTTGTCCATTCGCCTCCGCCCTTGTCGCTTCTGTTATAAACGGCATTAGGCTTTTCGAGGTCATCCATGGAGATTACTTTGCCGTCTTTAATGACCGGCCAGACTGCCTGCGGATCCGGGCGTCTCAGGGTAACATTGCCCCAGCGCTCGTACTTCTCGCCTCCGCCGCAATAAAGCAGTTCATAGTCTTTCCAATTACCGGATACAAACATTATCGTTATTCCTCAACATACAAAGAATCCGTGACCGCTACCGAATCACCTTCAAAGAACAGCTCGATCGTATAAGACCCGGCATCAAAGGTACCCCAGCCTTCAAGACCTGCGCTGAAATCAGCTTCAGCGGTGATATTGTTATTGAGAACTATCTCCTTTGTAAGGATCTGGTCGCCGTCCTGATAAAGCCTGGCTTCGAAAGTCGTTGTGAGCGGTGTGCTGAAGTAAAAGACTCCCTTGATGGCAAATGCACTTTCCTTATACACATAATTCTCTGTCATGGGATTGTCCTGGGTAGCATCGTACCAGACGGTATAAATGCACACGCTTCTGATATAGTCAATATCATAATCAATGGGCTCTAAAGACTCCGTGCTGTATGACCCCGTGGGCTGCAGCGTCTCATACGTCTCATCAGTCGGGACGTTCCTGTTGTGTCTGCCCGCTCTGCCGTCGTCATCGTCTGAATCACCGTAATCTTCATCGAAGATCACTCTCAGTGTTCTTACGGCATCAGCGCACGAACACAGACTTATCATAAGCACCAATGCCATTGATGCCGACAGAATTTTTTTTGGAATCTTTCGAAGTTTCCGGTTCGCCATATGCCCTCTCGAAATAATCAGACCGCTAAGATTATATCAGGGTTTATCAGCCGATGACATCACTAGTCTCTTTGACCACAAGACAGGCTGCCTGGAAAACGATATGTTTCCTGGCCGCATCTCCGTATACGACAAGTCCGTAATAACCGGGCTTAAGCTCATCAGGCGTGAAATCGAGATCGTAGCATGCCTGGTCATCGTAAAGCGACGGCTTGCAGGAAGACTCGAACACCGGCTCAGCCTCATTTATGCCCTTAAAGCTTGATTTCTCGGAGAAATAGTACGCGTAATAAAGCTCGGACTCGTTATCACGGCTTACAGCCAAAGAGAAGCCCAATGTCTTGGTGTTAGAAGCAAAGGCGCTCTTTCCTACCGATGTTCCGTCATAATCCCACCAGCCGGACATAAAGACATATGATGTTGCCATAAGGTCACTGTCCTTGAACTCATAAACGAGATTGGCCAGATAGTAATCGTTCTTAAGATCCTTGAATACGATCTCTTCCTTCTCGATGTCCTCTGTCTTAACTTCACAGTCAAATCTGGCGATATCATTGTAATGCTCATCGAAGACCATGAATGTGTAGGTGCCTTCCGTAAGGAAACCGTCATCGTTAAGATCGATATCACCTGCTACTTCAGAAGAATAATCAAGTCTTACGCTGTTATCCTCGAGGCTTATAACGTCAGATGGATACAAGACATCATCACCCTTGGAAACAGTATAAGTAACGCCGGGAATGAACCTTAAGCTGTAAAGAGCAGGGTCAAAATTGAGCCTTACTCCGATCGAATCAGTATTCGTATAAACACCTTTAGGCGCGAGCACCATGCTGCCGTCAGTATAGTAATCCGCAAGTGTTCCGGGCATTACGTTATTTTCTGCCGTTGTATATGCGTAAATAGAACTGATCGTATCCATGGCTTTTATGATCTTAGGATCCTCACCGCTGAAATCGACTTCGAGCTCGACAGGGATTACCATGTCAGGAGCCTCTGACATAGCAAGCGCAAAGTCCTGAGCGGTAGCAGCCATCTGCGCCTCTTCCGAATAGAAATTCCGCTGTGTCCAGCTTACTTTTACGAAAACAATATTAAGCTCTTTGTCATAGATGGTGGAATCGATCGTATAGTTTGTAGAATCCTTGATTATGCCTAGATATTCTTCCTGTTCGGGGTTCAGATCCGAAGGATGCATCAGCTCGTTAAGAGTATCTTCGGTAATCTCAGGATCATCTATATATTCCATCAGCAAAGAGGCATCGCCCAGCAATACCTTCTCGCAAAACGCCGTACCGATCGCCTCCGCGTCCTTTCTGTACTGCTCTGCTTTATTGCAGCCGAACAACGATAAGGCCAAAGACACGATCAGCAAAGACGATATCAATCTTTTAGTAATTCCGGTCATCACAATTCCTTTTCCTGACAGTTAAGTGGCGCCCTTTGAAGGCGCCACGCTATTCCGACTTATTATACCAAAAGAGATATAAATCAATTAGGCAGAATCTTAAGAAACTTCACAACATGCATACATCAGGAATGCTCCGGTCGTCGAATCGGATACAAGGAGCACATAGTAACCGGATTTAGCCTGTCCGTTTACATAATAATCCAGGTCATAGAAATAACCGTTATCATATTTGGTAGGCGTTATAGAAGCCTCATAATCCGGATTCTGCAGAGCATCAAGAATTGCGTTTTCATCATCCGAATTGCAATATGCATAGATGTAATCTACCTGTCTCGTACATGCGGAAGACACCTCGATCGAGAAAGCGATCGTAATGACATCAGATGTGTATGTGATCTCATTAGTCATCTTGTCATCGTAGTCAAACCATTCAAGATCCAATACCTCATTCCTGAACGAAGCATCCAGGAAATAGAAATAAACGCCTTCGCCCTCGAAAAGATCATTATTGCCGCCGCCCGGAGCAGGTGTCGTAGATACTACTGTCTCCTGGATGGAAACAGACTCGGAAGCAACTTCCTGATCATCTTCTGTAAGGAGTTTGATCGTATATTTGCCGCCTTCAAAGATCTCCCTGCCGCCTGAATAATAATCAGTAGCAATAATCTTGAACGTATAAAGCGTTGATGATCCGAAAACGAATTCATCTCCGAGGTTCAATTTCTCGCCGTCTTTATACAGCTCAGTATGAAGCACGATATTGCGGTCCGCATAATCATGAACTGCGGAATCAAAGTAGAAATCATACTGGATGAACGGAGTATTGTAATACTGGCCGTTATAAGTGAGTGCGAATCCGCTCTTGCCCTGGTCTATGAAGCCGGCGATCATTTCAGGCGACATGGCGATCTTGATCTCAGCTTCTCTATAGGCATAAAAGCTCATGAACTTCTTGCTTCCGACGTTGTTTGCGACCCATTCCTTACCGTCTTTTACAAACTCGGCAGTATACTTAACGTCCTTGGTATCGGCCTTCTTGATCGCTTTAACAAGTCCGCCGATATCCGTATAGTCATCCTTAAGGACGGCATTATAATCGACCATCGTGAAGATGATATCTACCGTAGCCTTGTCCTTTTTGATATTGCAGGAATTGGCATCAACGCTGTATTCGATAGTATCTTCAACGGCTTCATAGAAGTCCTGTTCGTCTGCAGATGCCAAGCCGCTGTCAAGAAGTTTGGTCAGTGCCTCTGCTTCATCACTGTCATCATCAAGATTGGAATTGCTTATGAGCAGATCGGCATCGGCGAGCGCCATATTCTCGGCAAGAGCCTGGGCAGCATTTACAATTGCTTTATTTCCGCCTGCGCCTGTACATCCTGTGTAGCCCCCCAGTACAGAGATGACCAGTACTGCTGAAGTGATTTTCTTGAATAAATTGATCTTCATGATCATACCCTCCGTTATCCTTAGCGTTGATTCTATAATCTTTTCGCGCAAAAAACAAATATTTGATAATTATTTTTGATTTTCCAAATTGATTGCACTTTTATCTTAAAGAATAATATAATATTCTATATAATTCGGGGTTCTGGGGGTCAAAAATGGCTGTATCACCTAATATTCTTATCTGCGATGATGATCCGGTCGTACACGAGTCATTAAGCTTATATCTTGATAACGACAACTTTTCTCACGCTGACGCATATGACGGCAAGGAATCTTTGGAGATGGCTCATGCGACAAAGCCTGACCTTATCCTTCTCGATGTCATGATGCCCGAGATGAGCGGTCTCGATGTATGCCGTGAGATCAGAAAGACCATGGCTACACCTATCATCATGCTCACAGCAAAGGGCGAAGAGATCGACAAGATCGTAGGTCTTGAATTGGGCGCAGATGACTATATCGTTAAGCCTTTCTCTCCCCGTGAGGTAATCGCCAGAGTTAAGGCCGTTCTCCGCCGTTTCGGCGATACTCCCAAGCAGTCTTCAGTCCTTTCTTTCGACGGACTTGAGATCAATCTCAACAACTATTCTGTTAAGTCCAACGGTGAAGGTGTTCCCTGCACACCCAAGGAAGTTGAGATCCTTTATCTTCTCGCTTCACATCCCGGACAGGTCTTCGGACGTGAGCAGATCCTTGAATCCGTATGGGGCGTGGATTTTAACGGCGACTCCAGAACGGTTGATACGCATATCAAGAGGATCAGACAGAAGATCGCATACGACAATGCCCCCTGGTCAATCCAGACCATTTACGGTATCGGTTACAAATTCGAGGTCTCATAAATGTTTCAAAGCACGCTCCTGAAGCGAACAATGATGCTTGTCGTAGTCTCACTCCTGGCTTCGGCATTGATTGCTACGATCGCATTTATCGTCGCAGGAAGCAGCGCTACCCTGACCAGCGAAGTCGATAACGCACTTGCGCAGGACGCCAAATACCAAAAGATCCTTAACGCTAATCCGGATTATTTCGAGGATGTCGATTTCAGGCTTTTCTTCTTTAATACCAGTTATGTCTCAGGGCATGACTATTACCTGATGAGCGCTAACGGAAACATTGTTAATTCCACCGGGCTTGATAACAGAAATCTCAGCATCAGGGACATAACCACTCTTTACCCGATATTGAATGACCTTCCATACGATGAATATGACGGCATGGAATACGCCATCATTGACCCGATCTCTTATGATCTCGATGAGATGGTAATCATCACCCGTGCCAATATAGTCATGAACGGGAATGATTACTATCTGTATTCCTTCTCTTATCTTAATGCCAATAACGAGCTCATCGTCAAATACCTTAACATCCTGCTCCTTTCCACTCTTATGGCAGCAGCTGCAATGCTCGTTCCCGCTTATGCATTCGTAAGCCGAATGGTACTTCCTTTGCAGGAGATCAACGAAGTTGCGATGGAATACGGTAAAGGTAACTTCAGCATCAGAGCCGATGAATCCCATAAGGGCGAGATCGGTGAGCTCGGCCAGTCATTCAACTTCCTCGCCGACAGACTCTCAAAATCCATCAGCGACCTTACTGCTGAGCGTAACCAGCTGCAGGATATCTTCGATGTTATTTCAGACGGTATCGTGGTTGTTGATGCGAAAGCGGTACCTATTACAACCAACAAGGCTATTCACAGTCTTTTCGAGCGTGCCGAGAAGAACAACATGTTCACCGAGAGACTCCAGCTCATCCCGTTCGACGATGTCTGGAAGGACTTCGAGGAATGCATCGCTACAGGCGAGACAAAGACCAGAAGGATCGACAACCGTGACTATGCATATCAGTCAACGATCATCCCGAAGTTCGATTCTACCGACAACAACACTATCATCGGCGCTACAGGCTTCTTCCGTGATATCTTCGAAGAACAGAAGAATGAGCGTTTCCGTCAGGACTACGTTGCCAATATCTCCCACGAGTTGAGGACTCCTCTCCAGACCTTAAGAGGTCTCATCGAGCCTCTCTCCGACGGCATGGTTAAGAAAGAGGAAGACCGTCAGCGTTACTACCAGATCATCCTCAACGAGACTATGAGACTGTCGCGTCTTATCGACGACATGTTAGAGCTTTCCAAGCTCCAGTCAAGAACGCTTGCCTTCAAGACGTTCCCGTTCAACCTGAACAACCTCATCTCCAATATCGAGATCAGATTCAAGCCCATCATGAAGGAAGCAGGCATCAAGTTCTCCGTCCAGAACAACTACGGCGAACTTCCTACCGTCGTAGGTAACCCTGACCGTGTTGAGCAGGTGCTCGTCATTCTCCTTGATAACGCGAAAAAATACACGCCTTCCGGCAAGACGATCACGATCTCTACAGACTATATCGAGGCAGAAAAAAAGGTCTATGTATCCGTTGCAGATACCGGCCTTGGCATCCACGAATACGATATCGGACATATCTTCGACAGATTCTTTAAGGCAGACCGTGCGCGTGGTAAGAAGGGCTCCGGACTGGGCCTCTCCATCGCCAAAGAGCTACTGTCTTACATGGGTGAGACTATCACCGTCAACAGTAAGTATGAGGAAGGTTCTACCTTCACATTCACTCTGACCAAGGCCGAGGTTCCGGATGTCTGGGACTGATTCCGAAGGTATAAGACTCAACAAATATATCGCCTCATCAGGTCTTTGCTCAAGGCGCGAAGCCGATGTTCTTATCGAATCCGGTAAGGTAACAATTAATGGTGAAGTTGCTCTTCAGGGCACTAAAGTAATGGACGGCGATATCGTGGAAGTGTCCGGCAAAAAGATAACTCCCGATGATTCCATGGTCTACATTGCTTTCAATAAGCCTCTCGGTGTCACCTGCACCACGGACAGGAGAGATCCCTCTAACATTATCGATTACATCGGTTACAGCGAGCGCATCTTCCCTGTCGGACGCCTGGACAAGAACTCTTCAGGTCTTATCCTTCTTACCAACGACGGATCGATAGTAAATAAGCTCCTTCGCGCAGAAAACGGTCACGAGAAAGAATACATCGTTACCGTTAACCGCCCATACGATAAGAACTTTTTAAAATCAATGGAATCTGGCGTTCCTGTGCTCGGACAGCTGACACTACCCTGCCAGCTTAAGCCTGTCAACGACAAGACGTTCAAGATAGTCCTTCATCAGGGCTTAAACCGCCAGATCAGACGCATGTGCGAATACTTAGGCTACAAAGTCACTAGACTTAAGCGCGTCAGGTTCATGAATATCAAGCTTGGTGATTTAGAATCAGGCAAATGGCGTCATCTGACTGCTGAAGAAAAGAAAGAACTGCTAAAATCAATCTGTTAATTTGCTTTTCCAATAATTAAAAGGCTGCCTCACCCGGAGACAGCCTTTAATAATTTTATACTATATAAGGTAAGCTTATTCTGTAGCTTCTTCCTTCTTTTCTTCTTCTGTAGCTTCTTTAACTACCTTTTCGACCTTTTCTTCGATAGTCTCTTCAGCCTTTTCTACTGCTTCTTCAACCTTCTCTTCAGCGTCCTTGGCAGCTTCTTCAGCAGCGATCCTTGCTTCCTCAGCTTCGGCTCTTGCCTTTGCTTCAGCTTCTTCGTCAGCCTTCTTCTCGGCTCTTGTCTCTTCGATCAATGCATCAAGATCTGTAGAACCTGCGTCCTTATCGTCCTTCTCATAGTAGAACTTAACCTTATCAGCACTGTTGCGCGCACCGTATGCTTCTGCGATTGCAAAGCACTCATCACGGAGCTGTCTGAAGTCTTCTACTGATTCAAGATCAGATGAAGATGTCTGATAGCATGCGTCCTCGAAAACATCATCAAGTACGAGATAATAATTTGCGTCCTTCTTGAAGTTCTTGTCGATAAGAGCTTCTGCCTGGTCGGGAGATCCGTCTCTTCCGTCGAAGTTCTCGAAAGGAATAGCGATCTTGCTGAAGCGGTATCTCAAAACAACGTTCTTCTCGTTGTAATCGACAGCAACACGATACTTAGCGATCAGGAATGACTGTGCGAACACAAGGACAGTGATCAATACCATAAGGCAGCCGACTACGATGAGTGCGAGCTTGATGGTCATATCGTCATTTACCTTAATGATTCCGTAGCATGCCATGAAAGCACCTAAAATGAAGAATACTGCAGATAATAATCTGTTTCTTGTAATCTTCGAAGGGCTTGCCGGATAGCAATGGACGCCTTCCTTAGGCAGTTTTTCGATCAGTTCTTTGTTCCCCAGTTCTTCAGCCATAATAGATCCTCCTTGTTATTTGCTTAATACTTCAATTCTGTCAGACAGATTAGCAAACATTTCTTCATACTTCGCAAGCTTTGCCCTCTCCTGCTCAACGACTGCTGCAGGAGCCTTGCTTACGAATGACTCATTCGAGAGCTTACCGTTAAGTCTCTTGATCTCGCCGTCTAGACGTGTCTTCTCTTTATCAAGTCTCTCAAGCTCTTTCGCGATATCGATAAGGTCTTCCAAAGGAATGTAGATCTCGCCGCCGCCGAATACTGCGGTAACGGCTGTTGAAGGGATACCTTCCTTTGTCTTTCTAGTCTCAAGGCTGCTGACGGATGCAAGTCTTTCGAGGAAGCCCTCGCCCTGAGTAAACATGTCTGCGATCTTATCGGAAGATGTAACAACGATGATGTGTGCTTTTCTGGAAGGTGCAACATCCATATTCTTACGGACTGCACGGATTCCTCTGATGGCATCGATCATGGTGTTCATCATCTCAGCGTCTTCTGTGCTTGCCAAAACCTTATCTGCTTCAGGCCAGTCAGCGATCATGATGGACTCAGCCTTATCAGCGAGTACGAGGTTGGAATATACTTCCTCTGTAATGAACGGCATGAAAGGATGTAAGAGCTTCATAGCTTCGCCCAAAACATAATTGAGCAGATAGACAGCATTATTTCTTGTCTTGCATTCCTTATCGTAAAGTCTGCTCTTTGTGATCTCGATATACCAGTCACAGAAGTTGTCCCAGAGGAAATCAACGATCTTGCTTAAGGCAACGCCGAACTCGTAATTGTCGATGTTTACCGTTGCTTCTGCAATAAGGTTATGGAGCTCTGTGAGGATCCACTTGTCTTCTGTCGTAAAGATTGATTCATCGACCATATCTGGCGTGAAATCATCATCAGTATTCATGACTACGAATCTCATGGCATTCCAGATCTTGTTGGAGAGGTTTCTGCCCATGAGGATCTTGTCTTCCTGGAATCTCTGGTCATTACCCGGAGCGTTACCTGTGACGAGAGCAAATCTCAAAGCATCGCAGCCGTTCTGTTCAATGATCTCCAATGGATCGATACCGTTGCCCAGAGACTTGCTCATCTTTCTGCCCTGGGAGTCTCTTACGAGACCGTGGATCAATACATCACGGAAAGGAACATCCTTCATGTGCGCCATGCCGGCAACGATCATCCTGGATACCCAGAAAGTGATGATGTCATAACCGGTGACGAGAGTATCAGTAGGATAGAACTTTGCGAGATCTTCGGTGTTCTCGGGCCATCCCAATGTAGAGAAAGGCCAGAGCGCGGATGAGAACCATGTATCGAGAGTATCGGGATCCTGTCTCATCTCCTTGCCGCACTTAGGGCAGACACACTTATCTTCCTTTGTAACAACAAGCTCGCCGCAGTCATCACAATAGAACGCAGGGATCCTGTGGCCCCACCAGAGCTGTCTGGAGATACACCAGTCTCTGATGTCTTCCATCCAGTTGAAGTAGTTCTTCGAGAATCTCTCAGGAACGAATCTGATAGAACCGTTTCTGACTGCCTCGATAGCAGGCTTTGCGAGCTCTTCCATCTTAACGAACCACTGGAGTGATACACGGGGCTCGATAGTAGTACCGCATCTGTAGCATGTACCGACATTGTGGGAATAATCTTCGATCTCAGTGAGATATCCGCCCTCTTCGAGATCCTTAACGATGGCTTCTCTCGCCTCGTATCTGTCCATGCCTGCATACTTTGGATAATCTTCAGTGATCTTGGCATCTTCAGTAAGAACAGTGATGACCTCAAGACCGTGACGCTGTCCTACTTCGAAGTCGTTAGGATCGTGCGCGGGTGTGATCTTAACTGCGCCGGTACCGAACTCGATGTCAACGTAATCGTCTGCGATAACGGGGATCTTACGGCCTACGAGAGGCAGGATGAGCATCTTGCCGATGACATCCTTATATCTCTCGTCCTTAGGGTTAACTGCAACTGCAGTATCACCAAGGAGTGTCTCAGGTCTTGTGGTGGCAAGATCGATATATCCGGAACCATCCTCGAAAGGATATCTCAAGTGCCAGAAATGTCCTGCCTGGTCAGCATAATCTACCTCGGCATTTGAGATAGATGTAAGGCAATGAGGACACCAGTTGATGATCCTCTCACCTCTGTAGATAAGGCCCTGATTATAGTACTTTACGAAAACTTCCTTTACGGCGTCAGAGCATCCTTCATCCATTGTGAAACGCTCATGCGTCCAATCACAGGACGAACCGATCTTCTTGAGCTGCTCTACGATCCTTCCGCCGTACTGCTCTTTCCATGCCCATGCTCTCTCAAGGAACTTGTCACGGCCGAGGTCGTCCTTGGTAATGCCTTCCTTACGCATTGCTTCAACGATCCTGGCTTCTGTAGCGATGGATGCATGGTCTGTACCGGGGACCCATAAAGTCTCGTAACCGGCCATTCTCTTATATCTTGTGAGAGTATCCTGCAAAGTATTATCTAATGCGTGACCCATGTGGAGCTGGCCTGTGATATTCGGAGGCGGCATCACGATAGAGAACTTCTTGCCTGTCTTGCCTGCCTTGGGCTTGAAATAGCCACTGTTCATCCAGGTATTGTAAAGCCTGTTCTCTGCCTCATTCGGATCAAATGCTTTGCTGATGGAATCAATTCTTGCCATAAACTGTTCTTACTTTCCTCTCTTACTTCTTTATCATCGAGAGCGCGCCGTAGAGAATGGAATCATCTCCCAAAGCCGCTTTCTTAAAATCTACTGTAGATCTGATCGAAGGCATGCAGTATCTGTCTACCTCGGCGAGGATCTTCTCGATGAAGATATCGCCTACTGCTTCGATAACGCCGCCGCCGTATACAACAACGTCAGGGCTGAATGTATTAACGAGGTTGCCTGATGCGATAGCGAGGTAATGGCATGCGCGGTTGACTGCTTCGCGTGCTACCGTGTCGCCTTCAGACAATGCGTTCTTGAGAGCCTTGGACTTAAAAACGCCGTCTGTGACGAATTCAGCCATTGAAGACTTTCTGCCGCGGGATACCTGCTGTCTGATGTAAGAAGACATACCCTGCTTGCTTGAGAAAGCCTCGAGGCATCCTCTCTGTCCG
Source organism: Clostridiales bacterium (assembly GCA_017554745.1). Classification (GTDB taxonomy): domain Bacteria; phylum Bacillota; class Clostridia; order Saccharofermentanales; family Saccharofermentanaceae; genus Saccharofermentans. The sequence continues at coordinate 74,403 of JAFZHS010000030.1, read as the reverse complement.
CAGTTGCACAAAGGGCCCTCGGGATCGAGGATCATGTGTCCGTACTCGGCTGCCTTGAACTTGTTGCCCGTATAAAGTTCGCCGTTAAGGATAAGGCCACCGCCCATACCTGTGCCGACAAAGAGTCCTACAACGTTCTTGTAGCCTTTTGCAGCGCCGAACTTATACTCACCGAGAACGCCTACATTAACGTCGTTGCCGATATAGAAAGGGCAGCCAAACTCGTCTTCGATAGGCTTTCTGATGTTGTAATTCTTCCAGGGAAGATTGGGCGAGAAAAGAACTATGCCCTTCTCCTGGTCGATGACGCCGGGAGCGCCTGCAGCGATAGCATGAATATCGCTCTTCTTGATACCGGAGGTATTGATAAGCTCTTTTACGACATTGATGATGACTTCTTCAACATTCTCAGAAGAATCACCGCCGGCCTTTGTCTTTTTCTTAAGCCTGTAAACCACTTCTTTCTTGGAATTGAAGATAACTCCAAGAACCTTTGTGCCGCCTATATCCAGACAAAGATTATACGATTCTGCCATAACTTATACCCTCCCCCGTAATTTTGTTTTTGTTATATCTCAGCTTACGCCTAATGCTGCACCTGCAGCGTTCTGCTCACTAAAGCCTGTCTCCTGAGTACCGTTCTTATAAATAAGGACAGGCTGCTTGCCGTCAACGATGGTCTCTTTCTTAATGATGCACTCTTTGACGTCCTTCTCGGAAGGGATGTTGTACATCACGTCTCTCATCGCTTCCTCAATGATGGATCTCAGACCTCTTGCGCCTGTATTCTGCTCGATGGCCTTGTCAGCGATGGCATTGATAGCGTCATCCTCGAAAACGAGCTCTACGTCATCCATCTTGAGCATCTTCTTATACTGCTTGATGATGGCGTTCTTGGGCTCTGTGAGAACTCTGACAAGAGCGTCCCTGTCGAGCTTATCCAGAGCGACAGTAACAGGAAGTCGTCCTATAAACTCAGGAATAAGTCCGAACTTCATAAGATCGTCAGGCTTAACATCGTGGAAATAGAAGCCGCTGTTGCGGTCTCTCTTGGACTGTACCTCAGCGCCGAAGCCGTACTGCTTCTGCTCAACTCTCTGCGCGATGATCTCATCGAGTCCGTCAAATGCACCTCCTACGATGAAAAGGATATTGGTAGTGTCGATCTTGATGCACTCTTCGTTAGGATGCTTTCTGCCGCCCTTGGGAGGTACATTTGCGACCGTGCTCTCCAAGATCTTGAGCAATGCCTGCTGGACGCCCTCACCGCTTACGTCACGTGTGATGGAAACGTTCTCGGACTTCTTGGTGATCTTATCGATCTCGTCGATATAAACGATACCCGTCTGGGCTCTCTCGATATCGTAATCAGCAGCGATGATGAGCTTCAAAAGGATATTCTCTACGTCTTCACCGACGTAGCCTGCCTGTGTGAGGCTCGTAGCATCGGCTACTGCGAAAGGCACATTGAGGATCCTGGCAAGTGTCTGGGCAAGAAGTGTCTTACCTGAACCTGTAGGACCGAGCAAAAGGATATTGCTCTTGGAGATCTCCGTATCATCAGCCGGAAGATCCGAATAAACTCTCTTGTAGTGATTGTAAACAGCAACGGAAAGAGCGATCTTGGCATCGTCCTGGCCGATTACATAAGAATCAAGCTTCTCCTTGATCTCGTGAGGCGTAACCAGCTTCTTAGGCTTGATGCTGCGCATCTTGCGCTTCTTGCTTACCTTCTCTTCTTCAGCTACGATGCCGTAAGCTGTCCTGATGCAGTCGATGCAAATATAGCAATTTACACCTGAGAACAGTCTCGGTACCTCGTATTCGGATTTACCGCAAAAAGAACAACTCAAAACTTCTCTTGAGTCTCCGCCGTAACCGCCGTTCTTAGAATTAGCCATTAGTAATCTCCTGAAAAACGAATATTCGTAGTTTTGATATTCTACCACTACTGGCCATTTTAACAAAATAATATATATATAAATATTTCAAACAAGTGATATTTTCGGGCTAAATACGTAAAAAACGCGTCAAATGGCCGCAGAATCAAGGATTACCGTAAACGGACCGTCATTTATGAGGCTTACCTGCATATCGGCGCCGAAAACACCCAGCTCCAGCTTTTTGACCTGGGGCCTGATCTTGTCCGCAACGTAGTTATAGAGCTCCTCTGCTCTCTGCGGGCCCATACTGTCAGTAAATGAGGGCCTGTTGCCGTGCTTGCAGTCAGCGTAGAGCGTGAACTGGGATACGAGGAGCATCTCGCCGTCAATATCAGCGAGGCTCAGATTGGTCTTGCCTTCACTATCAGAGAAAATACGCATCTTAAGGAGCTTGGCGATCATCTTGTCGGCTACTGCTTCGTCATCTTCTTTGCCCACGCCGAGAAGAACGAGCATGCCCTGACCGATCGAAGCGGTCCTTACGCCTTCGATATCGACTGAAGCCTGCTTAACTACCTGGATGCAAAGTCTCATCTGATCAGAATTCTCCCTTTCCGCTGAGCGACTCGATAACGTACCAGGAGCCCTGATATTCAAAGACGACCACGAAGAAATTCGTATTCACCTGCTCATCACTGTACTTAAAATATGCGTTTATCTTCTCGACACGGATCACGCCAAGATCTTCATAAGGGATGGCCATGACAGAGCTGATCCTCGACCTCATATACTGGTCGTCATAGCCGTTCTGCTGGATGAAATCCTTATAGCCCACAAAGCTTGTGCCCAGGAATTCGCCGTTAAACTTAACAGCCTTCCTGTATTCTTCGAAAACATCAACGCCTGCTGAAGCATTAAGATCATCGATAAAGCCGTCAGGATAGCATGCCAGGAACAAGTCCTTATCTCCTTTGAGGAGCGATTCAACGTAAGCTCTTGCCGCATACTGGCCGTCCGTATGTATCTGGTCGGGTGTGACAAAAGCCTCGGGGCCTTCTGTCTCTTTCTTTCCGCAGCCTGTAAAGACCATCACGAAAACCAATAACGTTACAAGTACAACGGATAACTTACGCATTTTGTCCATTCTCCTGATCTATCATCTTTTTCACATAATCAAGGTACTCATTGACCTTGCGTTCGTAACCGATATCGGTCGGCTTGTAATACTTCCTGCCGAGAGTCTTATCGGTCATATATTGCTGGCCAGTAATGTGGCCGGGGAAATCATGAGGATACTTGTACCCTACGGAATATCCGAGTTCTTCCATGCCCTTTGCCGGAGCGTTTCTAAGATGCATCGGGACAACACCTGTATCAGTGGTCCTGACATCGTTAAGAGCGTCATCAATGGCCAGATAGGCGGCATTAGACTTAGGAGATGTAGCGACAGTTATAGCCGCTTCAGCAAGCGGTATCCTCGCCTCAGGCATTCCTACTGTACGGGCGCATTCATAAGCTGCCACAGCCACCAGAAGAGCATTAGGATTAGCCATTCCGACATCCTCGGCTGCGCAGATCATTATCCTTCTGGCCAGGAATTCGATGTCTTCTCCTGCTGCTAAAGCCCTCGCAAGATAGAGTATTACAGCGTCAGGATCAGAGCCTCTCATGGACTTGATCATGGCGCTTATATTGTCGTAGTGGTTCTCGCCGTCCTTATCGAAAATAACGGTCTTTATCTGGATGCACTCCTTCATTACCTCATCGGTTATGACGATCGAGCCGTCTGATGAAGGCGGAGTGGTTATGACGGCAAGCTCCAGGCTGTTTAAAGCCGTGCGGCAGTCACCGTTTGAAGTCTCAGCGATCTTCGTAAGAGTCTCATCAGAGATGGCAATATCCATCGTGCCGAAGCCTTTTTCCTTATCGCTCAAAGCTCTCTTTAAGACCTTTACGATGTCTTTGGGTTCAAGCGGATAAAGCTGGAAGACGGTAGATCTGGATACCAGAGCCTTATTGACTTCAAAGAACGGATTCTCGGTCGTGGCACCGATCAGTATGACCGTACCGTCCTCAACATAAGGCAGAAGGGCGTCCTGCTGGAGCTTATTGAATCTGTGGATCTCATCGATGAATAGGACAGTCTTGCGGCCTTCGGAAAGCAAAGGATTTGACGCATCAGAGACAACTTTCTTGATGTCTGCAACGCCCGCCGTAACGGCATTGAGCTGCTCAAATCTTGAGCTCGTGGTATTGGCGATAACCCGTGCAAGTGCCGTCTTGCCGACTCCGGGAGGACCAAACAAAATGATCGAAGACAGTCTGTCTGCCTCGATCATTCGTCTGAGCATTTTGCCCTTGCCTATTATGTGCTCCTGACCTGCATAGTCATCCAACGTTATTGGAGACATTCTGTAAGCTAACGGTTTGTTATCTTCCATAAGATCAGGACATCAAGCTTAAAGCCTGGAATTAAACGATATCCGGGTATACGGGATACTTATCAGTAAGAGCCTTGACTCTCTTGATAGATTCTTCCTTCTTGTTCTCGTAATCGAAGATGCAGTCAGCAATGATGTCTGCAACCTCAATGAAGTCCTCTTCCTTGAAGCCTCTTGCTGTAGCAGCAGGTGTACCTACACGTACGCCGGATGTAACTGTCGGCTTCTCGGGATCGAAAGGAATCGTATTCTTGTTTGCTGTGATGTTTACATCATCAAGACGCTCCTGGAGCATAGCACCTGTAACGCCTGTGCCTCTCAGGTCGATGAGCATGAGGTGATTATCTGTGCCGCCGGAAACGAGGTTAACGCCTCTTGAGAGGAGCTTCTCGCTCATAGCCTTAGCGTTCTTTACGATCTGCTCAGCATATGCTCTGAACTCAGGAGAGAGAGCTTCCTTGAAAGCAACTGCCTTAGCAGCGATGATGTGCATGAGAGGGCCGCCCTGCTGTCCGGGGAATACTGCGGAATTGATCTTCTTGGCATATTCTTCCTTGCACATGATGATACCGCCGCGGGGTCCTCTGAGTGTCTTGTGTGTTGTTGTTGTGACGAAGTCTGCATACGGAACCGGATTCGGGTGAAGTCCTGCAGCAACAAGGCCTGCGATGTGGGCCATATCTACGAAGAGGTATGCGCCTACTTCGTCAGCGATCTCTCTGAACTTCTTGAAATCGATGATCCTCGGATAAGCTGAAGCGCCGGCTACGATAACCTTAGGCTTGCACTCAAGAGCCTTTGCTCTGATAGCCTCGTAATCGAGCATCTGTGTCTTCTCGTCTACCTGGTAGAACTCAGAGTGATATGTTCTGCCGGAAACGTTGATCTTCATACCATGTGTTAAGTGGCCGCCGTGTGAGAGGTCAAGACCAAGGATGGTGTCGCCGGGTTCGAGGATTGCAAAGTAAACTGCTGTATTAGCCTGGGCGCCGGAGTGGGGCTGTACGTTAACGTGCTCTGCACCGAAGAGCTGCTTAGCTCTGTCGATAGCGAGCTGCTCTACGATATCCACATACTCACATCCGCCGTAATAACGCTTTCCCGGGTAACCCTCAGCATATTTATTTGTGAGAGGTGATCCTGCAGCCTCAAGAACTGCCTCAGATACCATGTTCTCGGATGCGATAAGCTCGATCTTGTTTCTCTGTCGTCCGATCTCCTGCATTATTGCAGAATAAACTTCAGAGTCCTCAGCCTTAATGTGGTCGTACATATATCAAATTCCTCCTGGAATAATAATTCACGCGCTCTATTTTATTATAATGACCCCGTTCAATCAAGCGAAAAAGGGTTCATTAAAGTTTATATATTTCGTCTGCTGAAGGGGCCGGCATTTGTCTGATTTTGCCGTCCAAACCGATCGTCCTGGCACCCTCGCCGGGCTCGGTGAATTCGCCGATCACGGTAGCCTTTATGCCTTCGGCAGCAAGAGCCGCTATGACTCTGTCAGGTTCTGATGAAGCGATCATGAGCGCACCGGAAGAAATCAGCCTGAAAGGATCAAGTCCCAAAGCCTCACAGATTGCCTTGGAGCAGTCCGTAAAAGGCACAAGACGCTGGTCCAGGGTAACACCTGTCTTGGAAAAATCAGCCATCTCAAAGGCCGCGCCTTCCACGCCGCCCTCAGTAACGTCGTGCATGAGGTTAACGCACGATCTGGGGAAGCCGTCTTCTCTTAACTCACCTGTTTCTGAGACCAAAGGGCCAAGAATAGTCCCTTCTTTGACAACAGAGATCAATTCGCTGTATGTCTTAGCTTCAGCGATATATTCAGCGGGCACCTTGCCCTCAAGCTTGTCTGCATGTTCATTGGCAGCGATAAAGCTGCCTTCGATGGCTCCGGTCTTTGTTATGAGGAGCTTGTCACCGGGCTTTGCATGACCGAGCGGAACGGGGCTTCCCTTCTCAACTACGCCGAAAGCCGTGGAAATTACGACAAATCTGTTTACACAGTCGGACACTTCAGTGTGACCGCCAACGATATCCACACCGAGTTTTCCCGCTTCCCTGCTGGCCTGGTCAACGATCGATACGATCTCTTCTTCGGTAGCCGAAGGAGGCGCGATAATAACGATCAATATGCCTGTCGGCTGTACACCGCAGGCTGCAATGTCGTTGCAGGATACATGGATGGCAAGAGTACCTGATTCGCTTCCTCCTGCCGTGATAGGATCAGATGACGTGACGAGGAGATTTTCGCCGGTCTTAAGCCACGCACAATCAGCGCCGATCCCGGCACCGGAAAGTGTCTTGCTGGACAGCTGCGGCAGCCTTGATAAGACAAGGGATTCAAGCTGCTCGTCTGTAAGCTTACCTATTCTCAAAGCTCTCCTCCTGCTTTCCAAAAAGATCAGAACGGATCGATAACGATATCTTCCGTGCCTAATACACCGCGCTCGACAAGATCTTCAATGTCGAGATTCTTTTCTGCTTCGATTATATCCTCAGGATGCGGGTGTGTCTTTGGATGTTTTGCAACAAAAACAGTGCAGCAATCCTCGTAAGGAAGGATAGATGTCTCAAAAGCACCGATATCTCTGGAAATATCGCATGTAGCCTGCTTGTCCATACCGATAAGAGGTCTTAAGATCGGCATCTTAACGACTTCATTAGTGGCAGCGATTGCTTCCATGGTCTGGGAAGCGACCTGGCCAAGGCTCTCGCCTGTGATAAGGCACTTGCAGTCATTCTTCTGCGCGAGTCTTTCAGCTATCTGAAGCATTACACGGCGCATCGTGACCGTAAGCATGTCCTGCGGTGAATTCTTATAGAGATCCAGCTGGATCTGCGTGAAGTTTACGACATGAAGAGTCATGCGTCCGGAATACCCGGATACGATCCTGGCGAGGTCAATAACCTTCTGCTTTGCCATGTCACTCGTGTAAGGATACGAGTGGAAATATACTGCATCCAGGGGCATTCCGCGGGAAGCCATCATGAAGCCTGCCACAGGGCTGTCGATGCCGCCTGACAAAAGTAGCATTCCCTTTGCGCAAGTGCCGACAGGAAGGCCTCTGTGAGCCATCATCTTGCCCACATAGATATAGTTTGATTCACGGATCTCGACATTGACGATGAAGTCAGGATTCTTGACCTTGACCGTAAGATCAGGGAACTTCTCCAATAACTGGTAGCCGAGCTCTTCACAGATCTCCGGTGATGTCATCGGGAATGTCTTATTTCCGCGCTTGCTCTCGACTTTAAAAGTCTTGAAATCGGGATTGCGCTCAAGGAGTTCCTGTACAAAGACGAAAGCGTTCTCTTTGATCGATTCGAAGTCGCCTTCGAACTTTCTTGCAAGGCTCACTGATACGATTCCGAAAACCTGGCATACGGCCTTCATTATCTCTTCAGCTGAAGCCATATCCGCAAAATTCGGATTATCCTCTTCCTTGGGCTCGATCCAGATCCTGCTCTGGCTCTGATATATCTTCAGATTGCCGAATCTCTTTAACCTGTACTTGAGATTGCTCTTGAGCTGGATCTCAAAAGATCCTCTGTTAAGGCCTTTGAGGGTTATCTCACCCATTCTCGCCAAAAGGACATTTGCCATCTTTAATCCCTCACTTCACAAGAAATTGATCGTAGATCTCATCCACACATCTGATAAACTCTTTTGCCTCTTCCATTGTATTCTCCCTGGAGAAGCTGAGTCTTACCGCATTTGCGGCAATCTTCCTGTCCACTCCGCTTTCCAGTAGGACATAAGAGACCTTCTTGGTCTTAGCCGAACACGCGGACACGGTCGAAACATATATATCGTAGATCTCAAGACAATGAAGCATCGTCTCGGATTCGAATCCCTTGAAAGAAACGTTGAGCACATAAGGGAGAGCATCGTCTGGAGACAGGATTATTGCCTCTCTTGCAGAAAGCTCCCTGCGCAGATACTCATTGATCTCAGTTATCTTCGCCCTTCCTTCTTCGATACCTGTGCCAACTTCCTTGAGTGCAGCAAGGAAAGCTCCTGCGAGCACGGGGCTCTGGGTACCGGAGCGCATGCCGTCCTGCTGGCCTCCGCCTACGATCAAAGGATCGATCCTGACGCCTTTTTTGACATAAAGCACGCCGTTGCCCTTGACTGAATGGATCTTGTGGCCCGAGAACGAAGCCATGTCAGCGCCAAGGGAAGAAAGATTAACAGGCATCTTTCCCAATGCCTGAACGCAGTCAAGATAGATAACGGTTGAAGGAGACTTTGCCCTGATCGTTTTCGCGATAGTCTCGAAAGGAAGAATAGAGCCTGTCTCGTTATTTACGAGCGTAAAGCAGGCCAGAGCGACACCGCCCTTAGCGAGTTCTTCTTCAAGGCTCTCCATAAGAGGTTTGCCGTCACTTCCGACCTTAACATAGCGGATCTCGTAGCCAAGCTTAGCCAGATATTCGAGGCTTTCTAACGTAGCCTTATGCTCTGTCCTCGTGGAGATAACAGCGTTGCCTGCCCTCTTATTACGGCTCATGTAGCCCTTGATGGCGGTGTTTGCGCTCTCTGTAGCGCAGGACGTGAAAAATATCTCCTCGGGCCTTGCGCCGAGAATATCAGCTGTCTCTTTTCTGATGCCCTCATAAAGTTCATTTGCTTTATTTCCGAGCTTGTGAAGAGCTCCCGGATTAGCGGATAAAGAATCCTCCGTGAGTTCAACGATCTTCGCCCTTACGGCATCAGATACAAAGGTTGTTGCACTGTTATCAAAATAAATCACGACGGAAGTATATAATATATAATGCAAAATATCCAATAGTATTTAGCGGAGGGCAAAATGTTCAAACTCGTTATTAACCCCAACAAAGAAAAAGGTCACATCAATCCCGAGATCCAGGGACACTTCTCAGAGCATCTCGGCAGATGTATTTATGAAGGCGTCTTCGTAGGCGAAGATTCCGATATTCCCAATACCAAAGGCATGCGCAACGATGTAGTGGAAGCATTGAAAGAGATGAAGATCCCCGTTCTGCGCTGGCCGGGCGGATGCTTTGCAGATGAGTATCACTGGAAGGACGGCATCGGACCCAAGGAAACCCGCAAGAAGATGATCAACACCAACTGGGGCGGCGTTACCGAGGATAACTCCTTCGGAACACACGAGTTCATGGAGCTCGCTGAACAGCTCGGCTGTAAGACATACGTCAACGGCAATATCGGAAGCGGAACCGTTCAGGAGATGAGCGAGTGGGTCGAGTACATGACATTCGACGGCGTCTCCCCTATGGCAGACCTTCGAAGAGCCAATGGCAGAGAAAAGCCCTGGACAGTTGACTACTTTGCAGTAGGAAACGAGACATGGGGCTGCGGCGGCAACATGGTGCCTGAATACTATGCAAGCCTTTACAAGCACTACCAGACATTCGTAAAGCAGTTTAATCCCGACAAGAAGATCAAAAAGCTCGCAGTAGGTCCAACGGACAAGGACTACAACTGGACTGAGACGATGCTCCGCGAATGCTTCAGACAGCAGGGTACGTTCCCGCAGAACTTCGGCTACATGGACGGTCTTACCCTCCACTACTACACTCTCCCCTACGACTGGGATCACAAGGGCTCTGCTACTAAGTTCAACGACAAAGAATGGTACATAACTCTTTCGAAGACTTTCGCAATGGAAGAATTCATCGAAAAGCACTCAGCCATCATGGACAGATACGATCCTGAATGCAAGATCGGTCTCATGGTAGATGAATGGGGTACTTGGTATGACGTTGAAGAAGGCACTAACCCTGGCTTCCTCTATCAGCAGAACACTATCCGCGACGCTCTTATCGCAGGCATCAACCTCAACATCTTCAACAAGCACTGCAAGCGCGTAAAGATGGCCAACATCGCCCAGCTCGTAAACGTTCTGCAGGCCGTTATCCTCACGGAAGGCCCGAAGATGGTAAAGACTCCTACCTACTATGTCTTTAAGATGTTCAGTTCCCATCAGGACAATGAACTCCTCGAGAGCTCCATCGACACAGAGACTATCGGCCTCGAAGACGAATACAAGGTCCCGAACCTCACCGAATCGGTATCCAAGGACAAGGACGGCAAGATCCACATTACGCTTACAAACCTTTCCGTCAGCGACCCTTATGAGATCGAGACAAATCTTCTCGGCAGCGAAGTCAAGTCAGTCAAGGCGTCCGTTGTCACAGGCAACATTACTGATCACAATACTTTCGATGAACCCGATGTCGTAAAGGATGTTGATTTCGATGCCTTCAAGACAGACGGAGACAAGTTCACGTTCAGCATTCCCGCTGCAAGCGTAATGCATATCGAAGTTACCGTATGACGAAGATCTGCACGAGGTGTCTTCTTAAAGACTTCAGCAAAGAAAAATACGAGGCCATTGTTATCAATGGCCTCTCTTCACTTCCAAAAGAAGATCTTGTTGATAAAGCTGAATCAGGCAGAAGGCTTTCTCTTTGCAGCAGCTGTGACAAGCTCAATCAGGGCACTTGTCTAGCCTGCGGATGCTTTGTCGAGATCAGGGCCGCACTAGTTAAAGGGATCTGCCCTTACGGCAAATGGTAAATATTATCTGTAATCGTAATAGAGCTCCGGAGAAGTATAAGTAGCTTTTACACTTCCATAAGCAAGGACATTACCAACACTTCCGTCAGCAGCCGTGTTAAGCACATTCAGCTTGTCATCGATATCTCCGGTTATCTGGTCTAACGGATACGAAGATATCTTCGGTTCATCCTTAAGTGCTACGACATAAACGATAAAGTCATGCGCTCCCGGCGGATAAGGACCTACATATTCCGTACTGTCAGTATATCTGCCTTTATCAAAATGCGTGGTATCGACGATCACGTACCACATGAGCCATGTGGTCGTGGAGACATCGATCATGAACACAGCGTAGCAGCCGGCACCTTCAACTTTTTCCCAGGTCAATTCGGGAGAAAGATTACCTTCCTTAAGGCCGATATCCACGTCCCAATCCCCATTATTCGCGTTATCCGAAGTGACCTCAATAACCGGAAGGTTGTCTTTATAGACCTTTGATTCATTGACTTCAAGTCCGACAGCCGTATCGTATTCCTGATCTTTTATAAGTACCGTGTTATCACCAAAGCTCAAGATCAAGCTGCTGTCGCCGGAACCGAGGACAAGATTCAGGATGCCTTCGTCCGTTACAGAACCTTCGGTCATCTTTACGCTCTTTTCTACAACTCCTTCTTGTCCGGCCCAAGCGATTTTCGCGCCCGTTCCGACAGTTACGAAAAATCTTTCATCAGGAGTGTTGATGCCGTTATCCATATTGAAAGCAAAGCCGCCCATTTTCTTTAGGAAACGTATATAGAGCGTACCCGTGCTGTCTGCAGGTATCTCGCCTTCGAAAACCTGAGACAGGCTCTCTGCACTAAGGGAATCGCATTTCCAACTCGTACCGACAAGATTTGTATTATCGACTTCACAAGCGGTAGTTTTCTCGCTTAAAAGCTCCCACTCTGAAGTAGCGCTGTTCATATAAAACTCAAGGTCTTTGCTGACTGTCTGCGGAAGCATGCCGTCAAGATCGCCCGCATCATAAGTGATGCTGACGATATCGCGCATAGTATACTGCTCACCGTATTCAGAACCCGCTATTTCTTCTGCGTTATGGGAATTGATAACTACCGACTTAATAGCATCTGTCTTGACCTTTTCCATGACATAACTGTCATCGACAGAAACCGTTCCGTTGCTTATTGCGCTGCTTTCACGGCTGACATCGCTCTCAGCAGAACACCCACTGACAGCGATACTCATCAGCATGCAGAATGCTAACAATACGGATAATGACTTATTGCGATTCACGGGCTGTCCTCCTTGCCTGAATTCACGTATTTTCAAGCAAAGTCTATTACACCCGTGAAAAGCTAATTAGAAATATCTACACATAAACTAGTAAAATCTGCACGATCTTACGGATATCTGTATTTGGTAGGCGTCTTTCCGGTCTTGCTCTTAAAGACCTTCGTGAAATAGTTCGGGTCAGGAAAACCAACGCGTGCGCCTATCTCTCCTACCGGCAATTCGGTTTTGCTGAGTAGGATCATGGCAAGATCCATCCTGAGCTTTAGCAGATAATTAAGGCATGTCATCGAAGCCTGCTTTTCGAATATCTGATTGAGCTTATTGCGGTTGATCGCAAACTGTTTAGTGAGCATCTCCAATGTGATCGGCTCGCTTAAATTCTGCTCTAAGTACTCGGCGATCTCGGCGAACTTCTCCTGCTCGAAAGTCTCTTCATCAGCTTCGGTTTCCGGGCTGATGATGAAGTACGAATACACGATATAATGCAGTATCTCCATCAGGAAAGACCTGCTCCTGCAGGGCCAGAAACCGTCTTTTTGGCCTTTGAGCTGGTTGTCCATCGAGATATAAAGACCTTTAATGTGCTTAAACCCGGTCATCGGAAGCGGGATTATCTGATGTGCCTTATCTTCCCTGAATGCAAAATCCCTGATAAGCAGATAATCCTGATAGATAACCTGGCCGATCATTTTTTCAAACTCGCCCGAATCGATGCGTTCGTAAGTAAACTCGTCACGGATGACTGTCGGATCGAAGAAAGTGACATAAGCCTTCATTGCCTTAACGATCTTATAGGAGATCTTATCTTTCTGGGACAGCAGAATGATTGACGGAGCCTTTACTTCGCTTGTAATTCCGTCTGACTCAAGCATGATACAGCCTTTCTCAAGGATAACTATCTTATATCTGTCATCAGCATTAATGTAATCCGGCAGCACATCGTACATGTCGGAATATATATCGAGGATCCTGTCCCAGCCTTCCCAATGGCACTCGGTGCAAAGCTTCATTAGCAGTCACTCCAAATAAAGATTTATTGATAACATTATGCAGTTTGAAAGCCATTTTATCAAACAAAAAAGAGCCTGCGTTTGCAGGCTCTTACGTTATTATCTGCTTATTTGATCCTTACTTCTCTTCGATCTTAGCAGCAGGAGCATTCTTCTTAACAGAAGCAATACCCTTAAGGCAGCTGTCAACCTTGGAGTAGCCTTCACTTGTAGCGATGATCTGGCCGTTCTTAGCCTTTAACCGGAAGCGGAATTCACCCTTCTTGTCCTTATAGACTTCGAACTTAGGATTTACTTCAGCCTTAAAATCCTTTACCGTTTGGTTTTCGATATTAGCGACCGGTGCATTTGCTGCTACGGAAGCAATACCATTCTTGGCAGTTGCTACAGATTTGTAAACCTGGCTGGAAGCAATAGTCTCGCCATTGCTGGCAACAAGATTGAATTTGAAGCCTGTCTTAGCTGCTGATAATACAAATTTTGCCATAAAAAACCTCCTGAATAAAAAGATTATTGTGTTTGTAAAACTATTTTAATCATAGCAAAACGAGCACTTCAGGACAACCACCTTTTTCATATAAAATGCAATAAATTAAGGCTTTCCGTGAATTATCACGAAAAGCCTCAGACCTTGGTGCAGATGGCGGGACTTGAACCCGCACGAGATTGCTCCCACTAGCACCTGAAGCTAGCGCGTCTGCCAATTCCACCACATCTGCGTGCGGGATAGATTTTATATCATAGGACAATAATTTTCAATAAGGGGACAACCAGTCTCAATTTCGCTCATTCCCCTTTGAGATAGAGTGGTCAAATATTATAATCACCATATGGATAAGATAAGTGTTTCCGTTACAGATCTGGCCTCTTATGTATCGCGCCGCGGCAATCTCGCGGGCGGTTCTTACGGCTCTGTATCAGGCGTTGAAGGGACAAAGCTCCACCAGAGAGTATTCTCGGATCTTAAGAAAGCTTACGGAGACATAGTCATCACAGAAGAAACGCTGGTATACGACTATATCTCGGAATCAGGCGTCTGTCTTTCCGTTAACGGCAGATTTGACGCGATGCTCGACAAGCCCGGCAAACCGCCCATGCTCTTTGAGATCAAGTCTTTCAACTCTACCAAAGAGAGCTTCGAAGCGCTTGTAAGGCCAGAACACGTGACCCAGCTTAAGCTTTATGGCGCGATGTATCTTCTTACAAATTCCGATGTGCTCGATATCTCATTGACGTTAAGATATGTATCAATAACCACTTTGGACAGCTACGAGAATACTTATCCGATGTCATTCGAGGAAGCCGAGAAGTTCTGGGAAGAGACATGCGCTGAATACTGCGTCTTTGCCAAGACACTGCTCGACTACCAGAACAGCCTCATGGATACCGTCACACAGATAAGGTTCCCCTTTGACACAATAAGGCCCGGTCAGAAGGAGTTCATGAAAAAAGCCCTTCTGGCGCTCAATTCGCAGGAGGCATTCTTCGTAGAGGCGCCCACCGGCATAGGCAAGACCGTATCCGTTCTCTACCCTGCCGTCAAAGGCCTTGTAAAGAACCGCTATGACCAGATCTTCTATCTGACAGCCAAGGAAGCGACCCGCGGCGTTGCCGAGGCTACCCTGAACGCAATGCGCAAATCAGGACTGATAATAAGATCTATCACTCTAAGGTCCAAGGAAAAGATGTGTCCCTTCGGCACCGAATGCGATGCCAAGTTCTGCCCTCTTGCCAAGGACTACTACGGCAAGCTCAAGGCTGCCCTGGCAGAATCTCTGGCTTTTGACGAGATCACACCTGAGAAGATCACGGAGATCGCTTTAAAGCACAATATCTGCCCTCACGAGTTCATGATAGACACGATGAACTACTGCACCGTCATCATCGGTGACTATAACCACGTGTTCTGCCCTAGAGTATCCCTTACCTCAATGGAGCCCGGAAGCCAGCGTATAGCCGTTCTGGTAGATGAGGCCCACAACATGATAGACAGGGGCCGCGACATGTTCTCTGCATCGTTTTCTCTCAGCCTTATTGACCAGATGATCTTTGATTTTAAGGGCAGGAACACGAAGGTCGAGACGATGCTCCATCAGCTTCGAAACTTCTTCGTCAGTATCGGAACCTGCTTTGATTCGTCGAGTTCATGTTTCAAACTGCTTGAACAGGCTGATGAACACAAAGTTTTAATGACCGATAACTGGGAAGCCATGAAGCAGCCTCCGAGACAGCTTTATGCAAAGCTCTGGTTCACTATACGAAACCTTGCCCCCATCCTTGATAATCTTGAGCAGGGCCAGACAAGACGTACCGCTGTTAAGTTCTTCTTCGAAGCAAGGTATTTCCTTACAGTACTGGAGCACTACTTTGATGATGCATATATCACCATCGCTTCGAGAGAGAACGGTGATACTACTATCACACTCGACTGTCTTGATTGCTCAAAAAAGCTCGATTACATAATCAGGGACAGGATGTCCGTAATATTCTTCTCTGCTACATTCACACCCTACGAGTATTACCGCAACTGCCTGGTAGGGCCTGACTGCGACTACGCTTCATTCTTAAGGCTTCCTTCGCCCTTCCCGCCGGAGAACCTTGAGATAATGATAGACACCGATATCTCGACCACTTATAAGAACCGTTCGATCACTCAGGACGACCTCGCGCTCAAGATCGCGGATTGCCTCAAAGACCGCACGGGCAATCACATGGTATTTTTCCCTTCATTCGAATACATGAACCAGATAATGCCGAGGATCGAGCAGGAGCTCAAATCCAAAGGCGTTAAGGATTATAAGATCATCTCACAAGTAACCGATATGACAGGCGTCGAGAAAGAAGAATACCTGGAGGCATTTACCGTGCCGTACAAGGGTCTTCTTATCGGTGCTGCAGTTTTAGGCGGTCACTTCGGAGAAGGAATTGACCTCGTAGGAGATAAGCTCACCGGCGTTGTTATCGTAGGCGTCGGCCTGCCGAAGATAACGCCCGAACGCCAGATATTAAGCAATTACTACGCAGAAAAATTCGGTGACGGCTTCTCGTTCGCATACAGATTCCCGGGATGGCAGAAAGTGCTTCAGGCCGTAGGACGAGTAATAAGGACAGAGACAGACACAGGCTTTGCGCTCCTTATAGATGAACGCTTGGAAAAGCCTGACTATATAATGCTGTTCCCTGATCACTGGAAGATCTGAACGGTCGCCTTGGAAGGCTCTGATCCAAGCGTGATAACTCCTTCAGTGCCCTCGATCTCATAAGTACCCTTAGTGCCCTTAACGGATACAACACCTTCATTATCTGTACGGATTACTTCACCCTTTGTCCACCACTCACCTTTTACGAGGCTTAAGAGCTTGTCATAAGCGGGCTTACATCTGTTATCAGTCGTGACAAGTCCGCTGGGCGCATTAAGCCAGGCACCGTCAGTAAAATCCCATCCCGTAATGGCCTTGATATTAGGATCTGCAAACAGGATACGGTACATCTCTTCCCATTCCTTTGCCTGCCTGATCTCGCCTTCTTCTGTCGTCGGCCACTCTTCGACCTGCCAGTCGTTAAGGTCTTCGATATAAGCAGGCATGATATCGCCGGAGATCAATGTGTTTTCCGTAAAGTGGATAGGAAGTCCTAACCTTCCGAATCTCTTCAATACATCACGGAGCTTCTCTTCTCCCCAGTATCCCTGGTGCTGGTGGGACTGTATGCCGATAGCAGAGATCTCAACGCCTGCATCGAGACACTCTTCGATGAGCTTCTCGTATTGAGGCGAAGTGTTGAAATCGTTGATAAGGAATATTCCTTCGGGATTGGCTGCCTTTGCAGCAGCGAAAACTTCCTTAACGAGCTCTACTCTTCCGTACTTTTTGCAAAGTCTTGTTACCGCATTATCGTATTTATCGAAGACCGGCATGATGACGACTTCATTGATGACGTCCCATATATCGATGGTTCCCTTAAAAAGTGTTACGTCTCTGTTGATCCTTGCGAGCTGCTTGTCCATGATGACTTCGTCAGAATACTTCAAAAGCCAGTCGGCGCATTCCGTATGCCAACAAAGCGGGTGTCCCTTAATAGTGACGTTATTAGCCTTCAGGATGTCGGCTGCTGCTTTACGGCTCTCATACTCTGTCCTTCCTTCTTCAGGCTCATACTTGCCCCAGTAGAAAGGAAGTGTTCCGTAATTCATCAGTTCAAGCCACTTTGCAGTTCTGTAAGTATCGATGGGTGTGCCGTACCATGACACGAAGTCAAAAGCTCCGCATCCGAAGAGGAACTCATGAGACTTCTGGTTTAATACAAGTTCTTTATTTGCAACGGGATTGCCGTTCTTATCGATAACTTTGACTAAGGCTTCGCCTATACGGTGTGAAGGGGTTGTTGAAAGATTCATAAGAGCGGTCCTTTCAAATTTGATAAATGAATTATACATAAAGAGCCCTTGTGGTGTATATTGATACCGGTAATCAATATTAAATCTAAGGGATAGAAATATGAGACTTAAATCTTTTAAAGCAATCGCGCTGGCACTTACAGCAAGCCTTTTTCTCGCTTCATGCACGCCGTTTCAGGAAGCAGATCAGAAGCGTTGGGTAAAAGAAATGAACAAAGCATTCCCGGATGACAACTTTACCTATATAGGCCATCCTGACAGCGAACTCGGAACTGATTACAATTCCATACTGTTAAGTTCCGAGCTGTTTCCCGATGCTGTGATCAGTGTTTGGAAAGAAAAGGGAGAGATCAGGACAAATTACCAAAGTCTCCTGTATAAGGAAGATTGTATCGATGAACTTGACCGTGTGTTAGAAGGCAATTTCCCCTGCTCAAGTTATCTGATAACCGGATATTATACATATAACGAAGGCGGATATGCTTTAGAGGAAATGGGCGCTAAAAAATTCATAAAGAATTACATGGATTATGACTGCACTGTGATCCTTTTCTACGATGACAAATCCCAGGTGCCCTCAGAAGAAGAAATGACAGAGCTTTTGATCGATTTCGCTTCCAAAGAACCGCATGAATACAGCATATACTTTAATTTCTGCGATGCCAGATACAAGGATGACGAGAAACTCGCCTTAAAGAATTATGATGTCAGTTATCTTCTTCACATGGATGAGGAAGATCACATAAAGCACATATACGTTTCTTATAAGGACGGCAGCTCTGACAGCAAGTACTTAGTTAAAGATGTCGACATCTGACATATGTTGATGCCGGCTTGAATATCAGGACCGATCGTTAATCTACGTAGATCTTGGCATTTCCATTGGACAAAGGTGTTTTGCGGGGATCTGACTTCTCTTCGTGATAATCATCCATATCGTCAAATCTCAATTCTTTGTCTTTGGTATCTGATTCGATCCTTATTCCGGAATTTTTCAGGTATTGTTCCTCGTTACTGTCAATAAACCAGATATACGCGACATAGTAATATGTACTTTTACCGGAATCATGGAAATCATCTTCCATCCGGCATATTTCTCTCAGATCCTTAAGAAGCGATTCTACGTCATTAAGGGATTCGGAAGATGCTTCGGAATCGATGAAAATGTATACCAGGTTCGGAGTACAGGAGTCTTCATCCTCGCCGTCCTTGCCGTAGTCCACTTCAGCAAACCCGTATTTATCGATGCATTTGCGGTATTCATCATTCCAATAATTGCAAACAGCCGAACCATATGATGAATAGAGATAGTAATCACCGCCAATCTCTATGTCAGGCCAGATAGCGGCTCCTTCCTTGTCATACCAGACTTCAAATTCAAGATCCCTGTCCCGAGAAGAAGCACGTCCCCCGCTGACTTCAAATCTCTCACCGCCATACATTTCCTGCAGGCGTTTTGCAGTCTCTTTATCACTTGGCTGCTTCTTGCATCCTGTTAATGCTCCTGTTATAAGGATAAGGCTCATGCCGATTGCAATGATCTTTCTCATATTCTCATTCTCCTTTATTGACCGTCATGACTGTCTAAAGATTATTCAGCACAGACAGCGCATCATAGCGCTTCTCGAAATGCATAGACAGATAGTCCGTCGTAAAACCCTTAAGCTCCTCTTGTATATTCCTGTCAGCGCTTGAAGTAAAGAGCCTTTTAAGATCACACGTAGCGAAAAAGTTCAAAGCCCTTACTGACGGTTCTTCAAGCATCCTGTTGAAAGCTCTGTTGTTACCGTCTCCGCGCTCACCGCCTGAGATATTTATCATGTACTTATGTGTTGATTTGCTGATGGCATCATCAAGATCGTAAATGACAGTAAATCCCGCTATGGTAAGAAGTCTCCAGTTAAATGCGGAATAGATAAGAAGGTACTTATCCTTGTTGTTCGCCAGATTATAGTAAGCATAGACGGCCAATTCATAAGCGTCCTTGGCATTCTCGCTCTGAAGCGTGCAGTCCATAAGACAGGATGAGATGTGTGCTGCGACGGTCATCTGCTCGAGGCTGTCCATGATCTTGGAATTGCTCTCGATTATCGATGCATCTTTCAGATAGTAATAACCGTGAGATATGGTAACCACAAAGTCGCAAAGCATATACGGCATGGAAAAGCATCCCAACGAGCTCCCCGGCTTTGAAACGCCTTTCGCGCAAATGGTAATAAGGCCCCTGTCTGCAGTAAGCACAGATAAAAGCCTGTCTTTCTCTTTGTATTCGGAAGAGCGGATTATAAGACCGCGGCAGTTAAAAGGATCCATTATTCGTCAATGTCTTTGCCGAGGCCCGTCTCACCTAAGAGGGCATCGTTGTTCTGCCAGTCGTTCCTGACCTTAACATAGAGATCAAGGAAGACCTTGCAGTCAAGCATCTTCTCGATATTCCTTCTTGCGGCCGTACCGATGCGCTTGATCATCTGGCCGTCTTTGCCGATGATGATGCCCTTGTGAGAATCCCTTGAGCAAATGATGTCAGCCTTGATGACTGCGATAGAGCGGTCATCTCCGTCAGTTATCTCACCGTCGTCATTCTTCTCTTTGAACTCGGTTATGATAACGGCAGTGCCGTGCGGGATCTCCTGGTCAGTATAGTGAAGGAGCTGCTCACGGATCAGCTCTGCTGCAATGACTCTTTCAGTCTGGTCAGTCATGTATTCACTGTCATAGAGCCTCGGGCCTTCAGGCAGCATCTTGGTAATTACGCTCAAGAGCAGATCAACGTTCTTGCCTGTTTTAGCGCTGACAGGGACAACGTCTTCAAAGTCATAGAGCTCTGCATATTTCTGCGTGAGGGGCAAAAGCTTTGCCTGCCCTGCTTCATCGTATTTGTTGATGGCGAGTATGACCTTCTTATTGCTCTCCTTAAGAAGCGACATAAGCTTCTTCTCAACAGCGCCCGGCTCAGGGAATCTGCCGTCCGCAATGAGCACAACGCAGTCAGCGCCAAGAGCAGCCTTGTAAGATCTGTCGACCATAAATTCGCCCATCTTTGATGTCGGCTTGTGAATACCCGGCGTATCGGTGAATATGATCTGCGTATCCTCAGTATTGTAGATGGTCCTGATATTGGTCCTCGTTGTCTGTGGCTTATGTGATACGATGGCGATCTTCATTCCCGTTATGTAATTAAGAAGCGTGGATTTGCCTACATTTGGGCGTCCGAGCAAAGCAACGGTTCCGCAGTGCTTACAGGGTGTTCCTGCAGGAATAAGAGTCTCCGACTGTGATGCTTCTCTGTGGTTATCCATCTCGTAGATGTCCTGAATCTCGTCATCGAAAGCAAGGCCGAGATCTCTCATGAGTCTCTTCTGCCTGTCGATCATGATCTTCTCATCTGTAGGATCGATATGGTCGTATCCCAAAAGATGCAGAAGCGAATGCGCGATAAGGAATACTGCTTCACGCTCGAATGAATGACCATAGCTTTCAGCCTGTGCTTTGCAGGCAAAGGGATTGATGAGAATGTCTCCGTAGCAAAGGACCTGATTGCCGTCATCGTCAGTCTCAAAGTCACCGCTGTCAGGGATCATCTCAAACTCGCCTTCCCTTAATTCGAGCATCGGGAAAGAAAGACAGTCTGTCTCCTTATCTATTTCGCGCTGCTCGAGATTGATCTCACGGATCTCTTCGGGAGTGACAAAAGTCAGCGTCGCATAGGCATCCTTGAGCGATCTTGCGACCTGTGGCGAACAGTAATCCTCGCCCGTAATGCAATCGCCGAGCTTAGAGATATATTCGTTAAGCGAAGATATTATATCTTCCGGAAAACCTTCCGCTCTGTTTACAACATTTATCTTCATTCAGGATACTTGATCCTTTCGTGGAATACACCGGCATAGACCTGCTTGAAGGCTACAACGATCTTCTCGATATCATCGAAAGAAAGGCCTGAGCTGCTGAGCTGGTCCTGATCGATCTTATCCTTGATCAGCGCGCGGATAAGCTGCTCTGCGCCCTGGACGTCATTGATCTTCATGGATCTTACTGCAGCTTCGCAGGTATCAGCGATCATGACGACTGCAGATTCTCTTGAAGAAGGAATATGTCCTCTGTATCTGAAGTTATTGATATCCGGCGGTTCCAGGCCTCTTGCCTTCGCATCCTCTACTGCCTTGCGGTAGAAGTACGAAGGATATGTAGTGCCGTGGTGCTCGTCGATGATCTTTATGATCGCGTTAGGAAGTCTCTCCTTCTTGGCGAGCTTAACACCGTCTTCAGGGTGCTTGGTGATAATTGCAACACTCTCCATAACGGTGAGCGTGTCATGAGGATTAACGCCGCCGTGCTGGTTCTCGGTGAAGTACTCGGGATTCTCGAGTTTACCGATATCGTGATAATAAGCGGCAACCTTACAAAGGAGCGAATCTGCACCGATCGCTTCAGCAGCGGAGTCAGCGAGATTTGCGACCATCATTGAATGTGAGTGTGTGCCCGAAGCCTCAAGGAACAAACGCTTAAGCAGATGCTGTCCGGGCTGGCTCAGGCTGATGAGCTTTACAGGCGAAGCCGCGTTGCTCACGAGCTCATAGATAGGAGACAGACCGATTGCTGCAACCAGTGAAGCGATACAGCTGACAAATGAATAGATAAAGGAATTGAGATATTCGGTTCTGGTATTACCGATCAGGAAGTTATAGATAAAGCTTGCGCCGACTGTCGCGATCGTCGGGAAGAAGATCAAAGCGGCGTTATTGATTATCTTGTCCGTTCTGCCGGCGAAGATCGAGCAGAATACGATGCCTACGAGTGTGATAAAGAACACTTCAGGCTCGAAATAATACATCGGCCATACGAGCAGAAGATTGATCACTGAAAGTATGATGCCGTCCTGTGTGCCGAGATATGTCGCACAAACTGTCGCAAAGAATATAACGATACAAAGCAGTGTTGAAACAGTCGAAAGATATACGGATGCGCCGATCGAGATAAGGAACGTAACGATGAGCATGTAAAAGATCGGCATGCTGATCTTGCGCTTCTTACGTTCGATGTTGAGGTAGACCAGAGCACAAGCCGTGATGATCAATACATAAAGGAACGTTCTAAGGAAGATGACGAAGTCGAATGAGGATTCTCTGATGAGCTCGAGTTCAACGAGATTGCTGTAGATGTGCTCATCGATGATGGAACCTGCTTCAACCAGTCTTGATCCTTTATCGACCATGACAGGCTCATTCTTAACCGCGATATACGCATTGTTTGCAGAGTCAGCCGTCGACTTCTCGTCGTAAACGGTATTAGGCTCAAGCATCGTGGACAATACGATGCGCATAGCTTCAGAGAACTTCGAATAAGAAGGATTGGACGAACGGAAATTCTCGATCTGTTCATCGATCTTTGCTGCCAGCTCGGCATCATTGACATCGCCAAGCATTATGAGCTCTGCAAGCGATGTTGTCTTCTCTCTGATGTATGTAAATGTCGGATTCGACATCTCGAAAAGCACTACGAGTTCTTCAGGATCGACCTTTGCACCCATTGTCTGGTCAACGCTGTCTGCAAGCTTGCCGGCAGCTTCAGAAGGAGCCATGGGAGTAGAAGTATTTCGCGACTGGGTAACATCCTTTCTCACCTGCTCTGCAAGATCGAAGAAGTCATCTACCCTGTCGATGCTCTCTTCAGACTGCTTATCGGATCTTACGAAGATATCTTCTACGGTATCTCTGGCAATGATCGCTCTTCTTTCTGTCTCATAAGTATCGGCAAAGGTTCTCGGAGCATAAATGTCCTGATTTGCTATGGAGCCTACCTCGTAGTCATAGCTGACAGGAAGTGATCCGTAGAAAACCATGAATACTACGGTAAGCGCTGCGAGCACCAAAGAAATGATCTGATGGAACTTAGGTTTTGCAGACTTGTTATTACTCATAATTCACCTTTGCTGTTCTTTGCATTCTCATAAGCTTTTACGATCCTTGCAACAAGGCTGTTTCTGACAATATCAGTGTCATTGAGGCTTACGATCCTGACGCCTTCAACATCCGGCAGGACGGTAATGGCATCCTTAAGACCGCTCTCAATTCCTCTGGGAAGATCTATCTGTGTAAAATCGCCGCATACACAGGCGCGGCAGTTTACTCCGAGCCTGGTAAGGAACATCTTCATCTGTTCGGGTGTTGTATTCTGCGCTTCATCGAGAAGAACGAAGCAGTCATCAAGATTTCTTCCTCTCATAAATGCCAAAGGAGAAACTTCGATAACGCCCCTGTCATAGTAACGCTCGAACATCTCCTGGCCTAAGAGTGCGGAAAGAGCATCATATATAGGGCGCATGTAGGGATTGACCTTTTCTTCAATGTCGCCGGGCAAGAATCCCAGACGCTCACCTGCTTCGATAGCAGGTCTGGTAAGGATGATCCTCGATACTTCCCTTGCCTTCAAAGCCTTAACAGCCATGGCAACGCCGAGGAAAGTCTTGCCTGTGCCCGCAGGACCTGAACAGATAACAAGCTCAGACTGCTTAAGCGAATCAACATAAAGTCTCTGACCCAGAGTTCTTGCCTTGATGGCGCGGCCTGACGGAGTCATATAGAACACTTCATCGGAAGTCTTAAGGAACTCTTCAAGCCTTCCTTCATTTGCAAGATTCATGATGTATTGGATATCCGTCTCGTCTATCTCAGAGCCGGAGGATAACTTATCGAGCGCTGTGAAAGCATCTTTGGCACAAGCAACATTCTTGGAATCACCGGAGATAACAAAGCCTGTGCCGTCGTGCTCAATGTCGACATCAAAAAACTCGGCTACTCTTGTCGCATAAACGCCGGCCGTCTGTGTGGAATTGCTAAGATGTTCGATTCTGTCTTCCAAATACGCTCTCCTATATAAAGAATTATTATGCTAATTAGGGTTTCCGTCAACAACCAAGGCCCTTAAAACGGTTAAGGACAGCGGTGTAGTAATCAGGAAGCTCCGTCTCAAAATGCATCGTCTCGCCCGTTCTCGGATGAACAAAAGTGATCGCCCTGCTGTGAAGTGCCTGGCCGGTCAGTCCGTAATTCTTACGGCGCGAAGCATAGACGGGATCTCCTACTACAGGATGGCCGATATAAGCCATATGGACTCTGATCTGGTGGGTCCTTCCGGTCTCGAGTATAAGCTTGATGTCGGATATCTCGCCCGATCTCTCGATAACCTCGAAATGCGTTACCGCGGACTTTCCGTCCTTGATAACAGCCATCTTGCGTCTGTCATTATCTGAGCGTCCTATAGGGGCATCGATCATGCCCTTGTCTTCCTTGACAACGCCGTAGACCAAAGCTCTGTATTCTCTCACGATCTCGTGTCTTGAGAGCATATCGGCAAGCTTCAGGTGCGTAAAGTTATTCTTGCATGCGAGCATCAGGCCTGAAGTATCTTTATCGATCCTGTGGACTATTCCGGGTCTTAAAACGCCGTTGATATCTGAAAGATCATCCTTGCAATGGGCAAGCAGCGCATTGACCAGCGTGCCTTCACTGTGTCCTGCGGCAGGATGGACTACCATGCCCTGGGGCTTATTAATAACGAGCAGATCGGAATCTTCGTAAACGATATCGAGCGGAATATCCTGGGCGACAAAGGAATTGTCAGGCTCGGGATCAGGAATGTCAGCCTCGACGATATCGCCTGCAGCAAGCTTTGTGCCTGCTTTTGTGATCACCTTTCCGTTTACGGTGATCTTGCCGTCATCGATCAGTTTCTTATAAAACGACCTGGAATAAGTTGTGTCAAAAGCCTCAGCAGCAAAGCTGTCAAGCCTTACTCCGTCTGTCTCACAAGTCTTATTCAGGATCGGCATCGCTCTCTTCCTTTTCTTCGGAATCTTCGTCTTCAGACATTTCGATATCTTCGGCCTCATCAGCCTCTTCGATCTCTACATTATCTTCTTCAGACTCAGGCTCTTTTTTCTTCTCTTTTTTCTTGAAGATGATCTGCCAGAATGACTCGAAATACTTGGTGCCGAAGATAATGATGCAGATAAGAAGTATCGTACCTACCACAGCGCAGATGTCAGCAAAATTGAAGATCGGGAATGTATATGTTCCGAAGTCGAATCTCAGATAGTCGATTACATACTTAAGCCAGACCCTGTCGACAAGATTGCCGAGAGCGCCGGAAGCCAAAAGGCAAAAAGCAAATGAAATAAGCTTCATGCTTCTCGATGCCGCGATGAGCATAAGGATGAAGATAAGGATGCCAAGGACAAGTGACATGCCTGACAGGAAATAAATACCCCAGTCTTTATCAGCAAAAAGTGAGAACGCGCTGCCTGTGTTGCGCACATAATGGAGCGAGAAGAAGCCCGGGATCACAGGCTTTAGTGAGCCGTACTCCATCTCGGTATCGATGACTTTCTTAATGAACTGATCTACCGTAACAAGTAAGATCACAAGGAAAACATATAAAACACAAAGATCCAGATCGGTCTTTTTCTTCTTAGCTCTGTTATCACTCATATTCGCAAAACCGTCTTATGTCGGTACACCTTCCGTTTTTATCAGTCTCAAAAATAATACCACATACGAATCCGGGGCCGTCCGCAGGCTCGTACTTGGCAGGAAGCTTATAAGCAAGCCTCTTGATCGACGCTTCGACATCCATACCGAGGACGGATTCTTTGGCGCCTGCCATACCGCAGTCTGTGATGTATCCGGTGCCTGAAGGCAGGATCGTCTCGTCAGCAGTCTGGACATGCGTATGTGTGCCGGCTACAACAGAGACCTTGCCGTCCAGGTAATAGCCCATAGCACACTTCTCTGATGTGGCATCACAATGGAAATCCAAGAGGATGGCAGAACAGCCTTCGACATTCTTCAGCCTGTCCACGATCCTGTCCGCACAGGCGAAAGGATTATCGGGAAGCACATTGGCATATACCTGGCCCAGGAGATTAAATACACCGATCTTCTCTCCGTTCTTCTCGAAAACGCAGAAATCATTGCCCGGCCATGAAGGGCTGAAATTAGCCGGCCTTGCAACATTTTTGATCTTGGAGATCTGGCTTATGAACTCTCTGTTGGAGAATGTATGGTTGCCCATCGTAAAAAGATCGGCACCGTAATCTTCAAGCTCTCTGATGATATTCATCGAAGCGCCAAGCCCGTGTACGCTGTTCTCGGCATTGACGATGCAGCAATCAATGGCATTATTCTTAAGGAACCCGGGCATCACTGTCTTAAAAGCCCTGCGCCCTGCATAACCGACTATATCGCCCACAAAGCAAACTCTCAATTGCAATACCCCCGTTCTTTTTATTCTTTTAAATTATAACAAAAAAGCAAACAAAAAGGACCTGCTGTCTGAATGACAACAGGTCCTGTTTTTGTTTTGATAGATGATACTAACGTGTTAAATAATATATGTAAAAGCGATTAAATAATTATTTAGCAACGTCAGTTGCCCTCGTCTCTCTGATGACGTTCACTTTTATCTGTCCGGGATAATCGAGTTCATCCTCAATCTTCTTGCAGATATCACGAGCTTTAAGAGTCATCTCATCATCTGAAACCTTATCAGGTGAAACGATGACACGAATCTCTCTGCCTGCCTGGATGGCGAAGCTCTTTTCGACACCCTCGAAGCTTGTGGCGATCTCCTCAAGCTTCTCGATTCTCTTGATGTAGGTCTCGAGATTCTCTCTTCTGGCACCGGGCCTTGCTGCAGAAATAGCATCTGCTGCAGCTACCAGGACAGCCTCTGCGGTAAGAGGCTCAACATCACCGTGATGTGCCTCGATGCAGTTGATGACTGCGGGACTTTCATGATACTTCTTGGCGATCTCGACACCGAGCTGGATATGTGTTCCTTCCTGCTCAAAGTCAACTGCCTTACCGATATCATGCAAAAGGCCGCCGCGCCTTGCAAGATTACTGTCAAGTCCGAGTTCGTCCGCCATCATTGCAGCGATCCAAGATACTTCAATGGAGTGCTGCAGTACGTTCTGTCCGTACGATGTGCGGTAATGAAGACGTCCCAAAAGCTTGATAACTTCCGGATGCAGATTCATTACACCGGTATCAAAGGCTGCCTTCTCGCCCTCGGATTTAATAGTTTGATTGAGTTCCTTCTTTGCCTTGCCCGCCATTTCTTCGATTCTGGCCGGGTGGATTCTTCCGTCAGCTACAAGTCTTTCAATCGTTAATCTTGCGATCTCTCTTCTGATAGGATCGAACGATGAAAGTACGATTGCTTCAGGCGTATCGTCGATAATAAGATCGACTCCGGTAATAGTCTCGATTGCTCTGATGTTTCTTCCCTCACGACCGATGATTCTACCCTTCATCTCGTCATTGGGGAGGCTTACTACAGATACAGTGACTTCTGAGACGTAATCAGATGCATAACGCTGGATAGCGTTAACGATAATGTCTTTTGCGACCTTATCCGCATCCTGTTTGGTCTTTTCTTCCATCTGCTTGAGCATTACAGCCATATCATGTGTATATTCGCGCTTTGCTTCGTCAAGCACTAAGCTTCTGGCATCTGCAACTGTAAGGCCCGATACTTTCTCAAGTTCAGTCTTCTTACGCTGCTCGTAATCCTTGGCTCTTGCTTCGAGTTCCGCAACATTCTGCTGACGTCTCTCGATCTCCTCCTGCTTGCGCTCACAATTAGCTTCAATACGGTTGATATTTTCTTCTTTCTGCTCGAGCTTATTGCGCTCTTTTGCAAGCTCCTGTTTCTTCTCCCTGGCTTCACGCTCCAATTCGGAACGTACCCTGGAGACTTCCTCTTTTGCCTGCAAAAGCAAATCACGCTTGTTGTTTTCCGCTTCCTTCTGTGCATTTGCGAGAAGCACATTGCTTTCCTCCTTAGATTTGGCAATGTCCTCCGCAAGTCTCTTTTGTTCACCAGATATTCCTGACTTAAAATAGACTGCTGCAATTATAATACCCAGAATAAGACCAACAACGCCCGCGATTAATACAAAGTAAAACGATACTTCTGGCACGTTGGTACTCACCTCCAAAATTATTTAGTTGTCAAAGATCGTATAAAATGGCTCTGACAAGCCATTGAATATTGTAGAAATAAATGCCCTATCTGTCAATAATTTGTTAGAATGTAACAATGAAAATTATTTATTTTGTTCAAAATGAATATAACGACTGCGAAATCCAGCAGATTATGAGGCGCGAATTCAAGATGAGCACCACATGGGTCAAGCGCGTAAAACTCTACGGTAAAGTCGAGTTAAATGACGTTCATGCCCGCGTAAAAGACCACGTTAAGACCGGTGACAAGCTCTATTTTGAATACGAGGAAAACTCCGCAGCTCTGACTCCGCCGCCCAATGTAGGGATTGTTTATGAAAATGAGCACTACGCCGTCGTAAACAAGCCTTCCGGAATGGTCACCCACCCTTCCCACGGTCATCTCGAGGATTCTCTCCTTACAAGCCTTTCCGAAAACACTCTGCATCCCGTCATGCGCTTAGACAGAGAGACTTCCGGACTACTTATAGTGGCCAAGGATGGTTATGCCCACAATATGTTGGTAACGACAGCCGACATCAAGAAACGTTACCTCGCTCTGTGCTACGGCAGATTTGAGCCTTCAGAAGGGACTCTGTCCTTCCCTATCGCAAGACGCCCGAATTCAGTCATGATCAGGGACTGCGTGGATGACGGCAAGCCTTCGGTCACCCACTATAAGACCGTTTCTTATCTCGAAAAGGCCGACATCTCCCTTGTAGAGTTTGAGCTTGAGACCGGCAGATGCCACCAGATCAGGACCCACTGCTGTCATGTAGGTCATCCCCTGCTCGGTGATGGTCTGTACGGTCCGTTGTCTGACGATAACCCGAATGAAGAACTGAGATCACAAGCTGAAATATACGATTCGAAAATTGGAAGGGTCGCACTTCATGCCTACAGGATTGAATATAAAGATCCTTTCGATAATGGAAATACCAAGGTTTTCGAGGCTGAACTTCCCGAAGACATCAAGAAGCTGGTTGATGAGATCCGGTAATACGGCCGTCAGCGAAAGATTAATGCCATAGGACCAAGCCGGGGAGCACAAAGAAAGCAAACATAAAGGCGATTATATATATAGCATATAAAACGACATACCATTGTGTCTTTATCAGCAAAACGTTAATAAACCACCCGATTGCCAGGAACAAAAGGCTCGCAACTATAAAAGGAATAAAATCCTTTAAAAAGATTTGTTTTCTCTCTGCACGCATCTGCTTTTGTTTCTCTTCATAGAGCCTGTCAAGTTCATCCTTTTCTTCGAAACAATCCCAGTTTGTACTCAGATACTTTTCTTTAACCTCAGATGCTCCCGGCTCATCAGAGTTTTCTTCAGAAATAGAATAATAAAAGCCTACACGCGTGCCGAGAATATTTTTCGGCTCAATAATCGTGCCTTTGGGTACCGTGACAGTTTCCTCACGGGAAATCGCGAAGTCTACATCTTCTTTAAATGTAAGCGTCTTAACTTCGGATTTGTCAATATGCGCAATGCATTTCCACTTCGCATTGTTATCGGTACAAATATAACCTATAGAAACAAGAGTAATGACATCAATAATCAGCAGGATAAATACTGCTATTTTCCCTAATCCGATTTTCCGCTCACTCATTTCAACACCTACAAGATTTTGCGTTATATGCCTGACTTATCTTCACAAAGTTATGATTAATCCTATTGTAAAGATTCTTAACCGCTGAACGAACTGATAAGATCTTCTGCCAATCTCAAAGACGACTCTGAATCGCTTCCTGAAAGAAGTCTTGATACTTCACGTTTCTTATTATCTCCGTCAAGGACAGTACAAATAGTTTCTGTGTTGCCGTTTGAAACGTTTTTGGTCAGAACAAATCCCTTGTCTGAAGCTGCTGCGATCTGGGCTGTATGCGTTACGCACAGTGCCTGGTGATTGGCAGAGATCGCTTTGAGTTTATTTGCGATGGCAAGAGAAGCCTTGCCTGATACGCCCGTATCGATCTCGTCGAAGATCAATGTCGGTATGAGATCCACGCGGCTTAAGACGTTCTTTACTGCGAGCATGATTCTTGAAGCCTCACCGCCTGACACTATCGCGGAAAGAGGTCTTACCTCCTGGCCGGGGTTTGCACTGAAGCGGAATGATATATCATCGATACCTGCCATGGAGAAGAACTTTGCTTTCTCTCTTCTTACAAAGCTTACTTCGAATATGGCATTGGGCATCTCGAGATCGGCAAGCTCTTTGGTGATAGCCTTTTCGAGCTGCTTAGCATAGACTTTGCGCTCAGATGAGAGCTTTTCGGCCAGATCAAGAAGTTCCTTCTCCTTGACCGCACGCTGTTTCTTTAATTCCTGAAGGATATCCTTATTCTTCTCGATGGCATCGAGCTCGGTCTTGGAATCAGCAGCGAACTTATTTATCTCAGCTATGGTCGCGCCATACTTGGCCTTAAGCTCATAAAGGAGGCCGATTCGCTGCTCGGTGCGTTCTTTAAGACCCTCATCGTAATTGCGGTCAGATAAGACCTTGTCAACATCTGAAGCCAGTGCATCAAGATCTAGTGCAAGAGCCTGCGCGCGTTCTGCGATCTCTTTTAAGCTCTCATCATTCTGGGAAGCCTTAAGTAATTCTCTGCTCGCCTGGTTTACGGACTGGACAGGGCTCTGATAGTTATTCTCGGTATTAAGAAGATCTCCCGCGTTCTTAAGGCTCTCGAAAAGCACCTCGTTTTGGGACATCTTTTTCTTGGTATCGTGAAGCTCTTCCTCTTCACCGTCCTTGAAGCCGGCAGACTCAATCTCATTTACCGCGAACTCCAAATAATCGCGGCGGCGTTCGAGATAATCAGGCGTTGAGGAGATATCTTTTATGCGGAGCGCGAGGTCTTTAAATTCCTGAAGGCTCTTCACATATTCATTATGAAGATCAACGCAACTGTCACCTGCAAATCTGTCGAGGAGCCTGACGTGCGTACTCTCATCAAAGATCGCCTGTGTGTCGTGCTGGCCGTGGATATCAACGAGTCTGGAAGAAATGTCCCTTAAGATGGAATTGGTAACGCCCGTGCCGTTGACTCTCGCGACAGACTTGCCGCTGTCATAGACAGTACGGCTGATGATGAGCATGCCGTCGTTATCTTCTATTCCGTTATCTTCGAGAAATCCTGCAAATTCCTTATCTTTGAGATCGGAGCAGTCGAAAACCGCTTCGGCAAAGCATGAAGAGCTGCCAGTACGGATAAGAGTCCTTGAAGCTTTTGCTCCGAGGATAAGACTTATCGCATCGACAATAAGGCTCTTGCCGGCACCGGTCTCACCGCTTATTACGTTGAGGCCTTTTCCCGGTTCGAAAACGATATTGCTTATGACTGCAAAATCCCTTATCTCAAGTCTTATGAGCATCAGATCAGCCTTTTTCTGTCATGTCATTGATGGTGATAAGAAGTGCCTTTGCTTCCTCGATACCTGGGCATGCGGCAAAGATGGTATCATCGCCCGCGATAGTACCTACGCACTCTTCAAGATGCATCGAGTCAAGCGCGGAAGCAGCTGCGCTCGCCATACCGGGCAGAGTCTTGATGATGATCATGTTCATCGCCTGATTGACGGAGACGATACTGTTGGCAAAAACCGCAAGAAGTCTTCCCGGAGCAGTATCACCTGTCCTGTCGAGAACGCAGTACTTTGTAGCTCTGTTAGGAAGAGTGATCTTGATGATGCCAAGCTCCTTAATGTCACGGGAGATAGTCGCCTGCGTAGCCTCAAAGCCTGCCTGGTTTACCTTTGCCGTGAGATCTTCCTGTGTCGAAATATCATTATCCCTGATGAGCGATAAAATGCGTTCCTGTCTTGAGTTCTTATCGGTTTTCATAGAAGTAACCTCTCTGTACTATCTTCTTTCTTACGTTGCTGAAGAAGCTGTCTTTCTTCAGGACAACAGTCTTGAGGACCTTGTCATATCTTTTGATAACAATCTGGTCGTAGCTCTCGAGCGCAACGAAATCTCTTCCGTCAGGACAGATCAAAGGCGCAGTCTCGATATTCTCAAGACCTATCCTGATCTCGCTCTCGGATGTAGCCACGTAAGTATATCCGTTCAGCGTGTGTGAGCAGATCGGAGTAACGATGATGTCCTTCATGTTAGGCATAAGGATAGGGCCGCCGGCTGATAATGAATAAGCCGAAGAGCCTGTAGGAGTAGCTACAACAAGGCCGTCGCCCCTGAATCTTTCGATGATCTGGCCGTCTATCGAGAGCACGAGCGTTGTAATATGAGGCTTTGCGCCTCTTACGATGATTATGTCGTTAAGGCAGACACTGCTTCCCTTAAGTACGCCGTCTTTATTGTATACGTCGCACTTAAGCTGCATTCTGTCGATCGTGTCGTAATTACCGTTGATGAGCTGCTCCAAGTCCTTCTCGAGGTTCTCATTGAGGATCTCGTTAAGGAAGCCGATGGAGCCTAAATTGACACCGACGAATTCGGTATCGAGCTCTCTGTATTTTGCTACTTTTGAAAGGAATGTGCCGTCACCGCCGATGGAGATTATCGTCTTAAGGGCAATCTTCGAGAAGTCTTCGAAAACAACCCCCGGTATCTCCTTAAGAGCGGGGCATTCTTCATCCATACCGGGCTCGAAGACAGGCACAGCGCCAAGGCGGCTGATGATCCCTGCCGTCTTTATAGCTGTCTCATAACCGGTATCTCTTGAACCATTGGAACATATTCCGTAATTCATGAAGATGGTCCTCCTATTAGAAGCTCTATATATTTAATCATTATAGTGAATAAAAATACAGAAGCAAATCCGAGATTATCGGGACAATGCGGATTTGATGGAAGCGGCAACGGTATCACCGTCGAGGCCGCAGTACTTGAGCTGTTCCTTCTGGGACATTGCTCTTACGATAGGATTCCTTACACCGAATACCGTAACGTCAGACTCAAAGCCTAATATCTGGAGTTCTCTTTCGAGCGCTTCGCCGAAGCCGCCTGAGATGATGCCTTCTTCAAGGCTGAATACATATTTCGTGCCGACCAGAAGATCCCAGATCTCCTTTGCGGGCATGGGCTTTATCAAGGTAAGGTTGATGTGCTTGCCCATGATTCCCTGCTCTTTTAAGATCTCAACTGCCTTATCAGCTTCCTCGCAGATCTTTCCGGTGGAAACGATGGCAAAATCATTGCCGTAATCGCAGACGACATGAGGCAATACGCAGTCAGCAGGATCAGTATACAACGGGCCTTCCACTTCAAAAGGCGAAGCGCCTCTGGGATACCTTACGGCAACAGGGCCCTTGACCGAATCGATGGCATAAGCAAGACATCTCTTAAGATCCGTATAATCTCTGGGCGATAAAACAGTCATGTTGACCATGGAATTAAGATACGAGATATCGAGAAGGCCGTGATGCGTGTGACCGTCATTGCCTACAAAACCTGATCTGTCGATGGCGAAAACCACATGGCTGTTCATGAAGCAGCAGTCCGTGATCATCTCATCATAAGCTCTCTGAAGGAACGAAGAATAAATGGCGACAACAGGGATATAACCTGATACCGCAAGGCCGCCGGCCATAGTGACGCTGTGCTCTTCTGCAATTCCGCAGTCGAAGAACCTCGCGGGATACTTCATCTGGAAGTTATCAAGACCCGTGCCGAGCGTCATGGCAGCAGAGATCGCGACGATCTTTGGATTCTTGGCGGCAAGCTCTGCCATCGCGCTTGCAAAGACAGTTGTATAGCTGTTCTTGCCGGGTGTAACTCCTGTTTCAAGATCGAACGGACCGACGCCGTGATAATCGGAAGGATTTTTCTCAGCGGGCTCATATCCCTTACCCTTCTTGGTAAGTACATGGATCAAAACAGGTCCCCTGATCTCTTTTGCGGCTTCCAAAGCCTTTATGAGATCGTTCATGTTATGTCCGTCTACCGGGCCGTAGTAATTAAGTCCCAAGTCATCGAACATTGAAGGTCTCTTGCGGTACAAAAGGAACCTGAAGAAATCCTTGATCGCGAGAATGATCTTAATGATGCCTCTGCCCAAAAAGCCAAGCTTCTGGAGGAAAGATTCCGTGGTCTGCTTTGCGGAGATATATCCGCTCGAGATTCTGAGCTTAGACAGGTGCTTTGAAAGGCCTCCGACATTCTTATCGATGCTCATCTCGTTATCGTTCAGGATAACGATCATCTTCGTCTTGCTGTGGCCGAGATCATTGATAGCCTCATAAGCCAGACCGCCCGTAAGAGCGCCGTCGCCGATAACTGCTACTACCTGATTCTTCTTGCCGTCCAGATCTCTCGCCCTCGCGATACCCATTGCGGCAGATATCGATGTGGAGCTGTGTCCGGTATCGAACGCGTCGTAAGGAGATTCGGTGATTCTCGGGAATCCGGAGATTCCGTCCTTCTGTCTTAAGGTGTTGAACCTGTCGAATCTGCCTGTCAGAAGCTTATATGAATATGCCTGATGTCCTACGTCGAAAACGATCTTATCAGTCTTATAATCGAACACTGACAAAAGCGCCACGGTAAGCTCTACCGCACCGAGATTGCTCGCAAGATGGCCGCCGTTCTCAGACACGGTCTTGAGGATCTTATCTCTTAACTCGGAACACAATTCAACGCGCTCTTCGGGCTTCATGTCCCTAAGAGTCTCAAACGTTATATCCTTTCCGAGATACTTATATTCCATTACTTTTCCCTGTTCGCAAGATAATCCGTCAGTGTCTCATAGTCAGAAGTGTCAAAGCCCTTTTGGGTAAATCCGTTAAGGATATCTCTGATGCTTTCCACCTCGCTATTTAGTCTTTCTTTCGCGCCGTCCATGCCTAAGAGAGTTACGAATGTAGCCTTCGAATCCCTCTCGTCTTTACCGGTGCTCTTACCAAGTGTCTCACTGTCAGAAATTACGTCAAGGATATCATCCCTGATCTGGAAAGCCAGGCCGATATGGTTTGCAAGTCTTCTGAGAGCAATAGCGGTCTCATCGGTGCAGCTCAGCTCTCTTGAGAGCTTTTTGGCAAGATAGTAAGGAGTTACTATCGAAGCCTCGATAAGCGCTCCTGTCTTCTTCTCCTGAAGTTCTGTAAGAAGGTCAATGGAGATCTCTTTCTCCGTAGATGCGATGTCGATGCTCTGGCCGCCGATCATGCCGTAGATACCGGCATTTCCCGCCATGGCGGAAGCGGCATAGATGTACCCCGGCTCCTTCTCGCAGATAAGGAACAGCCTCTCCAATGCGGTATTAAGCAGAAGATCGCCTGCCAGAGTCGCGATGCCTTCGCCGTAGACCATATGGCATGTGGGCTTTCCTCTTCTGAGCTCATCATTATCCATGGCCGGAAGATCGTCATGGATAAGAGAATATGTGTGTATCATCTCAAGAGTTGCGGCAAAATACCTGACGTCATTATCGATGCTGCTATCCAGCTTAAGCATGCCGGAAGTAAGATGCATCATCATTGGCCTTAATCTCTTGCCGCCGGCGAAAAGACTGTACATAGCGGCCTTGACCGTTATGTCCTCACTGATCTTGTTATCAAATGCAGTATGAAGCTCAGGTGTTATCCAGGCCTCTGTGCGCTCCATCAATGAACGGATATCAGATCCCATCATTACACCCCGCTCTCGCTGATGTTCAAAGGATCTGTGGTACCGTTTGCCTTGTTGACTGCCTCGATCCTAGCGGTCACTTCGTTAAGTCTCTTCTCGCAGATTGAGACAAGCTCGACACCGCGTTCATAGAGCTTTAAAGACTCATCAAGAGTAGCCTTGCCTTCTGAGAGCTTTGCTACAGTCTGTCTTAATTCAGCCATGCAGGCTTCGTAAGTCATCTCGTTTTCTTTGGCTTTAGGCATTTTCGATACCTCCGTCTATGTTATGTTCAATATCTTTTATCTCACTCAATAATGTACCGTCGGAAAGAACGATATTAACGTTGTCTCCTCTGCTGACTTTATCAACGGATTCGATGGCGTTGCCGTCCTTATCGCAAACGTACGAATAGCCTCTTTTGAGGACATTTCCCGGATTGAGCGCGTCAAGTCTTACCTTTACCTGGTTGATATCTGAAGCAGTCTGCTCGACTATCTTGCCTGACAATGCATCCAGCTTCGTCTTCAATTCTCTTACTACAGCCTTCTGTTCCATGGCGTAGTATGCCGGCGAATGAAGCGCCTTGTGATTCTTATAAACATCGAGGGCCTTGCGTCTTAAGTCGACATACTGGTTGATAGCGATATCGAGATTGAGCGCGAGATTATCTATCTCTTTCTTCTGGTCATCATATGAAGCGATGACCATCTCCGCTGCAGCAGTAGGCGTTGCCGCCCTTAAGTCTGCGACATAATCGATGATCGTATAATCAGGCTCGTGGCCTATGGCTGAGATCACAGGGATCTCACTGGCATATACAGCTCTTGCGATGCCTTCATCGTTGAAGCAGAAGAGCTCTTCATACGATCCGCCGCCTCTTGCGACTATGATGACGTCTACATTCTTTTCGCTGTTGAAATAATTGATACCGCTTATGACTTCAGGCGGACACTCAGCGCCCTGTACGCTCGCAGGATAAAGCAGGATATCGTAATGAGGATTTCTCTTGCGGATGGTATTTACGATATCAGATATTACCTTGCCCGAACCCGAAGTTACTACGCCTATGCGCCTCGGAAGTATCGGCAGCGGCTTTTTGTGACTGCTGTCAAAAAGGCCCTCATCCTGAAGCTTTTTGAAAAGTTTGTTGAACAGTTCGTGGAGATCTCCGCTGCCAAGATCTTCGATATCTGTAGCGATCACCTGGAGCTTTCCGCCCTGCGAGTAAAAGTCCACACTGCCGTATACCTTGACCTTCATGCCGATCTTCGGCTCTATCTTAAGCTGGCTTCTTGACCTTGCGAAAATAACGCAGTTTATAACTGACTGTTCGTCTTTAATGGAGAAATACGCGTGATCTCGTGCGGATATCGTATACTGGGATATCTCGCCTACCACGGAGAATTCCGCAAGATAAGGATTATCCTGCAGCGATTGCTTTATGTAGCCGTTAAGACGGCTTACGCTATCAAAATCGAACATGAGTTCAGAGGCTCTTAACGAAGTTGCTCAATACACCGTTGATGTAAGAAGATGAGCTGTCAGTACCAAACTTCTTGGCAAGCTTAACTGCCTCGTTGATGGATACGGAAGTGGGAATATCCTCAACTGTAAGTATCTCATACACGGCGATCTCAAGGATGATGCGGTCAGTCATGGGAAGACGCTCAAGCTTCCATCTCTTGAGGAAAGGAACGAACTTCTCATCGAGCTCATCTCTGCTGTTGATAACGCCGTAAACGATATCAAGAAAATACGGCTCGTCTTCAGTAATATCGGGATTTGTCTCCCTGAACAGATTGATCTGTTCACTTATGGGATCATTTCTGAACCCTGTCTGGAAAAGAAATTCCAATGCGTGCTCGCGTGTCTCAATTCTACTCATCTGAACCTCCCCGGAGGCAAGATCCTGTCAAGAAATTTCTTGAATTTGCTCGTATCGGAAAAGAGGAACGAACCAACAAAGAAGCCTACCAGCGTCAACAATAATATAAACAGGGTCTTAAAGAACCCGAATATGCAAAGCAAAAGTCCTATTATGAAAAACAGGACAGCAAAGATAACACCTGCCTTGGTGTTACGAAGTTTCTCGAAAAGTTTGGATAAAAACCTTTCCATTCTTATCTGCTCTCGACCTTAGCCTGAGCCTGCTCGACCTTGGCTACCTTGACAATAACCTGATCGACGGCAATACCCGTATATCTCTCGATATCCTTCTTTACCTTCTCCTGGACCTTCGCCATGGAAGCAGGGATCTCAACATTGGAATAGAGCTCTGTGGAAAGCGTTACCCTCAATGCCTGGTTCTTCGCAGGAGCAACACGGCACCTTGCGCTCTTAATACCTACCTGTGCGGACTTAGCTGCATTGAGCGCGATGCTCTCGATAGCATCAGGTCCGATATCGACAGTACCGATATCGTTCTT
Source organism: Clostridiales bacterium (assembly GCA_017554745.1). Taxonomy (GTDB): domain Bacteria; phylum Bacillota; class Clostridia; order Saccharofermentanales; family Saccharofermentanaceae; genus Saccharofermentans. Next base: position 35,812 of record JAFZHS010000030.1, on the reverse strand, counting down.
TCTGAGTCTCGTACGGTTAAGTCTTCCTGAAGTAATGATGTTAGTGATCGAGATAATTGAAGTGATAAACAAGAGCATCAAAATGCCCAGATAGATATATCTGCTTACGGGGCCCGTAACGATGGAAGACAGAGGTGACAGGATATCTGCAAAGATACCGTCATCGACAAGCGCATATAACAGCACGACAGAAATGACGGCTATTACAACGGAATAAATGAACATCAAGCCTCTGATAAAGGAATTCATGTGACCTCCTCAACCCCGCAAACATAAACGTCGACACTCTCTACCGACAATCCGGTAAATCGCTCGACGTCTTTTTTTACCTTTTCCTGGATCATCCACGCGATCTCGGGAATGATCATTCCGTATTTGACCACAGGATAAACTGTAATGGATACAGAGCCTTCTTCGGTATCACCGAAAACAACTCGTACGCCTTTGCCCTCATGGACAACTCCCGCCTTTTCCTTCAAAGCAACCGCGAAAGAAGGCACCAATGACAAAACACCGTCTATCTGGAGCGCTGCTTCAGATGCGTACTGGGCAACAAAGCCCTGGGTCATTGAACGATCGCCTTTTATGGATTCGATGTGTGTATTGTCTTCCATATCGGTTCCTTAAATGATCTAAACTTTAAAGGTGCGGATAAATAACTGCCGTAAGCGGATAATAACCCGCTTACGGCTGTGAAATCAAAAATTAAGCTCTTTCTAAGTACTCGCCTGTTCTTGTGTCAACCTTGATCTTCTCACCCTGGTTAACGAAAAGAGGTACCTTAACAACAGCGCCTGTCTCGAGTGTAGCGTACTTGGAAGCATTGTTTGCTGTATCACCCTTTACGCCGGGCTCGCACTCTGTGATCTCAAGGATAACTGTGATAGGAAGCTCTACCTGGAAGATGTCGCCCTTGTAAGATACGACCTTGCAGATCATCTCTTCCTTGAGGAACTTGATACCGTCACCGATCTTATCCTGGTGGATAGGTGTCTGCTCATATGTCTCTGCATCCATGAAGTAGTAGAGGTCGCCGTCAGAATAGATGTACTGCATATCCTGTCTTGTAAGCTGAGCCTGCTCAAACTTCTCGTTAGGGTTGAAAGATCTCTCAACAACTGATCCTGTCTTTACGTTCTTGTACTTCGTTCTTACGAAAGCAGCTCCTTTACCGGGCTTAACGTGCTGGAACTCGACAACCTGATAAACCTGGTCGTCCATCTCAAAACACAAACCGTTTCTGAAGTCTCCTGCGCTGATCATAAATATTTCTCCTTTTTTAATAAATAAGCGTTTAACTTAGTAATTTTACTTGAAAGCGTGTTTCTATGCAAGTATTACAAATACAATCAAAATTTTCCTACAAGTCTTACAAGTTTTTCGAAAGGGCGCTTAAGCATGACATACCAGATCTCAGGCTTATAAAGCTTCTCTACCATGAATGTACGAAGGCCTGCCCTGTTGCCTGCTATAACGTCTGTAAATATCTGGTCTCCTACCATCACGGATTCGGCGGGAGTGGAATTCATAAGCTCCATAGCCTTGATAACGCCTGATGTGCCAGGCTTATTTGCATAAGTAACGCACGGGACACCGAGCATCTCAGCGATCTTTGCAGATCTCCCTGACTTTGCGTTGGAGACGAGGCAGCACTTTATCCCCTTCTCCTCAATCATCTTCACGCAGCTAAAGCTGTATTCTTCAGGCTCTGTCGCATGGTCCTTGCCCAAAGTGTTGTCGAAGTCCAAGAGAGCCGTCTTTATGCCGCTTGCAGCAAGCTCGTCCCATGGCATCAGGGCAAGCTTCTCGTAGACTTTCTCCGGCTTCATTGCTTTGAAAATGTTCAAAGGTTATCTCCTGTTATAACTGTGCAACTGTTACAGTAAGACTAAGATTCAGCGACAAAATTATTATAATTATATATTTTCGCGCTTGTGATATTATATTAAGGCTAAATGACAAGTCAAGGAGCACAAAAGCTATGAAAGTTACAAAATTCGGCGGATCATCTCTTGCCAACGCATTTCAGATTCAGAAAGTCTGCAGCATCCTTCTCGCAGATGAGGACCGTAAGATCATGGTCGTATCTGCGCCGGGCAAGCGCACCAAGGATGACATCAAGGTAACCGATCTTCTTATCGCTGTTGCCAAGGCAAGGATCGCCGGCGAATCTTATGATAAAGAAGTTGAAGCAGTCCTCGCTCGTTATGAGGAGATTGCTGATGAGCTGGGTATTAAGGAAGTTCTTCCCGACATCGAGGAGAAGCTCCTTAAGATCGTCAAGGCTGACTATACGGAAGATATCGCTTATCTCGATTCCGTTAAGGCAATGGGTGAAGACTGCTGCGCCAAGCTCGTAGCTTTCTACCTCAACTCCACGGGTCACGCTGCAAAGTACTGCGATCCCCAGGTCTGCGGTCTTTTCTTAGAGCATGACGAAGCAGGCAAAGCAGTTATCCTTCCCGAGACATACGATAACCTCGCAAAGCTCAAGGATGAAAAGGACGTCATCCTCGTATTCCCCGGCTTCTACGGTTATTCCAAGAGCGGCAAGATAATCACGTTCTCAAGAGGCGGCTCCGATATCACGGGTTCCATCCTTGCAGCTTCAGTCGGCGCTGATGTTTATGAGAACTGGACAGACGTAGACAACGTTTTCGCCGTTAACCCTAATCTCGTTAAGAATCCTTTCCCTATCACGGAGATCACATACGACGAGATGAGAGAGCTTTCTTACGCCGGCTTCACGGTACTTCACGAGGAAGCTATCTACCCGGTATTCGCTAACGGCATCCCGCTCAACATCAAGAATACGAACAACCCTTCCGCAAAGGGTACATGGATCGTATCCAAGCGTACACACTACGATTCACTCGTTACGGGTATCGCAGGCGACAAGGGCTTTGCAACTGTTACTGTAAGCAAGTACATGATGAACCGTCAGGTCGGCTTCCTTGCAGCTCTCCTTAAGATCTTCTCTGATGAAGCGATCTCCATCGACCACATTCCTTCCGGAATCGATACAGTTACCATCGTTCTCCGCAAGAAGTACTTCACAGAAGAAAAGGAAGCGATCATCGTTGACCGCATCAAGAAAGAGCTCGAGGCTGACGTTAAGGTAGACAGAGACCTCGCCATCGTAATGATCGTCGGTGAAGCTATGGCAAACTCCGTAGGTATCATGGCACGTGCCGCTTCCGCCCTCTCCAACGCAGGTATCAACCTCCGTATCGTTAACCAGGGCGCATCCGAGATCTCCATGATGTTCGGTGTATCCGAGTCTTACTGCTCATACGCCGTAAAGGTACTTTATAAGGAACTCTTCCGTTACTGATACCGCTCGAAAATTAAAGCTTTTAGGCCGGGACGTGATCTTCACTTCCCGGTCTTTTTTTGCGAGTTAAACATGTTAGTCGCAAAGCATTCACAATAGCGCATTGACACCATATGTGACACCACATAAAATAAACTTAAAAGATTTGAAAGCGAGGAAAACGAGGATGAAAAATGTTAGTGATTATTTTAAGCTTCCTTATAGATTAGTTATTGTTCCCGATCCTGACGAGGGTGGGTTTGCTGTAAGCTACCCTGATCTTCCCGGCTGTATAAGCACCGGTGATACCATTGACGAAGCTGTTAAAAATGCCGAAGATGCAAAGAAAGAGTGGATCACAGCCGCTATTGCTGATGGTATTCCTGTTCCCGAACCTGCTTCAGACGATCTTGAAAACTATTCCGGACAATTTAAGATCCGCATTCCTAAGAGCCTTCACAGATCGCTCTCCCTTCACGCAAAAGAAGAAGGCATAAGCATGAATCAATACTGTCTTTATCTATTATCCAAGAATGACAGAAGCGCTTAAAGAAAAGGGGTTATCGCAAAGATAACCCCTTATTAATTGTTTTGTTACTCGAAAATCAGGTGTTGCCGTCACCGTTGGTGTCTCCGCCGGCGCCGCCGTTGCCAGGATCTGCGTTGCCGCCATTACCAGGATCCGCGTTACCGCCATTACCAGGATCTGCGTTGCCGCCATTACCAGGATCCGCGTTACCGCCATTGCCAGGATCTGCGTTGCCGCCATTACCAGGATCCGCGTTACCGCCATTACCAGGATCTGCGTTACCGCCATTGCCAGGATCCGCGTTACCACCGTTGCCAGGATCCGCGTTGCCGCCATTGTTAGGATCCTCGCCGCCCTGGTTATTCGGATCAGGTTTCTGGTCAGACTCGCCGGGTTCGACAGAGTTAGGATCAGTTGTAGTTGTGGTCGTAGATCTTGTATTCCAGATCTGGTCAGTCTGGACAGCTGTTGTTGTCATGTGGGTTGTTGTCTCAAAGAGATCCTCTGTCGGAACAGGTGTGGGATCGCCTGTCATCTCGGAAGTAGCATCATTGTATGTGGGATCCTCTTCCAGGAGATATGCGCTCATGACATAACCGTTCTTATTGTCCTTAGTAACGATAAGGGAGAATGAGTTATCAAGCTCCTTCTGGAGGATTACTGCATCACCGCGGTTAAGGACTGCGACTTCGGTTGAATCCAAAGAAGCTTCGGAATATACCTTTACTTCATCCATAGCGCAGTAGCGGACCGCCGTTCCTGCAGAATTAGGAAGCGTTGTGGTAGCTTCAGTGAAGTTGATAAGATCCTTCATGTTGAAGATCATGAAAGTGACACCGAAGCCCAGCAATACGCAAACGACAAAGATAACAATAGGAATGATTATTGTCTTAATTCTTTCCTTCTTCTCATTAACGATAGGCTCTTCTTCAGAAGAATCGGAATCTGATGAGATATTATCTCCGGGAACATAGTTGATCGTATCGGAAGCATCGTTGCCGGAATCGAAGTCGAAGAACGCGCTCGAGCCTGCAGCTGCTGCCTTAGCGGCATTGCCGGGTCTTGCGGCCATCGTAGCTTCTGTTCTCAGGTTGCTGTTGATAACTGCATCACCGGGGAGCAGGAATGTGGATTCGACCTTGATATCGATAAGTGTAAGGCCTGACTTAAGGCCGTAGCTCAATGCGGAATTGATGATCTCCTTAGCCTTGACCTCAGTAGACAAAGGCTTTGCGATGATCGCATTGCGCATCTGTGAAGGAAGTTTTCTGGAAAGGCCGACACCCATAAGGAACAACTCGTCGTTGTCCTGGAGCTTTAAGTGGACCTTCTTGTCTGCATTGACAGGACCTTCCTGGGGCATCTTTCCGAGATACTGGGTAAGGTTCATGTTCTCGGGATGTGTGAGCTCTTCAGATGCCTGGATGGCGCCCATCTGGACATATCTGTGAGCGACTGTCTGCTCTTCTGTAAGGAGCATGACACGGTTGTTTCTGAACAATACTGCCTTGGTAATACCGACATGGATTACTCTGAGGATATCGCCCTCGATAACAAACATAGACATGGAAGTCTTAAACTGCTTGCCCTTATTGGCAGCGAAATTGCAGACTTTTACGTTAAGATTATTGATTACCTGGTTTGCAAACCCGTCGAAATCAAGTACTGCCTGGTTTGAGCATGCTGCTGCGATCTTTTCGAGCTCTGCGTTGAGCTCAAGATTCAAGACTGCCGAAAGATTGTCAGGACCAATAGTAGAGAATATTGCGCAGATCTGGATAGGAGATGTTGATCTGGCAGTTCTGAGGAACTCATTAGGGAAATCTTCGATCTTACGGGAAAGCGTAAGAAAGAATACATTCTCCTGAGGGTCTCCCTGTATCAGATTAGTCTCAGCAATACAAGTAGCTACTGTCTTACTCATCGTTATTCACCCCAAATATATTCGTTAAGCTTTTGCTTCTGGGTAGCAAAATCAATCTTCATCATCCAAGGATCATTCTGGATCTCATAGAGTCCGTCGTCGGGAATTCTGTGCTCTTCCAGATGATCAATACAATCGAAACAATTAAATGCCACACGCATTATATCAGTAGAGCGCATATTTGTCTCGAAAACTCCCGCAGAATCGTTTAGGAGCTGAAGCTTGGCGGCATAAGACATCTCATTTACCTTCTTCATCAGAGCCGTAGCGACAGTCCTCTGCCTTGATGCTCTGACAAAGTCAGAATCGAGATATCTGATCCTTGACCATGCGACAGCCTGGTGTCCGTCAAGTGTCTGCAGACCGCTGTTTGTAAGGTGCGGTGAAGTATTGTTATCGAGCGTATACATCTCGTCGAGATAGCGGTTTGCGTGTGAAAGTTCTTCGGGCTTTATGTCGATATCGACACCGCCGCACATATCGATGATCTCGGCAGCGCTTCCGAAGTCGAACATAACAAAACGCTGGATATCGAGTCCGAATGTGATGTTGATGGTGTTGATCATCTCACCTACTCCGCCGTAATGGTAAGCGGAATTAAGCTTGTTGAGCCTTGTGCCGAGTGTCTCGGGAGTATCTCCGATATAAACGCCCGTATCTCTCATAAGGGAAATGATCTTGAGCGTGTTCTCGCGCTTATTGATGGATAAGACCATCATGCAGTCAGTACGGCATGTATAGTCGTCAGTGCCCCTTGCATCGATACCAAAGACAAGGATATTCTCGATGTCCGGGTCCTTCTGCTTTACTTCAATGATCGGATGGGCAGGATCGTAATAAAGCCTTGTGTGGCCGCCGTCCTTCCAGGAGGAAGTGACATCTCCGCCCGTAGTACTGCTGTTCTGCTCGATCTCAATAGTAGAATAATCTTCTTTACTGACGATAGGGACCGCTACAAACGTTCCGCCGAACAGGTATGCCCAATAAAGATAAAAGCCTACACCCAGTCCGACAATGGCTGCGAAAAACCTTACAATATATTGAGGGGCCTTTGACTTCTTACGGGGCTTATTCCCTTCGAAGTCACGGTCTTGTTTACTCATTGTTACCGTAAATCTCCATATAATCTCAAAAAAGTCCTTCAATTATATCATCAGAACCATATTTGACTATTAATAAACAATAAAAGAAAACTGTGGCAAATCACCGCGTTTTGTATAAATGTCATAATCAAAAAGGGGCTGTGACTTATGTCACAACCCCTCGTGTTTATCTGGTTAAAGTATCAGATTATCAGATGCAGCCCTGAGCGATCATAGCGTCAGAAACCTTAAGGAGACCAGCGATGTTAGCGCCGACAACGTAGTTGTTCTCGCAGCCGACTTCCTTAGCTGTAGCATCAACTGTGTGGAAGATGTTCTCCATGATGCCCTTGAGCTTAGCGTCAACTTCCTCGAATGTCCAAGAAAGACGAGCGCTGTTCTGGCACATTTCAAGACCTGATGTAGCAACGCCGCCTGCGTTGGAAGCCTTACCGGGTGTGAAGAATACGCCGTTGTCCTGGAGATACTTAGTAGCTTCGAGTGTTGTAGGCATGTTAGCGCCCTCACCTACTACCTTTACGCCGTTAGCAACGAGTGTCTTAGCAGACTCAAGTCCGAGCTCGTTCTGTGTAGCGCAAGGAAGAGCGATGTCGCAAGGAATTGTCCAGATGCCCTTGGAGCCGTTCTCGTCTGCTGTGTATGTAGCGGAAGCAACCTGGTCAGCATACTCGCTGATTCTGCCTCTCTTGACTTCCTTGATGTCCTTAACGATATCAAGCTTGATACCCTCAGGATCATATACATAACCGTTGGAGTCAGAAAGTGCAACGACCTTAGCGCCGAGCTGCTGAGCCTTCTCTGTAGCATAGATAGCAACGTTACCTGAACCGGAGATAACAACTGTCTTGCCTGCGAAAGATGTACCCATCTTCTCTGTAAGGAGTGCATTTACGAAGTAGCAGAGACCATAACCTGTAGCCTCTGTTCTTGCGAGGGAGCCGCCGAAGCTGAGCTTCTTACCTGTAAGAACGCCGGAGAACTCGTTAACGATCTTCTTGTACTGACCGAACATGAAGCCGATCTCTCTTGCGCCTGTACCGATGTCGCCTGCAGGTACGTCGAGGTCAGGTCCGATGTGTCTGTAAAGCTCACGCATGAAGCTCTGGCAGAAAGCCATTACTTCGTTGTCAGACTTGCCCTTAGGGTCGAAGTCAGAACCACCCTTAGCGCCGCCCATAGGGAGACCTGTGAGGGAATTCTTGAAGATCTGCTCGAAGCCGAGGAACTTAAGGATGCTGAGGTTAACAGAAGGGTGAAGTCTCAAACCGCCCTTGTAAGGTCCGATAGCGCTGTTGAACTGAATTCTGTAACCGCGGTTAACCTGAATTCTGCCGTTATCGTCGATCCATGCTACTCTGAACATGATCTGACGCTCAGGCTCAACGATTCTCTCAAGAACCTGCTTCTCAATAAGCTCAGGATGAGTAGGAAGCGCGGGAGCAATAGAATTAAGGAATTCATAAACAGCCTGGAAGAACTCGGGCTCGCCAGCATTCCTTACCATAACCTTCTGCATGAGATCGTTAAGATACTCATTCTCAATCTTGTAATCCATAAGATTTCCACCTTTCTTTGCCCGGACAGTTTTTGCAAGTTCATCGGGCTAAAAATTCATTTTGTAGACTGAAAGCTTAGGTTATCAAACCTAGTTTAAACCAATCGTTATGTATAGTATTACAACACTTTCCCAATTTCAATAGGCAAATAAAAAATGAAAGTTCGCATTTGCGAACTTTCATTTTGAGAAATACTATAATCAACTCAAATTAAAATGCCGTCAATTGGTCTCACTTGTTCCCGGAACGACAAAGCCCGTGCTTTCAGTGGTTTTATCGGCAAAGGGATCGTTCTCGATGACCTCGCCCCATGAATCGACACCGAATATCTGGGACAACTCGCCGTAATTGATAAGATTAGTGAACCTGTCGATCGCAATAAATATGACCAAAACGAAGATCAAGACCAGAAGTCCTCTTCTGATTATCATCATGCGTCTCTCGGCATTAAACTTCTCATCAACACGCTTCTTGGTCGTATAGCCTACTACCACATAGACTCTGTTGATATCGGTTCTCTTCGGCCTGTTGCGGTACTCTTTGATCTTGCGCTTTACATAAGCCTTAAATCTGTTCGGCAGGCCTTTGAAAAGCCTTATGGTCGCACGGTACGAACAGCCTAAGAAATCAATCACGACACTGCTTAAATCGCTGACCGAAGAAGTCGATGTTGTTCTGTCTTCCTGATTCATAGTCATATTAATTACCTGGAGCGATTATAGCATTGTTTGTCCGAAGCAAAAAGCCATAGCATCTTTATACCGCATTATTTCTCCAAATCATCATCTGACGCCTTCTTCTTTTTATTCTTGGGCGGATAATATATGGCAGTAAGCGAATTGATCCCGTTCGATTTTAACCTGTAGAACGTAGCGCGGCTTATAAAAAGCGCATCACTGATCTTAACCGGATCCATATTCACATAGTAGTTGAGATAAAGGATTCTGCTTAACGGATACCTAATAGAAAGGATCTTACTAAGCAGCATCGTTGCTCTCCTTCTTCTCAGCGTCAGCTGCATATATTCTTTCTCCATTGACATAATGAACTTATCGTAACCTTCAGAGAAATTGATCATCAGGTCATTCATGTCTGTCTGACCGCCGGAGATAAACGCCGGATCGCTTACCTTACACGGCGAATAGAACCTCGCATACATATCCATCAGTCTGTGTTTCTTGTCTTCATGAGCTTTACACAGTTCAGCGAATAATGCTTCTTCGGCCGTCGTGTGATAATTGATATCGGCTCGAAGATAATTGAGTCTGGTTATAATGATTGCTCTTGCCTCTTCAAAAGATGATGCATTCCCGATCATGTCATCATTAGGATTATTTTCCTGGGGGAAATCATTTGTAATTACTGTCATAATAAGCCTCCTTTCATTTAGAGGAATTAATTTATTTTGTTTTCTCTTATTCAATTATTTTTCTTCCTATCAAGAACAATTGTTTGACTGTCAGAAAATTAATGTTATTATAAGAGAAAATATGTTTGGAGGTTCAGCTATGCAGACCGGAGATAAGAAAACTATTGACCGCGTATATAATTACATTCGTAACTATATTGAACAGAATCAGATATCACCTTCAGTACGCGATATCTGTGCCGGTGTCGGGCTCAAGTCTACTTCTTCAGTCCACACATATCTCAAGCAACTGGATAGTCAGGGTAAGATCGAGTACAGACCCGGACTTCGCAGAGCTATTGTCATCAAGCAGGATTCCGATGACTTCGGCCAGACGCCTTCCGAACCGGCAAGTGTGACGAATCTAAGCGGCTACAGACAGGTTCCCGTAGTCGGTAAGATAACTGCCGGTATCCCCATTTTGGCACACGAGGATTACAGTGATTCTTTTCTGGTCAGCAAATCGATTATCGGAGATTCCGAAGCTTTTATGCTTAAGGTCCGCGGCAACAGTATGATCAATGCTCATATCCTTGACGGTGACCTGATTATCGTCCGCAAGCAGAGCTCCTGCGAAGAGGGCGATATCATTGCTGCTCTGATTGATGATGAAGCAACCGTTAAGCGTTTCGGTAAAAAGAATGGTATTCCATATCTCTTCCCTGAGAATGACGATTATTCGCCTATTCCTTTTAACACTGAAGGGTGCAGGATTCTAGGCAAGGTAGTTGGATTACACAGATATTCAATTGATTAACTACCTCCTTCCTTAGAGATACTCCGCGTGTACTATCATTATGTTTGCTCTGCTGAGTTTTTCAAGCAATTGTTTGTAAATTAACTATTATTGAGACAAGTCTTGAAATTTAATTGATTTAATCAAATGTGAACAAAGGAATGCTGCATATACCATGCAGCATTTTTTAATTATTTCTAATGAGATCTAACACTTTCTTCGCGTTCACAATTGGCTCATCCGGCTTGATCGGCGTAACATCTTCGCCCATGCTGCGAAGCCAGGTAAGCTGTCTTTTTGCATAATGTCTTGTGCCGATCCTTATCCTGTCAGCAGCCTCTTCCAAAGATTCTTCGCCTTCAAGATATTTAAGCATTTCTTTATAGCCAATCGCCTGCCAGCAAGTGGAAGTCCTGTCGACATTCAGGCTTTGCAGCATTTTCGCTTCTTCGACAAGGCCGTTATCTATCATGATGCCGACTCTTCTGTTGATCCTGTCGTAGAGCACTTCCCTGTCCCAGTCGATCATGAACACCTTAAACGGATACTCTGGTCCGTTCGCTTTAGACCTTCTGTTCTTCTCTGTGAAAGTCATGCCAAGCGCATCATATACAGCAAGTGCCCTTATTACACGCCTTGTATTATTGGGCTCGATATTTGCGGCCGCTTCGGGATCGATCTCCTTAAGCCTTGAATACAACGGTTCTATTCCGTTCTTCTCATATTCTTCGGTAAGCTCTTTCGTAGCCTTTATCTCTGCTTCTTCGTCACCTGTTCCGTAATCAAGGCCGTAGAGAAGCGAAGAGATATATTGTCCCGTACCACCGCAGACAACGGGCAGTTTGCCTCTTTCCAAAATGTCCTTAATGACCGGGAGAGCATTGCTCAGGTAATCGTAAACCGAGAAGTTCATACCGGGTTCGATGATATCAGTCAGATAATGCGGTATGTCGCCGATCTCTTCCTTGGTATCTTTAGCCGTTCCGATATCAAGTCCCTTATAGATCTGCATGGAATCAGCGCAGACCAGTTCGCCGTCTGCGATCTTACAGATCTCTAATGCAAGCGCGCTTTTGCCGCTCGCAGTAGGTCCTGCGATTATCGGTATGTAAGAATACTTTTCGAAAACAGGAAAAGACGTATTCATCAGACTATTCTCTTGAAGTTCTTCTCGTAGTCTTTTTTGGAGACCGTAAAGAACGTAGGCCTGCCGTGCGCGCAGTGATACGGATCTTCAAGCTTTGAGAGCTCCCTTATAAGCTGCATGGCCTCCTGCTGCGTTATCTTATCACCGGCTCTGATGGCAGCTTTGCATGCTGTGGTCTGGATAAGCTGATACCATATCTCGGATTTGGAAGGAACTTCACGCTTAAGGTCTGTAAGGATAGCCTGGAAAACATCAGACTGTCTGCCTGCTTTTCCAAGCGGGACAGTCCTTACAGCGATCTGCCTGTCGCCAAGAAGTTCGAGCTCAAATCCGTTTTCTTCAAAGCGGCTTAAGTTATCCTCGACAAAGCTGTAATCCTCCCAGGAAAGCGTAAGGATCTGCGGGGTTAATACCTGCTCTACCGCAGGCTTTACGCCGGGCTTTTTCTTTACCATGAATTCTTCATAGAGCACTCTCTCGTGAGCTGCGTGCTGGTCAACTATAAAGCAGACATCCTCATTCTGAAGGATGATATATGTCGAGAAAATAATTCCGACAAAGCTTGCGGCGGCAAGTCTGTCGATATCAGTCAAAGTCCTGTTCTCCTGAACATCCTCTATGATGGCAGGCGCAGCAGTCTCGAAAACCTCTGGAGCGGCAGGCTCTTCAGACTTTACTGACGGCTCATCGCCGGTCTCTTTCAGAGCCTCGATATCAGGCTTAAACTCTGACAATATCTGCAGGAGCTTATTCGCCTGTGCAGGATCTCCCTGCTGTCCAAGTTTATGCGAAGCAGAAGGAGCAGATGAAGGTCTCGCGGAAGACTTAGGAGCAGGAGCTTTGCCGGAAAAATCATAGCGGAGCTGTATGCCTGCATTTGCTTCCTCTTCTACCTTCTCGGCAATGCCGTTGAAAGTCATTCCCGCTTCGCCGTTCTTCGTCAGGGCATCCTTTATGCCGTGATAAACGAGCCTGAAAATGTCTCCGTCATTGCTGAATTTAACTTCAGATTTCTGCGGATGCACGTTAACGTCCACAGTGCCCGGCTCGCAGTAGATCATGAGAAAACAGATCGGGAACTTATTCTTCATTACGGCATTCTTATATGCTTCATCAATAGCGGCAGATACCGTCTTGCTGTGGATAAGACGTCCGTTTACAAAAACCACCTGAAGGCCTCTGTTGCCTCTGACGAATGAAGTTAGGCCCGTAAAGCCTTCTATCCTTCCGCCTTCGTACTTAAAGCTCACGGGAACAAGTGCTTTCGCCGTCTCTTTGCCGTATACCGCGTAAACTGCATCAAGAGAAGAACCGTTGCCGGGCGTGGTAAATAAGACTGTTCCGTCCTTAATGAGTTTTATGGATATCTCGGGCGCAATAACCGCAAGCTTTTCGATAAGGCCTGTGATGTACATTCCTTCAGTCGAATCTTTCTTAAGGAACTTATATCTCGCAGGGAGATTCTTAAAAAGATTCCTTACTTCTACGGTCGTTCCTGTGCATGCGGGACTGTCGTAAACGCCTTTAAGAGAACCGTCTTCGTAAACTACTTTGGATCCCAGGCTCTCGCCCTTGAGGCATGTCGTGAGGGTAACATCCGAGCATGCTGCGATCGAAGCCAGCGCCTCTCCTCTGAAGCCCATCGTGGAGAGCGAATAGATATCTTCTATAGAGTGAAGTTTTGACGTGGCGTGGATCAGGAACGCTTTCTCCGCATCTTCCCTGTCCATTCCGCAGCCGTCGTCAGACACGCGGATAAGCGATATGCCGCCGCCTGCGAATTCCACGGTCACTCTTGTGGCACCGCTGTCTATCGCGTTATCAACAAGCTCCTTGACTACCGAGACAGGGCGCTCGATGACCTCGCCGGCCTTGATGGCATTGGCGGTCTTGGTATCTAATACATTAATCCTGCCCAATGTCTTCCTCCGAGCACTTCTGCTTCAATTCATAAAGAATATTCATGGCTTCGATAGGCGTTAATCTCGTAGGATCAAGCTCTCTTAAAGTCTGGCGGATCTTGTCTTCTTTCCTGTAAACGACATTATCGGGATTAAAGAAAGATTCCTGTCCGGGCATGACATCCTTCGAAAGTTCCTCGTCATTACCCATGGTCTCACGGTTGCCCTTGACCTTGAACTTCCCGATCCTCTCAAGCTCCGAAAGTATCGCTCTTGAGCGCTTCAAAACGTCTGAAGGAAGTCCTGCCAGTCTTGCTACTTCGATACCGTAACTATCCGAAGTGCCGCCGTCTGAGATCTTATGCAGGAAGGTAACGCTGTCGCCCTCTTCCTTAACTTCAACGTGGTTATTGTATACGCCTCTGTTAAGACGCTCGAGCTGATTAAGTTCGTGATAATGCGTCGCGAAAATAGTCCTCGAATAGAGTATATTCGGATCGATTATGTACTCGATGACAGCCCAGGCGATAGACAAACCATCGTATGTGCTTGTACCTCTTCCTACTTCGTCCAAAAGCAGAAGGCTCTTGCGCGTAGCATTCTTCAGGATATAAGACACTTCCCTCATCTCTACCATGAATGTTGACTGGCCCGTGGAGATATCATCTGATGCGCCGATCCTGGTAAAGATGTGATCCACAAGACCGATTTTCGCGCTTTGCGCAGGAACGAAAGAACCTATCTGCGCCATAAGAACAATAAGCGCGGTCTGCCTCATGAACGTTGACTTGCCGGCCATGTTAGGGCCCGTAAGGACCATGAGCCGCTTCTCTTCATCCATGGTGATGTCGTTTGGAACGAACGTCTCATGGGAAGATCTCATCATCTGCTCTACGACAGGGTGTCTGCCGCCCTTGATCTCAATTATCTCCGAATCGTCTATGGAAGGCTTAACGTAATTCTCTACTTCGGCAAGCTCAGCAAGCGAAGTGATAACGTCAGTCTGCGCAATAGCCCTTGCTGTACCGAAAAGCTTATCCGATACGGCACAGACCTTCTCACGCACCTCAGTAAAGAGCTCATATTCAAGCGCGATACGGCGTGAAGAGGCACTGACTATCTTATCTTCAAGCTCCTTGATCTGCGGCGTGATATAACGCTCGTTGTTTACGAGAGTCTGCTTTCTTACATACTCTTCAGGTACCTTGTCAGACTGGGATCTCGGGATATCGATAAAGTAACCGAATACTTTGTTATAACCGATCTTAAGAGTCTTTATGCCCGTCCTCTCACGCTCGTTATTCTCGAGCTGCAGGATATATTCCTTGGCATTCTTGGCGAGGTCATAGAGCTCATCGCATTCTGCGTTATAGCCGCGCTTGATGATGTCACCATCTTTAACCGTTACGGGAGCATCTTCATTTATGGACTTCTCGAGGAGCTCAGCGATGTCTGTAAGAGGATCCATAGAAGTCTTTATCTCCTTGAACATACCCTTGGAGAACTCCTCAAGACCTTCTCTTACGAACGGGATCTTGCGCAGGGAATTGCGAAGGGAAAGCATATCTCTCGCGTTGCATGTGCCAAGCGATACTTTACCTGCCAGACGCTCGATATCGTAAAGGCCTGACAAGCCTTCCATAATCTGCTGGCGGGCCATGTATTTCTCTTTCGCTTCTTCAACGGCATCGAGCCTTCTGTTGATAGCCTTGACCGAGATCAAAGGCTCTTCTACCCACTTGCGCAAAAGTCTTGCGCCCATGGAAGTCTTTGTCCTGTCGATAGCCCAGAGGAGCGAGCCCTTCTTCTGCTTGGTCCTGATGGTCGATGTGAGCTCAAGGCCCGTACGCGTTGCGATATCGAGCTCCATTGTATCGGAGATCTTGTAGCATCTTACGACATCAAGATATGTGACTTTATCAGTCTGTGTCTCCTCGGCATAAAGTATCAGAGCCGAGCATGCGCAGTACATCATCTCGGGATTATTGAAAAGCTTGGCGTCTTGTACGGCAGCTCCGCTGTTCCTGAAAAGGCTCTCAGAGAAGTCTCTGTCGCTTCTTCTTGTAAGGGCGATATCAGTACCGCTCCTTATTGCCTGTATCTCAGGTGTGCCCTCGAAATTCGAGTTGTATATGATCTCTGACGGAGAATATTTGCCGATCAGATTGATAAGATGCTCACCGTTATCGGTAAGCGTCAGCTGTGTAGCCTCAAAATCGCCCGTAGAAATATCAGCGCAGGCTACGCCGAACTGGCTTCCTACGCAGTAGATGCTCATGAGGAAGTTATTCTTGCGGTCTTCAAGCCCGCCGGATTCGGTAATGGTACCGGGTGTAAGGATCTTAATGATGCCGCGCTTTACAAGTCCTGTTGCGACCGAAGGATCTTCAAGCTGCTCGCAGATAGCGACCTTATATCCGGCCTGGACGAGCCTGTTGGCATAGGTCGAATATGCATGGAAAGGAATGCCGCACATCGGTGCCCTGTAGCCCGAACCGCAGTCTCTTCTGGTAAGCGCGAGTTCAAGGATCTTCGCGGCCTTTACCGCATCATCGAAAAACATCTCATAGAAGTCGCCGAGCCTGTACAAAAGGAATGAATCCCGGCACTTCTCCTTCATCTCGGCATAGTGCTGCATCATGGGAGAAAGCTCTTCAGGCTTTAAGTCTGATAGGCTCATCGGGAACTGGCCGGCAGCTTTAACGTTATTCTCATCAAAACCGTTGTTATCAGTCACGGTCATTCTCCCTTCAAGCTGACGAGCTCGCCGTCAACAGAATAAGGCCTTGCGCGGTCTATCCTGACCTCGCAGAGTCTGCCTTCAAGATAATCAGGTCCGATCTCGATCCCGAGATCTGCAGGGATCGTAAAGTTGACCAGATGGTTCGTGATAGTCCTTCCGGAGAAAGTCATATCACCTGCTTTGCTGATGCCCTCTATAAGGACTTCCATGGTCTTGCCGATAAGCCTGCTATTGGATTCTTCAGCGTAGCGGTTTGTATATTCGGTAAGTCTGCCAAAGCGGTCAGTTACCACATCCTGGGGGATCTGGTCCGGGAAGCTTGCAGCCTTTGTGCCGGGCCTTGCGGAATACTGGAAAGTAAATGCCGCGTCAAACTTGGCTTTCTCGACTGCATCCAGTGTCTCCAGGAAATCTTCTTCAGTCTCGCCGGGGAAGCCTACGATAATGTCAGTCGTAAGGGATCCGCCCTCTACCTTGGCTCTGAAAGTATCCACGATCTCCTGGAATCTCTCGATCGTATAAGGTCTGTTCATGGCCTTGAGAACGGTATTTGAGCCTGACTGCATAGCAAGATGCAGGTGCTTTTCGACATTCGGGCGCGTAGCCATGATGTCGATCACTTCGTCAGAAAGGTCCTTCGGATGTGAAGACATGAATCTTACTCTGGAAAATTCCTTAAAATCAGAAGCCGCCCTTAAGATATCCGCAAAAGTCTTGCCGTCCTCTCCCTTGTAGGAATTGACGTTCTGGCCTAAAAGCATGACTTCCTTGTAGCCCTGTGAGGCGAGATCAG
The DNA here is from genome assembly GCA_017554745.1 of Clostridiales bacterium. GTDB lineage: Bacteria > Bacillota > Clostridia > Saccharofermentanales > Saccharofermentanaceae > Saccharofermentans. The sequence continues at coordinate 18,659 of JAFZHS010000030.1, read as the reverse complement.
ACAATTCCTTGACGATCTCATTGAAGTCCCTGGACCTCTCCCTGCCCCTGGCATAAGGGACGATGCAGTAAGAGCAGAAGTTATTGCAGCCGTACATTATCGGCACGAGCGCCCTGAACTTCCTCTTCCTGTCGATCGGGAAGAAGTCATCCTCGGCGATGTAGTCGTCAGCCGAGATATTTACGAGCTGCTTATTCTTGCGGATGGCATCCCTCATCAGGACCGGGAACCTGTGCAGCTGCTGCGGATCGAAAACAAGATCCACATAAGGATAGGACTTCTTGATCCTCTCAACATTCTCGGGGACCTTCATCATGCAGCCGCCGACTGCGATCACCACGTCGCGGTCATTCTTCTTCAGAGTCTTAAAAACACCAAGATTGCCGAATAGATGCCTGTCTGCATTCTCTCTGATAGAGCAGGTATTAAATACGATCACGTCGGCATCATCGAGTTCTCCGCCTGATGACGGCTTAAGTCCCATGGAAGCCAGCATTCCGGAGAGTTTCTCCGAATCTGATTCGTTAAGCTGGCAGCCGTATGTCAGGACGTTATAGGTAAGATCTCTGCCTTTTCTGGCGCCTAAAGACGAGAAATACTCCTTAAGCTCATTTATCGCAGAATCAAAATCAAGTTTATCTAAATCTGTAGTCTTAATAATTGCCATTTACAGCCTCATTTCATATACCCGCTAATTATACAGTAAATCGCCTCTTATTTTTAATAAAAATTAGCAGACTGCGTAATATTTGTTTTTTGACCGAAAAACTATAAAATATACAGGTTAAAACCATTCGGGGAGATATTATGACAGCTAAAAGGCTTAAGATATCGACATTTTTACTTGTCCTGCTTATGGCGCTCACCTCGCTTTATTCTTTCGCGGGAGCCCGTGTGCAGGCTGATGAGACATATCAAGACGACCCTAACGACGGTATCGTTACGGCTTCCGAGCGCAAAACAGATCTTCTTGGCGAGATCATGGCAGACGTTCCCCCTGTTTCTGCTTCATCTTATGTTCTTTTCGATGCAAACAGCGGATCTATACTCTTAGGCAAGGATTACGACGTCCAGAAAGAGCCTGCTTCCATGACAAAGGTCATGACGATCCTTCTGGCCTTAGAGCGCCTTGAGATGACAGATATTGTAACTGTCAACCACGACATGGCCGAAGCCATAAAAGCCATAACGGAAGACTACGTTAAGCTTGGCCTTCAGGAAGGCGAAGAGATCAGCGTAAAAGACCTTGTCTACGCCGCCGTCCTCACGTCGGCAAACGATGCCAGCCTCGCTCTCGGCATGTACATCTCGGGTACCGAAGAAGCTTTCTGCGAACTGATGAATGCCAAAGCTTCCGAGATCGGATGTCTTAACACCCACTTTTCTTCCGCTTACGGACTTTCGACACCCGATAACGTGACCACTCCTTACGATATGGCCCTGATCCTTAACGAAGCCGTATCAAATACAAATTATTCAGAGATCGCAAAGACTCTCAATTACACGATCAATGCTACCAACAAATACAGCAGCGTAAGAGAGATCACCAACGCCAACAGATTCGTCAACACCACCAAGTTCAGTTACGAATACTACATCGGCGGTAAGACCGGCTTTACAAACACAGCAGGTTACACACTCTGCGCAGCTGCCAAGAAGAACAACAGACTGCTCATCGGATGCGTCTTCAACGCTACAAGTGCCGATGTCAGATATTCTGACCTCATCTCGCTTTTCGATTACGGATATGCCAATTTCGCGACAGTCGAGATCACAGAAAGCGAGTTCACTCCCCTGATTGATGAAGCACACGGGCAGATGGAAGACCTCCTTTCTGATACTAACCTTTATATCTCAGAGCAGAGAGTCGTTCTCGACCGCTATATCACTACAACTTCTTCCAGAGCGCAGCTCGGAAGCACGAACCGCATCGACTTATCCAATGCCCTGATCGACACCTCTGCGGAGCAGCAAGTGCTCGAGATACCGCTGTGCAAGGTATATTCGGACAAGACCTACCTTGTCGGAACGCTGGTCGTCAGGATCGATAAAAAGTCCGGTGTAGTCGAGATCAATCCTGAGAAGAAGACGAATCTTACAAGCGTCAGGAGCATTCTCATCACATTTGCCGTTCTGTCGGGCTTAATTCTCCTGCTCGTCATCGTGCTCCTCATCTTCCGCGCACGCATAATCAAGCGCCGCAGGGACGAAGTCACGAAGCGCGCAAATATGCTCTGATATCAGGAATTCTTTTTACTGCAGTCGTCGCAGATCCCGTAGAATACTGTGCGTTTAGGATCGAGCATGAATCCGTGCTCTTTCTCGACATGCTCGAAAAACTCATTTATCTCATCACAACTCAAATGGATAAGCTTTCCGCAGGTCTCGCACTTCATGTGATAGCACTTGCCGCTGCTGCAATGGTCTGTACCGATGTATTCATAACATGCAGGTGATTTCTCATCGATAATGTACTTGTTTACGAGACCTTCTGTAGTAAGCCTGTCCAGGCGTCTGTAAATCGTGGCCTGTCCGATATTGATGCCCTGGGCCCTGAAATGATCGGATATCTCCTGGCTGGTAAAATGTGAACCCTGGTTATCCTTAAGGAAATTCAGGATCTCACATGACTGTTTTGTATTGTAAGCGCCTTTCTGCGTTCTCGGCATATGTATCAAGCCCTCCGGTTAACTATAAGGCTGGTTTCTGTGGCGTTTTACAGCGTCAACGATAAAGGGAACGGCGCCGAGCACAACGAAAGCAACTCCAAGCCCAAGATCCCTTAAGACAAGACCGCGCACATAGGCATCGCTCAAATAATAATATGAACCTTTGATTGCCGCGAGGAAAGTAACTTTGGTGAAATACTCACCCTCTTCATACCATATCTTATATGCTTCATACACTTGCATAACAAGCACAAGATAATTAGCCATAACGACCGTAACCAGGGAAACGACGATCGAGATTACCAGTCCTTTGGTACTGTTCTTCTTAGTAAAAGCCCTGTAACCGATAACTGCAAAGGTAATGATCGCTAACCCGCATACCGGACGGAAAAGATCAAGCCATAGAAGGCCGCACCAAATAGCCCCGCCGATAAGCGAGAGCAAAAATGCTCCCAGAATTCCGAGCCAGACTTTTTCCCTGTCGTCTATGAAATCGTCTTTTTCCTTAAGAATAACGTCGTTGTCCACGGGTTATGATCCTTCCTTGCTACTCTTCCTCTTTGCTAACAGTAATAATATCACATTCAAGAACCCGCTTCCCTTTGGAATTCATCTAAGAATTCTTCCAGATATGCGTGCCGTACCTCAGCCATCTGCTTTGCTTCATCAGTATTCATCTTATCTTTGAGCAACAGGAGTTTGTCCTCGAAATGCTGCAGAGAAGATTCTAAGGATCTTCCGTTCTTGCCGCCATACGCAAATGTCCTTGCGATACCTATCGCTCCCATGGCATCCAGCCTGTCAGCGTCCTGAACGATCTTTCCTTCAATGCTTTCCGGCTGCGCATCCTTGTTTTTACTGAAAGATACGCCGTTGATGATCTCGCAGATAAGCTCAATATCGGAATTTTCGACGTGCTGTTCTGTCAAAAAATGCCTGGCGTTCATATTATTCTCGGTATTAAACAGCTTATGATCATCGACATCATGGAGCAAAGCTGCCAGTGCAACCGCAATCAGATTGCATTCAGGATAGCTTTCAGCGATCTTAAGAGCATTGTGATAGACCCTCAGAGAGTGGTCCAGATCGTGTCCGTCGGAATTACCGTTAAAGATATCCTTCAGATAAAGTTTTGCCGCTTCTACAATTTGTTCATTCATACCATTTACCTGCCTCCCGGCAATCACATTATACCAATCCAGGCCATAAAAACAGGAGCTGCCTTGCGGCAACTCCTGCTCTGTTTCAGATCATTCTTCACCAATTTCAGAGAACTGCGAAATTTATATTGTCTGCCATATTCTCGAGCTGGGCCTTGTCCATCGTCTTGTCGCAGAATCTGAGCAGCACGTTTACGGAAACAAAACTGTTCTCGAGATCCGCGAGGATGATTGCCTTATCCTTAGAAAGACAGAGCGTAACATTAGCTCCGCTCTTGGTGGTGTAATTCCACTCCTCGTAACTGCTGCTTGAGCCGATGTTCAGATAAACGGTATCAAAAGTGCCTTTCATAACGCGGCCGAGCTGGATGGGATATCCGTCAAACTCACCGTCAACACTGAAAGTTCCGTCTTTGTAGCCGTATCCGCCAAGAAGCGCATCGTTCATGACTGTCTGACCGAACTTCTCTTCCAAGACCTTCTCGTCCAAATCTTCCAATCCGCCTTCGTGGAGCGTGAGATCGTATTTCGCTGCAATCTCATCGACCTTATCAGCCATCTCCTGAGAATAGACACCATATGCGCCGTATTTGTCATCCCACTCGCTCGTATCGTTACCGGCAGCTTCAAGGATCTTAAAGTCGGTATCGTAACCGGATTCAAACTGACGCCACTCTTTAGCTGCCAGGTATTCAGGTGTACCGGTATATCCCTGCAGCGAGATATACTCTAAATTACCTGCATATGCGAAGTAGTCATCACTTGTCTTTATGTCAGATTCAGCTATAGGCGGCTGCTCTTCGGATGCCTTGTTAAAGAGTACGCTGTCCAATCCACCGCCGAAAGCTGCATATGTTGCAGCACCTAATGCGGCTACTACTGCTACGGCTATGCATACTGTGACAGCGCCTTTCTTTGATCTCTTGCTGCCACTGTTATTATTTGTGATCTTCATCTTAGTCAACTCCTTTATCCTTTCAGAGGAGACGACATTCTGTTCTTCGAGGTTAACTGAAGAATCTTCGATGTTGTTTAATAGCTCATGAATATGTACTTTCATTAAGATCGTCTCCTTTCGTTTTTTTGCTGAGGATCACCCGGAGTCTCTCGCGTCCGCGCTTCAGTTTGGTCTTGACCGTGGACGGGTTCATCTGCATTTGTTTTGCGATCACCGACACGCTTTGACAGTAGTAATAAAACCTTAGAAAGATCTCTTTATCAGGCTGCGGCATTGAATAGACCGCATTCCTGACCATATTGTCCTGATCTTCCTGAGCAAGCCTGTCAAATTCAGAATCGTCATCTAAGATAAGAATGTCCTCGTCCAAAGGGAGCTCTGTCGCCTTATCCCGCAATTTCTGCATGGAAAGGCTCCTTGCTACGCGGCTCAAGTAGCCCTTAAGGTTCAAAGGATACAGTTTTTCCGCAGATTGCCACAAAGTCACGAACACATCAGCTGTCACCTCTTCGATGTCCTCATGTGTCATGGAGCTTTGCAGTATATTACTGACTACGGTTCCGACATACGCACCGTATTTGTCAATAAACCACTCCAGTGCTTCCTCGTCGCCTTTTTTAAGTAAAGCCAGCGCCTTCGCTTCGTTCACTCGTTTCACCTCAAATTATTATTCTGAACGGCCGTTCACTTATATAAGTGCAGTTTAGTGCCAAATGGTTTCACTATTTCGGGAAAAATTAATTAATATTCAATTTAGAGGGTGCTCCAAGATTGTAAGACCGCTCTATATTATAGCGTTTCCCATTGATTTTTCTTTTGTGGTTTTCTCACCCAGATAATTGGCAAATCTCTCTGTAAAGAAACTAAAATAGGATACTCCGTTATCTCTCTTATGTTGAAAATAGGGCAAAAATCCCCAAAGCGTTGACGGAATGCCCATAACGATCAGATACAGAGGTCCGAAGATCAAAGACTGGATCGTATGCCCATGATAAAAGAAATGCCTGTTTTTGATATTCAGCAAAAACACAAAAAGGCCCAACAGGGTTTGTATTATTCCCCAGGTACACTGAATTATTATGTACAAAATCTTTCTCATCTATAAATCCTTCTATTCGGTCTATGATTTGATTATCACCGGATCCTACCGACTCACAAGGCCTATATGACAGACAAAACGGTTTTTTCTATGAATTCGACCCTGTCAAATATGCGAGGTTTAAATGTTCCCGTGATTCCCACAGAAACATTCAAATCTTTATTTATGTAGATGATGTTACCACTGTCACCGATTGCGGCATAAACCTCTTTGTCTCTTGAGGGTTTATACCAGAGATATCCGTATTCCATATATCCGAACATCCTGCCAAGCTTAATACGGGGGCTGATCATCTCTTTTATCCATTCAGCCGATATGATCTGCTTGCCGTCAAAAACACCTTCATGCAAGACCATATCTCCGATCTTCGCCATATCTTTACCTGTCAGACAAAGTCCCCATCCCGCAGTGACCGTATCCTTCGGATCTGAATACCACTCGTTCTTTCTCGGGCCTTTATTCATAAAGAAATCAAACTGATCTTCCTTGCTGCTGTTTCCATGCACAAAATGTTCCGGGATCCCCAGGGGAAGAAACAGGTATTTGTTAGCCAGATCAATGCATTTTTCACCTGACGCATTTTCTATGATCCCGGCAAGAATCTGGATACCGAGCGTCGCATACCTGAATTCTCCGGTAATTCCCTTGCGGCCACCCAGAAAATCAAGTGCAGCACGTGTCCAGTCATCCGAAGTGCACACTTTTTTCCAAGGCTCGGATTTTCCCTTATAAGGAGCTGTCATCGTAAGAAGGTTCCTGATAGTGACATCGTAGATCGTTTTCTCTCCGCGCTTGACCTGATAATCAGGAAAGTAATCCAACACCTTATCATCAACTTTGAAATATCCTTTATCGACAGCAATCCCTGCAAGTATGGCCATAACGCCTTTCGTTACGGAATTGACGTTAACGGCATCGTCTGACTTATACCCGCGCCAGCTGTCCTCATATATATTTTCCCCGTCTCGAAATGCACATATCTGACAGATATTCCCCGCATTACCAGCGCTCTCTGCAATATATTGGTGAAGGTCGTTTTTATTCATGATTATCCTCTCTTAAAGCTAAGATTCGGGCGTCCTTAAAAATAGACTATGTTAATTAAAAATCTAAATCAAGACACAAAATTACGGCATAAAGAAAAGCAAATGAGAGCACGAAAAAACCTCTGATTTCTCAGAGGCTCTTAGTCGATTATTTTGCGATATTGTTGACTGCCATATCCCTGGTCTCTTTATTGCCGACAAACGGATGAAGATCCATACACCAATCGCCGTCAATAAAGGCAGTACCGGGATTTGAATCCGCGATATACGTCCCTACAGTTGTTTTCCCGATACCCATCGGGCCGTTAATAACAATTACGTTCATTCGTTATACCTCGACTCGTCTATCACTTACATGTAATACCACGTAAAGAATACCTTATGCCTGACGGTAAATCTCTCAGGATATTTCTCTTCAAGCATCTTTCTGTGCTCCGCATCAAACTGTTCAAGCTGTTTTGCATTCATTGATGCCATAACACCGCGGCTGGCCATCATACGGCCATGCCAGGATTCTCTTGTAAAAGGAATATCAACCAGCATCGTTTCCGTATGCGGATCTTCGAAATAGTGTGTGTTCAGATCCTGAAGTGCCGGCGAGGCGCCTTTCCAATTGCCGTTGATTCTCTTTACAATGCTGTTTGAATCCTGAGCGATTGATTCTTCCTTCAGGTAGCTCATGTACAATTTCAAAAATACACCACCGGGCTTCAGCAGCGACTTGATCACAGGCACAACGGTATTCGGATCAAAATACCAGAAGCACTGGCATGCCGTAACAGCATCAAAACTGTGTTCCGGATAAGAAATATCTTCCGCTGCCAAAACTTCGTATTTGATATTGGAATAATCCTTCGAAAGAGCAATGGCCTCTGTTATTTGCTGTTCTGAAATATCAGTCGCAACAATGTCAGCGCCATACTTGGCAAGGCCTCTCGGTATTACACCGGTTCCCGTGCCCAGATCCAACCATCTGCTGCCTTGCACGCCGACTCCGATCTCATGCAGTTTTTCGAATACTTCTTCAGGATAAATATCCCTGTATTTCGCATACGCTTTTGAAGTCTTCCCGAAATCAAAAGCTTTCCCATCATCTACTGTTATCTTTTCCATCTATTGTCCCCTGTTTTGTGATAGAACGATATGCTGATATAATCGGCTATTTTAAAAGTTATTTAAATACTCTTCAATGTACATAAATTTGCATCCGGCATTGAGTGCTGTATTCTCGTCTTTCTTCTCATCGCCAACAAACAAAATATCAGATACATCAATTCCAAAATAGTCAGCTATATATTCCAGCCCCTTCTTGTTTGGTTTCCTGGCTCCACATATTTGTGAAGAAACATATAGATCAAAAAGTGAATCTATAGTAATAATCGCTTTTCGGAACATTTTATCAGGCATACCATTTGGCAAATCAGTCAGGCAAGCTACAATAAATCCTTTTCCTTTACATTCATTTATAATTCTGACCGAATAATCAAATATACGTGCTTCGAGAAACATGCCTGAGAAAAAGTCATCAATAATCTTTCCAATCGTTGGCTTTTTCTTCCATCCGGATGTAGCATCATCAAAAATAGTTTCGGGAGCAACTTCGTATTCTCTTCCACAATTACGAGGGTTGTAATCTTTTAAAATTTTAGTTGCATCGAGAATTTCTTCCTCAGAGAGACTCAGTTCATTCAACTTATTTACATTTTGAAATCCACTGTAATAATACTCGTCCCAATTCAGCGGCATGCCTTTGTATTCCATCAACGTTCCGCCAAGATCAAATACAACTGCTTTTGTCATGCTGATATTTCCTCATTCGCGTATCAATTTATGTCTTAGCACATAAAATTTAAAGTTAACTGACAAAGCGTTCGCTCTGCCAGATTCAATTATACACTATGCTTTGACGGTAATTTTGCGATATTACAGATCCAATGCCATGCAAATGGCGCCTTCAAGTTTATCGTATGGAGGATAGTTTTCGATAAATACATATCCTCTGCTCTCATACAGACCGACTGCATCGGGCATGATCAGTCTGGTTTGAAGGATCGCTCTTTTAAAGCCCATCTGTCTGGCTTTATCTTCTATCTGATCCATCAGCGCGGTTGCAATGTGGTTTCCTCTCCACTCAGGCTCTACCCAGACACGCTTGATCTCAACATCCAGATCGGAATATCTTTTCAGGCCTGCACAGCCGACCGCTTTACCGTCAGCATAAGCAATAAGCACATCAGAAATACTTTCGGACAGATTGTATGGGATAAAACCCGTCCTGTTCTTTTTACCGCCTACGATCTTGCTGTAGTATTCTTCGGTCTTGAGATAAAACCTTTGAAAATCCTGATCGTTTCCGTCTGTCCAAATGTATTCCATATTCTAATTAACAGGTAATCACCAAATGTTCGTCTGCGATATCATTATAGACTTTGCAGTTCCTTCCCGAGACATCGTAAACGTGAACTATGTCAGAGAGGTTTTTCGTCTCATCCAGATCGCTTATAACATCAGGAGAATTTTGCAATTTATCCGGATGGAAGTGGGCAGTCTTTGAATTATTAAATACAGCAGTATATAGGATTTCGGCTTCAACAAGATCCTGGAAGATGTGACTTCCGTAAGACAGCTCGGGATTATAGCCTGCCTTGGTTTCTTCGGTCTCGCAGATGATCTCAAAAGCACTTATGTCAGCAAACGAAGTCGGCACACCGAGCTCAGGAGACGTTGTTCCCACACGTCCAGGGACAATAAGCATCATGTGCTTATTCAGGTCTCTGTAATGCCAGTTGATCTTGCCTATGAGCCTTGCAACAGCAGGCTTATCCTTATATGGCATGTTGTAGTAATTGACGGGATCAACATAAACAATGATATCCAGTTCCGATGTCTTCGAAAGGCCCATCGAAGAACTCGTATTCTCAAGCAGGATATTATCCTCAGGAATGCCTTCCGGTATGACCGTTCCTCCGGATGTTTTCTGCACCTGAAGTGGCCGGCACTGGAGAAGGTCAACAGAATAATCACCGTTATCAGAGATATTGATCGTAAACTCCGTATCGACAGGATAGTCATATTCTTCCTGAATACAATGAAGCAGTCTCTTCATCTGATCCATAAGCTTTTTATTGGCAACAAGGCCTTTGCATGAGATGAACTTGATCTGTCTTGGTCTTCCCATCTCGCGAAGCCTTGATTCGGCATCGTAATCGTGCTCCAGCAAAACGTTTTCGAGATATTTCGGGATAACAGGTTCGAGCTTATCATATGAAAGTTTCTCAAGCTCATGGGTCGTCATGTTGATAACCTCAGCTTTGCCCTGCGAAAACTTGTGCTTATCGGCAGAAGACGAATATGAGGATTTCTCAGGCATATCAAGATTTACGATCCTGGGGTATGAGCCTTCCGTTCTGTCAACGGCTGAAGTTCCAAGCCCCATTACTAGTCTCAGCATACCCGTTGTCGGATCAGAATCCTTCATAACCCTGTAAGGACTATATGAGTACCCGACACCTGCAGCACAGGGCATATAGTAATTGCCGTAATAAGAACCTGATACGCGCTGTATCAAAAGAGCCATCTGCTCGTCTCTTTTATCAAGTCCCCTTCTCTTTCTGTAATCCAATGCCGAAAGGCTCATGGAGCTTGCATATACAGTCTTTATCGCTATTTCGAACTCGTTAAGACGCTCTTCAAGCGTTCCTCTGTTTGCGCAGAATACCGATTCGTATTTTCCTGCGAATGCATTTCCGAAACCGTCTTCAAGTATACTGCTTGATCTGACGATATAAGGATCCTGACCGTAGTATTCAATGATCCTCAGGAACTGCTCTCGCATTACATCGGAGAACTTGCCTTCCATAAGCTTTTTAGCAAAGTCTTCAGCGAGCGTGAAATATCCTTCTTCGGTGCGCTGCTTTATCCTTAAGTCCCAAAGCCCGTTATCAACGATATATGTGTAATAAAGATCCGATCCGGCATAGAATGAATCGTGCGGCTCCAAGTATTCTGCAATATCCGGCTCTTTATTTCTTATGATCGCCCTGGCCAGAAGCATTCCGCACGCTTTACCGCCGATCATGCCGGTACCTATCATATGATCCCTTACTGCAAAATAATCTTCAGGCGTGAAGTTCCTCTTTACCATCTCGCGCATCTTCTCGTCTCTGGTCATCATGATATTGCACATTCTGCTGCATTCTTCAGCTATATCCGCCTGGCTCTCGTGAAGTATTCTGGTCCGGTTGAAAAATCTGTCCCACGAGTCAGAATACTGTTCTTCAGAAGAACGCTGCGCCTGTCCCAAAGTCTGATAGAATCTGCTTGATTTAACACCATCCAATATCGGCTGGAATTTACCGGTCTCAGGTTCATACGTGTGCGGCAGGAACATAGTCTCAGACTCTCTGTTCCAGACCTTCAGCGGACGCACATAGATATTCTTTTTATCCGAATAGACATCAATAAAAAGCTGGGTAGTATTAAGGATCTTGTTGATAGCATCTACGGAGTGCTTGCCTCTGATGATAGGAAAAAACGCAACAGTATCGAGTATGAATAGAAACGGACAGGTTACCTTAAAGAAGTTTCCCATCATAAGGTCTGTTGCCCAGGCCGTCTGAAGCTCTGACAGGCAATCGAAAACATAAAACGCATCAAAGCCTTCTTTTTCGATCACATTATGGATATCGACCGTAAATGTCTCAAACCTGTGAGACAAAGGTATATTAACTGTCTTTATTTCAGGACGCTCCTGAACAAGCGGCTCATGACTTGCGAATCTGAAATATATGATATTGCGCTTATCCTTAATGGCCTGCTCAACATAAGGCTCCATGAACAATTTGAACTGTTCCAGATCAGAAACACGCCAGACGACATTGTCGCCAAGCCTTATATTATCAAATGCAGCATCCATCTCCGGAATACCGCTCAAGACTCTGTCAAACGCAGCCATGGCAAGATCTCCTTTACAATTTGAGTATAAATGCAAAGAAGCTCTGACCGATATACTTTCTCAGTATCGGAATAATGCCTTTTGTGAATTGTATGCCAGCATACGGTGATGGAAGTAAAAAAGCACGTTGATAAAAGAGCCGATCAACCACAAAAACGAAGAAAAAACAAAGGAGTTACCGAAACCGATAACTCCTCTATGGTGGGAAGAGGTGGTTCTATTTCAGCCAATTATGCGAAATCCGCAAAGCCAATAAATTCAAGCATTTGAGCATCATAACCTACCCTAAAAACAGGGCTTAAACCAAACTTAAACCACAGAATTTTTTACATAGGGGAACCAACAACATAATAGACCGGGTACAAATGTCAAACCCGGTCTTTTTTCATTTGTTATAAAAATATCCTTAAGATGCTTGTCTTAGTCGATTTTATTGCGATAAAGTATAACAACACTCTTGAATATCTACAACGAACAGTATCAATTCAAGTCTTTCTGACCGGATGTCTAATTACGGTTTTAAATTTATCAGGATCAACTTTTCTGGCGTCACTCAAATAGATTTCATGGTGCAACCTTTGATCCGAGATATCAGGGACATATCGATTCTCTTCTGCGAAGCGGTGCATTGCCTCTACGGTGGCGGGTTCGTTATCGTAAGAACCTATATGCATGCATTGTACACAAAGACCTTCACTATATGTAAAGAACTCGGCTTTCGAAAAATCTGTCTTTTTCTTTGCGGTTGCTTCAGCTACCGCCCAATCAAATTCAGACTTTGTAACGAAATCCGGCAAGCGGATAACGGATATCCAATTGAAGTCCTCTTTATGGGAATAATCAATTCCATCCACTCCTTCCTGCCACCAGAATCCCTCAAGCGGAGGAACAACATAGTCAAAGTATCCTTCAATACGGTGATCACTCTTTTTGCTCATCTTGATAGTAAATGCGATACCGTAAAGAAGTCCTATCGCTTTCTTATATTCACCATTCTCTTCATTAGGATCACCATGCCCTCTTACCGCAATGTAGTTCATTTTCGGAATTGTGACAATGGAAGGTGTGTCTTTAGGAATATAGAATTCTTTATATTCTTTCTTGAAGTCAAACGTCATTCTGATCACTCGCCTTTCAAGCGCTTCACCCTGTCCTCAACAGTCTTCATGAATTCTTCTTCTGAGAGGTTCGGATCTTTCGTACCAAGTATAATCTCACAAGGAAGCTTGTCGCATTCACCGCAGGACTTAAAACCGTTCTTTGTAATGCAGCAATGATAGATGGCACATTCCTCTCCTTCAGGGCAATGGAAAACTTTACCGCATGCAGCGTTGCAGCCCTGACACATCTTTCCATAGCAATAGCATGCGCTGCAATCCATTCCGCAACAACTAATCAAACTGTTATCTGTCATATCGTATTACCTCTTGTAATTTTTCTTGATGGCTTCCACTATCTCAAGCAGTTTCTTTCTTGCTTCTTCCGGCTCAATAACCTCGGCTTTGTCTCCGAATGTCAGGATCCAAGAGATCAGGTTATCCATATCCGTATACTCTGCCGAAAAGAGCAGTCTTCCGTCTTTTGTCTCTTCGAAACACTTAGGTCCGAATTCTTCGATCAGGCGCCATTTAATGTCCGGATCAAATAATGCTTTTACCTTGATGCCTCCCTTAAAGACTTTTTCGTTGGAGAGATCAGGTACTGGAACTTCCCTGCATTCAAAAGCCTTGTCCGTCAAGAATAAATTATCCATACGGTTAAGCTTGAAGAGCCTGAAGTCCTTGCGTTTATTGCACCAACCCCAGACATACCAGCTCGACCATTTGAAGACAACGTAATACGGTTCTATCGTCCTGCTGCTCTCCCCGGACGGAGCATAGTAATCAAATCTCAGAAGATGACGGCTCTCGATCGCATCCTGGATCAAGGCTATCTTTGGCGCCAAAGACTCCTTATTCCAGGAAGAAAGATCGATCAGCATCGAATCCTTGCCGCTCAGCAGGTCAGAAGATCCGGTCTGAAGCTTTTCCATCAACTGGCCGTAATAACTGCTCCCGCTTACGCTGTCAAGGCTCCTCAGGCCCGCAAGGATCGTCTGCATGTCCTTGGAAGTAAGGACAGTCCGATCGATCCGGTATCCTCTCGCGATATAGATGCCTCCGCCTGCTCCCTGCTTCGTTCTTATCGGTATCCCGGCATAGCACAGGGTATCAATGTCCCTGTTGATCGTACGCCTCGAGACTTCGAAAAGCTCAGCCAGTTCAGGCGCGGTCACCGTCTCCTTCTGCAACAGTACCGACAGTATTCCGATGAGTCTGTCTATCTTCATCTGATCACGCTCCACGAATATGCTAACACGCTAAACACGACAACTATATGTCATGTTTATTATAGCAGACCGTTTTTACGGATCTCATTTAATTGTTCAGCGTTTAATGTTCCAGATTGATAAAGCAGCAGATATTCGTTTTCGATAGAGCTGTCAAATATCAGCAGATCGTCAGTATTTATCGTAACTCTGACTCCGTTCTCATATAACAATCTGATTGGATGATCTTTATAATCCGATGCATACCCTAGCATTACGTTGCTGCTTGGACACACATTAAGTTGAATCCTGTTATCTGCAAGGAACCGCATTACTTCTTCCGAGCCTGAAGCATTAATTCCGTGATGCACTTCATCAAGGTTCAATACTTCCACAGCACGCCTTACATCATCTGCAGAGCCGGTTTCCCCGACATGCATCTTCTTGACCAAATGATAATCTTCTGCTTTTCTGTACAAAGGCAGATATGTTTCAAAGGGCTTAATACCCTCGCCTCCGCAAACATCGATCGATCTGAAAAAACCTGAAGACAGATATTGGTCCATCTTTCCTGCTTCAAGTTCTATATCACACAAGGAGATGTAAGTGATCTCCGGTTCAAATACCGTATTGGGACAATTCTTCTGATGAAAGGAACTGATCAGATTTTCGAAAATGTCCATACCGCCGACAAGATCAATCTCAGCTGCTCCAAAATTCATCGCAAGCCTTGTTATGTTATTCCTTCTGGCTTCCGCAAAAGCGCCTTCCCATCTGAGAATAATGCCTTCTCTTCCTGAACAATAGGGCTTTATAGTCTCAGTAAACCATTCCTGCATACCTGCAAGACCGTCAAATCTTTCCGGTGGTTCTGCAAATCTTTGACCGGTCTTCTCTTCCAGCCATTTCCGCCGGCATCCCTTAGTAGAGTGATTATGGATATCACTCTTGGGAACTGAAAGAAGCTTCTTGTTGTCTCCTTCTGCAAGGCCTTCATAAAACAGACTGTTCATGCAATTATCCCTTCAGAAAATCCATGCTCAGTCCGTAGAACTCTTCGAAATTCGTCAGCATCGCAGGGTGGTCTCCGTGCTCAAATAGATGCATTTTAGCCTTAGGCACTTTCTGGATTATTGCACCATACACTTTCTCATAGTAATCATCGGCAATACTGTACATGAACTTGTCTTCTCTACTACCTGTAAGCAGGATTTCAGCCTTCAGTTCTGTCAGTGGCCTGTGGTAGAAATCCACGATATCATCAGCGTGCCTGACGATCGCGGAAGTATCATTATCCACGACCTGCTCCCAGTCGTGGCCGTGCATGTACTCATAGAAACCTCTAGCCCCGGGGTTTTCCTTTGCCATAGCGCGGTCCTTCAGAAGATTCTCTGTAAATGCAGCCTGAGCCCTCTCGCCTTCAAAACTGTCTGCTATAACTTTACTGACAAGTTCAGGCGCCTCCAAAGCGACATTGATCGCGACCATCGCGCCGCCGCTTGAACCGATGATGCTGACGTCTTTGCAGTCTTTTTTCTTCAGGAAAGCAATCACCTGCTGCGCTTCATAGAACCAGAGATCTGCCGGAAATTCTTCCAGTCTGTCAGACTTGCCATGACCAAGAAAGTCTATGAGAATCACCTTGTATTCACTTGCATATCTCGCTGCAACATCCGCATACATCTTTGAAGAAGCAGTGTTTCCATGAAGAATAAGGAGTGGTGATCCGTTTCCTGACTCTTCAAAGTAGATATTCTTATTCTCAAACCTGAAATAAGCCATAATCACTCTTCTTGCGGATAACTGCATAGCACACTGTCTAAATACTTGATACCCCGAAAATACTTGCATATAGAAGTGTCTTTTACTGCGCATCTATGCTCTTTGGTATTCTCAACTTCATTCCATGGACAAGCAAATTGAGCCCAAGGTGCATTTTCACTGACTAAATCAATATCCATGTTTGCGCCTGAAAGCTCTCTGATATTCTCTTCGTTCATCTGATTCTCCCAATAATCCCTGGTAGTTTGCAAACTTAAAATTTTCCCGACAAAGGAAATCCCTTTATCTCCCCTATTATAACATCGTAGTAAAAAGCTCCTGATATCATTTTTCAGACATTGCTTAGGGTCTGATAACACAAATGTGCATCAGTCCTTAACAAGGTCTGTTTGGTTTTTCTTTCTTCTTCTCTTCGAAAAAAGTAGGAGATTGCATAATTCTATGTTGCACGCCTGGAAATTATGCAGTATACTGCATATCGTTTTTCAGGAGGCTGCCATGAATATTTACGATTCACCCGAATTCACCGCTTTAGTAGAAATCTCAAGACTCGCCAATTCGCTTCAGAATGTAATGGATATGGGTATGGATGACATCACATCCAGACAGTGGCTCCCTCTTATGATATTGGGCAGATGCGAAGAATCACCAAACCTCAACCAACTCGCAGAAAAGTGCGGAATAACAAGACAGAGCGCAAAGCAGCTTGTCGACAAGCTTGCTGAAAAAGGTCTCGTAAAGATCGAAAAAGCCAATAACGACAGACGCAATATTAGGATCGTCATCACCAGAAAAGGACGTAACTGGGGTGCAAATAATCTGGACAGAAATCTCATGTTCGTAGAGGAACTTTTCGGCGGAATATCAGCAAAAGACATAAAAACATTCTGCAATGTCCAGCAGAAACTTTTACTCAGACTCTCCGATATGAAAGAGCAGTTAATAACCGAGGGTGTCAATGAATAAGTTTAATATCGGTGTCATTCCGCGTCTTCTGTTGTTTGCGATACTGTCAGCCGCAGCCTCTACCCCGCTGCAGTTATTCAACAGCATCTTCATCGAGAAGCTGGAAGGGCCGCCATCATTTGTCAGCGTGCCGTTCCTCGTATATGCGGTATCAATGAAGATCGTTTTCGGATTTGGATATGTCCTGTTCGGACACAAGCTCCCTATTAGAAACAATATCCTTCGCGCATTTTCTTACATAATGCTCATCTTCTTCAGCAGTTACCTTCCGAACATCCTTGCCATGGCAGGCGGCGACGGCGAGATAATCGGTGCATCTTTTTCAGTCAACATAGTGATGATCGACACAATCTCTTATCTTATGGACGGACTTATTCTCGGCCTGCTGATGAAGAAATACGCGAAAGAAAAACATGCGGAAACACATCAGATAAACAATAGTATATTCGCTATAACATGCATTGTTAACGGCATTGTTTTCGGATTGCTCAACATAGTAATCGATATGATCGCCGGGCTCATCGACAGCTCATGGAGACTAAGCAGCATCTTGAAAGTTACATCCGGACGCGAAGTCTTTTTCAACATCGTTTTCTTTGCATTCATGTTTCTGGCAGGACTCATACAGCCTGTATGGTTCAGATACTGCATGCCGGAATCGAAGTCAAAAATAGGCCTGTTTGGCGTTGAATGGGCTGCGATAATCTGGCTTCCCTGTGTGCTGATAATGATCTTCTTCGGAACAGATGTCGTTAAGACACTCGCATACGGAGCAGTTTATGTGCTCATGATCGTACTTTGCGTATTGTTGTACAGCAGGCTGTCTGATTCCAAAAGAACAAACGGATAAAATTATAATTTTTCTCACTATCGCCTCGTCACGACAAATTGGAATTTATCAAATCATCGTTTATTCCAATGGTATACGAATAATATATTTCTGATCCTTGAAATCTCCAATGATCTGACCGCCGTTGTTCAGCATGATTTTTACGGTTGTCTCATTACTTTTCATCGGAAACAGCTTTATTTCTTTTAATCCGATCTCTTTGCATTTTTTCAATAATTCTTTAAATAAAATACTGCCGTATCCTTTTCCTCTGTATGCCTTTGCGATACCGTACCCCAGATTTCCTGCACCGACGACCGTTTCCAGATACTCGGATGACGAATGCCTGACTCTGCCGTAACCGACGGGAATATCGTCGATATATAAAAAAAATGTAGTATACGGAATCCAGGCTTCCGGCAGATCCTTGCCTATGGAATTATTATCCGTTATTCGCAGCCACTCTTTATACTCGTCATAAGACAGGTTATATGCCGGATTCGTAAAACCGTTTTCAACCGCAGGAATCCCCTGCAACATATCATATTCCGTTTTTCCCATATCCAACGATAATTGTTTTAACATTATATTTTGCATAATCGTCTGCCCTTTCCCGCTCATTGTATATATGCTGCATTTCTTTCTCTGTAAATCCCGAGATAACTCACAATTGCCGCATCCCTATAAACAGGAATTTGTTAAATTGATATCCACCAACACACACCATATTTATCAATAATGGTGGCACAACATTTACTCCATGGAAGTTCTCCGATAGGTTCGATAATTACACCCCCATCGCTCAAAACCTGAAAAGCATTATAAACAGCTTCTTCTGTTCCCATTTCAAAAACGTTAAAAGTCATAGTTTCCCACTTGTTTTTGTGT
>JAFZHS010000029.1 GCA_017554745.1 Clostridiales bacterium | reverse complement strand
TCCAAGATGGATGACGGCAACTCCCTCGTTCAGGTTGTTTCCTGGTACGATAACGAGAATTCTTACACATCTCAGATGGTAAGAACAATCAAGTACTTCGCAGAGCTCGGCTAATAACTGGCTTTAAGAAACTGATTATCAAGAGGCTGCACTTAATGTGCGGCCTCTTTTTTGTTGCGTGTCTTATTTCGCTTTGACGTTGTCGGTGGAAAGTTTACAGGTAGATCTCTACTACTGTAGCTTCCGGTACGGATAAGAACCTGAACGGCATGATGCCGCAGCCTAAGCCGCGCGAAATGAAGACGGCCGTTCCGTTGATATCGAATGTGCCCTGCACGGCACCCATGTTGGGAAGCTTGTCCTTTTTCCTCAGGATGCGGAACTCGATCTTAAAAGGGAACTTCATCTGACCGCCGTGAAGGTGGCCTGAGAGCATGAAGTCAGGACGTTTGCCGGGCTCTATATGGATAAGTGTGTCGGGATCATGAGCGACCAGAATGACGGGATCATCGCCTTCGCATGAAGGCATCTCCGGCCAGACGAGTTTTTTCGTACCGGAATCGGGAACACCTGCCAGGAACGCCTTTTTGCCCGATGTTCTGGATGTAAGAAGGAGAGCCTTGTTATCCAGGCTTATGAAGCCTGCTTTCTCTGCAAAGTCTTCGAAATATACATCGTGGTTGCCCGTTATTCCATAGAAAGGTATGCCGAGCTCTTTGCAGCAAGCCGATACCTGGTTTATGTATCTGAAGCCCTTTGCGGAATTGCCCGGGTAGGTGATGATGTCACCGCCGAAGATTACACCATCCAGAGCGGAAGCCGTATGAGAGGCCCTTATCGCGTCGCAGATGCGCCCTGCATTCACGGGACACCATTCTGCATGGATGTCAGAGAAGAAAAAGAAACGGAGATCAGGAGCGCTGACTTCGCCTTGGCCGGTCATGGGCAGCTTATTAATTACTATATTATTATTAGGCCCGTCTTTTCGCGGTGAATTTTTAAGGACTGCTTTATCCATGTCAAGGAAGAACGGTTCTGCGAGACACCACAGAATATAGAGCAGTGCAAGCCCGGCAATGACCGTTAAAATGACATAGATTGCATCCATTATTCGGACAGTTCTCCTTTTTTCTTAATTATATAATATACAGTTGGCAATCGTGTGCTATAATTCATACAACGAAATATGATTTTGCAGGAGGAATTTAGGATGCCTAAGACAGAAATCACATATGAGATCGTCCAGCAGATCGGTATTCTTAAGGAGAACAAGTCCGGTTGGCAGCGTGAGCTTAATATCGTTAAGTGGAATAACGGTAAGCCGAAGCTCGACATCCGTGATTGGGGCCCGAACCATGAGAAGGTTGGTAAGGGTATTTCTCTTGATTTCGAAGAATACAACACACTCAAGGCTTATCTTGAGGACGGCGACTTTACTTCTCTCGACGAATAATATCGTCCGCTGTTGATTAAGAATTATCTTGAAAATAAGAAGGCGCTGATCTAAGCGTCGTGATTCGGTATGAGAAGCGAAGAACGAGCCGGTGTTATTACAATCGTAATGCTGTTTTTATGGGGGACTCTGATTGCAGAGCCCTTCCATATTTTTGCGCGGTTTATTGCGTCCGGCGTCACCTATGCATTAAAAGGTATGGGCGCCGGCGGCATAGTCATGTCGCTGGTCTTATATATTGTCGTGACTCTGGTGATAGTCCTGATGCAGAAGGTCAGCAAGACCAAGTTCGGCATTTATATCCCGTGCGCGATATCGACTTTCATGATCGTTTTGCTCGTCTTTAAGAGCATCGTGAATTCGAGTGTCGATGTCGGCGATGCGATCTGCCTTGCCATTCCGGCAGGATGCTGCGTAGCTTTGTATCTGCTCAAAAAAGAGAAGGGACTTAAGTGGATCACTGACATCTATACTTATTCTCTTGCTGTCGCACTTCTTAATGCGCTCTTGTTCGTGCCGGTCGCAAGGCTGAATACGACAGTTGCCAAGATCTTATACATCACCAAGTATAACGACCTGCATATCACTGACAGTTTTGCGGGATTAGCGGGAATCCACGAGATCGTCTGGGGATTGTTCCTTACGGCTTTCGCAGTGCTCCCCATAATCTATCTTGCTACTTCGGGCAGGAGGAAATGATATGGAACAGTTAGATCTATTCTCTGCCATGGCAAATGAAGACCAGGAGCGCAATGAATATCTTGAGCTCGTAAAAAAGCTCAATCATTTTGCCGAGCTCTACTATTCCCAGGATGAGCCGGAGATATCTGACTACGAATACGATACCATGAACAACAGGCTCAAGGCGCTCGAGAAGGATCATCCTGACTGGATAGTTCCCGAATCCCCTACCCAGAGAGTCGGCTGGAAGGCAGAAAAAGGTGTTCTCGTAAAGCACAATGTCCCGATGCTTTCCCTGCAGGATGTTTTCTCTAAAGAAGAAGTATACGAGTTCGTTGAATCGATGAGATCTGAATTCGGCGAAGAGGCCGAGTTCCTTGTCGAGACCAAGATCGACGGACTGTCGATGGCTCTGCGCTACGAAGAAGGCGAGCTGAAGCTTGCTGTCACAAGAGGTGACGGTATCACCGAAGGCGAGGATGTCACCATGAATGCCCGCCAGATCCCTGATGTCGTAAGACAGATGAAAGAGCCTGTTCCTTACATTGAGATCAGAGGCGAAGTCTACATGACCAGGAAAGCCTTTGAGAGCGTCAATGCCAAAGCTGAAGAAGAGGGCAAAAAGACTTTTGCAAATCCCAGAAACTGTGCTGCGGGCACTCTCCGCCAGATCGACACGAGGATCACGAAGGAGAGAGGCCTGTCGCTATTTATCTTCAATGTCCAGGAGACAAGAGGCATTACTTTTAATACGCATCTTGAAGGATATGAGTACCTTAAGCGCAACGGTGTAAAGGTAATCGAGAACTGCTATAAGTGTAAGACCGCTGATGAGGTCTGGGATGCGATCACGAAGATAGGCGATATGAGAGGCGAGCTCGAATACGATATCGACGGAGCCGTCGTTAAGCTCAATAATCTCTCCGAGAGATCCAAGCTCGGCAACACGATCAAGTTCCCGAGATGGGCGATCGCATATAAGTATCCGCCTGAGGTAAAAGAGACACGTCTTCTCGACGTCGAAGTAAATACCGGCAGGACGGGAAGGGTTACGCCCGTCGCCGTGTTCGAGCCCATCAGTCTATGCGGCACGATGGTATCCCGCGCGACGCTGCACAACCAGGACTTTATAGACCAGTTAGGTCTCGGAATCGGAGATACGATCCTCGTCTACAAATCAGGTGAGATCATTCCTAAGGTAAAGGATGTCAATAAGGATAAGAGGCCTTCTGACTGGCAGCCTTACAGGATGCCTGGCTGCTGCCCTGTCTGCGGCCACAAGCTCGTAAGAGATGAGGGCGGCGTTGATCTTAAGTGCATGAACCTCATGTGTCCCGGAACGCTCGTTAACCGCATAGTTAACTTCGTTTCGCGCGACTGCATGGATATCAAGGGCTTCGGTACTGAGTACATAAGAAAGCTTACAGAAGAAAAGTACATCAAGGATATTGCCGATGTTTTCGAGCTCAAGGATAAAAGAGACGCGCTTATCGAAGACAAGCTCTTAGGCCTTGAGAAGAATACAGATAAGGTCCTTGCTGCCATCGAGACGGCGAAAAACGAGACACCTGCCGACAAGGTATTGGCAGGTCTCGGAATCCCCGGAGTAGGCAAGGCAACGGCAAAAGAACTCATGAGAACATTCGGTTCGATCGATGCTCTTGCCGAAGCTGATAAAGAAGCGCTCGTCGCTGTCCAGGATATCGGTGAGATATCAGCTGAAGCGATCTACAATTTCTTCCGCGACGAAGGCAATAAGGAACTGCTTATGCGCCTTAAGGATCTCGGACTGAATTTCGCAAGGGAAGAGAGCGAAGCTGCAGGGTCATCTCTTGCAGGCCTTACTTTCTGCATCACGGGAACGCTTGAAGGAATGTCCAGGAGCGAAGCCGAGAGCCTCATCGAGAGCAACGGCGGCAAGCCTGTGTCATCAGTATCAAAGAAGACTTCATATCTTCTCATGGGCGCGGATGCAGGATCGAAGGAACGCAAGGCAAGAGAGCTCGGAGTGCCGATCATCAGTCTTGATGAACTTAAAGAGATGATAGATAAGGGCTGATCCATGAATATCGAAGAAGAAAAATCCAAGATCAGGAAAGAGATAAAGAGAAGGCGGATGGGCCTTTCTCCTGAAGTGCTCGCGAAGATCGAAAAAGAGCTCCCGGAGTTTATCACATCGATTGATGACGATGAGCTCAGGAGCAAGCTTAAAAAAGCAAAAAGAATAGCATTCTACAGGTCTTTCAAAGGCGAAGTCCCGGTGGACGGTCTTGCGGAGTTCTTCATGGCAAAGGGCATCACTTGCTGCTTTCCGAGAGTTGAGGATGACGATATCGTTTTCTATGACTGTAAAAGCCTTGGCAAGGATGAATTCGAAGAATCTCCGCTCGGCATCAGGGAGCCTCTGGGCTCTAAGAAGCCCGTTGATCCCAAGGACATTGATGTTGTAGTGCTGCCTGCGGTTGCTTATAATGAAGAAGGCACAAGGCTCGGAATGGGCGGAGGTTTTTACGACCGCTTCATCAGCAGATCAGGCTCTGGAAGACCTTATCTTTTAGGCATTTGCTATGAGTTCCAGATCTGTTCTGATGTGCCCTCGGAAGGTCATGATATCAGCGCCGATTTTATCGCGGTGATACCTGAAGAAGAATATACTGATTAAGGACTCTTAATGAATTACTTTATTGTAAATCTGGCTGCCCATATTCTTTTGATCGTTGTGTTCATCGTGCTGGCATGCGTTTTTGCGGGACGCAATAAAAAGAAGAAGACCAAGCACGTTGTCTCCTATTTTTTCCCGATCGTTTTTGCGCTTGTGGCACTCCTCGATATTATTTTCTGCGCTGCCCCGAGACTTCTTGATATCAACAGCCTGGTAAACAGCAATTATTACTACAACACCGGAACGGTCGAAAAGATAGGTTTTATTAAGAACTATTTCGTCGTCGACGGCACATATTACTATGTAAATCCTCTGCACAACAATCTGAATGAAGGCGACAGGGTAAGAGTAAAGCATACCCAGTATTCCGGTTTCACGGTTGACTGGACACTTGTCACGGATACTGAGCAGGAAGAGATCAATAACGGAACGGACGAGACCGAGTCCTGATAATCTGTTTTTTTACCCCTGAAAATTGAGACTAGTCTCAATTTTTGCCAAAAAGTCTCAAATAAGGCCCCGTTTTTTCATTTTGCTGCAAGTCGCACACACAGGCGGCTTCCCGGATTGTACACTCTTTTCAAGGAAGGACCCGCGAAAAGGAGGTGAACGGTCAGTGGAGAACAGGGTTTTAAAAAGAGGCTCGGTGGAGATGTCGGTTGTATGCAGTGACTTAAGTCTTTTAGAGAGCATTAATACTTTGCTTCGCAACAACGGCGTTATTGCCGTGGAAGATGACTTCGGTATCCTGCATTACATAGTCGATGCGCGGAACAACAGGAAAGAAGCAGCAGGCAAAGTGACTTCGATCAGTTCACATGACGGATCGGCATCTGAGAGAAACAAGGAAGAAGCATTCCTTGATGTGTGCATCAAGACTGTTTTGAGGGAGTACGGATTCGATATGTCACTTATCGGTTCAAATCTGATCTACAATGCAGTTTATTCTTCATTCAGAAGAGGCATTCCTCTGCCGCCTACGATGAAGAGCCTTTATGTGGAGTCGAGCAGGGAATTCGGATTATCTTACCAGCAGGCAGAGCGCGATGTCAGGTATGCGATCATGAGAAGCAGCTTAACGAAGATGAGGAGCCGTGCCGTGGTGCGGTGCATCCAGTCAAGGATAGAGAGGCGGATGGGCTTAAGAGATCCGCTGGAATGGAAATAAAAAGGCTCCGCTTTTGCGGAGCCTCTGGTAAACAAGTTTAAGATGAGAATTACTTCTTCTTACCCTTCTTAGCGTTAACCTTATCCTTGAGGGACTTGCCTGCCTTGAATGTAGGAACAGTAGAAGCTGCGATCTTGATCTTGTCGCCTGTAGCAGGATTACGTCCGCTTCTAGCAGCGAGCTTCTTTGTCTTGAATGTACCGAAGCCTACGAGAACGACCTTGTCATTCTTTACGAGAGCACCTTCAATAGCACCGAGGGTAGCCTTGAGAGCTGCTTCTGCATCCTTCTTGCTGAGGCCGGCATCAGCTGCGATCTTGTCAATAAGCTGTGACTTGTTCATGTGGTTTCCTCCTGTATTAGCCGCTGAAAAGGCTTGATTTTATAGTAATTTCATTATCAAATTCCTTTAATTAGATGTCAAGATGTTTTAGGGCAATAATTCGAGAAAATGTCGATTTTTCGAGGCTTTTTTGCACTTCGGGAGGGTATTGCCGACTCCGTTTGTAGGAATTGCGCTGAGGCAATAGGATGGCAAATGATATTTATGCCTTTTTACCACAAGATTTATTCGCGATGATAGTGTATGCTTGTAATGCAAAATAACAATCGGAGGTAACGAGATGATAGTTACAAAAGATACAATTATCGGTGATGTCGTAATGCAGGATGAAGGCGTTGCGCCGATCCTCATGGCTTCAGGACTTCATTGCCTCGGCTGCGCACTTGCTTCAGGAGAGACGATCGAGGAAGCATGCATAGTTCACGGTATGGATTGCGACGCCCTTGTTGAAGAGCTGAACAACTATTTCCAGGCTCAGGGCTGATCAAACTGATATTTAAACATTAGAAGCTGTCCCGCATTCCGGGGCAGCTTTTTTATTGGCGCGGGATCAATAAGCTGCTGCCAGGATAACTTCGAATGTTGTGCCTTCGCCGAGTTTACTTCTTACGGTGATCTCGGCATCGTGCTTGTCGATGATGAGCTTAACGATGGCAAGTCCCAAGCCGGTGCCCTTGATGTTTACACCGGAGTTGTGGGCCCTATAGAAACGGTCGAAAATCCTCGGAATATCCTGTTCGGGAATGCCGATGCCGTTATCAGTGACTGTGATATGGATCTTCTGGGTCGCGATATGTGATGTCTCACCGGATCTCCAGGCCTTGATGGTGATCAGCGCATCAGGCCCTGTGTAGTTGATGGCGTTGGATATGAGATTCTCGAAAACGCGCGACAGCTTTGCCGGGTCAGCCTTTGCGATCAGAGAATCGCGTGCGGGAACATCCAAGGACAAATGCTTGTTGGTGTCTTCAAGATCCATCGAATACATCATTACGAGTTCATCGAGCATCTCGGAGATCGATACGGAAGTGAACTGGAATTCGGCTTCGCTCGATTCCATTCTGGTGAGCTCCATGATGTCGGCAACGATCCTTTCCATCTGTTCGGAACGGCGGACGATATTGGCAAGATAAGAATTGCGCTGTTCAAGACTTAAATTATCCTGTGCTGACAGCATCAGTTCCGCGTAACCTCTTATGGCCGTGATAGGAGTCCTCAAATCGTGGGATACGTTGCTTAAGACATTCTTACGGGCTGCCTCGCCTTCAAGGAGCTTCTTGTTCGTGAGCACAAGGTCACGGTTGATCTCGGAGATGAAAACGGTCTTCTCTCTTACCTGTCTCTTAAGGACGGCGGCATTACGCTTGATCTCTTTCTGCTGGTTAATGTATGAAGTTACGAGCATGATCTCAGCAAGGAGCGCGAAGATCGCGAAGATGTTACTGTACATAGGGATCATCGAAGCGATCATGTTGTCTAAGAGGATCGCCAGATAAAGGACGAAGAACATAAGGGTGTATAAGAGAGCGAAAAGGAGCGATCTCTGGTTTTCGCCGTGATAGAAGAACAGGTCGATAAAGATAGACAATGTTGCAATTGTAAGCGCGATCATCAGGGATACGAACTCCGGCGTCAGCATTCCGAAGAATATGCTGAAAGCGTAGTAAACGGCTACGCACGATGAGCAGATGCCAAAGACGATCCAATGACCTTTTCTCAAGAAGTAATTCTTTTCCCTAGTCTTGGTTCCCGCGAAGAACAGTGAATTCTCCAAATAACCTGCGGCGCAGGAGATGATGATGAATATAAATCTTAAGTCGGCTCTTGTATGGCTGTTGACCGATAAGAACCTTGCATCGTCCAGGTAATAGAAAAGGATCGCTGCAAAGCTTATCAGGAAGAAGATAACCAGCCACTTGTTTTTTGTGGAGTTAAGGATGATGTGCGATACGAACGCGATCGCCAGGATGGACAAAACGATAACGATCGCGAAGTGCCCGCTCGTGATCGCAGTGTGCGCGTCATTAGCTGCGTTGGTCGCGATGATAGGGTCAGATAATATACCCGGATTCCTTACGTCAGAGTCACACGCGATAACGATTACCAGGTCGATCTTGCCGTCCTCGGGAATGAGCGTGCAGTAATCCGCAAAAGCATTGAGGTTGAAGACAGGCCAGTTGGCGCCGATACGTTCCATAAGATTGCCGTTGCAGTATACCCAGGCCTCGCCGTTAAATCTGTGGAACATCAGAGCAAGGGACCTGATATCGGGATCGCACTCGAAATGTCCTATGTAAGCAGCGCAGTAACAATCTGTGTTCTCGATGGAGACATGCTGGTATTCGACGCCGTCTTTCGCATTTACCCAGTCGGGAGATTTGCTGTAGTCAAACCATCCGCGCCAGAAGTCTGCCGTGGTTACGCCGTCAAGATATGCTCTGTGGTTAAGGAGTACGGAAGAAGGCCACTGATCTACAGTGCCGTCCATATTGTATTCGGCGTTCTTTGCAAGGCTGGTTTGTGCGACTTCGGGAGAGACGTTAGGCACGAATGTCCAGCCGCTTGAGATATGGTCGCTGTACAGTCCCCCGGTAGCGAGCTCGTCGCTTAATACTATCGCTCCGCTCTCGGCTATCACTTCAGGAGTCTTTTTCTCGAATGTAGCGCTGATGGAGATTATACCTGCCAGTACGAGAGTTAAGAGCAGCGCGAAAATGAACATGAGCATAGTACCGCCGAAGGTCCTGCCGTGATCGTCAGAAACCGAGCGCTTAAGATTAGACAATCTGCTGTGCCTGTACTGTGCCATATTCCCCTTAAATGATTAAGCGGGACTTAATTAAAGCCCCGCATAAGTTAATTACTTCTTCGTCAGATCAGAACTGTGTGTTCATGCTGTTCTTTACCGGCGGATAAGCGAATGAATATCCGATACCCCACTCGGTCTTAACGAAAGTGATCTCAGGTGCGATCTTCTCCATCTTCTTTCTGAGATAAGAGATGTTAACCATTACGAGATGGTTGTCGCACGGTGAATCGTCACCCCAAACGTGAGAATAGATCCTTGTGAAAGGAACGATAACATTAGGTGTCTCAGCGAGGAGGCAGAGGATGTCGAACTCACGGTTTGTAAGATGCAGAGGCTTCTCCTTGAGAGTAACCTCACGTGTCTTGATATTGATGCGGAGCGGCGGATACTCAACAAGGAATCCTTCGCTCTTCATGCTGCGCTTGATGTGAACGTTGATACGAAGACTCAGCTCAGGCAGAGAATAAGGCTTTGTGATGTAGTCGTCTGCACCGACCTTGAAGCCGTTGATGACGTCTTCCTGCTGATCCTTTGCTGTGAGGAAGATAATAGGACAATCTGTATATTCCTTAATCTTCGGAGCGAGATCAAAAGCGCTGCCGTCAGGAAGCATTACGTCCAGAACGATGCAGGAAAAACTGTGGAGCTTAATCTTCTCAAGCGCTTCAGCACATGAAGCTGCTGTTACTACGTCATATCCCTCGCTCTCAAGAAAATCGCGGTTGAGAACTAAGATATCGCTGTCGTCATCTACAAGAAATACTTTTTGCTTAGCCATTAAAATACCTCCCGTGGTTAATTCTGATTTTAATTAGCTGTTATCCGGACAGTCCGGATGTGCGTTTTACAAAATTGTATTTTTTTGATTTTCTCACCCAGTTAGTATACATCATCTAAAAGTAAAATTACATAGTTTTTTAAAGAATATTTACTTTCTCAAAGACCGGGCTGAGGCGGAATGCTCTCCTCAAAAGTAGAAAATATGTTCGTTTTGTGGTAGTATCTTGCCATGAAGCGCATTATCTTTCACATAGACCAGAATTGCTATTTTGCTTCGGTCGAGATGATATCCAGACCGGACTTAAGGAACGTTCCCATGGCTGTCGCAGGCGATGCTTCAGTGAGGCACGGCATTATCCTGGCTAAGAATGAACCTGCCAAAAAGTACGGCATCAAGACAGCCGAAGCCATCTGGCAGGCGAAGGCAAAATGCCCCGAACTGGTCCTTGTCGATGCGCATCATGAGAAGTATGAATTCTATTCCAAGAAGATCCGCGCCATGTATTCCGAATATACCGACAAGGTAGAGCCCTTCGGTCTTGACGAGTGCTGGCTCGACATGACGGGGATCGTAAGTGATTACGATGAAGCTGAAGAAGTGGCGCTTGAGATAAGGAACAGGGTAAAGGAAGAATTCAAGCTCACATGCTCAGTAGGTATCAGCTTTAACAAGGTTTTCGCAAAGCTCGGAAGCGATTACAAAAAGCCCGATGCGACGACTGTTTTTACTGATGAAAACTGGCAGGAAAAGATATGGCCCCTTCCCGTGGCTGACCTTCTTTTTGTCGGAAGACATACGGCAGATAAGCTGTCGAAGATAAATGTTAAGACAATAGGCGATCTTGCTAAGACGGACGGTGAATTTATAAGCCGCTATCTGGGCAAGGCGGGTGTGATGCTGTGGGAATATGCTAACGGGCTTGACGATGCTCCGGTCGCAGAATCCGGTTATAAACGCATACCAAAGTCGGTCGGCAACTCTACTACAACGGCTGAAGACATGACGTCTGACAGACAGATAGAGAGGACGCTCCATATGCTCTCGGAGAGTGTCGCCGAGCGTTTGCGCAAGCACGGACTCAAAGGAACTGTTGTCCAGATCACGGTGCGTGACAGAGATCTTCTGATCTACGAGAAACAGCGGATAATCTACAGGCCTACCGATGACGCGAAGACGATCTATGCTGCCGCAAGAGACCTTTTCAAAGAGTCTTACGATTGGAATAAAGGCGTACGAAGTATAGGTGTAAGATGCACCAAGCTGGTAAGATCAGACAGCGGTGAGCAGCTCTCGATATTCAATGAAGTCAAGGCCTCAGAGCGCGATGACAGGCTCAATAAAGCAATCGATGACATTAACAGGAGATACGGTACGAGCGTCATAAAAAGCGCGGCCGAAGCTGAAGTCTTCACAAAGCAGAATAAAGCTGCGAATATAGTAAATGATCCTTTCCATCCGGAGGACGATTTCCAATGATCACAGCCAACAGATATTTCCGTGATACATTCGGACACAAGATGTATAAGGCATCGATAGCCGTCAATGTGTCCTGTCCCAACAGGGACGGCAGCAAGGGTACGGGCGGATGCATTTTCTGCTCCGAAGGAGGCTCGGGTGAGTTTGCCGCGCGCGGCGGAAATTCGGTAACGGAACAGATCAGAAAGGCAATAGGCCAGGTTAAGGATAAGGCCGGAAAAGATGCCGGATACATCGCATATTTTCAGAGCTTTACGAGCACTTACTGCAGCCCCGATTATCTTGAAAATATCCTCTCGGAAGCATCTTCATGTGAAGGAATAGAAGCGGTGTCGGTGGCGACCAGGCCCGATTGTCTGGGCCCTGAGATACTTGAAGTGCTCGGTCGGCAGGCGGAGAAGATGCCTTTGTTCGTTGAGCTCGGTCTTCAGACTTCGAGCGACGAGACGGCTGAATACATTAACCGTTGCTATAAAACCGACGAATATCTTGAAGCTGTGAAGGCGTTAAAAGCAATCGGCGCGAATGTTATCACGCATATAATTTTCGGGCTTCCGGGCGAGACAAAGGACATGATGATGGATACCGTCAGAACGTGCGTTAACGCGGGAAGTGACGGCTATAAATTCACGTGTCTCTATGTGTTGGAAAACACCGTGCTTGAAAAACTCTGGAGAGAAAACAAAGTTGAGATACTTGAGATGGAAGAGTATTTTGATATTGTAGAAGAAGCGGTTAAGCTTTTGCCTGAAGACGCTGTTGTCCACAGGTTTACGGGAGACGGCCCGAAGAAGATCCTCCTGGCTCCTTATTGGACAAAGAACAAGAGGCAGGTCGTAAACTATATCAACCGGAGGTTCGGCTTATGAAAAAGTACGTTAAGCAGGTAATGGATGCCGTCCGCAAGTACATCGATGAAGAGATGAAGAATGCTCCGGAAGAAAAGACCAGGGAAGTACTTGCCGAGTTTGAGCAGAAGATCTCATATTTCCAGCATGAAAGGTTGATCCATCTTTTGGTCACACTGGCATTCGCCATCTTCCTTTTGTTTGAGATATTTACACTGTTTGTCATGCCGATCGATTTTATTGTTGCCGGCGTACTTCTCGTATGCCTTTTCCTGGGGCTTACGATCGGATATATCATGCACTATTACTTCCTCGAGAACAGTGTTCAGAAGATGTATCACATGAGGGATGAGATAAGAGATTTCCTCGTAAAAGATAAGGTTATTTAAATCTCGGTTATTTACCGGATATTTTGATATAATGTTTCCTTGTATGGAGGAAGCATATGCCGGTAATCGTTAAATACATATT
Source organism: Clostridiales bacterium (assembly GCA_017554745.1). Taxonomy (GTDB): domain Bacteria; phylum Bacillota; class Clostridia; order Saccharofermentanales; family Saccharofermentanaceae; genus Saccharofermentans. Next base: position 47,954 of record JAFZHS010000029.1, on the reverse strand, counting down.
AGTTTTCTTTATCTCAATGGTCCCGATCATTGAGCTTCGTGGTGCTGTTCCGATCGGAACGCTGACCTTTGGTCTCGACTATCTTCCAACATTGATAATCTGCGTTATCGGCAACCTGATCCCCGTACCGTTCATTTATCTGTTCGGCCGCAAGATCCTTATATGGGGAAGCAACTTAAAGCACGGAAGCAAGTTCTTCAAATGGGTGCTCAATAAGGGTGAGAAGGCAGGCAAGAAGCTTACAAAAAGTGCCAACAACTATGGTCCTTTTATCGCGCTGATGCTCTTCGTAGGCATCCCGCTCCCCGGCACAGGTGCCTGGACAGGAACGCTTGCCGCATCCATGCTCGATCTCGATAAAAAGAAGAGTTCCATAGCAGTCATGATCGGCGTCGTTATGGCCGGATTGATCATGCTCCTTATCAGCTATCTGGGCAGTGTAGGCATCAATTCCATCGGCGATCTCTTCAATTCGCTCTTTCATTGATTTGTCCTCTTAATGTAATCGAAAACACATATTTTTAAGGCCGTTTGGGATATTGTTCATAAAAAGGCAACACTTTGATGTACAAAGTATTGTGCAACTTGCACAACCAAATGATTTTCATTTGGTATCTTCTGCGATATTGCTAAGCGACGGTCCAGCCTATATGATTAAGCTAGCTCCAAGGAATACGGAAGCGATAACTTCCACATCCGAGGAAGGCCGCCCGAAGCAAAGATCGAGCAGGCGCAGGGAAGAACCAGAGTGGTAAAAAGCTTGTGGCGAAGCCGGAGAGACGAAGCCGGAGACAACAATCGAAGGTTGATACGAAGTCTAAGGTTAGAAGCTAAGGGAGTGACGAGCGAGTGGTTGAAGGTGTCTCAGACATGCAAGCCACAGGTTGTAACAATTAGTTGATTCGGTATTGGAACCGCGAGTAGGTGAGATGTCACCATCGACAGGAAAGAACCGATGCCGCGGCGGATGTTACACCGGTTCGTGCAAACCGAGTAGCCGATGAGGGCTATCGAACTGCGAAGATCAAAGCCGCAAGGTGATGAAGGGAGCAGACCTGAGTCGAATAGCGTTGTGTTCGGTGAATGGAGACATGAGTTGCACGGTGTGATTGAGAGTTGCAGCAGATCGATTAGTTGTAACGATATCACAGAAAGCTCGGGTAGGTTTAGAAAGGGCCTTTTGGTAGGTAGGAAGTACGAAGGAGAGATAGACGTGAATGCGTAATCTTTCGGAAGTGAATCTAATTTGGTTCGTTGGAGCAAAATAAGATCCCGGTGATTCAGGTCACCGGGATCTTTCATTTGTACTGATTTTAATGCGATTATTTTTGCTTCGGGATCTGCGCGATATAGGGAAGATTCCTGCCGACCTCATTGCGGTCTAAGCCGTAGCCTGCAAGCCACTGGTCATTGATCTCGAAGCCGTAGTATTTAACGGGTATGGTCATCAAAAGCCTGTCAGGATTTAAGAGCATCGAGCAAAGAGTGATGTCCTTGGGCTTTTTCATTTCGAGATTCTGGATAATGTAAGCGGTGGTAAGACCTGTCCTTATTACGTCTTCGACTACAAGAACATGCTTGTCGGTAATATCGATGTCGATATCTTTGGTGATGCGCACGATGCCGGTCTTGGAGGTAGTGTCAGGAATGCTGGAAAAACCGACCATATCCACCTTGATGGGAAGGTCTATGGCTCTTGTAAGATCAGAAAGAAAATAGAGAGAGCCTTTAATGACTCCGATAACGATGAGCTCTTTGCCTTTGAAATCTTCGGTTATCTGACGGCCGAGTTCTTTTACCCTGGCCTTAATGGTTTCTTCGCTGTATACGATGCGTTCAGTCTTAAGTTCTTCTTCAAGATTAGCCAATTAAGTATCCTCCGGGGTTTTGTCGGTGAGGCCGCCGAACATCTTCAGACGGTCAACCAGTTCGTTGAAGTCTTTCTTATAGACGATGCGGATATTTGTGCCGGGATAAAGCTCTCTTACAAGGCGCATCTTCTTATTCTTCTTGGTTACATAACGCTGGTCCATCGTAGTGAGCTCTAAGTAGAGATTGAATCTCGGCAGATAGAAATCGGGCGAAATGGCCATTGTGACGTTGCCTTCGGCATCCCATTCGACAGGGAATGTCTTAGGCTCGTAAAGCCACTCGATATTGTACATGCTTAAGATCCTTGCGAATTCTTCTTCAGTCTCATTCTTAAATGCCGTGTTGCGGGTCTGATGGTCGATGGTGCCCGTATTCTCATTGGATTCGGAGAGCCTTACTCTGAGATCGTGTTTTCTGGCAAGCTCAGCAATGGCATCGACGCACTCGTCAACGCTTAATCTGTCGGTATTAAGGATCAGATCGAACTGCTCCGGCGATGTGATGTCTTTGCCGTAAACGGTGCGTACGAATTTTTTGTGTTTGCGGTCGGCAATATTCAATACTTCAGAAGCTTCATCGGTAGTGATGTGATATTTGCGCGCAATGGTATTGAGCCTTGTGGTCTCACTCGCGGTAACTCGCACATGAAGAGCTCCGGGGAAGCCTGAGAGCAGGACGCTGCCGCCCATGCCCAGGATGATAAGGTCTTTGTCCCTGGATTCGGAAGCGAGGGCTCTGATGCGCTCGACAAGGATGTCAGCATAAGTCCTGGTGCTTCCGGGCAAAGTAGTCTCAAAAAACTTAGCACTCTCGTTTAATCTGTCTAAGGTACCGGGATTGATTTCTCCGAAGAAATTATCGAGCGCGTATTTCCTGGAGATAACGGTAGTTCCGAGGCGCGAAGCGAGGGCATCAGCAATCTCATCGCCAAGACTTCCGTTCTGCCTTGAGATAGTGATAATCGCCATAAATACCCCCAAAAGGAACTGATATGATAATTATACCCCAATAGTATTTGCGCTCAAAACGCGAAAATCTGCAAAAGTGTCATTTTTTTAAAATTATGGTTTGACATTAAATAAACGATTAGTTATAATCTTGCGTGCTAAGGATGCCATCTTAGCTCAGCTGGTAGAGCAGCTGATTTGTAATCAGCAGGTCGTGGGTTCGAGTCCCACAAATGGCTCCAAGTCTGAAAAGCCCGTAAACATTGCGTTTGCGGGCTTTTTGCTTTTTGACACAAGCATATTAAACGTACTGAAATCGCGAAAATGGCAGCCATTTGGTAACTGTTTTGGTTAACGTTTGGTTAACATGTAAACGGAAGGAACCTCTTTATGCCTTTTTCTTTTCTTTGGCTCCTTTGATAAGTGAAATGTTCGATCATTGTTTTTAGTTCATTGAGTGTGCCCTTTGTCTGTATTTTAATATATTTTCTTGACCAAATATCAATAGGGGTTGATAATTTGAAGTATAAGATCTTGAGGACGCAGTATGTTCTTACGTCCTTACGGCGTTTATGGACAAAATGGACTGAATATACAGAAGCTTAACGTAATGCTGGAATATTTGATCAGACATCAAGAGAATATTATGACTGTTCTGGCAGGCATGTGTGGTGTTATTGCCGTTTTCGTGCTGTTCATGAAGTCCTTGCCAAAGAAGAGACGCAGAGCGCTTCTAATTGTCGAACTTTGCGCGATGGTCACAATGATCGCCGACTGCTTTGCTTATGCATATAGAGGCAATCCGTCAGAAGCGGGATATTGGATCGTCAGGATAAGTAATTTCCTCGTTTTTATGATGAATATCGGCGTGTTGTACGCTTTTAACGCATACCTCGTTAATCTGTACGAAGATGCTAACAGCGGGAAAGGCTTTAAGAGACTTAAGGTAGTTAATTTTCTCGGACTTGCCGGTACGGTAATGCTGATCGTATCCCAGTTTACGGGTCTGTATTATACTTTCGATGCTTCCAATACTTATCAGAGAGGCCCCGGCTTTATCTTATGCTATCTGTTCCCGGCTATAATGCTGATACTTCAGATAACGGTAATAATCCAGAATTATAAGAAACTCAGCCCTGTCATAAGTTTGTCTTTGCTACTGTTCTCTCTCTTCCCTCTGTTTGCTTCAGTATTGCAGGCAATGCTTTATGGACTGTCACTGATCAACACGTCGATCGCAGCCATGGCGCTTTTGCTTTACCTCTTTGCTTTGAAGGATATGAATGAGACATATGCCCACGCAAATGACTTGAGGATCGAATATCTGACGGCAGAACAGCAGAGCATGAAGAGACTTTTCGAACAGACCGCGGAAGCCCTGGCAAGCGCGATCGATGCTAAGGACAAGTATACGCACGGTCACTCTTCAAGAGTTGCCAGCTATTCCAGGACTATAGCCAAGATGGCCGGTAAGGATGAGAAGGAATGCGACGAGATCTATTTTGCGGCGCTGCTCCATGACATCGGCAAGATCGGTGTTGCGGATGAGATCATCAACAAGAAGGGAAAGCTGACACCTGAAGAATACGATAAAATAAAGGAGCACACGACGATCGGAAAAAACATTTTATCGAGTATCGTTGAGTTCCCTTATCTCAGCATAGGTGCAAACCACCACCACGAGAGGTTTGACGGAAGAGGTTATCCGGATAAGCTCAAGGGAAGCGATATTCCCGAGCTTGCAAGGATCATTGCGGTAGCGGACGCGTATGACGCGATGACGTCTAAGAGAAGCTACAGAGATCCGCTCCCGCAGGCGACCGTAAGACAGATCTTTATTGAAGAGATGGGGTCACAGTTTGATCCGGTCTTTGCAACGCAGATGATCCATATGATCGATAAGGATCAGGAATATCAGATGCGCGAAAAAGAAGACGTCGGTGAATTTAACGGTAACGATGAATTCAGTTTTGAAAGCTTAAGAGCATTCCATACTGAAGGCGTCATGGCTTTCCAGGGCCACATGATCAAACTGCATGTAAGGATCAAACCGCTGGAAGGGCACAAAAAGGAAGATTGTTTGCCGTTGATAGTAGTTTTCGATGCCTTGGACGGAAGAGTCCACGAGCCCGGAAAACTTGCAGAAGAATTGCTTTATACCGAATATGCCGAACTCGGATTTGACGGAACGTACAAGCTGGGAGAGGCGAGAGCTATCAGGCCGAACGTATTGAACATGAAGTCTTCTACTTCCCATCATAACGAAAGAACCGGCCTTTGCGGAGAATATGAGATCGAAGCTGTCAGACAGAAGGACCATATCCAGATCAAGATCATCGGCGAGAATAAGATGATCGAGTACATAATCGCTCTTACCGACAGCACCAGATTCAGTTATCTGAGCTTTACCGGTGCGAATTACCATTTGAATGTCGTCTCGATAAAGCAGTCTGAAGGAGTCGTATCCGAGAATTACATTCCGCGTATTGCCGAGCTGGTCTCATACATCGACGGTGAAGCAGGCGATGTCCCGAATGTCCAGGTCGATAATTACAGGACAGATTCAACGGACGGCGTGATCCTGAAGAATTCCATGGAAATAGATTTCCATGCCAAGAGCCTTCCTACGGCAAGACTCATTTGGCATTGCCCGTTTGTATGTATCTTTACTTCTTCGAACGGAAAAGTTACCGACGAAGACTACAGGGAGTTTGCGCTCGTAAGAATTGACGGAGAGGTCTGGGAGACGGGGGATTTTGCGTCCAATGAGGTCATTATCAGCAGGAATGCAAAGTTCGACGGCTGGGATAATTGGAAAAAGCTTAACAAGGAAGGCTTCGACTGCCATGTAACGATAAGACGCGAAGGAAAGACAGTCACCGTGATCACGGAAAACGGTGGAATCTTCCTTAAGGCTGTCACCAAGATAAAGACTGATGATGAAGATATATATGTAGCGCTCACAGGTGACCAGTGTGCGCTTACAAAGATATATTTCAAAACGAATGACTGATCCGGCAAAAGACATTTTGGTTATCAAATGGGATACCGACAGCTTCGAAAGGGCTTATAACGATAAGCTCTGTGAATATGCTGATGTGCTCCCGGTCTCTCAGTTTTATGATGTCCATTGTCCTGATAAAAAAGAGAAAAAGAGATGCATCCGGGAAGCGATAGAACGACTGGACTGCGAAAGAGATCTGTCCCACTACGGGAAGATCATCATTTTTGAAGACCTTAATCTTACATGGGCGTTGGCTAAGTATGTTCCTGACAGTAAGAGAGTGCACCTGTGGTATTGGAATATCGTTGATCTCTGCCGCAAGGATAAGATAAAGCTCCAATTGGTCAAAAAGATGTGTTCGGCCTGGACATTTGATGAAGGACAGGCAAAGGAACTTGGCTTAAAGCTCAATACCCAGTTTTATATTGGTGAGCCTTATGCCGGAGATCCCGGATGTGATTATGATCTTTTCTTTGTCGGACAGGACAAAGGACGCAAGGAACTTCTTGATAAGATATCCTCGTTCTGCGGCCAAAACGGACTTAAAGCAAAGATCGTGATAACAGGCGGGAAAGATGCTGACGGCAATGTAACAGGTTTTATGGAATACCCTGATGTCATTGACTGTGTAAGGCGGAGCAGGGTCCTTCTTGAGATAGGAAGGGAAGACCAGACAGGGCTGACCGTGAGATCTCTTGAAGCTTTATATTTCAACAAAGCATTAGTAACGAATAATAAACAAATATATGAGAAGAAGTATTTCGGGAAGGATAATTCATATATACTCGATCCGGAGGATACATCCGGACTTGCTGAGTTTATAAGATCTTCAACGCCCCGGTATTCTCCTGAAGCTTATGATTACTATTCGGTCAAAAGCTGGCTTGAAAGGTTTTGAGAAAGACTTAAGGAAGATATGGAGCAAACGAGAAAGCCGAGTCTGGTCAAGAATTCGATAGTAAATGTAATACGGTATGTATTAAAAATACTGTTGCCCATGATCACATTCCCGTATGTGACCCGTGTCCTTCTGCCGGAAAACTACGGTAAAGTCAATTTCTGTTTTTCCATAATCGGTTACTTTATCCTGCTGGCCGGTCTCGGCATCAATGAATATGCGATAAGGGAAGGCGCGGCGCACAGAAAAAACAGAAAAGATATGGGAAAGTTTTCGAGCCAGATCTTTACGATCGGACTGATATCCACGCTTATCTCATACCTTCTCCTCGCAGGCTTTTTGTTCCTCGGTGCTATAGAGAAAGACTATAAGATAATACTCGCGATACAGAGCTTAAGCCTGATCCTTACTACGCTCGGTGTGGAATGGATCTATACGATCTATGAGGATTTCACATACATCACGATCAGGAGCTTCATAGTGCAGATCATCTCGATCATCTGCATCTTCCTATTTGTGAAAAATGAGAATGACTACTACATATATGCCGCGATAACAGTGGGTTCGACAGGCCTTGGATATCTCATTAACTTCATTCATGCCCGCAAATATGTTGACCTCAGGACGACCGCGAAGCCGGATCTGAAGAAACATTTAAAGCCGATCCTCATCCTGTTTTGCAATGCTGCATTGATATCGGTCTATATATATTCAGACAAGGTGATACTGGGCATATTCCTCGGAGATGAATCGGTAGGAATCTACGAGGTGTCGGTAAAGATCTACATGATGATCAAAGGCGCGCTGAATGCCATGGTGCTTGTCACTATGCCGAGGCTCTCTGCGTATCTGCGCGAAAACAAAAACGAAGAGTACTTATCTCTCGCAGGCAAAACCCTGAATTCCCAGATTATCGTCGCTTGTCCCGCCGCTTTTGGCTTGTTCATGATAAGTGGCAATGTCGTCAGGATCTTTGCAGGTGACGAATATCTTAAAGCGACGGATTCGCTCAGGATCCTGAGTATCGCTTTGCTGTTTGCGGTGCTCGCGAACATTTACGTTTACGTCTTGATGATAACGCAGAGGATGGACAAACAGATCCTGTTTGCGACCATTTTCAGTTCGCTTCTGAATATCGTGTTAAACATTATCCTGATACCTCTTTGGGGGATCAATGTTGCAGCATATACGACACTCCTGTCCGAATTATCAGTCGCGATTATCGGCGTCTGGTGCTGCAGGAAAAAGGTGCCGGTAAGACTCAGCGTGAAAGCTGTTGCCGGTACTGTTATCGGGTGCGCATGTATCGTTGCAGTCTGCCTTGCGTTAAGTCAGTTCGGCTTATCTTTGATCTTGGATACAGTGCTCAAAGTGATCATATCGGCGGTGCTCTATGTGCTTGTGATCTGTATTGCTTATAAAGGAAAACCTGCCCTGTTCTGATATATATTCAAGGGCAGGACCGGCTTTATGTTAAGAATTCTCACTTTATTTATGATTGGAGGCAGGTTTTTGATATTTCGGGCATAAACTGTCTGAATCTGTCAGAAAACTATGCGCTATAATGAAGATTGTGAATTAGGCTCACATGAGCCGGGAGGTATGTAAATGAAGAAATTTTTGAAAGGGTTTTTCAAGGCAATATTCGTCATACTGATCATCCTGATCGTGCTTTTGGGCGCTCTTTTGATCTGGCTGTCTGCAGTTGAGTATAAGCCTGAAGACCAGGAAACAGTTAATGTCGAGGCTTTGGGCGGCGAAGCTAAGCAGCTTGCCGTCGGTGATTCTATCAACATCGTCGCATGGAATATCGGTTACGGCGCTTTGGGTGACAATGCCGATTTCTTTATGGACGGCGGTAAGATGGTCTACTCAGCTGACGAAGCAAGAGTTAAGACAAATCTTGATGCGATCGTAAGTGAAGTTACTGCCCAGGATCCTGACATCATCATGTTCCAGGAGATCGATCTCGACAGCAGCAGAAGCTATCACATTGACCAGACAGCTTACTTTGACGGCATGGGCTACAACAACATGGCATTTGCCAATAACTTCAAGGTGGCTTATTTCCCGTTCCCGATCCCGCCTTACGGCAAGATCGATTCCGGTATCGCTACATATTCCAGATATGCTACTAACTCTGCAACAAGAGTACAGCTCCCTTGTCCGTTCTCCTGGCCCGTAAGAACGATCAATCTCAAGAGATGTCTTCTTATCACAAGAATTCCTGTTGAAGGCGGCAAGGAGCTCGTAATCGTAAATCTTCACCTTGAGGCATACGATGAAGGTGAGGGTAAGGCAGCACAGGCAAAGATGCTCATGGATATCCTGAATGAAGAAGTGGCAAAGGGCAATTATGTAATTGCCGGCGGTGACTTCAACCAGAGCTTCTCCAATGTCCAGAATCCTTACAAGGTATTCCCCGAGCAGTGGCAGCCTGCAGCTATGGATGTAAGTCCGTACGAGAATGATTGGCAGTTTGTCATGACAAATGAAGTGCCTACCTGCAGATCGCTTTATGCGCCTTTGGCAGGAAATGATCCTGACTCTCTGCAGTACTACATGATCGACGGTTTTATCCTCTCGAAAAACATCACGATCAATTCTTACGATATCCATGATCTCGGATTTGCTAACAGCGACCACAATCCGCAGATCCTGAATATTACGCTTAACTGAGATTTACCTGCCTCGTGAAGGCAGGGATTGCAGAAATATGAAGACCAACAAAAAGCCTCCCTAATACATAGGGAGGCTTTTTGCGTGCTTCACTTTATGGATAAGAGGTTTATGATGTCTGATCACCCTTAAGACAGGCCCATAATTCTCTAATCTATTAAGTTGTCCGTACCTTATCAGCTGAGCTGCTTTTCAACTTCAGCGTTGAGGTACTCTACAGAGCTGTTGTGCAATGTAACTGAGTCAGCGGCTCTCTTAGCTTTATTAAGATAAGTGCCGATGCCGATTACGAGTACACCTGCAAGAATGACTATGATCGCAATAACCAGTACCATCTCGACGAGCGTAAAGCCTGCGCGTCTCTTTCCGATTTTTCTCATAATGCTGCCTCCCCGAATTTGATTAGCATCTTATGAAACAAATATATCATAATCTGTTCACAATGTGTTCATATTTTTCATAATTTCTCCCGATTTGTGCTTGTAAACAATAGACCGTGCCGGTTTTTGTGCATGTTGTAGCAAAAATGCTCAAATCCGCGTGTTTTCGGGCTTGTACAAGGATTATGATACCTCTTGAAGAGATTTCAATCTGCCAAAATCAAATAAAAAAACCATGAATCTATAATGAACGCTGAAGGCTTTTTAGTTTACAAATTGTTAATAAATGTTAACGGGTACTGTTAAAAAGTACAGATTGTCAAAGTCATTAAAACAATGTATACTTTCAAAGTTCGATTTCGGATGCTTAGCTCAGCTGGCTAGAGTACCTGCTTGACGTGCAGGGGGTCACAGGTTCGAGTCCTGTAGCATCCACCATTACCAAGGCGGCCGGAAAGATTCCGGCCGTTTTTTGTTCCGCGGAATATGCAGGGCGTTAATTGATCTTAATGTATAATATTGTTTATGTATGGGACCGATCTGCGGTGAGCAGATGCTGAATAATGGGGATTAAAATATGAAAGGTTTACTTAAAGGAATAGGATATTTCCTGCTGTATGTCATATTTACGATAGTCGTGCAGGTCGTGCTGTCTATGCTGATAGTCCAGTTCGCTGTAGGCAAGGGAATCACCGATCAGGGTCTGATAGAAGATTTTGCAAATAACAACATGCTGGGCATGACTGTTGCGTCAGGTTTGCTAACGATCTTATTCTTGTACCTGTTATTTAAGATACCTAAGAAAAACATCAGAAAAGAATGGAAGATGAACAGCTTTGAGGTTAAAGATCTTCTTAAAGGCTGCCTGCTGTCGTTCTCAATATCGAGTGTGTTTGCTCTTATAACATTAAATGCGGATATCGAGAATGCCAGGATAATCGCGCTCTCATCGCTTTACTATTCAAAAATGTTTCCCTTTCTCGGGACAATACTTATGATCCTCAATCTTCTCATTATTGCGCCTGTTGCAGAAGAGATTGCTTTGAGAGGAATCGTTTATACACGCATCGAAAAGACAAATAAGCCTGTAGTAGCAATAATAGTCAGCGCTGTTCTTTTCGGATTGATGCATCTGATGGCAGGAGGAATCATCCTGGTCTTAGGTGCTGTGATAATGGGTCTGGTCTTCGGCTTGCTGCTTCATAAGTACAAGTCTCTTTGGGTCTGCGTGATCGCGCATATCTGCGCTAATCTTCCCGATTTCATTTATACCAAAGAACGCTTTACATCACAGGGACTTGTCATTGGTCTTGTAGCTGCATTCTGCGTTATTGCAGCGGCATCTTTAATCTGGATCTTAAAGGGCAAAAGGGAATCGCAAAAGGCGTGAACAACCTGAATGGTATAATTTATCAGTAATATCTTTGCTTAACTGAATGTGAATAATTGCAAGGAGCGCTCTGTGGAACTGAAGACCAAAAGCAAAAGACCGGGAATGAACTGTTCGATAGATGTTTATTACGAAAAGACTAAGGGCTTTCCCACGCATCTGAATGACCGATCCACATATAAGCTGGTGCTCGTCAGAACCGGTTCTTTTGTCATTGATGAAGGCGGTGAATACAGAGTAGTTACGGCTCCGGCGGGAATATTCATAAATGAGAGAGCTGATCTCAAGCTCGTGTCTGAGAACGACGTGGTTGCAGGTACGATATATTTCAAGCCGACATTTATCCGCGAGGAATTCACTTTCGAGGCGATCAATTCACGTAAATATGATAAGTTTTACAGCACCCTGAAAGAGGGCGAAAATCCTGTTAAAGCGATCGAAGGCGATGTAAGATTCGAAGAATGCTTCCCTGAATCTATATACCAGGAATATCTGTATTTTACTGAGTTTTACCGCCGCGGGAGAGACGTGATCTATTACGCTCTGACTGCACAGGAATTTGATGCGATGAACCGCTTGACCGCGAGCGTCAGATATGATCTGGAAGAACAGCCTGATAACTTCTGGATATTAAGGGTAAGATACTTCCTTATCTCGATATTGTTCGCGACTACAGCGGACTTTTACTTAAACTTCAGACAGTATGAGCTTTACAGCGATCGTCTCGTAGCTGATGTCGCTAGTTATTTCTGGGAACATCTGCGTGATGAGATCACATTAGAGAGCGTTCTTCGCCGTTTCTCGGTTAATAAGAACACATTAAACGATGCCTTTAACAAAGAGTTCTCGATGTCAGCTATGTCATATCTCGAGAAGCTCAGGGTCGATCTTGCCAAGAGGATCCTTCAGTTCGAAGACGAACCGGTCAGCGAGATAAGCCGGATCTGCGGTTACAGCGAGACCAATTACTTCGCCAAAGTCTTCAAAAAGCATACGGGCCAGACACCGTCCGAATACCGCAAGCAGATGAAGGGCTTGTGCTGATATTATCTGTATTTGTGCCGATATTCCATTCGCTTAAGCCGGAAATCAATGTAGCATTAAGCTACAAAGTTTCCGGAGGGACAGGACATGAAGAAGGCATTAAGAACGATATCCATCTTGTTAACGGCCGCGTTTTTGTTTGGCGGATGCAATGCGGATAAGACCGCTTTTGAACCCCAGCACAAAACGGAATCTGAGACCGTTAATGTAACAGACGGCATATTTCCTCAGGTCATCGAGAAAAGCACTACTTATGTGCAGAATGAGAGCGAAGGCGCTTGGGCAGAAGAGTCTTCCGAGATAACCAATTGGGACATAGCCGACGGCTTTGACGTACAGGATACTATCTGGGTCGTAAAGACAAATGATGCGACTACATTAGGCAGCATCCTCGATGAGACATATAAAGGATTGTCAGCTGCTCTGTATATCCGCTTCGGTACGGATCTCAATGATATCCAGAAGACGGTAACGAAGATCGATGATACGACTTCGAGGCTCGATCTGACGCTCAACATGACGGGAGATATCGTATTCAACTGCAGTGGAAATGCTTTTGATTTCTATGACGTTGCGATCAAGAGCGCAGGCCTTGCATCAGACGGTACAACAGCTCTAACGGTTGACTTAGGCAACGGCATGGCAGGCGAGATAATCATTCCTGCAAGTGTTCAGAAGTGCGATCCTTATGAGTTTATGAAGGAACAGTCGGCTACTTATTTTGATGCTTCTTTTGACGGCGTTTCCACATTCGAAGTAACATCAGCAAACCTGAAAAACTGCGTTTGGGATTCAAAGATTTCCAACACCAGCTATGGCGAAAATATCTCTCCCGAACTTTCGTGGGAACCAGTCGAAGGAGCAACACAGTATGCCGTTTTCATGATCGATAGCAACTGGCTGCATATGGATGTTTTCACGACAGAGACATCACTTGCTGAAGGCGCGGTCGGAAGAGGCGACAGAGGCGCACAGTTCGTAGGACCTTATCCGCCGAACGGTACCACGCACACTTATTCTGTATTTGTTTTCGCATTAAAGGATGAGCCGGAAAAAGTGCCGTTCGCATTCGATAACGGAGGCAACAGTATTTTCAAGATCTTTGACGGGCTTGATACTGATGTGAACGGCGCTTCCGGTAATGTCCTGGCATATGGAAGAGTAGACGGAAATTTCACGATGAAGTGAAAAGAATAATTGAATTAAGAACGAAGAAGAGGTTGTCTCAGACTTAATGAGGCAGCCTCTTTTATACTATAAGAATTAGCCCTTGAAGACCTTATAAACAGACTGTCAGAATGATATCAGGGTGATATAATTAAAATGTCAGCGGCAATGCCGTAATGCTTTTCCATGGGAGGTTCTATATGGCTTTAATTGAGAAATCATTCAGCAGCGGTGAGATCATAATTAATGAAGGTGATATGGGGAGCAGTTTTTTCCGTATCTTGGATGGAAGAGCTTATGTTTTTTCAAATTACGGCAAGAAGGACCAGTTCCAGCTGGCTGTCCTTAATGCCGGCGAGTATGTCGGCGAGATGGCGATCCTCGAAGCATATCCCAGAAGTGCAACTATCGTAGCAAGCGGTCATACTCGCGTCGTCGAGATCCCGGCTGATGATATGGGTACTTATTTTGAAGAGAATCCTGACCAGATCCTTGAGCTCATGAAGCATCTCGGCACCAGGATCCAGGCCATGAACAGGGATTATAACGATGCGCAGAATCTGCTCAAGGAACTCCGTGAATCTGATCAGAACAAGAATAAGAAATCATTGTTCTCGAAGATCAAGAAGCACATGGACATTTATCAAAACAACAAGGACAAGATCACTGAACCCAATGCGGATGCGCTTCGTGAGACTTTGACAGGAACTTCAGACGACGGGTTCGGCGCGATCGAATCTTATGCGCAGGGAACGGTCATCTTCAATGAGGGTGATACCGGAAACAGCATGTACATATTGCATATCGGCAATGTTGGTCTGTACAACAATTACGGTAAGTCTGATGAGGTTAAGATCGCTGCATTAAGTGACAATTCTTTCTTCGGTGAGATGGGAATGCTTACTGATGAGCCCAGGACCGCTACAGCTGTTACCGAATCAGATAATACATATGTAGAGATCATTTATCCGGAAGATCTGGAAAAGATATTCCTTTCCTGTCCGCTCAAGATAACGATGATCCTGAGACATCTGTCGTTCCGCCTAAGACGTCTTAATGCCGATTTCCTCTATTCGTGCAAGGAGATCACTGAGACTTACGGCGCGAAATAAAACGATTTATCTTAAAGGCGCTCCCGTTTGCGGGAGCGCCTTTTTTATGCTTCGAAATAATAATCCTGTTCACCATAACTCACAAAATATTAATAGTTTCATCATAGGATTATTCATTTTTATCTGTGAAAATATAGTTATCAAGAAACGTTATAAGTTTTGATAATGAACAGAAATGAGATCCGTATGAGTACTGCAGCAGACAATAAGAAAATCGTGAGCGGCAAAAAGATCGCACTCAATGATGTATTGCGCTTCCTCGTTACCAACACTCCTGAGATCACGGTCGGAGTAATGGGTCTTGTCCATGCATTCCTTTTGATCATCTTTCTGATCGCCGATGTAACCCCGCTTGCGGTGTTTAATGTAGTCAGTGTGATCATATATGTTGTCTGCATGATCTTATGCAGACTCAGGTATAACATGCCGGTATATGCCAGCATCATTTTGGAAGTAAATACTTACACGGTTGTCTCCACTTATTACATTGGAATAAGATGCGGAACCTATTTCTTCATGTTCTCTATTGTTCCGATAATGATCTACTTCGGGAGCAAGATGTTCCAGGGAAAGAGACGAATGAGCCTTGTTATAATGCTCTTGTTGAATTTCGCGGTGTTCGTAGTAACCTATGTCGTATTCTTCGGGATCCAGCCGGTCTACGATGTTTCTCCCGTGATAACCTTGATATTGGTTATCTTCTCCGCGTTCGCGATGATCTTCTCAGTTATTTTCTATAACACGATATATATCTATTCGACCGAGAATATGGTTATTAATCTCGAAGAAAAGAATAAACAGTTATCGGCAGATGCGCATGAGGACGCCCTTACGAGCCTTTTGAACCGAAGAGGTTTTTTGCCGCTCGTAAAGACGCTTATGGAAGGTGATACATATACCCGCTTCTGCGTTGCGTTTTGTGATCTTGATGATTTCAAACGTGTAAACGATTCTTATGGCCATGATGCAGGTGACGAAGTCCTGAAGCATGCGGCAACGATGATCAGGCAGGAACTGCCCGGCTGCGATGTTTGCAGATGGGGCGGTGAAGAATTCGTTATCCTTCTGAAGGACACAGATCTTGTTTCTGCTAAGGGAAGAGTCGAAAGATTAAGGAAGACGGTAGAATCCAATCCGACTTCTTTCTTTGGCAAACAGATCTTCGTAACCCTCACCATCGGTCTTGAAGAATACCGGGAGAATTACACAGAGCCCGAAGCCGTTATCAGAAAAGCCGACGAGCGTATGTACTACGGAAAACAGCACGGTAAGAATATCGTCATCTTTGAAGATAACGGGTAATGCTTTTAATCGCGTGGAAGGCATTTGAGAAAGCTGCTTCTGTAATAGAGGCAGCTTCTTTATTGGAAATAATATTTTTTATGTGGTAATTTTGTATAACTATGGCAATAGATAAGAGCAAGACAGATCTCATAAAAGCAAAGTATGAAGAACTGACCGGGACTTTAAGCGACCCGGCGGTTGCTTCACGCCCCGAAGAATACACCAAGTATTCCAAAGAGCTTGCTTCGCTTAATCCCCAGGTCGAAGCGATCAGGAATTACGAGGCATGCGAAAAAGAGATCGAAGGCATCATCGCGCTCCTTGAGAGCGGTGACTTAGGCGGCGACGATGAGATGAGAAGTCTTGCAAATGCCGAGCTTGCCGATGCGAAGGACAGACTCGCTGATCTTGAGAAAGAACTCATGATCTATCTTACGCCGGGCGATCCCAGAGATAACAGATCCGTAATCCTTGAGATAAGGGCAGGCGCAGGCGGCGAAGAGTCCGCGCTCTTTGCAGGTGATCTTTTCAAGATGTATAAAGGCTATGCCGCACTTAAGGGCTTTGATGTATGCGTTGTTGACGAGAGCCCGACAGAGCTTGGCGGTTATAAGGAGATCGTTGCAGAGATCGACGGCCCCAGAGTTTATTCCAGACTGAAGTTCGAGAGCGGGGTTCACAGAGTACAGAGAGTTCCCGTCACCGAATCAGGCGGAAGGATCCACACATCAACAGCTACCGTGGCAGTCCTTCCTAAGGCCGAGCCCACTGACGTCGAGATCAATCCGAATGATCTCAAGATAGACAGATTCAGAGCTTCGGGTGCAGGCGGACAGCACATCAACAAGACGTCTTCTGCTATCCGTATTACGCACCTGCCTACGGGTATGGTCGTTACATGTCAGGATGAGAGATCCCAGATACAGAATAAGGAAAAGGCCATGGAGGTTTTGCAGAGCCGTTTGTGGGACATCGCACATCAGGCCGATGTCGATGCACATAACAACGAGAGAAAATCACAGGTCGGAACAGGTGACAGGTCCGAGAGGATCCGTACATACAATTACCATCAGGGAAGAGTTACCGATCACAGGATCGGATTGACACTTTATAAATTGGATGCGATACTTGCCGGCGATCTGGATGAGATCGTTGATGCACTGACTTTGGCACAGGCAGCCGAGAATGCTTCTTCAAGCGAAGAGTGATCTTTAAGAGGTATATATGGAACGCGCGAAATTATATAAAAAGACATTACTTATAGATTCAGCCGACGATCAGGCCATAAAGGATGCCGCTGAGCACTTAAGAAACGGTGAAGTCATCGGATTCCCGACAGAGACTGTTTACGGCCTGGGGTGTGATGCGAGAAACGGCGAAGCGGTAAAGAAGGTTTTCGAGGCCAAGGGACGCCCTGCCGACAACCCCTTGATCTGCCATATCGGCGACAAAGATCAGATCAAGGATATCGTCTCAGAGATCACGCCTCTCGCACAAAAACTCATAGATGCTTTTATGCCCGGTCCCATCACTGTCGTAATGAAGAAGGCTGATTCGATTTCCGACCAGACCACTGCAGGTCTTGATACGGTAGGCGTCAGGATGCCTTCACATCCTGTTGCGAACAAGTTTTTGAGAGAATGCGGCGTGCCTGTTGCGGCACCTTCCGCAAACCTTTCCGGAAGACCGTCTCCCACAAGCTCAAGGTCAGTCCTTGAAGACATGGACGGATATATCTACGCGATAATCGACGGCGGCGATTCCGAGTACGGACTCGAGTCCACCGTAGTTGACTGCACAGGCGAAGAGCCTGTCATCTTAAGACCCGGTGCCGTTACAAAGGCGGATATCGATTCAGTATTGGGTGGAGATGAGACTGTTATGTCAGGCTCTTTGGCTGATAAGGAGACGCCTAAGGCTCCCGGAATGAAGTACCGCCATTATGCGCCCTTTGCACAGGTCGAGATAATGAAGATGCCGGAAGGCACTGAGATCACAGGCGACAATGCCATCGGTACTGACGGCAAGATCGACAAGTCCGCAAATGAGCCCGTGGATCTTAAGAAGCTCACGGACGATGAAGCTAAAGCTCTCGTTAACATCGCGGCTCCGTTTATTCTCCGCTCCCGCGATATCCTCGCTAAGAATCCTTTTGCAAGGATCGGTCTTTACTGCGGCAGAGAGATAAAAGCAATGTATGACAAGATGAACGATAGGCTTTTAAACACCCATACGGAGTTCTGCGTTTACGGCAAGACCGTTGATGTCGCGAGCGCGTCACACGGACTTTTCGAGGGATTGAGATTCTTAGATGTCCAGGAAGTAGACGTGATCCTTGCCCAGGGCTTTGACGGCGAAGGATTGTCGGCAGCTTACATGAACAGACTAGGTAAAGCTTCGGGCAAGAAGGAAGAACTGACTCCCGGAATGCCCGCTCCCGCAAGACCTGCGAGAATGCCTCTGCCCATCGATGCTTTCAAGGATACATATACAGCATCTGTTCTTTTTATCGATGACAACAACACTTCTCTTTCGGCCTGCTGCGAATCTCTGATGAGACGCCTTATAGAGAAGAATGAACCTTATATCTCTAATAGTCAGAGCGATGCCGGATTCGAGATCTACTGTGAATCCGCAGGCCTTACTGCAATGTCAGGTCTTGATCCTGATGCATTTATGGAAAAGGCCGTAAAGGAGCTTACGGGATTCGGCCTGGGCTCTATTGAATCCAGAAGGGCAGACCCCGCCATCTACGATGACAACGATCTTATCCTGACCGTAAGGGACGAACAGGCCTTTGCGATAATCAAGGCCTTCCCCCAGATAAAGGATAAGGTATTCTCCCTGTCGACATTTGCCGCAGCCAACGGACTTGTCATGAAGGATTCTTCAGGAAGAGTAATGTCCATATCGGTTCCTGACCCGTCTGGCGAGAACTACGAGACGTATCTTCATACCGCAAAAGCCCTCGGGGCATGGCTCGAAATACTGTTCCCGTACATCCTTAAGGAGCTTGGCGCGTCCAGGATCTGATGATTAATAGGACAAAAATATTTTAAGACTAGTCTCAATCGGGCCTCCAAAGTCTCAATCTGCTCTGAAAGGGTAGATTTTGAAATCCGGGGTTGTTAGAATCACATCAGTAAGGATTTAGGCAGGACACAGACGACGAGAACGGCCTTGAGGCTTAGTAAATACTTGACTTTGGCTCTCCTGCTGTGTTATTCTTCTCGATGCCGCTTATATATGGGCGGTATCCTTGCCCGGCTTTGACCGGGCCGCAAAGTCCAGAAGGAGGTGAATGACATGGCAAACCAATATCGTTTGATCACAATCCTTTCCATCGCTAACGGTGAAGAGGGTATTGCTTCTCTTACTGACACAATTAAAGCTAAGATCGAATCAGGTGCTACGATTGACACATTTGATGCAATCGGAACACGTGAGCTCGCTTACGAGATTGACGGTCAGAAGAACGGCTACTATGTTCAGACAGTATTTACTGCCGAGAGCGATTTCCCCAGGGAACTTGAGCGTGTTCTCAAGATCACTGATGGCGTAATCCGTTATCTCATTGTTCGTGTCGGTGAGTAATCACTTAAGACAGGAAGGTAACAGTAAATGAACAAAGTAGAATTAGTCGGAAGACTTACCAAGGACCCGGAAGTTAAGCTTACTTCCAACCAGACCCAGTTTTGCAACTTCACAGTAGCAGTCGACAGACGCTTCAAGGATGCAAACGGCCAGAGACAGGCTGATTTTATCAACTGTGTCGCATGGCGCCAGACGGCAGTATTTATTCAGAAATACTTCCATAAGGGCAACCGTATCGGTTTGGTAGGAAGCATTCAGACCAGAAGCTATGATGATCAGCAGAGCGGTCAGAAGAGATTCATTACCGAAGTCGTAGTCGATGAGGCAGAATTCGTTGAATCTTCAGGCGGAGCATCCGGAGACGGTTATCGCCAGGAGCCTTCAGTACCTGCGCAGGCTTTCAATCCGCCCATGGCAGATTCAGTAGCCGCAAGTGCACCTACAGCCCCCAACATGCAGATCGATGCACCTGTCGGAGGTTTTGACGAAGGTCAGTCCGGTGAGCTTCCCTTTGAGATTTAATTACAAGGAGAATACTCAAAATGGCAGAGAACAGAGCACCCAGAGCCGGTGGTAGAGAGTTTGCCGGTGGTATGAGACAGAGAAGAACACGCAGAAAGGTCTGCAACTTCTGTGCTAATAAGGTTGAGACGATCGACTTTATGGATGATGTCACACTCAAGAAGTATATTTCCGAGAACGGAAAGATCCTTCCCAAGAGAATGACAGGCACATGCGCTATCCACCAGCGTGAGCTTACAACAGCTATCAAGCGCGCACGTCAGGTAGCACTTTTGCCCTACACGGTTCAGTAATCCGTTTTTAGGACAATAGTGTCCGTGATCAACAAAAATCACGGTTGCTACGCTATAATTTAAAAATGTAATAACAATCGGGCTATCGCAGGGCATATAATATGTTCTTAGGAGATCGCCCGATTGTTTTAATAAATCAGATATTCGGGTAATAGCGGAGGTTTTTATGAAGGTAATTCTTCTTTCGGATGTAAAGAATGTAGGTAAGGCCAATGAGGTCGTTAACGTAAGCGACGGCTATGCGAGGAATTTCCTCTTCAAGAAGGGACTTGCCAAGGAAGTAACTTCCGCCAATCTTAACGAAGTAAAGCTCCAGACAGGCGCCAAAGCAGAACACGAGCGCAGAGCTCTGGCTGCAGCCCAGGAGAATAAGAAGATCCTTGACGGCAAAGTCTTCAAAGTCATCGCCAGAGGCGGTGCAGACGGCAGGCTTTACGGCGCAGTTACGGCCCAGGATATTTCCGACAGCCTCAAGAAGGAAGGTTTTGAGGTCGACAAGAAGAAGGTCGTCATCGCAAGCCCTATCAAGAATACAGGCATGTTCAAGGTGAGAGTCAAGCTCCACCCGCAGGTATCTGCCGACATCAATGTTGAAGTAGAGACAGGTGCCTGAGAGGACCATAGATAAATATGACTGACGATCTGGATTATCTGAACAATCTTATAGATCAGGGCACTGATTCTAACGGTGAAGTGGAAGTGGAGATGGCTCTGCTTGCGCTTTGCATGCGTAAGAATACGGCGATCCTTAAGGTCGTAGAGAATAAGATCGAAGACCGTGACTTCTCCGATGAACGCAATAAGACTATCTTCAGCGTCATCACCGACATGTTCCTTGATAATGCCCAGATCGACAGGATCACAGTTTTCTCCGAGCTTGAGAGAAGAGGACTCGCCGATAAAGCCGGCGGGCAGAGATATGTCTACAGGGTAGGTGACAAGACGGCGGTACAGACCGCGCTTGACAGCTACATCGAAGCCATCAGGGAGAGAAGTGACAGGACTAAGCTCATCAGAGCCATAGACGATGTCAGGAAAAAGGCCTTGGGCGGCGACATGCGCGCGGCAGAGACCGTGGATTATGCCATCAGCAAGATCTCCGATCTCAGATCGGCAGGAGAGACTAAAGGCTTTGAGGGCATGAAGGATATCCTCAAGTCGACCATGAAGGAGATCTCCGATGAGCTTAAGGATGAACACAGCGGCGGCAAGATCAAGCTCGGTTTCCCCAGGCTTGACTCTATGCTGGGCGGCTTAAGACCGGGCTCTCTTAATATCCTTGCGGCACGTCCGAGTATGGGTAAGTCCGCGCTTGCCATCAACATGGCTGCCAATGTAGCTGCCAACCAGAATCCTGTTGCCATTTTCTCGCTCGAGATGAGTAAGCAGGAGATCGCTTCAAGACTTATGTCTTCTTCGATGAGCAAGCCCGTAAGCGAGATCATATATTCGCACAAGATGAGCGACGGCGACAGACAGCAGCTCGACAGGGCATTGAGGCTCCTGTCTGATTTCCCGATCTATATCGACGATAACTCCGATACCAATCCGGTTACGATGAAGTCAAAGCTCACGCAGCTTTTCGCTGATCCGGCGAAGGCACCGAAGCTCGTCGTCATCGACTATCTGCAGCTCATGACGATGCCGGGCGGCGGCGGAAGATCGCGTAACGAGGAAGTTACGGCTATCTCGAGATCTTTGAAGATCCTTGCCAAAGATTTTAATATCCCGATAATCGCTCTTTCACAGCTCTCCAGAGGAGCTGCGCAGAGAGATGACCATACGCCCCAGCTTTCCGACTTGAGAGATTCAGGTGCTATCGAGCAGGACGCAGATACCGTAATGTTTATCGACAGGCCTGATTACTACAAGAAGAAGGACGAAGAGGGCGGCACGTCTGATGACGATGCTCCCCAGACAGTTAATTTCAAGGACAACAACGATGCCAAGCCCGCTTACATCTACCTGTCCAAGAACCGTCACGGAAAGACCGGAAGAGACTCTGTCTGGTGGGTTCCCAGAAAGACGATGTTCATTGAATACAACGAGAAGGATCCCCAGGAAGATTCCGGAAGTCCTTACACCAGGACTGTGGACGGCGATGCTGCTGCGCAGAACTATAATTTCGATAAAATAACGACGGATGAGGGTCCGATCCCGGAGCCTCCGATGCCTGACAATGATGATATTCCGCCCGAGAATATCGACGGCGGCGATGATTTCTTTGCCGGTGCGCATGACGATTTCCCGAACGGGTTCTGATTTTGAAAGAAGATAAGACCAAGCTTGCGACAGATTTGATCCCGGACAGAGTCCTTGAATTCTCCAAGAGCAAAGGGCTGTTTGACTGTGGCGTCATTATCGTAGGCCTGTCGGGCGGTCCGGATTCGGTAGCTTTGCTCTATATCCTCAAAACCCTTAAGGACCGTAAGCTGATCGATCCCGAGATCCGCGCATTCCACTGCAACCATCACTTAAGACCAGTAGTCTGCGACGAGGAAGCCCAAATGGTAAGAGACCTTTGCGGTAAACTCGGAGTGGATCTGAAGGTCATTGATTTTGACTGCTCGGGCTTTGCAAAGCTCAATCACATCTCCGATGAAACAGCCGGAAGAGTTTTAAGATATGAGGCTTTTGAGCAGTATGCCCAGTCACTCGAAAATGCCATGGGAAAGACAGTCAGGATCGCTGTCGCTCACCACAGGGACGATGTCGCCGAGACCATGATGATGAATCTTTTCAGGGGTTCGGGCCTTGAAGGACTGGTATCTCCGAAGAGCATTTCGGGAAGGCTTATCAGGCCGCTTTTATGCCTTAAGAAGAGCGAGCTGGTAAGTTTTCTGGAAGATAACGGAATCAGTTATGCGACTGACCTAACAAACCTGGAGTCTGTCGGCACCCGCAACGTCTGGAGAAATGACATTTTTCCGAAGATCGGCGAACATTACAATACAGATCCTTCAGAGCCCCTTGCAAGGACATATAAGCTTTTGAGCGATGACCTGGACTTCATCAGCAGTGTCACGGCGGAGAGTTATCTTTCTGCCCGCAGGGTTTTGTCCGGACATCCGGTCCTTGCCGTATCCGGTATCAAGGACCTTCACCGCGCAATAAAGTCGCGCATCGTAAGGCTTTTGTGGCAGGAGACGTTCGGCAATCTTACTGACTTTGAAGAAGGCAATCTCAGTGACTGCTTTGCTCTTATTGAGAGTGATCCGTCAGGCGAGACCACGCTCGATATGCCTTTCGGCAGGAAAGCATACAGGTGCGGGGATGTTTTCGCGTTCACGGCAGAAGACGGAGTTAAGGGCCTGGCTTTGTCGATAGCAGAAGATATGGGTTTTGCGGTATCTGACGGTCCGGTCAGCGTTGAGCCGGATTTGGCGGATGTCCCCGAAGAAGGCGAGCTCCGTATAGAAATCCCCAATTCTGCCCTAATATTAAAAATAAGAATAATTGAGAATAAAGAAGAGTTAGAGTATAATAATTTATTGTGGTTTTGCCCTATAAACGCGTTAAGTGAGGGGAAAATTACGATCGGTAACCCGGACGGGGCTTCTGCATCCTTCAGGATGAGAAAGGCCGGATCTTCGGGAAGCAAAGAGCTCAGCCGCCTTATGACTGACCTTAAGATCCCCGAGTCTGCCAGAGGCAATATCCTCTTTATGGCAAACGGCGGTGAGGTGTTGTGGTTACCGGGCTTCGGACACGGCGTCGGTTTTACAAATGCCGTAAGTCACGAGAAATACATCGCAAACGGCGGGAGCGGAGACCCTGAGTCAGAGGCTTTAGCCATGTTTACGATAGAAAGGCAGTAAGAAGCGATGGCTATCAACACTGATAAAGTTTTAGTCACTCATGCCGAGATCGAGGCGATGCTTGACCGCATCAGCGCCGAACTCAATCGCGATTACAAGGATACACCGCTCGTAGTAGTCGGTATCCTTACGGGAGCGTTCATCTTTACTGCCGATCTTGTAAGACGTCTTGAGATGCCTGTCATCATTGACTTCATGCAGGTCTCTTCATACGTCGGCGAGTTCTCTACAGGAGAGCTCAAGATTAAAAAAGACATGTCTTGCGACATCAAAGATATGGATGTCCTGATCGTTGAAGATATTATCGACACGGGCAGGACCCTGAAGCTTTTGAAGGAGCAGCTGCTTTCAAGAGGCCCTAAGTCTCTTAAGATATGTACGGCTTTTGACAAGCCGAGCAGAAGAGTTAATGATCTGGTGCCTGATTACAACGGTATCGTGGTACCTGATGAATTCATTGTCGGATATGGTCTTGACCTTGACGGCAGATATAGAGATTTTGACGACATAAGGATCGTCAGAAAGGAATAAGAGAAAGTGTCTGATAAAAACGAGAAAAATACCAAGCCGGTAGGCGGCGGATTATTCTTCTACGTCTTGATGATCGTCATCCTGATCGTCTTCTCGACGATCATGTTCGGAGGCAATTACGGACAGAAGGAAAAGCACACGCTGTCTGACATCATGACCATCATCGACGATGAGAAGAATGAAGTCGGCTTGGTCGAGATCAAGGGAACGGTCGTTAACGTTACTTACAAGAATGAGGAGGGCCTTATGGCTGAGATCAGCCAGGACGTTCCTTACGAGTTCGTTGATGACCTCATTTTGAAGCTTGATAAGGCTAAGGCGCAGGGCAAGATCGAAGGCTATAACTATTCCGAGCCTTTTGACTGGTCCCTGATCGTCAATGTAGTAATGTTCGGTGCATCGCTCGTTATCGTCGTAGTTCTTTTCCTCAGCATTACGAGACAGAGCAGAGACGGCAACAGCGTATTCAGCTTCGGTAACAACCGCGCAAGGGTATCTGATCCCAACAAGGACAAGGTTAAGTTTTCTGATGTTGCAGGTTCTGTAGAAGAGAAGGAAGAACTTCATGAGATCGTTGACTTCCTGAAGAACCCCAAGAAGTACCAGCAGCTCGGAGCAAAGATCCCTAAGGGCGTTCTTCTCTACGGCGCTCCGGGTACTGGTAAGACATTGCTTGCAAGAGCCGTTGCAGGTGAAGCAGGCGTTAAGTTCTTCTACATCTCCGGTTCTGACTTCGTAGAAATGCTCGTAGGTGTAGGTGCTTCACGTGTAAGATCGCTTTTTGCAGATGCCAAGAAAGAAGCTCCTTCCGTAGTATTCATCGATGAGATCGATGCGGTCGGCCGTAAGAGAGGCGCAGGCTTGGGCGGCGGCCAGGACGAGCGTGAGCAGACATTGAACCAGATCCTCGTTGAGATGGACGGCTTCGATGTCAACTCCAACGTAATCGTTATGGCAGCTACTAACCGTGTCGACGTACTTGACCCCGCACTTCTCCGTCCGGGCAGATTTGACAGACGTATCATGGTCAACATGCCTGATGCCGATGAGCGTGAGGCAATCCTTCATATCCATGCGCGCAAGAAGCCTCTTGCAAAGGAAGTCGATCTTCACGAGGTCGCTCTTTCTACTGTAGGATTCACGGGTGCAGATCTTGAGAACCTTTTGAATGAAGCGGCTCTCATGACAGCACGTCACAATAAAAAAGAGATCACCATGCAGGAGATCACCGATGCTACCTTCAGAGTTCAGATGGGTCCTCAGAAGAATTCAAAGAAGCTCAGTGACAAGGTTAAGCGTCTTACCGCTTACCACGAAGCAGGCCACGCCGTCGTACTCCGTGCCACTTCAGAGTTTGAGAAGGTTGACCGTGTTACTATCGTTCCTGCAGGAAGCGCAGGCGGATTCACTGCTTATAAGCCGATCGAAGATACTGATTTCTATACTGAGAAGATGCTCCTCGATACCATCAAGATGGCATTAGGCGGACGTGCCGCTGAAGAGGTCTTCCTCGGCGAGGTATCCACGGGCGCAGCTTCCGATCTGCAGCAGTGCAACAATATCGCCAAGAATATGATCAAGCGTTACGGTCTTTCTAAGAAGTTCCGCAACATGGTATTCGGTGACGAGAATGAGGAAGTCTTCCTCGGTTACTCGATGGGCCAGGTACAGAGCTATTCAGAGCAGACCGCAGCCGAGATCGACGAAGAGATCAAGTCCATCATTGACAGCTGCTACGCTGAGACAAAGAGGATACTTCTCGAGAAGCGCAACACCGTCGAAGGTCTTGCAAAGAGACTTATCAGCAAGCTTACCGTTGACGGTCCTGACTTCGAGAAGATCTATCTTGCTGACGGCGATCTAAGCTCCGTTTATCCGCAGGAGTATTCAGGAATCGATACAGAGTCTTCCGTAATCGATACAAATACAGAGAGCGCAGAGCCTGAGGCAGAAGTAAAGCCCGAGCCAGCTGCAGCTCCTGTCATTGAGACCAAGCCGGAACCTGAGATCACAGTTGATCCTGACGATTCCAATGATCCCGGCCCGTCAGACTGAACTGCTTAAATTCTATGCAAAAACAGAGGCTGTCTCTTAGCGAGGCAGCCTCTTATTTTTTTGATCTCACCGAGAAGTAAAGCTTTGCGATGCTCAATTCGTAGCGCTTAAAGCGCGGAGAGAGCAGCGTGAAGCTTTACTTCGAATTTTACTTCGAATTTATGTTTTCGAACGTCAGCTTATACTTCTCATTATGATCGACAGCCCAGTCTACAGCCCATTCGGACTCGAAAAGAACTACCGGATCATCGTCTCTGTCGAGAACGAGAAGTGATGTGGAAGTGAGCGTCATATTCTTTGCGTCGAACCCTTCGACATCAGACTTTGCCCAACGTGCGAGGCGGTAGGGCAGGGGCGTTCTTACTATCTCAACGTTATATTCAGACTGAAGTCTGTATTCCAAAACGTCGAACTGGAGGATACCGACAACGCCCATGACGTATGTCTCGGTACCGATGTTCGGCTGCTTGTAGAGCTGGACTGCGCCTTCCTGGGAAAGCTGCTCGATGCCCTTGAGGAACTGTTTGCGCTTCATGGAGTCCTTAGGCTCAACGCGCGCAAAGTTCTCGGGCGCGAATACCGGGATCGGATCAAACTCGAATTTCCTGTTGGTCGATATGATCGTGTCGCCAATCCTGAAGTTGCCCGGATCGAAGATACCGATAATGTCGCCTGCGAATGCTTCTTCGGTGATGGCTCTGTCCTGGGCCATGAACTGCTGGGGCTGTGCGAGAGTGATCTTCTTGCCCGTGCGCATGAGGTTAACTGTCATGTTCTTCTCATACTGGCCGGAGCAGATGCGGATAAATGCCATACGGTCTCTGTGTGAAGGATCCATATTAGCCTGGATCTTGAATACGAAGCCGGAGAACATTGTATCTTCAGGCTCGACAACGCCATCAGTAGTGTTGTGGGGAGCAGGTCCGGGGCTCATCTTAAGGAAGTGCTGCAGGAAAGGTTCAACACCGAAGTTCGTGATCGCGGATCCGAAGAAGACGGGGGTGAGCTCACCCTTTAAGACCTTCTCCATATCGAGCTCATCGCCTGCCATGTCGAGCAGTTCGATGTCGTTTCTCAAAGTCTCGAGGTGGCCCGTCATGAGCATCTCATCTAGCTTGGGATCGTCGATGCCGGATACGCTCTGTGTGACCATGGAAGCGCCGTGGTCGTTGTTTTCGCGGTCGAAAAGCAGGACGCTGCGCGTCGCTCTCTCATAAACACCTTCGAAATCGCCGTCTGTTCCGATAGGCCAGTTGATGGGGACCGATCTGATGCCCAACACCTTCTCGAGCTCGTCCATGAGATCGAAAGGATTCTTAGCGGCACGGTCCATCTTGTTTATAAATGTGAAGATCGGGATGCCTCTTCTGCGGCATACCTGGAAAAGCTTGATCGTCTGGGCCTCGACACCCTTTGCGCCGTCAAGGACCATTACTGCGGAGTCAGCGGCGCAGAGCGTTCTGTAAGTGTCCTCCGAGAAGTCCTGGTGGCCGGGAGTATCGAGAATGTTGATGTGGCAGCCGTCGTATTCGAACTGCATTACGGATGAAGTAACGGAGATACCACGCTTTTTCTCGATCTCCATCCAGTCTGAAGTGGCGTGGCGCTGGGCCTTACGGGCCTTTACGGAGCCGGCCTGATGGATGGCTCCTCCGTAGAGAAGGAGCTTCTCGGTGATGGTGGTCTTACCGGCGTCCGGATGCGAGATGATCGCAAAGGTGCGGCGTCTTTTAATTTCATCAACTGAATTCATTTTGCCCTCAATAAATGTATAATATTCAAATAGTCTGATACTTATCTTTTTTAAGACAAGTAATTATATATAAGAAAGAAGGGAATTACAAATCATGAGACGAGGTGGAGGCGTTCTTATGCATATCAGTTCACTTCCGGGCCCTTTCGGCACGGGTGTGATAGGACAGGAGGCTGTTGATTTTGCAAAGCAACTGGCTTCCCAGGGAATGAAATACTGGCAGGTGCTGCCGTTCTCATATCCGGGTATGGGTAATTCTCCTTATCAGAGTTTCTCGGCATTCGCAGGCAACTGGCTCTTTATCGATCCCAGAAGGCTCGAAAAGCGCGGCCTTTTGACTCCCGCTGAGGTCCAGCAGGCAGAGTACACACAAAACAAGTGGAGGATCGACTACGATTTCTTAAGGACAAACAGGGATGAGCTCTTGAGAAAGGCCTTTGAGAGGGCAGATAAGGATCTTCTCGCAAAGGCTGACAAGTTCATCAAGGACAACAAATGGGTGCAGGACGTAGCCGCTTACCAGACCGTAAAGGATGCCGACTTCGGCAAGCCCTGGTGGGAATGGGCTGACGCAAACTTAAGAAACTACGAGAAGTCCGCTGTATCAGGACTTAAGAATAATCCCAACTACAGATATCACGGCTTTGTACAGTATCTTTTCTTCGATGAGTGGACGCAGATCAAAAAGGAGATCAACGATCTCGGCATCTCCATTATCGGTGATATCCCGTTCTATGTATCGGGTGATTCCGCTGATGTTTGGGCCAGCAGGGATCTTTTCAAGATGGCTACCGCAACGGGAGTCAACAAGGTCTTAAAAGACTACGAAAAGGCACTCGACAAATATAAGAAAGCAATCGAAAAAGGTGAGACCACGGATAAGAACGGCGAGCCTTTGAAAGAGCCCAGAAAGCCGAAGCCGGAAGCTCTTGTTTTCGAGAGCGTCGCAGGAGTCCCGCCGGATTATTTCTGCGCTGACGGACAGCTCTGGGGCAACCCCATCTACGACTGGAAGAAGATGAAGGCTGACCACTACGCATGGTGGATGAGCAGGCTGGAGGACAATTTCAAGCTCTTCGACTATTTGAGGATCGACCATTTCCGCGCGTTCTCTTCTTACTGCGAGATCGAAGCAAATGCCGAGACAGCAAGAGACGGCAAGTGGATTCCGGGTCCGGGCCTTGATTTCTTCGAAGAATACGACAAGAAGTTTAAGGACAGATCAAGACTTATAGCTGAAGACCTTGGCGAAGTAACGCCTGATCTCGCCGAATTCATGGGCAAGGTCGGCATTCCCGGAATGAGAGTCATGGAATTCGCATTCTATCCGGGCGACAACAGCTCTTTCCTGCCTCACAACTTCGATAATAACTGCGTCGCATACACAGGCACGCACGACAACAACACTCTTCTCGGCTGGCTTTGGGACAGCAAAGAGGAAGTGCGTAAGTGCTGCCTCGAATACTGCGGTTTCACAGGCGACAACTGGGGCGACGGCGGCACGCACAGCGGCTCTTGCAGGGCGATAATCAAGACTCTTTGGATGAGCCATGCGGATGTTGCGATAATCCCTATCCAGGATATGCTGGGCTATGGCGGAGATACCAGGATGAATGTCCCCGGAACGCCTACCGGCAACTGGGTGGTAAGGTTTACCAAGGAAGACTTTGACTCCATAGATAACGACTGGTACAGGAATCTCAACAGGATCTACTTCAGATAAGGAGAAGCCTCATGAAATACATTCTTTGCATCGATCAGGGAACCACTTCGACAAAGGCATTCCTTCTTGACGCGGAAGGCAATCTTTCACAGGGTACGCATGTTCCTTTTAAGCAGTACTATCCGCAGCCCGGATGGGTAAGCCACGATGCAGAGGAGATATATGTTTCCGTACTTAAAGCAGTCGCGATGATCCTCAAAGATCATCCGGAAGCAAAGGGCAATATCGAAGCGATGGGCATCACGAACCAGCGTGAGACGACTATCGCATTCTCGCCTTCAGGCAAGCCATTTACTCAGGCTATCGTATGGCAGTGCAGAAGGACTTCGGATATCTGCAGACGCCCGGAGATAAGGGAACAGAGCAGAAGAATAGTAGAGATCACAGGTCTTAAGATAGACCCTTATTTCTCCGCTACGAAGATGCTCTGGCTTTTGGAAAACGTCAGGAGCTTAAGGCAGAGATGTGCGTCCGGAGAAGCTTATCTTTCAACTATCGACGGCTTTTTAGTATACAGACTTACGGGCGGCAGATCTTACGCTTCCGATTATTCCAACTGCTCCAGAACGATGCTTTTTGACATCGCGCGAAAAGCATATGATCCGGAATTTCTCGATCTGTTCGGCATCCCCGTCAACGCGCTCGCAAAGCCTTTGGAATCCTGCGCTGATTACGGCATGATCGATCTCAAGGAAGAATACCTAAGAGACAACGGATTTGACGATGACGATATAGCAAATCTTCTCTCCATAAACGGCGTTCACATCACAGGTGTCTTAGGCGACCAGCCTGCGGCTCTTTTGGGCCAGAACGCCATTCACAAGGGCGAAGCAAAGACCACATACGGTACAGGAAGCTTTACTCTCATGAACCTCGGCACTGCGCCGGTCTTCTCAAAGAACGGACTTCTTACATCCTGCGCATGGTCGATAAAAGGCGAGACAAGCTATGCTCTTGAAGGCAGCATTTTCCAGGCAGGCTCGGTAATCAGCTGGCTCAAGGATGAACTGGGATTTATCAGCGATCCTTCCGAGTGCGACGGCTTCTGCAATTCAATAGAAGACTGCGGCGGAGTATATCTCGTGCCTGCATTTACGGGCTTGGGCGCTCCCTACTGGAAGCCTGAAGCAAGAGGTATCCTGACAGGTCTTACGAGAGGCACCGGAAGAGCCCAGATAATAAGGGCGGGCGTCGAATCGATCGCATACCAGGTAACGGAGCTCGTTAACCTCATGACTGATGATACCGGTATCAAAGCAGGACAGATGAAGGTCGACGGAGGAGTGTGCGCGAGCAGCTTCCTCATGCAGCTTCAGTCTGACCTTCTTGGCGTTACGATAACCAGGGCGTTAAGTGATGAGATGACCGCGATGGGTGCCGGTCTTGCTGCCGGAATACAGGGGGGGATCTTCGAGTCCATCGAAGCGACAAGCAAGTTCTATAAGGCAGGTGCTTCATACGAACCGAAGATGTCGACATTTGAAGTATCCGAGAAGATGGAGGGTTATCGTTCTGCCGTAAGAGCAACGCTTCTTTCCGGCAACGACTGATCAAATGATCCAGGTATATATAGTTTTCTTCAAGATATTCGTGTTCCTGGCCTTAGGCATTGTGCTGAACAAGACCAAAGTCATCGGCAGCAGCGGCGAGAGGGCATTATCGGATATCCTGCTTAAGGCAGTGCTCCCGTTCATGATCTTAAGTTCGAGCCAGCACGACTATTCGACTGACGCGATGAACGGCATGATCACATGCGCGGCTGTCGCTTGTGGATATTATGCGCTCACACTGATCGCGATGAGACTGGCTCTGCGCAAAGTTAATATCTTGGAAGACGAGAAGAGGATAATGGTCACGTGTACTGTTTTCGCGAACACGGGATTTGTCGGATTCCCTCTGATGGAAGCACTGTTCGGAAGCTACGGACTGCTTCTTGCTGCAGTCTATAATCTCTGCTACAACGTATTCTTCTACACGTATGCGGTATATCTGTTCTCGAGAAAACCGAAGTTTGCGCTCCTCGACATGTTCAAGAGCTCGGTATCGCTTGCTTCGATCCTTGCTATAGTGCTGTTTATAATACCGTGGAGGATGCCTGCGTTTGTCGCCGAGACCTTCAAGATGATAGGTGACATGACGGTGCCGTTGTCCATGATAGTCATGGGCTCGATGCTCGCAAGCGTCAACATCAAAAAGCTCCTGACAGATAAGAAGGCGTACGTTGTCTCGGCTCTCCGGCTTATGGTGATCCCGGCTGCAGTTATGGGAGTTTTGCTTATTTTATCGAGATGGATCGAAATGCTTCCCGAGACAATGAGCGTGATCGTCCTGATGTGCGCTTTGCCTTGCGGTTCGATGAATGTTATATTTGCCGAGAACTACGATGTGGCACCGCATTTTAGTGCCCGCACCGTATCTCTGTCGATGATATTTATGCTCGTAACGCTTATGTTCTGGGCGTGGGCAGTCAAAACAGTATTCTGAAGATAAGGGGAATGGAAAATGAGTGATGATTCCAACAAGATCGAGAGGATCGAGAACGAGAAGCTGGTAGAGTTAATGGGTAAGATCCGTCAGGATCCTTCCGAAGAGAACATGATCGCCGTCCTCAAAGAGGCGGCTGTCGCAAAATTCCTGGTTCCCGTTGACGGCACTGAAGGCAATTACAGCTTCCATGCCATGAGCGATTCTAAAGGCCTGAAGTACATGGTCGTGTATAGCGATTCCGACAGCTTCGAAGTCGCTTTCGAGGATAAGAAAGAACCCCAGAACGGCGTGATAGCAGGATTTGCGGACCTTATCGACGTAGTCATGGCGCCGAAAATGGATCTCTCGGGATTCGTTATCAATCCGGGCTCTGAGCAGGTATTGTTCGGTAAGGACATGCTCAAGATGATCGCTGCCCAGATGGGCATCGGAGGAGACGGCACGGCGAAGGTCGGCGAGCCCGATAAATATCCGCCTGAGCTTAAGAAGGCTCTGGAGGGTTATCTCCAGATCGAGCCCACGGTATCTTCTCTCTGGGTAAGACTTATGAGAGAAAACGGCACGGACCGTCTGATCTGGCTTATTGTTGCAGAGGCCGAAGGCGACGGAGAGCCTTTGAAATATACGCTTGAGAACCTGCGCAAGTATTCTCTTCCTTATCTCGACAACATGGATGCCATGGTCGTATCGAGCAAAGAAGACTTCGCACAAAAAGTTATCGCAGGTGTAAAACCTTTTGTTACAAGGATTGACGGCTGACCATGAGCAGAGGCAAGACAGGTCTTATCGTACTTACCGTATTCGCGATGATGTTCATTCTTTTCATCGCGATCCTTTTCGGGTCGAGTACGAAGAGACAGCAGGCCATCGACAGGAAGGCCGCGCTTGACGCCAATATTGATACGATAATCGCCGCAGATACCACGATCTATTGGATAGGCGATCCTCCGCCGGAAGAGCTGGAGCATCTGATGCCCGTCGTAAATGTGATAACACCCGAGTCGGCCTCAGAGGATAATCTTCCGGTAAAGAGCCCTCTTTTCCACACCCAAGTGCATGATTCGTTCGGAAGACTGGTATCAGAACAGATCCCGGTCGAATATACGGACAAACTGGTGATCGTTATTTCCGGCACTCCGAATCTTACACAGGCCGGAAGCGAGGCGCTTTTGAACAGCATTGCGCAAAACGGCGTTCCCGTTATCGCGATCGGCAATGATGCTTCGGAGGCTTTGGGCAGTATTTTGTCTTACAGGAGAATAAAAATGGGCGATGGCAGCTCGCTTTATTACTGCCTCGGAGCAGGTTATACGGAAAATCCCCTGTCAGAAGAGGCGGTCAAGGCCGGCGGAATGGATCTGGCTGAGGCAGTTACCGGCCAGATAACACTTGCTCTGTCTGATTACACCCCGCAAGAGTTACGATAATTAAAAACTTTCAGCCTCAAAAATGTGCAAAATATAGTCCCCTTGGAGTTTGACACATATTTGTAATAATTATAATATTAGTACGTGGTCAAAGTCCTTGTGGGGAGGTGATTTTTATCCGCGAGTTAGAGCAAAGGATCCTTGAAGAAGGACAGATCCTGCCGGGTGAAGTACTCAAGGTAGGAAGTTTTCTCAACCAGCAGATCGATACCAAACTCATCAAGGCTATGGGAGAAGAGATCGCAAGGCTTTTCGAAGGTAACAATGTTACAAAGGTTTTAACCATTGAGTCTTCGGGTATTGCGATTGCTTTTGCCGCAGGGGTTGCGATGGGGCTTCCGGTCGTTTTCGCGAAGAAGCATTCGTCCTTAAATGTCTCCGGCAACATCCTCACATCCAAGGTTTTCTCATACACACACCAGCAGACATATGACATCGTGGTATCGGGTGATTACATCACCAAGGATGACACGGTGCTCATCGTCGATGACTTCCTTGCCAAGGGCAACGCTCTGGCAGGACTGATCGATATCGTAGGGCAGGCAGGCGCAAAACTTGCCGGCTGCGCAATCGCGATCGAAAAGGGTTTCCAGGGCGGCGGTGACGAGCTGCGCGCCAAGGGCATCAGGGTAGAGTCTCTGGCGATCATCGACAAGATGACCGACGACTCAGTCGAATTCAGGTCGTAAAGCGGCCTGAACATTAACTTTTGATATGCATTTGCTTTGCATATATATTTTTGAAGGAGGCAGTTTATGAAGAAACTGATTTCTATTATCGTAACTGCAGCACTTACAGTTACATCTGTCTTCGCTCTTGCAGGCTGTAATTCAGCTGAAGGCGGAGAGAGCAATTCAAATGGGGACAACGGTACTGTTGCCAGCCAGGACGACGGAGACGAGCCTGTTACACCTGTTGATTCCGACTCGGATTTTAAGGTTGGCGCTATCTACATCAACAGCCAGAACGACACTTCCGGCTACACCTATGCACACCACAAGGGTATTACGACAGCTATGAA
This sequence comes from Clostridiales bacterium, assembly GCA_017554745.1. Classification (GTDB taxonomy): domain Bacteria; phylum Bacillota; class Clostridia; order Saccharofermentanales; family Saccharofermentanaceae; genus Saccharofermentans. The sequence continues at coordinate 12,953 of JAFZHS010000029.1, read as the reverse complement.
GTCTATCGGACTTAATCCCGATACAGACCTCTACATCGTTGACAATATCCCTGAGGACGACGAGAAAGTAAAGCAGGCTATCGACCAGCTCGCAGGTAACGGATGCAATATCATCTTCGGTATCAGCTTCGGTTACATCAATGCGTTCGAAGAGAAGGCTGAAGAATATCCTGACATCATCTTCTCCCACGCAACAGGTTATCTTTCCAACGACAAGAACTTCAACAACTATTTCGGAAGGATCTATCAGGCACGTTACCTCGCAGGTATCGCAGCAGGATATAAGTCTCTTGCAATCGGCAACAACAACATCGGTTATGTATCCGCATGGGGTACAGAGTATGCTGAGACGTGTTCCGGTATCAATGCATTCGCTATGGGATGCATGGCTGTTAACCCTGACGCAAAGATCAGCGTTTATGAGATCTACACATGGGGTGACCAGGAACTCGAGAGACAGGCAGCAGAGACTCTTATCGAGACATACGGATGCGGCGTTATCGCTCAGCACTGCGACTCCGCTCAGCCTCAGATCGTTGCTAACGAGAAGCACGTATTTGGCTGCGGATACAACTCCGATATGACAGCTGAAGCACCTGATTCCCACCTTACAGCTCCTATCTGGAACTGGGATGCTTACTATGCAACAGCTATGAAGGCTGCTATGACTGATCCTGATTCTTTCATGCAGACAGTAGGCAACTACTACGAAGGACTCAGCGCTGGTCTCGTTGACGTTTCCGAGCTTTCCAAGAACTGCGAGCCTGAGACAGCAGAAGCAATCAAGCTTGCCAAGGATCTCATGATCTCCGGTGAGTGGGATGTATTCTCCGGCGTTAAGCTCACATTCAGCGGAGCAGCAGGTTCCGTTAAGGTAGATAAGGTTAACGATGCTCTCGTTACAAATGCAGGCGCAGAGATCGTTGCAGCAGGCGGCGCTTCCGTTGATGACGGCGTTATCCAGGGCACAATGGATTACTACGTTGCAGGCGTTACACAGGTCAATAATTAACAAACGGTTTATCTTGAGGGGTGTTTTATGGAATATGCCATAGAGCTAAAAGGAATAACTAAAAGCTTCGGCCCTGTGGCGGCCAATAAAAACATCAATTTGTCTCTTGCCAAAGGTGAGATACTTGCCTTGCTTGGCGAGAACGGTTCAGGTAAAACGACACTCATGAACATGCTGTCGGGCATCTATATGCCCGACAGCGGTTCTATTTTTATCAACGGCGAGAAAGCCAGGATCAATTCTCCGGAAGATTCCGGAAGACTCGGGATAGGAATGGTACACCAGCACTTCAAGCTGGTCGAGCGGTTTACGGCGCTTGAGAATATCCGTATCGGAATGAGGGGTAACGGCCGTTTTATTCACGGCAAAGACGTACGCAAAAAGATAGAAGATACAGCCGCTAAATTCGGCTTTGAAATAGATCTGGATAAGGTAGTCGCCAATATGGCGGTCTCAGAAAAGCAGACTCTTGAGATCCTTAAGGTCCTCTGCTACGGCGCGAAAATAATCATCCTCGACGAACCTACAGCGGTTCTGACAGTCCAGGAGATCGATAAGCTTTTCGCTGTGCTCCGCGCGATGAAGGCAGAAGGACATTCGATAATAATCATCACGCATAAGCTCAATGAAGTTATGGCGATATCAGACAGAGTCGCTGTCTTAAGACACGGCGAATACATCGATACCGTCGTAACGGCCGAGACTGACGAGAAAGCTCTCACAGAGCTCATGGTAGGACGCAAGATCACGCTCAACATCGACAGACCGGTTATCGAGAAGACGCACCCGTTACTTGAGATAAGAGATCTCACGGTCAAGAATGACGAAGGCGCAACTGCGATAGATCACATCAATTTCTACATCAGAGGCGGTGAGATACTCGGTGTTGCAGGCATCGCAGGCTCCGGCCAGAAGGAGCTTTGTGAAGCAATAGCGGGCTTACGCAAGATCGAAGAAGGAAAGATGATACATGAAGGTGAGAGTATCGTCGGCATGTCGCCTAAGAAGATCTTAGAGCACGGCATCTCAATGAGCTTTATCCCTGAGGACCGTCTGGGCATGGGACTTGCTCCTTCGCTGTCCATTACGGACAACATGATCCTCAAGAATTATAACGAGGCAAAAGGTCCGTTTGTCGACCGTAAATCCGCAAGGGAAGAGGCTCAGAAAGTCATCGAGAGACTGGAAGTCGTAACGCCTTCCACGGAGACTCCGGTAAGGCGTCTGTCAGGCGGTAATGTCCAGAAGGTATTGCTCGGACGCGAGATCAAATCAGGTCCTAACGTACTCATTACCGCATACCCTGTAAGAGGCCTTGATATCAATTCTTCTTACACGATCTACAACATTTTGAATGATGAGAAAAAGAAGGGAACGGGCATACTTTTCGTCGGTGAAGACCTGGATGTTATGCTCGCTCTCTGTGACAAGATAATGGTCATCTGCCACGGCAAACTTCAGGGTGTCGTAAACAGTGAGCACACGACAAAGGAAGAGATCGGTCTCATGATGACAGGAACTCTTAATATCGTAAACAAAGAAGGTAAGACTGACGGTATCGCGAAAGATTCAGCTTTTACTTCAGATGAGGAGGACAAGAGCGTATGAGCAAGTTCCATCTGGTAAGAAGAGCGGATGCACGCATCTGGAGAACGCTCCTTTTTTGCTTTATCGGCATCGTAATTTCCCTTACGATCGGTGCAGTTATTTTGTGGGTATTAGGCATCAAGCCGTGGGAGTATTACGGCAAGATGTTCACCATAGGACTTATCGGAAACAAGTACGGATATAAGAGCATTGAAGGTCTTCTGAAGATCTTTGTGCCGCTCCTTATAACGTCTCTGGCACTGAGCCTTTCATTCAAGATGCGTTTCTGGAATATCGGCGGTGAGGGCGAGTTCCTGATAGGCGCGATCGCCGCTTCAATAATAGCTTTCCACAGCACCGGAACACCGAACTTCGTGACCGTGCTCCTGATGTGTCTTGCGGCCATGATATCGAGCGGAATAATCGGTGTCGCAGTCGCTGCTTTGAAGGTAAAGTTCAACACCAATGAGACATTGATGACGCTCATGATCAACTACATCATGCTGTACGTCATAAGGTATATCGGCGAGACAAAAGCAGACTGGAATTTCTTCTTAAGAGAAGATTCGAAGAGAGCCAAATTCGGCACATTCCCTGACTCTGCGGTAATGGGCGGAATACACTTCGGAAAGTTCAATCTTCTCTGGTCTGTCATCATTGCGATCGCCCTTACGGTAATCATCTACATCTACCTCAAGTACACGAAGCACGGATATGAGATCTCCGTTGTCGGTGACAGCAGCGCTACCGCTAAATATGCCGGCATGAGCGTCGGTAAGATCGTACTCCGCACGATGTTCATATCATCTGCCCTGATCGGTCTTGCGGCTGCTCTTACTGTATCTGCCGCAGGCACGATCTCTGATACCATCACTAACGGAGTAGGCTGGACGGGAATCATCGTAGCATGGCTCGGTAAGCTCAACGTTCCTGCAGTATTTGTCATATCGATACTCATTTCGATCCTGCAGTACGGATGCCAGGCTGCCGCCACACAGTATCCTGCGATCGATATAAATTTCGCTGATCTTTTGCAGGGCATAATCCTGTTCTCTGTTTTAGTTGCAGACTTCGCGGCTAACTTCAAGATCGCAAGAAAGGAGGAAGCAAAGAATGCTTGATGTATTTACTCTGTTCCTCTTTAACATAATCGTCTACAACATTCCGCTCCTTTACGGTACGACGGGCGAGATCATGATCGAGAAATCCGGTTCATTGAACCTGGGTGTTGAAGGTACGATGGCAATAGGTGCCGTTGTCGGTTATCTTGCCGGCGCTAAGACAAACAGTCTCTTTGTTGCTTGCATAGTAAGCTTTATCGCAGCAGGACTCGTCGGACTTCTGTTCTCGTTTTTGACGGTTACCCTGCAGGCAAATCAGAATGTAACAGGACTTACTATCACAACCTTCGGTGTTGCGTTCTATTATTTTATCGGCAATGCTCTTTCAAACAGCAAGGGCGGCTGGCCTATGTTCAGTGGTGCTGAAGAAAGCGCAACAAAGGCTTTCTACGAACAGTCACAGGCTCTGCACATCCCGGTATTGTCAGACATTCCTTTCTTCGGAAAAGCATTGTTCTCGCACGGCATTCTGGTTTATGTTGCAATACTCATAGCGATCTTAATGTCGGTCTATTTCAAGAAGACCGTTCCGGGATTAAAGCTCCGCGCGATAGGTGAGAATCCCGCTGCCGCTGACTCTCTTGGCGTTAACGTCACGCTCTACAAGTACCTTCACATAATCATCGGTTCAGGCATCATGGGCATCGGCGGCCTTTACATGGGACTTAACATGGGCGGTACTTTCGAAGGCTCAAACTGCTGGATCAACGGTTACGGATGGATCTCCATCGCTCTCGTTATCTTTGCCAACTGGAGCCCTGCCAAGGCTATCCTCGGAACATTCATCTTCGGATTCTTTAATACTCTCAGAGTGCAGAATGCGGCACTCGCATACGCTTTCCCGAACGCTCTTGGATGGCTTACGAAGATCCCTTCGCACTTCTTCTCGGCACTGCCGTTCATCATTACTCTTATCGTCCTCATCGCAAGCTCGCTTTCCAAGAAGAAAAAGAGCGGCGAGCCACAGGCTATCGGACGCAATTACTATCGTGAAGACCGATAAATGAAATGGAGATATTATGTACAACGTTCGAAAACTGACAGATGACCTGACGTGGATCGGAGTAAGTGACCGCAAGATCACGAAGTTCGAGAATGTCTACAAGCTCAATTCGGGAATGAATTACAATTCGTATTTCCTCGATTGCGGCGCAAGCATTCTTATCGATACCGTAGACAAGGCTTTGGAAGATGTTTTCCTTGAAAACCTCGCTTACTGCCTTAACGGAAGAACACTCGATTATATCGTCGTACAGCACATGGAGCCTGACCATTCCGCGACTCTTGCAAATGTGCTTGATGCCAACGATCAGGCAAAGATCATATTAAATGCCAAGACGCTGCAGTTCATTTCGCAGTTCTTCCCGGGCAAGGATTATTCTTCAAGGGCAATCGTTGTTAAAGACGGCGATGAGTTAGACCTTGGGGATCACAAGTTCAAGTTTATTTTCGCGCCCATGGTACACTGGCCCGAGGTAATGTTCAGCTACGACATGACGGAAGGGACTCTGTTCAGCGCAGATGCTTTCGGAAGCTACGGCGCGATCAACGGATCGGTCTTTGCTGACGGCAAGGACTTTGAGACAGAACTTCTTGATGAGGCACGCCGTTATTACACAAATATCGTAGGCAAGTACGGAATGCAGACCATTGGCGCTCTTAAGAAAGCATCCGCTCTTGATATAAAGATGATCTGTCCCCTGCATTCATATGTATGGCGCAAGGACATTTCCAAGATCATAGACTGCTATCAGACATGGGGCTCATACACGCCTGAGAAGGACGGCGTATTCATCCTTCAGGGATCGATCTACGGACATACCGCCAATGCGTGTGAAGTCCTCATGACCGAGCTCGATAAGAGAGGCATCGATGCGGTGATCTTAGACGCTTCCGTAACGGATATCTCAGACATTATCGCGAATGCTTTTAAGTACAGCCACATCGTCATAGCTTCGCCTACATATAACAACGGAATATATTCTCCGGTAGAGCACGCTGTGACCGAGCTGGCCGCTCACGGTTTGACAGGCAGAGCGTTCTCTGTTATAGAAAATGGTACGTGGGCACCTGCAAGCGGAAAAGGCCTTATGGCAATCATTGAAGGTCTTAAGAACTGCAGAGTGGTAGGGCAGACAGTCACGATCAAGTCTGCCGGTAACGATGATTCATTAATCGCTCTCGCCGGACTGGCGGAAGAGATAAAGAATGATATTGACAAAAAATAATAAGGGAAAGAGGAAAAAGAATGCATTGTCCGAATTGTGGAAAAGAACTTAAAGACAACCAGAGATTCTGCGGCGGCTGCGGATCTGATGTGTCGCACCTTTGGCAGAACCAGGCGCCTGCAGCCGCTCCGGTACAGCCTGCTCCCGCAGCAGAGCCGGTCTCCGAGCCCATCAAGGTGGCTCCGCTTCCGGAACCCGTACCCGAGCCCGTTAAGCCGTCACCGATCCCTATGCCGGTACCTGAACCCGTTAAGGAATCACCGATCCCTGCTCCGGTTCCCGTCCCTGCAACTCCCGGTGTGATGACTGCTCCCGTAGTTGTTCCGCCTATGACTACTGTGACTCCAACAGCAGAGCCCGCGCCCGTAGTGCCGGAGCCGGTACCCGTTAAGGCAGCCGCTCCTGCTCCGGTCGTTGAAGCTCCTGCAGCTCCTGTTAATGAGGTTGCTCCGGCACCTGTCGCTCCCGTTGCTCCTGCAGTTCCTGCTGCACCCGCAGCGCCTGCGCCCGCCGCAGCTCCCGCGCCCGCACCGGAACCTGAACCGATCTCATCCATTTTCAATACGAATATTCCTGACCCTGCGGCTCAGGCTGCACCGAAGACAGAGAATGCCGAGCCCGCCAAGAAAGGCAAGAAGGGCAAGATCGGTCTCATCATCGGTATCGTTGCAGGAGCAGTTGTCCTGCTTGCAGGTATCGGCGTCGGTATCTGGGCTATAGTCAGCAATGCCGGTAAGCCTGATCCTACGACTACTGTAGAAACTGATGAGACGGACGATGTTGTAATAACTGACAGCAACTCAAGAACGATCATGGTATATGCGATCGGTACTGACCTTGAGTCCGAGGGCGCATGCCTTACGGCTGATATCAAGGAGATGCTCGCAGCTAATCCCGGTGACGGAGTCAATATCGTTCTCCAGACCGGCGGATGCAATGAGTATCATAACAACTTCGGAATGAAGGGCGGAATCACTCAGCGTTTCTCTATCATCGACGGCAACATCGAAGAGCTTGATGATGATGATATCAAGAGAGCAAGCATGGTAGATTCAGGCACTTTGGAAGAATTCATCAAGTTCTCCAAAGAGAATTATCCGGCTGAACACTATATCCTCGTACTGTGGGATCACGGCGGCGGAGTACCTCTTTCATTCGGTTATGATGAGATCCATGACGGCACGCTTACAGAGATCGAGATGGCTGAAGCCATCGGCAACTGCGATATCGAGTTCGAGTCCATCATCTTCAACGCTTGTCTTATGGGATCTTTGGAAGTCGCTATGGCTCTCGATCCTTATACAGAGTACATCGTTGCAGCTGAGAGCCCTACGTGGGGAAGCGCATACTACGATCTCGGCATCAACTACACGAATTTCCTTAACTATATCGGCGGAGATTTCAACGGCAATGCCAAGGATTACAGCGAGTTCATCGTAAGAGATTACATGGACAACGTTGAAGCAGCACAGGCATCTTCCGGATATACTTTCGACACTTGCATGTCTGCGATCGATACGGATAATATCGATGAAGTTTTCGAAGCTTACGAGAAGTTCATCGCAGCATTGGACAAGAGAGTTTTCGATCAGGACGGATATGCTGAATATGTCCAGATCAGAGAATCCTGCGGAAGCTTCGAATCCACTGACTCTGTTGACCTTATCACTCTTGCGAGCAAGTATATCGACTGTGACGACCAGAACCTCAAGTCTGCAGCAAGCACGCTTACAAACGAAGTAGGCAACTGCGTATTCACAGAGAGCAACAACTCTTATACATACGCTCACGGCATGACCGCGTATGCTCCTTACAATTATCCGGAGTATTACGACTATGCGAGAGCAACATTTACAACGCTCGGATACAACGACGTTACGATCAAGTTCTACGATAAGTTCGTAAGTGCCGAGCTCTACTTCCTCAACGCTACAAATTATGCAGGCAGCTGGTATGTACAGCCCGCAGGCACTCCGAACAACGGTTCAGGCAACTACTACGACATCTCAAATCTCATCGTCAATATGGGAAGCTACGAAGCAATCGCTCTGACTGATGAAGACTGGGACATCATCAAGCTTGTCGAAGTACATCTTGCTTACACATTGGATGACGAACCGGACAAGATTTATTACATGGGTATCGACCAGCAGTACAGAAAAGACGGCAACGGTTACATCATCCTCGAGAATCCTACGAAGTGGGTATTCTTCAAAGAATTCGGCTTCGTCACCTGTTACTGCCTCGACTTCGAGCGCACACCTGACGGAAAGTGGACAAAGTATCTCGGCGCAGAGGCTTTGGTAAACGGACAGACCGCATATGTTGTGATCGCTTCCAGCTCAGACGATCCGGAAGGAACGATCATCGGTTATTACTATGCCGACATCATCAACGACACATACGATTCCAACCAGGGCAATATGTTCAAGGATGATAATTCCGATACTATCGTCTTCGTCGGCGAATACTATGACAGAAATACCGGTGAGCTCAATTATTACGAACTCGGCGATGCAGCTGACTACGAGACTATAGTTAAGAATTACAAGTATTCATCTGTAGATTATTCTGATGTTAACGCTTATATCGGCTTCGATATCTTCGACGTTTACAACAACGATTACTACATTGATTTCAGACCCGGCACACCGGCTTACGAGATCGATATCGACGACGAATACGAACAGGGCACAACTGATGTTACAGACATGATCGGATATGTCTTCATCGCAAAGAGCGGCACGGTCATCAGCGATGTTGAATGTGACTGGATCTCTTCGAATGACAAGATCAAAACAGATTCCGTTTACTATGCTGGCACCAATGAACTGTGTCTTGCTTTCGATGTCGATTCGAGTGTTACACAGACACTGTATTTCTCGTTCTACTACAGCAGTGACAACATGTTCTCTGATAAAGAATTCTCGAAAGTTATTTACAGCGGTTCTGTCACACCTGTAGCCAACGGCGGCAAGTACCAGTATCAGTTCACTCTTCCCGCATCTGAAGGAATCGAGCCCGGTTATTACTACGTTGCCATCAGCGAGTCTGCAGGCGGCGGCAACATTGCATTCTCCGCATGCCAGGTAACATCGTAAATTGCAGTTTTAAGTTTATGAGGTGAATCGAAAATGAAGATGACCGGAGCACAGATACTCGTCGAGACCTTGATCGAACAAGGTGTTGATACCGTGTTCGGTTTTCCGGGCGGAATGGTCGTTGACATCTACGACAAGCTCTATGACAAGCAGGATAAGATAAAGCATATCCTGACTGCGCATGAAGAAGGCGCCGTACACAGCGCTGACGGCTATGCGAGAGCCACCGGAAAAACAGGTGTCGTGATCGCGACATCCGGCCCCGGCGCGACCAATCTTGTCACGGGTATCGCTACTGCTTATCTCGATTCGATCCCTCTCGTTGCGATTACGGGAAACGTAAGAAATTCCATGATCGGCAGAGACTCCTTCCAGGAGATCGATATCACGGGCATCACGCTTCCCATCACGAAGCATAACTTCTTCGTCCATAAGGTTTCCAAGCTCGCAGACGTTGTCCGCAAAGCTTTTGAGCTTGCGCAGTCGGGAAGACCGGGACCGGTCCTCATCGATATCCCGAAGGACGTCCAGGAAGCTGTCTTTGACTATAAGAAAGCTCCCGTCGTTAAGCTTGATCCGATCCCCTGCTGCAAAGACGAAGACATCAGTAATGCCGTCAAGCTTATCAAGGAATCCAAAAGACCTTATATCTATTTCGGCGGCGGCGCGGTAAGGACTTCCATCGGCGAAGATATCGTTAAGCTCGCTGATAAACTTGACGCTGTCATCGGCTGCTCCATGATGGGTTTATCCGAGATCCCTTCTGACAGCCCGAGATTTTTGGGAATGCAGGGAATGCACGGCCGTTATGCCTCATCTGTTGCTCTCGCAAAGGCAGATCTCATCATCGCTTTAGGCGTAAGATTTTCTGACAGGGCGACGGGAAAGACAGAGAAATTCTCTTTGTCTGCTACGAAGATCCACGTCGACTGTGACCGCGCCGAGATAGGCAAGAATGTCCCCGTCGATCTCGGTATCTGCTGCGACATAAAAGACTTTGTCGAGCGCCTTATCAAGGCTGCTCCGCAGCGCAAGAATACGGAGTGGATCAAGAAGGTTGACCAGCTCAAGCAAAGAGAAGCAGACGCATACGAAGGCCTTCCTTTCCTTCCGCGCGATACCATCAATATCATCTCTGACATCATCAAGCCCGACACAAGGCTCGTAACAGATGTCGGCCAGCATCAGTGCTGGGCGGCGCAGTTCTTCAAGTTCAGGAACAAGCGCACCTGGATCACTTCAGGCGGTCTGGGCACTATGGGCTTCGGCCTTGGCGCTGCTATCGGAAGCTCGATAGGCACCGATACAAGAAGCGTTCTCATCACTGGTGACGGAAGCTTCGGCATGTGTCTTAACGAACTCGCGACTGCAGTCACTTACAACATTCCGGTAACGATCGTTATCTTCAATAACCACGCGCTCGGAATGGTAAGGCAGTGGCAGAAGGTATTTTTCGACGGCAGGTATTCGAATACGAATCTCGACCGCAAGACTGATTTTGTAAAGCTCGCCCAGGCATTCGGCGCGAAGGGCTTCAAGGCTACGGACAAGGAGTCTTTCGAGGAAGCATTTAAGAAAGCATACAAGGTAAAAGGCCCTGCCATTATCGATCTTACGATCAAGAAGGACAGCCTCGTTCTCCCGATGCTCAAACCCGGCGGAACGTTCAACAACCTTATCCTGAGAAGGGAGGATATCAGCGATGCTTAAGAATAAGATAATTATTGCGATCTACGTTGATAACCAGTACGGTGTCCTCTCACGTGTAACAGCAATGTTTACGAGAAGAGGTTATAACATCGACTCTTTGACGGTAGGCGAGACAGAGTCACCCGAGTATTCGCGTATCACGATCACGCTGACTGCCGAGAAGAACGATAAGGACCAGGTAGTATCACAGCTTCGAAAGCTCTATAACGTCAAGAAAGTTGTCGTTCTCTCTACTGAAGACTGTATCAAGCGCGAGCTCCTTCTCATCAAGGTAAGAAACACCGAGCAGCAGCACGCCGACATCGTCGAAGCAACAAATATCTTCCGCACCAAGATCATCGATTTTACGGATGAAGCGATCAGTATCGAAGCAACCGGCGACAGCCAGAAGATCGACGCGTTCATAGAGTATATGAAGAAGTTTGAGATCATCGAAATGTGCCGTACCGGACTTGTTGCTCTCGACCGCGGAGGCGCTAATATCTGGTCCGAACACGAGGACTGACGATACACTCAAATTAATACAAATTTAATCAAAATTACTCCCTGATTCGTTTATAATTAAATCAAAGGTCAAAGCCTTTTGAAACTTCAAACGGAAGGGAGTGATTTTATGAAGATCACTACACAGGGCAACGGAATCCGCATCGGCACAAGACTTGAGGACAAGATCGCTGCTAAGATGTCGAAGTTTGACAAATTCTTTGGCGACGAAGGCACACTCAACGTCCGCATCAGACCTGAAGGACCCGATATGGTAGTCGAGATTACCATGGAGTTTGGCGGGAAGATCTTAAGAGCTGAAGCATGTGACGAGGATATCCTGACAGCAGTTGACAGAACAGTCGACAAGCTCGAGTCTCAGATCAGAAGACAAAAGACCAAGTTCCTCAAGAAGAAGAAGGAGTACCCGGCAATCGTTAATTATCTTGAGGATGACGGTGGCGCAGATTTTGACATCGTTGACGAGAAGGAAGCAAAGATCACAAAGCGTAAGCAGTTTGCTTTAAGACCCATGACATCCGAGGATGCTATCCTGCAGCTCGAGATGCTCGGACACGACTTCTATGTATATCTCGACAGTGATACGAATTCTGTCTGCGTAGTTTACAAGAGATTCGACGGCGGATACGGCTTGCTCGAACCTGAATACTGATAACCTATTACAATTGAATATACGGAGGCTGCCTGATGGCAGCCTCTTTAGTACCATAGAAAGTGTAATTGTTAGAGAGTAATTAACTCCGACAGTTGCACTTTTCTTATAATACGGGGAGTAATTGGCCTGACATCAGTCTCTTTGGATCAAGCATCCGCAAATAAAACTGTCAGCCAATCCCCTTATTATAAGCATTCGATTAAGCAGGTAGGGATCTGCTCCCGCGTAACCAACTAAACTGAATTGTAATAAGTGCGGCTTGGAACAATTACTAATTTCAGATTTAGGAGGTATCACATGATCAGCGTAGGAATCGATGTTTCAAAGGGTAAGAGCACGGTTTGTATCCTTAAGCCAAACGAAGATTTTGTTTGCAAACCTTTTGAATTGCTTCACTGCAAAGATAATTTGGAGTTGTTAGACGAACTCCTTCAGAAATTGGATGGTGAAGTAAAAGTTGTTATGGAAGCCACAGGAATTTATAACCTTCCGGTACTGACCTTTCTCGTCGAGAAGGGTTATTTTGTTTCGGTTATTAATCCTTGTGTAATGAAGAAATACGCCAGGAACAACAATTTCAGGAATGTTAAGACAGACAAGCATGATGCTGTAACCATTGCCAATTACGGTATTGAAAAGTGGTTCAAACTTCAGAAATATGAATGTTCAGAAGCAGTATATGCAGAATTGAAGCTGTTAGGCAGACGGTATCGCAGTTATATGGAGATGCATATAAAAGCCTTGTTAGAACTCACACATGTATTGGACTACGTTATGCCGGGAATAAAGAATCTGTTCAACAGCTGGACTGAATCCAACAACAGGGACAAACTTTGTGATTTTGTTGAGAGTTTCTGGCATTACGACCTGATAACAGCAATGAGCTGCGAAGAGTTTGTTAAGGCATATAACGATTGGGCGGAAGAAAAGAAATACCATCAGAGCAATTCCAAGGCAGTGCAAGTCTACGAATTAGCATCTAATGGCATTCCCACATTATCTTCCAGTCTCCCATCGACCAAAATGCTAGTACTG
>JAFZHS010000028.1 GCA_017554745.1 Clostridiales bacterium | reverse complement strand
TCTTGAAAAAAGCTCCTGAATATTCAGGAGCTTTGTTTATGTATCAACCATGAGAGTAATATTGTTTGCGAGCGATTTCCGCACAAGCGAGCTTTGCGAGCGCGGAGGACCTTAGCGAGCAAATAATATTACTCGTACTCGACTGTAGCAGTCGGCTTGGGTGTGTAATCGTAGAGGACTCTGTTGATGCCGGGGACTTCGTGGGTGATACGGTCTGTGATGCGGCACATGAGGTCGTAATCGATAGGCTCGACTGTAACCTGGACTACGTCTGTTGTGTTGATGGCGCGGACGATGCAGAGCCACTCAAAAGCTCTCTTGCCGTCCTTGATGCCTGTGGACTTGAAGTCAGGTACTACTGTGAAGTACTGCCATACCTTGCCTGCGAGGCCTGCCTTCTCGAACTCTTCGCGGAGGATCGCATCAGATTCTCTGACTGCTTCGAGACGGTCTCTTGTGATGGCACCGGGGCATCTTACGCCAAGTCCGGGACCCGGGAAAGGCTGACGGTAGACCATGTTGTCGGGAAGACCAAGAGCGGAGCCTACAACACGCACTTCGTCCTTATAGAGATACTTGACGGGTTCTACGAGCTCGAAATCCAATTCCGGAGGAAGACCGCCTACGTTGTGGTGAGCCTTGATGCCCTGTTCGCTCTCTAAGATATCAGGATAGATGGTGCCCTGTGCGAGGAAGGAGATGCCGTCGAGCTTTGCAGCTTCTTCAGCGAAGACCTTGATGAACTCTTCGCCGATGATATGGCGCTTCTGCTCAGGATCTGTAACGCCTGCCAAAAGATCCAGGAATCTGTCAACAGCATCAATGTAGATGAGGTTAGCGCCGAGCTCGTCTCTGAAGACTTTGCATACCATCTCAGGCTCGCCCTTGCGGAGGAGACCGTGGTTAACGTGGACGCAGACGAGGTTCTCGCCAATGGCCTTGATCAAGAGTGCTGCTACTACTGAAGAGTCTACTCCGCCTGAAAGGGCGAGGAGGACCTTCTTGTCACCGACCTGCTCTTTTATTGCTGCGATCTGATCAGCGATAAAAGCGTCAGCGAGTTCTCTGGTTGTGATTCTTTTTAGGGATTCCGGTCTTACGTCTGCCATAAGCAAAGCCTCCAATGTATAAAATATTGACTTAAACATTTTACAATATTGTGCAGAAGTTTAGGGGCACAAATGATACAATCAGGCAAAACTTTTTTATTGGCTTTTGAGGAGACATAAATATATGCGCAAAACTAAGATTATTTGTACGATAGGTCCTGCTTCCGATAACGAAGAGACCCTGACAAAGATGTGCGAGGCGGGAATGAATGTCGCAAGGCTCAACTTTTCGCACGGTACACATGAACAGCACCAGGCAAAGATCGACCTCATCAAGAGGGTAAGGGAGAAGATGAATCTTCCCATCGCGATCATGCTCGATACAAAGGGTCCAGAGTACAGGATCAAGACCTTCAAGGAAGGCAAGGTAGAGCTTAAGGACGGCGCCGAATTTATCCTCACAACAGATGATATCGAAGGCGATGAGACACGCGTCTCGGTTACTTACAAGCTCCTTCCCGAGCAGCTTAATCCCGGTGACAGAGTGCTTATCAACAACGGACTTGTTATTCTCGAAGTAAAAGAGATCAAGGGTAATGACGTCATCTGCGAAGTAATCGTCGGAGGCACACTCTCCAACCAGAAGTCAATGAACTTCCCTAACAAGGTAATGCAGGGGGATTTCCTTAGCGAGCAGGATAAGAAGGACCTTATCTTCGGTATCAGAAATGATATTGATTTTGTTGCAGCCTCATTCGTTTCGCGCAAGGAAGACATGATAGAGATGCGTGAATTCCTGGATGCCAACGGCGGTGAGAATATCGAAGTTATCGCCAAGATCGAGAACCGCGCGGGCGTCGACAACATCGATGAGATCTCCGAATACTGCGCAGGCATCATGATCGCAAGAGGTGACCTGGGTGTTGAGATCCCGTTCGTAGAGGTGCCGAGCGTACAAAAGCAGCTCATCAAGCGCTGCAGACTTTTGGGACGCCGCGTTATTACCGCTACTGAGATGCTCGAGTCCATGATCAACAATCCCAGGCCGACAAGAGCCGAGATCTCTGATGTCGCTAACGCAGTATATGACGGTTCTTCCGCTATCATGCTCTCAGGCGAATCCGCTGCAGGCAAGTATCCTGTGGAAGCGGTCCAGACCATGTCCCAGGTAGCTGAGTATACGGAGATGCATATCAACTACAAGGAACGTTTCGCCAAGCAAGAATTCAATATGAGAAATAACCTGGATGCCATCTCCCATGCCACATGCCAGATGGCCATCGATGTCGGCGCTAAGGCTATCGTCGTTCACTCGAGAAGCGGCGTTACCGCGAGAATGGTCTCAAGGTTCAGATGCCCTATCGACATCATCGGCATGACCACATCTGAGAGGATCTGGAGAAGACTGAACTTAAGCTGGGGCGTTATCCCGATCCTGAACGAAGAGTTTAATTCAACGGATGTCATGTTCTACCACGGCCTGAACGTCGCCAAGGATGTTCTTAAGCTTGAAGCAGGCGACAACGTCGTAATGACGGGCGGCCTCATCAACGGCAAGGCCGGAAACACCAATACCATCAAGGTTGAGACTATAGTCTGATCAATCAATACACTCTACGACTAACCACCTGTAACTTAAGTCCGGATCATAGACTGAGGTTACGGTGTTGTCGTATACGACTTTATATCTGTCTGTTGCGGCATAGAGATCGTCTGCGAACCATTCATCCGTCGTGCCGGGCAGGAGATCAAGAACGATGGCGTCACAGTCGTATTTCTCGACGAATTTATCCATTTCCGAGATATTGTCTATCATCATCTGGCCCGAAATATAATCGGTGCCCGAGAAACTCGCCATATAAAGGTCTGAGCGGTTGTCTATATGGACGGGTACGCCGTAGAAGGCAAGCCACGTGCCGGTATTAAACGAATTGTAGATCCTCTTGTAACCGTTCTGCTTCACGCAGTTTACGGCACCTTCATCGTATGCGGCGATGGCACTCGCGTCTGACATGGTGTTCGTGCGGATGTATCTTGCGATAGAGAATATCGTGATGAAGAAGAAAAACAGCAGGCAGAATACCGTGAGGATGTAGTAGGAGATGTCGCTGAACCTGATCTTGTCTTTCTTAATGCGGAAGACGTTGGCGTTGATCCACCTGAAAAGGCTCTGGATCTCTTCGGTGCAGAGAGCAAGGATGAAGAGTGCGACGAAATTCATGAAGCGGCAGTATTTGCAGGAGATAACGATAAACATGCAGAAGATGCAGAGCCTTGTTATCGCGTTTTTGTCGAATTTCTTAACACGTCCGTCCACTGCGAATGCGACGATTATGAGAAGAAGCACCGCGATCTCCCAGATGGCAAATGTCTTGGGAGCCCACTCGATGTTATATTCCCAGACCTGTTTGCCGTCTGACTGCACGAGAGCGTAAGCCCATACCTTGATGCCCAGGGGATTAAGGAGCGAACAAACGAAGGCTCCGGCGCCCGCTGCCAGGTAAAGAAGTGCTGTCTTGAATTGTTTGAATATGAGTTCGATAACGATGAATACGAAGAAAACTGCGAAAAGCAGGGGTACCATGCCGCCGTGTATCCAGGACAGGAGGAATGCCGCACCGCAGAAGAAGAGTGACTTGAACAGCGTGCTCTTTTTCCCGAGCATCACATAGATGACCAGAAGGAAAGCGAGTTCTGAGAACAGGTGAGGTCTCGCATTGTAGTTAGGGAAGGAGAAAATTCTTGCGACTGCGGCAACACCGACGATTATCAGAGGATGGACTTTGTCCTGGTACTTTTTGAAGGCTATGGCAGCGATCGCATAGTTGAAGGCAGCGGTCACGCCGATGACGCCTGTCAGACCGAAGAGCTTGTAAGCGATTCCTACGATGTAGTACCAGCCGATCTCGTGAGGCCACCAGTTAAGGCCTTCGTGCCAGCTGTAGATCTCTACGGGGATGAACCTTCCGCTCGATAAGCAGTCCAGGCCGATCTTGATCTGGATGGCGGCGTCGCCCGTATAGTTGCCGATCATGTCTGTGTAGAAGAACGGGCAGTAAATAAGGACAAGCGCGCAGATCAGAAAGACCTTCTTTGCGTCTATGGTCTTGCCGTGTTTGTAGTTCAGAGAATTCTTAAGGTCCATGTCCGCTCCACATCAAATCTTAACCAAATCTTTATCAAATAATTATACTATCCTGAGGGCGACAAAAGATATACTCTTATAGTCGGAGGGCAAAATGCTCCCCAAACCCTTAATTGATGCCGTTTTGATGCCGGTTTGCCACAATTTGCACCAAAATAAAGAATAGATATAATTGAGCACAAGAGTATAATTTTTATGAAGTGTGGGGACACTGATATTTATATGGATAATAGGATAAACAAAAAGAATCACTTAACTGACAAAGGTGAAGTCAGCGGCATGCGCCCGGGTTCTGAGATTTCTCAGGCCGAGGTTAAGGCTGCCCAAAAGCCTGAGGTCAAGACTGCGGTAAAGGCTGAAAGAAAGTCCGGTACGGCTATTGTTTCCCAGAACGGAGCAAAGCTTGAGTATATCGAGAGGCCGAAGCCGAAGAATGTCACGCCGCTTGCGAGCCAGAAGCTTACGCCCAAGGACATCCCTGTTTTCGAGGATACTCCCGAGAGAAAGATAAAGCTCGAGCTCCGCAAGAAGAGTCACTTTAAGAGAAAACTCCGCGACTGGGGTATCTTTACCGGCTATCTGACACCGAGCTTTGTCGGCGTTCTGGTATTCTTCTTCCTGCCTTTGCTCCTGCTCCTTAAGACTTCATTCTCGAAGTCCCCTACGAATTCCGATTTCGTCGGATTCCGTAACTATGAGAGAGTTCTTACAAATGAAGCATTTATCTCCGCTTCCAAGAACACACTTACTTTCGCTGTTATTTCGGTGCCGCTTGCAGTAGTGCTCGCTCTGCTCATCGCGCTGCTCCTTAATACCGGACTTCCGGGAAAGAGCTTATTCAGAAGCTTCCTTCTTAACCCGATGATGGTCCCTGTCGCATCCGTCGTTCTTATCTGGCAGGTATTCTTCAGCTACAACGGCGTTGTTAACGGTATTACCGAGAAGCTTTTCGATTCGGCACAGAAGATAGACTGGCTCAAATCGTCTTACGCGCAGATCGTAATCATGCTGTTGTTCCTATGGAAAAACTTAGGCTACAACATGGTCTTGTTCCTCGCGGCGCTCAACAGCATTCCGCACGAGATATTAGAGTCTGCCGAGATGGATGGAGCAGGCCCCGTGAAGAGATTCTTCAAGATCAAGCTTCACTATCTTTCACCTACGATCTTCTTCGTAGGCATCATGTCGCTCATCAATTCATTCAAGATATTCAGAGAGGTCTATCTCTTAACGGGTGACTATCCGTTCAAGAACCTCTATATGCTGCAGCACTTTATGAACAACTCATTTACGCACCTGGACTACAGTAAGCTCTCAGCGGGCGCGATAGTAATGTGCGTTGTCATGATCATAATCGTAGGCGGTCTGTTCTTCGCAGAATCCAAGTTCGATAAGGATGTGGAGGAGTAAGATGGACGAGACCAAGAGATTAGAAAGAAGAAAACAGGCAACACTCGCCCGCCGTAACGTTTACGTCGAGACGGTCCAGCCTGAGACCTTTATCACATCGCTCAGTGAAGAAGCACGAGAGAACTTTTTCGCCAGTGAGAAGAAAAGGATCGAATTAAACTTAAGGAAGCGTAAGATCACCAAGACCATAATCACCGGTTTAGGTATCATGGCAGCTGTCTTTATCTCGGCACTCGCTTTGGTACCCATCTTCTTTACATTCCTTAACTCATTTATGTCATCGGAAGAGATCGTCGCAAATTACCAGACGGTCTTCCAGAGTATGTCAGGACACGCAAGCCAGGGCGCGACATATATGTCAAGGACGCCGGTATTAAAGCTCATTCCGGAAGAGGTCACGATCAACCAGTACACCACGCTGTTGTTCATGAACCCCGAGTACCTTTTCAAGTATTGGAATTCGATCGTGCTGACGCTCCCTATCGTCGGAGGCCAGATGGTTGTGGCCTGCCTCGCGTCTTATTCATTTGCAAGATACAGAAGGAAGAGAAGAGAGGTATTGTTCTTCTCATACATCATTCTCATGCTCATGCCGTTCCAGGTAACGCTCGTTCCTAACTACATGATCGCAGAGAAGCTCGGTATCCTCGATACCATCTGGGCGATCATACTGCCGGGTATCTTCTCGACATTCGCTATCTTCCTTCTTACCAAATATATGCGCCAGATCCCTTCAGGATATATCGAAGCGGCAACGCTCGACGGCGCAACCGAATGGCAGATCTTCACGAACATCGCATTACCTTTGTGTAAGAACGCGATATTCGCGTTGACGATATTACTGTTCATCGATTACTGGAACATGGTTGAGCAGCCCCTGGTCCTCCTGACCAATTCGGACAAGCAGCCGTTGTCGGTATTCTTATCGCAGATAAACGAACCTGAACTGGGAATCGCATTCGCGGCATCAAGTGTCTATATGATCCCGCCGCTGCTGATCTTCTTCTGGGGTGAAGATTATCTCGTTGAGGGTATCTCGAGATCAGGTATTAAGTAACATTTACGTCGCGAAAAGCACACGCATAATATGGAGGAGTAAAGAAAATGGCAAAGGGAAGCAGAAGAAGAGCAAAAGTTATAAAAGCGATGATCGCTTTTGTAATCATACTCGCGTTACTGACGTTCTTCTCGAACACGATCATGAACCTGACGATACCGAAGGTTATGGGAACATATGCATCAAGAGGCAATCTCTCATATTCTAACAGTGCAAGAGGTCAGATCACTGTTGATAACCAGACTGAGGTAAAGGGTCTTGACGGCAGGACTGTTGAGCAGGTCATGGTCACAAATTACGATATCGTCCAGAAGGGTGACACGATCTGCACGTTGAAGACAATGGAAGATTCAGAAGAGCTTCAGTCAAAAAGAGACCAGCTTCAGACTCTTGAGCGTACTGCCGAGTTAGAAGGGAGAAAGCCCTCAAATCAACCGGACTACTCCTCCTATTACGATACGATAAACATGTGCAAAGAGACGCTTTCCGCTGCAAAGGATACTTTATCCAAAGTCCGCAACAAGAGCTCTGTAGAATCAACAAACCGTGCGATAATCGATGAAGAATCAGTTAAGGTCGTATCCCTTAAGGCCTCAGTTGATGCTGCTGCAAAGACAGTCGAAGATCTCAAAAAGGATATCGATGCCATCGATGCAGCCATTGCTCCTCTCCAGTCACAGATCGAAGTATATAAGGCATTGGGCACTCCCACTCCTACTCCCACTCCCGGCCCCGGCGATCCTGTAACTACGCCGGATCCTTCTTATGTACCTAATCTTGACGGCGACGGCTTAGACAAGAATTCTCCTACATATGAGATGGATAAGCTTTTATTCAAGATCAACCAGTATGAAGAGCAGAAGACTGCCCTCAAGTCCCAGCTCTCATCGGCACAGGACCGTCTCGATGATGCCTCTGCCGCGCTCGCTGAGTGCCAGGGCAAGATTGACGAAGCCCAGGCTGAGATCGATTCATTGGCAACTCTTCCTACTGAAACTGCAGCCCAGAATGCAGTAACTGCAGCTCAGAATGCGCTCAATCAAGCTCAGAAATCATTAAGCGATCAACAGATAAATGACGGTATCACAAGGGATCAGGCTCAGGATGACATCGATAAACGCAACAAAGATATCGAGAAGCTTAAGAAAGAGATCGCTGAGATGGAAGCAATGTCACTGATCAAAGAGATCAAGGCTCCTGCTTCAGGCTATATCTATAACATTTCAATTGCCAAGGATGATGTCCTTACAGCAAAGCAGGTCATCACTTATATCCTTCCTGAGACGGACAGAGCATGTTCCGTAACATTCTCATTCTCCGCACAGGCTGCTCAGAATATCTATATCGGAATGGATCTCGAAGTAACATCCGGATTTATTGAAGGCTGCACCGTAGCATCCATGAAGCCCGATCCGAATGACCCGAGAGGCACAAGACTCGTTAAGTGCATCATTGAGGGTAATGATGCCTGGCCGGGAGAAGAGATCACCGTTAACGCGGGCAAGGGCAACGACAACTACAAGTGCGTTGTACCGGCAAGCGCCGTCAACCAGGATAACAGCAATGATTTCGTCTATGTTATCGAAGGATCATCCACACCTCTGGGCGATAAGTACACAGTCAAGAGAGTGGACGTAACGATCGAAGCTACAGATGGTATGGTAACCGCCATTAAGGGTGAAGGTCTCGATAAGTACGATGTGATGATCGTCTACAGATCCGAGAAGCCTCTTGAAGACGGACAGCGCGTAAGACTTGAAGACTATAAGGCAAAATGATTCTGAGTCTTATTTGAGAGACCGGATCCGTTAAAGGAATAATAATGCGAATAATAGAGAAGACAAAAACGTTCTTTTATAAAGAAAAGGGTAAAGCCAAGGCAAGGCTGCTGAAGCTTATGCTTGGAGCGCCGTTCTGGATAATTGTTGCGGCCTTGATCCTGATCGCTTTCGGAGCAGGCAGGGCGATATACCTGACTGATACCAGACCGGACCAGTATATGGCTGAGGTATGGCAGAACGGATCGGAGACCTCTTTCAGGCACATGACGGTATATGCCGGCGGCATAAGGACCGGCGGTGACACTTCACCTATGATCTGTGCCGAAGGCGGTAAATCGATAAGGCTTGCAGACATTACCGAGATAAGAAAATCCCTGCAGAGTTCAGCTTCCTCAGGTTCTGAGGGTTCCGGCAAGAACACCACTTTCCGTGAAGACAAACTTAGGGGCTGGGAAGACTGCTATTCTTCCACGGTAATGGCTAAGGTAGATGCCATTAAAGTAAGAGAGGGACGCGAAGAGACAACCGGTTCGGCAGATGTCCAGCTTGTTGCGGTCGGTGGCAATTACAAGGCTTTCCATCCCTTCAGATTCATGTCAGGCGGTTTCCTTCCCGAGACTCCTGTAGATAATTACCAGATAGTAATCAACGACGTTTTGGCGTGGAAGTTCTACCGTTCTTATGATGTAACAGGCAATACGCTCATCATCAACGGACAGATGTTTACCATCATCGGTGTCGTAGAGGAGAAGAATACCAAGGTCGCAGAGCTTGCAGGCGAGCAGACCAACAGGGCATTCATCTATTTCGCAGCGCTCGAAAAGCTCTATGACGGCGGTTCCAATCCTTCAGCTTCAGGTGATTCTGACGATTACGGTGACTATAGTACCGGTTCGAACACAGGCAACGGATATATCGATTACGCTGTCCAGTGTTATGAAGCAATGCTTCCCGAACTCGTAAAAGGCGTTGCCGTATCCGATTTTAAGAACGCCATGCCGAATTACTCCCTGACGAATCCTCAGGTCTATATAGTCAATAACACCGGGCGTTTCGGTGTGACCAGAGTATTTGATACGGCGTTCCCCTTGGGAGAGACTGACAGGCAGAGATTAGGCTATGAATTCCCGTATTGGGAGATCGCTGCCCAGATGACTGAGCAAAGGCTCCTTTACGATTACATCATCATCGGTGTGGGAATTCTCCTTATCTTTATCGGAGGTGTCATGATCGGCCTGAAATTCCGCGCGAAGAGGGCGGTAAAGCCGGAGGAACTCGATGCCGATGAAGAGGAAGATGTGATCGAGACTGAGACAAAAGATCTTCTCTTAAGGTAGGCCCTGACTTTTTAAGGATAGAATAATAATCAAGTTTAACTTATAATTCCCTTTAGGCACATTAGCCTGAAGGGAATTTTATATGCGCGGAAAACTTGCAAAACTGATATCGCTGATAATGGCTGCTGCCTTATGTTTCTCACTTGCAGGGTGTATGGGCGATTCGGATTTCTCTTTTTCGGCTACGGATCCTTCAGGCAGCGCAGGGTCGCCGGCTGTTCCTTATACATCTTACGTCAGGACAGATTACGATACCGACAAATATCCTTATTTCGCGATGCTGACAGAGACCGAGAAGAATGCTTACTCTCTGATCTGCGAGAATCTTACAAAAGGCAACAAGGAGTTTGAGTGCGTGGTAAGCATCAATGCCGACCAACTTACCACCGTTATCGATTCGGTATTGAACGATCACCCCGAGCTCTTCTGGGTAGATAATACTTACGGTTATTCCTACGAGCCCGCCACAGGGGATATCAAGGACATAACATTCGACTTTTTCGATTTTGCGGACACGCCCGAAAAGCTCGCGTCTGCAAAGACAGCCTTCAACAGTGCCGCAGACCTCATAATCGCACAGGCCATGACTAATCAGAGAGCCGTCGAAAAAGAACTCTATATTCACGATTACATCTGCCAGAATACTGATTACGATACCAATGCACCCTACAACCAGAGTGCCTACTCGGTCATCGTGCTTCACGAATCCGTTTGTGCCGGCTACGCCAAGGCGTTCCAGTATCTGGCGCAGAGATGTGGACTTACCTGCTACTATGTGACCGGAAGGACTGACGGTCTGGGCGGAAAGCTGGTAAGCGGCAGCAACGAAGACGGAAGCCATTCCTGGTGCATGATGAAGATCGATGCAGATTACTACAATGTGGACTGCCTCTGGGACGATACTGCCAGCGATACATACGGAAGTCCGATCTATCCCTTCTTTAACCTGACGGACGAGTTATTTATTTATCACGCCAGGATCAACATGGCCGTCTCGCTCCCCAAGTGCACTGCCACGGAATTTAAGTATTCCAACCAGTTCGGACCTACGGTCGAAGCTTCGAGCATCACTTTTTCCGACGCTGCCTGAACCATACCTTTTCCATATAATATTTTTTATTTAAAGGCGGTTCGATTTGTCGTATAATGGACAAATTGATTTATGTATAAACTCACATCCTAGGAGAAGAAACATGAAAGAACTAATGCTTGGAAACAAGGCTATTGCCAGAGGTCTTTATGAGGCCGGCGTAGCTGTCGCAAGTTCGTACCCCGGCACTCCCAGTACTGAGACTACTGAAGAAGCTGCCAAGTTCGAAGAGATCTACTGCGAATGGGCACCTAACGAGAAGGTCGCTATGGAGACCGCTTTCGGTGCATCAAGGGCAGGAAAGAGATCTTATTGTGCAATGAAGCACGTAGGTCTTAACGTTGCAGCTGACCCGCTCTTCACAATGAGCTATACAGGCGTTAATGCCGGAATGGTCATCCTCGTTGCAGACGATCCGGGAATGCATTCTTCACAGAATGAGCAGGATTCAAGACATTATGCGATCGCAGCAAAGATGCCTATGCTCGAGCCCGCTGATTCCCAGGAAGCAAAGGATTTCGTAAAGGAAGCTTACGATTTTTCCGAGCAGTTCGATACTCCGGTACTCATCAAGATGTGCACGAGAGTTGCTCACTCACAGTCTGTAGTTGAGCTCGGCGAGAGGATCGATGTCCCCGTAAAGCCTTATGTTAAGGATGCAGGCAAGTATGTTATGGTGCCTGCAAATGCGAAGAGACGTCACCCCATCGTTGAGGAGAGGACACAAAAGCTCATCGCATTTGCCGAGGAATCTTCTCTTAACCGCGTTGAAGAAGGCACAGATACATCTATGGGTATCATCACTTCTTCCACTTCATATCAGTACGTCAAGGAAGTATTCGGAGATAAGTACCCTGTCCTGAAGATCGGACTTATCAACCCGCTTCCCGTTAAGAAGATCAAGGACTTCGCAGCTAAGGTAGATAAGCTCGTAGTCGTAGAAGAGCTTGATCCCATCATCGAGACACACTGCAAGACATTAGGCCTTGAAGTAACAGGCAAGGATGTATTCCCGCTCATCGACGAGTTCTCACAGGGACTCATAGCTACTAAGCTGGGCCTGCCTGAGAAGCCTGCCTGCAAGCCCATCGAAGGACTTCCCGGAAGACCGCCGGCAATGTGCGCAGGCTGTCCTCACAGAGGAATGTTCTATGTCCTTTCCAAGCTCAAGCTCACAGTCATGGGCGATATCGGATGCTACACATTGGGAGCTACACCTCCGCTCTGCGCTATCGATACTACAGAGTGCATGGGCGCTTCCATCAGCTCACTCCACGGCTTCAACAAGGCTTTGGGTGCTGACGCGGAGAAGAAGACCGTTGCAGTAATCGGCGACTCCACATTCATGCATTCAGGCATGACCGGCCTTGCAAATATCGCATACAACCAGACAAATTCCACTGTCATCATCCTTGATAACTCCATCACGGGCATGACAGGCCACCAGCAGAATCCTACGACAGGCTTCAACCTCCGTGGCGATCCGGCAGGCAAGATCGATCTCGAAGCCCTCGTCCGAGCAATGGGCATCAACAGGGTAAGAGTAGTAGATCCTTACAATCTCGCAGAAGCTGAAGCAGCCGTTAAGGAAGAACTTGAAGCTGAGGAACCTTCGGTAATCATCTCCAGAAGACCCTGCGCGCTCCTCAAGAAGGTTAAGCGCGGTGAGCCTATCCAGGTCAACCCCGATAAGTGCAAGTCCTGCAAGGCATGCATGAAGCTCGGATGCCCTGCGATCTCCTTCAAGGACGGACATGCACACGTTGATACGACACAGTGCTTCGGCTGCAAGGTATGCAGCGAGCTCTGCAAGTTCGGCGCATTTGAGACATTGGCAGGGGAGGCAATCACATGGTAACAAGCATAATGATAGTAGGCGTAGGCGGACAGGGTTCGCTCCTCGCAAGTAAGCTTTTGGGCAGAGCCGCTATGGACAAGGGCTATGACGTAAAGGTCTCCGAGGTTCACGGAATGAGCCAGAGAGGCGGAAGCGTCGTAACTTATGTTAAGTTCGGCGACAAGGTAAATTCCCCCATCATCGACAAGGGCGAAGCTGACTATATCATCTCTTTCGAGCTTTTGGAAGCTGCAAGATATGTTGAATTCTTAAAGCCCGGCGGACAGATCGTCACCAACTCACAGCAGATCGATCCTATGCCCGTAATCGCAGGAACTGCAGAGTATCCGACAGAACTCATCGCCAAGATGGAAGCTTCCGGCGCTAAGGTAGATGCCATCGACGCTCTTACGATCGCTGAGCAGGCAGGCTCTTCCAAGGCTACAAATATCGTACTCATGGGTGTTTTCTCAAAGTACATCAAAGAGATCAGCAAGGACGAATGGGTAAAGGCAGTTGAAGCTTCAGTTCCCGCCAAGTTCTTAGAGCTCAATATGAAGGCTTTCGAAATGGGCCTTGCTGCGGAGTAATACATGGCAAGTCTCGAAGAAGTAAGAAAGTTTTTTGAAGGCGACAAGTACGCCACGGAAGCGACGGGATTAGTCATCGAGAAGGCTGAGAAAGGCCACAGTGTCATTACATTGGAGCCTGACGGCAGGCACCTCAATGCTGTCGGAGGCCTCATGGGCGCTGTCTATTACACGATGGCAGATTTTGCTTTCGCTGTTGCTGAAAACTGCGGACTCGATCCTGATACGGTTACTGTTACGCAGGCGGCACAGATAAATCTCATGAGATCCTGGCATGGTGGCAAGGTAACTTGTCAGGCTGATATCGTCAAGGATGGTAAAACCATTTGCGTATATGAGATTAAGGCCTTCGACAAAGACGGCAAAGAGCTTGCTCTTTGTATATTCAACGGTTTTAAGACCGCTAAGAAATAAACACCCCGCTTAAGGAGGGAACCATTTATGATTTGGAACGAAGCAAAGGAGTGCATGTCGCGTGACGAGATCGAAGCGCTTCAGAGTGCAAGACTTGTCAAGCAGGTAAACCGCGTTTATCACAACGTTGAGTATTACCGCAAAAAGATGCAGGAAGTGGGTTTGGAACCCGGTGACATCAAGGGTATAGAGGATCTGGATAAGCTCCCTTATACGACGTATCAGGATCTGAGAGATACTTACCCGTTTGGCCTTGCAGCCGTTCCGAGATCAGAACTGGTACGTGTTCACGCATCCTCAGGTACTACAGGTAAGCCGAAGATCGCTGTCTATACAAGACGCGATATCGATATCTGGGCTGAGTGCGTTGCAAGATGCCTCTCAATGGCAGGCATCACAAGAGATGATATCATCCAGGTAGGCTACGGCTACGGTCTCTTCACAGGCGGCCTCGGTGCGCACTACGGCGCTGAATATCTCGGAGCATTGGTTCTCCCTATGTCCACAGGAAATACGCAGAAGCTCATCGACATGATGATCGACTGCGACGTTACATCCATCGCATGTACGCCTTCTTACCTCCTTCACGTAGCAGAGGACCTGGAGAAGGCAGGACTCGTAGACAAGATCAAGCTTAAGTCCGCTATCTGCGGCGCAGAACCCTGGACAAACGAGATGCGCGACCAGATGGAGTCCAGACTCCACATCAAGGCATACGATATCTACGGTCTCACGGAGATGATGGGCCCGGGCGTTGCATGCGACTGCGAACACCACAAGGGTCTCCACATCTGGGAAGATCACTTCCTCCCGGAGATCATCGATCCTGCCACATTGAAGCAGCTTCCTAAGGGTTCTGATGGTGAGCTCGTCATCACAAACCTCACAAAGGAAGGCATGCCTCTCATCCGTTACAGGACTAAGGACCTCACATCCATTGAATACGACAAGTGCGAGTGCGGACGTACGATGGCAAGGATCCAGCGCTTCAGAGGAAGATCTGACGACATGCTCATCATCCGTGGCGTAAACGTTTTCCCTTCACAGGTAGAGGCAGCTCTCCTCACAGTAGAAGGCACTACACCTCACTACATGCTTGTAGTTGACCGTATCGATAACAACGATACACTGGAAGTACAGGTTGAAGTTGCAGAGAACTACTTTACAGACGAGATCCAGAGTTTGGAGAAGCTCTCCAAGACAGTACACGATAAGCTCAAGATGGCAATCGGACTTAACGCAAAGGTCAAGCTCGTTGAGCCCAACGGCCTTGAGCATTTCGACGGCAAGAGCAAGCACGTAACAGACAAGCGTAAGCTTTATCAATAATCTACAGGGAGGTACCACTATGTTCGTAAAGCAGTTATCGGTTTTTCTCGAAAACACTGAAGGCAGACTTGATGAGGTCTTGAAGATCCTTGCACAGGGCGGTATCGACCTTCTTTCCGCAAGCCTTGCAGACACAACAGAATTCGGAGTTCTCCGTCTTCTTGCAAAAGATCCTGATAAAGCAAAGCAGATCCTTAAGGATGCCGGCTTCGCAGCACGTATTGATGAAGTCATTGCTGTCGTAGTACCTGATGCAGTCGGAAGTCTTGCAAAGGTCGTAGCCATGATACATGCGGCAGGCATCAACATCAGCTATATCTATGGTCTTTCCATTGACGGCGAGGGCGCTCCTATCGCGATCAAGACCAACGATAACGCAAAGGCAGAGGCAATCCTCAATGCTGCCGGTGTTAAGACAATGGGCATGGAAGATCTGCAGTAAATAATTTCAATAATTGAGCAGAAGGCTGTCTTCGATTGAAGGCAGCCTTTTTAATTTGATTGCAACATCGGCTAAAAAAGCGAAATAAGTGTTATTTATCCGTAGTTTTAGGCATGAAATGCATTCAACAGGGTTAATAATACGGATAAAAGCGAGCATAATTGTCATTTTATCCGTAAATTTGATTGGAGAAGGAGTTTTCGAGCGCAAAACTACGGATAAATCAAGCGTAAAAATCAATTCTATCCGTCACCTAAATCGAATCCATGCAAATACAGAATAAAAAAGAGCTGCCTCATACGAAGCAGCTCTGAAAATTTATGAAGTTGTGTACCTTATGCTTCGTCTGCAGGTGCTTCCTCGGGAAGTGAATATCTCTTCTCGATAGTGACCTTCTCGTCGTAGCACTTGAAGATGTCATCGACCTTAGCCTTGGAAAGCTTAGGTGTGATAAGGCTTACGAGAGGAACGATAACGAGTCCTGCAAGCATTGTGACCGCACCGGCATTAATAGGAGATGCGATGAACTTGAAGAACATGTTTGCTACAGTAAAGCCGACGCCGAAGATAAAGCATGCCCATACGGACACCTTCGTTGTCTTCTTCCAGTAAAGACCCCAGAGGAAAGGTGCAAGGAAAGCACCTGCGAGAGCACCCCATGAGTAACCCATGAGCTGGGCGATGAACGTCGGCGGGTTGAGCGAGAGAAGAACGGATACGACGATGAAGAATACGAGGAAGAGACGCATTGTGATGAGCTGTGTCTTTTCCTTCTTCTTCTGGTCGACCTTCTTATCGTTCTTGATCTGGGCAACAAGGTCCAGAGTAACTGTCGAGCTCGATGTGAGAACGAGTGATGAGAGCGTGGACATTGAAGCAGAGAGAACGAGCACGATTACGACACCTAAGAGGATGTCAGGAAGACCTTCGAGCATCGTAGGGATGATGGAGTCATAAGCAGGAGTGCCGTCAGCCTTGTAGATAGCGGGATTCTCGCTGTAAAGTCTTGCAAAGCCGCCTAAGAAGTAGCATCCGCCTGCAACAACGAAAGCGAATATCGTGGAGATGATCGTACCTGTCTTAACAGCCTTCTCGTCCTTGATGGCATAGAACTTACCGACCATCTGGGGAAGACCCCATGTACCGAGTGATGTAAGAACGATTACGCCCAGGAGATTTAAAGGGTCAGGTCCGAAGAATGACGTGAATGCGCCCTGCATGCCTGCGGGAACAGACGCATCAGCAGGTGTGTTGGAAAGTGTTGTAAGAGCACCCATGAATCCGCCGTTGTTGTTGAGAACGGATACGATGACTGCCGTGATACCGATGAGCATGATGATGCCTTGTACGAAGTCGTTGACTACAGTTGCCATGTATCCGCCGAGGATAACATAGACGCATGTGAGAGCCGCCATAACGATGATGCAGATCTTGTAGTCGATATTGAAGGCCATGTTAAAGAGTCTTGAAAGGCCGTTATAAACTGAAGATGTATAAGGTATGAGGAAGATGAAAGAGATGAGAGCGGCTGTGATGCGGAGAGCCTTGCTGTCGAATCTCTTGCCGAAGAAGTCAGGCATTGTCTTGGAGTTCAAGTGCTTTGTCATGACTCTTGTTCTTCTACCCAGGATGATCCAGGCCAGGAGTGAGCCGATAACTGCGTTACCGATACCGATCCAGGTGGATGCCACACCGTATTTCCAGCCGAACTGACCTGCGTATCCGATGAATACAACAGCGGAGAAATAAGATGTACCGTAACCGAAGGCTGTGAGCCAGGGGCCTGCTGTTCTGCCGCCCAAGACGAAGCCTTCAACGCTGTTGGCTTTCTTGCGCGTCCAGATGCCGATTGCGATCATCACTGCGAAAAATACGACCAGGAAGATGATCTTGATTGCTAATGATTTAGCGTCCATAAATGTTCCTCACTTTTTGGCTTGCCCCCTCAAGGAAAAGCCGGATTTATAAATAAAGCCTCACACTCAAGCGATCTTAAGTGTGAGGCTGTTATTTTAGGATTGATTCTCTTGTTCTACGAGTCTTTCAGCTCCATATCTCTTACGGAGAACGGGCTTTTCGATCTTGCCGGTGGCGTTTCTCGGAACGTCTGCCAGGATGATCTGCTTCGGTCTCTTGTAACGGGGAAGCTGGTTGCAGAATTTCTCGAGTTCTTCAACAGTGCAGTTACTGCCGGGTTCGATCTCGACGATGGCGCCTGTGATCTCACCGAGTCTCTTATCGGGAAGTCCGATGACTGCGACATCCTTTACCTTAGGGTATTCCTGGAGGAAGTTCTCGATCTCGACAGGGTAGATGTTCTCACCGCCGGATACGATAACGTCCTTCTTACGGTCTACGAGGAAGTAGAAGCCGTCTTCATCCTGACGTGCCATGTCGCCTGTGAAGAGCCACCCGTCTCTTAAGGTCTCCTTGGTTGCTTCAGGATTTCTGTAGTATTCGAGCATTACGCCGGGACCCTTGACGCAGAGCTCGCCGACCTCGCCCTGAGGAACGGTATTGCCTTCTTCGTCAACGATCTTGCACTCCCAACGGTAGCCGGGAACGCCGATGGCGCCTACTTTATTTGTGTTCTCGAGTCCTAAATGAACGCAGCCTGGGCCGGTGGATTCGGAAAGACCGTAGTTTGTATCGTACTGGTGATTCGGGAAATAATCCTTCCAGTGACGGATCAGTGAAGGCGGTACGGGCTGAGCGCCGATGTGCATCAGTCTCCACTGGTCAAGCTTATAATCTGAGAGCTTTAATTCGCCTCTGTCTAATGCATCGAGGATGTCCTGTGCCCACGGTACCAGGAGCCATACGATAGTGCACTGCTCGTCGGAAGCTGCCTTGAGGATTACTTCAGGCTTTGTACCCTTGAGGAGGACTGCCCTGGAGCATGTCCACAAAGAGCCCATCCAGTGGAACTTGGCGCCTGTGTGATAGAGCGGCGGAATGCAGAGGAAGCAGTCGTTCTTGCCTGTCTGGTGGTGGATAGCTTCCATCTCGGCTGCCTGTGTAAGGCTTCTGTGAGGGTGAAGGATCGCCTTAGGGAATCCTGTCGTGCCCGATGAGAAGTAGATAGCGGCGTAGTCTTCTTCCTTAAGCTCGATCATGGGATCTCTGCTGGAGTAATCAGCTACCTGCTGCCAGTAATTCTCTGCGAACTCGGGAGCCTGGCCGTCACCTACATAGAGGAGAAGCCTGTCCTTTGTGAGTTCTTCCGCATTG
Source organism: Clostridiales bacterium (assembly GCA_017554745.1). GTDB lineage: Bacteria > Bacillota > Clostridia > Saccharofermentanales > Saccharofermentanaceae > Saccharofermentans. The sequence goes on along the minus strand of JAFZHS010000028.1, from coordinate 32,244 downwards.
ATATTAAGTCTGTCTACGAATTCGGGACCGAAAAACATTACAGAGATCTCGGCCAGATCCGCACAGTAAGAAATCTCGTTTGCCGTGTATCTGAAGTTGAAGGGAACTGCGATGGCACCTGTCTTTAAGATACCGAAATAGATAGGAAGCCACTCGAGGCAGTTGAACATCAGGATAGCGACCTTATCGCCCTTCTTGATGCCGCGGCCTAAGAGCATGTTTGCTACTCTGTTGGACTTCTCGTCAAAGATCTGCCATGTGATCTCGTGACGGTAAGGCATGGACTTTGTCTGCTGTACAAGGTCGAACTCCTTAAAAGAGATCTTTCTTGTATCTTCCATTGTCGGGTTAAGTTCTACGAGCGCTACTTCATCGCCGTGTTCACGGGCATTGCGTCTCAATAAATCCATTACAGGCATGATTATTCCTCCCTTTATGCTTTACTTAATTAAATAAAGCCAAAGACAATATTAACATCACAAAATCGGTTCTTCAACAAAAAACTGATTATTACATAATTCTTAAGCCTGTTTTATAATATAAAGGTTGCGAAAATAGGGAGGGCGAGCTCTTGTTTAGAAAACTACTTAAATCTTTACGGCAATACAAGAAACAGTCGGCCCTGTCTCTGATATTCATCATCGGTGAGGTTGTTCTCGAAGTAGTAATTCCTTTTATTACTGCCCAGATGGTAAACAATTTCAGAGACGGTGCGCAGATGAGCATGATCTTACAGACCGGCGGTCTTATGGCGGTCGCTGCTATCCTTTCACTGGTATGCGGCGCGCTCGCGGGTAAATTTTCCGCGCAGGCTTCGGCCGGCTTTGCTGGGAACCTGAGATCCGACATGTTCTCGAAGGTCCAGAAGTTCTCTTTCGGTAATATCGATAAGTTCTCCACGTCATCTCTTGTTACCAGAATGACTACAGATATCACTACCGTCCAGAATGCGTACATGATGATGATACGTATCGCGGTAAGAGCGCCCATGATGTTTATTTTCGCGATCGTAATGGCATATGTGCTCGGAGGCTCTTTGGCTACGACATTTGTTATCGTAGTACCCGTTCTTGCCATCGGTCTTATCGTCATCGGCAAGCTCGCAATGCCCGCTTTCCGCGCAGTATTCAAAAAGTACGACAAGCTCAACGAGTCCATCGAAGAGAATGTCCGCGGACTGCGCGTAGTTAAAGGATTTGCAAGAGAATCTTATGAGCAGGACAAGTTCGGCAAGGCTTCCGATAACATCAGGAAAGACTTTACAAAGGCTGAGAGGATTGTAGGATTTAACTCTCCTCTGATGGAGCTCTGCCTGCACTTTAATGTAATCTTCGTTCTTTATATCGGTTCGAAAATGGCCATCTCCAGCCACGGCGTAGAGATCGACGTCGGACAGATCTCAGCACTGATGACATACGGCTTCATGGTCCTCATGTCCCTCATGCTGGTATCCATGGTCTACGTCATGCTCACGATGTCCATCGAAGCTGCAAAGCGTATCGTCGAGGTGCTTGAGGAGGAGCCTTCCATCTCCAATCCCGAGAATCCGGTCATGGAAGTTGCTGACGGTTCCATCGATTTCCAGGATGTTGCTTTCAAGTATTCAGAGAAGGCTGCAAGAGACGCGCTCTTTGATATCGATCTTCACATCGACAGCGGCATGTCCGTCGGTATCTTAGGCGGAACCGGTTCATCCAAGACCACGCTGATCCAGCTTATCCCGAGGCTTTATGATGCTACTGAAGGCGAAGTAAAAGTCGGCGGCATACCTGTTAAGAACTACGACATAAAGACCTTAAGAGACGCCGTCTCTGTCGTTCTCCAGAAGAACGAACTGTTCTCCGGCACTATCGCCGAGAATCTCAGATGGGGTAATGAGAATGCCACTGATGAAGAGCTCGTTGAAGCGTGCAAGATAGCACAGGCAGACGAGTTCGTATCATCATTCCCGGACGGATACAACACATATATCGAGCAGGGCGGCACGAATGTTTCCGGCGGCCAGAAGCAGAGACTCTGCATCGCCAGAGCCCTTTTGAAGCGCCCTAAGATCCTGATCCTGGATGACTCGACATCTGCTGTCGACACCAGAACGGATGCATTGATAAGAAAGGGATTCAAGGAATATATCCCTTCAACAACTAAGATCATTATTGCCCAGCGAGTAGCTTCCGTTCAGGACTGCGATATGATCATCATCATGGACGGCGGCATGATCGCGGGCACCGGTACTCACGAAGAACTTCTCGTATCGAATCCTATCTATCGTGAGATCTACGAAGAACAGACGAAGGGAGGATCAGACGATGAGTGAAAAGACTAATGCTCCCGAGAAAAAGATAGAAGCAGCTCCCGCACCCGGCGGAAGACACAGAGGCGCTGCATCCATGTCCCAGATCAAGGATTCCATGGGAAGCCTTAAGAGAGTCGTTAAGATGTATCTTAAGCAATTCCCCGTGCTCACATGGGTAGTCGGCTTCTGCATCATCTATAACTCCATTGCGGCTGCGATCCCCAGCATCTTCCTTCAGAAGGTAATAGACGTAATCAACCGCACGATCGAATCAGGTGACTGGGAATCAGCTAAGATCGAGTTGATCTCACTGCTGATCCCGCTCATCATCATCTATGCCGGAGCAGCGATCGTCAGCATTACGCAGTCACAGCTCCTCGCGTACATGACGCAGAAGTTCCTGCACAACCTGAGAACGGATCTCTTCAACAAGATGCAGACACTGCCTTTGAAGTATTTCGATACTCACAAGCACGGCGATATCATGAGCCACTATACCAACGATATCGATGCTTTGAGACAGCTCGTTTCGATGGCGCTTCCTAACATCTTAAGATGCGCGGTCATTGTTATTGCAGTATTCTTCATCATGCTCTACTACAGCTTATGGCTGACACTCATCATGATCATCGGCATCATCGCAATGATATTTGTCACGGGCAAGGTCGGCGCCAGCTCCGCGAAATTCTTTATGAGTCAGCAGAAGGCAGTAGCCGCAACCGAAGGTTACGTACAGGAGATCATGAACGGCCAGAAGGTAGTCAAGGTATTTAACCACGAGGGCAAAGTCACTGAAGAATTCAATAAGCTCAATGACGGTCTCGCAGAAGACAGCGGAAAAGCCAATACCTATGCAAATATCTTAGCGCCCATCATCGGCAACATCGGAAACATCGCTTATGTACTCCTTGCAGTCGCAGGCGGCATGCTGATCGCATTCAGCGCCCCGAATATCGCTCTGTCCGGACTGCCTTTCGGAATTGATATCGTAGTTCCTTTCCTCAACATGAGCAAGCAGTTCATGGGCAACATCAACCAGCTCACGATGCAGATGAACGCCATCGTCATGGCAGGCGCAGGCGCCCAGAGAATCTTCGGGCTCCTTGACTCTGAGCCTGAGACGGACGACGGTTATGTAACTCTCGTTAATGCAAATATCGCAGAGGACGGCACTATCACGGAAGCTGATCACAAGACCGGTCACTGGGCTTGGAAGCATCCTCACAAGGCAGACGGCACGATTACTTATACCGAGCTCAAGGGTGACGTAACTCTTGATGATGTTGACTTCGCTTACGATCCCGAAAAGCAGGTCCTCTACGATGTATCTGTTTTCGCGAAGCCCGGCCAGAAGGTCGCTTTCGTAGGCGCTACCGGTGCAGGCAAGACCACGATCACAAACCTCATCAACCGCTTCTACGACATCGCTGACGGCAAGATCCGTTACGACGGCATCAACGTCAACAAGATAAAGAAGAAGGACTTAAGAAGATCCTTAGGCCTCGTTTTGCAGGATACGAACCTCTTCACCGGCACAGTTATGGAAAACATCCGTTACGGCAAGCTCGATGCTACTGACGAAGAGTGCAAGGAAGCTGCAAGACTGGCAGGCGCTGCCGATTTTATCGAGCGTCTCCCTGAAGGCTATAACACGATGCTCACAAACAACGGTTCCAACTTCTCACAGGGCCAGAGGCAGCTTCTTGCCATTGCCAGAGCCGCTGTTGCAGATCCGCCGGTAATGATCCTCGACGAAGCTACATCTTCGATCGATACCCGTACCGAAGCGATCGTCCAGCGCGGCATGGACAAGCTCATGGAAGGCCGCACGGTATTCGTCATCGCGCACCGCTTGTCAACCGTAATGAACTCCGATGTCATCATGGTATTGGATCACGGCAAGATCATCGAGCGCGGTTCCCACGAGCAGCTGATCGCAGAGAAGGGAACGTATTATCAGTTGTATACAGGCGCGTTTGAGCTCGAGTGATATCTTTTCCTCAGCTCTCGGCCGACGCTTTCAGCGTGCCGAAATGAGCTTCGGAAAAATATCACTCTCGCGTCGGGAGGAAGAACCGAAGCGCCTCGGAATAAACATCATTCTCGGGAGAAAGAGAAAAATATAGGGAGCTGCTTCTTAATCGAAGCGGCTCCTTTTTCGTGCCTGAAAAATAATTCAAATGTCAAATAACTAAGATGATATAATTAGGTAAAGTCGGGGATAGAGGTAAAAAGGGATAAGAAGTATGAAAAAACTCTTGGCAACAATCCTTACGATATCTGTTTTGTCGATGTCACTTACTTCGTGCTTCACGCATACGGGTGACCCGACCGGAGGTGGCAGCAATGTGTTCGGTAATGGTCCTGCCGGATCGACTACTGAAGAGGTGCATGCCACGCTTGATACGCGCGATCTGCCGCCAGTTGATGTCACTGAGTCATTCGGCGATTATTATGTTGATGATTTCGATCAGCCGTGGGGCGTTGATAAGAATCTGCGCATGGCAAACGGTACGGTCAAGAATTACTTCCGCCAGTATACCTTTAACTCGAATAACGAGCTCGTAAACGAGAACATGAATACTATTGCGACGGTAAGCAGGCCGGTCGTTACTTTGTTCGATTCGCAGGATGAAGGATATGTGGTATACGAAGTTACGTATTCGCAGATGTTCCCGATTATTTCGAGAGAGCCTGCAAGCTCATACAAATCATTCTTCTCGTACCATAACGTCGGATATGTTGATTTCTATACGGGTGCGACGTTCCCGTGCGTAAACCTTTCGACGCAGATCGACAGCTTCTGCGTAAACGGCAACGTAATTTATGACGGCAAGACATATCATGTGAGCTATTACGAGTACCGCGAGACGGATATCGTCGAGAGCAGTTACGAGGAAGATACGATCGATCCGGATCATTACCACATCGAGAGATGCACCGTTAAAGTAAGCACGACGGCTTACTTTGTTGTCCCGAAGGGCTATGACGGCATCTTCATGTATGTCTATGTGGCTGACGACACCGACAGGCCGATCGAGCAGGTTTTGGAAGAGGACTGTCCTTACTTCCAGGAACCGGGAATCTTTGGCGACGACGAGATCGTAAACGAACACGTATTCTTCGGAATCAACCAGCCGAAGTAAAGTATTCCTTTTCTGATCCGCGGTCAGGATCTCTGATTCCCCCAAAATTCTGAAAATTAGAAATCCGGGGGAAACTCCTCAGAAACGGGCATACACAAAGCGTAATTAAAAAGAGCTGCCTCTTGTTGAGACAGCCCTTATGCATTCTTTATTCTTTTTCTCCCGGCTGCTCCAGGCCTGATGTAAGGAGCTTGACCGCGATCGCACATTCGATCCTCTTGCGGAAAATATCGCAGCCCATCTCGTAGATGCCGTTGATGTCGCCTGAGGCGTGATAGGAATTGGCAGCGCACCCGCCGGAGCAGTAGAGCTTGGCCCAGCAGTCTTTGCATTCGGGACGGCTGTAGGCGTTGCAGGATGCGAACTTATCGCGGAGCTCAAGGTTTTGGACGCCGTCGTAGATAGAGCCCATCTTGTATGCTTCGTCGCCGACGAACTGGTGGCAGGGGTAGAGGTCGCCCCAGGGGGTGACGGCCAGATACTCTGTGCCGGAGCCGCAGCCGGCGATCCTCTTGTAAATGCAGGGACCGCAGGTGAGGTCTAACATGTAATGATAGAAGGTGAAGGGCCTGCCTTCGTTATAGCGCTTGACCATGAGTCTGGCGAGCTCTTCGTACTGCTCGAAGATTACGGGCAGGTCTTCCTTTGTTATAGCGGAAGGGCTGGAAGGATCGGTAACTACGGGCTCCATTGAGAGCTCATTGAAGCCTAAATCCAGCATCTGCTTGATATCGTTAAGGAAATCCGTGTTGTAATGAGTGAAGGTGCCGCGCATGTAGTAGCTGAGATTACCTCTCTTGGCGACAAACTTCTGGAAGTTCGGAACGATCCTGTCGTAGGAGCCATGGCCGGCGTAGTCGACACGGAAGCGGTCGTGGACTTCTTTGCGGCCGTCCAGGGAGAGGACGACATTGTGCATCTCACGGTTGGCGAACTCGGTGACTTCGTCGTCGAGCAAAACGCCGTTGGTCGTAAGCGTAAAGCGGATATTCTTGTTATGGATCTTTTCCTGCTCGCGGCCGTAAGCAACCAGCTGTTTGCAGACGTCCCAGTTCATGAGGGGCTCGCCGCCGAAGAAGTCGATATCGAGGTTCTTGTGGAAGCCCGAATTCTCGATGAGGAAATCGATCGCGCGCTTGCCGACCTCATAGCTCATGACCGCGCGCTCACCGTGGTACTTTCCCTGGCTGGCGAAGCAGTAGGAGCAGTTGAGGTTGCAGGTATGTGCGACGTGGAGGCATAAAGCCTTTATCTTGATATTCTTTTTCCTGAAATCCTTGGCCAGATGCTCGTACTTGTCGGGAGCGTAGAGCTTGCCTGCATCTTTCAAGTCATTGATGTCCGCGATGCACTCTTCGGCATCTTCTCTGGAGATGCCGTGCGTGGCAATTGCCTTTTCGATGACTTCTTCAGCGGGTTCGGTCTCGTACCAGCGGATCATGTCATAGGCGACTTTATCGACCATGTGAATGGAGCCCGAGTAGCAGTCGAGCACGATGTTAAGGCCGTCAAATTGGTAACAATGGATCATGGAATATCTCTTTTCATAAAAAAGGGTCCCACATAAAATGAGACCCTAGAGTTTCAGAATAAGATCAACTTATTTGGAAAGCTTCTCGCAAGGCTGGTTAGCAACACCGCAGGATGTCTTGCAAGCAGACTGGCAAGATGTCTGGCACTCGCCGCATCCGCCTTCCTTAGCTGACTTCTCGAGATCTCTTGTCTCAACAGTAACGATTCTTGTCATATCAATAATCTCCCTTTAAATAGATACGTGAATTATACTTGCTACTCCCAATAACGTCAAGGCAGAACGGGTATCAGTCCCTGATACTGCCTGCCGCCGCCGAGCATGAGGCGGACATCGCCTGAAGATAACAGTCTGACGGTATCTTCCGTGACTACTTCGCCCGGGATAAGAAGCGGTATTCCGGGCGGGAATCCGTAGATGAATTCACCTGATATGCGTCCGACCGCGTTCGCGGGCTCGATCTCTTCGCAAAGAAGCCTGTATTTGGAGGCTTCCCTTAAAGTCATTGAGAACCTCGGATACGGTCTGAAGCTAAATGACGCCGGGATGTATTGTCCGTCCATTGCGTTATCCGTAGTGATTACCGCGTCGCAGAATCTCTTTACCGAATCAATGGTATCGCCGATACCGGTCATGGCGATCAGGTGAGAGGGGAAGCTCGCTTCGCATTCGATGTTGAACGTGCCTCTCAAATACTCGAAAAGCGCACTTCCCATTCCCATCAGGACGAACTTCGATCTCTCCCTGACAGGCGCTTCCCAGAGCTTGAAATTGCGAAGACCGCGAAGATTCGTCTCTGCATAACAGATGGCCTCTTCCCACGGCTTTAAGATATCGGGTCCCTTGGAATTAAGGAGAGCCAGGCACTTGGAGATGCCGCCCAGGAGCACATATGAGGGGCTCGAAGTCTCAAAGATATCGAGGCCTCTTCTTATAAGTCTTTCTTCGATGGGGCAGCCTTCGTGAAGGAGCATGACCGCCGTCTGGGTAGGTGAGGAAAGGGTCTTGTGAAGGCTCTTTATTACCAGGTCGCCCTTTGCGTCGGGCCCGAAGAAGCTGTCATCGAGGCCTAAGTGCGCGCCGTGGGCGCTGTCGGTGATGAGGACCGCATCGTATTTTCTGGTGATGCGGAAGATCTCATCGGTATCGGAAAGCACGCCCTCGTATGTGGGTGAAGTGATGATTACCGTCTTTATGGAAGGATCCCTGGCGAGATTTCTCTCGATATCGGAGGGTGAGATGTGGCCTGCGAAAGGAAGCTCGGGATCGAATGCGGGCATCAAGGGTACGATGGTGCTGCCAGTGAGCTCCAAAGCATTCCATACTGACAGGTGGCAGTTCATCGCGGTGAGGATCTTTGTGCCGGGATTGAGGATCGAAGCGCTCCAGATGGCCGCGAGGATCAGGGCGGACGAGCCGTTTACCGAGAGAAAAGCATTTCGGGCGTTCCAAAGAGAAGCGGCGCAGTCTTCCATGTCTTTAAGGAGTCCCTCGGGAGAGTGGAGATTGTCAAATCCGCCGATCTCGGTGATGTCACGCATGAATGCCTGTGACACAAAGTCCGGATTGCGCTTGCCGCCCGGCATATGCATAGGCAGCGGATCGGTTCCCAGATAGAGCTTTAATGCCGCTCCAAGCCTGTCGTTATCGTATCTCATATGCATGCCCTTCCTTTGTTATAAATTAACATAAAACGGTAAATACACCTACTTAATAAATCGTCTTGGCGGCATTTAAGTTGACATATGAATTCTACACGTGTAGAATTAGGGCGAAATAGTACATGGGGAGGCTTATCATGAAAGAGAATTCAATAGGCGATAGCGAATACAAATTAATGGAGCTTATCTGGGATTATTCGCCTGTTTCTTCAGGTGATCTTTCCGATATCTGCGAGAAGGTCCATGGCTGGAAGAAGACCACGGTCTATACGATGCTCAAGAGATTGTCCGACAAGGGCTTTATCAAGAATGACAAAGCTACGATCACTTATATTGTCGGCCGTGAAGATCTCCAGAGACAGCAGAGTGAAGAGCTGGTATCCAAGAACTTCAAGGGCTCACTTCCTATGTTCGTCAATGCTTTCTTAGGCGGCGGCAAGAAGATGAGCAAAGAAGACGCAGCCAGACTCATCGACATGATCGAGGAACACACAGAGGAATAAGGGCCTTCAGATGAACGGAGTCTTTTCCACAATATTGGAGATGAGTTTATACGGAAGCATAGCAATGCTTGCGGTGCTTTTGTTCCGTCTTGTCTTTAAGAATTGCCCTAAGCGCATACTTATCCTGTTCTGGATAGCGGTTGCGGTAAGGCTTATCTGCCCGTTCAATTTCCGCTCACCCACGAGCGTTATGAATTTTGCGAGGTTTTTCCCTGCCAAGACAGAGACAACAATAACCGAGGCTTACGATCCCGGTGATACAGATGTACAGACACCCGCGCAGCCCGGAAATGACATCTCTGCTGACGCTTCGCCAGCACAGGAAGGAAGCGCAGGTCAGATAGTTCAGGCTGAGGCCGGAAGTACTGAGGCTAAGAAGGATTTTAAGACCGGATTTATTTTCTGGGCGTCTATCGTATGGTTCGTAGTAATGGTCGGAATGCTCATTTTCTCCGCCATAAGATACATGAGATTCTATTCGAAGGCCAAGTGGTCATCCCGTTCTTTCGACGGAAAGTACTATATGGCCAATGACATCGACTCTCCGTTCGTAGTAGGTCTTTTTGATCCGAAGATCTTTTTCCCGATCAACATGGACGATGACGAGAGGGAGTATGTCTTAAATCACGAGTGGATCCACATCAAGAATAAGGACAGCATCACCAAGCTCGTAAGCTATGTGATACTCTGCATCCACTGGTTCAATCCTCTTGTCTGGCTCGCGTTTATCATGCTCTGCGCAGACATCGAGATGCGTGTGGATGAAGAGACTACAGACAACTTCAGCCTCGATATGGTGAAGGAATACTGCAAGTCCCTCGTAAGACACGCTGCCGATGACAAGGGCGGCGCGTTCATGCAGAGCACTGCGTTCAGCGGTCTTGGCTTCGGAGGCATGGAGACCAAGCTCAGGATCACAAATCTTATTAAGCGCAAGGATACGACCAGATGGCTTCAGATCATTTCCATCGTGCTGACGATTCCCTTTGCCATCCTGATCTCCGCATTTTCGATGGATCACGAGGTAAAGAGCAAGAAGACAGCTCCTAAGCCGGAAGAGACGACGATTACCGAGAGCGCGGAGGCACTTCCTTCAGAGACGCCGGAATCTGTCATGGAGACCATGTGGAATGACGGCTTCATCGAGCCCTATGTCGCGCTGATCGAATCTTTTGAAGCAACGGGCAAGCCTTATGACTATACATTGATCTATGTAGATGATGACCTTGTTCCGGAACTCGTAGTAGACAATATGGATTCTGATTTCCATGAATACGGAGATGACATCAGCCTCTACACTTACAAGGACGGAATGGTCGTTCCCGTAATCGAGAATGCTTATTACGACGTTAATTCCACTGAAATCTATGATTTTGTGCCGAGAAAAGACTTTATCTGCAAGATTACCAGCGCAGCATACGGTACGACTTATTATTCCGCTTATACCATGGATGATCTTATCAACGGGAAAGATCCGGTTGTTACCGGCAGACATACCGATAACTCATTCATTATCGATGGCAAACAGGTCACCGAAAAAGAGTTCTACGATACTTTCAGCGATCTCAAGCTGATAATAGGCGAGAACAAAGCGAACTATGTCATCGGTCTTATCAGGGGTGACAGTACTCCGGGCAATAACACGAATAACACGCAGCCGACAAACAGCGCAGAGACAACGCCTTCTGTCACAGCGACACCTACTCCTGTGCCGACCGAAAAGCCTTCCTTATCCAACATGGAAGAGGGATACTCCGCAGAGTTTGATATGGATTATAACTACATTTATTATCTTAACGGCAACTTCGGAACAATAACTATCAAGCCGTTCGCAAGCCAGAAAGCTGTATTTACGATTAACGGATGTGAAGTTGAGACGGATATACCTTCCACCAGCCATACCACACCTTATCTGGTCAAAACAGCCGGCATGATATACGTCATCTGGAATTTCAGGATGTCGGCAGGATGGGATGTATATATCTACAATATCGGCGATACCAGGGTCACGCTTGTAGGTTCTGTGCCGAATCTGAATCTTGACGGTGCACCTTCCGCCAATGAGCCGTTCTGGTGCACGGAAACATACGGAGATTACGGTCTCTGCAGCATATCGAGAAAGTATTATATAAATCCCAATTCAGGATTCCCGATGACATACGACAACATCTGCGAGTTCGGTTTTGGATTTGTTAAAGCAAAACGTGATATTACCGGCTATATCTATAAGGACGGAGTCGTCTCGGGCACTCCCGTAACGATCAGCAAGGACGAAGAGGTAAAGCTGGAAAGAGCAGATGAGATGAGTTACCTGCTCGTAAAAGATTCGAGCAACAATTATATCTACATCGATATTTCCGATGCTTACGATACATACTATTACAGGGGCCACAGCCGCTGGATCTACGATGCGCTTACGGATATGTTTTACCGCTGACAATCAATAAAATAAGGGCTTTTAAGGATTTTGAAGGGGAGCAGTACAGCTCCCCTTTTTGCTGCTTTGCAAAAAATTTTGAAAAATATTCTACAAATGTAGAAAAAAGTATTGACACGGTGGTTCTACATGTGTAGAATGACCGCGTAAGGTTGTTCTACATATGTAGAATCTACAAACGTAGAACGGCACTAATAAGAGCACAAACTCTATTGGAGGAAATAAAAATGAAATTTATTAAAAAGGGAACAATCAAGGAATTCAAAGGCAGCTCAAAGGTAACTGCACTTGGCTCGATCCTTCTTACAGGCGCTATTGCTCTTTCAGCATCCGGCTGCACCACAGAGGTTAAGGCAGAAGGCATCACGATCGACAAGCTCGAGATCAGCGGATCTGATGTTGACGGTATCCTCGACGGCGCCAACGTAGTAGTTAATGCCGATGTTGATACTCAGGCATCAGTTCCTGCCCAGTCCGCACCGGATGATTCAGCTCCTTCATTTGTTGATATCGAGATCACAGATCCTTCTGACAAGGCTCCTGAGACGACAAATACTCCTAACAAGCAGGAGCCCGCAAACACAGAAGCCAGCCAGCCGGCTGATAACAGCAATACTCCTGCAAAAAAAGATATTTATCAGTCTTTTTTATGCGGTGAGATCGGCGCCGGACGCAAGTCTTTCGGAACTTTCTATGAAGGAAACAATACAGTAGCATCCCTCGTTGACGACTTCGAAAATGATCCTGACGTATCTTCAATAAACAGAAACACTTGCGCATCTTACTCTTACATTGACTGCGGTAATGACGGAATCCCCGAATTGCTTTTGGTTATCAAGTATCAGAGAGCATATGCCGACTACCAGACTTATTACATCATCAAGGAGTTCAACGGCAAGCTTTATATCTGTTATACAGCCGAGAGCTGGTACAGAAATTTAGAAACGATTTCTTCTTTGGGCGAGATATCCTGTGATACTTCAGGCGGTGCATATCACCACTATTACACAAAGGGATTTGTTGACGGCAACGGCGACTTCCAGCTCCTGTATCAGTGTGAGATTACAAGGTTAAACGGCAATTACGACCATGTAGTCGGCTGTTACGACTATTTCGATGAATCCAACGATCTGGCATACATTGAGTATTATACCGACGGACTTGACGTTGATTATACCGACTGGTCGATCATTGCGTTCAGATTTGATGACAAGCCGAATCCTTCTACTTCCAGCTATTTCACATACTGCGTATGGGACGGCAACGGCAAGGATACAACGACAGAGGCCAACTTCTCTGATTCAGACCGCATAGTGGGCATCATGAATTACTACGGCCTTAAGGTTTACGATCACGCTCAGATCGAAGAGATGGTCTTCGCAAGAGCAGAAGAGCTCGGAGCTTTGAATATCGTTTCAACAGATTTGGATTACATTCTCTGCAATAAATAAAAGAGGAAAAAGATATGAAATTTATCAAAAAAGGAACAATTAAAGGAACCGGCAGCGTTAAGTTAGCAACGCTCGGAACAGTCCTTCTTACAGGAACTATCGCTTTCGCAGCTACAGGCTGCACGACCGAGGTCAAGGCAGACGGCATCACGATCGAGAGCGTTATCGTAAGCGGAAATGCAGACGGACTCACATCTGCTGTCAACGTAAACACACAGCCGGGCACGCCTGCCGCCGATCCCTCATCCGCAACAGTTGCAAATACGACACCTGAGACTTCTTTGCCGGCAGAGACTACAGAGCCTTCCGGGGAGCAGGAGGCAACGGTTACTCCCACACCTTCTGTAACAGTTACAGAGAACAATCAGACCAGCACAAATAACAATAACAGCAACACAAATACAACCACCACTACTCCGGCTAAGATGACGCTTAACGCTCTTAAGGAAGAGACTGTCACACATTTCATGGAAGAGAGTGAAGGCGATTTCCGCCTGAGCGGTGATTTCGGAAAGATCTGGTTCTATGTTGATGAATATAACCAGACTGTATTCAACATTAACGACAAGGTGTTTTACAGTGACATAACTTCGGTCAGAGCCGTAGACGGTTATCTGATAAGACACAACGGAAAGACATTCGTATACGTAGAAGCAGTCAGAGGATGCAATATTCACGAGATCAACGTCTATGAGATAAGCGACAGCTCAGTAAGCAGAGTCGGTGTCGCATCCAATCTCTGCACATCCGATTATTATCTGAACAACACAACATCCTTCATGTGCTGTGAAGAATACGGAAAAGGATCCGGATTCGCAACAAGAAGAAATTACAAGGTATCAGCTAACGGTATGCCTGTCCCTTCCGATAATTTCATCACCATAGAAGTATGTGACTATATCAGAGCGATCAAAGATATTAACGGTTATCTGGTAAAAGACGGAAAGGCCACATCGACTGCCATGACGATCAAGGCAGGTGAGGTAGCTTTCCCGGTAAAGGTCAATGAAGTTGAATATATTGATTTCAAGGACGCATACGGAAACATCATAAGAGCCGATTTCACAAAGGCTTGCGAGACATACTACGATCAGAATAACTGCCGCTGGGCATTTAACGCCATCAAGAGCATGGTCAAGCAGGAAAACAGCTATGTTTTTACGGTAAAGGATATTCAGGACGGTACTGCTTACAAATTTGACCAGGGAAAGGGCGACCTGTTCTTCGGAACCGCATATGCTAATCTCCTGGTCGAGATCTACAAAGTTGAAAACATCAGGATCACTTACGAAGACAAGTCATTCGTTTTCCCGCTCGTCGACGGTTGCGAGAGAATTAAAGACGCATACCTCTTAAAGAGCGCAGGCAAGGCATATATCTACGTTACAGCACCTCTCGAAGGCGAGAATGAAGGTATCTATGTATTTGAAGTAACAGAAGATTCGATCGAATACATCACCTTTGTCTCAGATCTTAAGGTCATCGGCACGATCACTTCATCTAAATCTTTCGAGTGCTATGTATATGACGGCATGAACGGCGTGATCAGCATCAAGGGCGCCTTCAAGGTAGACACCAACGGACTGCCCGTGACTAAGGACTTCTGCTTCAACGTTGCTTCAAGCTGCTCCGTAAAGGCTACAAAGGATCTCTCAGGTTATGTCGTAAAGAACGATAAGATCACGACCGAGCAGATGTCTATCAAGGCCGGCGATGTCGTTGTGCCCCAGAGAGTCGTAGCTATGCAGTATCTTGAGGTCATGGACTCAAACTGCAACATCATCAGGATCGATATGGAAGAGATCTTCTGCGATTTCTATGACATCGGCAACAACCAGTGGATGCACGAAGCGATCTTAAGCATATTACAACCCGTATAACATTACTCCCTCCACGTAAGAGACACACGGATAAGGGGTTGCCGGAAGGCAGCCCTTTATTCTGTGTCTGAAACTGCAAAAAAAGGCTGCCTCATATGAGACAGCCTTTGAAGTTTTTGTTTGATCTTAAGATTACTTAGCGTCGATTACTGTGAAGCTGTAACCTGATACAACATCGGAATCCTCATAGATCGTCTTCTGCATCTGGAGAGCAGTAGAGAGGAGAAGTGTGTAAGGTGAGAGCTTTCCGCCAAGGAGCTCAACGTCTGAACCGTAGCTGATAGCCTGAGCTTCGTCGTCTGAGAGCAGCATGTACTGTGAAACGAGGAAGAGGGATCTTACGCCAACGTTCATGTGAACAAGCTTGCTGTTGATGGAGTAAGTAGGTGTTGAGTTAGAAGAAGCACCGGACAGTCTGCTGGAGAATGAGAGACCCAGAGTAGATGTGCTGCCCAGAGAGCTGGACTCTTCCTGGATGAAGAGAGGCTTGCCTTCGATACCTACCTTACCAACTTCGTGGAAGAGAGCGATGATGATAGCGGACTCTTCGTCGAGCTGGGGCATGATCGTATCCTTGATTCTCAAGAGCTGCTTAGCAACTGCAACGCTTCTGATGAGGAGACCCTTCTCGCATGCGAGAGAACCCTTAACTTCTGCAGGAGAGGTGAGCCAGGATGTTCTGTTCTCGAGGAAGTCGATGAAGTGATCGAACTCTGTCTTTCTCTTAACGATAGCTGCCTTGAGCTGCTCATAAAGAGTATCAACGTTGTCCTTGTTTACCTCGATCATGGGCATAATGCCGGCAACCTTCTCGGACTTGCCGGTAGCTGCTGCTGAAACAGCTGCTGCCTGAGGAGTAACTGCAGCAGAATCACCGCCGCCTGCACTCTCGTCTGCTGATGTGAATGTATACTTACACTTAGGGCATCTGATAGCCTGATTGGCAATGACCATACCGCAATCGGGACATTTCTTCATGATTGTGACCTCCTGTATCACGGATGTCCGTCGGAAATCCGCAAATATAATTTCCTTTTCATTTTACAACTTGATTTTTACATTATCAATAAGAAAAGAAGTCATATAGGTTGGTTTTATTGTTATTTTTACTATCAAGAATTTTTATATTTTGGAAAATCTCCGAAAATAAAAGACACTGACGAGGGGGTGTCAGTGTCTTAAGGAGGGTGTTATGAAGTAAGGAACAATTACTTTGAACAACCATATCTTACCACCCTCAATATTTACTTTAAGATTCAAAAAAGGCAAAATAGTGGCAAAGAATTAAGCAAACACGGAGGATTTTGGGTTTTGACACTCGAAGGCCGGCTCTTTGTAGCGAACAGAATGACCGAGATTAAGACGGTTATTACGGAGGATACAGACACCTCGTATGCAAAGTGTCTGGAAAAAGCCCTCATAGAGCTCTGCAGGCAGCTCGATATCCCCGTTCCCATGTGGATGAAGAAGAACACCAAGGAATTTGCGGCTTTCGGCCAGACAATCTTTTTCCGTGAACAGTACACGGAGACGGTCAGGTTCGACAGATTCCAGATAAAAGCAGTTGAATCCTGATGAGTATGCGTATAGGAATAATCGGCGGTGGTGCTGCGGGCCTTTTTGCAGCCTGCCAGTTAAAAAGGCTTTCAGGAAGCAGTGATATAGAAATAACTGTTCTCGAGAAGAATCCCGTTCCCGGCAAAAAGCTGACACTCACAGGTCACGGCCGCTGCAATATCACCAACCGCAAAGATCCTTCCGTGCTCAAGAACTGCTATCACGAAGCGGGCAACTTCATCTATCCTGCCCTCAAGGAATTCGGCCCCGAGGACACGATAAGATTTTTCGAGAACGACCTGGGATTAAAGACAAAGGAAGAAGACAACAACAGGATCTTCCCAGTCTGCGACAGCGCGGTAACGGTAAGGGATACGCTTGTATCATACATTTCGGACCATGTGAAGGTATTAAGCGGAGCAAATGTCCTTGATATAAAGAAGGGCGATGCCTTTGAAGTCAATACCGCTAAAGGACGGTTGGAATTTGATACTGTGATCATCTCGTGCGGAGGCAGTTCTTTCCCGAAGACAGGTTCAGAAGGAGATTCATATAAGTTTTTAGAAGGCTTTGGTCACACAGTCATTCCCGCAAGAGGAGCGCTCGCGCCAGTAAAGGCTGACACTGAATCAGCCGTATTGACTAAGGCTTTGAGCGGCGTGTCATTAGAAGCCAAAGTCTCGTTATATCTGTCAGATAGGCAGTCCGCTTCGACCAAAGGCGAGATCTTATTTGCAGATTTCGGCCTCACAGGCCCCGCGGTTATGGAGATCGCAAGAGAGATCCCGGCAGACATTACAGGCATGAACGCTTATCTGGAGTTAGACCTTATCCCTTCCATGAGCGATGAAGAGTTTGACAGGGAATTGATAGGACTCATCGGAGAGCATCCCGATACCAAGATCACGAATCTCATCGCAAGATACATTCCCGCTTCCGTGGCAGGGGAGATATCCGCGAGAGCGGGGTCTGCTGACATTTATGCGCAGGGCTTTTCGAAGGAGAACCGCAGAAAGCTTCTCCGCGAGACCAAGCATCTGAAGATTAATATTGCCGAAGCCCCGTCCTTGGACAAGGCATATGTTACCAGGGGCGGCGTATCTCTCAAGGAAGTTGACCGCAAGACCATGCAGTCCAAGCTTGTCCCGGGCCTTTATATTATCGGCGAAGCCCTTGATGTCGACGGAATAAGCGGAGGATTTAATCTTCAGGCCTGCATGAGCGAAGCATATCTGGCGGCAAAGAGCATTCTTTCCATGCAATAAAAAAGGTGACGGCTGATACCGTCACCTCATTTTTTTATTCTCTGCAAATCTTAATCGTACTTTTCACCGGAACGTCTGAAGACTACTTCGCCGGGGTAGACCATATCGAGCTGCGATCTTGCGACACTCTCGATATAAGCATCGTCCTGTCCGAATTCTTCCTGTGCCCTGATCTGCTTAAGCTTGTCGGATAAAGCCTCGGACTGTGCGATGAGAGAGGAGTTCTCTGCTGCAAGACGCTCCTTCTGCTTGTGGATGTTGGCATACTTGGTGACACAAAGAATACCGACGACAACGAAGCAGATGCAGATCATTGCCGTAAGGAAGGATATTCCGCCTGGTTTGCGTCTTATCTTGCGCAAGTTATGCCTCCTCAAAGATAGTGATATACAGTTACTATTACATAACCCCGAGTGCAAAACAACAACTCGGGGTTAAACTTAAAATACTTGTAATATTATCGTGTCTTGAGGCTTCGAAATGCCTTATTCCAAGAGCTCGTACATGGAAGCTGCTTCTTCTTTTCTGACTGTCTCGGGAAGGGCTGTGACCTTGAATTTGACCTCGCCGCTTCCGAAAAGGATACTTACCACATCTCCTACCTTGAGCTTTACTGACGGCTTGGCGGGCTTGCCGTTTACCGTTACTCTTCCTGCCTGGCAGACGTCATTTGCAACGGTCCTGCGCTTTATTACCCTGGACAGTTTAAGGAATTTATCAAGCCTCATTATTGTCCCCCGTAAGCATTACTCTTCCCTTGAGAGCGGACAGGAGAGTTAAGTCGTCAGCGTATTCGATGTCTGAGCCCATGGGAAGACCAGATGCAAGGCGTGATACCTTGATGCCGGAAGGTCCGAGCATCCTGGACAGGTAAAGCGCTGTCGCGTTGCCTTCCGCTGTCTGGTTTGTCGCAACGATCACCTCGGTGATCTCGGGGTGGTCTGCCAGACGCTTTATAAGATCCGGGATAGTGGTATCCGAGATGCTCATGGACTTCATCGGGTTAAATACTCCGTGAAGCACGTGGTAGAGCCCCTTGTACTCATGGGCGCGCTCGAATGTCGATACGTCCCTCGGCGACTCGACGACCAGTACAGTCGTCTTATCCCTCAACGGATCAGAGCAGATAGGGCAGGGGTCAGAATCAGTGAAATTCTGACAGCAGGTGCATCTCTTTGTAGAGTCCCTTGCCGATGAGATCGCAGCAATAAGCGCCTCGGCATCCTTGTCTTCCATTGCGAGGATGTGGAATGCCAAGCGCTGCGCAGACTTGCCGCCTATACCCGGAAGACTGCTTAACTGCGATATGAGATTCTGTATTGAAGGCGAATATCTTGCCATTATCAGAAGGGCATCTTCATGCCGCCGGTGATGGAACCGATACGCTCCTGGTTGGTCTTGTCGATCTGCTCAAGAGCCTGGTTGCAAGCTGCTACGATGAGATCCTGGAGGCCTTCGATATCTTCGGGATCAACGACTTCTTTGGCAATCTCAATTTTCGTGACCTGATGTTTGCCTGTAACAACCACCTTTACGAGTTCGCCGCCTGCAGTGCCTGTAAATTCCATAGCCTGGATCTCAGCCTGAGCCATCTCGATCTGTCTCTGCATTCTCTGGGCCTGAGCTACTACCTGGCTCATGTTGCCGCCCATTCCCATTCCGCCGCGGAATCCTTTTGCCATTGTTATAACCTCCGAAAAATTAATCTTTCAAATTATATACTTAAATCCTTAAGGGCCAAATATCAGTCTTAGTCTCCGAAATGAACATCAGTCGGAACGCCCATATTGGCCGAACGTTCGCTTAAGCTGTCGAGCTTTCTGTCCTGCTCGCTCGCGCGGTTCTTCTTCTCCTGGTTGGAGTACTGTGTAACCGTGCAAAGGTAGAGGTGGTCTGCTCCGAACTCATCCTTTATGCTCGCGGATATCTGTCTGAACGACTGTGAGTTCTTAAGATTGGAAAGAAGCTTCATGTCGTTGTCTTCGAATACGACGTATGCGGAATCGCCTTCTTTCCTGAGCTTTGTGCGCTCTAATATGACCGCGATGTTCTCATTGGTGCCGTGAAGCTTTGATGTGACACTGGTCCATCTGACTGCCAGATCGGCATCCTCGCCTGTGAAGGAAGGAGCTCTTACAGAATCCTTTGAAGGACCGTCAACGATAAGTCCGCTTCTCTCGGTCTGGGCTACCAGCTGAGAACGCGGCTTTTCCGGGACGGCTCTCTCCGGCTCTTTGGAAGATGTTTCCTTAACATCAAGATCACCTGCAAGATCTGCGAGGAAAGATGATGAAAGGCCGGAGAATATACCCTTGGAGGATCCTTCGCTCTCATAAGAAGAGGGAGCCGGAGATCCTTCAGGCTCATCAAGACCGAAGCTCAGCTGAGGCTCGGTATCTTCGGGGATATATGAGAATATCGTGGGCTCATCAGGCTCATCCGCGGGATCCGTTGCAGGGATATAAGCATCGTCGGGATCGTCTGAAGGCTCTTTGTCTTCTGCTGCAGAAGGAGCTGCAGGGATCTCCTGCTTGATCGCAAATACAGACTCGATGGGAGTCTTGGGTGTTTCTTCTGCGCTGTCCTTAGCTGCCGCGGTGAATGAGAATGCGCTTGAAGGCGCAGCAGACGGCTGCGGCCTGTAGGGAGCAGGTGCAGATGACGGCTTGGGCCTGTAAGGCTCGGGTGCCGTAAAAGCAGGCTTTGCTTCATCCTTAACAGGTTCAGCAGCAGGCTTTTCCTCTGATCCTTCATCCTTAACGGGCTCTGCTTCCGTCTTAGCTTCCGCATCGTCCTTTTTGTCCTCATAAGAAGGCTTAGTGTCACTGAAAGTGATCTCAGCTGCCTTCTGCGCCTGCTTCTTCTCAAAGTCGGGAATGACGATGGGAGTGACGGGGAGCGAAGACTTTCTTCCGCAAAGGCGCATCAGCATAAGCTCGAAGCTCGTCGCGATATCGGGCGACTTGCGGAGCTCTGCGTACTCTTTGGAAAGATAGCTGATATATCCGGTCAATGTATCGGCGCTGACCTTGGCGGCCGTCTGATACATATCCTTGATGGTCTCTTTGGGGTATGGCAGATAGATAACCGGGTCTGCCTTAACTCTTATTATCAACAGGTCTCTGAAATAGCTTGCGAGATCAAGCGTGAAACGGACCTGGTTCTTACCTGAGTTATTGAGGATCTCGCAAAGGTCGATGAGCTCGTCGAAGCGCGCGTCGATGAGGCAGTTGGCCATCTTGAAGAGGAAGGAACTGTCTACCGTGCCCGTGATCCTCTCAACGTCCTGGGAGCTGATCTCCTTGTCTCCGCCCGAGATAGCAGAGATCTGGTCAAGAAGTGACAGCGCGTCTCTCAAAGCGCCGTCGGATCTGGAGGCGATGAGCCTTAATGCGTCTTCGGAAGCCCTGATGCCTGACTTGCCGCAGACCTCTCTTAATCTTCCTGAGATGAGGTCTATGGGGATCCTCTTGAAGTCGTATCTTTGGCAGCGCGAGATGATCGTCGCCGGGATCTTGTCTGATTCTGTCGTCGCGAAAACGAAGATGACATGCTTCGGAGGCTCCTCGATGGTCTTAAGGAGGGCATTGAAAGCACCCTTCGAGAGCATATGGACCTCGTCGATGATGTAGACCTTATATGTAGTCCTTGTAGGAGCAAAATTTACTTCCTGAAGGATGGGCCTGATGTCGTCAACTCCGTTATTGGAAGCGGCATCCATCTCGGTGACGTCTAAGATAGAGCCGTCAAGGATACCCTTACATGTAGGGCACTCGTTGCACGGATTACCGTTAACGGGGTGCTCGCAGTTGACCGCGCGGGCAAATATCTTAGCGATCGTGGTCTTGCCCGTACCATGCTGGCCGCAGAAAAGATAAGCGTGAGCGAGCTTCTTTGCAATAACTGACTGCCTTAAAGCACCGACAGCAGCTTCCTGCCCGACAACGTCATCGAATGTCAGAGGTCTGTACTGTCTGTAGAGAACGACATGATCTTCCATAATTAATCCCTTGAGCTGAATACTAAAGCCTAAACTAAAAAAGTCCGTCCCGCCCGAACTGCCGTCGGTAAGGCTTGACCCGCGGCGCACTCCGTAAACCGCTTACTGCTGCTTCCTTCCGGACCTGACAGGGTTCACAGCCCGAAATCGCACGGGACCTTGGCCGGCGGCAGACCGCGCGGGACGAACTTCTCATTCATCAAACATAAGGATTATAACATAAAAGAAAAATATAGCACTTCGATTAATAGGACACCTTAAACGCTATAACAGTCTTCTAAGAATTTCTGCGTATATCCGCCGAGTGTGGCGATGGCGGTGCCTGCCGAATCGGGTGAAGCAGCCTCGACATAGATGATGAGAGCGACGGGCTCTTTGTAGTCGATTATCGCGCACTCGAGGTAAGCGTTCATTTCGGTGTTGCGGCCGAGAATGTGGAGGATCTTGGTATCCTGCGGGAAAGCAGCCTGAAGGGGAGAATCGATCTCGTTTACGGCCAGGTCGTTTAAGAGACGCTGGTACGTCTTGGGGTTGTTAACGTACTCATGGTACATGTATGAGATGTAATTGCCCATGTCATAGCATGAGATCGTACCCGAGATACGGTGTTCTTTGTTCTGGTAATCCTTGTAAATGCTCGAGTCGCTGTATGAGATATATCCGCTTATGGCGTCGACACCTTTGAGCGCTTCATCCATGCCGCCAAGCTGATCGATCAGGTAATTGAGAGCTATACTGTCGTTTTTGGCGATCGCATAGTGAAGGATCGTACGCATATAGAACTGCTTGCCGTAGGAGTAAGTTTTGGCGATATAAGAGGAGGTGCGTGATCCCCTGTAGTTCGAATCGTATGTTACTACCTCTGAAAGAGCGCTAGTAACACTGGCATTCTGATCGTAGTAAACGATCCCGAAAGGTATCGCCATAGCGCCTGAAGGAACAACGGGATCAAGCTCGTCGATGCCCAGGCGTTCACCCGAGGAGAGCGATACGAACTCATAGCAGATCCTCATGTTGGGATGGTTCTTCTGGTAGTTTTCGACCTTTCCTTTAAGCTCTTCAAGGCCTACGGCGCGCTGCTGGTAGGTCGCCGTCTGGACTTCCATGGGCTTAAAACTGAATGACCAGTCCTCGTAGAAGGGGTCAGGAGAATTGTTCTGTGAACCCGTCGGCGCGCGGTCGGTATTAACGATAGGAGTAGGTGTGGCAGCGAGGACCGCATGCAGCTCCGTGGTCGTCTCCTCAGTTGTCGTTTCCGTAGTGGTCTCGGTCGTGGTGTGGACAGGCCTCTGGTATTTGGAATACTCGGTAGTAGTACTCGTCGCGGCACCGACAAGATCAGGGAACATGAGGCGGTAGTTATCCTGCGCGGCCGCTATGGAGCTGATGAACACGATGACAAAAGTGATCACCAGCAATACCAGGATGATTATAAGCGTGCGCTTTTTGCGGGATTTCTTTATCCCCTCAGCTCTTTTAAGAAATGTCGGATTGGGACGCTTCATCAAATATCAGAACAGTCCCGTAATAGTGCCGTCTTTGGCGATATCGATGTCCATAGCCGCAGGATGCTTGGGAAGTCCGGGCATCGTTACGATCGTACCGGTGAGGATAACGAGATAACCTGCACCTGTGGACAGATAGCAGTCTCTGACGGTGAGGGTGAAGCCTTCGGGATTGCCGAGCTTCTTCGGATCGTCGGATAGTGAATATTGTGTTTTCGCGATGCAGATAGGAAGATTGCCGAATCCCTTTGCGACGAACTCGTCGATCTTAGCCTGTGCTTCAGGGAGGATGTCGACAGCGCCTGCGCCGTAAACCTTTGTTGCGACCTTCTTGATCTTCTCTTCGACTGTATCCGTGAGCTCGTAAGAGAAAGAGGGCTTTCTCTCGTTGTTCTGCTCAAGGATGGCCAGAGCCTTGGAAGCGAGCAGTGTGCCGCCTTCGCCGCCCTTTGCGAAGATCTCTGCAGGTGCGAATTCTGCGCCTGTAGCCTTGCAAGCTTCTTCAACGATGGCAAGCTCTTCTTCGGTATCCGTCAGGAACCTGTTGGAAGCTACGAGTACCGGTACGCCAAAGCTCTGCATGTTCTTTATGTGTCTTAAAACATTCGCAAGACCGTTCTTAACGGCTTCGGGATTGGGCTCTGAGAGCTGGTCCTTAGGGATGCCTGCGTTGTACTTGAGAGATCTTACCGTAGTTACGATGACTACGAGGTCAGGCCAGATACCTAAGTCTCTGCACTTGATGTCGAGGAACTTCTCTGCGCCTAAGTCAGCGCCGAAGCCTGCTTCCGTAACTACGATGTCGCTGAGCTTTAATGCTGTCTTTGTAGCTATGCAGGAGTTGCATCCGTGAGAGATGTTTGCGAAAGGTCCGCCGTGAACAAGAGCGGGAACGCCTTCTAATGACTGGACGAGGTTGGGAGCCATTGCATCCTTGAGACATGTGGCAAGGGCACCTGTTGCGCCGAGCTTGCCTGCCGTTACGATGTTTCCGTCCATGTCATATGCAATGGCGATCCTGTCTAATCTGACCTTGAGATCATCCATGTCCTTTGCAAGGCAGAGGATGGCCATGATCTCGGAAGCTGCGGTGATCTGGAAGATCTCGGGACGCGTAACGCCCTTTGTGCCGCCGCCGACACCGACAGTTACTGCTCTTAAGCATCTGTCGTTCATATCGAGACATCTCTTCCACAAGATCCTGTCCTTATCGATATTGAGCTCGTTGCCCTGGAAAAGGTGGTTGTCGATCATGGCAGCGAGGAGATTGTTTGCTGTAGTGATGGCGTGGATGTCGCCTGTAAAGTGGAGGTTGATGTCCTCCATCGGGACTACCTGGGAATAACCGCCGCCGCAGGCGCCGCCTTTGACGCCGAAGACAGGTCCCAAAGAAGGCTCTCTGAGAGCTAAGATGGGGTTCTTGCCGATGAGCTTCAAGCCCTGGGCAAGACCGATGCTTACTGTCGTCTTACCTTCGCCTGCAGGTGTGGGGTTCATAGCCGTAACGAGGACGAGCTTTGCGTCAGGTCTCTCGGGAAGGCTCTCAACATAATCTAAAGGAAGCTTAGCTTTGTACTTGCCGTATAGGTCGAGCTTATCGGGGTCGATTCCGGCTTGTACGGCTATCTCGGTGATGGGTTTGATCTTCGCGTTCTGGGCAATTTCGATGTCACTAAGCATGGTTTGACTCCTTTAGATTTTTTAATAATGATACGATTGTATTGTAAAAGGTCTGCCTTTTCAATCAGAACGAAAACGCGATTTGTAAGAATTGGTAAGGTTAACACTTCTAAAATGGTCTAATACTACATTTTGTAGGAAACGTGGTGTTTTTTTACTAAATGTTGTGTTTTTCGTTGACAACTTATCAAGGAAATGTTAGCATTGGTGCATGTTGGAAATAATTTCGTAATCTTCCTTTAAGGAGTCTGAAATATTTAACAACTAAATCTCCGTGCAGGGGGAATGCATATGATAATCAGTTCTGATCTGGAAATGTGTAAGGCAAAGTTCGAAGAGCTTATCGGCAAGCGCATCGTTTGCAAGACCAACGGCGGTCGCAAGAGGATCATCACTTACATCGGCACGGTTGAGCACTGCTATCCCAATGTTTTCACAATGCTCTGCAAGAATGAGACAGGCAAGCAATCGATCGTTTCCTTCTCTTACATCGATGTTCTTACAAGAACAGTCAGAGTTGGTGTAATGCCGGAGAAGTCACAGGAAGAAGTAGCCGTTTGATTCCTGTTTAAGATCAAGATCAAGAAGACATCGTCAGAACGTATTTCAGGTTTTTGACGGTGTCTTTTTAGTTGGAAGATACAGGGGGCCTGAGAAGCCGTTTGCTTTTCATTGTCCTGATACTATTGTAAAATATTAGGTAGTTTTGAGTTTTTGTGCAGATGATTTGGAGATCATCATGGATTCTTACGAGATAACAGCTAATGCCAAGTTAAATCTCTTTCTGCGTGTAAGAGGGATTCTTCCCAACGGTTATCACAGCCTTTATTCTGTCATGCAGGAGATCGATCTTGCTGACAGTCTTACCGTAAATATCTATCCCGAGCGTGAGAGCGGCTTTGATATAAAATGCATAGGCAGGAACGATATCGATCCCGACAAGAATCTCTGCAGCAAGGCCAAAGACAGATTTTTCTCATATCTGCGCAAGAAAACAAGCGCAGATCCTTCCAAACCTGAGTTTAAGATCCCTTATATAGAGATGGTACTTACCAAGAGGATTCCTTCAGAGTCCGGCATGGGCGGAGGAAGCTCTGATGCTGCAGCAGTACTTATGGTGCTTCAGGAGCATTTCGGCAATCCTTTTACCGATGAAGAGCTCAACCAGCTTGCGGTAAATGTCGGAGCAGATGTCCCGTTCTTCCTTTACGGCGGTACATGTATCTGTGAGAGCGTAGGTGAGGATATCAGGCAGCTTGAATCTCTTGCAGGCATACCTTTGCTCATCGTCAAGCCTTCTGCCGGAGTATCCACTCCCGAATGCTTCCATGCCATAGACAGCAAGCCTCTGCCTGAGTTTGACGAAGACAGATATGAGAACTATATATCCGGCTTAATGAGTGAAGATAAGGCACCTCTGGACAGGTTCCTTGAAGGTGAAGATCTTCTTACCAATGATCTTGAGATGCCGTCTTTTGAGAGTGTTCCTTTGATCGAAGAAGTCAGGAATGCCCTCATTGCGACAGGTGCGGGATTTGCGAGAATGACAGGCTCGGGAAGCGCTGTTTTCGCGATGTATGAAGATGATGCCGCGAGGGATAAAGCTTACGAACAGATAAAGAACGATCCTAAGTTTGCTGACTGTGACCTGTTCGTATCAAAGACTATCTGATCTGTTTGCGAACAGACCTCTCATATAACCTCTCGAATTTTCCGAATCGATAAGATCGAATCCGCGCTTGCCGTAGAAATCGACCATATTCTCATTTGATGCTGCAGAGTGAAGGAGTATCAGATCCGTACCTTTTCCCCGGGCAAGATCGATCGCATTTGTTATCAGGTCAATGCCGAGACCTGTTTTCCTGTACTTTTCTTCTACTGCGAATCTTGAGATATAACTGCAGGAGCCATAGTCTTTCAGAAAGTCATACGTCGTATCCGAGAAGCTGTAGACCAAAGGATTCGGACATTCCTTGATGCATATCGTGCCGACGATCTCTCCGTCTTTGACGGCGATCAGGCAGACCTGCCTTTTGATCCTGTCGGCTACGCTCTCGATGCTCTCGGTCATGGCTTCGAGCATCGTGGATGATATTCCTGAATCCGCGCAATAAGTAAGCATCGCGCTTCTTAAGAGGCGCGATACTCCGGGTGCGTCAGTGACGCTTGCCTGTCTTATTACGGGACTGTTCTTCATCAGTTGAGGAAGCAGTTTACGAGAATTGCCTTGTGGGCATGGAGTCTGTTCTCTGCTTCATCGAAAACAACGCTCTGGGGTCCGTCGATAACATCTTCTGTTACTTCGTATCCTCTGTAAGCAGGGAGGCAGTGCATGAAGATGGCGTCCTTGTGAGCAACGCCCATGAGCTTTGAGTTGACCTGATAATTCTTGAAGATCTCTACTCTCTGGGCCTTTTCTGCTTCCTGGCCCATGGATGTCCATGTATCTGTGTAGATAACGTCAGCGCCTTCTGCGGCCTCGAAAGGATCTTCTGTCATGACGATCTTAGAGCCCGTTACCTTGGCGTCTTCCTTAGCTTCGAGGACATACTTGTCAGGGCATGTATAAGCCTTGGGGCTTGCGACGGAGATATCCATTCCGGCCTTTGCGCAGGCGTGGAGGAGGGAGTTTGCCATGTTGTTGCCGTCGCCTAAGTAAGCCATCTTGAGACCCTTGAGCGTACCCTTGTGCTCCTTGATGGTAAGGAGGTCAGCTAATACCTGTGTAGGGTGCTGGTCGTCCGTAAGTCCGTTGATTACGGGGATCTTGCCGTAGTCAGCAAGGTCCTGGACATCCTGGTGCTTGAAGGTCCTGATCATGATGCCGTCTACCATTCCCGAGAGAACGTTAGCAGTATCGTAGATGGTCTCGCCTCTGCCGATCTGGATGTCGTTGTTGCTTAAGAAGAGAGCCATGCCGCCAAGCTGGTACATACCGACTTCGAAGGAAACTCTCGTTCTTGTGGATGACTTTGTGAAGATCATGGCGAGAGTCTTACCCTTTAAGAGGTGGTGCTCAATCCCTGCCTTTGTCTTTGCCTTAAGGTCAATAGCGGTATCGAGAAGATAGTCCAAGTCCTCAAAGCTTACGTCTCTGTGAAAATCTATATAATGCTTCATTGTATTTACTCCTTAAAGTGTTGTCTTATTCGTTATCGTCTTCGTCAGCTTCAGGTGCTTTTTCATCGAGATCCAGCTCGTCGAGCCTGTCGATCTTTGCGGAAGTGATGCGGGAAGCCTGGTGCTTGACCTGATTCTTGGAAGGAAGAGCGTCCTTGATCTTATCGAAAACATTCTTAGGACCGGATACGTTCTTCAGGATCTTTTCGAGAGCCTTAACAAACTTGCCTGCCTGGTCCTTGGTAATGATGAGCGGAGGAGCAAGTCTGATGACCGATTTGCCGATCGCGCTTACGAGGAAGCCCATCGCCAGGAGTTGTTCACGCATGCCCTGGGCAGTGATCGTATCGTCAAATTCGATTCCGATGAGAAGGCCCATGCCTCTTACCGAGCGGATGCAGTTATATTTTGTTCTCAGCTTGTTAAGCTTCTCAAAGAGCTCGGCGCTTACATCCTGGACGTTGTCGATGATGGCTTTTTCTTCAAACTCTTCCAGTACGGCAATGCCTGCGGCGCAAGCTAACGGATTGCCGCCGAATGTAGAACCGTGGTCACCTACCCTGAAGCCTGTTGCGACCTGGTCCGTGCAGAGCATTGCTCCGATCGGAACGCCGCCGCCAAGGCCCTTAGCGAGAGTCATGATATCAGGTGTTACGCCGAAATTCTGATAGCAGAACATCTTGCCTGTACGTCCGATACCTGTCTGGACCTCATCGAAAATAAGAAGGATACCCTTCTCGACACAGAGCTTCTTAACTGCCAGGATGTATTCCTTATCTGCGGGATGAACGCCGCTCTCACCCTGGACGAGCTCCAGCATGATGGCTGCAGTATGAGGGTTAACGGCATCGATCATTGCTTCGATGTCGTTATAGGGAACGTGTACAAATCCCGGAACGGAAGGCTCGAAAGGCCTTGAGAATTTAGCCTGTCCGGTAGCCGCAATGGTGCCCATGGTCCTTCCGTGGAAGCTCATGTCAGCCGTGATGATCTCGTACTTATTTACATCCTTATAGTAGAAATAGCTTCTTGCGAGCTTGATGGCTGCTTCGTTGGCCTCAGCTCCGGAATTGCAGAAGAATACTTTGTCGGCAAAGCTTGCGCGGCAGAGCCTGTAAGCCAGTTCGGACTTCTGCGGGATATAGTAGTAATTGCAGGCATGAATGATGTTTTTAGCCTGCTGTGAGATGGCTGAAGCAAGCCTTGAATTGCCGTATCCTAAGCAGTTAACGGCGATGCCGCCGATCATGTCCAGATACTTCTTGCCTTCCGTATCATAGAGATAGCAGCCCTTGCCTTTTGTGAAGGCGACAGGGAGGAGGTTAAATACCTGAAGACAATAGTTTTTATCAAAATCCTGAATCAGGGCGAGATCATTTTCTATACTCATAGTGCTCTTTTTTCTCCTTTACTATCATTGTGCCGATTCCGTTCTTGGTAAATGTCTCAAGAATTATGGAGTGCGGGATCCTACCGTCTATTATGTGTGCACGGTCAACTCCGCGCAATACCGTATCAAGGCAGCCCTCGATCTTCGGGATCATGCCGCCGCTGATGATTCCTTCTTCAACGAGGTCCTTGATGTCCTTCTCGTCGAGTACCGGAATGATGTAATCGGAACCGTCTTCAAGCTTTCTCAATACGCCGCCGACGTCTGTCAGGGTGATGAGTTTGGAAGCGCCCAAAGCTACCGCAACCTCAGCTGCGACAGTATCTGCGTTGATGTTGTAACTCTCGCCGTTCTTGCCTACGCCGATAGGAGCGATGACGGGAATGTATTCGTCGTTTGCAAGCATTGAGATGACCTTTGTATTGATCTTCCTGATTTTGCCGACGTAGCCGATATCGATGCTGTTGCCTTCAGCGTCTTCTGTCAACTTCTCGGCTTCGATGAGGTTGCCGTCGATGCCCGAGATACCGATAGCCTTTGCGCCTTTGCCGCAGAGAGTAGATACGATATCTTTATTGGTCTTTCCGATAAGTACCATCTGGGCATAACCCATGGTCTCATCATCGGTATACCTTAAGCCGTTTACGAAGTGTGACTCCTTGTTGACTTTCTTAAGCATATCGCTGATGTCGGGTCCGCCGCCGTGAACGATAACGGGGTTGATGCCGATGTACTTAAGAAGAGTGATATCGTCCATGACAGACTGCTTGAGTTCTTCGTTGATCATGGCATTTCCGCCGTACTTGATAACGAATGTCTGGCCTCTCATCTTCCTTATGTAAGGAAGTGATTCGATAAGGATCGAAGCCCTGTCCACATTGTTCTTCATGTCGCCCGTGATAACGGGATTTTCTTTCTGTCCTGCCATGATCAGATACCTCTTACGATATTTTTGAGTCCGGCTGTCTCGTCGAAGCCGAACATTACGTTTGCTGCCTGTATTGCCTGAAGGGCTGCGCCCTTGCCGAGATTGTCCTGAGCCGTAAAGAGCTTGATGACTCCCGTATCAGGATCGTACACACCGTTTACATCGATGTAGTTTGAGCAGGCTACTGCCTTTATGTCGGGCAGTGTCTTGCCGGAAAGCACTCTTACAAAAGTCTCGCCCTTATAAAACTCATTGTATATAGCGTTGATCTTCTCGGAAGATACGTCACCGAAAGAATCGGAGGGCTTAGCATAGACCGTTGCCAGCATTCCACGCTTGAAAGGAGCCAGGTGGGGAGTGAAGGTAACGTTGATGTCGCCGGGATTCTTTCCTGCGAGGAAGGAGCACTGCTCCGATATCTCTGTCGTGTGGCGGTGGCCGACTGCTCCGTAGGGCTTGAAAGATTCGTCAAGTTCGCAGAACGCGTATGCGAGATCAGCCTTTCTGCCTGCGCCGCTTACACCTGATGTGGCATCGATGATGATCGAATCTTCCTTGATAAGGTGATCCTTCAAAAACGGTGCAAGAGCTATGAGCGAACAGGTCGGATAGCATCCGGGATTTGCTACGAGATCTGCCGTCTTGAGCTGCTCTCTGTAGAACTCGGGAAGTCCGTAGACTGCCTTTTGCAGAAGATCCGGATTGGGATGGGTGAGCTTATAAGACTTCTCATATGTTGCAAGATCCTTATACCTGAAGTCGCCGCTGTGGTCGATGACCTTTACGCCTTCTGCAAGGAGCGTGGGAACGATCTTTGCGGATACTCCGTGGGGAAGGGCTGTGATAACAAGATCGGAATCTTTTGCCACTTCCTCATAAGGAAGGTCTTCACACTCGTTATCTACGATGCCCCTGAATTCGGGATAGATATCAGAGTAAGGCTTGCCTGCAAAAGTCTGGCTTGTGAGGTGTCGGAATCTGAAGAAAGGATGACCGGCAAAACCTCTTACGAGTTCTGCTCCTACATATCCTGTGGATCCGATGATAGATACATACTTTACAGATTCTTCAACTGCCATATTTTGAGCCTCCGGTAGGGGGCAAAGGAATTCGCCCCGATGTTAATTTATGCAATATAATGTATAAAAATTCAAAAGTCAATATATTAATTACATATATATACCTGAATATTCGCCGGGAATATTATCTCAAAACAATCGCCCTGATCATCCCGAAAAGCCGCTTTAGTAACCAAAAGGTAATAATATAAGAAGGTTTTCGGGAGCACGAAAGTTATATTGCACAATGCCCAAAACCCCGAAAAATGCCTTATTTTGCTTAATTTGCCACGCTTTCTTGTACAACACACACAAATTATCTCCAGGGTATTTGATATATTTGCCAAGCAACGCAAATTACTATGCCAAATTACTCAAATCATTTTTGGGGAATGTGTCATATAGTAAACAAATAGGCGGTTTGATACTATTCTCGTAGTTATCTTGCCCCTCGGGTGGGCACAATTTGGAGGTTAATAAGATATGGCAAGTTTATCTTTCCAGCACGTTTACAAAAAGTATGAGGGCGGCGTAGTTGCAGTTTCAGATTTTAATCTTGATGTAGCAGATAAGGAATTCGTCATCCTCGTAGGACCTTCAGGATGCGGTAAGTCTACAACACTCCGTATGCTCGCTGGTCTTGAAGATATTTCAGAAGGTGAGATTTACATTGACGATCGTTGCGTAAACGACGTACTCCCTAAGGACAGAGACATCGCAATGGTTTTCCAGAACTACGCTCTCTATCCTCACATGTCAGTTCGTGACAACATGGCATTCGCATTGAAGCTCAGAAAGATGCCTAAGGACGAGATCAATCGTCGTGTTCAGGAAGCAGC
>JAFZHS010000027.1 GCA_017554745.1 Clostridiales bacterium | reverse complement strand
CCTACCGCTTAGGAGGCGGTCGCTCTATCCAGCTGAGCTACACAATCATAATTGACGACCGAGATTATATCACAATCCCGGAATACTATAAAGACAGGTTTCTGCAAGCATTACAACCAGTGAGATGAGTATGAGGTAAAACGGCAGACCGTCAATATATTTGGATTTTGAGACGAAAATAAGCCTTCTTCTGATTACGGACAAAAGGCCTGTCATTACTATGTCTGTACAGCACGTAAACACAATGGCGACGATCAAATGTGAGATCTTGGGGAAATCACTGTTTACCAGGAAGATCAATGACATGAAGGCTGCCGCAAACGACACTTCGCTTATGAAGTATCTGAGACCGAATATGGACCTTCTTAAGTTGTGTCTTGCGGCATAGACCACAATGGAACCCAAAATCAGTGCCGTTAATTGACACGCAGGTATCGCCGCGAGCCTGAACAGATCGTTATCGACAAATATCTTCAGCACATAAAGAACAGCTGCGCAAACAGCGCAAATAAAGGCAAAAGCGCCTCTGGAGAACAAGAACCTTCTAAGTTCTGATATGTTAGCTACAGGGATGTCCCAGAATTCCGTAAGCTGCTTTGAAGTAGCGATCCTGGGCACGCCAGTGAGCCTTGATATAGCCCAGCTCATTATAATGAGGATCATTACCGATGCCATCAAAGATACGAAGAGGTAACGCTTCTCGAAGACATAAGAGATAAGTGCTCCGCTGACAGAGCATATCGTGGCTATTATGAAAGGAAGCAGCACTTCCCCGCCGAATCTCGGTCTCGTGTATTTGTCGTTTTCGTCGTCTTTAAATCTTGCAAGAGACATTATTCCTAAGGCCATAGGGATGAATCCTACGGCTGCATAGGATGTGCAGAATCCCAGTCTGAAAGAATACTCACTGGCGGCGATAAACAATCCGAGGACAAATACAAAAGATATGACTGACAGATTACGGGGCATGAAGAACCTTATTGTCAGTGACCACACGATAAGGCAGGCCAGAGCACAGGCTATTGGCCACCATAACAGGTTGTCCGAGAGCATGTATTCCAGGCAGAGCGATATCGTCGTATAGCCGAGGAACAGAGAGCTTCTGGTCGTAAGATACTTGGCAGGCCTTACATGGACAGCCGTGATCTTCTCGTCTATCTTCCTTCTCGTCTGCTCGTTATCGAACGGTGAATTGTATTTCTCAGTAAACAGGCCCATCAATTTACCTTCCAGTTCAGATATTCCTTGAGGAATTTGTAACAGGTGTTGCAAGCCCTGATTACCGTTCTTGTCTCATCGTATGCTTCAGGTACAGGCTGGACGAATGATGCCATCTCAGACATAGGCAGGTCATCGATACTGTCCGTGATGATCTGATTATCCGCATCACCGCCCGGTGTGAGGCCGTCTTCTCTTGAGTCATAATCAGCCGGAGTGCTGGTCTGAGGCTCGTCATCTGTCTCCGCAGGCGTTACGACAGGATCCTGGATGAGTGTGTCTGCCGTGCCGTTAAGCTCGGCTTCAATCTGTCTTACGCTCTTATATCCGACAGCGACTTCGTCTTCGTTATAGACCGTATAGATCTCAGGATCCTTCTCGAAAGAGAAAACGACGTGGCCATCGCCATTGACGTATTCGAGTTCCGCGGCATCCTTCTCATAAAGGGATATCAGCATCGCGTCAAGGCCGCGCATGTAATCGTCCTTTGTATAACCTGCTCTGGAGTTATCGATACATTCCTCCACAAGCTCTACAAACGGCCTGATATCGCATGTAACGCCGTCTACGATATCCGTAGTACCGTCAGACTTCATGGCCAGACGGCCGGGGTCCTGGCAATTGAGGAGCGCATGGCAGAGATTATAGGACTGTGTAGCCCAGTCAAGTCCTGATATGACGTAAGCGCCCTTCAAGGAAGCTTCACTTCTGTCCTGGTTGGTCTTATCCGTGCTGAACGCATCCCACTTAACCTTGGCGATCTCGCCGTTGACGACTTCTATCTCAACGTAATCGATATATCTGTTCCTGTCGTCGAAAAGGCGCTGTGCATAGTAAACACCGTCATTTAAGCCGTTGAGCGTGACCTTGTCGGAATTATCGTCAACAACGAATTCCTCTTCGGATACAAAAGCGATCGGGATCTGTTTGCCGATGAGCTTTTCTTTGATCATCTCCATATCTTCATCGCTTATGACATATGCGTTGTCGCCTTCTACGGGATTAAGCGCAAGTCCCGTTATCCTCGTGCTCTCGTAATCGAGTGATACGAGCATACCGAGCTCCTGTCCGTTCGGTGATTCTACGACCAGATCTACCACATATCCCCGGGGAACACTGTTCTCGTCATAACCTATGTAAACACCGTCTATCTCGGGGAAATAATTCAGAGCCTTGCTCTTGACCTTCTCATAAGCATTGGCGTCGAGAACAGTTGAGAATCTCTCGTGATACTCGGTCTGGATACGGTTATAAGCATTATCGGACGAGATGAAATATCCTCCGACAACGATAGCGGCGCCAAGCACAAACAGCAAAATGGCCTCCGTAATGAACATCTTAAGCTGGGCATGGGTCATCATGAGACATCCACCTCCCTCGAACGGATCTTGCGTCTGGACAAGGTTTTCGAGAAGAAGTCCAGAACGAATGAGAGAAAGTTAACTGCAAGGACCGGTGACAAAAGAGATACCATCGGGCTTAAGAACGGCTTGGTAACAAGTGTCAGCACTCCGCAGACCACACCTGCGAACACGCCTGAGGCAAATCTCGAAGGCATGGTGGTAAGGTCTCCCAAAAGGAAAACTGCTACGAACAATACGCCCGAAGATAAGAGATAAACCACCAGTTCGTCAAACCTTATCGCTCCGGTCGTAACGAACGTGAATACAGGATGCAGGACAATAATGGTGAGAATATACGATAACGGTGAATAGAGTCTCATGCTTCCCTTCAGCGTAAGGAATACGCCTCCTGCGATTATGCAGACGAAGCATGCGGTTCCGATAAGGCCGGGATAATTACCTGTCAGGAGTTCTGAAATCGTAAGCTGTGAGTAATCAGGTATCGCAACGGGTTCACCCTGGAAGATAAGGCTCGCCAGAGAGAACCTTGAATTCATCTCACCGTAAGAATAACCCATGACTGATGACGGCATCACGAGCTCAATGAAAAGACGTCCCGCGCACGCAGGATTGATAATATTGCTTCCCGCGCCTCCGAACATCTGCTTGGTTATTACCGAAGCAAAGAGCACGGCAACGAGCGCTGTAATAAGCGTTGTATCCGGCGGGAGCATAAGCGCCAGCAGTAAGCCTTCTACAAGCGAACTGAAATCGAAATAATCGCCTCTGGATCTTCTGTGCGTGATCCTTACGCAGAAGCCGTCTGACAGCACGAACACGCCCATGCAGAACAGCATCAGGATCAACGCTCTTATACCGTAATAGAAGACACCGTAAACAAAGCAAGGCACCAAAGATGCCAGGAACGTCATATAGATATACGGCGCGTTCTTTTCCGTATGGATAAAAGGTGCAAGCTGTCTGTTGTCAGTACTCATACTTTTTTATCCTTCTCGAAAGGCAGTGTGATCGAATCAGGCGAACTTGCACCTGTATCTTCATCGCTGTCGGCATAATCTTCAAGGAGCGAAGCCTCGCCTACATAAGACATATCGGCATCATCAGGAGTTTTTACATCCGCACCGCTGTTATCGAGGAGCGAATTGATCTCAATGATCCTTCCTTCACCCGCAAAGCTTGCAATAGAAGTCGTAAGGTCAATGCCTGACGGACAAACATAAGAACAGCAGCCGCATGCTATGCAGTCTCTGGCACCCTCTTCCGCGGCTTTCTGGCCCAATCCCTGATTGAGCATCTCATATATAGTATTCGGCGACAGATTCATCGGGCAGCATTCAGAACAAAGGCCGCAGTGGATGCACGGCGTTCTCGGCACGTCCATACGTCTTACGACAGAGATTACCGATGTCGTCTTTACTACCGGAGTATTCTCCGCATCTTTTATCTCAATACCGGTAAGGCAGTTGCCCCATACTATCCTGTCGCTTCCGTTCTTAATGTCCTGTGCATTGGAAAGGAGCTCTGAAACGGGTGTGCCGATGGGGACGAGCATGTTATGACCGCCGGAAGCGTCTCCCGTGACAGATACTATACGGCTCATCATGGGGATGTTATCCGATAGGGCTTCCCAGCATGCAAGCATCGTAGAGCAGTTAAAAAGAACTGCTTTGCAGGATTTCTCGAGAGTCTCGCCGAGCACAAGGTTCTTGCCGTACAGAGCTCTGGCAACGAGCCTGTAATAGCCCTGGGGGAAACGCTCTCTAAAAAGCTTAATGTCAAACTGCAGGTCCTTAAAATCGTCCTTGATCTTCTCTATGGAGTTGGCAAGTGACTGCCTCTGCTCTTTACGGTTCTCGGAGATAAGGAAAACACACTTGGAAGCGCCTACGGCTCTGGCGCAGGCACAGGAACCCAATACTACATAATCAGGATATTCCGTGATCGCAACAAGGTCTGAAGTCGAATATGGCTCACTCTGGAGACAGTTTACCAGGAAGTCCTGTATTGCTTCGGTCTTCGCTCTTCGAAGCTTTGCCGCAGTGGGGATACCCTCACCGCCCATACCGCAGATCCCGGCATCCCTTATGATGCCTATCGCTTCTCTTGCGGTCAGCTTAAAGCCTGATCTGGGCTTAACGGATTCAAGCCTCGTGCGCTTCATATCGTTAAGGATAGTAACAGCGGGCGTCTTGATACCGTTCGGAAGGACTATCTCTGAAATATCGGATACTCTTCCGGATATGCCGCTGTGAACGGGAACGGAGAAAGTACCCTTTTCGGGCACACCGATGCACTGGCCGATCCTGACATAGTCACCGACCTTGACTGTAGGGGTCGCGGGGACACCGTAATGCATCTTCATCGGAAGGATTATCTTCGTAGGATAGATCCTCTCGAACATTATCTCCTTGACAAAAGGGGAACGCTTCGAAAAGTTCAAAACGTCCCCTGTAAATAAACCTCTGTAGAATGAATATCGCCTGCGGTCTGCCACTTTATCTGATCCCGTAAAGGTATGGTGCAAAAGCACCGACTATCAATCGGAATATCCTTCGAGCTTCTTAGACTTAGGTGATCTGTTGAGCTTCCTGATAGCTTTAGCCTCGATCTGTCTGATACGCTCACGAGTAACTCCGAGCTTCTTACCGACCTGCTCCAATGTCATCGGGACTCCGTCCTTAAGACCGAATCTTAATTCGATAACTCTTCTTTCTCTGTCTGTTAAGCCGTTGAGAGCCTGGATGAGGTCTTCCTTAAGAAGGATCCTTGCGACTTCCTCTTCAGGTGCCGCAAGCTCGTCGTTGGAGATGAAGTCAACCAGGTGGCTGTCTTCTTCCTCGCCTACCGGCTTGTCGATGGAGATAGGATCCTGGGAGATCTTCTGGATCTCTCTGATCTTTGCCACGTCCATATTCATTGCCTCAGCAAGTTCTTCGGTAGTAGGCTCTCTTCCGAGGTCCTGTACGAGCTGACGCTGTACTCTTGTGAGCTTATTGATCGTCTCAACCATATGAACGGGGATTCTGATCGTTCTTGCCTGGTCTGCGATAGCTCTGGTGATAGCCTGACGGATCCACCATGTCGCATATGTGGAGAACTTAAATCCCTTTGTGTAGTCGAACTTGTCAACCGCCTTGATAAGACCGATGTTACCCTCCTGGATAAGGTCAAGGAGTGAAAGGCCGCGGTTCATATACTTCTTGGCGATGGATACAACGAGTCTCAAGTTGGAGTTGATAAGGAGCTCCTTTGCTTCCTCGTCACCCTTTGCCATTCTCTGTGCAATGTCCTTCTCCTGCTCTGCATCGAGGAGCTCGATCTTACCGATCTCCTTGAGATACATCTTGACCGAGTCATCAACTACGTTAGCGTCTTCGCCGTCGCTGTCGAGATCGGTATCGTCGTTGTCCAGATCAGGATCGTTGATCTTTACACCGCTGTTCTCAAGCTCTGCTCTCAGATTGATGAGTTCATCCGGTTCGATCTTGTACGAATCAGTAAGAGTCTCGAACTCTGTCTCAGTAATCTGATTCTCATTCTTCTCTGCGAATTTCTTTGCCTGTGCCAGCGCTTTCTCAAATTCTGTCATCTGATAGATCACCTCATAGATTGTCAATAAATGGTTGTCCGCTTGCCTTATGCCGTTATCACACGGCGAAAAGATTACTTACTGGTCTCTTCTGTTGTTGTCTCAATGATCTCAACAGGTTCCTGAACGTCCTTGACCAAACCCTTCTCTTGGGAGATGAAGTAGATCGTGTCAGGAGTGTAGATGTACATCTCAACATCATCGGAAACCTTGCCGCGCTTATCGGAACGGAGCTTCGAATAATTTGAATACAGAGCCTGTGCATCACCGTCATCGATATCGCCGGAAAGGGCAATCTTCACATACTGGCAGGTAATGCCGTAGATGTTGGTCTGCTTGTAATCAAATGAGCTGTAGTCAACATTAGATGATGTAGCGTAGATGATATTCAGATCAGCATTGATCTGTTCTTTCAAAGACTTGCGGTTAATATAAAGCGGCAATGAGATCGCCAGGATAACCGCAACAGCAATAAGCGTACCTATTCCCCACTTGATCAAGAGCTTCTTGGGAGCCTTGACGTCATTAGGAGAAATCTCAAATTCATTGGGCTTAAGCTTTGCAGCATCAGCCTTAGCCTTGGAAACCTCATCCCTCTTAACAGCCTTCTCGATAATGTCGGGCATTACGGGATTGGAATAATAGTGCTTGGAGCCTTCCTGCTTCTCAAAAGTCTCGTTCTTAAACTCGTATCCGTCCGGATTTGCAAGGATCTCTGCTGCTTCTGAGGAAGGGAATACGCAATTACAGAAAACGCACTCGCAGAGTTCATCTCTGTCATCGAACATGACCAAAGAACCGCAGTTCTTGCACATACCTTGTTTAGTCGCCATCAATAATCGTCCTTTAACGTTGAAGTAAGCGCTTTAAGCAAACACAAAGCCAGGCTGCTTTTTCAGGGACACAATGGTGCAAACGAGCCGTCAATACGGAATTCCCTCTGCGTAGGCATAGTTATACTTAATAGCAAAAAGAAATTATAATTAGCAAATATAATATTGTCAAGTGTCTTTAACAGAACTTTTGGGGCCGTCATCACTTGACACCCTAAACCGCCCGTCTGTATCATCTTTCCTATCACCCGCAAAATGAGGTATCACTGTGCCGAGAACAAGATCCAAGCTTTATCCTGACTTCAAGCCTTCCTCGGAGAAGGAAAAGTTCATGCTTGAAGCCATAAAGGAAGCCGAGAAAGCCATTGAGCTCGGCGAATGCCCGATTGGCTGCGTTCTCGTAAAAGACGGCAAGATCTTTGTCAGATCCCACAACCTCCGCCTCACAAGAGGAAACGCCATAGCCCACGCCGAAGTGATCGCAATAGACAAAGCCTGCAGAAAACTCGGCGACTGGAGACTCGAAGACTTCGATATGTACGTCACCTTGGAGCCCTGCACAATGTGCTCTGGAGCGATCATCCAGTCAAGGATACGCAAGGTCTATTTCGGAGCTTACGAGCCCAAGAGCGGCGCTGTCGTATCCTGCAATGATATTTTCGACGTCTCGCACGGCCACAACCACAAAGTGGAATTCGAAGGCGGCATCATGGAGAAGGAATGCTCTCAGATGATGCTCGATTTCTTCCGCGCCATCAGGAAAAGGGATGCCGGCAAGAAGCGCTCCGGCTTTTAAACTTCTACAAACTCCCCGTAACGGACAAGATACAAGAGCTTGTGGGCGACATCAAGCCCGTCCTCTTCGCATGCTGCCGCATAGCTGTTAAGCTGGAACGCGTGTCTCTCAAGAGCTTCCTTTGCACGCTCTTCAGGAGTTGCACCATCTAAACGGTCTGTCTTGTAATCAAGTATCGTGTAGCCCTCATCTGTCTTGTAAACAAGGTCGATCATGCCCTGGACAAGCGCCGAATCGCCTTCGTCGCCGTTGATATAAACCGAGAAAACAATAGGCTTTTCCGAACGTGCCGTGCCATCCGCAAAGCTCCTGATGATATCTTCACATCTTTGGCTCTTACAGAATGCCTCTATGCCGCTCCTGAATTCCGAAGCGACCTCTCGGGCCTGATCGGCTGAACAGATATTGAGATACCCGCCGTTGATCATGGACTCGATCTCAAGATCGAACGATATAGCACCGCCGCGGATCGCTTCAAGATCGATAAATCTCATTATCCTGTGCAGGATCGTACCCTTTGCAGCGCCCGTGAGCATCGATACGTTTACGCTCTCAAAATCATCTATACTCCTTATCTGCAGATCGACGTGAGTAGTGTCAGAAGGCTTCTTATCGCCTGAGATACCGGTTACGGATACCTTAAAAGGAACATCAACGCTATCCTGATATTTGTACTCCGGCAGGACAAGCTTGCCGTCAGGATCAAACTGCGGTCTTTCCTTTTCTGCATCCTCTTTTGCTTCTTTCTCAGCATTCTGCGCCGTCCGGGCTTTCTGCGCTTCATAGAGCTCGACGATCTTGTCCGCGGGCAATTCGCATACTTCAAAGCCCTTGGCAATGTTGCCTTCCAGGTCACGGAAAGGGATCACGTTGCTTTGCTTAAGATCACCGACTTCGGCTATCTCCCTTAATTTCTCACCGTCAGCACTTCTTGCAAGAGCACTGAAAAGGCAGTACGGAAGCTTCATGTCACCTGCGAGCCAGTGGCGCTTGTCGAACTGTTTGCCTTCATAATCGATAGCCTGTGCAAATGCCTTTTTCATAGGGCTGGATTTGCTCTTGTCATCGACATTGCAGCTCGTGATTATCGACAGGTTTTCTTCGGCACGCGTAAGCGCAACATACAAGAGCCTGCACGTTTCTGAATTTGACTGGAGCCTCATCTTCATCTTGTAGATATACTGCTCGAATGAATGACTCCTCGTAATTGCGGTTTCATCGTAATCTTCAGTGATGAAGCCGTCGTCTCTGTCGAACATGATGCTCGATAAAGTATCCTTGCGTTCGTCAGACCCGCCCGTCGCGACCAGAATAACAAACGGAAATTCAAGTCCTTTACTCTTATGAACCGTCATGGTCGTTATCTTGTTCTTGCTCGCGTCAGTAACTTCAATATCGGCCTCTTTGATATGGATCTTCATCTGCTCAAGCTCATCGGCAATACCTGACAGGTCAGAGCCCCTCAGCTTAAAGCTTTCAGAAAGCCAGTCTTTGAAAACGTCAAACTTATTGCTGTCGCCTTCCCTGTCTTCCAAAGTCGCCTTGATATCAGTCTCACGGTAAATAAGTTCAATGATGTCATCAATATCAGTGACCATAGAACTCATTCGTATCCTGTCAAAGACATCAATGAAATGAGCAACTCTCAAAGCCAGTTCATCATTGCATTTCTCTGCAAATACCCTGAGTCTTAACATCAGCGGCTCTTTCTCAAGCGCACCTCCGTCAAGCTCGTGGATAAATGCCTGGACAGATGCAAGCTCACCGACCGTAAAGTTAGCGAACTTGTAATTCGAGAACATTACTCCGGCAATGTATTCATCTCTGTATTCATTGCCGAGACAGATGAGGAAATTGATCAGACTGTGGATATCCATATCCTCAAAAACATCAGTCGTAAATCTGCCTGATGCCTCTATCTTCCTTCCGTCTTTTAATGTGCATCCGTTAAGATATCTGGCGATCCTTTCCGCCTGATTATTCGAAGCCGTAAGCACGCAGATATCCTTAAATTCAGTCTTTGAGCCGTCGACTCTCGTGCATTCTTCAAGATATCTTTTAACCTCGCTCTCGACAGCAGCAAAAACTGCTCTTACTTCCGGCTTTGTCTTATCGCCGTCATCTGACTTCGGAACAGACTTATCCGTAACGATTATCCTCGGAATCGCGCCTTTTCTTGTTTCCAATGCTTTGCTTAAACACTGGGTGTCATCGTACTCGATCTCGGAAGCTTCTTTGCTCATTATCTGCTTGAAAACATAATTCGCAAAAGACAGGATCTCACATGTGCTTCTGTGGTTTTCTTTAAGGAAATGAAGATTGCCCTTTTCCTTTCCGCTCCTGATATCGTCCATTCTGGTTCCGAAGATATTCGGATCTGCAAAACGGAATTTATAAATACTCTGCTTGATATCGCCTACACGGAAAACATTTCCTGCAGGATCACTGAAACAAGCGATTATGGCATCCTGGAGTCTGGTATTATCCTGATACTCGTCGACAAATATCTCAGTAAACTTTTCACGATAGAAAGAAGCTGCCTCATCACTCTTTAAGATCGCATGAGCGGTGTGTTCCAGATCAGAATAATCCATACCGTGCATGTTATTCTTGACCTGCGCATAATATTCGTCGGTTTTCTTCAAGAGCTTTACAAAAGCACGGCAGGCTATGGTGCCTTCTTTCTGATTTTTGAGTATCTGCTCCTCGTCAAATCCTATGAGACTGCTGTATTCTTCAGGAAGGTCATAAGGGTTGTCGTACTTGATGCTGTCCCAACTGCCGGGTGAGATAAAACGTCTGAGCGTTATGACAGCCAGGAACTGCCTGTCATCTCCCCTGAGATCAGCGCCCTTGAAGATGTTGTTATATGAAAGTTCTCCAAGCTCTTTAAGGGGCGATAACGAACTGAAAAAGCCGGCACCTTTGTTGCTCTTATATGCTTCAAGGGCTTTGTCGATGCTGCTGATCACTTCACCGATGAATTCCTCATTCGTCATTTCTTTTACGATCTGGTATGTCTCATGACTTGCCAGAACAGAATCGAATTCACTGTCTTCGATCATGGCTTTAACATTAGAAAGATAATCCGCGATCACTTTGGGGATCTCATTATCCCCTTCGAAGTACATGATCTTGCCTTCAAGATCACGCTTTTCGCGCTCTCTGATCAGTTCTTCACACCTGTCCAGATAATCCGGCAGGCTTCGCAAAGTCTTATATGTGTCAGTAACAATGCCCGTCAGCGAAGCATCACTTCTGCCGTCTCCGAACCGTCTTGTCAGTCTTACAAAGTCATCATCTTCAGAAGCGCACTCGTCATACATAGCTTCAATCGCATATTCGACTGCATTTTGGAGCAAGACGCCTTGTTCGCTCTCGCTTAATATCCTGGTGGAAGGGTCCGTAAAATCAGCCATAGGCCCGTCTTCCAGGACATATCCCTTCTCCTTGATAACGCGGGAACAGAAGCCGTGCATCGTTTGGATATAAGCATTGGGCAGAAGATCGATCTGCGTAGATAAACGTTCGGCAAGATCATAGTCTCCCGTTGAGACTGCTTCATTACGAAGGTTCCTTAACTTTTCTTCGATCTTATCTGCCATATGGGATGCAGCATCTTCGGTAAAAGTAACAACGAGCATTTTGTCTGCAGACAGCTTCCCTGTCTTTACTTCTTCACCTATTCTTGCAGTCAGGACTGTAGTTTTGCCTGAACCTGCAGATGCGGAAACGAGATTGTTATCAAGTCCTGCAAAGATTATTTTTTCCTGTTCATCCGAAAACTTCATAACTTACTCCTCCTTTCCGTCTTTTGCATCATCTTTGCCTTCGAGTATGTCTTTCATGGCGAGAACAGCTTTCCTGTCAGCTTTCTTCATGCCAGTATCGGCACCGATCTTTTTGGTAATGTCATCGTATCCCGGATCTTTTCTTTGCTTGCCGCTCTTTGTGGGCTCGGCAAATTTCTCGCAGTTATCCACCATAGTCCCGTATTTGCCCTTACTGCTGAGATCAATCTGCTTTTTGGACTTCGGATCTTTGGGATCATTTCCGCAATAGCCCTTGTAGCTGCAATATTTGCAGAGTTTAAGCTTGGGTTCGGATGTAATGGCATCGGCCTTCCCTTCAGCTATCTGATCAACGCTCTCCTTGATGATGTGCTTCGAATAATCTATGGCTATCTTCATGGCCTCGTCATCGTAGCCGGAAAGCTCGGGAACACACGTTATCGGATCAGCATCAAGCTCTGCATCAAGGCCGACGAGAACATATCCGTAATCATCGATAACGGCATCTGATTCTTTTGAATGCTTATCGAGTATCGCGCCGGAATAGGCAGGAAGCTGGATCTGCGTTCCGTTCAGGAGCTCAGTCGAATCAACTGCTTTATCACCGCTCTTGTAGTCGATCGTCCTTAAATGGATCTTCCCCTCTTCATCTTTTCTCTTGTCATACCTGTCAATAAATCCGGTAAACTTAAGATCGATACCTTCATACGGTATGTTGAGCATTAATTCTTCACTGCCGATCTGTTCTTCAACACCTTCGGTAACAAATCCCGTGCTGACAGATTCACCCAGAACGTCCCGGAACATCTTTGAGAACATCCTTCGAAGCTTAGCGATGGTATCCATCTCAAATGCCCTGTCCTTAGGATTGCCGTCCTTATCGACCGAGCCGTACACAGCTCTTAAAGCAACAGCATCCTTAAGGCACTTGTTTGTGAATTCATCATACTTGTCTTCGTTTTCGAGGAGTTCTTTTGCCAGGCTGTTAAACTT
Organism: Clostridiales bacterium; assembly: GCA_017554745.1. GTDB lineage: Bacteria > Bacillota > Clostridia > Saccharofermentanales > Saccharofermentanaceae > Saccharofermentans. The sequence goes on along the minus strand of JAFZHS010000027.1, from coordinate 26,485 downwards.
TTCAGGATCTTTTCCGCTTGAATCCCTGAGAGTTCTGTAAGCATGCTCAAACATGCCGTGAATAAGGCTTCCGAAAGAATTAACCTGTATCTTTGTATTATCTTCTCTGGTCTTTATGCGCAGCTGTTTTTCCAGCATTGACTGGAACGCGCATTTTCTGTAGCCCTCTATCGACGATACGCTCGCATAGATTACCTTTCCCTTAGTACCGTCTTCCTTTGTGGTCGTAAGAAGCCTTGCCATAACATCCGCAGGGATCTTTGCGTCCTCGCAGTTGTGTCTGAACTTAACGGCCTCACCTGCTATAGGATTCTTGAATGAATTGACTTTGTGGAACTCTTCAGGAGTAAATGCTTCCAGGTATTCGAAAACCCTGCTCTTCGGCTTGCCGTATTCATGGACCATATAGAGTCTGTCAGTCGCAGAGCCTAAAAGCAGACATGCCGTGACAAACTCTTCTCTCATCTTGCTCTGTGCCTTATCAGGGAGCTCTATGTGCTCTGTCGCATCAGATAAAGTCTTTAATTCATTGCCGCTAAGCAAGCCTTCCCTCATCCTCATATAAGGGAAATTATCCTTCTGCGCACCGATGATAAAGAGGATCTTACAAGGTGTGACAAAAGCATGCTCTGGTGTCGTTATCTCGATAGAATCGACCTTCAGAGGAATCGTACCTTCAGTGCGGTTGCGCATGTCTGTCCTGATCATAGACAGGAAGTCTTTCTGGCTTATACCACAGTCATTCATCTCATGAGTCGAGCACATAAGTAGACTTATGAGCTCATCGTAGCCCCTGACCAATGCAACAGCTGCAGCCTCATCTCCCTTGGAGATAAACTCGTCACGCAAGGGCTCTATGAATCCTCTCATGCTGTCAAAGAATTCAAGGCTTTTCCTTGCTTTCCCGGATAATGTCTTCTCGCTGTAGATGGCATTACACGAATCTTTTAACGGCATCAGAGTACGCTTGACAATGTATTCGTAGAAGAACTTTCCACTGTCTACGAATCCTTCCTTATAGCCCGGGACAGTACCGCCGATTATCCAGAACCTCGGGCGGCCTTTGCGCTCATCTTCAGAATCGATATAAGCGTTCTCATCAAAAAGTCTTCCCGCGTCGGTAATATTCTTCAGATAACAGTAATTCTCAAACCCGTCAGCGATATAAGGCGGGATCTTGAGCATACCTGAACGCATGGCCTTCATGATGAGCTCCAATGTATAACCGGCTCTCGGAAGCTCCAAGACTATCTGCATCATGTAAGGAACGACAGTACCGCCTAAAGCGATCTTGCGGTCAATAAAAACATCAAGACCGTAAAGCTCTGCGGTACTTCTCATCCTGGTCATGATGTCCTCATTGCAGCACACGATCCTGATGTCGCGGTATCTGTAATCCTGATTTCTGGTAAGGTCGATAATCTCGTTAAAGATAAACCCGACTCTATCATCAAGGCCCGCAAGTTCGGCAAGGCGCACCCTGCCTTCGGCATCGATCCCGTTCGGCTTATAATCTCCTGCAAATCCCTTAACTATAAGGCTCAGCGGATCGGTACCGTCTGCTGCACCGAGGGCAGATCCAGATGCACCAAGTCCTTCAAGCATAGAAGCAAAATCTTCCCCGGTCTTATAGACAGATGAGAACTGCGAACCGCTGCTGCCGGTGAATACGTTAAAACTTATCTCACTGCCAAGATCTGATAACAAAGAGACCAGCTTTATCTCTTTTGGCGTAAGCATTCTTGTCGCGCCGAATCCGACAAACACTATCTTTGACTTCAAAAGCGATGCAAGCCCGCTTGCCCTTCTCGGTGACAGGCTGCCTTCTTTTACAGACGATAACTTATCGCACGCAAGCGCAATTGGCTCTCTCAGGAGATTAAGACCGTATGTGACATTCATCTGCTCAAGCTCTCTCATGATCAGACACAGATCATTGAGCTTGTTTATAAAGGCTACATGTGACGAAGCACCATCAATGGCTTTGACTGCTTTCTCTATATCTTCGACACCGACCCCGTATCTTGAGAAGTCTCCCAAAAGGGCAATCATCAGATTTATATAGTCGATCCTCGAAGACAGCGTACCGAATGCCTTGAGCTTATCCTTGTTATTCGCAAGAATGTTGTAGATCGCGTTGCGGAGCATGATCTCCCCGCCTTCTGCGACATAATTTGTGCCCAGATCATCCAGGATATTGCCCGCAAGCCTTCTGAAGCTTACAACATCGCCTGAGACCAGCGAAGCAGACAGTGTGAGCACATGGTCTCCGGTATCAATAGTCCCGTTGCAGCCTGTACTGTCCTCCTTAAAAGCGAGGACTTCACGCTCTACCTGGGCCTTCGCAAATTCAGGCGCGACAAAGATAATGTCCCTGCCCTGCGAATTCTTAATAGCGTCTGCGATCACTTCCCCAGAGACGGGACGGATCGCGCTGTATGTCTTAAAACTGATCATGCTGTTACCTCAAAATCTTTCTGCTTAGATTTTAAGATTAAACCGGCAATTTTCAAAGGCGAATAATGGGACAGTTTCGATATATCGCGGAATTGTTAAATGTAAAAGTAAATTAGAGTTTTTCATACGAAATCCGTTGTAATTGTATATAATAATAGTACCCTAAATCCTGGAGGTATCTGTATGACTTTTGAAGAGCTGATGGATTATGCCATTTCCCGCAATTGCTCAGATGTACATATTACTCAAGGTACTAACCTTGCTGTAAGAAGATATGGTGAACTTCATATCCTTGATGAGAATCCGACTTTCGAAGAAGCCCGCGATATGATCTATACGATCCTCTCCACTGATGAGATCAAGCGTGTTGAGACCGGTGAAGATGTTGACGTCGGACGCATGATCGACAACAACATCAGAATCAGGGCTAATGTTTACCACCAGCGTAATAACCTCGCATGCAGCATTCGTCTTCTCATGGCTCAGATCCCTGAATTTGAGGACTTAGGCCTCCCTGAGATCATCAAGACTCTTGCTACCGCAAATAACGGTATTATCCTCGTTACCGGCCCTACGGGCTCAGGCAAGACAACTACCCTTTCCGCAATCGTTGACTACATCAACAACAACGTAGCCAAGCACGTTATCACTATCGAGGATCCTATCGAGTATATCTATCCTCACAACCGTGCCATGATCCACCAGCGTGAAGTCGGCCGCGACGTAGAATCCTTTGCAGGCGCTCTCCGCTCCGCTCTCCGTGAAGACCCTGATATCATCCTCGTCGGCGAGATGAGAGATTTCGAGACCATTTCAGCAGCGATCACAGCGGCAGAGACAGGCCACCTCGTCCTCTCCACACTCCACACGCAGAGCGCTGCACAGACCATCAACAGAATCATCGACGGTTCACCTCTCGAAATGAAGCAGACCATCAGATCCCAGTTCGCCTCAAGCATCAAGGGCGTCATCTCACAGCAGCTCCTTCCTACAGTTGACGGCAACGGACGCATTCTCACGACCGAAGTCATGGTAGGCACAAGCGCAATCAAGAACCTCATTCTTGAAGACAAGATCCACATGATCCCCGGCGCTATCCAGTCTGCACATCACGAAGGCATGCACACATTAAACGATGACCTCGTAAGACTTAACACTTTAGGCCTCATCAGCAGAAAGACCGCTTTGGACGCAGCTTACGATCCTCAGGATCTTGAAAAGGTTTTGGGAGTTAACAGCTATTCGTTCTGATTCGGAAAACAAATCAGCACAAAAAAGAGGACGGGATCCCGTCCTCTTTTTTATCTTTGAAACTACGGCAAAGGCTCCAGATTATCACTGGTAACTATTACATCTACGCGTTCAAAAGAGAGCACTTCAATTGATAATTCAATATATTGTTCTTTATCCATTGTGCGCCTCCTTGTACCTGTTAGCGTAATATGCATACGTATATAACGACTTAGTTACATCCATTAAGCTCAAGGAAGTACCTTCAAGAGCCTTTCCAAGATAATCCTTAAAATCATATTCATAATCGACACCGGCAATGGTAACTACGACAGGGCTTAGCAGCTCAGCGGGACATAAACCGGAAGTCTCAATAAATACAACATCCTGAGTGCCGATCTTAGTTGACCTGAATTTCAGAGTCTTGGAATTATATGTCGCCTGCACTTCAGCAAACTTAGCTTCGTCAGTAACGACAAAGTACAGTCTTATCTTTGTCTGTGATGCACACACAGCACTGGCAGCATAGTATGACAGTCCGATATCACGATCGCCGATGCTCTTTATAGGCATATCCGGGATCAGGAGATCTGTTCTGAAATCAAGATTCCGCTTGTAATCACTTACATAATATTGTGCATTATCATCTATGATTCCATATGCGTATGTAAAATAATCGTCAGGCAGAGGTTCATCGGTACGATAGCCAAAATAAGTTTGGGAATCAGCTCCGTATATCTCCAAAGCATAAAGCAATTCATGAAGAGTGGGATCATTGTAGTACGGTGTCGACTTGCCAAGGATCTTTATGTAATCGCAGACGGAAAAACTGTCTTTTAATATCAGTTCGTCCCCGCGCATCACTTCCATAGTGATATTGTCCGTCAGACAACGAGCCGCAACACCGCATGTAACTTTATAATTTGCGCCATACTGGTCAACAGGTACCAGCGTTCCCTTTGCAGTTTTGGCATAATCACCGACACCCCAGCTGAACGTAACGATGACATTTTCCGTGGAAGAAAGATTCAGATAGAAATTAACTCCGATAAGATCTGCAAGAGTAACGGAATGACCTATGAGACGAGCATTAATACCTGCTATTGACTGATCAAGATCGCCTATGAAAACAACATTAAGTTCAGAATACTTAGCATTATAATCACTCAACTGTGATTCCTTAACATGAAGCTTCGGAGTACTGTAACCAAAATTATAGTACTCCTTCCAACTATTGTTATAATAGTACCATTCAAAATCTGCTGCATCAGCATAGCAATAGATATCCGTAACAGCTTCGCAATCATAGAAAGCATAAGGCGTAATTTCTTTGAGCGTACTGGGGAAAACTACTGTCTCAAGTGAATGACATTCATAGAAGCAACGATCAAGTTTCTTTACGCCGTCAAGCAGTTCAACACATTTCAAATTTTCGCAACCTGCAAAAGCATAATCTTCAATTACCAGATCTGTGCCCGAAATAGAGATCGAAGTAAGGCCGCAGTAGCTGAAAGCGCCGTCATCGATCAACGTAAGGCTGCCAGGAAAAGAAACCTTAGTCAGCAACGGGCAATTAGAAAATGCATTGTATTCGATTTCTATAACACCTTCATTGATAGTAACCGCAGTAAGCTCAGTGCAATATTCAAATGCTGCTTCTCCAATTATTTCTACACTTCCCGGAATCGTTACAGAAGTAAGTCCGCTGCTCTGGAATGCACAATCTTCTATACTTGTAACGCTATCGGGAATAGTAATTTCTTTAAGATCCCCGCAACCATAAAATGCATTTCTGCCAATACCGGTAACACCGTTGGGGATGGTAACACTTGATAAGCTGTAGCATCCGGAGAACATATCGTCTTCGATACGGTAATTAGCATCTTCGGAGAAAGTAACAGATACAAGTTCTTGGCAACTGCTGAAAGCATTTTTACCAATATTTCTCAGATTCTTGCCGGAAATGGTTACTGACTGCAGATCAAACCCGCCTGAAAAAGCGCCTTCACTGATGGTAGTTACATTCTCTCCGAGATAAACCGATGTAAGATGCGTCTGATTAAACGCATATCGGCCTACACTTTCCAAAGAATCCGGCAGTTGCGCAGTGGTTAAGCTATCCAAACACTGGAATGAATAATCTCCGATTCTCTTCAATGTGTTCGGGAAAGTTATTGTTTCCAACTGTCTGCATTCATAAAAGGCATAATTACCGACACTGGTTACACCGGATTCGATAACTACATACTTCAAATTTGAACGGTACTGATACCAGGGTGCTAAGTACGGATCATAATAATTGTAATCCTTCATTGCTCCGGTACCGCTTATGGTAAGCGTATCGCCGGAGAATTCCCACGTCAGGTTATCGCCTTCTGCACCGCACTCACCGCTGTACGAGTCAGCACTTGCAGTGATACCGCCGAAGATAAGCATCGTGACTAAAACGACAATAATGGCAACAGGAAAATGCCAAATGTTTTTTCTGCTCATAATGATCTCCTATGTAACTGAAAAGCCCCCAATGTCCTCTTAACGAGAACACTACTTCAACTTCTATAATATAAATTAAATTTAAGGAACATGCTCATCAAATAACCGGCCGTCAACTTGTATAGTTTCACCAATAGATTTGAGAATTATATCCGGTTCATTTTTGTTACTTGGATCCCCTGTAACCCACACCGTAAGTATCAGTGTAATAATCGATCCTCTTGGAATCATTGAAAACGGGTTCATAGATATTCTCATCAGGATCTATACCCGCAAGAGCGCAGACCGCCCTGTGCGCACGTATGGTCAGGTCCTTCTCCCTGTCTTTCAACTTCAGTGTTTTTTCAGGATACAAAGGCTCACCGATACGAAGAGTAAATAACGCTGTCTGGTGAAAAAACTTCTTGCGGAGTTTTCCCGGCTCACGGTATGAGAATCCCATCGGCAGGACGGGCTTGTCATTGCTCACCGCAATAAATGCCGCTCCGCGCTTGAACGGCCGGATGGGCGCATAGTATTCCCACATGCTGCCTTCCGCATATACATGGATCAGACCGTGGTCATTCAGAAGACCTTTTAATGCTTTGAGATGGGCTTTTTGCGCTGCGACATCATTCTCGGGGATCGGGATGCCGCCGACAAGCCTCACTATCGTTCCGTTCTCGCCATTAACATTCGGAGCCCAGACCAGAAGATTTGTCCTGTTCGGGCGGAGAGCCTTCATTACGGATATGTAATCCCACATGTGGACGTGGTTGCTGACCGTGACCACTCCGTTGTCCAGGACATCTTTGTATTTCTTGAGGTTTTCGCGTCCCTCGACTTTAAGGCCGAGTCGGATCTTTGCCATTGGGAAGACTATCAGGTTAAGAAGGAACCGCACCACGCCCTGACGGAATCTGAACCAGCCCGACTTATCAACATAAGGATATGAGGCATCAAACACCAAGCCCTTGTTCTTATGTATCTCAAGGTAATGTTGATCCGTTTGTTCAGGATACGGATAGCGGTTCGTCTTAGGATCGAACATGATAAAAAGCTGATCTTCCTTTCAGTAATACACTTATCGAATCACAACTTTGTTATCACTGCAATAGCGCAGGGCATCCTTCCTTCAACAACGTGATATGCGGCATCAGCATACCCTTTTTCTTCAAAGAATTTTTTATATCCTTCAAGATCAAATTGGCGCTTGAAGTCCGCCCCGAGAAACTCAATGAATTTAACGGCTAACCCCGAAGATTTCTTAGTCTTATTGATATATGTCGGTATGATTATCTTACCGCCAGTCCTTACGACTCTCTCAAGTTCCTGAAGCGCTTTTTCAGGTTCAGGCAGGAGATGGATAACGTTACCTGCAACCACCTTATCAAAACTGCAGTCTTCAAACTTAAGATCCGTAATGTCTTCCTTGCTGAAAGATACATTCTTAAACTTTTGGCATTTTTTGGCAGCGCGCTTCAGCATTCCCTCCGCAAAATCCGTAGCTACAAGTTCCCTGCAGTTCTTTGCTATTTCAACTGTGATTGCGCCTGTACCGCAGGCACACTCAAGCACTCTGTCAGGGCCTGTTATGAACTCTGCGACCTTAACGCCTGTACCCTTATAGACTTTGCGGTTGTAGACGTTTTCGAACAGATCATATACAGGCGAGATCTTATTCCAAAACATGTTGTAACCCCGCTTATTATTTAAGTTTTCTCATGCATCTCATCGCATTGAGGATAGCGATGATGAGCACGCCTACGTCACCGAATACCGCAAGCCACATATTTGCAATACCGAGCGCGCCGAGCACCAGAATTACTGCCTTAACGCCGAGTGCGAAAATGATATTCTCCCAAACGATCCTCATCGTCTTTCTGGCGATCTTTATGCTGTCTGCGATCTTAGACGGCTTGTCATCCATGAGGACAACATCCGCAGATTCGATTGCAGCATCAGAACCCATTGCGCCCATGGCGATTCCGCAGTCAGCGCGCATAAGAACAGGTGCATCGTTTATACCGTCTCCGACAAATGCGACTTTGCCCTTACCTTCCGACAATATCTCTTCCATTCTCGCGACTTTGTCTGCAGGAAGAAGCTCTGCAAAGAATGCTGTAAGACCAAGCTTATTCGCGACATTCTCAGCTACTGTCTTCTTGTCACCGGTAAGCATTATCAGACGCTTAACGCCAACACTCTTAAGGCTCTTGATCGCTTCTTCGGAATCTTCTTTTATCTGGTCGTTAATAACGATATGGCCCAGATAATCGCAGACATCTCCATCGCTCCTTGCTATGTGGATAATGGTTCCCGTCAGATGACAATCGTGCCAGTCTGCGCCGCACATCTCCATAAGCTGGCCATTTCCGCAATAGTAAGTCTTGCCTTCAACTACTGCCTTAACGCCTTTTCCCGCGATCTCGGTTACTTCTCCGACAAGAGACTTATCGATATGATCTTCGTGCGCCCTTACGATCGACTGGGCTACAGGATGGCTCGAGAAGCTCTCACAGCAAGCCGCTATATCAAGAAGCTCGGCGCTGCTGATAAGATTCGGGTGAATGTCATCTACTGCAAATACGCCTTTTGTAAGCGTTCCGGTCTTATCGAAAACAACAGTATCTATCTTGGACAAGACTTCCATATAGCCTGCGCCTTTGATGAGAATACCGTCTTTGGAAGCTCCGCCGATACCGCCAAAGAACGAGAGCGGAACAGATACGACGAGCGCGCAGGGACACGATACTACGAGGAATACACAGGCTCTTGTTAGCCATGTCTTCCAGATTTCAACATCGCCCATTCCCATGAACAAAGGCGGAACAATTCCCAGTACCAGTGCTGCGATAACAACGATCGGTGTGTAATATCTTGCGAACTTCGTGATGAAGTTCTCGACCTTTGCTTTCTTATCCGAAGCATTTTCGACGAGCTCCAGGATCTTAGATACCGTGCTCTGGCCGAATGTCGATGTGGTCCTGACCTTGATAACGCCCGTAAGATTGAGCGTTCCGGAGATTACGTTATCGCTGAAAGCCTTATCCACAGGAGCAGATTCGCCTGTAAGGGCAGCCTGGTTAACAGAACTCTCGCCTTCGATGATGACGCCGTCGAGCGGTATCTTCTCACCCGGCTTAACGATTATTGTCTCACCTACTTCAACCTCTTCAGGCGATACCTCGATCTCCTGACCGTCTCTAATAACAGTCGCACTGTCAGGCCTTATGTCCATCAGCTTTGCAATAGACTTGCGCGACCTTCCGACTGCGATGCTCTGGAAAAGCTCACCGATCTGGTAGAAGAGCATTACCAAAGAAGCTTCAGGATAATCACCCGTGGCAAATGCACCTACCGTCGCTACCATCATGAGGAACTTCTCATCAAAGATCTGGCCGTGTATCAGGTTGATAAACGCAGTCTTTAATACATCAAAGCCTGCAATAAAGTAAGGAACAGCATAAATGACGAGCTCTGTCCACCACGGGACGTCTACAAAATGCAACGTTACGGCGATTACCGCCAGCAAAGCAATGGCGATAATTATCCTTCTGAGCATCTTCTTTTGTTTTTTCGTCAATTTATACTTCATAGCGCTTACTCCTTAAAAAGCCGCAGTTTTTTAGGCTGCGGCATTCATTTAAAGCAATACTGTGCAGTCGGGCTCGACCTTGGCGATAGCCTTAACTGCGAGCTTTACGATCTTGTCGAAATCAGCATCGTCAGCTTCCAAAGTCATCTTCTGCTTAATGAAGCTTACTTCGCAGTTCTTAACTCCGGGGATCTTCAATACTGCTTCCTGCATCTTCATGGCGCAGTTAGCGCAATCGAGGTCTTCCAATTCAAATGTCTTCTTCATATGTATATCTCCTTCTAATAAATTATTCCGTTAAATGTTCATAGCCCTGGGCGATGATGGATTTGACGTGATCGTCAGACAAACGGTAGTAGATCGTTTTGCCTTCCCTTCTTGAAGCTACAAGATTTGCGGCCTTTAATGACTTAAGCTGGTGTGATACAGCAGACTGCGTCATTCCGATAAGTTCCGCAATCGCACAGACGCACATCTCATCTTCATAAAGCGCGTACATTATCTTTATTCGTGTCGTGTCACCGAAAACCTTGAAAAGGTCACCTAAGTCCTGTAACAGCTCATCTGCGGGCATATCTGCCTTTACATGATCTAAAAGAGCACCGTGATCGTGAGCCATCTTGCATCTCCTTTCCGTTTATCATATGAACGATTGCTCATATGTTCATTTGTTCATTATACTATCACACCATTTTAGGGCCGTCAACCCCTTATAAATAGGGTGTAATAATGTTACAAATCCCTAAAAATAGGGCTTTTTCGCAAAAAATTCTCTCAAAATACCTCAAATTCCCTTGTTTTTAATATCAAAGAACTTTATAATATCGACATTGTCAGCGGCCAAAAGCCTTGCTGGCAAAGTAATTAACCCATATTTAGGGAGGAAATTAATAATGAACAGACAAGAATTAGTTGATGCAATCGCTGTAAAGGCTGACATCTCCAAGAAGGATGCTGATGCTGCTGTTAAGGCTTTCATCGAGGTTGTTTCTGATGAGCTTCAGAACAAGGGTAAGGTTCAGCTCGTAGGTTTCGGTACATTCGAGACATCTGAGAGAGCTGCAAGAACAGGCCGTAACCCTCAGACAGGCGCTGCTACAAAGATCAAGGCTTGCACAGCTCCTAAGTTCAAGGCTGGTAAGGCACTCAAGGATAAGGTTAACACAAAGCCTTCTAAGAAGTCCAAGAAGTAATCTCAGTCAACTGATAATTGCTAACTAATAGAAGAGGTTGTCCTAAGTGACAACCTCTTTTAGTTTGTAAATTATTAAATACCGTTACTGGAATATGTAAGCGAATATATCCGGCAGGTAATTATGGATAAACAGGAGCAACGCAAAGGAGAAGAAAGCCCACATCTCGGGTGTGTGAGTAAGCTTATGAAGAATCTCCTTCCTCTTAAGCTCACCTTCCATAAGGAAAAGCTTGAAATTCTTGCGCTTCTTGATGACAAAGACAAGGCCTGTGATCATGAAAGAGACAAAGATAATAAGCCACACGAGCAATAACAAGAGCAAAGGCATTATAGAAGACATCAGCTCATCCTCGCTCATATAGTTGATACTGTCACCTACTCCCACCTTCTTTATCAATTCAGCCATCAGAGACATTGTAATGACAGTCGTTACGAGGTTCATGCTCGCGTGCATGATCATGGTGTAGATGATCTTACCCGTGCGGATATAAACGAACGCGAACAGGACTCCGATGAAGAATGTAAAGAAGAACTGCTGGAAATTGCCGTGCCACATGCCGAACATGATTCCCGACATCGCGCAGCTTATGAATTCGCCGTGACGGATCGTTCTGTCTATAAGGAATTTTCTGAATAACAGCTCCTCAAAGATAGCAGGAAGAATGCCGACGCAGATGATCCTGTAATAGATTCCGGAGCCCATGAGCAGACCGCTCAAATCAACGCTTTCCGACTGCGGATTATCAGGCGTAAAGGAAGACAGGAACGTGTGTATCGGCAGTCCCATAACGGCACCGACAAGCGTCAGGCCGTACATCATCATGATAAGCAGAAGGATCTGGCCTACCCTGAGCTTTCTCTGGGCGATCTTGTAAGTAGGAAGCTGGCGCATCGTAAGACCGATAACCAGCGTACCAACTACACAGACGTTGAACGAGTTCATCATCAGGTAGATCGGGGAATAATACTTCTCGAAGAACATGTAATCGTTAACATACTCTCTGATAAGCATATCCGCGAACTTGATCAGGAATACATAGAACCATCCGAAGAACGCGTAACGGACGGCTACCGAGGCGATCATATTCTCAACGGTATCGGTATTCTTCAGCTTGATGACAAGAACGATGAGAACGCCGAGAAGCAGAACTGCGATAATAGCCATAAGAGGCAAGCCTGCGAAAGTCGCACTCTCACCTTCAAGTAATCCCCTGGCATCGAAAAAAACAATAGCGAAAGCCGACACCGCAATAAGGATGATCGCCGCTATCGAAAAGCCCCTCTGCAAAGCTTTGTTTTCTCCCATTTTATCCTCCACAAAACGAACCGGACTAATCCGCAAACAGTCGCGGACACCCGTCTTCGTTACTATCCCAAAGCAATAATATCAAAATATCACTATAATTTGTTATTATTACGAGGTTATTATATATGTTTTTCTTATGAAATGCGTGTATACTTTCCTAATTATATTGTTCGTAAAAGAGGAACCAAAATGTCTGATTCAAAGGTTTTCAGGATTTTCGTAGTAAATCCGGGCAGCACTTCCACCAAAGTCGAGTTTTTCGAGAATGAGAAAAGCATCGTCGAAGCAAATGTTTTCCACGATTCGACTATCCTAAAGAACTTCCCTACCATCAACGACCAGCTCGATTACCGTATGGAAGTCGTAAGGAAGTGGCTATCAGACAATAACATCGACCTTACGGGAATTGACGCGATCGTCGGAAGAGGCGGCGCGTGCTACCCGATCGAAGGCGGCACATACGAAGTTGACGACAGACTCGTAAACGACATCCGCGAAGCAAAGGGCGGCGTTTATCACTCAAGCATGCTGGGCATCCAGATGGCAAAGCAGTTCCACGATGAGTTCGGCGGAAGGCTTTTCATGGTAGATCCGATCGTCGTTGACGAGTATCAGGACGTCGCAAGGATCACCGGCGTTAAGGGCATATACAGGACTTCCGCTACTCACGCTCTTAATCTCCGTGCCACAGCTCACAAGTACGCAAAAAGCGTAGGCAAAAAGTATAATGAGATGAATCTTATCGTCTGCCACATCGACGGCGGCATCACGATCACCGCGCATAAGCACGGCAAGATGATCGATGCAAATGACGGCAGCGGCGGAGACGGCCCGATGACTCCTACAAGAATGGGCACAATGGCTATCACTGATGTCCTCACAAAACTGTATGACAGCAGAACCAAAGACGAGATCAGAAGCCTCTGCCTTGCAACAGGCGGTCTCTCCTCATGGTTCGGCACATCCAATTCCGATACCATCCACGAGATGGTAGAAGCAGGCGATCCCAAGGCACAGCTCATCTGGAACGCAATGATCTATCAGATCACCAAGTGGATCGGTTCCATGGCATGCGTACTTCACGGCGAAGTCGACGGCATCGTCTTAACAGGCGGACTCATGCGTTTCCAGGACATCTATGACGGCATCAAGGAAGCCTGCGGATGGATCGCACCTATTGCATCTTATCCCGGCGAGCTTGAGCACGAGGCCATGAGAGCAGCAGCGCTCAGAGTCTTAAGAGGCGATGAGCAGGCTAAGACATATCCCGGCAAGCCGAGATTTGAAGGATTTGATTTTCTTTAAGGAGTAAATATATGAGCTTTATCGAGACCATCAAGCAAAGAGCAAGAAGTGACGTCAAGACTATCGTTCTTCCCGAATCAGAAGACGACAGAACGATACTTGCAGCTGCAAAAGTCCTCGCAGAAGGCACTGCAGCTCCCATCATCATCGGAACTGAAGAAGAAGTAATGGGCTCTGCATCAAGGCTCGGTGCTGACCTTACGGGCGTTCAGATCCTTGATCACACAAAGTCTTCTGAGATCGACAAGTATGCTGCTCTTCTCGCAGAGATCAGAGCCAAAAAGGGAATGACCTTCGAGATGGCAAAAGAACTCATCACAGGAGACAAGCTCACATTCGGCATTATGATGGTCAAAGCAGGCGATGCTGACGGTCTTGTATCAGGCGCATGCCACACATCTGCAGACATGCTCCGCCCTGCTCTCCAGATAATCAAGACTGCACCTGAAAGAAAGATCGCATCAATCGCTTTCATGTTCGAGATCCCCGACTGCGAATTCGGCGAAAACGGCATCATCCTCTGCGCTGACTGCGCATTGATGCAGGATCCCAATCCTGAAGAGTTAGCCGAGATCGGCGCTGAATCAGCTGCTTCTTTCGAAGCTCTTATGGGCAAGAAAGCAAAGGTCGCTTTCCTCTGCCACTCCACAAAGGGTTCAGCTAACCACCCCTTCGTTGATAAGGTCGTTGAAGCTGTCAAGATCGCGAAAGAAAAGTATCCCGACATCCTCTTAGACGGCGAGCTCCAGCTCGATGCCGCACTCGTTCCCGAGATCGGCGCTTCAAAGGCGCCCGGCTCACCTGTCGCAGGTCAGGCAAACGTCCTCATCTTCCCTAACCTCGAAGCAGGAAACATCGGATATAAGCTCATTCAGAGGATCGGCAAAGCTGAAGCGTACAGCTTTCTTCAGGGCCTCGCAGCACCAGTCAACGACCTTTCGAGAGGCTGCAGCGTAGATGAACTTGCAGGCGTTATCGTTATTACTGCAGTTCAGGCACAGCAGTTGGCAAACAAATAAATAATCAAGACAATTGATGTAGAATAAAAGAAGCGTTGATGAGTGATCGGCGCTTCTTTATTTTTCTTGCAAAGGGGCTTTCTTATGTGGAACGGACTTAAGATATCTGAAGTATTTTTCGAAGAGTACGGTCTTCCCATGCTCGAGAAGAAATTCCCTGAATATAAGGATGAGATAGCTGCAGGTCTTGCAGGCCAGACCTCCGAGTGCTTCGGATACGATGACTACATCTCAAGAGATCACGACTATGCGCCGGGATTCTGCCTGTGGCTCCCCGAAGATCTCAAAAAGAAGATCGGAGATGATCTTCAGAAAGCATACGATGAACTCCCCGTTCAGGAATTCATATTAAATCACAGAGCTGATGTGGGAATGGCTGAGCCGAGCAATATCATGACAGGCGCAAGAAGCCACCGCGTAGGCGTGCACAGCATTGAAGAATTCTATTATGAACATACGGGCATGACACATGCCCCCGTGACGACGGAAGACTGGCTTGCCACCCCTCAAATGCATCTTGCCGAAGCCGTCAACGGAAAGGTGTTCCGTGACGTCTCCGGCAAGTTCAGTGCTATTCGGGATGTGTGGTCTGGTTATTATCCTGAAGATGTAAAAAAGAAGAAAGTCGCTGCAGACCTTGCCATGGCGGGTAAAACCGGGCAATTCAATTATTATCGCTCTATTAAGCGTGGTGATATCGGCGCTGCATATTGCTGTGTTACGGAGTTCATATATAAGATCTCCGCGGCATTGTTCCTTCTTAACGGCCGATATATGCCATATTATAAATGGCGTTTCAGAGCGATGAAGGAGCTTACCACCTTGAACTGTGCTGCTGAACCGCTTATGAAGCTCTCCCAAATGAGCGAGGAGAAGAGCTCAGACAAGATTGATCTGATCGAAGAAATAAGCGGTATGATTATCAAGGAACTGGTCGGTCGCGGTTGGTCTTCGGGCCACAGCGACTATCTTCTCGACAATGCAAAACTCGTCATGAAGACCATTAGTGATTCAGAGATTGCATCCTGGAATGTATTTGTAGGCGAAGATTAATCTCTTAATCTTCTTCGGGCAGGATCAGTGATACATGGCCGGTATCAACTGTTGATTCTACCCTGGGTTTCTCAACGTTTACGTATGTGGAAGAACTGTTCTTTATTCCGTTCCAGCGTGCGAAAACAATAACAAACACCATTGTGATTGCGAGCAAAAAGCCCGCAATCACAACGAATCCGCTCCCCATATCTGCGGCATAATTTTTAATCCTAATAGCCAAATCCGGAAACATGTCTTTTCCTCCTTTGCTTAACTTTCTGAGTGTATTATTGCAAAGGGAAAAATCAAAAAAGTACTAAATCGGCATCAAAACGGCATCAATTGAAAAATTTTTTAGTAGCTCTCCAAGTAGTAGCTATTAACTGAAATGCCCAGATTTATCTCAAAAGTCTCGTTCCTGCTGTCTCTGAATATCAGGACATAACTTGCATAATCATAGTCATATGTGTCCTGGAGCAGATGATAAGTTACAAACTTTGCATTCAATCTTTTCGAATAATTATTGTAGATAGCGTTACGATACCTGTCACAGATAACCGTATTCGCATCCGTAGCGCTGGCAAGATCAAATATCAAAGAGTCCCAGTTATAACCATATCCATTGAAATTAACCTTAAGGAGCGCTCCCGTCTTGTCATCGATCGCACAATTAAAATACCAGCCGTCAGGTATATAGAATTCAGCAGACCATATAACTGTAGTTCCTCTGTTGCCGGTAAGATTTACGAGCATGGGCGTGACATAAACTAAATAATCCATTGAATGCAGATCATAATGATAGCCCGTAAAGTCTGCCAGGAATTCGCCTATTATATCAATTACTTCTTCTTCAGTAAGGAATATTCCCTTATCAAGTTCGATAGTGTCAGCCAGCTGATATGTATTATTTACGATCTCGATCTTCTGGGCGATCGTAAGGTCGTCCCTGTAAGTGAGGTTTACACGCTCGATCTCGAGTTCCTGCTGTTTTCCCTCGTTGATCTTGTCATCGATATTAAACGCAGCCAAAGGCAGGAACCAGCCAAGTGCTACTGCCATTATGACGAAGATTGCGGCTACAAAGAAATATAACTTTCTCATGCTGTAATCTCCTTTATCGTGACAGTAACACAAGTGCCGTTGCCTTCTCTGGAAGCAAAAGCGATCTTTCCGTTGTGAAGATCGATGATCTCCTTACAAAGAGTCAGTCCCAATCCTGCGCCGCCCTGCGCTCTCGAACGTGATTTATCGACACGGTAGAACGCTTCGGTAATATGTCTGATAGCTTCTTCAGGCATACCGCGTCCGTTATCGATAACACGGATGCGGTAATCGCCGTTATAGCTGTCTCCCATGATCATGATATTTCCGCCGTGATCCATGGCCTTACGCGAGTTATCGACAAGGTTAGCAATGACCGAACCGAACAAGTCAGGCTCAGCCATGCAGATACCGGGTTCGCAGCGGCACTGGAGAGCAATGCCTTTCTTCCTGTAAACCGGCTGAAGATGATAAGTAAGATTCTCTACCATGTGCTTCATATCAGTCGGCACCATCTTAAGCTTCTGGTTTCTCATCATGAGAAGATCCAGAAGTTTAAACGACAGAGCTTCAAGTCGTTTGCCTTCGGAGAAGATATAGTTTGCTGCTTCCTGCGATTCTTCAGGTCCTAAAGCATCACTTCGCAACAGATCGGCATATCCGATAATGGATGTCATAGGTGTCTTCAGCTCATGCGCGAAGCTTCCCATGAACATCTCCTGGTGTTCCATTGAATTCTTAAGCTCCGAGATATTATCAGACAGACGTTCGGCCATGTTGTCAAAGTCAGAACCGAGCTGTCCGATCTCGTCATGTGTCTTAGGATTAACTCTTGCGTCGAGGTTACCGTTAGATAATGCGCGCGCTGTTTTCGAGACATTGACAAGAGGCTTGGTCATGAGATATGCAGTAAACCATGCGGCGATACCTCCGACCAGAAGCAGTACTGCAAGGACCTGGTGATAGGTCTTGATCTGGTCATCCCTTGCCTGATAAACCGATGTGATGTCATAGACCACGGTAAGCACCAGCGGTTTACCGTTAGTCTTGATCTCACCGCTTATCTGGTAGAGGTGCCTGTTCTCTCTTGTGAAAAGAAGCGAAATGAATGCGGAACTGCTCTCGACTTCTTCAATAGTCTCGCCGCTCTGGTATAAGACTTTATCGCCTCTCTTAAGGCTCATTCCGGCAAGACTTTCAGAGGTATTCATCGTCTCGAGAGTATTGCTGATATTGGAAAGATCCTGCTGGATATCTACGAAGTTAACGAGCTGGATCGACTTTAAGATCATCTCGTAAGACTCTTTGGCATTGGTCTCGATCTGCGTAAGGCTGCTCTGAAAATTCTGCCTTATCAGAAGAACGCCTCCCACACCATAACTCAGTGTGAGAAGCCATACCATTACGAGTACCATCTTCTGCCGAAAGCGCATCGATCAGGCCTCCAGTCTGTATCCGACCTTAGGCACGGCCGTGATTACTTCCTCCCAGCCGAGTTTTTTACGAAGTCTCTGAACGTGCAGATCGACCGTCTTGCTTCCGTACGGGAAAGGCTCGTTCCATACACGCTCGTAGATCGTCTCGCGGTACATTGCGATACCCGGATTCCTCGCGAAAAGAAGAAGCAGTTCATACTCCTTCGGTGTCAGCGGGATCTGGTATCCGTCCTTGTATACGATCATTGCCTTCGTATCGATAGTGAG
Source organism: Clostridiales bacterium (assembly GCA_017554745.1). Lineage (GTDB taxonomy): Bacteria > Bacillota > Clostridia > Saccharofermentanales > Saccharofermentanaceae > Saccharofermentans. Next base: position 8,124 of record JAFZHS010000027.1, on the reverse strand, counting down.
ACCCGCCATATGGATCTCCGTATCTGTCTTGTTATAACGGCGCAAAACAACATTGACTCTCGCGAGCAGCTCAATGATCTCGAAAGGCTTCGGGAGATAATCCTCTGCGCCGAGCTCAAGTCCCCTTACCTTATCCTGAACCATGTTTTTAGCCGTCAGGAAAATGACCGGGACCTTCATAGGTCTGATGTATTGCATCAGTGAGAATCCGTCTATCTTCGGAATCATTACGTCTAACAGGATAAGGTCATAGACATTGTTCGTTATCAGGTTCAGTGCTTCCTCGCCGTCAAACGCGCATGTGCAGTTATAACCCGCCTTCGTAAGACTCATTCGGATCAGGTTAGATATCGGTTTCTCGTCTTCAACTATAAGTATGTGTATCATACGTACCCCCAAACACTCTAATTATACATTCAAGAGGGGGATTGGCATATTATTATTTTTTGAGATTACGCAATACCCGTTACTTTGAAGTCTTTATCCTCAACAGCCTTTGTGAGAATATCGTCTGCTACGTCCTTCTCAAGCGCAACGACAGCTGTACCCTTATCGTGTGATACATCAGCTGAGATAACGCCGTCCAAAGCTTCCAGAGCCTTCTTTACGGTTGCTTCGCAGTGACCGCACATCATGCCTTCGATAGTGATAGTCTTTTCCATTTTGTGATTCTCCTTTGTTATTTTTTCTTTTTCGAATTCGTTTTTAAGTCCGGCAAGCCTGTTCCTGATGTCGTTCTTCGGCTTATCGCGGCCATTGTCATAAGGCTTGACCAGATTGAGCCTTAACGCGTTCATGCACACCGTAAAGCTCGAAAGGCTCATGGCTGCCGCACCGAACATCGGCGACATCGTAAGACCTGCAGCTGCATATGCACCTGCTGCGATGGGTATAAGCGCTATGTTATAGATGAATGCCCAGAAAAGATTCTCGTGAATGTTCGTGATCGTCCTTCTGGATATCCTTATCGCTGCCGCGGCATCCTTGAGATCAGACTTCATCAGCACAACGTCTGCCGCATCGATCGCGATATCAGTTCCTGCGCCGATGGCAATCCCTATGTCAGCACTTGTAAGTGCAGGTGCATCATTGATGCCGTCACCCACCATTATTACCTTGCCGTATTCCTGAAGCTTTTTAATGATCTTTTCCTTACCGTCAGGAAGCACGTCTGAGATGGTCAGATCAACGCCTGCCGCTTTTCCTATGGCATCAGCGGTCCTCCTGTTATCTCCCGTGAGCATTACCGTGTAAAGCCCCAGCTTTTTAAACTCTTCTACCGCTTCAGAAGAAGCTTCCCTGATAGTATCCGCAACCGCAATTATCCCTATAAGCTTTCCGTCCGCTTCAAAATACATCGGCGTCTTTCCCTGCTCAGCCAGCGCCTGCGCTTTAGCCTCATATTCAGGCTCAACCGAAGTCATAAAACTGCGGTTGCCGCCCTTTATCAGTTTTCCGTCTACGATACCCTCAAGGCCGTTTCCTGCATGCACTTTAAAGCTTTCCGCCGTCTTAACTGCAACGCCTTTTGCCTTGCAATACTCTGCAACTGCCTTGCCCAGAGGATGCTCGCTGCCGTTCTCCAAAGAATATGCATATGTGAGCAGTTCATCCTCATCTTCTACAGGAATGATATCCGTTACGTCCGGCACACCGCTCGTGATCGTGCCTGTCTTATCAAGAACGATTATCTGCGCTCTGCCTGTCTGTTCAAGCGATGTGGAAGTCTTAAACAAAATGCCGTTCTTGGCAGCTACTCCGTTACCAACCATTATCGCTACTGGTGTTGCAAGACCCAGAGCGCAGGGACAACTGACCACTAAGACAGCTATAGCTCTGGTGAGCGAATAGCCGACTTCTTTGCCGAGGAACATCCAGACTACAAATACGATTACTGAAATAATCAGGACTGCAGGCACAAACACCCCGGACACCTTGTCGGCGATCCTTGCGATAGGCGCCTTTGAACTCGAAGCATCACTTACCATCTTTATGATCTGCGCCAGCGTGGTATCTTCGCCGACCTTCACTGCGCGGCATTTTACGAAGCCCGTCTTATTCACCGTCGCAGCAGACACCTTATCTCCTGCGCTTTTGTCTACCGGAACTGATTCGCCTGTGAGCGCCGATTCATCAATGGCTGCGTCACCTTCAACTATCACACCGTCAACAGGGATAGCACCGCCCGGCCTCACTACATAAATATCACCGACTACTACTTCTTCCACCGGGACTGTCACTTCCTGCCCGTCTCTTACTAAAACAGCCGTCTTTGGCTGCAGATCCAGCAATCCTTTGAGTGCATTCGTGGTCCTTCCCTTCGATATTGCCTCCAAAAGTTTTCCTATTGTGATGAGGGTGACGATCATGGCAGCTGATTCGAAGTAAAGGTCATTCATCAGTGCCATCTGTTCCTCGTGAGAGGCCAAATCCGTCATGTGTAACAATGTTACAAAGCTGTAAATGAACGATACTCCCGATCCCATGGCGACCAAAGTATCCATATTGGTACTCTTGTGCAGGAGCGCCTTAAATCCGTTAACGAAAAACTTCTTATTGATCACCATAACGATGCCGGCAAGCAGCATTTCGATGATTCCCAGGCCCACCATGTTATGCTCCAGGAACTCCGGTGCGGGCCATCCCCACATCGATACGCCCATCGAGAAATACATCAGGATCAGAAGGAATATGAGCGAGCTTACGAGCCTTCTTACCAGCACCGGCTTCTCCCTGTCCCTGAGCTGCTCTTCCATGTTCTTATAGAGGTCACTCTTTGACTTCTCAGACTTGCTCTCAAGCGATGCGCCATAACCGGCAGCTTCAACAGCTTTAATAACTGTTGCCGAATCAGCCTGGCCTGTTACGCTCATGGAATTAGTAAGCAGTGAGACGCTGCAGGCTGTAACTCCTTCTACGCCCTTCACCGCCTTCTCGACATGCGCCTGGCAGGCCGCGCAACTCATGCCGGTCACAAGGTATTTCTCTGTCTTGGGATTGTTGTTATCCATCTCTTACCTGTTTCTAAGGTTGATGTTTATTTCATAAGCTTCTGCAGGAGCTCAACCAACTCCTCAGTCTTTTCGTCCGAGCCGTTTCTAATGTCTTCAGCAACACAAGTCCTTATGTGGTTTCCGAGCAGGACCTTCGAAAAGCTGTTCAGAGAGCACTTTGCAGCGCTGACCTGTGTAAGCACGTCAACGCAGTAAGCATCCTCTTCTACCATCTTGCGGATGCCCCTGATCTGGCCTTCGATCCTGTTCAGTCTGGTAATGAGATCCTTGATCTCTGCTTCTGATCTGTCTTTAGTTCTGCAGTGAGGACATTTCTTTTCTGCCATGGTAAGCCTCCAAGTATACCCCGTGGGGGTATTATTATCTTCATTCACTATATACCCCCATAGGGTATGTGTCAAGTTTTGCCATGCGCACGACGGCCTAAATCACGAAAAACTCGTTTTTTATCCGTAGGTTTTCTCGATAATCCGGCTCCGCGGCCGCCCAAAAAGACTTTCCATTGCTGAAAGCGTCTTGAAAACAGGTTTCACCGCCTTGTTGGGTCAACTTTTTCGCGAAACTCCGGCAAAAGATAAGGTGCAAGAAGTAAACATACCCCCACGCCTACGGATAAAAATGATAATTTGCGCATTTTAGGCCGTCTTTTAAAAAGAGGAGCGCTCAATTTCCTTGCAAAACTAACTTCACTAATATATATTTCACTTGCTAAAAGAAAGGAACACGAAAATTGCGCCGCACCAAGCCTCTGGGAATCGTACTTCTTCTGATAACCGCCATCATCTGGGGTTCGTCTTTTGTTGCCCAGTCGATCGGCATGGAGAGCGTCGACGCATTTACTTTCACGGGCATAAGGACTGCGCTCGGAATGCTGTTCCTCCTGCCTTTCACGCTGATAATCAATAAAGGATTCGATTTCAGGAAGAGCACACTCAAAAAAGGCCTGATCCTGGGCATCGTTTTCTCCATCGCGCAGAACTTCCAGCAGTTTGCTTTCTACTATTCGACTACAGGGAAGATCGCCTTCATCACGGCATTCTATATGTTCTTCGTGCCGCTCTTCAGCGTCATTTTCCTGAAGAAAAAGATAGCCGTACTCACGTGGCTGTCTATTCTCCTTGGCCTGCTCGGTCTGTTCCTTCTCTGCCTTGACCCAAAAGATCTCACCAACATCAATATGGGCGATATCTTAGCGCTCATCTGCGCAGTCTTCTACGCCGTCCAGATAATGCTGATCGACAAGTTTACAGAAGAAGACATCAGCGGCGTCCAACTGTCATTCATGCAGTTCTTCGTTGCTGCGATAATATCGATCATCGCAATGTTTATTTTCGAGCAGCCGAATCTTGCGGATATAAAAACCGCAGCCCCTTCCCTTTTGTATTCGGGAATAATGAGCTGCGGTATAGCTTATACTCTTCAGATCGTCGGACAGAAACACGCAAGTCCTGTCGTTGCTTCACTTCTCATGTGCCTCGAGTCGGTCTTTGCCGTCATTGCGGCTGCGATTGTCCTTCACGAAGGCATGCTACCTAGAGAGGCGGCAGGATGCCTGATCATGTTCGCCGCGATCATTCTTTCGCAGGTTTCTGAGTCTCTGGCTTCGAAGCATCAGAATCAGGTTTCATAACAAATTTGAGAAGTAGGACCATTCCCACCATCATACATATGCCTAACAAAAGCGAAATGGCGGCATTCTTAACAGAGGCTGCGACCAGATATGTTATGAATGATACGCCCGCGCAAACAAGAGCATACGGCAGCTGCGTAGATACGTGAGCGATGTGGTTGCACTGTGCACCGGCAGAACTCATGATCGTTGTATCAGAGATCGGTGAGCAGTGGTCTCCGCATACGGCACCGGCCATGCAGGCGGATACGCAGATAATGGCGAGTGTAGATTTTGAAGGATCCGGATCAGAAAGCGAGAATGCCTTTAATGTGATCGGGATAAGGATACCGAAAGTACCCCATGATGTACCTGTTGCAAAAGACAGAACGCAAGCAATAACAAAGATAACAGCAGGAAGGATAAAAATATACTGTCCCTGTGTCCTCTCTACGATTCCGGCTACGAATTCAGCTGCGCCTAAAGAATCTGTCATAGCCTTCAAAGACCATGCAAGAGTCAGGATGAGCATAGGAGGAACCATTGCCTTGAAGCCTTCTTCAACACAAGCCATGCACTCCTTAAAATTCATTATTCTTCTGAGGAGATAGAAGACAACTGTGAAAACGATACCTCCGAATGATCCGTAAGCCAGACCGACAGAAGCATCACTGTTTGAAAATGCATTTACAAATTCTCTGAAGAAAGTAGCGATCCTGTTAGCGAAAGAGCCGGAATATACAGTGTCGAAGAAACCGCCTGTATGAAGCATTCCCAATACACAGCAAATAATAAGGACTACTACCGGCAATACCAGGTCAACAACCTTACCCTTCTTGTTTACGGTTGTTTCCTCTTCTTTAGCAACTACAGGAGCTACTGTAAAGAGATCGCCTTTTTGGGCATTCTTCTCATGACGTGCCATGGGACCGAATTCGATCTTAAAGACTACCATGAGTACCATCATGAGGAGTGTGAGAATAGCATAGTAGTTATAAGGAATTGCTTTGATAAAAAGCATGATTCCGTTAGTTCCTTCAGGTGCGAAGCCTGATACAGCAGCTGCCCAGGAAGATACCGGAGCGATAATGCAGACAGGAGCCGCGGTCGCATCGATAAGATATGCGAGCTTTGCTCTCGAAATCTTCTTGCTGTCAGTAACGGGTCTCATAACTGAACCGACTGTTAAACAGTTAAAATAGTCATCGATGAAGATCAAAACGCCCAAGCAGATAGTAGCAAGCTGGGAACCTACTCTTGACTTAACGTGCTTTGAAGCCCAGTTACCGAAAGCAGCTGAACCTCCGGCCTTATTCATCAAGGCCACTATGATTCCAAGGAAGACAAGGAACACGAGAATACCCACATTGTAGTCATCAGCAAGCGACTTAATAATTCCACCCTTGAAAACGTGTTCCAAAGCCGCTACGGGACGGATCATATAAAGGTTTCCGGAAATCGGCTGCAGCGAGTAAAGCAAACCGCCTGCTACGATACCTACAAAGAGCGAACTGTAAACCTCTTTGGTAATTAGCGCAAGGACGATAGCAACAACCGGCGGAATCAGCGCCCAAAACGTGTTGTACAAAATCGGAACAAATTCAGCTTCCATAAACTAACCTCCGAATAGCAAGATAAGTTCATAATAGCACCGCATCCGCACCGCCTCAAATTGCAAATGCAATAAAATAAGGCCTTTCGTGTTGTCAAAATGCCCTTTTCGTCAACTAATCGTCAACCGCAGTTTTCGAGCTGCGCACACAAAAAAGGAGCTGTACCTTTCGATACAGCTCCTTAAATCATTCAACAGATTGTAAGTCAGATCAGAACTTGCCTGCCTTAGCAGCTTCCTCAACGGATACTGCTGTGGATACTGTCATACCAACCATCGGGTTGTTACCTGCACCGATAAGACCCATCATCTCAACGTGAGCAGGAACTGAAGAAGAACCTGCGAACTGAGCGTCAGAGTGCATACGGCCCATAGTATCTGTCATACCGTAGGAAGCAGGACCTGCAGCCATGTTATCAGGGTGAAGTGTACGGCCTGTACCACCGCCGGATGCAACGGAGAAGTACTTCTTGCCTGCCTCGAGGCGCTCCTTCTTGTATGTACCTGCAACAGGGTGCTGGAATCTTGTAGGATTTGTGGAGTTACCTGTGATGGAAACGTCAACGTTCTCCTTCCAGAGGATAGCTACACCTTCCTGAACGTCATCTGCACCATAGCAGTTAACCTTTGCTCTCGGGGATGCAGGATCCTTGGAGTAGCATGTTCTGGAGAGCTCCTTGAGCTCGCCTGTCTTGTAGTCATACTCTGTCTCAACATATGTGAAGCCGTTGATTCTGGAGATGATCTTTGCAGCGTCCTTTCCAAGACCGTCAAGGATAACTCTGAGGGGCTTCTGACGAACTCTGTTAGCCTTCTCAGCGATACCGATAGCGCCTTCAGCAGCTGCGAAAGACTCGTGGCCTGCTAAGAATGCGAAGCACTCTGTATCTTCTTCGAGGAGCATCTTACCGAGGTTACCGTGGCCAAGACCAACCTTACGTCTGTCAGCAACAGAACCGGGGATGCAGAAAGCCTGGAGGCCTTCACCGATTGCAGCAGCAGCGTCAGCAGCTCTTCTGCAGTTCTTCTTGATTGCGATAGCAGCGCCTACTGTGTAAGCCCACTTAGCGTTCTCGAAGCAGATAGGCTGAATGCCTTCGATGAGGTGATAAACATCAAGACCGGCGTCTTTTGTGATCTTCTCAGCTTCTTCAATAGAAGCAATACCATATTCAGCGAGCTTAGCGTTGATCTGGGGTAATCTTCTTTCGTATGATTCAAATAACTCTGCCATTTGTCATTCCTCCTTATTCCTTACGCGGGTCGATGAACTTAACAGCATCGTCAACACGTCCATACTTGCCGGAAGCCTTCTTGAGTGCTTCTGCAGGCTCGTCACCCTTCTTAATGAAGTCCATCATCTTACCGAAGTTAACGAACTTGTAGCCGATGATCTCGTCGTTCTCGTCGATAGCGAGGTCTGTGATATAACCGTCTGTGAGCTCGAGGTAACGGGGACCCTTAGCGAGTGTGCCGTATGTTGTACCTACCATTGAACGAGCGCCCTTACCGAGGTCTTCGAGGCCTGCGCCGATCTGGAGACCGTCTTCAGAGAAAGCACTCTGTGTTCTACCATAAACGATCTGGAGGAAGAGCTCTCTCATTGCTGTGTTGATAGCGTCGCAAACGAGGTCTGTGTTGAGAGCTTCGAGGACTGTGAGGCCGGGAAGGATCTCAGATGCCATAGCAGCGGAGTGTGTCATACCGGAGCAGCCGATTGTCTCAACCAATGCCTCCTGGATGATACCGTCCTTAACGTTGAGGGACAGCTTGCAAGCACCCTGCTGAGGAGCGCACCAGCCGATACCGTGTGTGTAACCGGAGATGTCCTTAACATCCTTTGCGCTAACCCACTTTGCTTCCTCAGGGATCGGTGCAGCACCGTGATG
>JAFZHS010000026.1 GCA_017554745.1 Clostridiales bacterium | reverse complement strand
TATTTTTCATATGTGGGCTGCCATAAAGCAAACTGATCCAGTTGAGAATCGGTGCGATTATAATATCGGATTCCGTTTTCGAGCTTTGCGATCTTTGCCATCTCATCATCTGTAAGACTGAAATCAAAAATATTCATATTATCTCTTATGTGATCCACATTCTTACTGCCGGGGATAACAACAAATCCCATCTGGGTATGCCAGCGAAGGATTACCTGTGCTGATGACTTTCCATACTTCTTTCCAAGTTCTGAAAAGACAGGTTCGTTTATAAGCTTCTTATCGCCGTGACCTAAAGGATACCATGACATCAGTTTTATTCCGTATTTGTCCAAAGTCTTTCTTAGTTCCTGCTGAGTATAGTACGGATGAGCTTCTACCTGGATAAACTGAGGAACGATCTCCCATTTTGTCTCAAGTTCAGCGATGTATTTCCCCTCAAAGTTGGAAATACCGATAGCTTTTGCCTTACCTTCCTTGTACGCTTTCTCAAGCTGACGGTATCCGGCAAGCCAGTTCCCGGCAGGCTGATGAATATAGAGAAGATCAACATAATCCACGCCAAGACGGGATAATGTTTCATCAACGGCATTTTCGTTTTCATACTCACTGGGCCATAGTTTCGTTGAAAGGAATATCTCCTCACGGGGAACACCGCTTTCTGCCATACCGCGTCCGACCGCACGCTCGTTAACATAGGCATTTGCCGTATCGACCAATCGATATCCCATCTTCAAAGCTTCTCTGACACTGTTTTCTGCCTCAGCGGGCGCGAGCATAAATGTTCCGATTCCTACCATGGGGCATTCAACATTGTTGTTTAATGTAATCATTTCAATTCTCCTTCCATATTCTTTAATTTGTTAGATACCATGATCAATCCTTCATCTCATCCGGTTCAAGATACTTAATAACTTTAGCAGGTACTCCGCCTACGACTGCATAATCAGGAACATTCTTTGTAACGACAGCTCCCGCTGCTACAACAGCATACTTGCCTATCGTTACTCCGGGACAGATGGTAACATTCATTCCAAGCCATGCATTTTTCTTTATGAGAACTCTTCCGTATGTATATGTGACGTGACGGTCATACATATCATGATTGATGGTAGCAATACGAACTCCGGGAGCACACATTACTCCGTCTTCAAATTCAATACCGCCTGATGCGGAAAGGATCGCAGAATGGTTGATGAATACTCCTTTACCGAACTTTACCCTGTTGCCGAAGTCACATGCGAAGGGCGTAAGTATTCTGACATCGTCCAGGCTTCTTCCGAAGAGTTCTTCCAGATATGTCACGTAAGAAGGATCATCGGGAAGCACAGCATTAGCTTTGGCACAAAGTGTTCTTGCACGCATCATCTCGTCAACAGCTTCCTTGAAATATGGCTCTCTTACATCTGTAGGTCCGCCATTATCCATCAGTTCATAAACATAACCTTGCTGGTAATCCATATTCTTTTCCTCCCTCAGATAATGCCGTTAGACTTAAGCCACTTTTCTACTGAAGCTTTTGACTCAGCTGCTCGGCTTCCGGTTATCGGAAGACCGCTCCTGACTGTTGCACCCCTCGCATATTTCTTTACGTCACGCTCGGATGAACCCATTCCGCTGCCTTCGTTAGTGCAAAGAGGAAGGATCGTCTTGCCTGAGAAATCGTATCTCTCGAGGAATGTAGCAACCGCCATCGGGAATGTTCCCCAATAGTTCGGATATCCCAGGATTATCGTGTCATACTCATCTATGCTGTCAGGATATTCTGTAAGCTCAGGTCTCGCATTAGCGCGTAAGTCTTTCTTCGCCTCATCGATGCATGTCATATAAACAGGTGAATATGGCTCTGCCATCTCGATCTTGAACATATCCGCACCGGTAATCTCATTTATGATGTTGCATACGGTCTCTGTATTGCCAACCTTCACATATCTCATGGCACCGCCGAAATAGTTTTCGTCCGCCCTTGAAAAGAATGCTATCAATGTCTTTGCCATATCCATGTCCTCCGTTTCGCTTTTCTATGTTTACATTCTGACATGGCTCTTATAGAATATCCAATAGAAAGAGTAGATATCCGATTTAAGTTTTAAATAACAGGCGGTTGATATGAACACCAAGCAGATAGACTATTGCATTGAACTCGCGAAAACACAGAACTTCAGCAGAGGCGCTGAGAACATGTTCGTAAGCCAGCCTACTTTTTCGTACCAGATAAAGCTTCTTGAAGAAGAAGTCGGATTTGCTATTTTCGAGAGAAACGGCAAAGGTGCCACGCTTACTCCGGCAGGAGAACAGTTTGTATCTTATCTCATGGGCATGAGGGAAGAAATGAAGCGGGCAATAGAATTAGGGCAGAACTTCAGTGCCAGATACAAAGACAACATCACGATAAGTCTTATGGTGCGTCAGGCCGTGTATTTCCTTCCGGAAGCTATCCGCCTGACAGAAAAGAAAGATGCCGGAATACAGATCACACCCGTATTCAAATACGATAACGGACTTGATTCATTCATGAAGAATGAAACTGATATTCTCTTTGCACTCAAAGAGCAGACCAGACAGCTTGCAGGCGTAAACGTTCACGAGCTGTTTGTAAGCCACATATACCTGATATGCGGCAGGAACGATCCTCTTGCTGCAAAGGATCTGATCAGAGAAGAAGATCTGTATGGCAGATCCCTCATGGTCGGCGGAGGTTCCCCGCAAGCTCTGAGAAGCGTTCAGCAGCGCCTGATATCTTCCGGAAAGATAGATTACTTCAACAGTGCCGATCACGATACAACGCTGACTAACGTTGCTGCCGGGAAAGGGATATGTCTTGCTCCGGGATTCTTAAACGATCACAGCGGACAGTTTTCGTGGATACCTTTTGACTGTGAAGAAACATTCTCATGTGTTCTTCTGACACATAAGAATGATACTCGAAAGGAACTGGCGGATTTTATAAAGACTCTGCAAAAACTTTATAAGGAAGCAGTTGCTTTTCCTTTGTAGTCTCAGATGCCAGCTTTCTTAAAAGATTATTGACGAAAGCCGCTCCCTTCGCCGCTTAAGATTATACCTTGTACGTCAATGATTTTGCGATCCGCAAATCCATCTCAAACTCTTCGTAATACTTCCCCGATATCTCCTTTGATCAGAATAGACTGATCTTTTATAACATCAGGACAGATAGCTTCATCGTAATTC
>JAFZHS010000025.1 GCA_017554745.1 Clostridiales bacterium | reverse complement strand
GTTGTGATCGTGTATCCATCTTTTGTCTTGAGCATTTCCTCAACAGTATATGTCTTCTCAGAATCAGTTACTTTGATAGGCTGCTTGAGTTCATATACGCCGTTTGCGTTCTGCTCAAAGTCAACGCCAAGCTTATATGTACCAACGACAGTTGATCCATCCTTAACTGTGAATGACAAGCCGTCGAGATCTTCCTGGGTTACGTCACCCTTAATTGTCTTGGTGATGTTGATGTAACCGGGATAAATGATCTTCTCGTAGTCATTCTCATAAGCAACCGTTGTAGGCTTGGTTGCGTCTTCACTTACGCCATCAAGTGTTGCCTTCTTGCCATTGTTAGAAGCACCGCCGTCAACCTTGTAACTTGTTGTGATCGTGTAGCCATCCTTAGTCTTGAGTGTTTCCTCAACAGTATATGTCTTCTCAGAATCAGTTACCTTGATAGGTGTCTTAAGCTCATATACGCCGTTAGCATTCTTTTCAAAGTCAACACCAAGCTTGTATGTACCAACTACCATTGATCCATCCTTTACTGTGAAAGACAAGCCATCGAGATCTTCCTGTGTTACATCACCCTTGATTGTTTTGGTGATGTTGATATAACCGGGCTTGATAATTCTCTGGTAGTCATTCTCATATGCAACAGTAGTAGGCTTATTTGCGTCTTCACTTACACCGTCAAGCGTTGCAGACTTACCAGTCTTAGATGCTCCACCATCAACCTTGTAACTTGTTGTGATCGTGTAGCCATCCTTAGTCTTGAGTGTTTCCTCAACAGTATATGTCTTCTCAGAATCAGTTACTTTGATAGGCTGCTTGAGTTCATATACGCCGTTTGCGTTCTGCTCAAAGTCAACCCCAAGCTTATATGTACCAACGACAGTTGATCCATCCTTAACTGTGAATGACAAGCCGTCGAGATCTTCCTGTGTTACATCACCCTTGATTGTCTTTGTGATGTTAATGTAACCGGTTGTGATATCACGTACATAATCGTTTGCGTAAGCAACAGTAGTAGGCTTGCTTGCGTCTTCACTGACACCATCAAGAGTTGCCGTCTTACCGGACACAGAAGTACCACCGTTAACTGAATAGCTGGTGGAGATGGTGTAACCGTCTTTGGTCTTGAGGGTTTCCTCAACTGTATAAGTCTTAACTGAATCTGTTACCTTGATAGGTGTCTTGAGTTCATATACACCATTTGCATTCTGCTCGAAATCAACACCGAGCTTGTATGTTCCGATAACCGTGTCGCCATCCTTAACAGTAAATGAGAGGCCGTCGAGATCTTCCTGAGTTACGTCACCCTGTATCGTCTTGGTGATGTTGATGTAACCGGGTACTATGATTCTCTCGTAGTCATTCTCGTAAGCTACTGTAGTAGGATTGTCTGCATCTTCGCTGACACCGGCAAGAGTTGCTGTCTTTCCGGACTCAGATGCGCCGCCATCAACTGAATAGCCGGTGGTGATCGTGTAACCGTCTTTGGTCTTAAGAGTCTCTTCTACTGTAAATGTCTTGATCGAATCATCAACCTCGATAGGTGTCTTAAGCTCATATACGCCATTAGCATTCTGCTCAAAGTCAACGCCAAGCTTGTATGTGCCGACTACAGTGTCGCCATCCTTAACTGTGAATGACAGACCATCGAGGTCTTCCTGTGTTACGTCACCCTTGATCGTCTTGGTGATGTTGATATAACCGGGCTTGATGATGCGCTCGTATTCATTTTCGAAAGCTATAGTAGTAGGCGCATTGGGATCTTCGCTTACGGACAATACTTTCGCTTCTTCGCCATCCTGGGAATCACCGCCGTCGATCGTGTAGCTTGTTGAGACAGTAAAGCCGTCAACTGTATTAAGTGTTTCTACGACTGTATATGCCTTAGCAGAATCCCTTACTTCGAGAGGGCGCTTAAGTTCATAAACACCTGTAGCAGGATTCATGGCAAAGTCTCTACCGAAGCGGTAATTTGCGATCTCAACACCACCGGTCATGACGCTGAATGTAAGGCCGTTAAGGTCCTCTTCTGTTACATCGCCCTTGATGGTCTTAGTAAGAGTCAGGAAGCCTGAATTTGCGATTCTGTTGTAGAAGCAGCCGAGATCATATCTGTTGCCGACAACGTCGCTCCAATCAGTACCCATCCAAACGCCGTTAGACGCATAAAGGATAGGCTCATGATCTTCATCTTCAAGGATGTATGTGCAGTTCTGTGTGGTGAAAGTGATCTTTCCGTCATTTGCTGCATATACGTTCAAACGGATGTTGACGTAACCGCTGTTATTTGAAATGCCATTCAGAGACAGATCGGGACTTTCTGTGATCTGGAAATAGAAATCCTTTGATGTGCCGCGCTGAACATAATGAGGATCGTTAGGATTATCAGTTACGAAAGTCAGTGTAGGGAATTCTACGATACTGTTTGCATCGATAGCACAGGTTGAGCTGTTACCGACTTTTTCTTCGAAAGTCTGGTCTTTATATTCCTGCCAGTAGAACTCATAATCGCCTGCCTCGAAGAATACGGAATTATCAGGAACAATTCTATCCTTGGTATCGTATTTTTCTGTAAATCTCTTATGCATCGTGAAATGCATCTGGCCGTTACCCTCAGTCTGGAGGTTTTCGCTGGCACCGCAATAGATATAGTGGAACTCGCAGTTGACGTTAGTTGTGTTTCCTCTGGAAACAATCCAGCCTGCACTAGGTGCATTCTGGAGCTTGACGTTAACGTTTTCCCTTAATGCCAGAAATGTACCGGCGCTGCCTGTGATAGTAACTTCTCTGGAATTGGGCATATTCCAGATTATCTTACGTGCGATTTCCTCATCGACATATCTGTTGTGACCGGAAATATCGCCGTTGTAAGTTGTTGTTGAAGCGTAGATATTATCATGATGTTCTTCACCTTCAAAAGCACTGGCATAAAGCTTGGAATCTCTTGCTACTACTTCAACTTTACCTATTACAACCGGGGCATCACTCTGATAAGTGAATACAACAACAGTGCTGGATCTCTTATTGATTACGAAATGATGGCCGTTCGGATCGTTCCTCCAAGTATTCAGAAGAGACCTGAACGCACGGTCATCGAGATTAACATAGACAACTTTGTTCTCGAATTCATCGCGGTCGATATTGATTGTTGTGACTGAACCTGTTGCTCTGACGTACCTGGAGTCAAGAACATACTTATTGTCGTTCGTTCTACTGACCATCAAGTCGGATTCATCCTGAGCGTGGCCGATGATGCTGTCGATATGGTCCTTTATCTCGTCTTTTGAACGGAAATAGTAATTGAAATTAGTAGTCTGCGCGACATCGTCCTGCTTCTTGATCTGAGCATTAGTATTAATACCCTCCGCAAGAACGAGATTGATGTTCTTAACATAAACGGCATGTCTGTTCTTGTGAACAGTGCCGAACTTGATGTCATAGTAAGGGGCTTCGAGACCGCCGATAAGGAACTGTGCGGTCTTATTGGTGGTAAGGTCTACGTCAAACTGGGAATCGCAGTCACGCCTGAAGCTGTTAGTGGCAAGCGTTGTCTCAACGTGGTCTCTCTGTGTGAACTTATTGGTAATGATACCGTAATCAACGTCACGGCCGAGGATAGTCGCATAATTTACGAGAGCCGAGGAGTCATATAATTCAGCTGCATTTACAGTTGTTTTGTCTCTGAAAAGATTCGGATAAAGAGCTAAAGTACCTACAATAATAACGCCCGCCGTTAACGCCGACGTTGCACGTTTTAAAAAGCCTAACATGCGAATTCCCCATATCAAATTCGATTTTCGGCTCAATAATATGCAAATATCAAACAAATTACTACGGTTTTGATTTGATTTTATCAAATCTTTGACAATCAAATCACCTTTCGTTCAGAAAATATTGTCGTTTTCTGACATGTAAAAGAATTTTGCTTGAAGCGCTGCTTGCATTCTAATGTGCAACTTGATAATTATCAAACAACAGGCAAAATGGGCAATAATATAGCCCCAAAAATTCATTTGGGGCTATCGGTTTTATTGTTTGCAACTATCAGCGCGTAAAGATGTAAGCCAGTAATGCGAATACTGCGATCGCGATAAGGATAGCGATGAATACCTTGAGAGGAGATACAGGTGCCTCGCCTCTGATCTGGCCTGTCTGTCCGTTAACAACGATGTTATAGATCTTATCCTTGAACTTGAAGTTCGCGATCCAGATAGGAGCGAGAACGTATTTGTAAGTTACCTTAGCATAAGAAGTATTGAAGATAAGCTTGGAGACGCTGTCAGCGTGGTGCTTTCTTCTCTCCATCGTTGCGATCTCGCTGTTGAGCTTATTCTTGATCTGGCCCTTGGCGATCTCCCATCCTTCATCAAGTCCTACAGTGTAGCGCTCAGCGAGGAAGCCTGCGATAAATTCAGGAGAGTACTTGCGGAGCTTGGAGAAATCAAATACTGAAGCAGCCTTGATGAAGCGGTTAGTAGTCTTCTTGCTGGCATATACAGTCTCATCGTCGATGAATCTCTCATAGATTCCGCGGTATGTCTCATAGACAGTATAAGTATTTCCCTTTGAGTCTCTCTTGTTATATCCGAGCTTGATCTCGTAAGGAGATGTTGTCTGTGAATCGTATGTCCAGTAAGGGAGATATACACCGCTGAAGTTCTTAGCCTCACAGCTTCTCTTGGCATCGCCGGGAGCAAAGAGCTTGCCGCTCATCCAGCCCTTAAAGAGCTGGGCAGCCTTTTCCTTTGTGATCTCGAAAGGAACGACGCCGCCGGGTGCCATGACATCATCGTCATTATCAACCGGCATGACCTGTGTGGAACCGCAGTAAGGGCAGCACTGTGCCGTATCAGCGGAATCCATGATGGTCTCTGCGCCGCAGTTCTTGCAGACCAATGACTTCTTGGCTTTACCCCAGTCAAGGCTCTCACGGTTCTTAGCAGAAGAGAAATCGAGCTCTTCTACATCCTGTCCGTTGTCATCAGGTCTGGGGAGCTGTCTTGAATAGCCGCAGAACGGGCAAGACATGGACAGAGTCTCGGGATCGTAAACTACAGTAGCTCCGCAGTTCGGACACTTCTTGTCAGTTACGTCTTCGGTTTGTGCTGCAGTAACTACATCGATCTGTTCTTCAGTGTTTCCAAGATTCTCTGCCATGTTAATTACCTCTTTATCTGTAATTTATCAGAATTCTCTTCTTCTGCCCTTCGGATTCTCGGGAGCCTGATTCTCTTCTTCGTTATTGAAGTTTCTTCTGGGCTTGTCGCCGCCGTTTCTGCCGGCAAATCCGCCTCTTCTCTCACGGCTAGGTCTGCCCTCTCTTCTTCTGGGCTCTTCCTCTATATAGCCCTCAGGCTTGGGGAGACAGTCACGGATGGAGAGATTGAGTCTGCCCTGGGAATCGATCTCGATGAGCTTAACGTGTACCTTGTCGCCTTCGTGGAGAACGTCTTCTACCTTCTCTACTCTGTTCCAGTCCATCTTGGAGATGTGAACGAGTCCTTCCTTACCGGGGAGGAATTCAACGAAAGCACCGAAGTCCATAAGTCTTGTAACAACGCCGTCGTACTCTGTGCCTACTTCAGGATCAGAAACGATGCCGTTGATGATCATCTTGGCCTTCTCAGCCTTTTCGAGATCAGGTGTGGAGATATAGACCATACCGTCGTCATTGATGTTGATCTGTGCGCCTGTGTCAGCGATGATCTTGTTGATGACCTTTCCGCCTGAACCGATGACTTCTCTGATCTTGTCAACAGGTACCTGCATGGAGATGATCCTCGGAGCCCACTTGTTGAGCTCAGCACGGGGTGCAGGGATGCAAGGAAGAATGATGTCGTTGATGATCTGGAGTCTTCCCTTGTGTGTCATCTCGAAAGCAGCCTTGATGATGTCTAATGTAAGACCTTCAACCTTGATATCTACCTGGATGGATGTGATACCTTCTGTGGTACCTGCAACCTTGAAGTCCATATCGCCGAAGAAGTCCTCGATGCCCTGGATATCCATGAATACGAGGAAGTTATCGTCGTTGTCGGGATCTGTGATAAGTCCGGAAGAGATACCTGCAACAGGTCTCTTGATCGGAACGCCTGCATCCATGAGTGAGAGTGTGGAAGCGCAGACGGAACCCTGTGATGTGGAACCGTTACTCATCGTGATCTCAGATACTGTTCTGATGGAGTAAGGGAACTCTTCCTCTGAAGGAAGTACAGGGATGAGAGATCTCTCAGCGAGAGCGCCGTGACCGATCTCACGTCTTCCGGGTGATCTGGAAGGCTTAGCCTCACCTGTGGAGTAACCCGGGAAGTTATAGTGGTGAATGTATCTCTTGTATGTCTGCTCATCTAATCCTTCGAGCTTCTGAGCTTCGTCAAGAGGAGCCAAAGTACAGATGTTCATTACCTGTGTCTGGCCTCTCTGGAAGAAAGATGAACCGTGAACTCTGGGAAGTACGCCTACTGCGCAGGACAGAGGTCTGATCTCGTCAAGAGCTCTGCCGTCGACTCTTACATGCTCTCTGAAGAGATAATCTCTTACGACCTTCTTCTCGAGCTTGTAGATAGCGTCAGGTGCCCACTTTGAAAGGCCCTCTTCCTTCTCTTCGAGCATTGCTGCAACTTCTTCCTGAAGGACTGCAACGTTAGCGTCTCTTACTTCCTTGTCCTTTGAAAGGACTGCCTCACGCATTCTGTCCCAGCCGTATTCCTTAACAGCTTCGAAGATCTCTTCCGGAACGTCAGCTGACTCGTAAGTGAACTTCTCCTTACCGATCTCAGCTACGATGCTGTTGATGAACTCGCAGATCTTCTTGATCTCTTCGTGACCTTCAGCGATAGCGTTAAGCATAACGTCATCGGGTACTTCGTTAGCGCCTGCCTCTACCATGCAGATCTTTGTGAGTGTACCTGCAAGAGTAACGTACATATCAGAGATCTCACGCTGCTCAAGTGTAGGGTTGATGATCGTCTTGCCGTCGATAAGTCCTAATACAACGCCGCCGACAGGTCCCTTCCACGGGATATCGGAGATAGCGATTGCGATGGATGTACCGAGCATAGCTGTGATCTCAGGTGAGCAATCGGGATCAACGGACATAACGAGGTTGTTTACGCATACATCGTTACGAAGATCCTTAGGGAACAGAGGTCTGATAGGACGGTCGATAACACGGGAAACGAGGATAGCCTTCTCGCCAGGTCTTCCCTCTCTCTTAAGGAAGCCTCCCGGGATCTTACCTACTGCATACATCTTCTCCTCGTAATCTACTGAAAGCGGGAAGAAATCGATTCCCTCACGAGGTGTTGCGCTTGCCGTAACGGTAGAAAGCACTGATGTCTCACCGTATCTGATGAGGACGGAACCGTTTGCAAACTGCGCGATCTTACCGGTCTCGACTACCAACGGTCTGCCGGCGATTTCAGTTCTGAAAATCTTTTCCATTTCGAACTCCTTTATAATATTGAATTTTTGTAAAGGAGGTAGTTCGTAGATTCACGGTCCGAGCAATAAAAAAGGCTCGATGTTCGGGCAGTCAATCTACACACTACACTCCTTCTCGAACCTATTAATTATATACTAAAAGCGCAATAAGACAAATAATAAAGGTTATAACTTCTTAATTGCCTCACATACCGCCTCGGCCAGGCCCTTATGCCCTGCCGGATCAAGATGCAGTCCGTCTTCTATCGAAGGCTTGATATACTGCTTGGCATCTAAGAATCCGCAGCCGTGCTTATCCGCAACTCTCTTATAGTACTCGGCCAGGCGCTTGGACTTGTCGATGGACACCTCGTTGAATGAACCTGCGAAAGGTCCCGTGAGGATATCCGTGCTTATCTCAGGCGGTGATACGACAAGGATCTTCGGGACATATCCCTGCTTAAGATCCATGACCTTCTCTGCCCTCTGGACGATCTCGTTAAGGCCTGCCGCTATCTCATCAAGAGACGCATTATAAACGGTCTTCATGTCGTTGGTCCCGAGCATTATGACAAGATAATCCACGGGCCTGTGCGTGCAGAGGATCCCCTTTATGTAATCGATGCCGTTTTTCCAGTCATCGTTAGGATCGTCGAAAACAGTAGTCCTGCCGTTTAAACCCTCTTCAATGACCTTAAAGTTATCGCCTAAAAGGTTCTGCAGAAGGCAGGGCCACCTGACCGATTCGGGGAGCCTCTCCCCGTTTACCGGATTATGTCCGTAAGTATTGGAATCGCCAAAGCAAACTACTGATTTCATCATTCACCCTTTACTGTCTCTAAGTCTTCGATCCAGACGTTTCTCGATGCGTCAGAAGGCATTCTCCAGTCGCCTCTCGGAGACAGGGATACCGTACCGACCTTAGGGCCGTCGGGCACGCAGGATCTCTTGAACTGCTGCGAGAAGAACCTTCTGAGGAACGTCTCTTCCCACTTGTAGATCGTCTCTGCATCGTAAGATCCTTCAAAGGCCTGCAAAGCCATGCGGTAGATCTTAGACGGTGTAAATCCGTATCTGATCATGTAGTACAGGAAGAAGTCGTGGAGCTCATAAGGTCCGACCGTTTCTTCAGTCTTCTGAGAGATCTTGCCGTCCTCCGTAGGCGGAAGAAGCTCAGGTGATACAGGCGTAGCGACGATGTCAGCAAGAGCCTGAGAAAGCTCAGGATTGATCTCAGCCGTACGCTGCGACTCATAGGATACGAGATACCTTACCAGAGTCTTCGGGATCGAGCAGTTAACGCCGTACATGGACATGTGGTCGCCATTGTATGTAGCCCAGCCCAGAGCGAGCTCGGAGAGGTCTCCTGTACCAACGACAAGTCCGCCTTCCTGGTTTGCGATATCCATAAGGATCTGCGTACGCTCTCTTGCCTGGGAATTCTCGTAAGTAATGTCATGAACATCCATGTCATGACCGATATCCTTGAAGTGCAGGGTTACTGCATCAGAGATGGAAATCTCTCTTAATGTGCAGCCGTACTGCTCAGCGATATTCACGGAGTTATTCTTGGTCCTGGCAGTCGTTCCGAAGCCGGGCATCGTTATTCCGATAATGCCCTTTCTGTCCAGTCCGAGCTTATCGAAAGCATGGATGGTAACGATGAGAGCAAGTGTCGAATCAAGACCGCCCGAAAGTCCGATCACAACTGTCTTACAGTTGATCGCCTTAAGCCTTGTATAAAGGCCTGCTGCCTGCATGTTGAGAATGTCTTCGCACCTTGCTTCCAGGTCTGCCTTGCTCTCTGGAACGAACGGAGTCTTGCTGATGTCTCTTCTCGGAGTGATGTCAGGGAACTCAGCGTCAAACCTGACTACTTCCACACCGGAATAGCCTGCGAGATCAGACGTGAAAGTATTCGCCTTGCGTCTGTCAGCTTCAATGCGCTCCAGATCGATGTCAGCATAAAGGATCGCGTCGTCTTCATTCTCATTTGCAAATCTCTTGCTCTCAGCAAGGAGCTTGCCGTTCTCGGCGATTATGTTGTGCCCTGCGAAAACAAGGTCCTGTGTCGATTCGCCGATTCCTGCATCGCAATATACGTAAGCCGCCATGAGCTTTGCGCTCTGCATCTTAACAAGGTCTCTTCTGAACTGTGCCTTGCCGATGATCTCATCGGAGCAGGACAGATTGAAAATGATCTGCGCGCCGTTATTTACATACTCTTCCGAAGGGCTCGAAGCCACCCAGAGATCCTCGCAGATCTCTACGCCGAATGTCAGGTCATTACAGTCGAAGACCATCCTGCCGAAGCAGACATCGTCTTCGATCGCGACGTTCTCGGCCTCTTCAAAAGGCTTGAAATGTCTTAATTCATAGAACTCCGAATAATTGGGAACATTCTGCTTGGGCACGATACCGAGGACTTCTCCCTGATATACGACAGCCGCGCAGTTATAGAGCTTGCCGCCTACCTGGACCGGCAAACCTGCGATAAGGACCGTATTAAGATCTCTGGTCTGCTCAGCGAGATCGTAAAGTCCGTCGATTGCTTTATTGAGAAGAGCATTCTGACCAAAAAGATCGCCGCAGGTATAACCTGTAAGCCCGAGCTCAGGGAAAACGACTACCGCAGTATCGTTATCCGCAGCCTTTTTCGCGAGCAAAACAGTCTGACTGACATTAAAATCAACGTCACCGACTTTAACCTTCGGGCTTGCCGCCGCTACTCTGATATAACCGTCAAGCATAGTAATACCTCCCGGAATGTCCTATCTTGTAATTATATCACCCTTAGAAGTAAATAAAAAAGCGGTCCCGTATGGAACCGCTCTCTTGAAATAATCTGTATTAAGATTACTTTCTGATGCCGAGTCTTGCGATCAAAGATCTGTAACGCTCGATATCAACTGCTGCAAGATAGTCAAGGATGTTTCTTCTCTTACCAACCATCATGAGAAGTCCTCTTCTGCTGTGGTGGTCGCCCTTGTGAGTCTTGAGGTGTTCTGTGAGGTGATTGATCCTGTAAGTAAGAAGTGCAACCTGAACCTCAGGAGAACCTGTGTCGCCCTCAGAAAGAGCATATTCCTTGATGATAGCCTGCTTGTCGAAAGATGCTGACATAAATCTTTCCTCCTTAATAATAAATACGCCAAAATCGAAGGTAAGGGTCGGAGTCTTCCGCAAAACTGCGATTAAGGCAACTTGGTGATAATACCATCCAAGCCTTGATTTGTAAAGCATTTCCATATAAAACGGCTGCCTTTGTTTTAAGACAGCCGTTATTATATCAATTTTTGATCAGATTACACTCCGGAATCACATGTCGTGATTTTCCTAAAATCGAACTGGCAGTTCGATTATAGGGATTTTCGGGATTAGCCGAAAAGCTTGAAGTTTCTGATGATAGGAGCAATCGTGTTTGCAACTGTGGACATAAGCTTGATGAAGATGTCCAAAGCAACGCCTACAACGTCCTTACGTGTATCACCGATCGTGTCGCCCGTAACAGAAGCCTTGTGCGCAGGAGATCCCTTGCCGTGGCCCTTGAGCATACCCTGCTCGATGTACTTCTTAGCGTTGTCGAACGCACCGCCGGAGTTACCCATGAAGATAGCTCTCGGGATAGCAACGATCGTAGCGCCTACGAGGATACCGCCGACGAACTCAACACCGAGGATCAATCCGCCAACGATAGGGATCAGGAGAGCGAGGACTGAAGGAAGAACCATTCTGTGGATAGCTTCTCTTGCAGCCATGGAGATCATCATGTTGTAGTCAGGCTTAGCCTTGCCTTCAAGAACTTCCTGTGTCATCTGCTTGTCGCCGACATCAGCCATGATCTTAGCTGCGTCGATCGTGTTATCTGTGAGGATAGCGCAGAAGTATTCAACGAGAGCGCCGCCGAGGATACCGCCGGCAACAACGAAGAATGAAGCGAAGTTAAGTGTCAAAGGCTCACCGATTGTTGTGTAGTTACCAACGTAAGCCATGATGAGGGAAACTGTAGCGAATGCTGCAGAACCGATTGCGAAGCCCTTACCGATAGCAGCTGTTGTGTTACCGACTGCGTCGAGCTTATCTGTGATCTTACGAACGTCAGGATCGAGGTGGCAAGCTTCTGCAAGACCGCCTGCATTATCTGCGATAGGACCGAAAGCATCGATGGAAACCGTAGCGCCAACGAATGCGAGCATACCGAGCGCGGAGATTGCGATACCGTAAGAACCGCCAAGTACACCGGATACGATCAAAGCGATGATGATAACGAATACAGGGAGAAGAACTGATCTTGAACCGACAGCGTCACCCTTTGTAACAACGAAAGCCTCACCCTCTGTGCACATCTCAGCAAGCTTCTGTGTAGGCTTGTGATCTGTTGAGGTGTAGTACTCTGTGATGATACCGATTGCGATACCTGCAACGATACCCATTACGGAAGAAACCCAAGGAGAAGCCCAGCCGAGCTTGAAACCGTATGTAGCAAGATCTGCTGAAGAAACGCCTGTTCCGTTGAAGATGAAGTAAGAAGCAACACCGCCGAAGATGACTGTGCAGCCTGCAGAGATCCATGTGGAGAGGTCGAGCTCTCTGGACGGATTGTCACCCATCTTCTTGATGTTAGCAAGGCCCAGACCGATAAGGCATCCTACAAGGCCGCAGCCTGCGAGGATAACCGGGAAAAGGATCGTAGCATTGAATGTGTCATCTGAAACTGATTCGCCGTGTGTCATGTAAAGCGTAACAGCGATCATAAGAGAAGCAGACATTGTAGCAACGAATGACTCCAAGAGGTCGGAGCAGTTGCCGGCGATATCGTTTACGTTGTCGCCGATGAAGTCTGCGATCGTGTTAGGGATTCTTGAGTCATCCTCAGGAAGGTCATGTCTGAGCTTACCAAGGATATCAGAAGAAATATCAGCTGCCTTTGTGTAGTTACCGCCTGCAACACGGTTAAACATAGCAACGATGGAGCAGCCGAGTGAATATGTGGATATTCTCATGATGTAAGGGTTGCATGTAAGGCTTGAGATAACAAGGCCTGAGCTTGTAGCATCATGCTTTACGCCGCCGAAGCAAAGGAGAACTGCGAGGAATCCCAACATACCGAAGCCCTGAACTGCAAGGCCGGAAATGGAACCGCCGCAGAGAGCTACCTTAACGGTCTCGCCGATTGAAAGGCTCTCTCTTGCCTTGTTCGAAGTACGAACGTTAGCGTATGTAGCGCTCTGCATACCGAGAACGCAAACGATGGAGCTCATCAGTGCACCCATGAGGAATGTGATACCGCTTGTCTTCTCAACAAAGAGTGTGAAGATAACAGCAACCACAGCAACAACGATGCAGATGCTCTTGTATTCCGTCTTAAGGAAGGTCTGCGCGCCGGAACGGATGATGCCTGACAATTCGATCATGTCAGCTGTTCCCTCGGGCATCTTCTTAATGCGGAAGTAATTGAACCCGACGTAGATAAGTGCAAGGATAACTACGCCAAGTACGATCAACCAGGAAGTCGTAAGTAATGACATATACCGGTCCCCTCTCATAAGAATAGATAGTATTTTGTGAAGCATTCGGGCATAGCAAAAACTATTGCTCTAAGCAAAACTACGACATTATACATATAAAAATATACTTTGGCAATCAAAATAATGCCGATTTTTCCCTATAAAATGGCGATTTTTTACGGATTATTCTTTGATAAGTGAATCGACGAACAGTTCAGGATCAAAATCTGCAAGATCTTCAACTTTCTCGCCCAATCCGGCAAGTACGATCGGCTTTTTGGACTGGTATGCGACAGCGATGGCTACGCCGCCCTTTGCACTGCCGTCGAGCTTGGTAATGCCGACATAGTCAAGGCCTGTGACCTCACCGAAGCCCTCAGCCTGGATAACGGCATTCTGGCCCGTTGTAG
Source organism: Clostridiales bacterium (assembly GCA_017554745.1). GTDB lineage: Bacteria > Bacillota > Clostridia > Saccharofermentanales > Saccharofermentanaceae > Saccharofermentans. The sequence continues at coordinate 50,492 of JAFZHS010000025.1, read as the reverse complement.
CATCGATAATGAGCAGCGACTTTATGGCGGCATCAGGGGCTTCCCTCTCGATGACGCGTCTGATTTTCGCGAGCTCTTCCATGAGATTCTTTTTATTATGCAGACGTCCTGCCGTATCAACTAAAAGGACATCGGTATTACGTGCCTGGGCCGCATGGATGGCGTCGAAAACAACGGAAGCCGGGTCAGCACCCTCCTGCTCCTGGGCGATTACGGCCGTTCCCGTCCTCTCACCCCATGTCTTGAGCTGGCCTACCGCTGCCGCACGGAAAGTATCGCAGGCAGCCATGAGGACCCTCTTGCCTTCTTTCTTATATCTGGCAGCAAGCTTGCCTGAAGTCGTGGTCTTACCCGTACCGTTGACGCCGATCATGAGGATGATATTGAGCTTTCCGGGAACGATCTCGACTGTCCGGGGCTCGCCTAAGATCTCGAGCATCCTCTCCTTGACTGATGCCAGAACAGCTTCCTGGCTGTCATCGCCGGTCTTCTTGATATTCTCTTTGACCCTGTCCATGATGTCGACGCTCGCCTGGACACCGCAGTCTGCCCTGATAAGAAGCTCCTCAAGGTCATCTAGCATGTCCTCGTCAAAGTGTCCGCTCGAAGCGGCAAGCTTTGTAAAGCTTCCGGCAAAAAAGCTCCTTGTCTTCTCTAATCCTCTTTTAAACAGATCTGCAAGTCCCATTATTTAAGCTCCATAGAAAGGATCTTGGATACGCCTCGCTCGGCCATGGTAACGCCGTACATCTGGTCGCACGCTTCCATCGTGCCCTTACGGTGCGTAACAAGAATAAACTGAGATTTAGCCGAGTGTCTTCTAACGAAGTCCGTAAATCTCGTGATATTAACGTCGTCTAATGCTGCCTCGACCTCGTCTAAGATGACGAACGGAGAAGGCTTCAATTCCTGGATAGCAAAGAGCAGTCCGATAGCAGTAAGGCATCTCTCACCGCCTGATAGGAGCGACAGGTTCTGAAGCTTTTTTCCGGGCGGCTGGGCCTTGATATCGATGGCGCACTCAAGGACATCCTCCGAATCGTTACCCAGGATTATCTCTGCGGTACCGCCTCCGAACAGATCCGTGAAGACCTGGCCGAAGTTCTTGTTGATCGTATCGAAATGCTCCGTAAACTCTGATCTCATCTTGGTCAGGAGGTCGTCGATGACCTTTTCGAGGTCCTTCTTGGCTGCTTCGATATCGTCTCTCTGCTTTGTCATGAAGTCGAGTCTCTCGGAAAGTTCGGAGAACTCCTGCAGCGCGCCAAGGTTAACGGGACCCAATGCCTTGATGGCATTCTTAAGAGTAGTGATCCTCTTGGTCTGTTCGCCGACCTTCTCAACCGGCTCTACGCTGTCCTTGATGTTGTCATATGTTGTCTCGTAGTCTTCCCAGAGCTTGTTCTTGTTCTGGTCAATCTCGAAAATTATCTTGTCGTACTTTGATACGTGGGCATTAAGCTTTGACTGCAGCTCACTTATCGCATTGCTGCTCGAAGACAGTCTGTCACCGAACGATGAGAGGTCGCCGGAGATCACGGATCTCTTCTCAAAGAGGGCTGCGATCTTCTCCTCAAGGACCTTCTGCTGCTTCTCGTTCTCTACGAGCTTGGCATCGAGTTCGTTGATCTCTTTGGTGATGCTGTTTACAGTCTCCTTGGCTTCCTTGATCTGGGAATCGAACTTGTCTCTTCCCTGGTTAGCCTCTTCAATCTGCTTCTTAATGTGGCCTGCGAGGTCTAAGATACCGCTTCTTTCAGTAAGTTTGCGCTCTGCAAGGGAAGCTGCCTCCCTGACTTTTGCGACGATCTGCTCGAGCTTGACAGCCTGCTCCTCAGAGAGCTTCTGCTGTGCTTCGATCTCTTCCTGATAATCGGAGAGCTCGCCGTTGATCTCACGCTCGATGCGCGTGAACTCTTCAAGATCCTCTTCAAGCCTTATCTTGGACTTGGATACCGTCTGCATGTTCTCATCGAAGTTTGCAAGTGTCTCTTCGGTCTCTTCAAGTCTTGTCTTGGTATTGTTGTATTCACCTTCAGCCTTAACTTCTTCTAACTGATAGAACTTAAGCTGTTCGCCGAGCTGGGCCAGCTCGCGCTTGATCGTTCCGATGCCGTCGTCTACTTCCTGACGCTGGTCTTCGGAATCGGCAAGCTTTGCTTCGAGTTCGGCAACGGTCTTGGTCAGTGACTCGATCTCGGCTTTTCTTCCCAGGATGCCCGTGCCGGCTCCTGTCTTTCTCAAAGAGCCGCCCGTAAGTGAACCGCCGGGGTTAACGGAATCGCCTTCAAGTGTCATGACCTTATAGGCACGGCCCGTCTTGGATGCGATCGCTCTCGCCGAATCAAGATCGTCAGCTACGAGGATCCTTCCCAAAAGATTGGCTACGATATCTTCAAGGTCGCGGGATGACTTAACGAGATCCGATGCGACGCCGATATATCCCTTGACGCCCTTCGCTTTTCTGAGGTCATCCTCATCGATGTATCTGGCCTTGATGTTCTCGATAGGAAGGAACGTGACTCTTCCGAGCCTCTTATCCTTAAGTATTCCGATGAGCTCTGCAGCATCCGCTTCGCTCTTGGTAACCACATTGTGCAGGGCATTTCCCAAAGCTGTCTCGACAGCGGTCTCGTACTTGGCGTCTGTCTCGATAAGGTCGCCTAAGATGCCTACCATGAGGCGCTTTACGGATCTGTCGGTATCAGCAAGCTCCGTAAGACGTCTTACGGATTCCTGGTAACCTTCCTTACGCTTATCGATGTCCTTCAAAGTCTTGAGCTTTGACTCTTCCGCGGACAGCTTTCTGTTATTTACCTCGAAGAACTGGTTAAGCTCGACCTGACGGCCCCTTAACTCCTCGAGCTTCTTATTGCGTGTCTCGATGTCATTGGTGACATCGCCCTTGATCTTCTTGATCTCATCTAAGGCCTTCTCTTCTTCGTCAAGCTTGGTGCTGAGCTCAGCCTTACCTGTCTCGGAAGCAGATCTCGCCTCCTGCATCTCCCTGATCTTGTCATCGAGGGCAGTGATCCCGGCCTGGCACTCGGTGAGCTTCTTTCTGGTCTCGAAAAGCTCCTCTGTCTTGGCCTTTACCTTGGAATCGGCTTTGCCGGCTTCTTTCCTGCTGGCCTCATATTCTTCGAACTTGGCAAGACGCTCCTTATCAAGCTCTTCGCTTAAGATCTTGGCATCATTGGCAGCCTTGAGCAGGCTGTCAGCCTTTGCCTTCTTCTCATTGAGTTCATTGGTGAGCTTGGCGACAGTCTCATCAGTAGACTCCATGTCAGACTTGAGTTCTTCGATCCTCTGGTTAGTCTGGTTGAGTCTTTCGATAGAGACCTTCTTATCTGTCTGGGCTTCGTGCTCGTACTCGGTTAAATCAGAGAGTTCCTGGCGTCTGTCCTCGATCTCATTATCAAGAGCCTCGCTCTTGGCCATGATCTCCTGATTGCTCTTTCTGAGCTGGTTAAATTCGTCTTCACGCTCACGGATCTCTTTTTCGAGCTGCTCCTTGAGACCTGCGGAATCGCCCATCTCTTTATTGGCCTCGGTGATCTTGTGAACGAGCAAAGATGTCTCAAGCCTCTTTAATTCTTCGTAATTCTCATTGAACTTACGGGCTTTGCCGGCCTGCTCTTCGAGAGGTCCCTTGCGCTCTTCGAGCTCTCCTAAGATATCATTGATCCTGACGAGGTTCTGCTCCGTGCTGTTGAGCTTGCGCTGTGCCTCATCCTTGCGGACGCGGTACTTAACGATACCTGAGGCCTCCTCGATGACCCTTCTTCTGTCCTCAGACTTGGTAGAAAGGATATCGTCGACTCTGCCCTGTCCTACGAGCGAATAGCCGTCGCGGCCGAGACCGGTGTCAAGGAAAAGTACGGTAATGTCCTTAAGGCGGCAGTTGACCTTGTTGATCTGGTATTCGGACTCGCCTGACCTGTAAAGCCTTCTGGTGATGCAGATCTCAGGGAATCCGTAGTCTATATATCCGTCAGAATTATCGAAAGTAATGGATACTTCGGCATAGTTCATCGAACGTCTGGCAGATGTACCGTTGAAGATGACATCTTCCATCTTGCCGCCACGGAGCTGCTTGACGCTCTGCTCGCCTAATACCCAGCGGACGGCGTCACTGATATTGGATTTGCCTGAGCCGTTAGGACCAACCACGGCCGTAAGACCGCGGTCAAAGTCGATACATGTATAGTCAGGGAACGATTTAAACCCCTGAAGCTCAAGTTTCTTAAGATACATCCTTGTGTCAGTTCCGTCTTAATCCTAAATAATCACCCAAGCATTATAACTCAAATGGGACCTTTTTGTAGGACAATTAAGTTCACACGCTGTCCGGGTACAGGCTCATATATTCCTTAATACCCTTCTCCGCGCACTTCTGCTCGGCATCTTTCTTACTGTGTCCGGTGGCGCTTGCAAGGAGCGTGTCATCGGAATAAACACTGACATCGAATTCCTTCATGTGTGCAGGCCCGCGCTCCCCCGTCACTTCGAAAGTGATCTTGTGCTGGAAGCCTCTGGTCTGCGCGAGTTCTAAGAGTCTGCTCTTGTAATCCAGGAAAATCTCGCCGTTTACCGCTTTCTGAACCGTTTCGGTAAGATTTTTCAAGATACATTTCTTCGCCTGTTCGAATCCGCCGTCAAAATAGACCGCCGCGATAACCGACTCAAAGCAATCGGCCAGCGTCGAATCCTTGTCATTGCCCCCGCTCTGCGCTTCGCCCTTGCCGAGGAGCAGGTAATCTCCCAGATGGAGCTTCCTGGCGACTTCCGCAAAAGACTTCTCACAGACGGAGACACTTCTCATCTTGGACAGGTACCCTTCATCAGCCTGGGGCTTTAACTCGTAGATCATCTGTCCTACTACGACGTCCAGGACGGCATCACCGATGAACTCCAATCTCTGATTGGATTCCCAGTGTCCCCTGCCCGTCTCGAAAACATAAGTCGTGTGGGTAAAAGCCGTCTCAAGGAGCGACTTGTTGATAAAGGTATAGCCCAGATCCTGTTCTAATCTTGAATAGTCAGTCATAGTCTTATTTACAAGAAACGGCTGAATGCATTATCACGCACCCAGCCGTCTGAAACTTCAATATTTATCAGAGATTGGTAATCTCCGGCATATCAGCCCTCTGTAAGGCTCTGAATATACTCGACTGCATCCTTAACGGTTACAACCTTCTCAGCTACATCGTCAGGGATCTCGATATCGAATTCCTGCTCCATAGCCATAACGAGCTCAACCATGTCAAGAGAATCAGCGTTAAGATCGTCAACGAAAGAGGAATCTTCTGTGATTGTATCCTCATCTACGCCGAGCTGATCAACGATCATCTGCTTAATAGAGTTGAAAAGTTCTTCATTTGTCATAATTTGTACCTCCGTACGATTCTTAAGTAAAATCCACAAGTTGTTTTTAATGTAACTTTAGGCTTTTGTCAATAGGATATTTTGACTGTCGAAGTTATTTGACATTTACCCCTTCAGGTATTGCTTGCCTTTAATAAGATAATCAACGCCCGAAACAATAGTCATAATAACACATATTCCGATAAGTACATCCCCGATTATCGTGACCGCGCAAACTTCCAGCGGATATCCGTCAAAGCCCAAGCCGAAGATCTTAAGGAGCAGCGGCTCAAACCACAGATATATAAGGGCTATCATCTGCGTTACGGTCTTGATCTTGCCCACCATCTTCGCGGCAACGACTTCACCCTTGGATGCGGCGATCATGCGAAGACCGGACACAGCAAACTCTCTCAGGATAACGATCATTACTATCCAGGCAGAAAGTCTGCCGAGATTGATAAACGCGAGCATTATGCTGATAACGAGGAGTTTGTCTGCCAAAGGATCAAGGAACTTGCCGAGATCGGTGATGAGGTTATATTTTCGCGCGATGTGGCCGTCTAACGCATCAGTAAGGGAAGCAATGATAAAGATCCCCCCTGCTACGAGCATGCCGTAGGAGTTGATGAAGTTGTTCCAACCCTCAGGCTGCCACCCGAAAATATTGACCGGTAACATAAAAAGGAGCGTTAAAGGAACAAGAATGATCCTCAAGAGCGAGAGCTTGTTGGGCAGATTCATTTCCTAAATACTCCTTTTATCTTAATATGCGTCCTATAGACAACACACTAATAATATACATAAATTGATTTGCGTCAAATCGTAACGGCCGTCATGTCATATTCGTCCGAACAATCCACGATCCTGGCATCAACGAAATCGCCTATCTTAAGTTCTTCTTCCTGCGAAGCGATGTAAATGACCGGATCTACCTCCGGAGACTCGCCGTAGCTTCTGCCTATATAGAATATGCCGTCATCGGAGACTGAGCAGATATTGACCTTGGTTACCGTGTCCAGGCGCTTTTTGGACTGCTCAGAGGAGATCTCCTTCTGGAGTTCATAGATCTCGTCATAACGCCTCTGCTTAGTCTCTTCATCGATCTGGTCAGGCAGATCGTAAGCAGGCGTACCCTCCTCGGGAGAGAAGATAAAGCATCCGAGCCTGTCAAACTTCCATTTCTTAAGATTTTCCTTCATGATCCGGAAATCCTCTTCGGTCTCACCGGGAAAACCTACCATTACGGTCGTCCTTATGATGCAGTCAGGCATGGCCTTCCTGATCATCTCAAGCCTGGAAGTGATCAGTTCTGCCGTATCTCTTCTGTACATTGCCTTCAAGATCTTATCCGAACCGTGCTGGATCGGGATATCCAGATAATGGGCGACCTTGGGGTTATTGGCCATTTCCTCGATAAGATCGGGGGTAATGCCGTCCATATAGCCGTACATAACGCGGATAAGCTCTATGCCGTCAATCTCAGACAACTTCTTAAGAAGCTCAGCCAGACGCCTCTCCTTATAAAGCTCTATACCGTAATTGGTAGTATCCTGGGCAGCGAGCACCAGTTCCTTGATGCCTCTTGAAGCAATTATCTTTGCCTCTTCAAGGATGTCTTCCATCGGTCGGGATACAAAAGTGCCCCTGATAAGAGGGATAGCGCAGAAGCTGCATCTGTGAAGGCAGCCCTCACCTATCTTGAGCCATGCGTACGCTTCAGTAGAGAGCTCCCTGTCCTTAACCAGATGAGAGAACCCGCCCTTGCCTGATGTGAGATTGATCTTATCTAACGTCTCTTTATCAAGTTCGGTCACGAGCTTAGCTACTACATCAACGATATCGCCATAATGAGCGGTACCCAGAACAGCATCTACTTCCGGCAGTTCTTTAAGAATGTCTTCTGGATATCTCTGCGAGAGGCACCCAGAAACGATGATCTTCTTTACATTTCCGTTCGGCACCTTAAAATCTGCCACCTCAAGAATCGCATCGATCGCTTCCTTTTTGGCAGACTCAATGAAACCGCAGGTGTTGATTACCACGATGTCAGATTCGGGCACGTTGTTTATAACGTTATACCCTGCCTTCTTAAGCTCAGTGGACATATTCTCGCAATCGATGAGATTTTTCGAGCAGCCCAGAGCCAGAAGAGTAATTTTAATACTGTCATTTGAAATATTCATAGGAACGAATATAGCATAGGCACCCTGCATTTTCTACCTGTGCCCTCGAAAAGGAAACCGTGCCCCGACAAGAATCACATAAAACGATGTGATAATATAGCGGTATGAGAACTACTAAACTGACAGGATCTCATAATCTTGGGACTTTATCCCGGACAGTTTGTGCGGCACTGTTAAGCTGTGCCTTGACCATCGCCTTAAGCGGATGCAAAGCAGAAATAACCGAACCCGTTTATCCCGATGATATAGCCTCCTCATCTACAGATTTATCTTTAGACGATCTAAATCCTTCACGGAGCATGGATCCCGGTGAAGCTGATGCTAATTATGCTTATACGGAACCGCCTCCGGGCACACCGGAAGAAATGTTCCAATATGAACTATCGCTGATCCCCTTTGAACATCTCCAGTTCCTGAAACTGCACGGCTGGAAGATCGAGTTAACGGCCAAGAATCTGGAGGAAGAATACAATTACTCCAGCCAGATATGCGGAATAACCGACTATAACAAGAGGATCATTTACATCTCATCAAACTCCGCCACCATAAGGCGTTCCACCATACATGAAGTCGGTCATGCCATAGCCTATGAACTCGGCTGGGCAGAAGAAAAAGAAGAATTTTTGGCGATATACGAGACAGAAAAGGATTACTTTACGGATGTAACCTCGATCGGCGACGGACATGAGACGGCGGATAATTACGAATACTTCGCAAGCGTCTACCAGAACATGATCTTAAACTATCCACAGACCAGATCAGACGTCCCTAAAACTGTCGAATATATTGAAGAATGTCTTTCTAGGATATCGATCTTTGATGAAGACAATCTTCATCCCGCGCACATTGAAGGCCATCCCCATTGGAAAATATAAATTAAGCCCTTAAAGCGGTTTTTCTCAAATGCCCCGCGCCGCTAGTTTTTCTGATAAAGCACAAAATTTTATTGTATTTCGATAAATTTCTCTTGAAATTCGAAAAACGCCGTGTTAACATACCGGTATACAAGCAAACTTCAAGGGGGATGAAAAGATGGGGTACAGTTCTAACAAAATCTCAGTCAAAGGCATAATCGGAACAGTAATATACTTCCTATGCTTTCTCCCGTATATTTTTGTAATCCACTGCGGAATCGAAGGTGCTTATTTTGGCATGCAGGACATCACCAAGTTCTATGGTTTTGAAGGAATGATCCTTGCGCTTATATTAGGTTTCTTCAACTATATGATTCCCTTGCCCTTCAGCCTTATCTATCAGATCATTTTCTTCTGCAAATACATCAGGCATCACAAGACATTAAAGATAGCCTCATTTATGCTATCGATCATCTTTGCTTTTGCTTTTTTACTTGTAGGATTTACAGCGAACTGATTACAAATATTCGACTAATCAATTAGGAAAAAACCACACTCAGTTAAGTCCATAACAACCGGCGGGATCAGCGTTCCAGGAATCTCCTGAACGCTGATCTTGCACATTCAAGGCTATAACCCCTGAGCTGCGCAAGCTTAATGAACTCTTCTTCCCTGTCGGAATAATCAGCTGAAGCATCCGGGTAATTAGCTTCAAACAAACTCACGCACGTATCGATGTCAATTCCTAGTGAAGCAAAGATGTCATCAGCTATGTCGGGATCTATACCTGCTTCGAGCAGGCGCTTGTACATATATTGCCTGCTCTCCTGCTTCTTGCCTGAACGCGCCGTAAGAACCTTACGCGAAGCACGCACATCATCGATATAACCGGTATCTACCAGATGCTTAACGGCACTGATAGCATCTGCTTCAGAATAGCCCTTCTGAAGCAGATATACTCTTATCTTACCTGAAGAATAAACACCGGTTCCGATATGCCTGATCGCGCAGGTAACGGCTTCCTTGGTCGTAGAATTATCAGACATCGAATCCTAAAATATCGTCATCGTTATCAGAGTCTTCAGCGGGAGAGGCATCAGCACCGACATCAGAGATAACGTCATCATCGTCAGCGGGCATATAAGAATCTCTGATCTTCTCTTCGATCTCATCTCTGACCTCGGGATGGTCAATGAGATACTGCTTGGCTGCATCTCTTCCCTGGGCGATCTTAGCGCCGTTATAAGCGAACCAAGAACCGCTCTTATCGATGATGTTGTTCTCAACACCGAGGTCAATGATGCATCCTTCGGAGGATACGCCCTTGCCGTACATGATATCGAACTCTGCTTCCTTGAACGGCGGAGCAACCTTATTCTTAACAACCTTAACTCTGGTGTGGCTTCCTACAACATCTGTTCCGTTACGGAGAGTCTCGACCTTCCTGACATCAAGTCTTACGGAAGCATAGAACTTGAGCGCACGGCCGCCCGGTGTAGTCTCGGGGTTACCGAACATAACGCCGACCTTCTCACGGAGCTGGTTGATGAAGATGCAGATAGTATTAGACTTGGATACTACAGGCGCAAGCTTTCTTAAAGCCTGGCTCATGAGTCTTGCCTGAAGACCTACGTGGGAATCACCCATCTCGCCTTCGATCTCTGCCCTCGGAACGAGTGCAGCAACTGAGTCGATAACTACAACATCGATGCATCCGCTTCTTACGAGTGTCTCGCAGATCTCGAGTGCCTGCTCTCCTGTATCAGGCTGGGATAAAAGGAGATTATCTACGTCAACACCGATATTGCCTGCATAGACAGGATCGAGCGCATGCTCTGCATCGATGAATGCGCATGTACCGCCCATCTTCTGTGCTTCTGCAACACAGTGAAGAGCAACTGTAGTCTTACCTGAAGATTCAGGTCCGTAGATCTCAATGATCCTTCCTCTGGGAAGTCCGCCGATACCCAAAGCGATATCAAGTGTCAAAGCACCTGTAGGTATCGTATCGATCTCAACCTGCGACTTATCGCCCAAACGCATAACGGCACCCTGGCCGAACTGCTTCTCGATCTGCGCCATAGCGGCGTCAAGTGCTTTCCTTCTCTCATCCTTATCCTGAACCTGGGCAACTGAGCCCTTACCGGCATTCTTACTCTTAGCCATATCGTCCTCCTGAAAAAAGTATTGAACATTTGTTCTTCATTTATGAGTTAATTCTATTGTTATGATACACTTTTGTCAACCGAATTTAGCCCACAAAATTCGGACAAATACATACAAGTCCATATAATCGGACACTTAATTTTCAAAAGTCCCAAGAGCACAGCATTTCGCGGTTTTCACAAACTGCTGATGCCGGTCGAAAAACGACAAGAACCGACAAAAACCGACAAAAACTCAGATCGTTTTAACGGGCGTTCCGACCGGGATATTATCGTAAATCCACTCCGCCACATCTATTCTGAGCCTGATACAGCCAGCAGAGATATGCTTGCCGAGCGTACCGTTCTGGATAGTTCCGTTATAGTTATAAGTGACGCTGTGAAGGTAATATGGTCCGTTCCACTGTGTCGCATAATAGCAAAGCGAACCATGGGAATAGAAATAGGACAGCTTGCCCGTTACTTTATAGTTCCCCCTGGGAGTCTCATGCCCGGATTTGCCGCAGGACATCGGATAGATCTTGTATAAAGACCACTGGCCTACACTGCCCTTGAAGATCATGATATAGCAGTTATCGATGTCAGCGATGATGTAGTATTTCGTGGGGCTGGTGTAGTAGAACTCATTGATGCAGCGGACGTGCTTGGCGGCATTCTTATAGCACCAGTCGAGATTGCCGTTCTTATCAAGATCATAATAGTCGTCACAGATACAGGTCATGCCGTCAAGGTGATCTATATAGTTGCTGATAAGTATTTTCTTAATACGTATATTGTAGCTGCTGCAGAGCTTAACGAACTCATTTGAAGACAGGAACTCCCTGAAAACCAGATATCTGCTGTATCCTGATTCAAGCCTTCCGACATAATACTTCTTGCCGGATTCGTCAGCATATCTCCCGTAACAACCGGTATAGAGATCTTCGACGAAGTCTTCATCGCTCTGGCCGAGTTCGCGGTACGCATCGGAAAAATAGAAGTGATACATGACGTCATAGGCAGCTGATATTCCGCCTTTGAGACTTTTTGCCAGATCGTGCTTCTCGGTCTCATCAGCATGCATCTGACGGGTAACGATCGCATAAAGGCGTCCGACGAACTTGAAATACATCGGATCGATATCCTCTTCTTCAGCGGCTTCATCAGCTGAGGAAGCATCATCTAAAGCAATTACCGGGATACTGCTGCTTAAAAAGGATAAAACAGAAAAGACTGTCAGGCACAGGCAGATAAACTTAAGAAAGCGGCTCTTTAACATCAGCATCCTGTTCCTCTCAGTCTCAAATTCTTAATGACATATTATCATTAAAATTTGAAAACTTATGTTACAAGATCAGGCTGTTGTTTTCTTCGCCCTGCCCTTCTTGAAAATGTTCTTTGCCCTGTCGATCCAGTATGTCGCTTCTTCCATCCGGAGAATAACCGCCATGGCAAAGAAGACTGCAACAGCAACCGCTGCCTTAAGCGCAAAAATACCGAGCTGCATGGCCTTGCCGCCCTGGGCAGGAAGGAACATGTTGATAACAAATACCACGCCTGCCATGACCGCTACACAGATAACGCTCTTAAGCAGGAACTTGATGATGCCGTGGGGAGCAAGCTCCTTGCGTCTGCAGTATGTCACAGCAAGAAGCACCATCATGAAGATATTTGTTATCGAATAAGCGAAAGACAAAGACATGGGACCCACGCCGAGCTTGATCATTATGCTGCACGCAACAGGATTGATCACGAGTCCCAAGATGCCTGCAAACAAAGGTATCTTTGTCTGGCCTATCGCATAGAATGCCTGGTTAAATACGTGAACGACAGTTGCCGTAACTATTGCGCTGCAGAATCCCAAAAGGAATGTAGCCGCGACCTGGGCCTGTTCGTTGGTATATGCCGAATGCCACTGGTAGACCGCTTTAACGACGTCAACATTCAAGACTCCGATAAACACAGCAGAAGGAATGGTCATGAACAGTGCGCTTCTCATTGAATGAGAAATGAGATCTGAAGCCTTCTGATATCTCTTTGCTTCGTAATCTCCGGAAAGTTCAGGCGTCATTACGGTAGTGATAGCTACGACAAATACCGAATAAGGTATCTGCCAGATCGAGTTCGCGTTTCTGAAACAGTAAACGCTTCCTTCATCAAACTGCAAAGCAAAACTGTTTAATACGATCGCATTGATCTGTACTACAGATGCCGAGATAAGGATCGGTACGGCACGCTTGAAAACCTTAAAGAGTTCCCTGTCAGCCAGATGGAAATCAGGCTTGAACTGTCTCATCTGCTTAAAGCCCAATACGTACTGGAAAAGGAAATTGAATAAAGCTGCCACAAGGATTCCGCCAGTCGTCATCATAAGGTGTGTAAGATCATTTCCGCCGAAGACATAGATGGCTGCAATAACCAGAATGTTATATAAGACAGGCGCAAACGAAGTGATCGTAAATCTTCTGTATGCGATAAGGATTCCGTTACAAAGTGCCGCAAGCATAATGAAGAAGATCTGCGGGAACAAAAGCTTGGAAGCCTGTGCTGCCAAAGGCAGGATATCCGGATTCTTAACATTATGGAAAAGGCTGTAGAACTTATATAAAGGTTCTGAGAATATGGTTCCTATAGAGCAGAAGACGATCATTACGATGCTTACTGCTGTAATGAATTTGCTTACGACCTTTATGGCTTCTTTTTCCCTGCCTACAGCCAGTTGTGCGCTCATGTATGGAGCGATCGTCGAATAGATTGCCCCGCCGACAAGAAGGTTATAAAAAAGATCCGGGATATTGAATGCGAGCATGTAGGCGTCGCGAAGCGCAGGCTCTGTAAATTTCCAGGAAACGATTACGTCACGGATAAGTCCTGAGCCTTTAGTAATGATGAGACCGATGCCTACGATTATCGTCGATAAAGCAAAGCTCATCCCCCTCTTTTTTGAAGGAGACGTTGTTTTCTTGCTTTCTTCGGGATTAGTAATCTCAGACACTTAAGCTTTACCTTCCTTAACCAGTCTGACAGCCAGATCTAAAGCTGAAAGCACAGTATAGGAGCGTATAGTATCCCTGTCTCCTTCAAAATTCAACCTCAAAGCTGCGGTATGATCGCCAAAAGTATCCGGTGATTCATAACAATAGCCCATATATACTGTTCCGACAGGCTTGCCGGGCAAGGCACCTGTAGGGCCTGCTATTCCGGTTACGGAGACTACGAGATCGCAGCCGAGAACCTTGGCACCGCCCTGAGCCATGGCAATAGCGCATTCTTCAGATACTTCGGTATGCTCACTGATAATTTCAGAAGGAACACCAAGGACATTCTCTTTTATCTCATTCGTATATGAGACTACAGAGCCTTTGAAAACCGCGGATGCTCCGGGGATATTAACGACAGAGGCCGAGATCAAGCCTCCTGTAAGGCTCTCGGCAAATCCGATCGTGACTTTCTTATCTTTGCAGATCTCAACGAGTTCTTTTGCCTTCGCGTTGATCTGTTCATTTATCTCATTCATTTCCACTGTTTCTCGCCTGCATCTCAAGCCATTCGGTCTCCGTGATAAGGATCTTTCTGGGCTTGCTTCCTTCATATGGTCCGATGATCTTTCTCTTCTCGAGTTCATCTACAAGTCTTGCGGCCTTCGGATAACCTAAGCCCAGTCTTCTCTGAAGAACCGATACGCTTGCGCTTCCGTTCTCAAGTACGGTCTGGACCGCCTGGTTGAACAGTTCGTCATTCTCTGATCCGCCGGACGAACCGCCGGAAGATGAACCACCGAGAGGCTGGTCACCGCCTTCTGTGACTCTGTCGATATCCTTGATGATGGCTTCATCGTACATAGCGCCATACTGCTTTTTAAGGCAATCTACGACGTCCTCTACCTCTTCATCCTTCAGGAACGCGCCCTGGCCTCTTACAGGCTGCGGAGCACTCATAGGTGCATAGAGCATGTCGCCCTTACCGAGGAGCTTCTCTGCACCGTAAGAATCAAGAATTGTTCTTGAGTCAACGCCCGAAGTAACGGCGAAAGCGATCCTCGAGCCGATATTGGCCTTGATGACACCCGTGATAACGTCAACGGAAGGTCTCTGTGTGGCAATGAGCAAATGGATGCCTGCAGCTCTTGCGAGCGCTGCGAGTCTCGAAATATATGTCTCGACTTCTTTTGCGGCTACCATCATGAGCTCGGCAAGCTCGTCTATAACGATGAGAAGCAAAGGCAGATGCTCTACCTGGCTGTCGTTCTTATATTTCTCGTTAAAGCCCTTGATGTCTCTTACCTGGCCCTCCTCGAAAAGCTTATATCTTCTCTGCATCTCGTTAACTGCCCAGTTCAAAGCGCCTGCAGCCTTCTTGGGATCAGTGATGACCGGCATGATGAGATGAGGGATGCCGTTATATACAGAAAGCTCTACGACCTTGGGGTCAACGAGGATCATGCGGACTTCTTCGGGTGAAGAGTGAACAAGGATACTCGTAAGGATCGAGTTGATACATACGGACTTACCTGAACCCGTGGAGCCTGCGATCATGAGGTGAGGCATCTTGGCGAGATCACAATAGATAGGTCTTCCGGGTATATCTCTTCCCAAAGCGACAGTAAGAGGAGATGCAGCCTTGAATTCCTTTGTCTCGACAAGGCCTCTCAGTTGTACGGCAGTAGCAGTGTCATTAGGGATCTCGATACCGATCGCGCTCTTTCCCGGGATAGGTGCCTCAATTCTTATGGAGATGGCTGCCATGGCGAGCATGATGTCATCCTGGAGATTCGTGACTCTGGATACCTTTGTACCGGTCTCGAGCGTCAGTTCGAATCTGGTGATCGAAGGCCCGTGCGTGATGTTAACAACTCTTGCTACGATACCGAAGCTCTTAAGCGCTTCCTCAAGCTTCTGTGCCTTAGCCTTGAGCTTTCTCTCAAGGTCAGCGTCAGCGCGCTGCTTGATATCGGGTGCCAAGAGCGTAGTGGGAGCGGGCTTGTAATTCCTGAGTCTTCTTCTCTGGGCACGGAGCTGTGCTTCATGCTGCTTTGTCTCTTCAGCAAACTCGATTCCGGGGGTAACCGGAACAGATTTGGTGCGTGAAGAAGTCTTTAATATTCTTCCCTCAGTAGTGCTGTAACCCGCGGTATTATCATTGCCCGCATTGATGGTAATGCCGTCATTCGGTGCAGGTGCAGCAGGCTTTACTTCCTCAATGCTGTCATCCTCGTACTGCGATAGATTGATCTTCGGCTCTCTTACCGAACGGTCAGGCTCCGAATAATCGTAAGCCGAACCGTATTCTTCACCGACCTCATAAGGGCCGCCTTGTGCATCGTTGATATCTTCGTCCTGTTCTGACTTTTTGCCGTCTGAAAGATCATAGAAATCATCCTTCTTCTTGGGATCAAGGAACGAGAGAGTCTTTCTCTGCTTCTTTGTTTTCGCCGCATTAGGAAGATTCAAAGGATCAGTAATATATCCGAAGTCTGCAGAACCTTCCTGTCCGTTAGAGACATTGTATTCCTTCTCATTGAAGGCAAGCTTGCCCGGCACCTGGTCGACGGCATGGATCTGTCCGCCTGTCATCTTATCAACATCGGCAAAGCCCGATTCGCCGTCGATAGGCATGTTGGTCATGAAAGGACCCTGCTTCTGGGGCGTGCGTCCGCCTGCATTGGGATTGCTCTGGACAAAGCGCGAGCCGTAATCAGGCGTATTTACGGGCGGGATGACACTGCCGTCACCGTATGAGATAACCGTCGTACCGGCGTTCTGTCTGGCCCTTTGAATATTCGTGTCGTTATAACCGTTGCCTGAATACATCTGGTACTCAGGGTCTTTGTACTTCTGGTCTTTATGGCTTACCACACTGTTATAGACCTTGCCTGAAGCAGTACTGATCGCATGCGCTGTCTTCTTGGCAGTAGCCTTGATGGACACTCTGAACACGAGCAGGATCTGTGTAAGCAGGAATACGATTATCGCGAGGATTCCTATAACTGTGCCTGTTACTTTATAGAGCGCAACAGCGATAGAGCCTCCGATGATGCCGCCTGTAAGAGTAAACGAAGAGCTTGCCGGATTATTGATGAGCGCGGAGTCCTCGCCCGAATCCCAGAGAAGCGATAATGCTTTAAGAGCGGAAGTCTTTCCGTCGTTCATCTGGCACAAACCTTCGAAATAGACCATATCCATTGAGATGAGCGCGATGAGAGCCGATACGGAGACCAGGAGCAGGATCATACTCCTGACTCTTATACCCGATACGCCCTGTCTCTTCTCAAAGAAAACATCCAAAGCAACGTAGAGGATGTACACCGGGATCGCATAAGCAGCGACTCCTACCAGTCCGAAGAAAAAGCTCTTTGCGGACGCGCCGATAACACCTGTCAGGGAAACAGGAAGATAGAATATCAATATCATTGCAATTGCAAAGAAGAACAATACTACTCCTGCAGCTTCTTTGCGCGATGTATCCCTGCTCAAAGTCCTAACCTCCTAGCAGCCTTATATAAAAGCGCCATTGTCTTGGCATCTTTAATCGTACCACTGTCTGCCATCTCAAGAGCATCCTTAAGAGGCATTTTAACAGTAGAGATGTACTCATTCTCGTCCGGAGTGCCGCCCTTGTACTCAAGACCGGTTCCGATAAAAAGACTGATGATCTCAGTGCAGTAACCCGGAGTGGCAGCAATAGCGCCGGCGCTCTCGATCTTTCCTGCGGTAAGACCTGTCTCTTCCGTGATCTCTCTTGCCGCGCAGGCAAGGGGATCTTCACCCTCTTCTATCTTGCCGGCGGGAGCTTCGAGCATAACTGTCTCAAAAGGGCTCCTGAACTGCTTTACCAGATAGCAGTTGCCCTCATCATCGATCGGCAGGATGCATGCGCCGCCGTGATGCCTGACTATCTCCCTGAAGCTCTCTTTGCCTTCGGGCGTTAATATCTTCTTTATCTCAACATCGAAGACCTTGCCTTCGAAGACCGTCTTCTTGTCGATGGTCTTCTCGAAAAGCATATCGTCGCTGCAATTGATCCTTCCCATGAATCTACCCTTTTACCTCGCTGATCTTTTTCCACTCGGCTACCGCGAGCTCATCACAGCGGTTATTGAATTCATTCTCGGCATGTCCCTTGACCTTATGGAAAGTGACCTTGTGCGTTGTCGTAAGCTCGATGAGCCTCTTCCAAAGATCACTGTTGGCGACTTCTGCCTTGGCACTGTTCTTCCAGCCGTTCCTGATCCACTTCTCGATCCAGTTCTGGCTGAAAGCATTTACGACATAAGCGCTGTCACTGTAGACATCCACCTTGCAGGGACGCTTAAGAGCAGAAAGACCTTCTATTACTGCCATGAGCTCCATGCGGTTGTTGGTCGTATCGCGCTCTCCGCCCGAGAGTTCTTTCTTGGCTCCGCCGGCCATGAGAATAGCTGCCCAGCCGCCCGGTCCGGGATTGCCCGAACAAGCTCCGTCAGTATAGATTGTCACTTCGCTGATCAATGCCATATGAGCGGGCTTACTTATTGCCCTTCATCTCCTGCGTCTTATCGTATGCAGCGGTAACGGATTTGATGACCGCATTTCTAAGGCCGTTCTCTTCGAGAGCCATAACGCCGGCGATCGTTGTGCCTCCGGGTGAGCAGACCATATCCTTAAGCACTGCAGGATGTGTACCTGTCTCCAGAGCGAGCTTGCCTGATCCAGCCACTGTGGCAGCGGCGATCTTAAGAGCATCCGCTCTCTTTATTCCGAGGCTGACTGCAGCGTCTGCCATGGCTTCGATAAAGAGCATGACATAAGCAGGACCCGTACCGGATACGCATCCGATAGCATCTAATGTATTCTCATCGCAGAGGATTGTCTCTCCGCAGGTATTAAGGAGCTTAAGAACGAATGCAGATTCCTCATCAGTAAGGCCGACGGGGCATACAGCGGCAACGCCGAGACCTACCTGTGCAGGTGTGTTGGGCATGATCCTGACGAACTTCCTGCCTTCACCCAAGATCTTGCCGATCCTGTCGCAGGTAACTGCTGCAGCGATGGAAAGAACGATAGCCTCAGGCTTCAGGCTGTCCTTAATGCCCCTGAGGGCATCGTCGAAATGGATAGGCTTTACGGCCATCAGGATATAATCGGCACCTTCAACTGCCTCTTGTGCAGAAGAAGCCGCGTTAACGCCGAGATCTTGGGCGCATTTCTTACAAGCTTCAGGAAAAACATCGAAGCACCAGGCATCAGAAGGACTTATGACTCCGCCCTTAACAAAACCGCCCAGAAGGGCCTTGCCCATATTGCCGGTACCGATAACTGCTAATCTCATAGAGCAACTCCTTAATTATATATATACAAAGTCGGTTCAATCTTAACATTACCCTTGACATAGTGCAAACCAACTATTAAACTGTTCGTTGCAACACAGGGGAGTGGCTCAACGGTAGAGCAGCGGTCTCCAAAACCGCCGGTTGCGCGTTCAAATCGTGTCTCCCCTGCCAATTTTCAAAGCTGTCTTTCAGGATATTCCTAGAGACAGCTTTTTATTTTGCCTTGCGATTGTCCGCAAATCGTAATATCAGGCCCACACGCACTCATTCTATGTTAGAATCAATGATGTTTGAGACTTAATGTTTCCAAGGAGCTCACAGGATGACTTCCAGCCAGATCAAGAGACCGGCATACACGATCTGTTCGTTCATCGGACTCGTTTATTTTCTTTGCTATTTCGGCCAGCCCGAGAAAACTTCTTCCAGGATCGTTTATCTGATAACAGGCGTTTTTGCGATCTTCGCATTCATAATGAACCAGGCCGTCTTAGGCAAAGGATCCGATGATGTAAGCGAAAAGGACAAGAAATACAGATCCAAAGTCCTTTTGGGCTTCGCGGCTCTTTTCGGCGTCATGGTAGTCGTTGCCAATTACGAGCACTACATGAATCTTTCGGTCACATTCCAGCTTATCAGCATCGTGCTGCTGTTCTTGTCTGCCGGTGTGGTGTTCATCAACATCTTCAAATTCTGTGACAGTTTTCTTGCAAAGCACGACATCGCCAAGCAGGACAAGCCTGCCGATCCTGCGAAATGGTTCGTCATCAGCTTCACTTTGCTTGCAGTCTTCTACATGCTGGTATTCTTCCTGTGCTCATACCCCGGGCAGATCTGTTCCGACAGCATGAACCAGATCCACCAGATAGTCACCGGCAATTATTCTAACCACCATCCCGTATACCAGACATGGATCATAGGGTTCTTCTACAACATAGGAATGTCCATGTTCCAGGATATAAACGCTGCAGTCGCAACATATACGATCTTCCAGATAATCTTCATGTCCGCGACCTTCGCTTTTATGATCTCCACCATCATCGAAGCCGGCGGCAGAAGGATCTTCGCGGCAGGGTGGCTTATCTGGTTCCTTATTACCCCCTGCCACATCATCTTCAGCTTCACGCTCTGGAAGGACAGCCTTTACGGCGCCGTCGTCTGCCTCTTCATCGTTTACCTCTACAGGATCTTCAAAAAGCTCGGCAAGAGGCAGTCAGTCAACTACGCGATGCTCTTCCTGACAGGCGTCGGCTTTAATCTTTTGAGAAGCAACGGTCTGCCCGCATTCCTGCTGCTCATAGTTATCTTTGCCGTAGTAGCAGTCATTACGAAGAAGATCGATAAGAAGATACTTTTCGCTTTTTTGGCGTCTCTGATCGTGGCTCTCATAATGAAATTCCCTATGCTCAAAGCGATGAACATACCTCAGGCTGATACGGTCGAGATGCTCTCGATCCCTGTACAGCAGGTAACCAGGATCGCAAGGGAAAACTACGATTTCACAAGCAGCGAGAGAGCCGTCATAGACCAGGTCGCTTCGATCGAGAGAATGGAAGAAAGATATAATCCCAGGATCTACGATTACGCAAGAGACGTTATCCGCTACGAGGGCAACCAGCAATACATCAAAGACCATCCTTTCCAGTGCCTTGGCACATGGTTTACCATCGTGATAAGACACCCTGTTCTTGCCACACGCGCGTGGGTCGACCAGACATCAGGCTACTGGAATCCGTGCTCATACTACTGGATGAAATGGTGGGACGGAGTCTGCGAAGAAGACGGATTAAGGCTCATCATAAACTCCCAGGGCGCATACGAGACTTTCCACAAATACGTCAGATGGTTTACCGATGACAACGCCATTCTCGTACAGACTTACAATGTCGGTCTGCATGTGTGGATAATCCTGTTCTGCTTCGTCTACTGCATCTATTACAAGCGCAAGAACGTCCTCTTCTCACTGCCTGTATTGTGCCTTGTAGCGACGCTCCTTATCGCTACGCTGATGCATGACGAATTCAGATTCGGCTATCCCATCTACACCTGTCTGCCGATCATTGTTTTCAGTGCTCTGGCTCGAAAAGAAAAGCCCGGGAACGCAAAAGATTTCAGCCTTACTGAAATGATAAAAGACAAAGAACCCAAAGCTAAAAGTACAGGACCTGATCCGGATATCATTCCTGATGCGTAACTTTTTCAAGCATTCCGAAAAATAAATAAGGGGCCGTAAAGCCCCTTATCATTTGCGTGATTTTGATATTTCTTAAGTTGCGGAAGCACTTGCTTCAACTGCTGCTGACTCGGATTCAGAAGCAGAAGGATCTGTGATCTCCAAGGTCTTTGCGATCTGCTCATCACTTAAGATCTTTGCAGGAACTGCTTCGATAACAATGTAAGCGCTCTCGTGTCCGCCAACGCCGGGCTTTACGGGGATCCATCTGAAAGCGATATCGCCTCTCTTAATGTACATTCCGTCACCTGCATAGTTGCTCATCTCGGAGAGAGCAAGGTACTTTGCGTCAAACTCGCTAAGATCGGGATAAAGTGCCTGCAGTGAAGCGGCGAAGAACATCCAGACTCTTATGACATCGTCCTGGTTGTCCTCATCGTAAGCAATGTAAACTCTGATATGAGTGAGCTTTCCGTCGGTCTTTCTGGTAGCGCCTTCAAGTCCTGCATCGTAAAGGACTGATGCGTGGCCTGTGAAATGATCAACATAAGTGCTGCTGTAAGAGAGTGTCTCTGTCTCTCCTAAGATGCCGGGAGCTGCGGAACGGTCAATGTATTCGATCTTCTTGATGCTGATATCAAAACCGCTCTCAAAGAAATACATTGTCGTATCGCACTGATTGAATCCGTTCTCAAACTCTTCAAGCGTCAGATCCATTGTAGGAGCCTTTACGCCCGGAAGCAGGAAGTAGATAACTGCAACGACGATCATGATGAATGCCAGAAGGAGTGCGACCGGAATGACCGGGTCTTTCTTGCACTTCTCGATAAAAGGAAGATTTACAAACTCGTTATCAGAAGAATTAGCCTTTTTTGCCTTAGGCTTCTTTTCCACGGGCTGCTCTTCTTCAGGTTCGTCTTCATCGGAAGCCTCTTCTTCGGATTCAGCTTCAGACTCTTCCTCTGCTTCTTCGATTTCCTCAACTTCCTCAGAAACTTCTTCTGTTTCCTCTGCTTCTTCGGAAGCTTCGATCTCTTCAGAAGCTTCATCTGTATCAACAGCTTCAGTCTCGGTGATCTCTTCTTCCCCGTTGATCTTTATATCTTTCTCTTCAGGCTTTGCGCCCTTCTTTGACTTAGACATTATAGGAATCCTCCAATTCAACCCTGATATTATATATATTAAGTGCTGTCTTGTAAAACCGAAGTTTCTTAAGTGAGCAGGCAAGCTTTCTCAGAATCGTGTAAAATATCATGAAGGATAAGATTTAAGGGGGATAATCTAATGCCGCATCTTTTGATTTCAGGTGGCAGCCGCGGGATCGGCAGAGCCTGCGTGGAGCTTTTCGCGCGCAAGGGATACAAAGTATCATCTTTAAGCCGCACAGGCAGGAATGAAGACGCCGTTGACGGTGTCAGTTATTTTGTATGCGACGTAAAAGATCCTGAAAGTGTTTCCAAAGCCGTAAATGACGCGATCAGCGAAAACGGCAATATCGACGTACTTATCTCAAATGCCGGCATCGCGCGTTCAGGACTCGCGCAGGATATGGGATTCGGAGATTACAGGGATATCATGGATACGAATTTCGGCGGACTCTTTAACCTCACAAGCGAAGTTATTCCTCATATGGTAAGACAGGGCAAAGGCGTTATTCTGGCTGTTTCTTCAATGTGGGGACAGACAGGTGCATCCTGCGAAGCGCTTTATTCGGCAAGTAAAGGTGCAGTCGATTCATACATCAAATCACTTGCAAAAGAGCTTGGTCCTTCAGGCATCAGAGTCAACGCGGTATCGCCGGGAGCTATCGAGACAGACATGATGAAAGGCTTCGGAGATGAAGACCGCAAAGCCATCTGCGACGATACTCCCGAGGGCAGGCTCGGAGACCCTGAAGAGATCGCCGAGACGCTGTATTTCCTTCAGTCTGACAAGGCATCTTTTATCACCGGCCAGATCATCGGCGTAAACGGCGGATACCTGATTTAATTGCTTTGTACATTTCTATCCTTTAGAATATTAGAACATGTGTCTTCACACATGCTGCCTTAAGCTACAGAAAGGAGAGGTCTTATGGCTCAAAATAATTACTCTAAGATAACCCCCGAGATCAGCCGTCTTGCGGAGATATGTCAGTCTAATGCCATAGATCCCAAGCTCTACACCAAGTACGATGTCAAGCGCGGCTTAAGAGACGTTAACGGTAAAGGTGTTCTCACAGGTCTTACAAAGATCTCCGAAGTCAACGCGACAAAGGTCGTTGACGGCGAGACCGTACCTGCTCCGGGTGAATTGTTCTATCGCGGAATCAACGTAAAGGACATGATCAAAGGCCAGCCTGAAGAGATGCATTACGGATTTGAGGAGACCACTTATCTTCTCTTGTTCGGAAAGCTTCCGAATGAAGAGGAATTAAGAAGATTCAGGAGTCTTCTTGTTGAGGCACGGTCCAAGATGCCTAAAAACTTCTTCAGAGACGTAATCATGCAGAAGCCTTCTTCTGATCTCATGAACAACATCCAAAGAGGCGTTCTTAACCTCTATGCTTACGATACACAGGCTGCAGACATCTCGCTTCCGAATGTTTTAAGGCAGTCTCTGGAATTGATCTCCATCTTCCCGAGCCTTGCAGTACACAGCTACAATGCAATGCGCTATTACCTTGACCGTGACTCACTCGTAGTCCACAGACCGAGGCCGGATCTTTCGACTGCAGAGAACTTCCTCTACATGTTAAGACCTGACAACAAGTTCACGCCTCTCGAAGCAAAGATCTTAGACGTATCTCTCATGCTTCACGCAGAGCACGGCGGCGGTAACAACTCCACGTTTACGACACACGTCGTAACCAGTTCCGGCACCGATACTTATGCGTCTGTCGTTGCTGCTTTAAGCTCTCTCAAGGGACCTAAGCACGGCGGCGCGAACATCATGGTAGTCAAGATGTTCAAAGAGCTTGAGCGCAGCATTTCCGACTGGGAAGATGACGATGAGATCCTCGCTTATCTCGAGAGGATCCTCCACAAGGATGCATTCGACCGTTCAGGCGTTATCTACGGTATGGGACACGCTATCTATTCGATCTCCGATCCCAGAGCGCAGATATTTAAGCGCTACGTCAAAGAGCTTTCAGCCGAGAAGGGCCGCACGAAGGAATTCGAGTTCTATGAGAGAGTCGAAAAGCTTTCTGCAGAGCTTATTGCCGCAGAACGCAAGATCTACAAGGGCGTATCGGCTAACATCGACTTCTACAGCGGCTTCGTTTATTCGATGCTCGGTATCCCCATGGAGCTCTACACTCCCCTCTTCGCCATCGCAAGGATCTCCGGGTGGTCAGCGCACAGACTCGAAGAGCTCAACGGCAAGGGCAAGATCATCCGTCCTGCTTACAAGAGCGTTCAGTCCAGAGTCAAGTATCATCCGATCGGCGAACGCGAATAAAATCTTAAAGAGACACAAAGCCCCTGAGCAGACACTCAGGGGCTTTTTCTTTCGCTGTAAAAACAAGCTTAAGGGGCTGCCCCGTATCGGACAGCCCCTTCAAACAAACTGTTATTAACTTACAGCAGGTAAGGCTTATACCTTCTCTGCGTCATCGTCAATCTTTCCGAAAAGATTGAGTCTGAAGAGCATAGCCTCATCGTCAGGATCAGAGCAGGAGATCTTTGCATTGCATACGATTCCGCCCTCGATAAGCTTCATGATACCAGTGATCTGGCTGAGCTTGCTCTTAAGGTTGAAGCGGTCACCTTCATCCGTAAGAAGGATTACGTTTCCCTTGCACTCATCAAGTGCCTTCATAAGTGTTGCAACATCAATGTTGTCTAAGTAAAAAGCTTTCATTATGTAATACCTCCTTGTATGGTATATATTCCTTTTTTTACTATCCCCAAAGGCTTTCCCTTTGGACAGCCTAATGGTACACTTCATCCCCGGTTCAAACAATGGATTTACTTAACAGATTGCATAACACAAAGGTTCTGTTTTTGTGCATATTGCACAATCGCAGAACCTTGTTATTAGTGAAATAAGATATGGCTAAAACGCCGCAAACGCTATGTTTTCAGGCTTTTACGGTATCAGTTGCTGATAAGCTTGTTAGCATACTTGGTGTTGTCGAACGTTGAGAAGTAGTCGTTGAGCGTCTGTGCTCTTCTGATCTCTTCTACGGAGCCGTCTTCCTTGAGCAGGAGCTCTGAGCACCAGAGTCTTCCGTTGTAGTTGTAACCCATAGCAAAGCCGTGAGCGCCTGCATCGTGAATTGCAAGATAATCGCCCATATCGATCTTCGGGAGCATTCTGTCGATAGCAAACTTATCGTTGTTCTCGCAGAGGCTGCCGGATACGTCATACTTATGGTCACAGGGTTCATTTTCCTTGCCGAGGACGGTAATGTGGTGATATGCGCCGTACATTGCAGGTCTCATAAGGTTTGCAGCGCACGCATCTACACCGATATATTCCTTATAAATGTGCTTCTCGTGAACGGCCTTGGTGATGAGCATGCCGTAAGGTGCGAGCATGAATCTTCCCATCTCAGTATAGATTGCGACATCGCCCATGCCTGCAGGTACGAGAACGCGCTCGAACTGCTTTCTTACGCCCTCACCGATCGCCATGATGTCATTCTGTGTATCCTCAGGTCTGTAACCGATGCCTACGCCGCCCGAGAGATTAACGAAAGCAAATTCGATTCCTACCTTCTCTGCGATCTCTACTACGAGCTCAAAGAGCTGGCCCGCAAGAGTAGGATAATATTCGTTTGTAACAGTGTTACTTGCAAGGAAAGCATGGATTCCGAACTTCTTTACGCCGTGAGCCTTGAGCTGTGTGTAAGCCTCGATGAGCTGCTCCTTTGTCATTCCGTACTTGGAATCGCCGGGATTATCCATGATGCCGTTGCTGAGCTTGAATACTCCGCCCGGATTATACCTGCAGCTCATGACCTCAGGGAAAACAGGTCCTAAGATGTACTCAAGGAACGGAATATGCGTGATATCGTCGAGATTAATGATGCCTCCGAGATTTGCGCAGAGCGCATACTCTCTTGCGGGAGTGTCATTGGACGAGAACATGATCGGTCCGCCAACTGCGTCAGCAAGAATAAGTTCTGCCTCAGAAGAACAGTCAAAACCGAATCCGTAATCGTTGATGATGTCCAGGATATAAGGATTAGGTGTTGCCTTTACTGCAAAAAACTCATTAAAGCCCTTATTCCAGGCAAAAGCCTCTTTTACACGCTTGCAGTTCTCGCGGATGCCCTTCTCAT
This sequence comes from Clostridiales bacterium, assembly GCA_017554745.1. Taxonomy (GTDB): domain Bacteria; phylum Bacillota; class Clostridia; order Saccharofermentanales; family Saccharofermentanaceae; genus Saccharofermentans. The sequence goes on along the minus strand of JAFZHS010000025.1, from coordinate 24,194 downwards.
CGTAAATGTAGAACGGCGTGTGGTGTGTTTTTGCGATCTCTTCGATCTGGCTCTTAGTAACAAAAGGCTTCTTCTCCATAACTATTCCCTCTTAAAAAACAATATGAGGTAAATTAACATTTTCTTAAAGGAAATACAAGTTATATGTGCTATATTTACGCTTATCGAAAACGGCCTTTTTTTGTTCAAAAAGACCTATGAATAAGGGAGAAAAAACATATGGAACACAACAACATACCTGCCGAATACCGTCCGATCTCGATGTGGGGTTATTTCGGCTACCAGCTTTTGTTCTCGATACCTGTAGTAGGCTTTATCATGCTGATAATCTGCTCATTCTCAAGGAACATCAATAAGAGGAATTTCGCAAGGTCCTATTTCTGCTACGCGATCATCTGCATCGTTATCTTTGCAGTTCTCCTCGCAACAGGACTCGCTGCTCAGGCAATTAATTTCCTTACCGGCCTGTAATTTTTCTCAGCCGATAAAGAATAAAGCTTTTCCGAGACTTTTTCCGCACAAACGAGCGACAGCGAAGTGCGGAGGACTTTAAGTCGAGGAAAGCTTTATTCTGTCTGTTCAGTGTATACAGGATCTTCGTCGTGATCGAAGCTGCCGGTGATGCCGTAGCCTGAGTTAGGCTTGATCGTCCATGTGTAGATGGTATCGAAGATTATCAGAGCACACAGCGCGATGCAGAACCACCTCAGGATATGCTTGTTGATCTTACGTATCAGGTTATCTAAGATCGGCGCAAAGACATATGTGAACGATACGCCGGCTACTGCGAATACGAACAGGCCTTCTGCGCAGATCCTTCCGTTGATATTGAGGAAGTATCCGCTGTAATCCCACCATTTCTGGTGCAGGAAGTACTCTAATGCGACGCCTGTGTAATATTCTACCGATCCGCAAAGCACCATGGTCATGATGGTAAAGATAAACGGTCTCTTACGGAATACGTTAAGGAGCAGAAGGATAAACACTCCGCCGAATCCGTAAATCGGGAGCCAGGGACCGTGGAGAACGCCGCGGTTGATGAGCTTTCCCTTCATGAGGAAGTAGTAGAAAAGCTCCCATGCCCAGCCGACGAACGAGAAGATAAAGAACATGAATGTCAGAGACGAGAGCGAATAGTGCCTGAGGTAATGGATATTATCGAGGGCAGTTATTCTTCTCTGCTCAGGTATAGGTGAAAGCCTTGAAGGATATACCGCACCGTCAGCCTGAAGCTTGAGGGCTTTCATTCTCTGCTTTAAAGCCTCGCGCTTCTCATATTCATTCTCGTCCTTGCTGTACGTAATGACGAAGCCAAAATACTTAGCGAAGAACTTGGTACGCTTTGTCTCAAGGTTTTCCGTAGAATACTCAGGCTTCTTGAGCTCGGTAATAACGTCTTCGTAAGTCTCAAGAAGAGTATTGGGATCTGCTCTTACGAAGAGGTATGTATCATTAAGAAGCTCTGCGCCGGGCATATTCTTTTCTTTGCAGTACTTTCGGAGCTCGGTGTAGAATTCGGCATAGCAGCTGATCATGTAAGGGTTCGCATAAAAGATATTGCCCAAACCCAATGTCAGGAATCCCAGGATATTCCAGCCGAGGAAGCTCAGGCTCAAAAGGAAGAGCTTAAACTTATTGCCCTTCATCATGTTCCAGGAGAGCTTAACTGCTTCAAAAGGTCTTACGTCAGGATTCTCGGCAACGATATAAGGAACAAGGAACAGGCCGTAATGCACTACCGGCCAGCCTACTACCGTCATCATCCCCAGGAATTCCAAACCGGTCTTTATACCCATAGCAAACGATGCCCTGGTCCATCTTTTCATCTTGATGAAGAACAGGTACTTGGAGAACGGGATCTTTTTATAGATCCTGCCTTCGAGGAATATCCTTCGGCTCACGGCGATATATACGTTACGGAAATAAAGCCACAGGAAAACCGTTACCAATAAAATAAGGATGATCATAATATACCGGGCCACACTTTCCGACCCGACAAACTGGGTAATGATCGAATAGATATTCGCGACAAATGTATTCTCTGCCACGAAGTTGATTATCTGGTTAAGCGTTCCCTTCGTTCTTCCGAAGATCTCTGCGGTATTCTCGTTTTCGAAGCTCTTGGTATAAAGATACTGACGGACGTCTTTGTAAAGAGAGTCCGCGTCTTCGTCTATGCCCGTATAAAAATGCTCAAGAGTCTTAACGCTTGAAGCGCCTGTAAGCTCATAAGCAGCCTGCGCCGCATCGGAAATAACCTGGCGTCTGACGCTGATTATGTTATCAGAAGCGAAAAACTCTACCTGCAGGATCAACGATATAAGGCAGGTAAAAACAAACATCAGATAGTGATGTTTAAAGCTTGTTCTGCCTGCACGCTTCAGCTCTTTGCGAGAGAATACAAATCTGTCGCTGACGTTTTCCAAAAATCCGTCCCCCTTAACTATCCAAGGCTAATTCTAACACAAAAAGAAACTGTGCAAGTCTTTTTGACAAAAAGACCTGCACAGCGATATTAAAAACTCAAAAACGCGAATTAACTGTTTGAGCAGTTACATTGCAGTATAACCGCCGTCTACGGGGAGGTTAACGCCTGTAACGTATGTTGTAGCGGGAGCAGAAAGGAAGCAGATAGCTGTATCGAGCTCACCGTCGTTGCCGTATCTTTCAAGAGGGATCATTGTTCTTGCATTAGCCTGGAAGAACTCGGAATCAAGTGTCTCCTTTGTAAGAGGGCTGTAGAAATAACCGGGGCAGATAGAATTTACTGTGATGCCGTACTTACCCCACTCGGATGCAAGTGCTCTTGTAAGGTTAACGACGCCGCCCTTTGCTGCGTGATAAGGAGATGCGGGAGCTACCTTATTGCCTACGAGGCCGTACATTGAAGAGATGTTGATGACTCTTCCGAAGCCTGCGGGGATCATTGCCTTCTTGGCAACAGCTCTTGCCATTCTGAAAGTACCGAAGAGGTCGATGTCGATCTCATTCATGAACTGCTCATCAGTAATGTCTTCAGCGGGTGCGACAGCACCTGTGCCTGCGTTGTTTACGAGGATGTCGATCCTTCCCATCTTCTCGAGGATCTCGTCGATAGCAGCGTCAACTGCTGCTGTGTCAGTAATATCAAGCTTAACAGCAAGAGTCTTTACGCCGTAAGTCTGGGCGATCTGTGCTGCAACTTCATCAATGAGGTTCTGACGGCGAGCAATCGCTACAATGTTGCAGCCCTGATTAGCAAGTGCCTTTGCCATCTGAACACCAAGTCCTGTCGAGCAACCTGTAACAACGGCTACTCTTCCCGTAAAATCGAAAATGTTTGCCATACATTCCACCTCACATATATTTTTCCACCGGAGTCTTTCCTGATCTCCGCTGAAATTATACATAACGGCGCTGGCACAATTAAGTTAAATCCCTTTTATTTTTGGGCATTTTCTTGGGTCCCTGTGCCGTTTCCATTAAGTTTTAGTCTCGTTTGCAAATATCGCCCTCATAATGATTTTCAATTGGCCATATGAAAGCCATTAAAACGCACAAATGATATAATGGTTTTACTCTATTAAAAGCCAATAGGAGGTTTTCACCATGAAGTTCTTTATAGGCAAGTGCGGTACTGTTGTCACTAAGCTTTTTGAGACTGACTGCCAGGGCGGCAATCTTCAGGAACTCATCCCCAATACTACTGATGCTGCCGGTGAGAAGCATGTACCGGTGATCAGCATTAACGGTCAGGAAGTAACCGTTGCCGTAGGCGAAGTAGCTCACCCCATGATGGATGCCCACTACATTACTTTTGTAGCTTTGGAGACAGACAAGGGCGCTATCATAAGACAGCTTAAGCCCGGTGAAGCTCCTGTTGCCGTATTCACCATCGCATCTGACGAGAAGGTCATCGCAGCTTACGAGTACTGCAACCTCCACGGTCTGTGGAAAGCCGAAGCATAATCCCGGCTTTTCTCCCAGCGGTCATTCATGCAGTCTGAAAGCCTGAAAGACAATAGCAAGCTTTCGCGTTCAGAGCTTGTTATTCTTATAATGTCAGCCGCAGTCACGATCACATTCGTGTCTGCCAGTTCGCCTCTTTACCCGTTTAATCCGTGGGACGATGCGAACTGTTTTTTCACGCTCGGAAGAGGCATTATACATGGCTACGTACCTTACAGGGATCTCTATGAACAGAAGGGGCCTCTTCTCTACTTCATCTATGCCCTTGCAGCTCTTATCTCCGAGAAATCTTTTATCGGCGGATGGATAGTCGAATGCATCTCGGCATCTCTTTTCGCCGTATTCTCATGGAAAACAGCCAAGCTGTTTGTTGAGCCCTCCAAGTATGCAATATCAGTAATGCCGCTATTCCTGGGCATCACCTATACCATCAAGATGTTCAACTTCGGCGGCAACGCTGAAGAGCTATGCTTCCCTCTGCTTACCATCGCGCTTTACTTCGGATTAAAGGCCATTGTCAAAGGCGACGGTCTGCCCGAGAAAAAGGAAGCACTTCTCATCGGTCTTTTCACGGGAATCGTCTTCTGGATCAAATACACATTCCTCGGATTCTTCGCAGGCTTCTGCCTCTACATACTTGTACTCACGATTAAGAGAAAAAGCTTCGTTAAGCTGTGGTCCCTCGTCTGGAGATTTGTCTCAGGCGTCATTATCATCAGCATTCCGGTACTTATCTATTTCGCTGCAAATAAAGCTTTAGACTCTCTCTGGGAAGCATATTTTTATAATAATATGTTCCTTTATCATTCAGGTGTTAACGCGCACGGCCTTGCGGCGATCCCTGTAGTCAAGAATATCTACATTCCTTTTATGTCTACGGTAACGCTTACAAAGAGCTATCCGATGTACGGAGTCATGCTCGTCTTGTCCCTGATATCCCTCGTGTTCACAGGAAAGCCTAACCGCAAGAAGGCTGCCTTTCTGTTCCTCATAACCTTTGCGCCCGCTCTGGGCGTTATCTTTACAAGACTGGTATTGATCTACTATTACGGATATATCATGGCCTATTGTTTCTGCCTCACGCTGATCCCGGCAGTAAAGGTCCTGAACTATATTGCGAAAGCGTCAAAAGATCATTCGACTTTCATTAAGCGCTTTGCTTCGGCAGGTCTTATTATCACTTATGCATTTACGATAGTCATGTGCAAGAACATGTATCTCATATTCAAGCCGAAGGATTATCTCGCGCAGTTCCGTCTGGCAGATACGATCAATCAAACGCCTGATGCCAAGATACTTACTTACGAGGTCATGGATTCGGGATTCTACACCGCGGCAGGCATCATGCCTTCTAACAGGTTCTACTGCTACCTCAACATCCAGAACTCATATACTGCCATCTTGGAAGAGCAGCACAAACTCATCGAAGAAGGCTATTTCGACTACATCATAACGGATTACTTCTGCGCAGCAGATTGGGATAAATACGAGCTGATCCGGACAGAGACGATCTACTGCATCGACTACACAGGCAAACCGTTCCTCGAAGGCTTCAAGCTCTATAAAAAGATTTAAACCACCTGGAAAATATAAAACTTCAGATAATCCGTCTCCGGAACATTCCAGAGTATCGGATGGTCAGGCGCCTGCGTTCTTGCCTCGATCTGTCTTAAGCTGACGCTCGCATCTCTGGCAGCGGCAGAAAGCATCTTCCTGAATAACTCATCGGTCATGAAGTGTGAGCACGAACACGTGGCAAGATAACCGCCTCTCGGAAGCAGCTTCATCGCCTTGAGATTGATCTCCTTATATCCCCTTCCGGCCGAATCGACAGTCTGCCTGGACTTTGTAAAAGCGGGCGGGTCAAGGATTATATAGTCAAATGAATGGTCTTTCTTCTCTGCCATCTTTGTCAGGAGCTCGAAAACATCCTCGCAGACATAATCGATCTTATCCTGAAGGCCGTTCCTTTCAGCGTTTGCTCTTGCCATATCAATAGCCTGGGAAGAAATATCGACACTGGTAACATGCTTAGCTCCGCCTAAAGCGCAGTTAAGACCGAAAGAACCCGTGTGTGTAAAGCAGTCGAGCACGTTCTTATCTTTTGCAATGCGGGCAGCAGCCTGCCTGTTATACTTCTGGTCAAGGAAGAAGCCCGTCTTCTGGCCGTTCTCCACATCGACAGAATACTTAATGCCGTTCTCTATGATCTCGGTGATGCACGGATAGTCAGCACCGCCGTACCAGCCCTTATAGAGCTCTAATCCTTCCTTCTCTCTTAAAGCAAGCTCATTGCGCTCATAGATGCCCGTAAGAGGCTGTCCGAGCTCTTCAAAGACCGTCATAAGGGCTTTGTATATGGAATCTTTATTCTGCTCCAAGCCGAGGCAGGCGATCTGCGTAACGGCTATGTCTCCGTATCTGTCACAAGTAAAGCCCGGCATCTGGTCAGCTTCGCCGTGTATCAGCCTGCAGCAGAGGAAGTCATCACCCTGCATTACGGTCATGCGGTACTTTACGGCATAAAGGATCCTTCTGTACCAGAACTTCTCATCAAATACGTCATTGCTGTTCCTGGATATGATCCTTACCGCGATCTTGGACTTCGAGTTATAAAAGCCTGAGCCCTGCCAGCTCGTGCCTTCAAAGCAATCAACGATAACGCCGTCAGAAGGCTCTCCTTCAATAGAAGTGATCTCATCCGCATAAACCCACGGATGACCGGTCTTCAAAGACCTTGCAGCCTTTGAGGTTATTACAAGCTTGGGAAAGGCTCTCTCAGACTTCACGTTGATCAGTGCTCCTAAAGATCGTTAAGCCCATGGATCCTGTGTCTTGGGTACTCTTACCATTCCGAGGAGGAGCTGGTCTTCGACAAACCACTGGTTCGTGGAAGGCTTATGACGAAGAAGAATATGGCGCTTGCTGTCCGCACCGGAAGATACCAAGAATATCTTCATCCTGCCTTCGATCTCCTGGTCAAAACCTCTCTCTGTCTCGATCGTGTAAGGCATCGAAGGTGTGTAGTCATTATCGGGTGATGTGCCGCCAAAGAAAGAACGGACTACGCAGTCTTTGCCGTCTGCCATCCTGTCAGCTAAGAACTGCTTCTCGAATGTGGATAATCCGTAAGGTCCCTTAAGGTATTCGAGCATAGCGTATGTCTCTTCCTTATTCTCCATATAGTGCATCATGACGGCAATAAAGAGAGCGGCCGTATATTCAGGCTCGGAAAGAGATGCTTGCGGTAAAGCCTTAAGTTCATCAAGATTCTTGGGGAGCTTATCGAATGTAATAGTCATAGATCTATCCTCCAAAACGGATTACCGGTCAAAGACCGGCTCTTAGATTATAACATTAAGACAGAGCATTCAGATTAACTTAAATGCTCTGTCCCAACGGTACGGAGATTCCGATATTTGTGAATTAAACGGCGCTGCGCTTCTCGGCAGGCATGTCGTAAACCGTTACTACGCTGTCAAAAGCATTAAGGATGGACTTAACCTTCTTGGCGCCCATAGAGCAGACAGTGCAGACTGCGTTCACTGTATTATTCTCATAACGGCTGAGGATGACCGCACAGGCATTCTCGATGCTGCCGTTCATAAGAGAATTGACCTTCTCCCAGAATGAGCCTGAAGAGATCTCACAAGGGATGGAACGGGTCTCGTTAGGCAAAAACTCGATGCCCAGGTATTCGGAGTAATAAATGCTTACAAGCTCGCAGGCCTTACGCACATAGCGCCTGATGGTCCTGTGGGTATAGTAAGCCGTCTCGGCTATCTTCTGCTCTGACTCTCTCGAGCCGAAGTAGCTGACAGCGACATCATACTCGCACTTATTCATATGAGAAGCAGCATAAGCCAGAGCATTATAAAGGTTATCCCTTATAAGAGCATAAGTAACAGCATGCTCGGAGTAGCCGTTATCGGCAAGCTTCCTGACCGCCAGATCGATCATGTTGGCCCTTCTGAAAATGTCCTTTACTGTACAATTAAACTTCACCATAAACTAATACCTCTAAAAATCAATTTGCCTGTTGAAAACAGAACAAATGTCCGTTATCCTTATGGGGAAATCATATCACTGCCTCCTGCCGATGTAAAGTCGTTTTTGCGGCCAACCACTACATATTGAGGTTTTTGTAATATTTCTCTTGACTTGTTCTCAATTTGTCCCATCTGTTAGTATATATTATATTTATAGATATTATATATTAAGCCCCCAAAGCTAATACTTTGGGGGCTTTTACTAAGGGGTCCGTTATATTTCCGGGAATATTTTATGAGATTGCTTCAAGCACTCCGGATAATACGCAGATCGCGACATAGGACACAGCGGTAAATACGATTCCTGCCCTGATGTGCGGCTTGCTGCGGTGTACGGTAAGGATCGTCATGAAGGAGGCGAAGCCAAGAGTGAGCGTTCCCCACATGGCAAGGATCCTCTTAGGAGTGTATCCGTAAATGCTGTAGTAGAGTCCGAGCTTGCTCATGGCTACGATAGCGAAGATGATGCTCTCAGCCATAAGAAGCGTTACAAGGATCTTTGCGGGAAGCGCGAACTTGCCCTCCGAATCGGTATTGCCGAAGAGGATGATCGCAAGATATACGCACATGTTAACTGCCATTATTCCAACCAGTTCGAAGAATCCTTCTCTTGCATAGTGCGATACCAAAGTGCCTTCCGGTACGCTGCCGACAAAACCGCCGAGCATATAAGCCAGTCTCTTGATAAAGAACAGGATATATAAAGCTACGAAAATGCCTGCTGCGATATATACGACAGTTGCAGATGCAGTCTTGCCCTTGCCCTTGATCCTGTTGAGCCATGCACCGACCCTCTTCTCCCTTGCTCCGTCTGACTTGGAAGTCCTGGCGATAAGGCCATAAAGATAGAAGCAGACAGGAATGGCAAGAAAGAATCTGTAAAAGAACTCATCAATATTGATGCTGCTAAAGTAATCGTCAATTCCTTTCAGCACATTCCCGAAGAACAAAGCGATGTCTTCATCGATGGATGCCATCAGGCTTATAGAGATGATCAGAAGGATGAACATGCTGATGACAAAAAGGACGACACCGAAGCGGCTCTTTCTGGGCGCGGGAACAGCTTCATTATCTGCTCTTTGCTTTCCGAAGCATCTCCAGTCGGTAACATAATTCGGGAAACCCGCAAACGCCTTAACGTGGAAACCGTCGATAAGATCGGCGATGATGAAGCCTGAGGTCTTTCCTCCGAGCAGGGCTTTATTCGATACCAGTACGGAATAGACTGCGCAAAGGTGCATCGCAAAGACCGAGAGGATCTCGGAAGGTCCGAACGCTGCCGTTAAGCCTGTAAGGAACGTCATGGAATACCAGAATACCGATTCCTTTGAAAGCTCGTTTGTCCCTCTCCTGCCCCTTCTGACAAGCTCATTTACGAGTATGAACAGAAGTGCGAATAACGGGTATGAGAACGCTATCAGAAAATGCCCTGCGCCCTGTGACGGATCGATATGGAATTCGTCAAATGACGCGGATAATATGAGCCTTACATAAGCGTAAGCTAAGGGGAAGGCCAGGATAATTCCCAGCCTCTGAAGTGCAACTCTTTTGTCCATTTGTGATCAGTCCTCTCTGAATTCGAGAATGTCTCCCGGTTGGCAATCCAATGCCTTACAGATGTCGTTGAGTGTGGAGAACCTTACGGCCTTTGCCTTCTGGTTCTTAAGTATTGAGAGATTCGCCTGCGTTATCCCCACTTTTGCAGCCAGTTCGCCGGAGGAGATCTTACGCTTTGCCATCATTACATCGAGATTAACTATAATCATTTTATGCTCCTCCTTTCGTTAGATAGTAAGATCCATTTCTTCTTTCATCGTAATGGCCTTGTCGAAAACGACTCTTACGCTCATTACGATAAGTCCCATGAACAGTGCGACGATAGTAAGTATCCATGCTCCGTTCCAGATAAATCCGCCGACAGCGCAGTCAACTGCGATAGCGACCAAAGCTAATGTGATGATCAGCATCAGGTTTGTATTGGCTCTGTCGAAGACCTTATCCTTGCTCATATTTGATAAGAGCTTTAACAAAGCGAAAAGTACAACGTATCCGCCGACTGTGCCGAGGTAGAAGATAACTGCCATTATAGCTACTCTTGTTACGTCTGTTACGGCAACGTCTGCCCAGCAATATGCTATGTACTTTGTAATTACGATTCCGAAAACATCTGCAACAACTGCCATCGCTATGAAAAGGACTGTAGCTATCTTAGTCCATCTGATGATCCCATTGTTATATCCCATAGTCTTTTCCTCCTGAAAAATATTTGGAAGCTAGCTTTATGCCAGTATACTAACACAGCCATTTTCGTTTTTCAAGAGTTTTTTATCGTTTTTCAATAAATTTTTTCTGTTTGCAAAGAAAACTCTGTTTTACTCACAAAAAAGGCCAGTGCCGAAAAGCTCAGCACGGCCCTTTCCCCATATCTGCGGCATAATCCGTAAATATAAGATCCCTCATACTCTGCCGCTATTTTCTCTCGGCAATGATAGTCGATACCCTGTCCTGTATTATCTTCAACACGTCATCAAAGCTCTTCTGATCCAGGAAGTAAGGCGGCAGCTCTTCTCTTAATACGATCAGTATCGCCGGATCAATATTGTCCGTTACCGATGCGGAAAGAAGAACATTCTTGTAAGAAGTGATAACTTCTTCGTCCTGCGGCTCGTTCTTAGTGCCCGTAAATCGGTTAAAACTATTACTGTTATAATTCTCGAGCACTTTTTTCGCAGACGTATCAAACGCTTTTATGCTCATCGGATTCTCGTCATGTCTGGCGATCATTTCCTGGACTTCATCGCCCAGACAATACTTAATGAATTCCCATGCGCCGTCTGCTACGGCCGAAGAAGCTTCGGCAGATATTCCGATAGAGGTGCCAACTGATATTACAGGCCCGCGGCCGTCCGGTGAAGGATATCCCAAAACTGTCTTTTCAGACGCGTTATTCCCGTTAACAAGCATAAACTCAGCAAAGTTATAGTAGCAGCCGTACCCGTTCGATTCATTCGGGTCATAGGAAAGATCACTAACGTTTGCTTTTACATAATCGCACAGAGCTCTGAATGACTCGTTATCGAAGTTGACCTCTTTACCTTGTATGCAGGTATCACTCATATAGGAATACAGAGTGCAGAGAGCTCCGAGCTGGGTCTCGTTCATCGGATCCCTGCCGTTGCAAGGCCCGTACAAGAATTCGGCGTATTCATCAAAAGTAAAACCGGTCATGCCGTCACGGACATCAGCTTTATCAGCCAATATGCCATTTACTGAGAAACTTACAGGCATATAGAAAAGCTTGTCTCCTGTCTTTGCAGCGTCCAACACGTTAGAGAAATAGTCCGCTTCTTTGATTCCATTTTTGCCATTGATATAAGACGTAAGATCAACAAGATAATCTTCTGAGTGGATCAGGCTGTAATCGCCGGCATTAAGGATGATGTCGGGAGCATTGCCGGAGAGCAGATCTGTGGCCAGCTGGTCACTTAGCGCAGACGCGCCGTTATATTGAATGTTGTCAGAATCATCGTGGCCTTTAGAATTACCGTAATCAAAATAGTCGGCAGCATTCAACTCGCTCTCTATCTTTATAAAATACTTTTTGTTTGTATCATTAAACTCCCTTATAGCTTCACTGATCGGATACGGCGTTTCGACCCGTCCGACAGTTGCCGCAGTCAATACTAACTTGCCGGCATTAGGATTTTTGTCAGCTTTCTCAAGAACTATGACTGCCGGAATATCTTTATCTTCCGGACCAAACATAGTATACGCATCATATGTACTTGCCATTCCGGCGAAAACATACCTGTCAGCTTCGACAGAAACAAGATAGAATCTGCTGATTAAGCTGCGGTTTATATTACAGCTGTTAAACGAGACTACTTCTTCCAGTTCCTTTGTCTCAAAGTTAATGCGTTTTATGCCGCTTTGATCAGTAACATAGGTCTTACCGCCAAAGGAGGAAATGCGTGTGGAATAGTTAACCGTATTAAGCCACGCGTACTCTTCGTCTTTGTCTGAAAATTCACCGGTCTCAAGATTCAAAGAAAGGAAACTTACTTTATTAGAAAAACATACAAGAAGTATTTCTTTCTCGGAAACGATTATGTAGTTAGAGACACAGATGCCTTTAAACTCAGGATCAGCAGACAGATCTGCTATCTTGATCTTTCCGTTATTTCTGATAACGAATGCGCCGTCCATGCTAAAGTTCGAGTAACGTGTCACGGTATAATCGCCGATAGTCCAGATCCCCTCGTAGTCAAGTTCGCTGTTCAGGCCATAATTACCGGGGGCATTGACTGCTTCCTCATATTCACCGATAACTCCGGTGGTTAAATCTACATTTACCTCATAACGCTTATATTCGGGACTGTCCGCATCGCGTATACAATCCATGAGCGCCATACGCACACCATTGTCATTGGCAGTGATGTTTTCGATCTGTCTGTTTTCAGTAAGCTCGCTGATATCAACGGAATTTATCAGTTTTCCATCAAAGTTGTAATAATCTAAACGCTCGAAATCATTATCATTCGTTGTATAGCAGTAGCCATAAGATTTAATAATAAAGCCGTCCTTATACACACCGCATATCTCAACTTCATATCCGTCTATCTTCTTATCTTTGTACAGATCATCGATCATGGTGGTCTTTGCATTAAACCACGGATCACTTGATCTGATGGTGCCGGCCTCCGAAGTCTTGGCAAAAGAACAGCTCGTAAAGAGCAATATGGCAGCCAGACTGAACGCCAGAGCTTTACGGCTGTTATGAGCAGGCTTCTTTATGCTGACGATCCTCTTCTTCATCGTCTCATATCCTGCTCCCATACCGGTGGAAACAGAAAAAGCAAACGGCATGCCGGAGTGCTGTCTTAACAGACCGAACAAAGTCTCCACATATCCTACGGAAGAATTCTTACCGCAAGATCTTAATACTTCCTCATCGCATGCCAATTCACAGTCACGCCCCGAAAGGACAAATGCTGCCCAGATAAGAGGGTTATACCAGTTAAGGAACAGGACGATATATCTGACCATCACCCATATAAAGTCACCGTGCTTATAGTGGCTTGCTTCGTGACGGATAATATACTCGTTGATTACTTTGGAATCGGAATCAACATATATCTTGTTGAATAACAGAAAAGGAGCTCTGTTATTCCTGATACGGCAGATCTTAAGACCGCTCTCAGGATCTTTGCCTGCATACTCTCTTCTGCGTCTGCAATATATAACGAAGCCGATGTTATAGGCCAGCAGGAAAACTATGAGCGCAGCGGAAACAGCACTGCTTATATACTTCAAAACTGTATCTGCTTTAAAAGTATTCTTTGTCTTAACTTCAGATACCGGGGCATTTTGAGTGGCAGCCTGAACAGGTCTTGTGACTGCCTGTGAATCCTTTTCCGTCTCACGTATCACAGCTTGATTATTATTTGAATTGCTGTGCCCTGCCTGCGTATTTCCGATTGTTATAACAGACGGAGCATCCGTTACTTCTTCATATTCTTCAGTCTCAACATTAACCGGAGCAGCAGGCTTCATCAGATCGATCTCGGGGAGATCAAACTTGATGAACGGAGCAAGTATCATGTAAAGAGGAATGACGATCCAGAACGCATACTGATGCTTCTTGAGCACCTTCCCGTTCGAAAGAGCGCGTACAACAATAATGCCGATCGTAATCAGCGAGACACCAATAATATAACGCAACATATTATCCCTCCTGGAAAAGCTTCCTGAGTTCCTCTATCTGCTCTTCTGAGAGACGCTCGGAGGAAATAATGTTGGATATCAAAAGTCCCGCATTGCCGTTATAGACTTTGTCTAAAAGCGATTCGACTTCTTCATTCTCGGCTTCAGACTTATCTATAGCAGGCGAGAATCTCTTTGTGCGGCCTTCCTGGACATAGGTGACCGCGCCCTTTTCGAGCATGCGCTTAAGAAGCGTGATGACCGTGAATCTTGTCCATCCGGTACTCTCACTAAGCGCAGAAGTGATCTCGGCTATTGTCATGGATTCGTTATCCCACAGACAATTAGCGATCTTCCATTCAGAATCTGATAAACGCATAAAACCCACTCTCCTATTACCCAAGTGTACAACTGTACACTAAGACTATAACGCATTAGTGGACAAACGTCAACATGCAAACAGAAAAAGGAGCTGAAAATATTTCAACTCCTTCTTAAAATGCTTATGAGGCGGGATTTACGTCATGTATGTCGGCTTAGGTCCCAGATAGGATTCAGGGATCTTCGCTCCTTCCTCGCATATCACTATCTTCTGCAGAACAAGGTTAGGATCGATCGCGTGGATCTTGAAAGTGTTCAATCCTTCATTCAGTTCCACTGTGACTGTGGTCTTGCGGACATTATCGAGAACGCCCTGTGACCAGTAAGGATTGCCGTCGCCTACGCTAAATCCTTCAGGTATCATGTTGACCTTTTTGACCTTGCCTTCATTGACACTGATGCCTACAAGGATCTTCGGCTCTCGTGTGAAAGGATTGCTCGGGTTGGTGTAAAGCGTGATATCGTATTTCCCTTTTGAGGGAACATTGATCTTATATTCAAGATACGGAGCATTCTTTACGCCCAATACTTCATCCTGCGGATATGCTTTGACCGCATACATGCCACGGCTGTAATCCCGGATAACGCTGAAGGCAGCAAATGAAGGCGAAGAGCAGCATATGCTGTAGCCCAAAGGCAGGATGGAGATGTAGTTCATTCCGAAGGCATTCTTTGCAAGCGACCTGTCGAAAATATTGGCCTTGATAATGTCTTCACCGTAGTCTTTTCTTCCGACCCAGTGATGGACCTTATCGCCCTTGAATTTGGAAGCTCTGTTAAAAGGCACTTTGACTACTGTGTACCCGTCGCTGCTGTGAATGCAGAACTCCGTGGAATCGCCTTTCTTGATCTTCGAACGGTCTATCTTAACTTTAAGTTCGTTCAGCGTGTAAGGCTTGATAGTGCCTTCTGCAGATGAGAAGACTAGGCCCTTGCAGGGATTTTCGACGGAGTACTTAACATCTCTGTCGCAGGCCGTGCTGAGAAGCAGTGTGGCTTCATCGCAGGAAGGATCAAGGAACTGGTCCAAAAGAAGCACTCTGCCTGTCCAGAACTTGCCTTCCGTGCTCTGGCAGGAGCCCTTGATGATCGTTATGAGCCTTTCCTTATTGGCCGGCTCGAAAGTGCTTACCACAGGATATTTGCATTCTTCTTCGCACCAGTTATTAAATCCGATGTGTTCAGATAAGCCCATGCCGTACCACTTGCCGTCATGGATCTTATGAAGCTCGTCAACGATGATCTTATCGTACGCTATACACTTATTTATCTCCTTTGCGAGCGTCATGGCGTAAGTGCTTCCGATATCGCAGAAAGCGTGATTCAGAGTAGTTAAGAGCCACATCCTCTGTACATTGAGGTTTGCAGTCAGAGGAAGCCAGACTAATTCGTAGAAACTGAATTCCGTATTGCCCGTGAATTTATTTCTTAATCTGTCACACTTTTTCATGAGCGCATCGATATTCTCGAGAAGATCGAATGTCTCGCTGTAGTTAAATGCGTTATAGACTTTGTCGTTCATCGCTTCGGTACGGCGCGCGGAAGTAATGCGCGTATAACCCAGGAGAAGCTCTCTGATCGTACGCTTGTCGGCATTAGTCATATCAGGTCCAAAGACACGGTTTACAAGAAGCTTTGTGTATTCTTCAGCCGCTTCGTGATTTGCCGTGCCCCATCTGTCGAAGTCGTAAGCAAGATCTAGGAAGAATGACAGCGGATACTCATTGCTGAAGATATCGCCGACATTAACGATCCAGAGATCTCTGATGCCGAAGTCATAAGCAGTTGTCATCTGCTCCCAGGTCTTCGCGAGGTTTGATGTATTGAACCACTCGAAAGAGATAGGAAGTCCGTGGTAGTCGAAATGATAGTACATTCCGTAACCGCCCTTGTGATCGCGCATTTCAGGTGTCGGAACGGTACGGAGGTTTCCGAAGTTATCGTCGCAGAGCATCAGGGTAACGCCGTCAAGCTCAGGATCGCCCATCAATCCGGTTGTCTTGTCATCGCCGTAAAAATACGGCTCTACTTCCTTATACAAAGCGAGCATTCTGGGGACCTTGTCCAAGTCCTTATTTACATACTTGCGGATGAGCTTGTTCTGAGTCTTCAATACTTTTCTGAGCAGATCGATATTGTCTTTAAGCGTTGCGTCCTTGCCCATGATGGCAGTATCAGCCTCACCGCGCATACCGACAGTGATGACATTCTCGAACTTGCCGCTTCGTTTGAGACCGTCTTCCCAGAATCTCGTGATGCCTTTCTCGTTCTTAAGGAAGTTCCAGGCATCGCCGTAAATGGAGTTAGGGCCTCTTAAATGCTTATATTCTTCGCCCTGTCTTAAGCACGGCTCGTGGTGGCTCATGCCCATTACTACACCAAGCTCGTCTGCAAGCTCCGCATTAGCGAGCCCCGGGCCGTCTTCGGGGAATATCTCTGCCCACATTGCAGGCCATAGATAGTTGCCTTTAAGCCTTAAGAGCAGCTCGAAAACATGCTCATACATTTTCGCGTTGAAACCGCCGAAGTTATGCATGCAGAAGTTACCGAAGGCAGGCCACTCATCATTGATAAAAAAGCCCCTGTACTTGACGGAAGGCTCCTTTGATACCATGCAGTAATCTTCAGGTATCTTGAATTCTTTCATCTTCGGAGGCTTAACATCAAGCCAGTCGATAAAGGGCGATACTCCGAGCATCTCGGAAAGCTTGAAGAGTCCGTAAATGGCGCCTCTCTTATCGCTTCCGGTAATAACCAGAGCAGGACCGGTCACTTCGATTTTATATACTTCACGCTTGCCTTCTATATCTTCTGTATCTACACCGAGTTTACCGATCAGCTTATCGCCGGCAATGCCCACATATATGGGAGATTTACACTTTGAAGAATTAACGACAGCAGGCTCAGCCCCGAATACGGCCTTGATGTCACCTGCTACTTTCGAAGCGATCTTGCGTACGCCGCTCGGTGTATCCGCACCGCAAACCAGCTCGATATCTTTATTTCTGATCTTGGCAGAAGTGATTACAAAATCCATATGTCGATCCTCTTTATCTTTAACTTCCATACAAGCATACAACACTTCGTAATGAATTAAAATAACCTAAACGCTTCGTCTCATATTTCACGGCTTTCTAAGCCGGAACCAAAGGACTGTCACCTTCCCGTCAACCTCTTCTCCAACGATCTCAAAACCAAATCGCCGGGTATAGAATCTGATATTTGGCTCATTGTCTTTAGGAGTCACCAAAGTGATCTCGCTCCAGTCAGGATGCTCTTCCATGAAGTATCTCATCAATGACGTTCCAATACCCTGACCTTGTTCTTCTTTTATCACCGCCAAGCAGCCGATATAATACTTGCCCTGTCCTTCTGATTTATAAGAGATCAATCCGACAGCTTTATCCTGTTCAAAAGCAAGGATCTTGGGATAATCCTTGAGGGACTGCTCCATGCTTTCTCTGGACCTGCCATATGCCTGACACTGTCCGTAACGGAGATAATCATCATAGAATGCAGAATTATAGATATTTATCAGAACATCAACATCGTTAATATCCGCGCGCCTGTAATTCAAATTCATATGCTCCTTAATAATCCTCCGACACATATATAATCCAGTAAGTGCAGTCATATTTATCCCTGAGCTTCTTGTAGCAGACGAGCCAGTCATGGGATTCGTCGACTGTGATACGGACGCCTTTATCAAAGGTATTCAGCATGTTGTAAAACTCAGATCCCTGCGAGCCGGCACTGTAGCGCTCAACAAATGAATCATAGATCTCCATGGCCTTGTCGGCGTCGTGGATCTTGATCTTCATAGAAAATTCGATACCGCCGTTGGACTCAGTACCAATTACATTAAAGCTCTCGACGTAGTCGATCTTCTCATCAGGCAGGATCTGGTCGTAGAACATGTAAACGCCTAAGCCGCTGACATCTACCTGTGAATAGCAGGGATAATCGAGCTCCTTATCGAAATTCTTGAGCTCAGTAAGTTCATATGTGTGAGCAATGTCGTGATAATGCTCATACATGGCGATGATATCTTCAGTCGTCAGGTCCTGAATAATGTAGTAGTTGTCCCAGCCTTTATAGCCGCCGTTCTCATAATAGTCCCGGCCCTGTGTCTCCCTGGTCGTTGTTTCAGGCTCTTCAGTCTCTTCCCTGTAATAGCTGCTCTCTGTATCATCCGTGGCTTCGGTCCTCGACGAAGGCTTATCGCGCAGCCCTTTTACCACAAGTATAACTATCACCAGCATTGCTGCCGCCACGGCTACGCCTGCCACAGCGCTGATCCATACTTTTTTGCTCATAATATCTGTCCCTTCCCGGATGGCCTGTGTGTTTTTCCGTCAATATAATAACACTCGAAAACCACCCGCCGATATCAGTTTTCGGGCCGGGGCAGCCCAAATCACCCGGTTTACTGTTCAATTATTTACCCGTTTCCGTTATTATATGTTAAGAATAAAGCGGATAGGAGATTAAGACTTGGATATCATCATTGCCGAGAACTTAAAGAGAATAAGAGAAAAGCACTCACTCACGCAGGAGGCTCTTGCAGAGTCTTTGGGTGTTCCGGAGCTCGCTGTCTACAAGTGGGAGGCAGGCCGCCTTCCGGTGGATTATAAAATGCTCGTAAAGATCGCTGATTTTTACGATGTCCCCGTGGACACTTTGTTAGAAGACACATCAGATGCCGGCCGCAAGTCTTCCGCAGCGGATAAGGTGTCATTTACCTGCAGGATCTGCGGCGGCAACCTGGTCTATAACTACACAGGCGGCAACTGCAAGTGTGCTAACTGCGGAAACAAGTGGGCTATCGGCGAGATGTATCCCAAGTATGCCCGTGTTATGGCAACCATTAACGAGGCCGGCAGGATCTTGAACAGCAAGACTGAGCTGGCTGCGGCTGATGAAGCAAGGCTCCTTTACAGGCAGGCTTCTTCCGAATGCTCCAAGTTCAACGATGCTATCTCTCCCGAGATCGTCAAGATCTGCACTGAGGGTCAGGCGAATGCCGAGAAGCTCGGTATTTACTGCAGGGGCAAACATTTCTTTGAGAATAAAGCTTTCAAGAGCGCTTTGAAGGAGCTGGAGAAAGTCCCCGGCTTCAGAGACGCTGACGAGATGATCAAGCGCTGCAAGAAGCAAAAATAAGCTTTGACGGAATATCTTTCAGTTTGATAAAGAGGCTTGGAAATGTCTGAAAACAGAAGTGTTATCGGCTATGTGAGTGTTACGAGTACGGACGTTAAATGTCCAGGGTGCGGCACTTCCATCGGTGTCAGATTCAATCCCGCTACCGCTACTTTAACATGTCCTTTTTGCGGTCTGTCGACAAAGCTTACTACACCTCAAGACGGCGCAGTCGCCCAGGAACTTGATTTCAACTCGGCTCTGCAGCGCGCAAGTGTTGACTGGGGTCATTATAAGAAGATCATCGTGTGCTCCAACTGCGGAGGCCAGACGATTTACGATGCGGAACAGGTAACAGGTGCCTGTCCTTTCTGCGGTTCAACAAGCGTTGCACCGGCTCCTGAGACCAGCCAGATCATGGCGCCTAACTCCGTTATTCCCTTCGCCTTCAGCAAAGAGCAGGCCCAGACTTATTTTCTCAATTTCGTAAAGAAAAAGAGGCTCGTTAAGAAAAAAGTATTTGATTGCAAGCTTGAAAACGTTATCGGCGTCTATCTTCCCTACTGGACTTTTGATGCTTTCACCGCTTCAACTTACTATGGATTCTATTACGATTCCGATACTACCCCGTATGACCTTGTCACCGGAGCACTGTATCAAAACTTCGACGATATTCTGATCCCCGCCTCCAATATCCGCCATCCTTTCATTTCAAAGGTTACGGACTACGATTTTACAAAAGCCGTTCCCTTTTCAGCCGGATATCTCGCAGGTATTCCTGCCGTGCGGTATACACTCGGTCTGAACGAAGGCTGGGAATGCTCGAAAAAGCATATCGCGGAGAAACTGAAAAAAGATGTTAATAAATCCAACCGCGACCTGCGTATCAAAGGAATCGTCACTAACTATTACAACGTTAAATTCAGATGCCTTATGGCACCGGTATATCTTGCTCAATACAGATTTGGCAAAAGGGTTTTCCAGGTAGCCATCAACGGCCAGACGGGCAAAACCTATTGTGACGTGCCAACAAAGATCAAGAGGATAATATTGCTTGGTACGTTTGGCATTATTATTGGCGCTGCCCTCGAAGTCCTACTTATATGGCTGTTTGCCTGGCTTTTCGGCTGAGGACATTTTCGCCTGCTATTCAAAAAACTCTGTGATAATTTTGTAATCAGCGCAATTAGTAAGAATTATGAATCTGTCAGACGGATCCTTGAACACTTCAATGGAATATGTAGCGTACTTTGAAAACTCCACAGTTATGGAATAACTCGCTGTAACATATCCTTTAGTCGAATCGTAATAGACACCGACCAACGAGTCATATTTTCTCCACTCGTCAAAACAATCCCGTCTGATTATAAGGAAATTATAATCCTGATATTTGCCTATGATCCTTAATTCATTCTCGTCAGTTATTTCCTGCAGTTTGCTGTCGGCATATGTCTTAAGTCCTAACTCAGAGATGGTTATGTTCGAAGGATTTAGCTCATAGTCCTCGGGAATCCTATACTGACTGACATCATATTCAGTGTTGACGGGATTTTCAGCTCCACCAACAAATCGCATATCACTTTGTTTTTCCCTTTCGCGTTGTGCTTGTTGATATTTGAAAAATTTACAAGAACACATTCCCAGCACAACTGCCGCGATCAATAACAATGAGAATATCTTTTTCATCCGGCCACCCCGATGCAACTCTTTATTTACTTAAATAAATCAATCAAGCCTGTTTTTCTTTTCACGCTGAGCTTTCTTCGCCCTGCGCTGTTCCCTGTTATTCTCTTCTGAAGCAAATATCTCAACAACGGCATCCGTCATTTCCTCACTCCAGACCTTGCCTGTTGTGCTTACTTTCGTCCAAGGACAAAGCTTCTCATAATCATCATCGAAAACCACGGTATACGGCGGACCGCAGCGGTCATCCACTGACATAAACAAGTGCCTTCCCTGACAGATCAATCTGGTCGGCCACTCAACACCAGGATCATCCACCTGATCGAATATCTCCTTGTTGATCTCATATAGATCTATATTTCCACAGTAGCCGGTCTTCGCCGTATAAAGTCCTGTCTCAGGATCATAACAACATTTCCAGCCGTCGCCTTCTTTGAATATCATGCTTTCACCTTCTATTTGACTTAGTACATAAAATAGCGATAACTCATTACATATTACCGTTATTTTTATCCTCGACTCCAATTATCTCACATCCGAGACCAGCTTCGGAAAATGCCTCATACCAATAAGAAAATATAGTGAGCTTCTTCAGGTTTTTAAGTTCACGTACTTCGGCAATAGTTTTATTGATCCATTCTGTATCCGTCTCAGAATAAGACCCGCTGATATACATGTATTCCACATCAGTTAATAAAGAAATGTATGGTATGTCTTCTTCTGCAAACGCGAATTTGAATGTATTCAAATAATCCGCCGTCTCATATCTTTCCTTACACCCGTTATAGAGGTACCCCTTTTCAAAATTCGCAAAGTTAGCATACGATGTTCCTTTTCCGGTATTGCGGGAATCGTCAACAACATGTACAGCAACTTGCCATCCCTCATCAAGATATTCTCCATCCCGCTGCAGGTACTTGGTCAACTCTATTCTCAACTCATTCAATTGTTTTAATGAGACTTTTGCGTGATAAGGCAATGCAACATGCAGATATACCGATTTGAGTTCTTCGTCATATTCACTGTCAGTAATGTCAACAATTTCCAAAGAAGTAGTGTAGTTCAGATATTCTTCAATCTCATCATAGTGTTTATATCTTATGTCTTTTTCATCCGTAGCAATAAATAGAAGCCTGCAAGAACAAAATGACAATAAGAGTATTAGAGATAACAGTAGTGTAGTAATTCTCTTTATTCTAATCATTTTCCCATTCCCACAGCTTAACTAAGATATTAAAAGTTTCCAGACGAAGGCTTGGCCTATGTCATTAGTTATTATAGCATGACCAGGTCATCCGATTCTTAATCAAATCAATAGTATAATTCTCATTACATCGATGGAAAAATCGAAAAAATATTTTCAAATGAGATTTTTGGGGTGAAATTTCCGTCTAATGTAATGTAAGGCAAAAGCGGAGGACGCTCTGACCGATGCCTTACAGCAATGCGCGCACAGGAGTAGAAGTTTAATGGGTGCAACAGAAAACTTCAAATTGATACAAAAGGCAAAAGGGCGGGATCCTGAAGCCTTTACTGAACTAATGAACCTTTATATGAAGGATATGTATCGAACAGCAATCGCAATACTGATGAATGATGCGGATGCTGCAGATGCGATACAGGAAACTATCCTTACTTGTTGGGAGCGGCTAAGTTCCCTTCGGGACAACAAGCTTTTTAAGACATGGATGACAAGGATCCTGATCAACAAGTGTCACGATATCAGTAATAAGAGAATAGAAACTGTAGATATCAGTGAGCATGAGGAACTTGCCTTTCATGAGGATGAAAGCAATTTGGAAATAAAGGAAGCCTTAGATCAGCTGGATGAAAAGTACAGGGTGCCGATCATGATGTTTTATGGTGACGGGTATAGCACCAAAGAAATTGCATCTATACTCGATGTCCCGGTAAGCACCATTCAGACGAGACTGTCGAGAGGCAGAGCACAGTTGGGCAGGTATTTTGACAATGGCAAGGAGTAATCATATGAAGGATTTTGATCATGCAGTAAAAGAAATAAACGTGCCTGATATAGTTCAGGAAAAGGCTCAGAACGCTTTTGCCAAGATTCAGGAGGAAAGCAGAATGAGCACAAACGGCAATATCCACAGAAGATTTTTCAAGTGGCAGACAGTATTGGCAGCGGCTATAGTCGCAGTTGTACTGATAGGCGGCGGCGTAGTATGGGCAGCAAGTGGCGGACTCGCAGGATTTCTGTCTCAATCAATGCCTGAAGAAGAAGTAATCGCAAGACTCGATACTCCCTCGGAGAGTGAGATACAAATCGAACAAAGTGAGGGTGAAGACTACGGCCCTCTCTGGACAATTGAAGAATACTGGTATGATGGGGCAACTTTATACTTCACGGCACATGCCCCACAGGAAGTGATCGACGCCGGCAACATGATGGTCGTATGGAAGGACCACTCTTATGTAAACGGCACGGATTGCCCGCTGTCTGCTGACGGATGCTGGGAAGAGGGCACAGGAAGGTATACCGGCTTCTACATCTGTCAGGTTGATCTCGCTAATGCCGATACCAGTTCCGGGCATGTATCTCTTGTAATCCGTCTGCAACTGAATAAATACAAACTAATGCCTGCTTTTTTCTGTGTCCGGCCGGATAACGAGATTGAGACGCTTGCCGAACAGGAGTTGCGTTTTGATTTTGATAAACCAAATGATATGCGTCAGCTGAAAGAGGAAAACCTTTCTGTTGAAGGCGGAGTCGCAGATGTAAGCGTAACTGCCGCGCCATCGCTGTTAAACGTAAGTATAGTTTATCGATTGAATGATTCGTCAAAGTCGGTTAACGATATCGTACAATACCGTATTACTGACAGTAAGGGAAACAGCACAACGGCTTGGGTTAGCGCTATTATCAAGAACAATTGCAATGATGACTGCGTGATCATCACCATGGATAATTGGGAAGGCCTCGACCCGTATTCTAAGAGCTACACGTTTGAACCATTATGTTTTCAGAAGGATTCTACAGGAGAAAGAGTACCTGATGCTTTTGATCCTCTTGAATGGGGCGGGTTTACGGTTGAGTTGAAATAAGCAGTCACTTTTGAAAAATAGAAAAACCACCTGTGATACGAGTTCCGCAGGCGCTTCAGCACTCAGTTGCAGCCTTTCTCAGAAAAGAAAGAACACCACTTGAGCTTGCGAGTTCCGCAGGCGCTTTAGCGCCGAGGACCTGTCTGAAGCAAGCAAGTGGTGTTCTTTAGCCTTGGTGATCGTGAGCGGATTCGAACCGCTGGCCTACCGCTTAGGAGCGTT
>JAFZHS010000024.1 GCA_017554745.1 Clostridiales bacterium | reverse complement strand
TTTTGGATTGATCCTGTCGTCAAACGGAACATTATGTGTTAACGACATTAACTCCTTAACATCTAAGTCGGTAGCTTCGATTGTGCTGGACAGCTTGCGAATATAATATATTTTCTCGCTGTTCTTTGAATCCGGAGACTTAGGGCAAGCATATGGTCTTTCATATCCACCCGGACACCAAATCAATAGGAGCATTTTTCCCTCAAACATAACCGGCTCAGTTTGCGGAATATAAACAGGTTTCAGATACTTACAATACCTAAGAAGTTCCTTTTGTATTTTGTCTACCGACTCTGGTGATATTCCCTTTACCGGTCTTACGACTTTCCCGTCTTTTTCTTTTGCGCCTATAACGATATAACCACCACCCCAGTTATCTATATCATTAGCAAATGCACTTATGGTTTTCAGTGTTGTTTCCGGATTCCAACCCTCTTTAAACTCTATTCTTGCCCATTCAACTACATTTTCCGTTAATAGTTTCTCAATTGTAATTGGAATTGCCATGTTCTGTCTCCTATGAACATACGATTTTACTTACGACTTAGCTTACGACTAAATTATATAGTCGTAAGCGGCCAGAGTCAAACATAAAAAGTTCAGTAAATATATTTCAAGTTGAAAAAGTTGCTTCAATAATCACATTAGTTTCACGATTACTCTGCACTAATCATTTCACAAAAATCGTTTTTCTATATGGTTGCAAATCATCATCGAGCAGTATTATTCGATGTAATGTATAAGAACCGGTGTCATCAGTCTGTTCCTCATCTAGAATAGGATGATGCGTTTCATTTGATTCTAAAATCTTTTGTTTAAACAATTCATCACACGATAAGTTTTCACTTCGAAGTTTTTCAATTTCTGATAACAAATTAATAAAGACGCCTTTTTGAGTTCTATCGATATCAAGTCTTATTTCATAACAAAAATCTTCAGTTGTTAAACAATACTTCTCGCGCGCATCAAGCATGCAGCAAATTATCTGTGAATTGATCTCATTTAATATATGGGCATAATTAACAGCCATTTTTCTTATCAAATCATCAATAGATTTGATCTGCAAATCACAAAAACTTGAAATCAGTTCATTACAGCTTTGTATGTAACAAGAACTGGGGTGATAACTACAATACACTTTTATATTTGAAGCTGCTTTATCATCCATTAATTGCAATCTCCACAAATCTATATCAGCTAATAGCTCTTGATTAAAGAAATACTAATCTTGAGAACATACAGGTGATCACTTATCTATGTTGGATCAACTAAATTGTTCATTAAAAACAATATAATTACACGAAAATACAGCACCTATTATGCGTTCAATGTCAGGATAATCCAACCCTAGTCGCTTAAGCATCATAGCATGTGTCAATATTTCCAGAAATTTAATTCTTCGAGCATCCATATCTGAAAAACCATCGAAACTGGTTCCGTGTGCTATTTTTCCTCTCTGTTCAGACAATACTTTAGCGACCTCTTTAATATCTTTATCATCTAAATGGCCTTTTCGTCTGAATTCAGGAAGTATAAAAATATGCTCTATGGAGCTGTCCAAAGACCTTTTCATTACTTGATAAGCATTGACTATTTTCCGTTTCTGACCATATTGTGTTCCTAATTGTTTTATTCGTTCTTTAGCATGGTTAACAAATGCTTTTTCATCATCACTCATTGCCAAAGAATCGTTTTCATCAATCAGATTTAATAGTTTTTCTCGTACACAGTTCATATCACTTGCATCAACCTTCTCAAACAGTTCAGGATTAGAACTGCATTCTTTTTCAAAAGCGGTAAAAATACTTATAAAGTCAAGAGAAGAATAGTGACGTCCTAAAAACCTTACACTATCAGAAGGATAATGATTAAAAGTATAGTCTGGATTGTCTGCAGCAAACTGTAAAAATCGCTGAATATACGGCTCATAGCACGTATAATTCATATCAAGCATACCCCTATTAAACTTCACGGTTTGCAAAGAATAATCAATTAGACGTCCATTGTATGATTTTTTCCCCTTTTCTTCATCATAGAGATCAACACAGAATGATCCCCAGCTGACTTCAAACCGTATGATTTTAATAAATCTTACAATCAAGGAATACAGACGGTATATAAACTGAATATCACTAGTTCGAAAAAAACGCACTGTCAATCGCGCGTGGAGTTTTAAGTCACTAGCAATGCCGCGCTGCAAAATATTTCCGAACGACAAAAACACTTTCACCTTATGTCCTTCAAATTTAAAACCCCAGTCATCAACAAATATACTGTGATACAAACACTCAAAATCGCTAATCTCTTCCTTCTTTGCACGCTTATAGAAGTATTTAGCTGGACTAAAAAAGTCATCGATAGCATCTCCAATAACCTCGAAATGAGTGTACTTTGATTTATTGCTATCACGTATTATGTATTGTGGATATAATCGAATTTGGGAATCTGGTTCAAGCTGCATACGTTCAATAAATGCATACGATTTCATCTTAAATCCATTATCATAATTCAACATAAAATCTCGATCAAAGAAATACGGACGCAATTTTATAATGTCTTTTTTCGATTTTGGAACAATGAACATGGAATCATTATCTTCAACAAGAATGCTGTCTATATCATGAAATCTAAAATGAGATGTTCTTGCCATCTTTTCCTCCTTAGAATTGATAACTTAGGAAATATCTTTGATTTGACACAAATCGCTTATACGTATATATAGCTGGATATATAAAATATATAATAGACTTAACTTATCAGTGTCAATTTCGTTATCCACATAAAAGAACTTCAATTCACATCACCAACAATTTTCTTTTCGGAATCCTTAATCCATCTCTCCCAATATGGAACACATTGAGATTCAAAAAAACCTTCAATTATCGGTGCATCTATGATTTTGCATAAAACACTTCCGGAATGTGTAAAAATAACTCGATCCACAGGAACGCTTGTACAACTATCAGGGAAAGAAAACTGCTGATTTGAATATGAAGCAATAATAGGAACGCCGCTCAAGCCTGTCGCAAAACCAGTTTTAAATGGACCCAACTCTTGCTTAATCAAGCCTAGGCTTTCCAATCTAAGAAGGTTGCCAAATTCGAGATTGGTTTTATAATAATTTCCTTCACCAAAATCATGTATAATAGGACTGTAACTCACATCTCCTTTACATGAAATTCGTACAGAACAAGAGCATACTTCGGTAAAAGCTTTTGCATCTTCTCCATCCATTTGTTCAAGAATAAACAACAAAGATTTAGGGACAGAATTTGGATTATTGCATTCCTCTGCCAATAGCTTTCCCCATATTATCTGAGCTTGTTCTATAGATACTAGACGAGCTTTATCCATAAACTGAAAAAGCCAAGAATCATCTACAGCACTTGGTTGAGATGATTCTTTTAGATGTTCGACAGCAATACTAAGAATATTCTTTTGGTTATAGTATTCTTTGGTAATCCTATTTACATTACTTATAAGAATACATTTCTCATCAATTGGCAGATTGCTTTTCCTAACATCTTCGATGATAGTATTTTTTGCTATTGTTTTGGGATTGTTGTTATATAACCAACCACATAATTTGGAGATTCTTTCAAGCAACGAACATCCAATCTGCCCTAGTCCAGATACATCAATAATATTTCTATTCTCGTCCATAACTATACTCTCCTAATCAAACATGATCTGTCAATGACTCTTGGCTTTATGATTAGCCAAAGTTTTTCCGGCCTTGCTTTTGGCAGTTTTTGATGAATCTTTCTTTGCTAACGTTTTCGCCGCTCCGCCTACTTTACCGCCATGATGAATTACCATATAAGCATCCTCCTTATATAATTTTACCTGCCTTTTAACATATGCAGAGTGACTGCGCAACACTTTGTGTTTTGTAATTACAATGAATGACCGTTTATAAGGGAATATTGTCCTAATAATTGAAGATAAACGTTAGTAGTTACCGCGTCTGTTGCCCTAGCAAAATAAGCACTGACACTTTATTGTTATGAGAATAGTATTAATAATATTATTTCTGCAAAATTAGTCTTTCCGCTTTGATAACACAACCTGCTTAGAAAGTTAAAACAAGTTCCCAAAGTGTAGGAACACTCCGCCTTGGAACCCTTCTTAAGTTTTAGGATGAATTTCGTCCTTATTAGCAAGTACAATCTCAACTCTTCTAGATATCGTTCGATTAACATAAAAACATCCGATAAGAGATAATCATTGCTTATATAGTTTTCTTGTTCTAATTATTGAAAGTCTTCCAAATTATACGCCTTCATCTTACATTTAACACAACCATAATCAGAATGTGTTCCAAGATAATAGAGCTTTACCACTTCGTGTGGCGGGCATTTCGGTGCTTTTTCGTCAACAACAATAGCATCAAAGTCTTCTTCTTGCATTTTGTACATAATATTAGCTCCTTATAATTCAAAAATGTTCTACACACTGGTCAATCAAATATAGACGATGATTAATTGTTTCCTCATCCCAGCATTCGTATCGTTTTTTTATGCAATCTCCTTTTTCCAACAACATTATAAAAAAAACTTGCCTTATCTCATTACCGTTCATCAAGCACCTTTTGAATTCTATCCTGCATAATCGCTACAACCTCCGACAAATTTTTCTGACCTGAAAAATATGCCGGCATTTCTTCTGCAAGTATGATGTTTATAGAAGAATCGGGTGAATCCATCTTTGAACAACTTAAGATTACCTTCTCCAGATTATCTGTATCATCATCTGTAAACTTCATGTGACTAGTCACATATGTACCGGCAGCATAATCAAAAAGATTTTGTACGCCCTCTTCAGTATTGAAGTAATCAATAGCAGCACGACAACCTTGTCTGAATGCATCACGATTAATTGTAAGATTATCACTCATAGCAAGTTCATTCTGGATTTCATTAGAAAGTAGTATCTTTACAAACTCAACACAGGCTTCTTCATTAACAGAATTTGCTGAGACTGCTACTGAAATCTTTGCTCTAAACATAGGTCCCCGGCCATCGGTTGAAGGAATACCCAATATAGCTGTACCGTTATTTATCTGAGCTCTTTTTACCAGATAACCGCTTATGCCGGGACAATTACAGTAATATGCCGTTCTGTTTCCGACTGTTGTAAAATCCATAGAAGTAACATCATCTTCCTGAATAACATCCCAAGATAAACTATTTTGTTGTACATTATCCTTCACATATTCAGATAATTCGGCAAATTCTTTCCCAGAAAGATCTACTTTTCCGTCTTTTATGAAGGCATCGCTCATACCATTAAAAAGTTTTGTAAAATACAGCGCCTGCCCAGACTCGATAACATCTTTTCCATTAAGCGTTTCACTTAAGAATATCTTGTATTCTTCCGGTGTAAATCCAACGTTTGTTTCTCCTGCATATTTAGGATCAGTTTGAATCCCTTCTATCGAGAAACAGATTGGCAGTTGATATAACTTTTCATTAGTTTTGGCACCATCAATAATATTGGTAAAGTACTCATTTGAATCTAAATCTGTAACGCACGGCGATAAATCGATAAGATAATTATCGTTATTAAGCTGCCCCAAAGCACTTGTATTCAATAATATATCCGGGCCTTCGCCGTTCATAATATCGATGGCAAGATCGCTGCTTAGTTTTGACTCTGCATCAAGCCATGCTGAATCGTATTCATCCAAGCTGCTGATATTACCGGAACTAAAATAATCTCTTCTATTATAGCGATCTGAAAATTCTATATAATATTTCTTGTTTGTGTTGTTAAAACTAATTACAGCATCAGATAGTGTTTCATCTATTTTCCCATCTGAAACATATAGTTCAATTATAGTTTTACCGGCATGAGGGTTTTTATCAGCCTTTGTAAACTCAACAATCGCATATTTCTGAACGAATCTTGAAGTAAACATGTCAGATGAACTGTATTGTCCGCAAAGCAAAAAGGAATCTTCAGAACAATCGGCAATTTCGAGATTTTTCAAGTAATTCCTGTTAACTCCGCAACAGCTGAAATCAAAACATGATTCAACAGTTTTATTCTCCATGTTGATCTTAGAAATGCCACGTTGTGTAGAAAAATACACGTTGCCGTCAGAACCATTAAAAGAATGCAGCAATCTATCTACATCCAGCCATTCGTAATCTTTGGAATTAACTTCAGACAAATTAACTGTTGCAAGATCTAATTTGAAAAACTTATAAGATCTTTCCATAGCAGCAGGAATCAAAGCGGTATCATTGTCTATAGCCAGAACTACAGGAACCTCATAAACATCTTCTCCTGGCACAGCAACATCAATATCAATCACGCTTCTATTTGGTAAATATACTTTTAAAGGACAATGCTTCTTTTCTCTGCCAAAACATAGCATCGTTTCAATCCGATACTCACCAATACTATACGAACCGCTATATTGTAGATTATTATCTAATTCATAAACTAGAGTATCAATAATAGTCTCGGTCTCAAGGTCAATATAATAATCTCTTTTATAGTACGTATTGGTTGTTGAGTCCCACGACTCACTTTTAACAATTAGTTCTCCGTCAATATATAATACAGTTTCCGGCCAATCGGTCGGATCAAGAATACTGTATAAATCAAACGTTTTCTTTAGTTGTTTTGTTCCTCTATCTATTACTGATATATTCTTAACAGCAAAATCTGAATTGTTTTTTACCTCATTCCAATCATTAACTTTATAATCCCCATCAGCAAAAATAACAATGATAGCGTCATCAGCTCCGGCTAGCTTGGGAAACATATCCTCTATAGTTCTTTGCGGATCAAGACCAAGATCCACATCAATAATCTCACCGTTATACCATGGTGAATCAGCTGAGACTTTTTTGTCTTTCTTTCCGGCATTTGTCTTATTGCATGATGCTATAGACAACAGCATTGAAATAACCAATACTATGATCACTAACCTTTTTATATCTCTCGTAATATTGCTAATCATTTAGCATCCTCTGATAATTATGTTTAATATAGCAATTCATTCAATGATAAAGATATATAGAGAAGCGCTTATGCGCTTCTCTATATAAAAATTATACCCAAACAACTACATCCCAATCAGCTTCTCCGCCAGATCCCTGAACTTTTTGAGAATAACAAGTTGTTCGTACATCTGGTAAAACTGTAGTGTTTTTCTGTCCATAACGCGTACCGTTCTTTTTTACATAAACTTTTATGGTATAAGTGTGAAGCGCATCTGGGGAAAAATCAACCCAAGTCTGATCATACCAATAAGACCCATTGTAACCATGAGTAACACCATAATCATTAATTGTATAAATAGAACGATCTGAAACAAACGAACCAGCAACAAAGCAAGCAATAGACATTATTGCAATAAACTTTTTAATCATATTAACCTCCACTCAGCAAAAATTAACGAACCGGATAATTCAACTGTTTCATCCACATTGGTCTGCACCTCCTAATTATAGTTGGAACAGTTTTCTTGCTAACACAGACAGGATGTTATACTTCACATAAAGTAAGCATCCGATCAGGTTGATTTCTGCACGTTGTTTTCTTAAGTCCTTAGTAGTTAAACCTCTGGCCGCAAAACTTCGCGAAAACTACTCTAAAATACAATTGGTATTAGTCCGTGTTTTCTTTCAGTCTATTTTATTGATTGCTACTAAACAAGGGACAATTCGGCTGTCTCATATGAGACAACATTCAAGAAGAAAGCCACTATTCTCAATGCCTTAAGTCTTGTTTTTCATGTGACAAGTAGTAAACCGGGGTTGATATAAAGCTGTTCTTTGTATACAAAGATTTGCCTCGTTAACCAATAAAAAGAAAAAACTATCCCTTTGTTGGGCGCAGGGTGATGATCCTTCGCAAGACGAGTGTTAGATCTCGCCTAAATGATTTTTACAGTAGATAACAATTTATTTTTCTGATTTTTCATAATTAATATACCAACGGGAACGTATATACCATCAATAAATAAAACATCCAGTAATAATACAAATAATAACCAAAGCTATAGCATGCCCTACAAAAAGGAATCTGAATAAGTTCTTTTTTAGCAGAATAATTGAAATAATTAATCCTACTAGCAGCCAGCTCGCACCTGATACAACACCAATGATAATACCATGCAAGTAGATTGATTGATGTTCCTTTCTTATGCTCCTAACATGTTCATCCCATAATCTTTCTAATTCATTGCATTCAACAAAGTCATCTGTATGTGCTTGGGCTTCAATCGAAATGCCCGAATCTACATATTTAAAGAAAACCTTATCGTATGTTATATATTCAGGTTCAACAAGAGTGTTCTGTGCAATCACATATGAACAATCATCAATAGTAATAGTTATATCCCTAATAGCAGTCACCGACATTTCTGCAGAAATGTCACAATTACCATAAGACAGAAATCTCATGTAACGCTTTGCAGGATAATACTGACTAAAAAATATTAATAAACATTCAATTGTAAGGAAAAGTGATAATAGTAACTTTCTCATAAATATATTTGTTCCCAAGTAAGTAAAAATGTTGTCGTTCCAACGCATGTTGATTCAACTATTCCGGATGCATTCTTTTCAAGTAAATATATCCCATATATACCATCATCGCAAGGAAGGATGGAATCTCCTACAAAAGCTACTTTGAATAAGGGCGAATAGTGCATTGGTCCATCGGCAGCCCACACTCTATCAACATTATTCAATTCAGCTAATCCTTTTGCAAAAATAGTTCCATTGTTATTTATATCGGCATACAAATTACAAACCTGCAAATCTATGTTCTGAATTCTAATATGTGATGTTTTATTCCCGATTTCTGTTATATCTGAATCATGAACCTCACCACCTTCTGGAAAATATAAACCATCAGCATTACTGAAACTATGAAATAACAACACAAGATTTCTCACTGAGCTGTAACTTATATCAGGAGAAAACTTTTCGTTTGTAACATTACAAAAATCCGTGCATTCATGACCCATATTCTCAATAAAACACCAAAACTCATCAGCATTATCAATTTCAAAACACTCATATTTTATACCCATTTTTCGATACATTTTTTTAAAGATATTACAATAGGCATTCTTTTGAAATGGAAAAACCGTTAAATCTTTAATATCAAGGTTTTTAGAACTGTATGTCAAGAGATAATTTATCGGTTCATTTGTTGTCATTGGTGTAGCATCCACACCATCATCAGCATTATCATTATCTGGATTAGGATCTGAAGGATTTGCTTTCAGCTTGACATACACACCAAACTTTCCTTTTGTCGTTGGTGTATAACCGGAAACGGAGACAGAACTGTTTGTTACTGTCGCTTCGTTGTAGTTAGCAAATACAACTAACTCACCGAATTCTTTACCATCTGACAGGCCGTCTCCATCTTTGTCAGCTAACGAGCTATCGGCATAGTAGATATGCTTATTGGTTCCCATTACACCTCTGTCTTCCAGGAAGTCAAATATGTCATCTGTATCATTATCAACAGTATTTACTATCAACCAGTCATAATCAAAATGGACACTCAAAAGACTTCCAGTGCGGTGTTCCTCATACCAATTCCCAAATAGTCTAAGAAGTATTCTGCAATTACTGTCTACTCCGTTAATTGCTTTCCACCAACCAAATTCACTTGCTTCATATTCATCCAGACTAGGAACACGGCCTTCCCAATACAAGCCGCCATCCGAGTAATTACCAATAAACAGATTATTTGAATAATCCGGATATACAGGGTTTAACCACATATCCATATCCACAACGACATATGTGCTAAAGTGTTCCAAATCTAAAGATATGGTGTCATTTTCAGAGTCAATAATAGCTTGGTCTTGAATAATATAGAAGCCCGATTCTTCATCAAACCAGAGGATTCCAAGGTTTTCTTCTAACGTCTCACCCAGCTGTGTGTCATCGTAATGAATGGTTACTGTTGCCGAGTTAAATTCTTCTGTAGATGAAAACTCTATAGGGCTCCCTATTCTTCCATATACGTCAGTAGAATAGTAATCCTTGTTGTACATATCTTTAATATGAACAACATGCTCGATATTACCTTTGGCTCCCATTTCAACATCTACTGAAACTATCGATGGATCTTCAGCATTGTTTATTTCCTTAGTTAACGTTTGCAATACAGTCGCATCTTTGTCCAAGTAATCAAGAGGATCCTTTCCGATAGAGATCTCATCTCCATCATCAATACCATCTCCATCGGTATCGTATTTTGTGGGATCCGTCCCGTAGACTATTACTTCCATGCCGTCAAACAGTCCGTCTCCGTCAGTATCCTTTGATGTCGGATTGGTTCCAAGTGCTGACTCTTGGGAATTAGTCAACCCGTCGTGATCAGGATCTTTATTGCCGTTATCATCCGGTGTAAGCGGGTCTGTCTCTAGAATAATCTCATAGAAATCGTTGACTCCATCGTCGTCCGTATCCTTATCGTTCTTATCGGTTCCATAGTAATCTTCAAGATCATCAGGCAGCCCATCCTCATCTGAATCCGTGTCATAGTCTATGTCTTCAGGGAAATCTGTCGGAACCGGAGTAGGCGTAACCGTGACTGTATTTGTAGGTGTAACAGATATATCAGGTGTGGGTGTTGCTGTAACAGTAGGCGTAGCAGTAACTACTACGCTCGGTGTGGCAGTAGGTGCCTCTGTTGGTGTCGCAGTAACTGTAGTTGTAACAGTTGGTGTCACGGTTGAGCTAGGAGTAGCCGTTGGTGTATCAGTAACTACAACAGTCGGTGTAGCTGTAGGTGTGACCGTTATTATTCCGTTATAGTCTGTCTCAAGCACATCCGGAACATCGTTGTTGTTCTTATCATCCTCGAGGCTTAATGCCAGCTTTTTAACCGTTACCGTAAGATCTGTAAGTTCGAAAGGAATGGAGGGATCGTTTGCTCCGCCTTGTAACTCAATCCTGTAAGACTGCCCTGCATTGATATCCTGATTGTTTCCATCGTTTCTAATTGTATATGAATTGCTCGAGTTTGTTGACAGCACAGCTGCATCCGCCTGTGTCAGCGGTCTGTTTGAATTGAATGTAATACTCCAATCTCTTATCTGTTCATTTGAGTTATTTGTAAGGATAAGAGCTCCGCTAAATCCTGATGTCCAATTAGAGTATTCTTCAAATCTATAAGAAAGATCTCCGCTTGATAATGTAACCGTCTTTGTATTAAGCAGATAGAATGACGGCATAATACAAATATCACTGCCATCATTTGAGGCTGCAGTAAAACCAACAGTTACAGATTGGCCAGGGAGTATATCCTGATTCCAGTTGTTATTACCTATCGTGTATAAATTATCTTCATGTTCAACGATATAGCAATTGTAAGGATTTTCGATGTTATAGTTGAAATCAAACGTGAAGTACCAATCGTGGATAGTCTCGTTACCGGTATTGGTAAATGTAATTTCATGATTAGCATGACCAGACCACGTGGCGGTCGTTCGGATCTCAGCCATGTATGAATGATCTTCAACGCTTCTGAAAGCACTTACCGTTGAAGGATTCTCGTTCTCGAAATCCACTAAAGTATTAGCGCTTACGCTCTCGCAAAAACATATAGAAAACGCAGATGATACTATCGAACTGCACAGAACCATTGCTAATAACTTCAAAAGTCGTGAATCAGCCATAATCATTCCCTTTCAATGCTTATCCATTTCTTGATTACACTGACCTGAGATGCTAAACTTCGAATAGAAAGCACCCGATCAGGTCAATTCCTGCTCGTTGTTTTCTTTAGTTCTATTGAGTTGCCCGTTGGTCGCCAAACTTCGCGGGCAACTTTTAATTTTATTTGTTAATAACTATTAAGGTGTCCCGTATCGTCGCATGTCATCGTGAGTGAATAACTTAAACTGCTCGAACCACTAGTAGCAGTTCCGGATATTCGCGCGTATGCTACCGTTGTAGAAAAATTACCCATGGAAATGGTTGGTGTGCTTGTCCAAGTGCTCATGGATGCTGGCGTAAACGAACCGCTTGCCGAAGCTGTAGAGCTTGATCCTGTTGTATAGTGAAAAGTAGCCGTAAGACTTATAGTAAAGATCTTCAGTCCTAGATTATTGTAATAGGATTTAGATGCAGTATCGGTAACACCACTAGTAATAGAACGAGATTCTTCAATCGTTAATACTGATACGATCTGATTGTCATAATCAATTGTTATGCAGAAATCTGATACTAGTTCAGGATCAATCATTTCAACTTGATCGGGATTAACGGACGATATAATTGCTTCAAATTCTTCGTAACTCTCGACTTTATGTGTCTCGAGATAGTCAATAAGGCTGAAGCCACCTTCAGCTTCATTTCTCTGAGGGTTAGACCACCCCCCCGTAACACACAAAATTGCAATTGTCAATAAGATTGCCATGGCTTTTTTCATAGTTTAAAACCTCCTGTTTTAGTTATCTGTATCAAAATATGAAGGTTCGCTTGTAACGCAAGAACCCTCTATATATTCATTGCTTAACAGTCCGTGATTTCT
The DNA here is from genome assembly GCA_017554745.1 of Clostridiales bacterium. Taxonomy (GTDB): domain Bacteria; phylum Bacillota; class Clostridia; order Saccharofermentanales; family Saccharofermentanaceae; genus Saccharofermentans. Next base: position 24,160 of record JAFZHS010000024.1, on the reverse strand, counting down.
CACATATAGCCAAGTACCGAATATCAAAGCCAAAATGATCAAACAAGTAATAATTATAATAATAGTCCGGATCCTCTTGTGACGGATCTCGATTCTGCTTATATCTACTGCCTTCTTATAAGATTCAATCATTCGGGATTGTTCTTCCAGTTTTGATAACAACTGCTTGTTTTGATCTTGTAAAGAATTTATCAATTCACTTTGTTTATCTATATATTCGTCTCTGCTATTTGTAAGTATTTCGTTTATTATTTCTTGACCTGTAACAAGATTATCAACACTATCAGATATTTTACCGAGTATGATTTGTCCGGCATCTTTTGAAGGTCTAATCAAATCGTCTTCATCACTTAAAATCTCATCTTCCGTTACACCCAATAAAGTTGCCAGACGTTTTAATTCATCCCCATTAGGTTTTGAACTGTTCTGTTCCCACCGGGAAACAGTTCGTCTGGTCACATCAAGGATCCTGGCCAAATCCTCTTGAGAATAGCCATTCTTTTCTCTGTATAGCTTTATCCTTAAACCAGACACGCTATCATCCTCCCAAATTACCTATATTTTAAGTCTATGTTAACCACTACCACTTGGCAAGTGACACATTGCCTGTCTCATATGAGACAATCTACAAGAAGAAAGCCATTGTTTTCATGGCTTTGGGGCCTGTTTTTCATGTGACACGTACAAACTGTTGCTTGCATGTTTTATAAGTAACTGCTGTCACTTCACTCAACCACCATTGCAGAACATCCTGCAGTGTGATATCTTTATTATTGAACACGTTCAATAATTGGAGCACACCATGCAAAAAGACGAGAAACTCAACATCACAAAAGACAAACTGATCGAGGCTGCATTCCAACTTATGGAGGAAGCCGACGATCCTTTTAAGGTCACGTCCAGGCAGATTGCGGAGCGCGCAGGCGCAAAGGCTTCCATGATCAACTACTGCTTCGGCTCAAGGGAAAACCTTCTTTACCAGACATTCCAAAAGCAGTACATGAGTTTCCTTAAAGAGGACGAAGTCGCAAAGCTTATCGCCTCCGATATCGCTCCTAAGGATCTCCTTAAAAAGCTCCATTTCATCGTTGCAAAGTGCCTCGTCGAGAACCCCAAGTTCACGAAGGCGATCACTTCTCATGTGCTCTTCAGCCGTGACCTCTCGCAGGAATCCTTCAGCTACCCTTACGTTAAGAAGCATTACGCGGGACGCAAGACCGACAAGGAATGCAAGCTCATCGCGTATGAGCTCTCCGCCATGATGCAGCTCATCATATGCCGCAAGGACGACATCAAAGAGAGCTTCGGCATCGACCTCAACAAAGATAAAGAACTCAAGAAATACATCGACATGAGAGTCGATCTTCTGCTGGGTGACTGATGATGAGATATATCTACGACTTAAAAACTCTACCCGGCGAAAAGCTGAAGACAGCAGGCGGCAAGGCTTCTTCCCTGTCGCTCATGATGCAGAATCTTAAACTGAATATCCCGTCCGGGTACGTTATCACCGCGGACGGTTTTCGCGACGGGAAGATAACGGAAGACGCCGGCGCGGAATTAGATGCGCTGATCGCAAAGCTTAACCGCGCTAAGACTTACGCGGTAAGATCTTCTGCGATCGGTGAAGACGGCGAGAGCAATTCTTTTGCAGGGCAGTACGAGACACTGACGGACGTCGCAGTCGACGGAATAAGGGCTGCAGTCGATCAGGTCGCAGCGTCCGCGAAGAGTGCGCGTGTTGAAGAATACAAAGCCCAAAATGACGTCTCGGGCGAAGGCATCGGCGTAGTCATTCAGGAGTTTGTAAAGCCTGAGTTTGCGGGCGTTATCTTTACGTCTGACATCATCACCGGCAAGGACGAGAAGATCGTCGGCAACTACGTAAAAGGCGAGGGCGAGAAGCTCGTGTCGGGATCCGAGAATGCCGAAGAATTCAGGATCAGCGCCATCGATAAGACCTATGAAGGCAATCCCGAGATCGCTCCTTACGCAAAGACCCTGCGGAAGTATTCGCTCGCGATCAGGTTCTTCTACAAAGTCCCTATGGATATCGAATGGGCCATCGCAAGCCGCAAAGTCTATATTTTGCAGGCGCGCCCGATCACGACGCTCAGAAGACTCGATCCCAAGAATTACGACATAAACGGTTCGCGCTCCGGATATAAGCTCCTTACCAAGACCAACGTCGGCGAGATCTTCATGAAGCCCGTAAGCCCCATGACCTTCAGCGTGCTCGAGAAGATCAATGAATTCCTGGGGGTTCCTGACTGGCTCGACAACATTAACGGCCAGGCCTACATGAATATCTCCGTGATGTGCTCGCTGCTGATGAGCTTCGGAAAGAGCCGCGAAAAAGCTTATGAGACTGTAAAAGAGCTCGTCGGCGAGATACCGGAGGGCGCAGAGATCCCCATATCGCCTTTCGACAAAAAAGCATTCCTGAAGAACCTTAAAAAGCTCTTCTTCCCCAAGAACAAATCGAAGCTTACGAAGAAACAAAAGCTCGAGATGGTGGAAAACCTCCACAAGATCTCAGAGGATCTGATCGTTAAGATCAAAGATATCGGAAGCAGTGCCGAACTGGCGAGATTCTGGGATGAGGTCTTGCAGCCCAATCTGAACGACGGTCTGGCATCGATCATGACTGCGAGCGGAACGTCGCTGGTACCGCTTTTCGGCACACGCAAAAAGATTGCCAAGATCGCGGGCGAAGACCTGGCAAACAGGCTCTGCACGGGCTGTGTGGGCATCATCGACTGCATGAAGCCGATGCTGCTCTTAGAAGACGTCGCCGAAGGCCGCATGACGCGCGAAGAATACACCCGCACCTGCGGTCACCGCTCCGCTGACGAAATGGAGCTTATGGCCCCGCGCCCTTATGAAGACCCTGCCTTCCCTGATAATCTTTTGAAGGACATGCCCGCAGGCGGCTCTCCTCTGCACCGGATGCAGGCCGCACAAAAGAGCGCTTACGAAGAAGCTCTCGCTGAGTTCAAGGAGAAATTCCCTTCCAAGCGCAAGTGGATCGATAAAGAGATTGCGTCGTTCATTCACGCGAATATTTTCCGCGAAGACATCAGGAGCAAGGGCGTGCGCATATTCTGTGTATTCAGGGAATACTGCCTTAAGGCAGGCGAGCTTAAAGGCCTGGGCGACGACATCTTCATGCTGAGCTTTACGGAGATGTTTAACCTTCTTAAGGGCAATGATTCCGCCGTCGCTTTTATCCCGGCGCGAAAAGAATCCTTTGCAAGATACAACACATACCCGGGCTTCCCTAACCTTGTCATAGGCAGGTTTGATCCGGACAAGTGGCTTTCTGACCCTGCCCGCCGTTATGATGTTTTCGTAAGCGACCGCCCCACGGGAGATGTGCCCTCCGACGTCAAAGGCTTTGCCGGCGCGGCAGGAGTAGTCACGGGAACCGTGCGCGTAATAGATGACGTAAGCAGGATCGGCGAGATAAAAGAGGGCGAGATCCTCGTCACCCGCGCCACAAACATCGGCTGGACGGTAGCGTTCCACAAAGTGTCCGCGATCGTTACTGACATCGGGGCTCCGCTCTCCCACGCCGCGATTGTGGCAAGAGAATTCGGCATCCCCGCGGTCGTCGGCTGCCGCAATGCGACCACGGTCCTGAAGACCGGTGATACCGTCACGGTAGACGGCGGGAAAGGCACCGTCACGATAGAAAAGACCTGAGATTGCAACATATCCTCTCCCCCGACTGTAATAGTAGAGTAAAGGAAGACTTTAAGAATTTATGTTACTATTGTTTTCGAGGAATAAAAAAGGGAGAGGGTCTCTAAATGATCGATTTCTATAACGCTTTCATATCCTACAGACACGCAAAGCTCGATATGAGCATCGCCTCGCACATCCAGAGGAAGCTCGAGCATTTCCATGTGCCGCACAAGCTCAAGAAGAAGCTCAAGCACCAGAAGATCAACCGTATCTTCAGGGATAAGGACGAGCTCCCCATCACTAGCGACCTGACCGAGACCATCACTGACGCGCTCGCCAAGTCCGAGTACCTGATCGTTATCTGCTCCACGAACACCAAGGAATCAATGTGGGTCAAAAGAGAGATCCAGACATTCCTTTTGACACATACCAAAGACAAGATCCTGACAGTCCTCTGCGACGGCGAACCGCAGGATGTCATTCCCGAAGAGCTCCTTACCGGCGAGAAGATAATCACTGACGCAAACGGCTTCCAGCACACCATCAAAGTGCCGGTCGAACCGCTGTCCTGCGACTACAGACTGTCCAGGTCCAGAGCGGACAACGAAGAGCTTCCGAGGCTCGCTTCTGCACTCTTAGGGTGCTCATATGACGAACTCCAGAGAAGAAACCGCCAGTACAGGATCAGGCGTGTCGCAGCGATCGTCGCAGCCGCTTTCCTTGCAATGGCCGGATTTACGACTTACTCGCTCATAATGAGCAAGAAGATAAATGACAACTACATAGAATCTCTGAGAAACAGAGCACAATATCTGTCTACCACGTCAGAACAGCTTTTGGACGCTGATCTGAGAACAGACGCTGTCCATATCGCGCTCGAGGCGCTTCCGAAGGACGATAAGGATAAGATGCCTGTGACGGCTTCAGCAATCCGCGCACTCACTGACGCGACAGCAGCTTATGAGTCAAACGCCGGCAACAATATCGCTCCTACATGGAACTACAGGACTGATCACGCCATAAAGATGATCAAGGTATCGCCTTCAGAGAAATATGTTGCTGCATTGGATGTAGCCGGCGATATTTATTGCTGGGATTCACTGTCTCATGATCTCGTCTTTAGGAAGAATGGCGATTATCATCCGTTGGATATGCTCTTCATGGAGGATGATTTTATCCTGATCATATACAGTCAGCATATGGAAGCATACAATATCCAGACCGGGACTGATGTTTGGGAGTATAAGCTCGATCCGGACAAATATGAGGAGTTCTTTAAGAATGAAGTAATATACAATGCCGGTTCGGTATACTTTGATATCGGTGACGGCTGTGTCGCCAGACTGTCATCAAGAGACGGATCCGAGAAAGAAATATATAAGTTAAAAGAATCGTCTTTCCTTGATAGTGTCGAATGTCTGACGGTTTCTTCTGACGGTAAGAAGATCGCTTACGCTGACAGCGACTTTGTTTTCGGAGAAGATTATAAGATACACATTTACGACACGGAAACAAAAGCAGATTACAGCAACTTCCCTGATACTTTCTACATTGAATCACTGAACTTTATTGAGAACGGATACCTTTGCGCCATAACAGACAATGATTTGTCTGATGGTTCAATGCAGATTGCCGATGACGTAACAGCCGTCAGGTCGGGAAGTAAGGAAATTTTCTGTTATGACGATAAAATGAATGAGCTGTGGCACGATAAATTGACATACACCGACGAAGATATCGTTACCGGCGTACTGTATATCCCTTCACGCGATGCAGTTATTTTCTACTCGGGAAATGTTGCAACCATTTATGATATTAATACAGGTGAAGCTCTGGTCAATTATCAGACCGGCAGCACCCTTATTGCCGTAAATGATTTTAACCAGAATGGCTGGCCGGAGTTTATATGCAGACACGGCGAATATGCTTTCGCAGTAAGTGATACTTCGAATTCTCTGCAGTCTTTCGATTCTATTTGCAATAATGCCCATTATGGTGTTATCGGCGACTTTATTTATGCTGCTGCTTACGGCAGCACGGATCTCATCGCTTATAACCGTTTCCTGCAGGATGACGAATGGAACACGATCAATTCCGGAAGCATTACCGGCTCGTCTTACTTTAATTCTTACGTGAAAGATGATTATCTCATAGTCTGTTCAAGCATAAATGATGCAACTGGCATCAGGATCTGCATTATCGATCAGAACGAAGCAGATATTGTCTTCACGACTGACATTGAGATTACCAACGGATATATAACTGACAGTTTCTCTATCGAATGCGTTGGTGACTCGATTTACGGCTGCTTCGCAGACAGCATCTATGAGATCGATACGGAAAACTTTACGGTGGAAAAGCTTGATGTAATAGTGGAGACACCGGAATATATTTCCAACGGAAAGATCTACAGCTGCAAGTTAAGCTATTCTGATGAACAGATAGATGTAATTGTCTCCGATCTGGACAGAACCAATGAACAGGATTTTACGATCGAAGTGGATGAGTACAAATCATCGGTATTCTCGCATTCCAAGTATATACCAAGCATTAACACCCTCTTCATCCCTTATCAGCATCATGTGTACGCGATCGATCTGACGACTGAAGAGATCGAAGAAATAGAGCTTCCTGATGAATGGGAGATCGTTTACACTTACAGATTTTACGTTACCACTTTCGATGATGATTCCAAGATCCTGTTGTCTGACGGAAGCACCGTTATAGTAACTGACACATCTTACAAGAAGCTTTATTCTTTCCGCTGCAACTGCACTACCAGATGCTTTGCCTTCTACAAAGATAAGGTCCTGTACATTGTGGACGATGATTATCTTTTGCGCTATGAGGCCGATACCGGAACACTCATAGGCAAGCACGAGACATCGATCAGCGGCCTGGGCGTCAACAGAGCATATTTTGATGACAAGAACCACTATCTCTATATTCAGATAGATGACCAGATCAGCCTTTTCGATACTAATGAATGGGTAGAGCTCGCCTGCGTCAAAAACGCTTACGCTTATCATCCGGAGACAGACCGTTTCTTCGTATTCTCGTATATATACTCCACCGATTGCACACCCGGATGGATAAAGCACTATTCTCTCGAAGATCTCAGGGCAAAAGCAAAACTTTATCTTGGCGAACACGAGCTCGATGAGATTACCAAAAACAAGTACGGTATTACATAAATCTGATGATTCAAATTATAAGACGGCAGTGATATCTGCCGTCTTTTTTTGTTGGAATTGTTTGGCTTTTACCCATTTCGAAAAAACAAGCTCTTTGGGTAAAAATCTGAGAGACTTTTTTACCTGAATCGCAGTTGTTTCGAGTTTAGGTAAAGATTTCACCAAATCCTTTACCCAAAAAGCGAAAAAGATAAAAACGGGTAAAGATTTCTGCAAAATCTTTACCCAAAAGTGCAATTTTCTTAAAACAGGTAAAACGCCCCGCAGCGGGAGGCATTTTGCCTTACCAACACCGCGCAATCTTAGATCGGCGTGTACGTCCTGTCAAAAATATCCTTATTGATGATATAGATATCGTGCTCGTCGTCCGCTCTGACAGCGATGTAGTCGCCGACGCGGCCGGAATAGTACTTATCCTCAGTCCAGGCCGTGAAGAGCTTTACAGGCTGCTCCAGAGGCTTTGCGAATATGATCGTGCTGCCGGTGGATCTGACGGTCTTGGCGAACTGCAGGACCTTCTTGATCTCGCCTGTTACAGTATTTTTAATTCTCGGCTCGTATTCGAAGGCTCTCGTGTACACGAAGTTCGTGAACTGATAAGAGCTTAAGAGCTTCTGCTCCTTGATGGGGTAGATCTCGCCCTCGATGCCGATCATGAGGTAAGCCTCGTTGTCGATTACAGTATCGACATCGCCTTCGAGAGTTCTTATGTTGATCGGCGTGCCGGCCGGGAAAACATCGGAAAGCTTAACGACACCCAGTGTCTGCTGGACTTTGTTGTAGCGCTTCATGGTCGATGTATTGAGGGTCGTTTTCTTCGCATAGATAACGAGGAAGCTGTCGTAATACTGGACCATTCTCTCCTCGAGTAATTCCCTCGCGGGCTTCTTGAGAAGCTCAGTCCTGATCGTGCCGCCGGCCTTCAGCATGTGGCCGCCGCCGCCGCCCAGGCCTTCTGCCAGGAAAGCAGCGAGCTCGTTGGCATAGACTTCGCGAGAACAGCTCCTTACGGAGAATTTGACTTCATATGTACTGACATAGAATGCAAGGCAGACATCGACATTCTCCGTCTCAAGCGCAAAATCGCTTATCAGACCGAGAATGCAGGGATCGCACTGCTCTGCTTCGATGATCAGATATTTATTGCTATCGTGATATTCGTAGTTAAGGATCGCACGGCCCGTGATCATGAGCTCATCGAGCGAGATGTTGGAGTTGACCATGGAAGTGATGGTGCTCTTGTTGTAGATCAGGGAGTCCATCATGTCTCGGTCGAGAGGGTGCGATACTTCTGAGAGCTTGTTGGTGTCTGAGAATAGGCCGTAGTAAAGAGCTGTTGCTACAAGCCTGTTGTCGTTCGGATCCATGCCTTCAGCTTTTATCATGTCCCATACGACCGTTGAGCAGCTGCCGATATCGCTGCTTATCTGCGTAAGAGCCCTAACAGAATCGACCGCCTGCTTGTGGTGGTCAATGATGGCGACAAACTTCGCAGTGGTCGCGGTGACGTTCTTTTCGCCGTACTGGCAGTCGACAGTGATCAGAAGATCAGGTTCATCTGCGTAGAAAGGCTCGTAGCTGACAGGGATCTCAAGCTCCTTTACCATGATGAGCAGGTTGCTCTTGCGGATCTCGTTCCTGCCCCTGTAAATGAACTTTACAGTCTTCTTGTTCTGCTCGAAATACCACTTCAATGCATAACCCGAAGCCAACGCATCAGCATCAGGGTTGTCGTGGCATTGAATTACGATCTTCTCGTACTTTAATAGATCCTTTAAACGCATTTTACCTACCATCACCATAAAGTATAGCCTTTGCATTTTAACAGAATTTTATGGCAATTACATTACTTAGGGAAAATGCCTCATCATTTTGTAATTATTCAAGGGCCGCTTTTACGATGGGTTCAATATATTTCTTATCCGTCCAGTCGCAGCTCTCGTCTTCCTTGCATTCCATCAGGGCGCTCTCCCAGAGCTCCCAGTCTTTAGGGTCTTTCTTGGCTACTGCTTTTCGAAGCATCTTGCAAAGCGTCCTGTCTGCAAAGGACATATTCTTCATGTCGAAAGCGCCTCTGCAGTAAAAGACAGGAATGCCTTTAAGTTCGTCTTTCAAGTTCATATCGATCAGCGCGTCTGCAAACTTCTTATCGTAGGGAGATGCTGCGCATGTGTAGACGATGATCTTCTTGCCTTTCAGCCTGTCGATGTTCTTTCGAAGGAACGGCACACACGCCATTCCCGAAGCATAAACGCCGCCGCCGACAATTATCGTGTCATATTCGGCGAGCTTATTTGTGTCCGCTTCTTTTACAGAAACGCAGGAGAAACCGGTTGCTTCGGAAATCCATTCCGCATACTTCTTCGAAGCGCCGTACTTTGATTTGTAGACTACTATCCCTTTCATTTAATGTGCCTCCGAAAGATTCTTCTCTATGCTTGTAATCGTTTTGATCGTAGTTTTTAAGTCCTTTTCAGGGATGCCGTCAAACATCTTCGCCATTATCTGCATACTCATATCATTGTTCTTCTCGCAAAACTTCAGGCATTTCTTCGTCAGGACGATGCGCTGCTTTCTCTTATCAGCCTCATCTTCTCTGAACTCGACAAAACCTTTGCCCTCAAGCTTTAAAAGGATCTGCTTGACGTTCTGGTGAGAGCTGCCAAGCACTTCGGATAGCTCTCTTAACGTCGGAGGCTCTTTGCACATGTTGATGCACACGATCGCGAAAAACTGCTTCCAGCTGATCTCCTTCATGACACTGTCAGCCATTGCCTGGAAACGGTTCTCGAACGCGCTCATGAGGCCTAAAAGATAATAGCTCGAAGGTATTCCCTCAAAATCCAGCTTGTTGCTGTTGACCGTTTCTTCAATATTCATAAGGCTCCTCCACAATAGGTAACTTATTACCCGATATGGTAACATGTTACCTTTCTGCTGTAAAGCCCCCTTTTTTGCTCCACGTGGAACATGCTATAATAGATATGTTGCAGGATAATTAGTTATTCGCGTTCTGCAGCCGCGACGCTCTTTGCGGGCGGGGTTACTAATGATAAGAACCTTAGAATCTCATCATGAATGACAAAGAAGGCCGCATTTTTGGTGCGGAAGATTTTGCTGTTCGTGAAAGGAGGTTCTTTTTTATGCTTCACGAATACGGTTTTGAATACTACGAGAAGATGGCTCACTGGAGCTTCGATGAGTTCGGCATCCACGAAGAGACATTGACCAATTGGGATCTTTATGAGCTCCTAAACAGGCTTGCCACAAAGGATTCCCGCATCCTTGACCTCGGCACCGCAGGCGGCGAGAAGGTCTTATCCTTCTTCCCTGACTGCGCCGAGATCCTTGGCACGGATTTCTCTCCTGGCATGATCGGGACAGCCCGCGCAAACCTGGCGGAAAGCGGCAGGAAAAACATTTCTTTTAAAGTGATGGACAACCTCAAGATGGATGTGCCGGATGAATATTTCGACATCATCGTCGCGCGGCACACTTGCACCGATGCAGCCCAGGTATACCGCGCCTTAAGACCCGGCGGACACTTCCTCATCAGGGGTGTCGACAAGTACGACTGCTGGAGCTTAAAGCTCACCTTCGGCGGCGGTCAGGAATACGATGCCCCTGTGCCCATAAGCATCGTCGAATACGAAGGTCTTCTGAATGCAGGCTTTGCAGATGTCGAACTGATCCCAATCTTCACGCGCGAATATTTTAAGGACCGCGAAATGTTCAAGGCTTTCCTGGAGACCGTTCCGATATTGGAAGGCGTGTGCAGTGACGGTGAGCCGGTTAACGAAGATCTGCTCGATGAATACATCGCCAAGAATACGATCGGCGGACGGATAATACTACGCAGGGCATACTATGGGTTAAAAGGAAGAAAGGCATAAAGATCTGCATCCGTAAAACTGTTGTCTCGCATCAAAGCTGTCCTATTATCAGGCCCTTTTATCAAACATTTGTTTGTTTTTCTGATATAATAGTATTGGCACAGCCTGCTTAATGGGCGGTTGCCTTCTGAGTACTTTACATCCTGCGGGTTTCCTGCAAGAAAGTCTAGGAAAGGAGGGCTGTTGATGTGACAGATTATGAGATTCTATCTCTGGTGATAGCCGGGTTCAGCTTGCTGATCGGTGCTGTTGCTCTGTTGTTGAAACTATTTGCCTTTCTGGATAACAGATATAAGCGCAAATGAAAACCTCACCCAAAGACTGGCACTCTTGGGTGAGGTAGATTATTAACCCTACTCGGAGGCAACCGTCTTTGCAGACTGTGCTTCCTTGAAGTTATTTTATCATCGCACCTGTAATGCGTCAAACAAACACGCGGCCATTTTTGCAGTTTGCGACACCGGAAATACCATTCACGACACTTCGGGTTTTGATGCCCGCCGGATTGGTAGTATTAGGCTGTCAAAAGCAAAACACAAACAACAAGAGAGGAAAACAGTTATGAATTACGTAAAAGGTTGTGACATTTTCGGTCTTTCAAAGTACAGCTTGAAAAAGATCATTAACGGCAAGGTTGAGGTCGTTGACAGCTTAAAGAATGAGCTTACTTATGAAGTATTAAGCAATATGCTCGCTGAAGCAAAGGTTGACTTCGTCGACTGCAGCGGCAAGACGATCAAAGGCATGCCTTCAGCTGAGATCTTTGTAATGACCAAGAAGATCGATAAGAAAAAGTACATCATCGGTTTGTCTTACATCAAGAGGATCGCAGGCGAGCCTTCAGAAAAGACAGGTATTGCACGCTGGTTCGAAGAATCAAGAGATAAGGCTATCGAAGAGAAGAGATATTTCGCAGACGGATTCGGGAAAGAGGAAGAATATTTCGATTATTCCATGATCGATCACTTTAAGAATTCTGTTGGCTGCGGACAGCTTAAAGAAGCTGAATACAGGGACAAGGTAGTTACCAGATTAAAGGGCAAGAAGGTCCTTGGCGTGTTCATCAGCAGCACGATGCTGTTCATCCTCATGGCTATTATCTGGGGCCTGATCTTTAAGAATATTGGTATCGGGATCTGCTTCGCTCTCTGCTTTGTCGGAAGCTTCGCTATGGTAACAACAAGATCAAAGACAGAGGAGAAAGATATTTCAAAGTCTGAGGTCTGATAAGGGATATCGGAATAGAGCCTTTTGACACCGGTGCCGGTTTATTTGCTGACAGTTTAACTGTTTTCCGTCAGCAGATAGCCGGCACTTTTTGCCTTTGCGGATAACAGATGAAATTTGCGAAAACAATTTTTCTGATATAAATGCAATAATTTTAATATCCTGATATAATGAGACCGGCGCAGTTTTTATGGAATTATCGCCGGTTGTTTTTGCAGTTTGAGACTTGCTCCTTTTGGGGATCGGGAGAAAGGATTTATTATGAAACTTGTTTTTTCTATTATCGGTCTGATAGTTTCCATTATCATGTGCGCATTCTGGTTTTCAAGCTTCTTCAAAAACGAGAAATAAAAAACCTCACCCGGAATCAGTCCCAAGTGAGGTCTGTATTCATTTTACTGCAACGTTTTTGCGCTTAGCCTACTCCGTCACTCAGGCAGGTAGCTCTTGCATTGCGGTCGACCGAGATCTGGATGTCTCCCTTTTCGCGCTTGTCGCGAAGGACTGAGATAATTGCCAGGTTGTCGACCGGAGATTCCGTTGCCGGCTTAAGAGGTGTCTTGCCTGCGAAAACGCTGCCTTCGAGCTCAGCGCTGTAATCCGTGATGCAGACTTTGTACTTAGTCTCGCTGTCTGTAATATCGACCTTTGTGCCGTTGCTCAAAGTGATGCTGACGATCTCGATCACGGGATTATCTTCGGTACCGATATTCTTGTACTCGAAAGTGAGTCCCGATACCTGGTCGCCGAAGTCGCCGTTAACGAAGCCGTTGGCGAGCTGCTGTGCAAGCTCCAATCCGGAGATCTCATAGATCAGCAGCGAATTATTAAACGGACAGAGAGTGTAGATATCTCCGACAGAGATCTGGAGCATGCCGTCCTGTGGAACAACAAAATCCTTGCAGATTCCGCCGCCGTTATAGAAGGCAGCAACAACGCCTTCCTTCTTCATGTATTCGAGCATCAAAGAGGTAACGAAGTTGCCGCTTGCGGTATTCGTGCCGCTGATGACATCCTGGCTCTCAATGCTTGTCTCGATATAACCCAGAGATTCATTCATCTGATCATTGATTGAATCCCATGCAGCGTGCGAGATGGCCATGATGTCCGGATCGAGATTCTCGCCGTTTGCGGAAGTGTCATAAAGCTTCTCTGGCTCATCGACGATGGATGTGTAGCTGAGATCTTCGATCGTTACGTTGCCGTCCTTATTGATCACGAGAACAGCGCTCGAGAAGCCCTTAGCATCCTTATCAGTCTGGATGTAAGCAATGCCGTTGGAAGCAAATCCGCAGACGACTTCCTCTGTATGAGAACCTGTAACAAGATCAACGTCAGCAGGATCCAATGCGGCTGCGACAGCTTCAGAATCTGCGTGAGTAACAACGATCGTTATGGCAGGCTGCTCGGAAAGGTTGATCTCCTTAACGCGCTGGGAGAATTCAGCCAGATCGGCGTGGATCTCATAAGCCTGGAATTTGGAGCTTGCGATCTGCGAAGAATAATCCGGGATATAACCGATCAAAGCAATGCGCAAGCCGGCCTTCTCAACTATAACGTAGTCCTTGGTGGAAAGTGTTCTTCTCTCGTTGTCAGAGTTATAAAGGTTTGCCGCGATAACGGGGATGATCGGATCGCCCGAGTATTCACCGAGCTCATATGCCGGGACTGTCGCAGAGACGTCAGAAGCATATGTCGTAAAATCCCAGTCAAATTCATCGTTGCCGACTGTGACTGCGTCGTAACCCATATGGTCAAGTGCAGCCCTGAGCGCCGCGCCTTCCGTGAAGGTTGACAACGGTGTGCCCTGATAGAGGTCGCCGCCGTCTACAAGAAGAACGCCGTCATAATCTTCAGATGCTCTTGCATCGTTGAAGATCTTTGCCATATAGGCGAGTCTGTACTGGAAAGTGGACTTATCGCCGCTTCTGGTATCGATGAGGTTGCCCTGAATATCGCTCGTCTCGAAAAGAACGATGCGGGTGTCTTTGATCTCTTCTTCCTCGGATACAGTCGGCACCGTCAGCTCCACAGAAGGCTCTGTCGGAACCGGATCCGTATAAACCGAGATAACTGTATATCCAACGGCCACGACCAGAATAACCAGTAAGGCTATTGCGAATAACGGGCCCTGATACTTGCTTGCTTTAGACATAAAATAGTCTCCCTTTATAATATCCAAGTTATATTAGACTAAAATAATAAAGGGTTCAACCTTGAAAATATAAAAGACTGATTTTGAGGACTCTTAAACGAACTCCGTGAGCTCCCATTTCATCGGCAGATACTTGCCTTCGCCTTCAACATACGTAAAAGAGTTGGACTTTGAACTGAATGTCATGTATTTCGGATCGGGATCTAACGGTGTGCCGGAATCCATCTTCAAGACATTCCCTGCACACAGATAAATAAACGAATCCTTGCTGCCGCTGAGCAGACAATAAGGACCGAGATCAGAATGGTAAACAATTACGCTCGTAAACCTTGTGTAAGCCCCGTCATCGATCACGCCGATAAGAAGTTCATCGACTCCGTCTCCGTCCAGATCCTGCAGCAGATAGCCCTTTTTATAGCTCTTGTCCTTAAGGACCTCGGACACCACATAATTTCTTGGCTCTTCCTTAAAGCCATACCTGATGCCGTCACCGTAAAACTGCAGCGCGTCATTGTACCAGCCCTTCAGCGCCGACTTCTTGCATCCGGTCATGCTGAAAACAACAGACGCCAAAAGCGATAAGATCAGTAATGTTGAAGTAACCTTTCTCATATCAATTCTCCCTTAATCCAAATGGTAAAAATAATTTTATAAGATTTGCCCGCATCTATCAACTGCCGAAAGCCTCCCTTCCTCTCCGCCAACAAAAAAACATCCTTCAACTAGTTAATTTGCCGCAGGCAAATTACGGACGGCCTTCCGCCTCCCCGCCAACAAAAAACACCTTAGCTGCGAGTTCCGCAGGCGCATAGCGCCGAGGACCTGTCTGAAGCAGCAAGGTGTTTATTTGTTGGCGCTCCAAGCAGGAGTCGAACCCGCATCTACGGTACCGGAAACCGCTATTCTATCCGTTAGACTATTGGAGCATCTATGTGATTATACTTTATCTTCTTCGGGCTTGTCAGCAGGAGTCCGGTTGTCGTCAAGGATCTTGAGAAGACCTACGATCTCCTGGACTGTCTTATCCTGCTTAACTGAAGAAGGCTTGAAAAGCATGTAAGGCACTGCGCCTGTCGCATTGATGGTAACACGGGCTCCGTAGAAATGATCCCGCATCAGCGCGCCTAATGCCTGCATGTCGATCTGAAGATTAGGATTGAGATAAAGCCTTACGCCGGCATTCTTGATCGATGCTTTCGTGAAGCCAAGAGTACCTGCAAGAGATCTCATGAGAGAGATTCCCGAGAGGATATAAACCTCCGAAGGAGCATCGCCGTAACGGTCCGTAACTTCATCGATGAAATCGCTGTAAGATTCGAATCCGCTGATGTCGCCGATGCGTCTGTAGCAGCTCATACGGCCAGCTTCATCCTGAATGTAGGAAGCGGGAATATAAGCGTCATAATCGACTTCGACGGTAAAGCCCTTATCTGTGTTTTCGCTGTGTCCGGTGAGAACATCGGTATCGAGGACTTCATCTTTTCCTGACTTCAAAAGACGTACTTCTTCATCGAGCAGACGGCAGTAAAGCTCGTAACCGATTACATCCATCTGTCCGTGCTGTTCAGCGCCAAGAAGGCTTCCCGCGCCGCGGACTTCGAGGTCACGCATCGCGATCCTGACACCGGATCCGAGCTCGGTGAATTCACGCAGGGCATTTAATCTTTTCGTTGCTTCCTCATTAAGGACTGCGTCAGCATCGTAAGTGATGTAAGCGTATGCCTGTCTGTCGGATCTTCCGACACGGCCCTTTATCTGATAGAGCTGCGAGAGGCCGAAGCGGTCGGCATTCTCAACGATCAGCGTGTTGACGTTAGGCATGTCGACGCCGTTCTCTATGATAGTCGTGCATACCAGGATGTCATACTTGCCTTCGATAAAGTCCGCAACGACTGTCTCAAGGCCGTTCTCGGGCATCTGTCCGTGAGCGTAAGTAACGCGCACACCGGGCATTGCTTTGGCGAGCGAATCCGCGACCTTATCGATATCGGAGGTCTTGTTATAGAGATAGAAGATCTGGCCTCCCCTGGCGATCTCACGCATGCATGCCTGAACGATGATCTGCTCGTCGTAGCCCATTACATATGTCTGTACTGCACGCCTGTTAAACGGCGCTTCTTCAAGCGTTGATATGTCGCGGATGCCGGAAAGGGACATATGCAGCGTTCTCGGAATAGGCGTAGCGGAAAGAGACAGAACGTCGACGTCCGTCTTCATAGACTTGATCTTCTCTTTGTGATTAACACCGAATCTCTGCTCCTCGTCAACGACAAGAAGTCCCAGATGCGGCGGTTTGACGTCATTTGAGAGCACTCTGTGCGTACCTATGATGACATCGATCTTGCCGTTTTTAATGTCTATCAGGCTCTGTTTTATCTGCGCCTGCGGAACGAATCTCGAGAGCAGGCAGACGTTGACGGGGAAGTCTTTTACCCTGCTCATGAAGTTCTCGTAATGCTGCTGCGCAAGGAGTGTTGTCGGCGCGAGCATTATGACCTGTCGGCCGTTCATGACAGCCTTAAACATAGCCCTGAAAGCTACTTCCGTCTTGCCGAATCCGACGTCTCCGCAAAGGAGTCTGTCCATCGGTCTCTCGGATTCGAGATCTGCTTTTATCTCATGTGTCGCGCGGAGCTGGTCATCAGTCTCAACGAACGGGAATCTGTCTTCAAAAAGCTTTTGCTGCTCTTCATCAGGAGCGCACGCAAAGCCTTTGTTTACGCTTCTTGCGGCATATATCTTGAGCAGGTCGTAAGCGACTTTCTTTATCGCTTCCCTGGCCCTTGATACCGATCTTTTCCACTCGTCTCCGCCGAGTCTTGAGAGCTTCGGATCGCGCTCGCCGGGGCCTACGTATTTCTGGAGCGAATCGAGATTTTCGGGCAGGATATAAAGCGTCTCACCCTTCGCGTAAGTGAGCTTAAGATAATCCTTGCGGATCTCGCCGACCTTCATGTTGACGAGGCCTTCGTAACGGCCGACACCGTGCTTGTCGTGTACTACGTAATCTCCGGGACTGATCTCGCTGAAGAAATTGATGCGGTTACCGCCCTTCTTCTTCGCGGGACGCTTCTGCTCAGCGCCGTAGAGCTCCTGCTCACCGAGGACAGTTATTCCGAGCTTGGGATATGTGAATCCTGCAGGCAGAGGCGCGTCGATAATGTCCGTGAAGCAGTCGTGCTCAGCCAGACGGTCTTTAAGCTGCTCGCTTCTGCGGCCGTGATGGGCCACCATGTATACGTCTTTGGATTTTTTAAGGAATGAGGCGAGCTCTTCTGCCCTTCCGGAGAAGTTATCAGCCGGAAAGCCCGTGACTGTAGCGGTCTTGCCGCCCGGAAGGCCGTTTCCCGATGACTGGAACATTGATAAAGTAACAATGTTATCCAGCCCGTCTAAGGTCTTCATGAGCTTAGACAGGTTCACCATCGCAGAAGGAGAGCATGTCGGAGCGATACCGATCTCAAAAGATTCCCTGCATCTCTGTGCGTATTCACCCGCGTAAGCATTCATTCTCGCGTCGATATCTACCATCTCGTCCGCGAAAAAGACCACGTCGTCGCCGTTTACATAATCTATCGCCGTCTCGAACTTCTCCAAGATCACGCCGAGCCACCTGCTGATGCCCGTAGGCTCAATGCCGTTCCTGATCTTCTCCGCGTCGCCCGTGGCTGTTCTCGACAAAAGCTCGGCAGCACGCCTTGCTTCTCTCGTTGCGGTATTCATCTTGGAAAGGTCTTCCTGGACGCGCTCTAAGATGATCTCTGCGATCTCGTCCCTTTTATCTTCGGGAAACGCAAAAACGCTTGCAGGCACTGCAACTGTCTCTTCGAGCTGGCCCGTAGATCTCTGCGTCTCTCTGTCGAAAGTCTTTATCTGGTCTATCTCGGTATCGAAAAAGCTTATTCTCACAGGCTCCGTATAAGACGGCGAATAAATATCGACGATGTCTCCCCTTACGGAGAACTCGCCCTTTTCCATTACCTGCGGAACGTTCTCATAGCCGTTAAGGAGTAGGGCTGCGACCAGATCGTCACGATCCATCTCCTGCCCTACCTTGAGCTTGATTATTCTTTTTCTGAAGGTCCGGGCAGGCTCAAGCTTATTGAGCAGTGCTCCTGCCGTGATTACGGCAGCACCGTAATCGCCCGTAACGAGCTCTGAGAGCGCGAGCGTGCGTGTGAGCTCTAATTCTCTCGAAGAAGCCTCCGCGCTCACGAGAGACAGCTCTGAGGGCGCCAGAACGGCCACAGGCTCGTCAGTGAATGCCGCACAGTACGCAGCGGTGCTTCTGGCCCTGGCACTGTCGGGCTCTATGAATACTGCTTTTCGCGAATTGAGGCGGGCAAGAGCCATCGCGACAAAGACCTTCTGCTCATTGCAAAGGCCGGTGATGTTAAGATGGTTTCCCGTCTTAAGACTTGAGGAAAAATCGGCGGTGAGCTCTTTGTCGGATCCGATCCTGCCAAGAAGCTCAATCAGTCTGTTATCCATTGGAGATGATCTCCTCCACGGCCTCACAGGCTTTGACGAACGCGTCGTTAAGCATCGGCCGGTCATCCTTCGGCACTTCAGACAGAACGTAATTGACGAGCTCCCAGTTCTCGGGAACGGGGCCCGTACCGATGCGTACTCTCGGGAACTCCTCAGTACCCAGATGCTGGATCACGGACTTCATGCCGTTATGCGTGCCGGCACTGCCCTTGGGCCTTACCCTGATCGTTCCCTTGGCTATGTCGATATCATCGTAAACAGTGATGATGTTCTTCGGCGGGACCTTGTAAAACTTAGAGATCTCAATAAGGCACTCGCCGGAATTGTTCATGAATGTGGTGGGCTTGATGATGATGACATCCTGTCCGTTGATCTTGCCCTTGCCCCAGAGGCCCTTGTACTTCTCTTTGCCAAGGAAAATGCCATGCTTATCCGCGAGCATATCTACGGCGAGATAGCCCATGTTGTGCCATGTATAAAGATACTGTTTTCCCGGATTACCGAGCCCGGCTACTATCCACATAAAAGTCTTACCGCGTCAGACCTCGGAACGTCTGTCGTCAAGCCTGATATAGTTCTCGCCTCTCATACGGCTCTTGTTTGCAACCCAGTTATCCTTGTTGAGCTGCTTGGATCTGCCGATACCGAGTGACAGCGCGGGAACGTCAGATGTGATCGTGGAGCCTGCTGCGATGTAGCAGTCCTTGCCCAGAACAACGGAAGATACGATATTGGAGTTACCGCCGATGAATACGTTGTCTTCGATGGTACAGCCGATCTTGTCCTGTCCGTCGAAGTTACATGTGACGGTACCGCATCCGAAGTTAACGTTGCGGCCGACCTTGGAGTCACCGATGTAAGTAAGGTGTCTTGCTCTCGTATATTCACCGATATCAGAACCCTTGACCTCAACGTATGCGCCGAGCGTAACGTGATCGTCGATCCTGGACTCAGGTCTGATGTGCGTGTAAGGTCCGATACGGCAGTCCTTGCCGATCGTGCTGGAAGCAACGATGGAGTTATCTACGACCGTGCCGTCGCCGATGTCAGAACAGTCGATTCTCGTGTTCTCACCGATGATGCAGTCTTCGCCGATGTTCGTGTTGCCGAGAAGCGTTGTGCCCGGAAGGATGACAGTATCCTGTCCGATCTCGACTGCGTAGTGGATCCATGTGGCATTGGGATCAACGATCTCTACGCCGTTAGCCATATGACGGTCAAGGATCCTGTGATTCATGATGTCTCTTACCTGGGCTAATTGCTTTCTGTCGTTAACTCCCCTTGTATCATCGAAATCGCATACGACAGCGCCTACCGTGAAGCCGTCGTCAATGAGGATACCGATAGTATCCGTAAGGTAATATTCCTTCTGCGCGTTGTTGGCACCGATCCTGCCCAGAGCAGAAAGGAGGAGAGGAGTTCTGAACACATACATGGAAGAGTTGATCTCTTTGACCTTAAGCTCTTCAGGTGTGCAGTCCTTGTGCTCAACGATCTTAAGGACGTTGCCGTTCTTGCCTCTTATGATGCGTCCGTAACCTGTAGGATCGTCAGCCTCAGCCGTGATGAGGATGGCAGCGCATGAAGAAGACTCGCTGTCGAAAGCGTCCAGAGCCTTCTTGATGGTCTCTGCTGATACCATCGGGCAGTCACCCGGGAGAACGATCGTAAGACCGTCTCTGCCTTCGAGGAAAGGCGCAGCCTGCATAACTGCGTGACCTGTACCTCTCTGCTCTTCCTGGAGCACGTATGCGACATTCTCGCCCAATACGCTTCTGATCTCAGCCTGTGCTTCACCTACTATATATACCTGATCCTGGCAGCCGGCCTCCTGAAGAGCATCGGCTACCCATTGGATGATCGGTTTGCCCGACACCTGGAACACGACTTTGGAATGCTTTGACTTCATTCGCGTGCTTTTTCCTGCCGCCATAACAACCGCACTTATTTCCATAAATGAACCTCTTAAATGAAATATTCGGGAATACCCTTAGTATTATAGCAAATCTTTAACTTCTATTAAATGAAGAGCCCCGCACTTTATGGGACAAAGTGCAGGGCTTTATATTTTTTGTTTTCGAGCCCGAAAAGCCTTTGATCAGGCGTTTCCTTTATCAGAGACCCTCTACGGAAGCGATTGCCTCACGCATATTTGCCTCAGATTTCTTGAGGAGCTCGTACTCTTCATCGGTAAGACGCATGTCGATGATCTTATCAACGCCGTTAGCACCGATGAGTGCAGGAACGTCAAGAGTAACACCGCTGATGCCGTACTCGCCGTTGAGTCTTGTAGCAACTGTTCTGATAGTGTGCTCGTCTTCTGTGATGCTTCTTAAGAGTGTAGCTGCGCTTACTGCGATACCGTTGAATGTTGCGCCCTTGAGCTTGATGATCTGGGCACCGGAAGACTTTGTCTGCTGTGCGATCTCATCTTTAACATCCTTGCCGAAAGGTACGCCGATAGCTTCTGCATACTCGTCGATGCCCATACCTGCAACGTGAGTGTGGCTCCATACAGGGAACTGTGTCTCACCGTGCTCGCCGAGGATATAACCGTGAACGTTTCTGACGTCAACGCCGAGCTTTCTGGAGATAAGGACTCTGAAACGTGCTGAGTCAAGGTTCGTACCTGAACCGATGATCTTGCTTGAAGGAAGTCCGGACCACTCTGCAACTTTATAAGTAACGAGGTCGCAAGGATTGGAGATTACCATGATAACACCCTTGTTGTAGTGCTCCATGATGCTGTCTGTGATGATGTGAGCGAGCTTGACGTTCTTCTTTGCAAGGTCAAGTCTTGTCTCGCCTTCTTTTCTGGGGATTCCAGCAGTGATGATGATGCAGTCTGCATCCTTAACGTCGCTGTAGTCACCTGCGTGAATATACATATCGCCGATGAACGGAAGTCCGTGGCTGATATCAAGAGCCTCGCCGAGAGCCTTTTCCTTATTGACGTCAATAAGTACGAGCTCAGAGCAGAGCTGCTGCATTGCGATTGCGAAAGCTGTAGTTGATCCTACTGCGCCTGCGCCGATGATGGCGACTTTGGTTCCTTCTTGTTTATACATATCTCATATGCCCCCTTTTGTAGCAATACGAATGATATCAAGAACACTCTTTCAAATAAAGTCATTATTCGTTGCAAAAATTACCTAAAATTTGCACTCGGAATATGCTCGGGAAGTGTATTTTGATAATTTGATAATCAAAGTTTTTGCCCTGATTTGTTGGCTTTCAGGGCTTTTCAGTCCTAATAATCAAATTGACGGTTTTTCATATAGCCGATATAATAAACTCATAGATGAGGCATTACCTAATAGACGGTTGTCCTCGGAAATGGTTTGAAAGCCGCCCCAGTTCTCTAGGCTATGGGCGGCTTATTTCTTTGCTTTTTAACAAAGAATGAAAAACGGCGCAGGATATCTCCCACGCCGCCTGTTTTGATTAAGATTTGTTAGGAAATCAGATCTCCTGCGGGAGTTCCAATGTTCTCTCTTTGTTGAGCTTAGCGCAGAGTTCAACGAACTTGTCCAAAGCAACGCCCTGGAGCTGCTTGTTGGAGCCTCTGACGTTAACGGATACAGTATTCTCAGCAGCTTCCTTATCGCCTACAACGAGGATATAAGGATCCTTCATCTGCTTGAATCTCTTGATCTTGTCTCTCATGTTGACGTCTGTTAAGTCAGCCTCAACTCTAACTCCTGCCTTTGTGAGCTCGGCGATAACCTTCTCGGCATACTCGTTGTGCTCAGGTCTGATCGGTACGACAGCTACCTGATAAGGATTGAGCCAGAACGGGAATGCACCCTTAAAGTGCTCTGTGATGATGCCGATGAAACGCTCGAAAGAACCGAAGATGGCTCTGTGGATAACGATAGGCATCTTCTGAGCGCCGTCCTTGTCAACGAAAGTAAGCTCAAAGTTATGCGGGAGCTGGAAGTCGAGCTGTACTGTGCCGCACTGCCACTCACGTCCGAGAGCATCCTTGATCTGAAGGTCGATCTTCGGGCCGTAGAACGCGCCGTCGCCTTCGTTGATCTCGTAATTGCCTTCGCCATACTTCTCATCGAGGATAGCCTTCAGAGAAGCTTCTGCAGCGTTCCAGGACTCGATATCGCCCATGAAGTCCTCAGGTCTTGTAGAGAACTCAGCGCGGTATGTGATACCGAACGTCTTGTAAATATCGTCTGCTATGGCAATAACGTCCTTGATCTCGTCCTTGATCTGCTCAGGTGTTACGAATGTATGGTCGTCATCCTGACGGAACTCCTGAACTCTGAACAGTCCGTTCATCTGGCCTGACTTCTCCTTACGGTGGAGAACGTCATACTCGCTGTAGCGGATAGGAAGTTCCTTATATGAGTGCATCGTACGCTTGTAGGACATCATTGCGTTAGGGCAGTTCATAGGCTTTGCTGCCATCGTGTCCTCAGCATCTACAGAATACTTCTCAGCTGTCTCGTCGCTTTCAACGGCATCAGAAGCATTTACGCCCTTTGTGATACCGGGAACGATGAACATGTTGTTCTGATAGTGTGCCCAGTGTCCTGAGATAAGCCAGAGCTTCTTATTGTTGATCAACGGCGCAGAGATCTCCGTATAACCGTGTGCAGCCTGGATCTCTCTGGAATACTTCATGAGTTCCTGATAGAGTACCCATCCTCTCGGGAGCCAGTAAGCCATACCCGGAGCTGTCTCACGGAACATAAACAGGTCAAGCTGTGTTCCGATCTTCTTGTGGTCTCTCTCCTGAGCTTCCTTAAGCCAAGCGAGATGAGCCTTGAGCTCGTCCTTCGAAGGGAATGCGAAAAGATAGATTCTCTGTAACTGGTCTCTCTTCTCGTCACCTCTCCAATAAGCACCAGATACATTCTTGATCTTGAATGCGGCGCTGAAGAGCTCCTGTGAATTATCTACGTGAGGGCCACGGCAAAGATCGACGTAGTCGTCACCTGTGTAATAGATTGAGATTGTCTCGCCTTCAGGCAGATCCGTAATAAGTTCTGTCTTGAACTTCTGGCCCTTGAACATCTCCAAAGCCTCAGCTCTTGAGATCTCCTTGCGTGTCCAGTCTTCCCTGCGCTTGATGATCTCATGCATCTTCTCTTCAATTGTAGGGAAATCCTCTTCTGTGACCGTTCTGGGAAGGACGAAATCATAGTAGCATCCATCCTCGATCTCCGGTCCGATCGCATACTGTGTCTCTGCTCCAAAGATCTCGATCACAGCCTTTGCCATGATGTGAGCAAGAGAGTGGCGATACACCTTCAATACTTCTTCTTTTTCCATTTGTTTAAGCCTCCTCTAGAGTTTTATGCACAGAACCGCTGTGCAGATAGTTGAAGATTGTACCACAAATGAAAAGAAATTGCTTATTTATATATAAACGCCAAAATAGAACATTTGTTCGCAAAAGAAAAGCCCTTCCGCATTGCGGAAAGGCTCTGTGTGGATTTATGGCGGAGCCGGTGGGATTCGAACCCACGTGACCGTGAAGTCAAACGGTTTTCAAG
>JAFZHS010000023.1 GCA_017554745.1 Clostridiales bacterium | reverse complement strand
GTCGTTATGTCGCCCTGCCAGATGTATATACCGTCTTGAACAGGTGTGAGTTCAGAAAGATCGGTTATACCTTTCTCGTGAGTTGCTTCCGTAAGATATTCATCCTGGATCTTGAGAAAAGTATCATCGATCTTGCCCGGAAGCCTCACGTTAAAAAGGCTCCTGAGCAGATGCTTCTGCTCATCTGAAGAGGCCGGAATATCTATCTTCTGATACTCCGGTCTCTCGTTTAGAAGCTGTCTTATTAGTTCTGTCCTTCGTTGTTCCTGATTCATTTTTGATCTTCGTATATCTTTTTAAAATTTTATGCTCTTACGATTATTTTTCATCTATATCTTACTGATAGTGCTCACTCTATCCTCTCGTGCTGCATCAGGAACCCGGTAATATCAAGATCTTTATCATATGTAAAATCAATCATCACCTGATATTGTCCGTCATCAAGCCTCGACATATCATAGTCATCAACAAGCTTCAGAAGTATCGCCAGTGCGATCTTCTGCTGCTCGTTTTGTTTGTTACAGTTATCATCTCCAAGATCAGTTACGGTTATCCTCAGGAAATCACGCATATATCGAAGAGAGATCCCGATATCCCCTATGTCTTCAGCGCTCTCGATAATACGCAGCACCAAAAGTTCCTCAACTGCCTGACGTATCTTCAGAGCCTTCTTGCGGCTGAATCCGAGATTGGTGGCACACTCCTCGAACATCGAAGCAACAGGCGTGATATTGAACACACTGTTCTTGACTGACATCGTAATTATCGGGATACCTTTCTCAAGCTTGTTCTCGATCAAGAGTCTGTGCAGCCTTCTTAACATCTCAATATGCAGATTGCGCTGGTCAATCTTACCATTTGAATTAAGAGGAAACTTGTCAAAAACAAAATAGTAGACAGGTGATTTGTAGGAGCCGACTTTTTCTTTTACATATTTTCTGATCGAGTCCTCATCAAAATCCGAACCCGGAGCGAGAGTTATACATGCACCGATATTTTCGCCGTATATCCTGTCCTTATATCCGAACACTCGGCAGCTACTTATAGAAGGGTGTGACATTATCTGAGCCTCTATCTCTGCAGGTGCGATATTCTCGCCACCCTTGATGATAAGATCTTTTATGCGGCCGACGATCTTGAGATTCCCGTTCTTATCAAATACACCAAGATCACCTGAATGAAGCCATCCGTCTTTATCGACAGCCTGCCTCTCGGGGTCAAGTTTGTAATAGCTGTTTTTCAGGTGATATCCGCGCGTAATTATCTCGCCGACTTCCTCCGGAGGAAGTATACCGCGTTCGTCGTCCCACACTGCGGCCTCTGTTCCATTGACAGGTCTTCCGACCGTGTTATATCTGATGGATATATCATCTCCCGGTCTTGTAAGTACATACGCCGCAGACGTCTCAGTCATACCATACATATTGATAAATGTGGAATTTCTAAGTGATGCTTCAAAGCGCATGAACTGCACTGGGGATGTATAGCTTCCGGCCACAGCGCAGAACCTCGCATTCGGCGCGACCTTTTCGGCAAGAAGTTCATTATCGATGATCGCCTGGTAGATAACGGCTACAGTCCAGATATCAGATATACTTTCCTTCTCAACCAAATCTGCGATAAGATCAGCCTTGATCGTACTCGGAATAACAACAGTCCCGCCGTGTGCCAAATAGATCCACGCGCCCATCAGTGCATATACATGGAAAAACGGGACTCCGATCAATGCACGATTGCCAAGGATAGGAGCCAGCTCACTGAAAACATGATCGGACAGATTGATGAGTGAGAACTGTGAGTTGATAACAGCCTTAGGGAAAGCAGTCGTTCCGGAAGTATAGATAATATAAGCATCTTCACGAGACTGACATCCGGAAGTCTCTGCCTCTGCCAATGTGATATCGGCAAACTCCTCATCCAGAATGCTTAAACAGTGTTCTTTATCAATGCCAAGTGATTCGGAAATCGCAACGGCATCGGTATTATGTCCTTCATAATCATGTGTTTTTCCGAACATCAGGAATCTAGTGTCCGCAAATTCGATCAAAGGTTTTGCATCTTTTAAAGCCATATTTGCATTGAGAAGAAGTGCAATGCCTCCTGCACGGATTATACCGAAATACGCATAAAGCCATGCAGGCGAGGCAACAGACCACAATCCGACCTTATCACCTTTTTTGAGACCAATATCCAATAAAGCTGATGCGACGCCGTCAATCCTGTATAAAAACTCACCGTATGTGAGCTTTCTGTCTCCCATGATAACGGCTTCAGCATCAGGGTTTCTGACGGCCTGAGCCTGAAGCATCTCATAAAATGATGATTCAATAATATTCATGTTCTGACCTCCGGCATATTCTTAAAGTCTTCAGCACTTTATATCTTCAATGCCCTTAATCATTTCCACGATAATATCGTGTGTCGGAGTCGGGACACCATACTTTATTCCTATGCGCTGAACACAGCCGTTAAGCGTATCGATCTCTGTTTTCTTGTGTTTCTCGATATCCTGCAGCGTAGATGCACGATGAGCAAAAGTATCCGGAACAAGCTTTCCGTAGAATGTGCTTTTATATTCTTCCGGATCATCCCAGAAAGTTTTGTAACCGGCAGCATTCATTACTGCGAATGTCTCTTCGATCAGCTTATTCATAATGCTTACCAGATATTCTGATGAAGCCAGCTGACCATAGCTCATGTTCATGATCGCACCCAAAGGATTCAAAGTAGTGTTATAGAGCATTTTCGCCCAGAGTGCAGGTATAAGATCCTCAGATGTCTCTGACGGTATTCCGGAATCACTGATAGCTTTAGCAAGAGGTTTAAGTCCGTCTATAGGCTCGCCATGCAAGGAACCGAGAAGGATCGGTGCCGTATGTACAGTAACATTGGTAACATAGGGCGAAGTCCTCTCAAAACCTGTTATCACTCTGGCATTGAATACTTGCGACGCCGGAAAATACGCCAAATACGGTTCGTCATTTCCCCAGCCGTTTTGAAAAAGCACAATACGTCCTGTCTGACCGACTATACTGCGATGTGCTGCAAGTGCTTCGGCAACAGTCTTGTTAGCCAGAGTCTTGACCGCGATCGCAACATAATCGTATCCGGAAGCAATTTGATCATAATCATCATATACAGTAATACATTCCGGCAGTATGGAAAGTTCTCCGAATATACCCGTTCTTTTCAACCCATATTCACGGATATATTGGGCGGTAGCACTTCCGGCAAAAACAGCAGTTTTCATTCCGGCGTTTGCTGCCGCAATAGCAATCGCACATCCTACAGCTCCCGTTCCGATTATTAAAGCCTTCATTGTTATTCGTCCGCTCCTGTCTTAAGTGAAACTTCGCATATCCCGATACGGCATTCTTATGCCTTGACTTCAATATATCAAGAAAAGATTAAAGATTATTATCGAATATGTAAAACTTTGACACATTCCCATATTCGTCTTTATTACTGATCATTTTCCCGACT
>JAFZHS010000022.1 GCA_017554745.1 Clostridiales bacterium | reverse complement strand
CAGAGACATCGCGATGGTTTTCCAGAACTACGCTCTCTATCCTCACATGTCAGTTCGTGACAACATGGCATTCGCATTGAAGCTCAGAAAGATGCCTAAGGACGAGATCAATCGTCGTGTTCAGGAAGCAGCTAAGATCCTTGAGATCGAGCACCTCTTAGACAGAAAGCCTAAGGCTCTCTCCGGTGGTCAGCGTCAGAGAGTTGCTCTCGGCCGTGCTATCGTACGTGACCCTAAGGTCTTCCTCATGGACGAGCCTCTCTCCAACTTGGACGCTAAGCTCCGTGTACAGATGCGTGTTGAGATCACAAAGCTCCACCACAGACTTAAGACAACATTCGTTTACGTTACCCACGACCAGACAGAAGCTATGACCATGGGTACCAGAATCGTTGTTATGAAGGACGGTTTCATCCAGCAGGTTGACTCTCCTACGGAGCTCTATGACAACCCGGTTAACACATTCGTTGCAGGATTCATCGGAATGCCTCCTATGAACTTCATCAATGCAGTTATCAACGTTGAAGGTTCTGACGTATTCGTTTCTTTCGAGAACGTTACGATCAAGCTTCCTGAGAGATATGCTGTTGAGGAAGTTATGGAGCGCGACGGTCAGGAAGTTATCTTCGGTGTAAGACCTGAGGCAATCACAGACGATATTACATACGTTACAGATCACCCTGAGTCTGCATTCACAGCTGACGTCGACGTCGTCGAAATGCTCGGTGCTGAGACATACCTCTATGTCACAGTTAACGGATCACTCCCGCTCACATGCCGCGTTGACCCTACAACATCCCAGTCCGCAGTTGGTCAGGTTGTTGACCTCGCAGTTGACTCTAACCGTATCCACCTCTTCGATAAGGATACAGAGCAGAGCATCATTTCCTAATAGAAATAATCTGGAACCTCAAATAGGGACCGTGAATTCTTCAAAAGAGTTCACGGTCTCTTTTTATGTGGCAAATCAGTGTCAGATTGCGCCATTACTTGCACCTTTTTAAGAAAAATAATATGATTTACTATAGCGTTTTATGTGCGTTTGTATTTATATCTTGAAGAGGTGGAAACCATGGAAGAGATAAAGAAATGTATGCGTCAGGTCAAAACCATAATTCCCGCCAACTGCGGAGTTATTGACACGGCAGGAAAGATTTTGGCTGCAACGAATGAGATCGGCGAAGAAGAGACCGATCCTTCCTTCAGAGCGGTTATTTCTTCAGATAACCTTTTCGCTTCCACGGCAGACAGGACATACCTCAAAGTCTTTATCGGCGAACAGTTAAAGTACATTCTCTATATTGAGAGTACCGATCCGGACGCAAAGATCTCACTCCAGCTCATCGCAGAGTGGATGAAGACCCTTGTAAAAGAGAAGGGCACTGATGCCGAGAAAGCCATCTTTATCCGTAACGTATTGCTCGACAACGAGATCCGCAACGAGATCCCGATGATCGCAAGAGGATACAAGATCGACTGCAACGATCCCAGACTCGTTATCGTTGTAAGGACTTCTTCCGAGCAGAGTGCGGAAGCTTTCGAGATATTGCAGAATCTCTATACTGATTCCGATGTTGCTACTGTCATTTCCATGGATGACACGACAGCGATCGTTATCATTGATGCTCTTGAATCGCAGGTAAGTGAAGAGTCCAGAGACAGCTTTATCGAAGAGACATCCCAGTCTGTACTGGCATGCCTTACTTCAGAAGGCTGCAAGGCTAAGGTCGCAGTAGGTTCTGTTGTAGGTTCCTTCATGGATATCAGCAAGTCTTATTCTGATGCCATGACAGCTCTCAAGGTAAGCAAGATCTTTGACGGCGAGTCCGATCTGTCCAGATATGACAAGTTAGGTCTCGGAAGACTTATCTACCAGCTTCCTAAGCCTCTTTGCGAGATGTTCATCAGAGAAGTCTTCCCGAATGAAGCCTTCAAGCAGCTCGACGAAGAGACCAGGACGACGATCGATACATTCTTTGCAAACGACCTGAACGGTTCCGAGACATCACGAGAACTGTTCGTCCACAGAAATACGCTCGTATACAGACTCGAAAAGGTGAAGACCAAGACAGGTCTTGACCTCAGAAAATTTGATGACGCGGTACTCTTTAAGATGGCGACCATGGTAAGAACCTACATCGACTATCTTAACGATACCAATGACAACAAGATCAGGTAACCAAATTGATAGATTTTTTAAACGTAGAGAAGACATACAAATCAGGAGTTGAAGCCCTCAGGGGCGTAAGCTTTTCAATCGAAGACGGCGAATTCGTCTTCATAATAGGTAAATCAGGATCAGGCAAATCGACCCTTCTTAAGTGCATCACTTGTGAAGAAAGGCCCACTTCAGGCAAAGTTTTAATCGATAACTTCGACATTTCGCGTATGAGCCGTGCGCTCGTACCTGCTTTGCGACGCAAGATCGGCATGATCTACCAGGATTTCCGTTTGATCGAGACCAAGACCGTAGCCGAGAATGTTGCATTCGCGGGAGAGATCATCGGCGTCCCGAAGCAGAGCCTCATGAATACTGTCCAGATCTGCTTATCAGTTGTAGGACTTAAAGATAAAGCTGACTGCTACCCGCAGGAGCTTTCAGGCGGTGAGCAGCAGAGAGTCGCTATCGCAAGAGCCATGGTAAACAACCCGAGCCTCATCGTTGCAGACGAGCCTACGGGCAACCTTGACCCTGAGACATCAGAGGCCATCATGGCAATGCTCCTTGAGATCAACAGAAACGGCGGCACTACGGTCATTATCTGCACGCACGACAGCGCGATGGTTGACCGCATGAAGCAGAGAGTTATCGAGATCGATGACGGACTCATCGCAAGAGATGAGAAGAAGAGCGGATACAGAGGCGAAGTGGCAGATCACGAGGCTTACAAGCCCCAGAATGCCAAGGCTTCCGGTTATGAGAGCTCTAACAGCAGCGTAGCCTTCGGTGATGACGAGGAATATAACGACGGTTATGACGATCCGGGTTACGGACCTGCTGTCGTATCACCCGTAAAAGGTGTTGTTTTCGGTGAAGATTCCTCAGGAGTTCATACTTATGCGCCTGTCGAACCGGCCAATATTCCTGAAGAAGCATTTTTCATAGCGGAAGAGAAACCGGATTTTGCCAAGGAAGAACCTGTAGAAGAGATCACTGATCTTCCTGAAGAGATATTTACGACTGAAGAAGCCGTAGAAGTTAAAGAAGAAGAAAAGACCGAAGTAACGGAAGAAGCAGAAAGCCCTGCGCAGGAGCCTGTTACGGTTGAAGAAGAGCGTGTTGAAGAACCCTTGGAAGCCCAGGTAACTGAACTCAAGACTACTATTGACGAGAGTTTTGTAGCTTTCGGAGATGAGAAGCCTGCACCGGCTCAGGCTGTTCCTGAAAAGACGCAGGAGATAAAGCCCGCTGATCCTGACTTCGATCCTGATATCACTTCTGATGAAGATGCCGGTCTCCCTGAGGAAGATCCTGACGTTTCCAAAGAATTAAAGCGTGAACAGAAGCGCAAAGAGCGTGAAGAAAAGCTTGCCCAGAAGGAAGCAAAGCGCAAGGAAAAGCTTGATAAGAAGAAAAAGGTCAGAAGGACCGATTTCCAGCCCGGCAGCGATATAGACCTTTTCCCGGAGGATGAAGAATAATGACCGTAAGAGCATTTATCAATTCAATCAGGGAAGGTTTCCGCGGAATAATCAGACATCCGCTCGTTACCATCGCTTCCATCTCGACGATCATGCTGATGCTCGTCATCATGGGCGCATTTTATATGTTCTCGGTCAATGCGAGAACCATCATGACAAAGCTGTCGCAGAGGCCGCCGGTCGAAGTCTATATGAAGCTTCAGTGTTCTGAAGAAGAGAGGGACTTTGTAGCACAGCAGCTTGCTGAAAATCCCAACATCCTCGAATACTCTATGGCTACTCCGGAAGAAAATTACTTAAGCTTTAAGTCCAATCTCGGTTCTTCCGCTTCCATTCTGGATGATTTCGATTACAACATGTACCTGCCTTATACATTCAGCATCCGTCTTTCCGATCCGGGCATCGCGAATGAAGTATGTGCCGAGATTGCTACATACACAGGCGTTTCAAAGGTATCCCAGGAAAGCAACGTAATGGCTTTCCTTACCAAGGCTTCCAGAATAGTTAATCTGACTACGGCAGCCACATTCATAGTATTGTTCGTAATAGCTTTGTTCATCATATCCAACATGGTACGTATCTCGGTCTACTCAAGAGCTTCCGAGATCGAGATCATGAAGTTTGTCGGTGCGACTAACAACTACATCAGACTGCCTTATATTACCGAGGGCGCGATCGTAGGCGTGTTCAGCGCACTTTGTTCGTGGGCCATTACGATCCTCGTATACAGACAGATCTATGGTAAGGCCATGAGCTCTATCGCTTATACCAGTTTCTATGCGCTGGTTCCGACAAGAGCTATCGTATGGCATGATCTGTTTATACTTGTAGTAATGGGATTGATAATAGGAGCTGTCGGAAGCGGCATCTCAGTCAGAAAGTATGTCAAGGTGTGAGGCGGATTATGCTGCAGCAGGAAGTGTCTTTGGAAACAAAAAAGAATAATTCCAAACTTGTACGCAAGCTCTCGATGTTCTTTGTAGCATTGCTTGTATGTCTGATTTCCACGGCTTCGAGTTCGTGGCTGTCTTCAAAGGATGTAATAGCAGTCGGAGGTGTTCCGATCATCACGAATGCCGTTAGCAAGCAGGATATCGAGAATGCCAAAAAGAAGAGAGATGAAGCCAGAGCACAAGCTGAAAAGGCTTCCAATATGGTATCCGATCTCAAGGACCAGAGATCCGAGCTTAACGGAGAGCTCGAAAAGCTCAATGCCGCAAACGAAGAACAGAAGGCACAGTATGTCATCATCGCAGGCCAGTTAGAGGCTGCCCTCGAGGAAAAGGCTGCTGCATTAGATGAGTTCATCATTGCCCAGGAGAATCTTGAGACCCAGCAGAAGCTCTTCACCGACAGGATCACCGTCATGTTTGAGTTCCAGAACAAGTCGACATTGGAAGTCCTTCTTGAATCTGAAAACATCGCCGGATTCTTTACGAATATGGAAGTAATCACTCTTATCGCTGATGCCGATGCCCAGGCAGTAGATACGCTCAAGGTTGCACTTGACGATGCTGAGCTTCAGGCAGAACTCAAGCTCCAGTATGCTGAAGAGATGCAGGCGATAGCTGATGAGAAACAAAGACAGCTCGATGAATTGGCTTCCCTTATCGGAAGTACCGAAGATACGCTCGCTGACGTTAATACCGACATCGCTTCCTGGGAAGCAAAAGAGGATGAGCTCGAAAGAACCGCAGCTGCTCTTGATAAGGAGATCAAGGATCTTCAGGCAAAATACGATGCTGAGCACTCTTTCAAGACTACAGGCGGAGTTTCCTTCAGATGGCCGACATACTGCCAGTCGATCACTTCTTATTACGGCAACAGAGTACACCCTGTTTATGGCACCACGAAGTTCCACTCCGGTATTGATATCGGTGCAGGCTACGGTGATACGATCATGGCTGCAGCGGCAGGCGTTGTCATCTATGTAACTGAGCCTTATGAAGGATGCAACAAGGGCGGTACCGGATACGGCAATTACTGCATCATCGATCACGGCAACGGCTATACAACTCTTTACGGTCACGCAAGAGATCTTTATGTTTATGAAGGCCAGACAGTAAGTGCCGGCCAGTCCATTGGCGAAGTCGGAAGCACCGGAACATCCACAGGCGCCCACCTGCACTTTGAGGTACGTCTGAACGGCAGCACAAAGAATCCTTTGAATTACCTGCCTTAATCCTCATGGACGACAGCTTTTACGACATCCTTGCCGGACATTATGACGATCTTCAGCTGACAGGCGACACCGATGCCTGGGGTCCGTATATTCTCGGGCTCATTACCGATTATTGCAAAGCTTCAGATAAGACAGTGACGGATCTCGGATGCGGCACGGGTGTCATCACGAACTTCCTTGCATCAAAAGGCTATAAAGTCACAGGCGTAGATTTTTCTCCCGACATGCTCGCGATCGCTTCTTCGGGAGATGAGACGGGCACGGTATCCTGGATATGCGCAGACATTACAGCTTATGAAGGTCCTTCCTGCGGCTGTTTTATCTCAACTATGGATACGATAGGCCATATCACTGACAAGGACAGCCTTGCGGCAATGTTCGCTTCTGTATCAGAGCTTTTGGAAGAAGGCGGTATCTTTATCCTTGATGCCACTACAAAGCATCATTTCGAAGATACCCTGGGCAGTAATGTTTTCTACGAAGATTACGATGACTTCACGCTCCTGTGGGTCAATCATTACGATAAAGAGAATAAGACCAATCATGCAGAGCTCACTCTTTTTGAACTGTGCGAAGATGATCTTTACGAGAGATTTGACGGCGAGCTTACCGCAAGATACTATTCTTCAGAAGAGATTAAAGAGATGGCCACAGGTGCCGGACTTAAGCCACTGGCAATGTTCGGCGATCTTAAGAGGGAAGAGCCGTCTGATAAGGACGAACGCATCTTCTATGTGTTCGGTAAATAATTTATATAAGGAAAAGAAATGTCTGATAATCCGTATCATGTTCCGGGCGCGCCCGAAGACTTAAAGAAAGACCACATCGTAAGGGCTGAAGGCCTTGGCGGTCTTGTTAAGTGCCTTTGTGTCAGGACAACAGCCGTATGCGAGACCGCAAGGATCAAGCACCGGATGTCGCCCGCGGCGACGGCTGCCCTGGGCAGGTTCATGACCGGATCCCTTCTTATCTCCGAATCCATGAAAAACGAGAAGGATACCCAGACAACGATCATCAGGGGTGACGGTCCTCTTGAGGGAATGACCTGCGTTACCGACTTCGGTTTTAAGGTAAGGGCATATCCCATAGAAGCTGTTATTCCGACCGAGTATCATAAGCCCGGCAAGATAAATGTAGGCGCGGCAGTAGGCAAGGGCAGTCTTACGGTAGTAAGAGATGTCGGCTTAAAGGAACCTTATGTCGGCGTATCAGAGCTCGTATCAGGCGAGATCGCGGAAGACTTTGCTTACTATCTTGCCAAGTCAGAACAGACAAAATCGATCGTATCTTTAGGCGTGCTCCTTGAAGAGGGACATGTCAGCGAGGCGGGCGGCCTTATGGTGCAGCTCCTCCCCGGCGCAGGCGATAATGAGATAGATTATCTTGAGAAAAGAGTGTCAGGCTTCCCCGAGATATCTTTCCTCTTCAAAGAGGGATTTACTCCTGCGCAGATAATCGATCTTTTCATGGGAGATCCGGATCTCGTATATCTTGACGGACAGGAAGTCGAGTTTAAGTGCAACTGCAGCAGGGAGAGAATGCTCTCAGGCCTTGCGGCACTCGGCAAAAACGATATCGAAGAGATAACAAAAGACGGCAAACCTATTGAAACTGTCTGCAGATTCTGCAATAGTAAGTACGTTTTCGAGCCTTCTGAGCTCAAAAAAGACTAAAACTTGGCAAATCGCTTGAAATAGAGCGAAAAAAGTCAAAAAAAGTACTTGCAAATCCCAAAACATGATAGTAGAATACCTTTCGCACGCGTCTATTTAGGGCGTATTTTGTCCTGAAATTCGAGTGATAAGGCTTTGATAACGGAGATTGCCGCGAGGTGATGCGCAGCTGCGCGAAGGTCACGAGGCGGGTAACTTCGAGGGAGCCGAGGGCAAAGGACACGATCCGATGCCGTCTCAGGACCTTAAGTCCGGAGAGTCCGTAAGCAGTACGTTACTGCCCAGAGAACCAAAGTGCCGCCCGAAGGTGGTAACTGGATAGTCTGGGTTTTTGAATGGAAAGCTAAGACACTCCCGACAGGGTTGAGATAAGAAAAATACAGCTTATAGTAAGGAGGCCACAACATGGCAACAAAGACAACAATGGTCAGAATTAAGCTCAAGGCTTATGATCACAAGATCCTCGACGAGAGCGCAAAGCTTATCGTAGATGCACTTGCTCGTGACGACGCAAGCTTCTCCGGTCCTATCCCGCTCCCTACAGAGAAAGAGGTAGTTACGATCCTTCGTTCACCTCACGTAAATAAGGATTCCCGTGAGCAGTTCGAGCAGAGAACTCACAAGAGAATCATCGACGTCTATACACCGTCTTCCCAGACGATGGATGACATTGGCAAGCTTGACATGCCTGCAGGCGTTTCTATTGAAGTAAAGATCAAATAAGAACGCTTAAGGCTTAATTCGGCATTTAAGGAACGCCAAGCCTTAGATCGCCGAGGTCACGTTCTTCGGAAAACCGTTGAACCAATAACCTAAATAGGAGGAAAGAACTTTATGACGAAATTCATCATTGGCAGAAAGTCCGGCATGACACAGTTGTTCGATGACAACGGCAACGTTATTCCGGCAACCGTTATAAGCTGCGAGCCTATGTACGTGCTCCAGAACAAGACGGTTGAGACTGACGGATACAAGGCCTGCAAAGTAGGCACAGGTTCCATCAGAGCAAAGCTTGTAAACAAGCCTGACGCAGGACAGTTCAAGAAGGCTGACGTTGAGCCTAAGAGAATTATCCGCGAGTTTAC
The DNA here is from genome assembly GCA_017554745.1 of Clostridiales bacterium. GTDB lineage: Bacteria > Bacillota > Clostridia > Saccharofermentanales > Saccharofermentanaceae > Saccharofermentans. The sequence goes on along the minus strand of JAFZHS010000022.1, from coordinate 4,321 downwards.
ACCCGACGAGGAGTACAGCCTCGGACAGGAGATCAAGGTATCCGATATGTTCGCAGTCGGCGACAAGGTTGACGTAAGCGGCGTATCCAAGGGTAAGGGTTTCCAGGGCAACATTAAGCGTCACGGACAGAAGGGTGGTCCTTCAGGCCACGGCTCCATGTATCACAGAAGAGTCGGTTCCATGGGCGCTACTTCCACACCCGGTAGAGTTGTACCCGGCAAGAAGATGCCTGGACATATGGGCGCAGTTAACTGCACAGTACAGAACCTTAGCGTTGTCATGGTAGACGGCGAAAGAGGAATCCTCGTAATCAGAGGCGCAATTCCCGGTCCTAAGGGCGGCATCGTAACAGTACAGAATACTGTTAAGGCATAAGACGGAGGAACATAATAATGGCTAAAATTGATGTTAAAGATTTGACAGGTGCCGTTAAGGGTTCCATCGAGCTTTCCGATGAGATTTTCGGCATCGAGCCCAATGCTGTTGCAATGTCTACAGTTGTTAGAAACCAGCTTGCAAACAGAAGACAGGGCACACAGAAGACAAAGACAAGAAGCGAAGTATCCGGCGGCGGTAAGAGACCTTACAGACAGAAGGGTACAGGACGCGCTCGTCACGGTTCAACAAGATCCGCACAGTATGTAGGCGGCGGCATCATCTTTGGACCCAACCCCAGATCATACAGCTACACAGTACCTAAGAAGATCAAGAGACTTGCTCTCAAGTCTGCACTCTCTTCCAAGGTTGCTGACCAGAAGATGATCGTTATCGAGAACATGGATCTTGACGAAGTTAAGACAGCTACAGTCGCTAAGGCTCTCAAGGCTATCGGCGCAGGCGAATCTTCACTCATCGTTCTCGAAGGCGTAAACAGAAACGCAGAGCTTTCCGCTAGAAACATCAAGGATGTAAAGACAGCATTGGTCAACACGATCAACGTTATGGACATCCTCAAGTACGACAGTTTCGTAGCTACAAAGGCTGCAGTTGAGAAGATCGAGGAGGTATACAAGTAATGAAGTCCCCCTATGATGTAATCATTAAGCCCATCATCACAGAGAAGACGATGGCTATCACAGAAGAGGGCAAGTACACTTTCGTAGTTGCACCTGACGCTGAAAAGCCTGAGATCAAGGCAGCAGCAGAGAAGCTCTTCGGTGTAAAGGTCCTGGCCGTAAACATCGCTAATTACGACGGTAAGGTTAAGAGACTCAGAAACAAGCCCGGTAAGACACCTGCATTCAAGAAGGCAGTTGTTACAATCGCTACAGAGTCCGTTGAGGGTACATACCTCGGCAAGGGCGGCAAGGCAGTTAAGACCGGCGCTAAGAACAAGACATCAATCGAAGAATTCGGTTTTGGTCAGTAATGTAATCAAGGAGAGATATAAAAATGGCAGTAAAAACATTTAAACCTACTTCTCCCGCAGTTCGTGGAATGGCCATAGCTGACTATTCCGTTCTTACAAAGAAGGACCCGGAGAAGAGCCTTCTTAAGTCTAGGAAGAAGACAGGCGGCCGTAACTCTTATGGCCGTATCACGGTTCGTCATATCGGCGGCGGTAACCGTACAAAGCTCAGAGTAATCGATTGGAAGCGTGACAGAGTAGGTATCCCTGCTACAGTCAAGGCAATCGAGTACGATCCTAACAGAACAGCTTACTTAGCACTCATTCAGTATGTTGACGGTGTTAAGTCCTACATCCTCGCTCCCGAGGGCCTCAAGGTAGGTCACAAGGTCGAGAGCGGTCCGGATGCAGACATCCTCAACGGCAACGTTCTTCCTATTTCCTCTATCCCGGTAGGTACAGTTATCTGCTGCGTAGAGATGAATCCCGGCAAGGGCGCTCAGCTCGTAAGAACAGCAGGTGCTTCCGCCCAGCTCATGGCTAAGGAGAACGGCTATGCTCAGATCCGTCTTCCTTCCGGCGAAGTACGTATGGTTCCTGAGAAGTGCCGCGCAATGATCGGTTCTGTCGGCAACGCAGAGCACGAGAACGTTAAGCTCGGTAAAGCTGGTAAGTCAAGACACGCTGGTGTCAGACCTTCCGTAAGAGGTGTCGTAATGAACCCTAATGACCACCCTCACGGCGGTGGTGAAGGTAAGTCACCTATCGGTCTTCCCGGCCCTGTTACACCTTGGGGTGTTCCTACATTGGGTAAGAAGACACGTAATAAGAAGAAGCAGTCCAGCAAGTATATTGTTAAGTCGAGAAAGGCATAAGGAGGCAGTTCAATGAGTAGATCAACCAAAAAGGGCTATTACGTTCAGGACGCTCTCATGAAGAAGGTCGAGGCGTTGAATGCAGCCAACGACAAGAAGATCATCCAGACATGGTCAAGATCTTCTACGATTTTCCCTGAATTCGTCGGCCACACAATTGCTGTATACGACGGCCACAAGCATGTTCCGGTATACATCACTGAGGACATGGTAGGACATAAGCTCGGTGAGTTCGCACCTACACGTAAGTTCGGCGGACACACAAGCAACGAGAAGTCCGCTTCTAACTGATAAGGAGGGTAAGATCTGTGGAAAAGATTATTTTAAGCAGAGAGAATATTGAGAAGAACCGCGAGAAGATCCTCGAGGCTTATGCGGCTCCTTCAAAGTCTTCTAACAAGCTCCCCACTCCTACAAAGAAGCAGAGAAAGCTTCTCGGAATGGGTAGAGACAGAGGAACAGCTACAGCTAAGTACATCAGAATTGCTCCCCGTAAGGTAAGAGTAGTTGCTGACCTCATCAAGGGTAAGTCTTTGGATGATGCTTATGCTATCCTCACATACACTCCCAAGGCAGCATCTCCTGTCATCGCAAAGGTTTTGAAGTCTGCTGAAGCTAACGCTGTAAACAACTTCGACCTCTCCAGAGACAAGCTTTATGTTGCTGAGTGCATTTCCAATCCCGGCCCCGTACTCAAGAGATACATCCCTAGAGCAAGAGGTTCGGCTAGTTCGATCAAGAAGAGAACAAGTCACATCACTGTAGTTCTCAAGGAAAGGGTATAAGGAGGTTTAAGCATGGGTCAGAAAGTTAACCCGAATGGACTTAGAGTTGGTGTTATCGATGACTGGAGCTCACACTGGTATGCCGACAAGAATACCTTTTCCGAGTGTCTTGTCGAAGATCAGAAGATCCGTGAGTTTGTAATGAAGGCTGTTGAGCCTATCGCAAGAGGCAACGCTAAGAAGCCTGTTGACGAGAACCGTACAAACGTTGCAGGAGTAAGCAAGGTCATCATCGACCGTAAGGGCGCTGACAGAATCAACGTAATCGTAAAGACAGCCCGTCCTTCGCTCGTAGGCGGAGACAAGGGTTCAGGAAGAATGGCTCTTAAGGATGCTCTTGAGAAGGAATTCAACAAGAACGTCGCTAAGGATAAGAAGAGAGTATTCACTGTAGACATCGAAGTTATCAAGAACAGTGATACAGAAGCAGTCCTCGTTGCTCAGAACATCGCTTCTCAGCTCGAGAACCGTGCAAGCTTCAGAAGAGCCATGAAGAGAGCAATGCAGATGGCTATGAAGCAGCCCGGCGTTCTCGGAATCAAGACAAAGTGCTCCGGCCGTTTGGGCGGTGCCGAGATCGCAAGATCCGAGACATATCACGAGGGCACGATCCCGCTTCAGACACTTCGCGCTGATATCGACTATGGATTTGCTGAGGCAAAGACAACATACGGAATCATCGGCGTTAAGGTCTGGATCTACAAGGGTGAAGTATTCGGCCAGAAGAGCCAGTCAAAGAAGTCTGAAGGAGGAAAAGCTTAATGTTACTTCCTAAGAGAACAAAATATAGAAAGCAGCAGAGAGGCCGTATGAAGGGCCAGGCTCACCGCGGTAACTTCGTTGCATACGGTGATTACGGTCTTCAGGCTTTGGAACCTTGTTGGATCAAGTCAAATCAGATTGAAGCAGCACGTATCGCAATCAACAGATACATCAAGCGTGGCGGTAAGGTATGGATCAAGATCTTCCCTGACAAGCCGGTATCTAAGAAGCCTGCACAGGTCCGAATGGGTTCAGGTAAGGCAGCAAACGAGTACTGGTGCGCAGTAGTAAGACCCGGAAGAGTTCTTTTCGAGATCTCGGGCGTTACTGAAGAGCAGGCAAGAGAAGCAATGAGACTTGCAGGACACAAGCTCCCTTGCAAGACAAAGTTTATCGCAAAGGTAAAGGAGGAAAGCACAAATGAAGGTTGAAGAAATCCGCAAGATGTCTGATGAAGAACTTTCTTCTGAGCTCGCCTCTTTGAAGGAAGAACTCTTCAAGCTCCGCTTCCAGCATGCAACAAACCAGCTTGATAATCCGGCTCAGATTG
>JAFZHS010000021.1 GCA_017554745.1 Clostridiales bacterium | reverse complement strand
TCTTTGTCGCAACCGAAGATGAAGCGATTGAAATGCTGACGCGATAAATTCAAGTTTGTAGATTAGGTTCAAAGATGTCTTTGTATGCATGATATAATACCTATGACAGAGGGCTTCCCTTTGTCGGGGAAATTTTAATATTCTGATTCGACTAATTGTTTTTGTATTATGGACGAAATAGATCAAATCAAAGTAAAACTTAGAGACAAACACGTTGAATTGCGAACTCCTGTTGATATTTCGGATATACGGAGCTTTGAAAAGGCGCATCATGTTTCGTTGCCTCAAGAATTAGTGGATTTCTACACCTTAATATCCAATGGTTGCGAGATGATAGACGGATTTGATCTATATCCATTTGAGAAGTGGAAGTTTGATCCTGAGAGAATACATATACCTTTTGGGTTTAAGAACTATTGGATTTGGGAGGGTGAGAGCGAACTTGCTCACGATCTAAAAGAAATCGAAAACGGCATTATCGAGTTGATTGATATAGGGGATGCACAGAACTGGAATATAGTGGTTGCTGGCGAAAAATACGGGGAAATGTGGTTTTATACAGATGTTGGTATTCAACCTGCATGTCCTGCCATGAGTTTTTTGAAATGGTTTGAATACTGGCTTGATGGTGGAACAGACTACTTCTATGAGTTTCAATATAATTGATTGCTATAATGTAGTCGTTGGTTTAGTAGATTTTAAGATTTCGAAATTGCATAAATGAAATTTCCGAAATATAGGTGATTTGAAAACAGATAAGAGAGTGCTATGGATAATTATATTGCAGAGTTTAAGAACGGCAATTTTCAAAATAAGAAAGACTTCGTAAACCATTTTATTAAGAGTGATGATAAAGGGGTTTTCTTAAAGGGATGCAGGACATTTATGGCTGTTTGCACTCACGAAGATTTTGAGCTGTTAATGGACTTCTTTGCTTCTTGTGATGAGGAGCGCCTTCAGGTGTTTCTTGCATATGTTAAGGAATCGCTTTCGCTACAGGTGATCCCTTATCTGTTAGCATTGTTAGAGATGTGGGAAGATACCGAAGGGGGAATCAGGATTCACCAGATCATTATGGAAATGCTGGGAAAGTATTGTGATGAGGAAATCGCTGATTTAGAAGAGTGCGGAAATGAATTTGTTAATTTCTCCCAAAACCATGACTTGAACAAGTATTACTTCAAAGGTCAGACAATCAATTACGGTGGATTGACAAAAGAACTTATAACAATCGTTATGACCTGCAAGAGCGCAAATCGCCCGTTCTATGCCGCTGTTCTTACTGAGATCCTTTCCAATTCATTTGGTATTGAATGTCCCATCTCAAGTGGTGATGCTGTAACGGATGAAACGATTGCACAGGTTTTCGGATTTATAAAAAAGATCGCGGAAATAAATCCCGAAGCTGGCGCCAAATATTTCTTTGGAAATAAGATTGTTTAATGAATAACTAAGATTTCTTAGCAAGATGATATAATTATCTCGATAGAGGGACTTCCCTTTGTCGAGAATCTTTTAACTAAATAATCTATTGGGGATGAGGAATGCATATGATTTTTAAGTATAACTGTCCCAGATGTAACAAAGGTCAGAATTTTGAGGGCTTGTGCTTAAAGTGCAAGGAAGAAATACGGCTCGAAGAAGCACGCAAGCTTACTCCTAAACAGATACAGGAAAGACAACAGTATCTGATAGAGCATTTAGAAGATCTTGAAAACCTGAAAGATGAGGCCGCAAATTATTTCTGGGACTGTCTAGCTTTACACGGTATAGTATCTGAAGAACTCCAAAGAGAAGCCGTAAAGGCAGAAGTCTTTTATCCTTGGGAGATATACTATCATGCGCCGGAAGATGTCAGAGACGCACTGATCAAGTGCCTGAAGACTACGGAAAACTCGATGGAGGCATCACATCTTTTGGAGTGCCTTGCCATGCAGGGCGATGATGTAACTTTGGAGACTTTTATCGAACTGAAAAGGAATCCTCCAAAGTGGAGAGAAAAGCTCTATGTTGACCCTGATATCTATGCTGAGAACGGTGGATGGACTTTCGATGAATCAGGAAAGAGACTGGCCGTTAATTACGATAAATGCTATTGCTTCGAAAAGAAGGATACCGGCGATAAAGCCGTTGTAATAGGCAGGACAAGAGAAGACAGATGTCCTCATTGCGGAGGGTTGCTGGTCGATCTGATAAGCATCGACGGAACTGACAAGCGTATGGATTTCCTTAATGTGCACGGAAAGATAACAGCAACCTGCTGCCCGGGCTGTATTTGCTTTGCAGAAGGATACAGCAGATTTGAATTAGACGGTTCCAGCGAAGCGTGTTTCCCTTATAAGGGCATGTCCGACAATGAAGAATGCTATGTTTCAGACGATGACTGCAAAATTCTTGAAAACAACGGTCTGGAATTAAGTGAAAAGGAAAGCCATCTGTTTGCTGAAGCAAACGACTGGAACGCCGTATCCATAGGAGGTTTTGCGCACTGGATCCAGGACTGTCAGATATCAAAATGTCCCGACTGTGGCAAGCCGATGAGATATCTTGCGCAGCTAAGCTGGGAAACTATTATGGCCGGTATGTGTGAAGGAACGGTCTATGTTGAAATGTGTCCCGATTGCAAGGTCATCTCGATGCACCACCAACAGACATGATAATCGCAATATTCTCGACGAAGAACAATAGGTTTCAGAGCACTCTCTGGAACCTATTTTAATCTCCACTGAGAGTAGTTGCGTCTAATTGTTTCCAGGCCATCCTCAAGACGAGAATCCATATGAATGATAGCTTCTCAGATATATTCAAGTTGCAGATGCCGTTGAAGCTGCTTATATATTCTTTTAAGGATACCTCTTTAGATGAGCGGCAACCATCTATAGCAAGGCCGAGATCAGGTATAGGGAACTGTTTGTATGTCATTCGGGCATGATTACCACCCAAACTCAAAAGGTACAGGTTGGGTAAGATTATGATCCGTGTTTCGAATAAGTCATATGGGGCTCGGGCCTTGGGGTGCAAAGTGGGTGTAAAATGTAAGTCTTTATCGCTCAAAACCCTGTAAATAAAGCATTTTCAAGGCAATGTTCGTATACTGCCGTGGCAGACAAATAGTATTTTTATCATAATTATATAACCTTTCGTTTATTCTATGGTAACACATTCAACTTTCATTCAACCCTGTTACAACGACAACGATCTCTTCCACTGATATTTTGAATCCAACAAGTTGTTTTAACAACAAATTTCATTAAGGAGGATTCAAAATGAATTTTAATAATTTATCCGTAAGATCAGGCTGCAAGGATATTTGGAATGCGTTTATGGCAGAAGGTGTTAAATTCTGTAAACACGATATTCCTTTTTGTCCTACTACAGCAACTACAATTCCTGCTGACATTATTACATGGGAAGAAGCTAAGTCGATTCACAAGAAGATTATTGCGATGAAGGACTACGATTATAGATATGATGCCTTTGTTTGTTTCTATATGGATGACTATAAGTTCGATGGTCCTAAAGGTGTGTGGCTTAATCCGGAACATGCGTTAGAAGTTTTGAAACATTTTGCAGGTGCCATAACTGTTGATTTTTCTACATATCTTGATTTCCCGGAACCTATTAAAACATATGCAACATACAGAATGAGGCTTCTTGGTTATTGGTGGGGCAAGAATGGTATTGCGGTAATCAACAACGTAAGATGGGGAACTTATGAGACATATGATTACTGTTTTGAAGGAATACCAACAGATAGTCTTGTTACTATCGGAACTGTCGGAGGGGGTCCCAGACGTCTTGTGGACAGAGAACGTTTTGTAAGTGGGTTATCGGAAATGATAAAGAGACTTCGTCCTCATACAATTTTGGTATACGGATCAGCAAATCATGAATGCTTTGATCAACTCAAAATACAAGGGATTAAGGTTATCCAATATCCCAGTAAAACATATAGAGATTTTGAGAGGAGGAAAGCAGATGAGTAAGGGTAATAGTAATTTGTTCCACGGAACAATAGGGACAGAAGTGTCCGGGTTGACACAACCTCCAGAATCATATTCAGATCGAGGAATTGGGATACCAAAACATATTCAGGAAATGATTGATAAACTTCCCAAAGAAGGCGATTATATTACTGGTTTACCTAGTAGTTTTGATATTAAAGATGTAAGTATTATGTCAAAAGAAACCGGTGTTGAATTTACCAAAATTACAATAGGAGATAAGTCTTATCTTATAAGAGGACATAACGGGGGTACAGATATTCCTAAGCATTTATATTATGAATTAATCAAACCAGGAGGGAGTTTTGACTTTCACACCCATCCATTTGATGATGATCTTGTTCCGTCTTGGAGGGATAAAGAGCTAATGCACGACATGAGAGTTAATTGTGGCCAGAAACACAGTACTATAGCCACCCCTAATGGAAGAACTGTGATATATAATGAAAATGGGGTTATATCATCTGGTACCATTCCCAACACCATGAATGATGAAATTAGAAAAATGTATCTCTCGCTTTTTGGAGGTGATAAGTAATGATAAATAATTCAGAAGCAAAAGTTTTAGCATGGAAAGCCATTTCTGATTTGTTTGGAAATGAATACTTCAGATCTCATTTTGAAGGTTCGTGTGAAGCCTATCCACCAGAAGATTATGATGAAATTGAATATGAACCGTATTTTTTGGGCTTTGAGGGAGATAGCGAAAAAGACATATGGACTGTTTTTGCATCCGTATCTGTTAATCGGGAGACAATGAATGTTACTTTCCTTGATTATAAAACTCCAGACGGGAAAAGGATGGAGAATCCGCCGAAGCCTATCAGATGTGCATAAGCATTTCAAATTATTCAAAAGCAAACAACGCCCCAGTCAATAAATTGGGGCGTTGATAATTGCATTTTCTATCTGATATCTTATTTTGTTAATGCATCTCTAATCTCACTATAGTTCCAATAAGCTTTCCCATCTTTATAGTAAAAAGCTTTGATATGCTCTCCTTCATACCTTAAAACATCTGGGCATTTTGACCTATCAACATTCGCATAGTTATAAAGTACAACAATCTTTATACCGTCTCTTTTTGCTTTTTCACACTCATATCTGATAAAACTTCTATAGTCGACGTAATAGCCTCTATGACAGTTGGAATGATATGCGTCATAGCTTCCACAATATCTACAACTTCCCTTGGTAAGTTTATCAGTATCCTTACCTACAATTAATACGAATGTTTTTGATGCATCCAGACGTTCTGATAATGAACGTTTTATATTGCATGCCAAACTTGTATCACGAGCCTGTGTTAATTCATGGGCATCGTCAAAACTAAGCTTTAGATCATCTCGCTCATTCCATTTATACAATTGAGAAATAAGATCCTGATCGCCTGTCCAATCTCCTGCTATATATGTTTTTGTTCGACTACTCATAATTATTTTCCTCCTATGTATATTTCGTTTTTTATGTCATTACTGATAACAATGCTGATCTTGCCGTGAAAAGATAGGGCTCTATGTATGGCTTGGGTTTTTATCAAATCGAATGATTCTTGAAAAGACATCCCTGCTCTTGACCTTCCGGTGCCAAGAAGGGGAACATATAACTCATATCCTTGACCATTTATATCGTAGAAATCTAAAAGGTTTTCAATAGCTTGTTTTATGAAGTCGGGATTACTGCTTGCATGATTCCTTTTATCGAAAGTTGATATTGCCAAAAGATAAAAACAGGTGTTCCCGATATCAATGGTAGCAATTGTTCCTATAGGATATTCTCCGTCTTGATTGTGTTCGATACCGCGATAGGTAAGATCATCTTGAATGCGTTTGGGAATATCATCTATTCTACCTGCTTGTTTTTCCAATCGCAAAAGCCATTCACCATGTATTGTTTCGCTCGATATCATTGGATCAACCATCTTTTCGAGTTTGGTTGAGAGATGCATATCGTATCTGGTGTTAACTGGTATTACGACTATATTTTTTCTTTTTCGCCTATTAGAAAATGCATACTTAAAAATGTCCCCATAGACTGCCTGAATATAACTGTTACCATTTTCCCAAACGACAATGCCAGAACAGGAAGAAGTGTTATTATCTACGAACAATGTCTTCATCATTAATGAAAAGAGAAATTGTTTATTATCTGAAATAGAGAACAATTCTGCTTTTTCAGAATCGGAGAAGGCAGAATCTTCTGCTAATGTACTAGAAAGATTCTCTCTTAATTCGGTGATTCGCGATTTATTAATTCGTTTATCAAAGAACGAAGAGTATTCGATATAGATTTCTGGTATAAATTCATCTTGCTTGGCAACTTGTAGTATTGCTGGAGGTATGTTAGCGTGATTATTAATTATCTTACTGGTATATGTTTTCTCAAAATAGAACACTTCGCCATTATTTTTTGCAACATTAATCTCGGTGAGACACTTCAGCATCTCATTCAAAAACTTCTCATTACTATATTGCACATAGCGTAAGAAGGGTTTCATTATCCTCATTAATGTGCCCAGATTCATTTTGGTTTAACATGCCTTTCTCATGATTTAGTTTGATACTAAATAGTAACACGAAACCGGTACGATTAATGGGACAGTTTTACAGGCATTGCCACATTGGGACTATTATTCTGAGTTCATATGTGGTCAATCACCAAGAAAAACTCTTAAAACACTTTTACCATGACTTAGCTGTCGGAAGCTTTTTCGCCTTCACTCGCGGCCATATTTTTATCCTCAAACTTCGGCGCGAACTTGACGACTTTGCCGCAGTAAAGGCAGGTGCCGGTGAGGGGCGTGTTGCCGTTGTCCAGGATCAGCCTGCCGCAGCCGGGGCAGTTCGTTGACAGTTTTTTGGGAGCATCGAAGGTCTCGGGCCTGTTCGTAATCTCTTCGATCTTGGCGTTTATGACATCGGGCGAGATGCCGCGGTCGGCCATGATCTCCATCATGGCCTGAACCATGATCTTAAGAGTCAGGACCTCGCTGCGGACGTCGTTGACGCTTCTGTTGACCTCGTTGACTCTGCCGGCGTTGCGGCCCTCGGCGGTGATGTTTTTGATCTCGCTCAAATTGTTCTGGTAATCGTTGAATTTCGGCATAATAATCTCTCCCTCTTCCATAGGTGATAAAAATATTTTAGCACAGCTCGTTTGCGGATTAAATTTCGCGAAAATAACATCTTCAAAATATTATTAATATAGAGCCCCGGAAGCCTTGCAAATACTGGGCTCCGGGCAATTCAACAAATTTCATTTCGGGACTTGACGAGGGGATTTTCGATGTGTTATCTTATCGGCGATGAAGGAAGTGCCTGTCCGACATCCGGCTCGAATTTTGAGCCCGGATCGTACTGCACTTCTTTTTTTGTGACTGAAAAAACGAAAGGACAAAAGACAATGCAAACTGCAAGTATGAAGAAAAAATCGATGCAGAATATCAAGACGCTTGGCAGCAAAGCGTTTGCCAAAGCATGCTCTTTTGCCCAGATATCCATATACAATAGCTATTTTTGCGGGCGGTCACGATGTTGATCTGACTTTTGTTTAGGCACAAACAATTTGACGAATAAGATCAGGATCGCCCGAAATGAAGAACCTCGTGGCGATCCTTTTTTATGCCCTGAAGTCCTTCGCGCAACTTGACAACTTAACCCCAAACACACCCATGTAGCTCAACTGGTGGAGCGTCCGGCCGTTAACCGGAAGGCTGAAGGTTCAAGTCCTTCCGTGGGTGCCATAAAGACTTCCGCAAAGAAACAGGCACTCTTTGCGAAAGCCCGGGGGTGGCCTGGGGAGCAAAATCCCGGGCCATCCCAACCACGGATGGTTAGCTAATCTGGTGAAAGCGATGGACTGAAAATCCATAGAGGTTGGATCGAAACCAACACCGTCCACCATGGATCTGTAGTGTAACGGCAACACACCGGACCTTTAATCCGGGTGATAAGAGTTCAAGTCTCTTCGGGTCCACCATTATGCCGTCGTAATCCGTTAAGGAGGCGGGGCGGACTGTAAATCCGTCAGTTCAAGTACTTCGAGTGGGTTCGATTCCCTCAGACGGCACCAAATATTGGAAAGTAACTCAGCCGGTCAGAGTGCCGTTCTTATAAAGCGGTGGTCGAGAGTTCGAGTCTCTCCTTTCCAACCAGATGCACGGGGAAAGTGCCCCAAATGCGCGGGGAAAGTGCCCCGGATGCGCGGGAAAAGCGCTTCAAAAGCGCTTTCCCGTGCCATCGTTTTCACACATTATTGTTGGCGTTTTGATGCCGAAAGGAAGACGATTTGAAAAACCGCAGGGCTAACCTTTATACAGCAACAGAGGGCGGGGCCGCGTGCCAGAGCCCCGGCAAACAAAACATAAAGGGGAAATTTTATGGGTATAAAAGGATGGTATCTGTCCGGAAGCGAAAAGGCCAAGAGCAGCTATACTGAATTTAATACGACAAACAATAACAGGCCTGAGAGCAGCTACACGGATTTCACGGGCGGCACTGCAGTAAGGCAGAACAGCGGTTACACAAACTATACTGCGGCAAGGCAGGATGCCGGTTACACGGATTATTCTGCGGTAAACGCAGGCGGATATAACGGATATAACGATTTCTCAGACTTTACCGCATTTGGTGAGGACGAGAGCTTCGAGAGCCAGCCTGTCAGGAAGCCGGCGAAGGCGAAGGCCGCAAAGGCAGCCAAGCCTGCCAAGACTAAGAAGGCCAGACCTGCGAAGGTCAAGGCTAAGAAAGTAAAGGCAGAGAAGGTTAAGCCCGCAAAGTCAGAGAAAGTCAAAGCCGAGAAGCGCGCCAAGCCTGAGAAGGCAGTAAAGACCAAACCGATCAAGAAGCGCGCTGTAAGGCAGGCCGAGGTCGAATTCGAGGCCGCCGAGCAGCAGCCTAAGAAGAAGTCCAAGGGCAAGGTGTTCCTGGCGGTTTTCGGGGTCTTGACGGTGATCGTGGCTGCGGGAGCTTACGCGGGAAACTATTTCGGAATCATTGATATCGGGGAGTTTTTGAGCAAATTGGATTTTTTGGAGACTGACGCGGAGGGCGCCGGCACTGAGAAAGAGGAGAGCAAGGGCGCTGACAAAGAGGACGCGCTCGATGAGCTCGAGTCGCTGAGCAAAAGGGCCACCAAGAAGATGATGAAGGCCGTCGCAGTCGACATGTCGCACCCCGCGTATGCGTGTGCGGAGAAGATCCTGAGAGAGATCGAGTGCGACAACGACGTTGACACGGCGTACGCGATCTTCGACTGGGTGCACTCGAACATCCTTTACCAGACGGTTTTCGAGGACCAGTCATACGAGGACGCGGCGTACATGGGCTTTAACTGGAGGAGCGGCGACTGCTACGTCTATTTCTCCTGCGCGAAAATGCTCCTCGACTGCGCCGGCATCCCTAACATGATGGTCACAAGATACCCCGTCGTCACGAACGGCCACTACTGGAACCTCGTGCAGCTCAACGGCGAGTGGTACCACTGCGACGCGACTGTCTTCAGGGACCGCTACGAGATGTATTTCATGTGCACGGACGACGAGATCGACGACGGTCACCACGATTTCGACCACTCGCTCTATCCCGAGCGCGCCAGCGGATATTCGGGCTACCGGGAAGACTGGTGGGGCGTTGACACCAACGAATGGAATGACCCGTACTACGACAACTACGACTACAATGACGAATATTACGATGAAAACTATAATGTCTATAATGAAGACTACAACGACTGGGCCGACGACTGGAACGACGATTGGAACGACTACTCCGACGATTACGACGACGTCTATGTAGGCTATGAGGATGATTGGAACTGATGCGTATGAAGACTGAAAATGTAAGAACGATCGGGACAAAAACAACGGCCGCCACTATGGCGGCTTTGCTGCTGACTGCGGTTATCGCAGGATGCACTTGCGGGTGCTCGAAGAAAAAAGCTAACGAGATCAAGGATGAATCAGGGCTTGTCTTAAGCGGCAAGATGCCTGACGAGCTCCCCGAAGGAATGTCGTGGTATGACTTCAAGGAAGACACGGCGATATTCGATTATCTGCAGGAGACGACCGGCGGATATTATCTGTCTGACGTCACGTGGTTTGACGGCCGCACGTGGGTGTTCCTCTGCGAGACCGAGCCGGCCTTGCCGGTCTTCCACATTATGTCTTTTGATGAGAACGATAATGTGGTGACCGACCAGGTGATAAGCAGCGAGTTCGGCGATAACATCAGTCTCGAAAGGATGGTGTCAGGCGACAGGCTTTATCTGTCAGCGTATGATTTCGCGACTGACGATAATTACCTGTATCCCATCGATGAGACGGCGGGTACGGTAACGCCTGACAACAGGATCGACCTGACAAAAAATCTCCCGCAAGATGAATATTTCAGCAGGTTCGCGTTCGTGGGAAGCGACGTTGCGCTCCTTCAGATCTCAGGGACTCCGGGTGTTGAAGTGGTTGACCTTGCAAGCGGCGCGCCGAAGGCAAGTGTCTCCCTCGAGAACCTTTCCAGGGATTTCCACATCAAGTATCCTGAGGGGATTCTCTGCGCAGGAGAGAACAAGGTCGTTGTGTGGGGAAATACTTCGTCTAACTACTATTTCGGGCAGATCAGATATTGCCTGGTAGACTTAAGTACCGGCAGCATCAGCGCGCTCGATGAGATGGAATACATAGGCGTGCCGCTCCGCAATCTTTCTTACTGCAACGGACAGCTTGTGACTGTCACTGACGGCGGCGTGTACGTCATCGATACGGCAGGTGAGACATGCAAGATGACGCTGTCTTTCAACTGCTCGAACTGCAACAGATATCTCGTGAATAATTCCGAGCTCAAGTACGCGGACGAAGACAGGATGATCTTCGGCATCACATCAAACTCCGTCGGCATCAACCTGCCGGATCATGCGCTCTGCACCTTCACGAAGTCTTCCGCATATCCCGCGGCAGGCAAGACCATTCTGACCGTTGCTTCGACAGAAGACCTCGATTACAGCATCTCCGAGGCCATGATGATCTTCAACAACAAGAGCGATTCGTCATTCCTGCTCTTTGATAGCAGATACAAGGCTAACAGCGAGATCGACTATAGCAACGTCGACAGCACCGACCAGGCTGCTTTGAGCTCGCTCAATTCTTATGCTACGGTAACAGACCGCCTCGCGATGGATCTTATGGCAGGCGAAGGCCCTGACATCCTCATCACCAACGGCGCGAACGAGCAGCTCTCCAAGGCGGATTATTTTATTGACCTTAGTGACTTCCTGGCAAATGAGAGCGGCATCAGCGAGGCTGATTATTTCATGAACGCGGTCAACGCTTTGAAGTTTGACGGCGCGCTCTACCAGATGCCCATCGGCTTTTACGTTGACGGCATCGCAGGCTCCGGCGAATCGTTCGGAGGTAAGAACGGCCTGACTTTTGACGAGTACCGGGCGATGGTAAATACCGTCTGCAACGGCCAGGATCCCTTATACGACCACCAGCTCTCTTTCTCGAGGACTGAGGTGGCCACGAAGCTCTTCGCGAACACGAGCGAGATGTACATAAATGACGGCAAGATCGACGTGAACAGCGAGTCCTTCAAGGCGATCCTCGATTACTGCAAAGACCTGCCCGCCAAGGGTTATTACGAAGGCAAGGACCTCGATGCCGAATTCGAGGATCTCATGACCGCCATGGATAACATGAAAGTCCAGCCGGCCGTCATCTACGGCTTCTACGAGTACGAGACCTTCGCTCTAATGTTCCCCGATGCTGCGATCTGCGGCTACCCCTCCATCGACGGCAGGACCGCTTCGATCGGCTCGGACATGACCGTGTCGCTCTCTTCCCACAGCGAAAACATCGATGCCTGCAAGGAGTTCCTGAAGACCCTTCTTTCCGAAGACATCCAGAGCACGATCGGGACCAACATCCCTTTGAACAAGAAATGCGCGCGCGAGACCGCACTTCAGGAGATCGAGAGTCACAATAATTACGTCGAGAAAAATGCCGGCCAGAAGTTCGCGAAAACAGGTGAGTTCATTGACCCCTCCGTCGCCGACGCTTACATCGATGAGATCTCGAAGGCAACGACTTCAAGCTTCGTCTACCACAACATCTCCCTCATAATCTACGAGGAGATCCCCGCATACTTCGAGGGCCAGAAGTCCTTCGAAGACGTCGCCCGGGTCATCAACGACAGGGCGCAGAAGGTGCTGGACGAGAGGAAATAAAGGAAGAGCGTGAGCTTTTACAGATAAGCTGAAATATATATGCCCCGGGCCCGGTAATACACTTCGGGCTCGGGGCGCTTTCATGTCTGATATAATTCAGCTATGAGAGCGAGGATCAAATTCATCATTACGTGCCTTATGGCGGCATGTCTGCTTGCGTCATTACTGCTGGCGTCATGCGGCAGGCCCGTCGTGACCGAGACGACCGCGGAAGAGACCACGGCCGTGACCACCACGACGGCTGTGATCAAGCGCTCGCCTACGCCGGTGCCGGATCTCCCGCCGTTCGAATACGAGTACACGGTCGCCGCGCCATCTGTTACGAATGCCGAGCCCGGCAGCAGGACCAGAAATGTTGTTTTCTACCGCGACGGCAATCCCATTGACGGCAAGATCACGGTGCCCGAGGGCAAGGGTCCGTTCAAGACCATAATCATCTCAAACGGCCTGTACGCAAGCCTCGGCAGGTATTCGGGCAAGGCCCTGCGCTACAGCGAGAACAACTACGCCGTGATCGAATTCCAGTTCCAGAACGGCGCCAACCCGCCGCCGGATTACTCGGATCCGGAGTATCTGGGCGACTTCATCTACGAGCAGGTACTGGATCTCTACGCGGTCATTGATTCGATGACATATTTCCCCGAGGTTGACCTTGGTAATATCTATCTCTACGGCCACAGCATGGGCGGCCTGGTGTGCTCTTACGCTGGCACGTACCGCCAGCATGAGATAAAGGGCCTGCTTTTGGTCGATCCCAGCTTCTACGCCGCCGAGCGCATGAACTTCGAGCACGAAGAGACCATCACGACGGACATATATCCGTTGATATCACAATGTTACATTCCTGCTGTCATAATCACGGGTACGGCCGGGAGCTTCGGCGAGGACCCGCATTTCTTCGATGAGGCGAGGGCTGCGCTGCCGGATTGCGAATACGTCGTCATCGAGGGCGCGAACCACCGCATGGACGGCGACGCGAGCAACCAGGTGGTCGACCTCTCGGTCGAGATGATGAAGAGGTGGGATGAGAGAGTTAAAGGGCTGGAAGGGTGAATATTCCGTCGGGGGGGAATAAGTCTTTTTGTAACATGAGCGCTTAATTCAAGAAGGCAAAGAGCAATTCGATCAGGGGGGAGCATGATATGCATCTTTTTTATCTGTTTTCCATCCAAAAAGATGCATACTTCCGAGACTGCGACTTTTTCGCATTATTGACGCGAAAAAAGATGCACATCGAAAACAGCGATTTGTGCCGGTATTTGTGCTGCTTAGCGGTACATTTGCTGGACAAAACTAAAACATACGCAAAAATATACGCGCTCGCGGTTAGTTTGACGGTTAATTTTTTGATGTCCAGTTTCCTGTGTTTACAAATGCATATACATTGCATATAATATGCATACGAGGTGATTAATATGGCTAAGAGCATAAATATGTGTGTACGTGTAGATCCTGAATTGAAAGAGCAGGCCGAGATCATCCTCGAGCAACTCGGAATGAATATGAACGGGACGATCAATATGTTTTTGACCCAGATCGTTCGAGAGAAGAGAGTTCCGCTGAACCTGTCTCTAAACAGTGAGCAAGATGTTTTACCGGATCTTCTATTGTCAAGGCAGGAGAGGGAAAACAATGTTGACGGCGTAGAAGCACGGGTGCTTCTGGAACAGATCAAACAGATCGTGTCGGAAAGAAAGTAATAAGCGATTTAGTCTAATTGGTGAGGTGAGTAATAACTAAATAGGAGGTTTTTTATGAGCTGTAATAAAGAACAGCGCATGGAAGATCTTCAAAGGGTACGCGCGCTTCGCCTTATTGACGATGACTTCATGTCCATTTGTTTTGATGGATACATTGAAGGAGCAGAATTACTCTTGAAGATCATCCTGGACCGAGAAGATCTGAAAGTCTCGGAGGTAAAGACGCAGAAGGCATTAAAGAATCTTCAGGGCCGCGATATCTGGCTTGATATTTATGCCACGGATAACGAAGGCAATAAATACGATATTGAGATTCAACGTGCCGATAAGGGAGCACATCGAAAACGTGCCAGATATCATTCGAGCCTGATCGATGCAAATATGTTGAAAGCCGCAAAAGACTTTTCTGATATCCGGGAGAATTACGTCATATTCATAACGGAAAACGATGTGCTTGGTATGAATGAACCGATCTACCATATAGAAAGAGTCATTAGAGAAGTCAATGTGCAATTCAATGACGGCGAGCATATAATATACGTAAATGGAGCGATGAAAGCGAAAGATACTGCTCTCGGAAAGCTTATAAGTGACTTCTACTGTACTGAAGCAAAGGATATGTACTATAAAGAGCTTTCTGAAAGAGTAAAACAATATAAAGAAACAGAGGAAGGGGTTGAGAACATGTGCGATATATTGGATGAAATGAGAAAAGAAGCAGCCGACAAAAAGGCATGCGAGATAGCAAACAAAATGATCATGGATGGGAAATTGACAATAGATCAAATTGCTGAGTATTCAGGCCTCTCAACTGAGAAAGTAAGGGAGATTGCAGGCAATAAGTCAGCCTGAACAGATTGATAAACAACAAGCATTCCTTCCACCGCGGTGTAGGAAATATCAGCAAAGACCCCGAAAACGCGAGCCCCAAGGCCCGCGTTTGTTCTGAAGAAAACATTACTATCAACCTTTCAAAAAGCTGCCGAGGTCGTCATAGTACAAGCGGTAGATGCCGTAGATCAGCTGTTGGCGCGTTACTTTGACCTGGTAATCATATGCGTCCTTTAGCAGTATCGGAGTTGCAAAGGCGATCTTGGCGGCATTAGCGATACTCATCTTGAATCTGGCATTGCCCTTGTCGAGCTTGTCGAAATCGATTCCTTCGATCTCCTTGAGGAAAGCCTCATAATCGGCTTTCTTATCGAGCTTCTTCGTGTCACATGTAATATAGGCATCCGTGCCGGCCCAGCCGTATGAGACACCATACTGTTCGAACTTTTTAACCGATGATCTGCGCAGGTTCTCGGAACTCTTGAGGTTGCCTATAAATAACTTCTTCTGTCCGGCAATGCGTCCTGTAAGGACTTTCTGGTAGAATTTCTCATCAGCGACAATAGCATAGACCGAGCCGTCTTTCGTGCCGACAACACCTTCTTCAGTATCATCATTGCGTTCTATCAACTGAGCCATAGCTTGTGCGATCAAGTCGTCTTTTGCGACTATAACGAGCGAACAGTCGTAGCCTTCAGGCTTTGTCAGGAGGCTCTCGGCATATTGCGAAAGTTCTACTGCATTCTGAAGCGCCTTTGCACCTGCAATTCCCGTAGCCTTATTTGCAAGATGAACAGGATCAGTGAAAGATAATACACGCATGAGTTTTGCGTACACTCCCTCGGGCACATTGGCCAGGAGAGTCTTTCCGATAAGTGCAACAGGAAAGATCGTTCCGAGCAAGCCTAGAACAGTATCAACGACTTTTTTGGCAACATCCGGATGGTTGGCAAGCATATCGAAAGTGTCGACCATCTTAAGGACATCACCTGCAGTATGCCAGCCATTAGCGGTCTTGTCATCAACACCCAGCTTCTCTTTGAGTTCTTCCCTTGCCTCTTTGTCGAGCTTTATGTTTCCAACCTGCTCCTGCAAGACACCGATCAGTTCCTGCAGCGTGCCATTTGACATCTTACTGAGCGTTTCCGCACTTACTGCAATCGTTTTATCTTTGTTCGACATAGTCTTATCCTCCTGTCAGAAAGCGCCTTCGGTATTTTGATTATAGCATTTGGAGGTGATCTATTATGAGAGATTTCTTATTCTGCTTATACTATAATATTCTCATCCAAAACTGTTGGAGCAATTTACATGTCAGACAGCCCGCGTTGTTTATACAGCAGTGATATAAAGTCATTTTTGACTGCGAACAGAAACGAAGTATTGGGAATACTTTGTGACGGTTATCACGGCGTTCTGCAGACGACACAGAGCGATGCCTGGGCAAGCGAGATAGATATTCTTCAAAAGGCACTGCTCCCTTGGGACGGATCAAACGGGAAGATCATCTTCGAATACGATATTCCACGTCTTGGCAAGCGAATCGATGTTGTAGTTCTTCTTAATGGCATCATCTTTTGTATTGAATTCAAAGCTGGCCAATCAGATATTTTGGTTGGCGACGTCGATCAGGTATTAGACTACGCCTTGGATCTTAAGAACTTCCATAAGTACAGTGAAGATAATGTTATTGTGCCTATCTTGGTTGCTACACGTTACGACAGATCATCTTCAGTAATCCAGTCTTCAATCTACGATGACAGGGTGCTTAACCCTTTAATGACCGGTGAAGCCGGTATTACAAAACTGATCTCGGATGTCTTAAACAGATTCCCTGACGAGAGCCCTGTCAACGACAAATGGATCATAAGCCCTTATGCACCTACACCTACGATTATCGAAGCGGCCAGAACTCTTTATGAGAGCCACTCTGTTAAGGACATAACCAGGCATGAGGCAGACAAGGTAACTACCGATACGACTATTGCGTACATCCTTGATGTTATCCGTAAAAGCAAAGAAAACGGGGAGAAGAGCATCTGCTTTGTAACAGGAGTTCCGGGCGCTGGAAAGACACTGGTCGGCTTGGAAGTTGCAGTAAAGCAGACATATCAGGATTCAGACAAACCGATTGAAGACGAAGGCGCTGTATATCTTTCGGGCAATGGCCCTCTAGTTGCGGTACTTAACGAAGCTCTGGCTCAAGACAACTATAAAAAGTGTAGAGAACGCAAAGAAAATAAAAAGCTCACTGACTCACGAAGAGAAGTAAGCAAGTTCATTCAGATCATTCACCGTTATCGCGATAACATGCTGGATAAGATCAAGACACCTGTAGAGAATGGCGTGCTTGAGATCGATCCTGAAAAGGCTGTAAAAATGCAAGGTTCCGGTTACGGTGAGGTCGAGCATGTTGCGATCTTTGATGAAGCGCAGCGTTCTTGGACACATAAGAGAATTGCAGACTACCTCAAGCGAGGCGGTACTTACGGCAACAAGAAAAAGGTCGACAATTTCCCGATGTCGGAAGCTGCATTCCTCATTTGGTCACTTGATCAGAGAGAGGACTGGGCAACGATAGTATGCCTTGTCGGAGGCGGTCAGGAGATAAACACCGGTGAAGCCGGAATAACCGAATGGATCAGCTCGCTGAATAACATGTTTCCTCACTGGAAGATCTATATATCTCCCAAGCTGACAGAGCCTGAATATGCAGAAGGTAAAGTTGACGAGCTTCTTAAGGATAATCCTAACGTTACCTATGAGGAAAAACTCCACCTGGGTGTCTCGTTAAGATCTTTCAGGGCAGAGAAGCTTTCAGCCTTTGTTCATTCTTTACTTGCAATCGACGGTAATGCCTCACCTATTTACGAAGAGATAAAAGTCAACTATCCGATCGTTCTCACAAGAGATATGGAAAAGGCCAAGAGATGGATTCATGAGAAGGCCAGAGGTAACGAAAGAACCGGCGTTCTAATCACCAAGGAATCTGCAAGGTATAAACCTTTAGGCATTCATGTATTGCCTTCAGACGACGATAATGCGGTTCACTGGTTCCTGGATGATATTACCGACACTAGGTCTTCGAATTATCTTGAGGATGCAGCAACAGAGATTCAGGTCCAGGGATTGGAGCTGGAATATACTTGTGTTCTTTGGGATGCAGATATGCGCTACGAAAACGGCGAGTGGCAGTTCTATACATTTAACAGGAAATGGAACAAGTTGGTAGCTGAAACCGAGACTAAGCAAGACCGCATGAAATACATGCTTAATGCCTACAGAGTTCTCATGACACGTGCAAGATCAGGAATGGTCATATGTGTTCCTGAAGGTAATGCTCACAAGGACGAAAACGGATTCTGGGAAGATGAGACTCGTCTTCCGAAGTACTATGACGGCACATATCAATATTTGAAGAGCCTAGGCCTTGAAGAGATATAACATGAAAACCATCAAGGTCGTTGCAGCAATAATCCGTGACAGAGACCGCATCTTCGCAACTCAACGCGGATACGGAGAATATAAGGATGGATGGGAGTTCCCAGGTGGAAAAGTGGAGCCCAGAGAAACGCCGCAAGAAGCACTTGTTCGCGAGATCAAAGAAGAACTTGATGCAGAAATTGTTGTAGGGGATCTTCTGACTACAGTTGAGTATGACTATCCGACATTCCATTTATCCATGGACTGCTTTTGGGCTACCTTGGTCGAAGGCTCGAAAATGAAGCTTCTAGAGCATGAGGCAGCGAAGTGGCTGACCTTGGATGAGCTTGATGGGGTTGAGTGGTTGCCGGCGGATATTAAAGTAGTTGAAAGTATTAATAGATACACGAAAATAACTATTTTGAAACGATGCTAAACACATTGTTCTCTAGCAATATTTCCACTTCTTTACGAATTCTGTTAATATCACAACCGTTAAGTCTTATATCTGAAAACTGTTCATCAGAGAAATATTCTTCTAGTTTATCTTTGATGTTAAGCAAATCATCTTTATAACCAAGTATTGCATCGTCAGGTGCTTTTTCTATCTCTTTTATGGATTCGTTAAGAGACCGAAAGTGAATATTGAACTGTTCACCGGAATCATCGTCAATTCGGTATTTGTTATCAATGATATCTAGAATTAATCGCAAACTTTCTTTGGCTCTATATATTTGATTTTCAAGTGTTGGATAGTAGTTTTTTTCCATGTTTTGACTCCTACTGCTGATTTATACATAATTACAGTAACATTTAAAGTAGATTTTACCATGTATATTTTCTTAATAAAAATGTCTTCCATCAAGTATGAGCGACCAGTTTATTAGAAAGGTTTTATAGAGGCATTTTTTGTACAAAGCAGACGGCCAGTTCCGTCACGCATGTTAATGTCGCTTCCCAGGCGACCACACGGCTGATCAGAGCCGTTACAATATGGGTACAAAGAAACAACAAGCATTAAATTAGGAATAAGGAGGCACAGTATGTACGGTGCAATTATTGGAGACATTATTGGAAGCAGATTTGAATTTGACAGAGGTAATAAGAGTAAGGAATTCGAACTCTTCACAAAAGAGTGTGATTTCACAGACGATACGGTCATGACGATTGCCGTAGCAGAAGCTCTCATGGATGCAGGCAAAGACGCTTATGAGAAGACCATTAAGGACTTGCTCATTAAGTCCATGAAGAAGTGGGGCAAGAAATACCCGCATGCAGGATACGGTGCAAGATTCATTGACTGGGTATTGACGGATGACCCTAAGCCATATGGAAGCTACGGCAACGGTTCCGGCATGAGAGTCTCTGCAGTAGGCTGGCTCTACGATACTCTGGACCGCACCAGAGAAGTAGCAAGATGGACTGCTGAGGTAACGCATAACCACCCTGAAGGAATTAAGGGAGCAGAGGCTACTGCAGCTGCCATCTTCATGGCAAGAACGGGTTCTACCATGGAAGAGATTGCAGGCTACATTGAAGACGAATTCGAGTATGACCTCTCAAGGACATTGGATGAGATTCGACCGGAATACGAGCATGTTGAAGACTGCATGCACACAATGCCCGAAGCCTATACATGCTTCTTTGAGTCTGAGAGTTACGAGAACTGCATTAGGAACGTCATGTATATAGGCGGTGATACAGATACATTAGCAGCTGTTGCAGGGGCCATAGCAGAGGCTTTCTGGGGCTTGCCGATAGGATTGATAGTCCAGGCCAAAGACTTCATTCCGGATGACATAGAGGCGGTTATAAGCAGGTTTAACGATTTGGTACACGGAGCTGACAATGAAAAGGGAGGTGAATAACATGATCACTTACGAAGAAGCTTTAACAAAGGCAAAAGCATATAAGCCGAACATTGATATGTGTACCGAGTATGAGAAGGGATACATATTCGCCTGTAAAGCCGATGCTATGAGCATCGGAGGTTATGACGAGGAGCCGGTAGTTATTCTCAAAGAAACAGGGAAGATTACCGATATTACTTCATTTGTAGATAATGGTACCGGTGATGAGATCAATACCTGGGATCTGTCCTAATAACTAGGAATTCATGAGCCTGTACGAGATCGTGAATCCTGTGGTGATAGTGTGAGGTTCAGGAGCAGGTGTCAGGTTTGGCGTTGGGCTCGAAAACAGTCCGTTTAATGGAACGCAACGATTGGCCGGAGGTGCTATTATAAAGGCGTAAACAAAAGATTTTGACCTCCTTTTGTCTTACCTCCTTTCTATGTTTTCTTCAGGAACAGCCCGGCAAAGATGCCGGGCTGTAGCCTTTGGGTTAATGGTGGGTTGATTGTATTGTTGGGATGGCATCATCTCCTGCGGTCAGTTCGACAAAAGCTTAGGCGAGCTTACTTAACTGTTTGAATAGAGTAGTTTTTCCTTCCTCTCTGCCCACACCCAAACCGCAATCGCTACTCCAAACCATACAGCACGAAACACGTTAACCGACAAATCTCCCGGGAACGCATCAAACAAAGCGTTCCAGTCGTAGACGGCGCCGATGGAGTCGATGAAGGCGTGGTAGAAGGCGCAGGCGATGACGCTTTTCGTGGCCTTGTAGATGGCGACCATGGCAAATGACCAGATGAAGATGGTGATGGCAAAGCCGATGAAGCTGTCGTTGTAGTGGCGTGATGTGGGATCGATCCAGGCAGAGTAATGCCAGATGCACCAGATAAAGGCCGTGATGAAGACCGATACAGGGTAGGGGAGCTTCTTGTCCAGTTCGGGCTGGAGGACGCCGCGCCAGCCTGTTTCTTCGGCGATGCCGACGAACGGGATCATGACGATCAATCCTAAGATGAACATATACCACGGAGAGCCGTTGGGGGTGCCGCAGAAGAGCGCATAGACAAGTGCCATCAGGCAGAAGATGCCTGTGACAATGACTGTCCTAGGCTTCTTTTCGGTGCGGAAGATATTGCGCAACATGAACCTAAGGCCCGTTCTTTCGATGAACAGGGAGTGGATCAGGACTGCTACGAACGGTCCGGGCGTTGAGAAGAGGATGCCGATCGCTGCATAGAGGAAATATCCGGGAGTCATGACGCCCGTCTCGTTAAATGCGACCGAATAAGGCAAAAGCCAGACATGAAGTGTTATAAAACAGAACGCTGACAGGAGCGCTGTCAGTATCAGATACCACAGTATGCGGTTTATTTCTGTGTCTTTAGTAATCCAGAAGATCTTTGCTGGTGTCTTTTTCTTTTCCATAAATTATCCCGCCTTTCAGATTTTTCATCTGTTAGACGGGAAAACTTTGAATTCGTTACAAGAGTTTTATTTTCCTTTAAATGTCTCCCTCATCCACTTGCTGAATGCTTGCCTTTGTTCGAACTGCGGGTAGTGTGCCGACTCTTCGTAGATGACCATCTCACGCGCGCCTTCGCCGCCTAAGCTGTCCAGATATTCCTTTGCGGCCTCAGGTGATGTCATGCCGTCGTACTTGCCCATAACGAAATAAACAGGGATATCAAGGTTCGTTACTATCTCTGTTATGGGATGAGTAAGGCCCTCCATGACAAGCGCGTCCTGATACTTCGCTGAAGCCATATAGAAGCCTGCGGCATTAAACAGGTTGTATTCGGTTCCGAAGAGAAACGCCAGAACATAGTCTCTGTTATCATCGATCTTCCTTGCGGCAAACCCATATTTGCGCACGTAGTCTCTTGGGACGATCGCGGTACCGCTTTGGATAGAAGGCTTAAGGTCTCTGAGCTTTTCCGCATCAGTTTTATCGCCCTTTTCCTCAGCTGCGGCAATGCATTTATCGAGCGTGTTAAGTTCGCTTTTGATGGTATCAGACATCTGCCCGATACCGACATAAGCTTCATACAGATCAGGCCTTAGAGATGCTGCCTGAGTCGCGATATATGTTCCGAAGGAATGCCCTAAGAGGATCACTTTGTCCTTATTCAGGTAATCTTCCACGTATTCTGTCAGGGCGATCAGGTCATCGACATGAGTCTTGGCTGTGACGTCCGAATAGTCCTGACCGGCCTTATAAGAGCGCCCGCTTCCTCTCTGGTCGTAATGAACGATCGTAAAGTCCTTCTCCAGTTCATCCTGATATTTCCTTACATACGGGATCTCAGAGCAGCACGGTCCGCCGTGAACGAAGATAAGCACGGGATTATTCTTGTCAGTGCCCCTGATGAGGACCGTGAGATCTGCGCCGTTTATGGCCACGCTCCTGAGTTCGCTAATCGGATTGCTGCCCTGGATCCTGGGCGTCCACGTAGGACTTATGAATCTTATCAGCAAAAAGACCGGCAGTATGAGCGCCGCTGTTATAAGGATCCATTTAAGCCTTTTCTTTGAAGGTTTATTTACGGGTATATTCCCGTCCTGCTTTGTCTTATTCATTGTTATATCCGCGCCTTTTATCCCCGTTGAGTTTTCGAGAGCATTATAACAAATAAAGCCCTGGAAGCTGAATTCTCTCATAACATCATCTTTCCGTCGTATTCTTTCGTCCCCATTGCATTTCTCAAAATCTACGCGTATAATCACCGCTAACATCAAACGGGAGGAGGTCCTTGCAATGACAGTACAAAGAATAACAACAAGAACAATAAACAACAGGCGTGCAGGATCTGCTTCTGTAGCTTAATTTCTTAATTAACTATTCCAAGCGTGATCCATAACCATACGCCTTTAGTAAGGCTTTGTTTGCATGCCTTTTCGAGAATCGAAAGGAAAATTCATGGACACTATAAATGGAAATTTTGCTGATGCGATCGTATATGCATCAGACATCGAAGATTACGCAAGATACCAGATACAAACGATCTGCGACAACGATTTTTCGCTGGGCTCGAGAATAAGGATAATGCCGGACTGCCATCCGGGCAAGGTAGGCCCTATCGGTCTTACCATGACCATTACCGACAAGATCATCCCACAGCTCATGGGCGTTGATATCGGATGCGGAATGCTCGTCTGCAAGTTTAAGGCTAAGAGCATTGAATTCGCTAAGCTCGACAAGGTTATAAGAGACTGCGTTCCGTCAGGTTTCGGAATCCGCAAAGTGCCTCACAACAAGGCTGGTTTTGAAGTGATTTCCGATCTCAGATGTCTGCGCGCCGTTAATGGTGATAAGGCGCTGAAGAGCCTTGGAACACTGGGCGGCGGCAATCACTTTATCGAAGTCGATAAGGGTGAAGATGGGTACTATCTGATCATTCATTCAGGTAGCCGACATCTCGGTTACGACGTCGCTGATTACTACACGGAAGCTGCCCGCAGAAGGCTCTTTAACATGGGTATGAACGTACCATATGAAATCTCTTATGTGGAAGGCACTCTGATGGACGATTATCTTCATGATGTTGAGATTGCTACAACGTATGCATCGCTTAACAGGGAGATTATTATGCAGGAAATCCTGAAGGGGATGAAGTGGAAGGAAGTGGAGCGCTACGAGTCAATCCATAACTACATCGGTGTTCTTCCTGATGGCACTAAGATCCTGCGCAAGGGTGCTGCTTCTGCATGTGAAGGTGAGACAGTAATTATCCCTATCAACATGCGCGATGGAGTGATCCTGGGCGTAGGCAAGGGAAATGCAGAGTGGAACTATTCCGCGCCGCACGGATCAGGGCGTGTATTGCGCCGCGATGAAGTTAAGAACCATTACACGGTATCGGCATTTAAGAATGACATGAAGGGAATCTATTCATCTTCGATCGGCACCGGAACGCTCGATGAAGCGCCTGTTGCTTATCGCAGAATCGATGAGATCGTTGATGTGATTTCAGACAGCGTTGAAGTTAAGGAAATCATTAAGCCGGTCTATAACTTCAAGGCAGGAAAAGAGAGGTAAGAATGTTAATACAGATAAGTTCAGGACAGGGTCCTGTCGAGTGCTCTGTCGGAGTAGAGAAGCTTGCTAAAACTTTGCTTAAGGAGTTTTTCGGCTCTCGAATCGTTTCTATAAATGAGGACTATTCAGGACACGGATACAAGTCCTGCGTTATGGAATTCGATGAGGATGTATCTTCGCTCGAAGGCACGGTCTTGTGGGTGTGGAAGAGTGCCATAAGACCTGGCCATCAGCGCAAGAACTGGTACATGGATCTTCATGTGATCAGGGAAGCTGAGGTTGTTGGCGAGTTTGATGTAAGTGACTGTGAGATAACGACCATGCGCTGCGGCGGCAAGGGCGGCCAGCACGTGAATAAGGTTGAGACTGGAGTGCGTGCATGTCACAAACCGACAGGTATTGTTGTTACATGCACTGAGGAAAGAAGTCAGGTGCAAAACAAGCAGAAAGCAATGAAGAGATTGCAGAGCATTCTTGCAGCCAGGCAGGAAGACAACAACGCTGATGCATTAAACAATGCTTGGCAGAAGCACACGGAGATCGTGAGGGGAAATCCGATAAGAACATATGAAGGAGAAAAGTTCAAGCGCAGAAAATAAAGAAATGTTTGGAACTTGTCAATTAGAGTGAGCGGAGTATAATGAATACATAAGAGGTGTTACCTACTAGACGGTTACCTCAGGTTTTGGTTAAACAAATGACCGCAACTTTTGGCGAAGGGCGGTCATTTTTTTATGTACTCAACAAGAATACCAACGATAATTGCTATCACGGTAAAAACCACGATAAGAATCTCATAGTCTCTCATTTGCACCACCTCCCTTCTCTCAAAAGAGAATGGAGGTAACCGCCTATGTCGTGTAGATAACACCCGTTAATATTCTCCCATAATGCACATGACAATAATTGGACTTTCAGTGATTCCTGATGGACCTTGAATGACATCCAAATAGTCCCATTATTCTCATGCACGTCCTTTTCGGAGATGTTACCATATCATCAAAAGAACAGTTCTAATACCTCCTTTCAAGTTCTGTCCTTTCTTGTGTTTGTCATAGTCACTCCTTTCTTACCTACTAAGGTCCGGGTCGCTACCGGGCCTTAGTAATTTCTTACACATTACGACCAATATATGAAAGCAACGGGGCTGTTTTCGCGCTAAGATAGTAATATCAAAAAGGGGAGGATACATAGCATGAAGATAGCTTTTTTCGATGCCAAAGATTACGATAAGAATTCGTTTATCAGGGCAAACGGCAACGACAGATATGAGATAGTTTTCTACGAGACGCGTCTGACCAAAGATACCTGCCGCCTGGCGGAAGGGTGCGATGTCGTGTGCGTATTCGTTAATGACGATGTAAACCGCGAGGTCATCGATGAACTCGTGAAGATGAACATCCGCCTGATCGCCTTGAGGTGCGCGGGCTACAACAACGTTGATATCGAGTATGCGTACGGCAAGATCCACGTTGTGCGCGTGCCGGCGTACTCGCCTTATGCGGTCGCAGAGCATGCGATGGCGCTGCTCCTGACATCGATCAGAAGGATCCACAAAGCATATATCAGAACGAAAGATTTTAACTTCAGCTTAAACGGCCTTACGGGCTTTGACCTGCACGGCAAGACCGTCGGCGTTGTGGGCACGGGTAAGATCGGCCGCATCTTCATTGACATCTGCAGGGGCTTTGGCATGAACGTCATCGCGTACGACAAGTTCCCGGCTGCTGACAGCGGCATCGAGTACGTCACGCTCGAAGAGCTCTGGGCAAGGGCGGACATCATCTCGTTCCATTGCCCGTTGACCGATGAGAACAGGCACATGGTCAACGCTGAGACCATCGCACAGATGAAGAAGGGCGTCGTCCTCATCAACACATCAAGAGGCGCCCTGATCGACGCCGAGGCGCTTGTAGAAGGCATCAAGGCACGTCAGATCGGCGCGGCCTGCCTCGACGTTTACGAGGAAGAATCGAACGTCTTCTTCCACGACTATTCCGGTCACATCGTTGACGACGACATCCTCGCAAGGCTCATCTCGATGCCTAACGTCATTGTCACGTCGCACCAGGCGTTCCTCACCGAAGAGGCGCTGTCGAATATCGCAGACACCACGCTGAAGAACGTCGAGGAGTTCTTCGAGAACGAGTACTCGGCCAACGAGGTTTGCTACAAGTGCCCGCAGCTCAAGGAGTGCAAGCAGGAGCATAATAAGAAGTGCTTTTAAGGGGTGGCGGGGCAGCGGGTGCTCGTAAGCGAGGCCGCGATTGCCCGCAAATGACACGTTATCGCGATGAAACGTGTCATATCTCGTCACTATCTGGATAATTGCCAAAAAGCGACACGAATCGGGCTCGAAACGTGTCACTTCGCGTCACTGAGTGAAGGAACGCTGGCCGGTATAGTATGATAGATATTGATTAAGGCAAAAAACTGAATCGGAGGAACGATCATGGCAGATGAACTCGATATCACTAAGATCTTTAACGACACTGTAAAGGCTGTTACCAAGGCTACACAGCCTGCGAAGAAGAGCACGGCAAAGAAGACTACTGCGAAGAAGACGACTACCGCCAAGAAAACCACTTCTACAGCAAAGAAGCCCGCTGCCAAGAAGACTACGACAGCCAAGAAAACAACAACGGCTAAGAAGACGACTACAGCTAAAAAGACAACCGCCAAGAAAACTACTTCCACAGCTAAGAAAACAACTGCTGCGAAGAAGACAACGACCGCTAAAAAGACTACCGCTAAGAAGACTACTGCGAGCAAGGTCAGCAAGATCATGCTCGAGATCAGCGGCAGACAGATCGACTTCAAGGTCATCGCCAAGAAGGCTGAGAAGCTCGGCGGCGAGATCTATGTCGTTGTTAATGAGAAGAAGATCTACAATCAGGACGGAAAATCGGTCAACCTCTTCTAAACTGTCCCATTATTGGCACGTGCACCCATATATAATGCAACTAAGTAGAGACGGTTGATTTATAACGGAGGTGCCATATGTGTATCTTACTATCTTTGCTATTCGGCTCCGGTTCTTCCAGGGAAGAGAAGAGGCGCGAGCAGGACAGGCGTCAGCGCTGGGAAGATCTCGAGGAAGAGTATGACGAGATCGACGGCATCGAGGATGCAGATTACTAAGACTGATTTTTTGTTTTCCTTTCCGGAGTTTTTTATGTGCAGAATGGCCCGACTGATTGTCGGGCCGTTTTGTCGAGAGTATTAGTTACGATTATTCAGTTATGGATAACAAGGGGATAAGAAATTTACCTGTTGTCTTTGTATCTTCTCTAATTTGCAGATATATTCAGACGAAGCTCTTATAAGTTGATGTCTATACTTCGGATTATCTATTTGAGTATTAAAGATAAGGGCGGCGCTATATGAGAGATCTTCTTTTATTAGATTTCTAACTCTTAATCCGAGAGATGATGCGTCAGGTTTGTGCTTTTCGAGCAATGGAATAAAGATTCCGTTGACCAGAACATTTTTAATCGTCTTGTTTAGTGAGTGATAGGAATCGGTATTGTTTGCAAATTCAAGGAACTTGGACAAAAAATCTTCGTGGCATTTGCTGTATAAAAACAATAAAGCTTCTTTTCTTGCAGGATCGATTAATTCGATAACAGTATCCTCATAAATACCAAAGGTTGAGATGGCAGTTAAAACAACTTTTTTAGCTTCGTCATCCGCTGGAGAAACATGAAGGATCCCGCTGGTATTGTTATTGAAAAGCAGATCCCAATATGTACTGTATTTTGCATATGGGATATAGTCGGATAAATATAACTCAGCATCGATTTGATGTTCTTGCACGCACACTTCTTCCCATAGAAGATTAAACAGCTCGTGAATGTAAGATTCGATCTCTTTATCTGATCCCCACAGAACCTCTTTTACTGATTCAAAGTCCAGCTTCTCAACCAAACCGCATGGGATGTGATCACCGCCTTCATCAATGTAGAAACTTTTTAATACGGCATTGCTAATCAAATACGGATTATTTTTCTGTCGGTTGTTATTAATTATCCGGCTAATCTGCTTATGATCAGGAGGGTATATCTCGGTGTGCTTTAGACCGCTTTCTGTAACTTTCTGCTTCACTCGTTCAGCGGCTTTCTCATAAAAGAGGCCGGCTATCTTCTCATATTCCTTCATTATGATTTCTCCTAATCGGGTGGGGATATTAAAAAATTAGCACAGAAATCTTCCTCGTGCAATACCCACCGAGAAGCTATACAATGAGGAAAATCTACAAAAGAAGGTAGGAACAATGAAAGAAATAGAGCTCTATAGAGCACTTGCAGTAGGAGAGACCGAATTGGTCTGTGCGTCCCCGTTGCCTGAAGACCTGCTTTCTGTCTGCTGTTCTCGCGTCATATCTTCTTCGGGTTTAGTATCTCCTTTTCTTAGATGTTTCACAGAAGACCCCAGGATAGCTTTAAAATACTCCAGACAGAAGGGGTACTCCGGCGAGATCGCTAAATTAACAGTAGTTATTGAAGATAATGGAACGTGCCAAATTGCAGATTATACGGGCAAACAGTATGGGCACAGGTTGTGGCTTGCAGAGGATTATATAGATCTTTTTTCTCGCGAGAATTTAAATAAAATCACCAACATGAACACGGGCACACCGCTTAAGCCTACTAGCATTGTTTCATATGTCAGAAATACGCCTCATGGATATAGTCACCGGATGCGGACTTGGTTAATTAATACAGAAAGTCCTTATAAATATACGCATTTATTGACCAATCAGGAAAAATCCAGAATAGAGTGCTTGAAATCCTTTAAAGTACCCTCGCTACATCAGATCTCATACAACTCTAGGAATACGTTTGCCATAGATTACTTGCTTTCCGCTTATGCTGAATTTGATGGCAATACAAAATTGAAGCGGTGGTATAAGAACACCGTCCGAGACTTGGAATCTATAAAACAAAAATATGCTGCATAAACATGAAGGGAGAATTATATGTATAGATTGATATTAACCAATATGACCGGCGGCAAGGAAGAGCGAGAAGCATTACGCTATCGCGGAGATCACGGCCTACGCGCTCGCATTCTGGCTCAAGATATATTAAATAATTACAGCCCGGACGCTATATTAATCACAGGGTGCAGCGCTTACCAGTTAAAATACCTCGAAGCGTTCTTATGGCCATATGGATATGAACGCATAATAGCCCCTGACTTTAGCAAGAGAAAGGATAAGTTCAGATTCACATGCTTAACATGCGCATATGTCTTGAGGTCTCATAAAGCTAAGCAGATCCGTTATGACGAGGTGACCATCAAGACTATATACAGATACGCCGGATTTACTCTTTCTGACGGTCTGGAGATTAGAGTAGTTAACATACCTTGTGCCGATAGTAAGAAGCCTCATTATGACGAGCAACTTGCTTCCAAAGAAGCCATGCTGAATTGGGAGAAATCTATAGAAGAGAAAGAGATTTCTGAAGGAAAGAAAGTCGTTGTTTTCGGAGATTGGAATACTGAAATCGGCAACTTAGAATGCCATGATATTTTCGATGCTTTACCCTATGAAAAACTGTTGGATGAACCTACCTGGAGATCATCTAAGATCGATAACGTGCTTGTTTCTCCCAACATGAAAGGTAGAGTTAAAGCACAAGTAGCCGAGTATAACCGTTACGGGCAGACGACAGATCACGCTATCATTCTTGCCACAGCGGAATTGCCACACTGATCAATTCTTCACCCAGTATCTCCACCAGCGACCGGTAATCAACTATGAGCCTTCAATTCCTGCTATAATATCCCCTGAATAAAGGGATAGGCGGATATTATATGACTCCAAAGTGGATCAATGTTTTAAGGCTTCTGGTCGTTTGCGCGGCCGTTGCTGTCATTTCAGGGTTTACATGCATATGTTTTCTCTCGGACTACTGTACGGACGAGGTGCCGGACACGGATTCCATCTTTGTTTACACGGTCGACAGGGGCGTGGACACGCTTAACAGGACGTATCTGGACGGCAAGAAGATAAGGCCCGCCGATGAGAGCCGCTACATTTTGTACGTGGACATCCCGGCGATCAGTCAGATGGAGGGCGTCGAAAACATCTACGTCTTCGACGATTCCCTGATTACTGAGCTCGCTGACGGTCTTAACAACGGCGAGATTGCGGAAGCTTATATAGCCGTCCCAAGCGATGTCATGAAGTACTACGGCGCTCCTGCAGGCACTGATTATATGTTCAGGCTTGATGCTTCGGAAGCGCCCCTAAATGGTGAGTACGCGTACATCAGGTGCGCGGACGGCGATACCGCGTGGGCTTCGGAGGTTCCCGCTGATCCTTACATGCTCTATTACAAGTACGATCCGGCTACCTGGGATGACTTCATGGCAAGGCTCGACGACTATCTTGTGGAATATGACGCAATCAGTGACGTGAACATGCTGATAACCACAAATGCAGATCCTGCAGCTCTTCAGGACAGCCTTATGGAGAAGTATCCGGGCTCGAATTACCTGTCAGCTGAGTTCGCAAGAGTTTTCCGCGCCGAGACTAACAAAGCGGTGTGGGTGAAGGTAATAGTTTTCGCGCTCGCAGTAATGGCAGTGGCAGCAGCGATAGTAATTTTGCCGGGATATGTGGCAAAGAAAAAAAGGCCCGCCAAACGGTAAAGAAACCCTTAAGTTTTTCTTAAATCGGCTCAAAACTCTATTAAAATTGATATTTTGCTGTATACTATAGGCACTGAAGGCGGTTTTCGGACTGCCATACTTTAATGGGGAATAATAGGAAAGGAGTTATTTTTTTCAATGAACAAATTAACCTCTAAACTTGTGGCCGGCGTGCTGGCTGCTTCAATCATGTTGGTGCCCCTGACATCCTGTAAGAAGAAGGGTGGCAGCACCAAGAGCCACAGCGGCGATAAGATCACCGCTGATACGCCCTGGTACGATACTAAGGTCATCGACGTTTCGCCTGAGGTCGATAAGAGCAAGAAGCTCGAGTATATCTATTCTCAGCTTGCCGGTACTGACGACAATTATGTTGCCGTCTATACAAGCGGCAGCTATCAATACCCTACGGGCAACATCGACTGGGAGACCTTTGATTACACGGAGTACCAGATCGAGAAGCTGACAATACTCGACAAGAAAACCGGCGAAGTAGTCAACACTTTTGATATGGACGGCTTCATGGGCGAAAACGAATACGTCAGTGGCGCTACGTTCGTTGACGGAAAGCTGTCGATCAATGCAACCTCATGGGACGATAAGACATATGAGATGAAGAATACAGAGCACATTGTCGATCCTATGACCGGAGAAGAGCTCGAGTATAACGAGATCGAAGGCGACGGCTCTATCTACGGTTCATTCAAGGTCGGTGATTACCGCGTCGATCTGTCTTCCGTATGGGATGACGAGAGCAGCATGTCTTCTGTCCAGGTAATCGTTCATAAGCCGGACGGCACAGTAACAACTATTGACATTAAGGAACCCGGCAAGGACGTCTACAGCTCTTCTGCAGTATTCCCGATCAGCGATACGAAGATCATGGTCCCTGCAGATACGAATAACGGTCAGAACTACTACGAGATAGACCTTGTGACATGCGAGCTTTCGAAGGCTAAGAGCGAAGATTACAGCTGGATGGATACGTTATCCTACTACAATGCCACTGTCGGTTCTGACGGTTGTGTCTACACTTCAACACCTGTCGGACTTTCTAAGATCGACATGCAGAAAAAGTCAGTAGAAGAGATCTTCAATTTCAGCTGGTGCGGAGTAAGCAGAAACATTCTTACTAACCTGCAGGTTGCTTCTGTTGATAAGGATTCATTCCTTCTTTGCGGTTCCGTTTACCACAGCGAAGGTTTCTCTAACATGTATATGTCCGATGAGGAGTTCAAGGTAATCCTTTTCACAAAGGCAGACAAGAACCCTCACGCAGGCAAGACTATCCTTGAGCTCTATGCTTCTTACGGCTATGTTGAAGAGACAGTCGGCGACGCCATCATGAAGTTTAACGACACTAACGGCAAATACTTCATCGAAGTTACTGACCGTTACACAGTAGAACTCGGCAACGCTTACAACGATATCAACAGCGATGACGAGCTCACCGCGATCTCTGACAAGTTCTCTGCCGAAATGAGCAACCAGCTTGCAATGGACATCATTAACGGCGACGGACCTGACATCTTCATGGACGTCAGCTACTACGGCCAGCTCCAGAGCGATAACTACCTGGCTGACCTCTCGCCTTACGTAAAGGATCTTGACTCAAACAAGTATTTCACCAATGTTTTTGAGTGCTCCAAGACAGACGGCAAGCTCTACACGCTCCCGGTCAGCTTCACTATCGAGGGTATCCAGACTGATGCCAAGTACGCAGGCAAGAGCGGCGTCGGATTTACTACCGAGGAGTATATTGATTTCTTAAACGATGCTTTGAATGGTGAGGACATCATCACTTCAGGCCAGGCTCACTACTTCACACAGCTTTTCGGCGCTATGAGCGACAAGTTCATCGTAAACGGCAAGGCTGATTTCTCAGGTGAAGATTTTGCGGCTCTCGCGAAATACGTTAAGGACAACGTCCGCGAATCCAGCTTGTCCTGGGATGAGCAGGAGAACATGGGCATGATCGTAACTTACGATCCTATGAACATGAATTCTGAGCCCCAGACAGCTATCAATACCAGCGTCTATGGCTTCTACACCTACTTCTCAAACATCAACGAGCTGAACGGCGCTAACGCGATCCTCGGACTTCCTTCTTCAGACGGCCGCGGACCTATGATCGGCGCTTATACTTCCGTAGCGATCTCCGCTCAGGCTTACGATCTCGATGCATGCGCAGAGTTCGTAAAGATGCTCCTTTCTGACGAAGTCCAGGAAGAAATCGGCAAGTCAGGCTCATTCTCTCTCAACCGTGAGGTTTTCGAGGATATCGGCCACCAGGCTGTCGATTACTTCAACGAGAACCCCATCGACGGCATGTACTATGGTTACGGCTATGGCATGGATATTCCTCAGAACAGGGTCAAGTTCACTTACGACCAGGTAGAAGAGCTCGAGAAGACTATCGATAGCTGCTCCAAGACGGACTCTCAGGACGCTTCGATCAACGTCATCCTCGTCGAAGAGATGCCCGCATACTTCTCCGGCCAGAAGGATCTGGACGAAGTCGTCAAGATCGCTCAGGACAGAGTACAGAAGGTCTTGGACGAGAGAAAGTAATTTGAGCGTTGCGCGGAGTTGCGGAATCCTGACAGGATTTGTGGTTTCCCTTGACAGGATTTGCTGAAACTTTGATAGGAGTTGCAAATTCCTATTGACTTAGTAGGAATTAGAGAGTATACTCCAGGCATGCCATAAAAACTTATCTTTTGAGACCTTTGTAGCAAAAGTAATAAGAGCCCGGGATTATGAGATCCCGGGCTTTTTTATGGGTGATATTTTTAAGAGGGCAGTCGTGCACATAGAGGCGAAAAACAGCTGTTATGTGCATGAAAGTAGCCATTTTCGTGCACATAGATGCAAATAAAGAGTTCTATGTGCATGAAGAAGTGCATTCACGCAAACATTTTCGCGAACCGCTCAGGATCTATCTGATAGAGCTCCTCGCCCAAAGCGTCAGCGACTTCGATCAGCATGCGCTCGTAGGTGCATTGGAGAGGGGAGACCTTGTTCTCGTCGCCCGTGTTCATCCTGTTGGAGCACCCGCACGAATTGGTGCAGCGCTTGACGAGGTCGCAGCCGACGCACGTCTCAGGCGTTGCAGCGCGCTTGGAGATCTCGATGACCTTCGCGTCGTTTATGCCGTTAAATACGTCGCCCAAAAGGTAGTCATCGTCGCCGATAAATGACGTGCAGGGATAGAGCTTTCCTGCGGGCGTGACGGGCATCTGGCGGACGCCCAGGTGGCAGCGCTCAGCCGAGTTCATGCCTCTGATGCAGTCGGTGATCTTGACGCACATCGGTGAGACGAAATAACTCTCCTTCTTGATGAAGAGTTCCTTAACGTAAGCTGCTGTCAGCTCGAGCTGGCCGCGGAGGATGTCCAGGTCGGCGTCGGTCCAATTGACCTTGCGGCCGTACGCGATGACGCAAGATATTTTCTTGAAGCCAAGATCGTGAAGATATTTAACGGACTCGGCATAGTAGGGAACAGCCTGCGGCGCAATCGTCGCGAGGGCTATGGAATCTGGCATGTGCTTTAAGAGCATCTTCGCCTTCTCTTCGACTACGGCAGATGTCGGTTTGCCGCCTACGAAAATTCTGCAGACGTCCTGCGCCGTGCCGTCGAAAGAAAGCCCGATGCCCATTTTCGCCTTCTTGGCACGCATTATAAACTGCTCGTCGAGCAGCGTGCCGTTGGTGGTCATCTTGCACTCGAACTTCTTGCCGGTCTTCTTCGACAACTCGTCGCAATAGTCGAGAGCCTTATAGATAAGGTCTTTCTTAAGCAGCGGCTCGCCTCCGAAGAAACAAAGCCCCGCCTTCTGGCCCTTGGAGAAAGCGAGGTCGCATGCCTTGAGCAGCACCTCTTCGCTCATGTCCTTGGGGCATTTCTCGCGGATGCAGTAGCTGCAGTCCATGTTGCAATTGTCAGTAAGATGTAGTGTCAGATTCATAAGTCAATTTGTTGCGCCTGTGCGCGGGTTAAAAGTTACTTGAAAACGATCGAGACGATGCCCGCCGTAATGTTCTCGGAGATCTCCTTGACCGCCTCCTCATGATTGTCATCATCGACTGCGACCTCCGCGGCCCCGCCTGTCCTGAGCTTGTCCGGATCGGTGCAGCCCGTCAGCGACACAGCCATGACAGCGGCTGCCAGACCGATTGCATATAGCGGCTTCTTGTAGTTCTTAGGCTGTGATAACTTCATTGCCTTATCTCCTTAGTGTGCGTCTGCACCGTCGTGCTTTGCGATGGTGCGTGTCTGCGAACCGGGGAGCTTATACCTCGGATTATACTTTTCGGGAAGCTCCTGCTCAAGTCTCGCCCGTGGAGACCGTGCCGTCGCCTAAGCCCTGTTCGCCAAGTGTGTTGGTGTCGTCATCAGTCAGATCGTCTTCGACCGTGTAGTCGGGGCAGATCTGAACGTCGCCGGCCAGCCTGATATCGTCTTCGGTCGTGGACGGTATCTCAACAGTTTCTTCGCCTGCGTAATCGATATCGGGCTCAACAGTCTGTGTGTCGCCTGCCAGCTGGACCTCCGTGTGCTTTGTCCTGTGGTGGCGTCTCCTGGTCTTGGTCTTGCTGTCAGGGTCAGTGCAGCCGGTAACTGCTACTGCCATCATCGCGGTTGCCAGGCCGAGCGCGTACAGCGGCTTCTTATAATCTTTGGTGGGTGTGATCTTCATTGTCTTATCTCCTTATTGTGTGTCTTCGACCGTGTAGTCGGGGCCGACCAGAACGTTGCCGTCCATTCCGAAATCCTCGTCAGTAGGATCGGTCCAAATATCCATCTCGCCTTCGAACTGAATGTTTTCCGTCGTAGGAGGTATTTCAACATCTGTCTCGCCCATGAGCTCAACATCAGGATCAGCGATCGTCAAACCGCCTTCGTACTGGACCTCAGTAGGGTTAGACCTGCGGTGATGTCTTCTTGTCTTGGTCTTGCTGTCAGGGTCAGTGCAGCCGGTAACTGCTACTGCGATCATTGCTGTTGCCAGGCCTAAAGCGTAGAGCGGCTTCTTATAATCTTTGGTGGGTGTGATCTTCATTTCGGGTCCCTCCTTTGTTGTTCCTTTGACCTATATACAGATAAAGAAGGGGAAATGTTGCAGTGGGGAGAGGATTTTTAATCCTTGCTATCAAAAAGCTGACATTTCCACGCGAAAATGTTGGCTAAAAAGTCAGCTTTTGCGAAAAGCTAACTTTTTAGCTAACAAAAACAGCTTAAAATGTGAGCAAAAATGTCAGCTTTTTAAAATTCTCAAACTGACACGAAATGTAGTCCTAAAAGGGTCAAAAATCGCGATTTGGGTACACTCAAAAAGCAGCCGCCCCGCCCGACAGCCCCCACACAAAAAAAAGGAGCCGCCCCGCCAAAGGACAGCTCCTTGCTAAATATTTCGGGATGTGACAGATCAGATCTCTTCTACTCTGACGTTTGTGAGATGGATCGTGGCGGTGTCGCCGTGCTTGCCCATGTTGAACTCGAGGCGGCCGTTGTTGTCGTCCTTCTCCTTCATCTCGAACTCGAAAGTGAATGTCTGCCACTCGGTGGTCAGGTCGATCGAGGTGTCGGGGAAGTAGCGGATCCAGCCGGCGTTCGGGGCGGAGATGCAGACGATGCACTTGCGGGCCTCGTCGGCTCGGATGTCGAAGGTGATCCGGTAGTGGTGGCCCTTATACATCGCGATGTCCGGATGGACGAGCTGGACGGAGTATTCTTCGGTGCCGCAGTTGGAAGACGTGATGATCATCTCGCCGTCCTTGATCTCGGCTTCACCTACGCCCTCATAGAAAAGGAGGAACTTCCAGTCGATGTCGTCTGTGAGGTCTTCTGCGACGGAGAAGTCTCCGTTGCGGATGTAGTTGCCGTCAGCGAGCGGGTCGCGGAAGGTCATCGGGGGCTTGGTTACGTTGGTGTCGTAAGCGTCCTTCTGGTAAACGCGGACGTAGTCGATCAGGAACTCTGCGTTGTCGAAGTTGGTGGTCTCGTCAGGATTGCCGGGCCAGTTGCCGCCGACTGCGAGGTTCATCTGAACGAAGAAGGGCTGGTCGAAAGGTGCCGGATAGGGCTTGTCGTCTTCGCCCTCGACTGCCGTGAACCAGTCGTTGCATGTGAGGACGAGCTCGCCGTCTGTGTAGAAGCGCATCTCGCCGGGTTCCCACTCTACGGAGTACTCGTGGAACTTTGCAGAGAAGCTCTCATCGCCTTCCTTGGTGATCGTGCCCTGCTGCTCGCCGTGAGGTTCGCCGTAGTGAATTGTCGAATAAGATACTGTAGTGTCGTGGCCTAAAGACTCCATGATGTCGATCTCGCCGCACTTGGGCCACTGGCCGTAGTAGGACTCGTCCTTGGGCATCATCCAGATGGCGGGCCACAAGCCCTGTCCTTCAGGTACCTTGGCGGAAACGACTACCTTGCCGTACTGGAAATCTGTCTTGTTCTGGCCTGTGACCTTGCCGGATGTGTAATGTGTTACGCCGTCCTTCTCGGTCTTGAGGGCCTTGAGCACGAGATTGCCGTCTCTTACGAAAACGTTATCCGTAGAAGTCGTGTACTCCTGGAGCTCATTGTTGGTCCAGCCGGGTTCGTGGGGTTCATAGTTCCACTTGGTCAGATCCATCTCGCCGCTGCCGTCGAACTCGTCGCTCCACAGAAGGTTGTAGCCTTCGATCGCAGGAGTCTCAGTCTTTGCAGCACCGGTCTCCTCAGCCTTCTTGCCGCAAGAAGCGAGCGGGACAAGCATGGAGAGAGCCAGGATAGAACTGATGATCTTCTTGTTCTTCATGTTTACCTCCTCAATAGTTATCTGATGAACAATCTTGATGCCCTCAAAATAACAAATTCACCTCGTGGCATTATTGCTTTTTCATATCTTATTTTTACGTTTTCGTGCTATAATAATGCTCGAAATGCCCGTAACTCACGGATTTTTGATTTTCTTCCCAAGAGGGCGAAAACCATACCCGCGACATTTATTTCGGAGGCACCCATGCCGGCAACGCGCAAAAAGATATCCTACCAGGAGTTCCTTCACAGGGAATATGAGTTCTTCAGAGCGCCGTTAGCGCCCGAGATGGACTTCTACGAGACGATCCGCTCAGGCAATCTTCGCAAGGTCAGAGCCCTTTTAAACGAGCCTTTTCACGAGAAAAAGGGCCTCGGTGTCCTCTCCAAAGACCCGCTCCTTAACCTTAAATACCACCTGACGATCACGATCGCGCTGGTCGCGCGCTTTTGCATCTCGGGCGGCCTGTCGACATCTGAATCTTATAACTTAAGTGACTACTATATCCGCATGGCGGACGAGGCGCAGACGCCGGAGGAGATATCCGATATCCACAAGGAGATGTGCCTTCACTACACCAAGCAGATGCTCGCCCTGCAGCGCAGCACGATCACGTCAAAGGCCGTAAGCACCTGTATCGATTACATCTATGAGCACCTGCACACGCGCATCACACTGGCGACCTTGGCCTCGGTCACGAATCTGTCAGCGC
Organism: Clostridiales bacterium; assembly: GCA_017554745.1. Lineage (GTDB taxonomy): Bacteria > Bacillota > Clostridia > Saccharofermentanales > Saccharofermentanaceae > Saccharofermentans. Next base: position 170,942 of record JAFZHS010000021.1, on the reverse strand, counting down.
CTTATCTGTCGCGGCTGTTCAAGAAAGAGACGGGCTATTCTGTCAGCGAATACATTCTCAATAAAAAGCTTGAGACCGCCAAGTCGATGCTCACATCGTCTGACTATTCGATCGCGGAGATCTCAGCGTCACTGGCTTTCCCGAGCCAGAGCTATTTTACGAACGTGCTCAAGAAGGACTGCGGCATGACACCGAAGCAGTTCAGGAGCCGCAATTCAAGGTCGATAATAAAGGCTTAAATAAGATCCGGAGATCAGATATAGAGCTCTAACTCCGTGCAGTGCCAGGGGCCGAAAGGAGTGTCGCAGACATGACCGTCGCTTGCGAATTCTTTAAATCCGACAGCTTCATAGCACTTTCTGGCCTTAGGATTGTTATCGAAGACTCCGAGGTCTATCCTCGTGGCCGTCAGGTTATTCCTGACGTAATCAATGGCCAGATTTAAAAGTTCTCTGCCATAGCCTTTGCCGCGGATATCAGGATCGACGATTACGAAGCCGAATCTTACTGAGGAATCGTCGTTTTCGTTGGGATATCTGATGATGAGGTGGCCCACAGGGTTGCCGTCTTCGTCTGTGCCTGTCAACGGGATAAAGCGGCCTGTCCTTAACTGGGGGACGTAGTTGTCGTCGATGCTGTAGGGAAGCAGCGGGAATAAGCCGAACCTGTCGGCAGACCATCTGTAGAGCTCTTCTTCAGTCCTTACCCAGCCGGCTATGACCGGTGAATCTTCTCTTTTATATGCGCGTAAGATCATTTAGTTCTCCTTTTTCGAGCAGGTGCATGAGCAGGCGCAGCATGACGTGCTGCCGTCTTTGCAAAGCACCATGGCCTCCGTAGAAGCCTTAAATCCGAGCTTCTCGTAAAGCGGGCGTCCCATCGTGGTCGCATCGAGGCTTATCTCCGTGGCGCCTTTGTTCCAGGCGTCTTCGATGAGCATTTCCACCATCTTGCGCGCGATGCCCTGACCTCTGTAGGCGGGGTCAGTATAGACGTTCATGAGGTGTGAGCGCTTGCCCGTAGCGTGCGAGAATGTAGGCATTATCGTGATGTAGCTGATCGAAGCGCAGCCCGCGACTTTGCCTTCGTCGAGCGCGAGGACTGTCGTCTGGTCGCCGTTCAGGAAATACTCCCTGCTGCAGTTTTTCAGCTCCTCGGAATACTCATATTCGGCTGCCAGGTGGTTTACCTCGCGAAGCATCACGAGGCGGCTTGCCATGAGGAGGTCAATATCTTCAGGTGTGGTTATTTTATATTCGATCATGTCGAAAACTCCTTGATTAACAGTGTTACAGTCTCTCAACCGCGGGGGATTTGCTTCAGCGGTCCCGGAAAGCTTTTTACAGGCTCTTTATGAACTTATCTGCCAGTTCGGGCCACACGCAGACCTCAGGTCTTGCTTCGAGCTTGGGCGCGTCCGGGTTATCGTTGCTGAACACCAGGCTGTCAGCGACTTCCTTGGGGACTTCGAGCTTGCCCGCCTTGATCGCGCCTGCGAGAGCGAAGGTCTGCTCCAATGTATAAGGCTCGCCGAATTTGCCGCCTGCCCAGTCTTCGTTAGGGATCGACAGGCCGTGGGGGCCTTCGGGGAATGTTATGTGCTCGTAAGGCACGCCTTTTTCCTTCAGGGCTTCTGCGTAAAGATAGCTGTTTTCTACGGGCACGAGGTCGTCCGTCTCAGTCTGCCAGATAAAGCAGGGAGGATTGGTCTCTTTGACGTTCTTCTCGAGAGAATAGCGGTCTAACAAAGTCTTTGCTTCATCGTCTGTTCTGTCATATATGTCGGCGCCCAGGAGGAAGCGGAATGAATCCTTGTGGGCATATTCGCCTGAAGTGATAACGGGGTAGGAGAGTATCGCTGCATCGGGGCGGCAGGAATAATCGTTGAGAATGGGGTCGCCGTCTTCGATCTCGTCCCAGTAATCGCAGACGGAAGCGCAGACGTGGCCTGCCGCGGAGAACCCGCAGATATAGAGCTTGTCGGGATCGATGCGGTATTTGTCTGCGTCGCGGCGGACGAGGCGGATCGCTCTCGCGAGGTCATTCATCGCCTGCTCCATGACGGGCTCTTTCATCAGCTGGTTGGTCGTGTAAGTCATGACGAAGCAGTTGTAGCCGAGCTCGTTGAAACGCTTGGCGACGATCTCGCCTTCGGGCGGCACGACGACCGCATAACCGCCGCCGGGAAGCACGATCATGCAGGGATGGACCTCGCCGTCATCCAAAAGGTAAGGCCTCATGTTGGGCTCGAACCCGAATGCCAGCGGGTAAGTGTATTCGCCTTCGTTCCAGAGAGTGATCTTTTCCATATAGTTCCCCTTTTCGCCATGAATGGTACTGATGCCAATTATAGCACCAAAACAAGGGGGTCAGACCCCATCAAATCAGTGGATCTCTTCCGTGACTGCCTTGACCTTTTCTTCGGCATGCAGGAACGCTTCCACGACGACGGGATCGAAATGCACGCCGGCGTCTTTCTTCACGCGTTCGATAGCCTCTTCGAAAGGCATGCCGGGCTTGTAGACACGCTTTGATACCAGCGCGTCGAAAACATCCGCCACGGCCATGATCCTCGCGGACAGCGGGATCTCCTCGCCCTTAAGGCCGCACGGATAGCCCGTGCCGTTCCATTTCTCGTGGTGGTAGTGAGCCATGTTCTCGGCTTCGCCAAGGTAATCCTCCTTGAGGGCCTTGCTCTCGACGCTCTTCTTGACGGAGCGGATGATGACGGCGCCCTCTTCGGCGTGGGTCTTCATGATCTCGTATTCCTCATCAGTAAAGCGCCCGGGCTTGTTGAGGATCGTGTCGGAGATCTTTATCTTGCCGATGTCGTGCATAGGCGCGGAAGCGACGACGTTGTTCTTGAAGTCTTCGTTGACGGTGTCAGGATACAGACCGTCCTTGATGAGCTGGTCGCAGATTATCTCGACATAGGCCGCGGTGTTCTTGATGTGCGTGCCTGTCGACTTGTCACGGCTCTCTACGAGGTCTGCCATGACGTTGATCATGCCGCTCTGGAAGGTGGCGATGGCCTCATTCTTGCGCTGTGATTCGCTGATGTAGTTGACCGTGTCGCGGGTCGTTTTCGCGAGGGCCTTATAAAGATGCTCGATCTCGTCGCCCGTCTTGATCTCGAGCTGGCGGATGCTCGCAAGCGTTTCTTCGCGGGCGTCGTCGTTGGTGTACGCGAAGTCGTAGGTGATCTTGGCGAGCTTATTGACGGGGTTAACGATGTAGCGCTTCGCCATGTAAACGCTGATCGTGAGCACCGTGAGGAAGAAGCTCAGAAGGAGCGTGGAGATCTTGAACGTGAACTCGCGCTCGACCTGCGCGATATTAGGCATCGAGACGTCGAGACCGACATAAGCCTGCGTCACGCCTTCGCTGTCCTTGACCGGGACATAAGCCGTGAGGAGCCACCCGTAAGTGTCGTTGGTGATAATGGGTTCGACCTCTTCGCCTGCGAAAAGTGCCGGCAGATATTCCTCAAAGCCCTCGTCGAACGGCAATACCTCGCCTGTCTCCGAGCCTTCCACTTCAGGCGTGTCCACGTCGAAAACAACGTGGCAGCCGTCGGGCTGAATCTGGTAAACATAGAGATACTTGATCTTTTCTGAGCTGTGCCAGATCATATCCAGTGTCTTGGTGGTGGTGTGGTAACCCTTTGCGTAGCCCTGGTAATTCAGGTAATCGTTGATCCTGTCGCCGTCGATCGTTGAGGCGGCATAAGTCGCAACGTCCTTGGCGTAACGCTTCTCCTGCTCTATCATGGTGTCGCGGAACTGATCGAAGCTTACGAGCGCAACGACTGCCGCAGCGACCACAAAGATGACCGTTACCGATGCGGAGATCTTGCTGCTCAAAGACATGACAAGCTTTTTATGACGGCTGCGACGCCTTTTTCTCTTGAGAGTGGCGACGTCGACTTCGTTTCTTCTGGGCCTCCATTCGTTCGGATAACCCTTGTAGATCAGGAATGCCGCGACGGTGCTGATCAGCTTATCCGGCAGATCGACGATCAGGCCCGCAAAGAGCTGCGCCAAAAACGCGTCGCCGATGTTCTCATAGATTCGGCCCGCGAGTGAGCTTGCAAGCTCTTCGCCCATCGTGTTGCCGTAAAGTCCCCAGGTGATTATGGAGCCCAGTCCGCCGCCGATGACCATGAAATACAGCACCGGGATAATGAAGCCCGGCGTGAGCTTCCTGAGCGTGCCCTTTTGCGCGAAAGCCGCCGCACAGAGCGCGATGAGAACGCTGACTACGCCGTAATAGATATTGCTCTCATTGCCCGCGCCGATCGAGCTTATGATGTTCGTAAAAAATCCGACGACGACCGCAGGCAGGAATCCGCCGATCATGGCGGCCAGGATCGTTCCGATACAGTCAAAGTAGAAGGGAATGCCGGTCCAGCCGGCGATCTTGGAGAAAAGCAGATTGATAACGAGGCAGACAAAAATGAGCAGTAAGGCCTTAAGGTCGTTATTTACATTTTTGTGATTTACCTTTTTGCGAGAGACCATGACGGACACTCCTTACGCGTAAACTCTGCCTGCTCTGCCTAAAACATAAAAGTTATTTGAATAGTAGCAAATTGAATTGACAAAGTCTATAAATACTTTGAAAGGAAAGGGAGGTCCTGGTTGGTTACTTGAGCGTCTGGCTCAGCACTATGTCGGTCGCGAAAAGCACGAAAAGCACGATTGCCGTCACAGTAAATGCCCGCGGACGCTTGGCCTGGAACTTCTCGAGCAGCGGCAGGACGCCGTACATCAGGAGCATGCCGAACAGGCCCCAGGTGATGACGGATCTCACGCAGATGTAGCCGTTGACATGACCCCAGTTGAGGATGACCTCGGAGTAGTCCCAGAGGCGCATGTGGAAAAATTTGTCGAAGACGTAGCCGCAGACCAGCTCCAATGTGCCGCAAAGAAGGCAGCTGATCAGAAAGACGAGCCACGGCTTTTTGCGCACCTTGATGCACGCGAAAAATATCAGCATCGCGCCCACTCCGTAGATCGGGATCCACGGGCCGTATGTCGTGCCGCGCTTGAAGAATTCGCCTTCATTGATGAAGCCGCAGATCTCCTCGTAGATGAAGCCTACAACGCCTGCGACGGTGAAGACGAACATCAGTAACGGGATGAGTTTTTTGGCGGACGGCTTGCTCAAGATCGTGCTCCTTATTCAGACTTTTTATCGTGATCCTGCGTGCCGCTTTCCGGCTTGTAAACGTAGTGGATCTTCTCGTAATTGGAGTTTTTCGCGCGCTCGGTCATGGCCTCGTACGCCGCGTTGCGCAGCGCTTCCTTGCGCTTGTCCATCGGCAGGTCCATGTCTGGCAGGAAAGGTCCGTCAACATAGACTACGGTGCGCGCGCCGGGCAGGATCTTACGCTTCTGCCATGTGGTCGTGAACGTGAAGACGGGCTTGCCGGACTCGGCCGGATAGTGAAGAGTCGCGGGCTTAAAAGGGCGGATGCCCGTGTACTGCGGCCAGATGTGCGCTTCGGGATAGAGAGCTACGATGTGGCCCTTCTCGGCGTGCGTCTTCATGGCCTGCGAATAATTCTTAAAGCCCTTGGGATTATTGGGGAGCGCTATGCCGCCTAAGTCTTCTACGACGCGCCTGATGCCCTTGATCGAGAAGCAGTCCGCGCTCGCGACGATATAAGCCTTCTTGGGGAAAGCCAGGAGGTTCGGGCAGTACGCGTCGCCCATCGATCTCGTGTGATTGCCGTAGAGGAAAAAGCCGTCCTTGCGGTAGCCTTTAAGCTTCTTTCTGCCGACGATCTTCTCGCCGTAAACAGTCTGCTGGAGAAGCAGAATAAGCGGTGACACCGCAAAGTTCAGTCCGCCCGCAAAGCCGCGTCTTATCGCTGTTTTAGGGAAATATCTGTAGTCAGCGGGAAGCTCGACCGTGTTGATATTATTGCCGGCAAAATCGTCATTCAAAAGATCGGAATAATAGACCGTGCGCTCTTTCATGACTTAAGCCTCTTTCTGCCTGGTACCTGCAGCTTCCTGAAGCATTTCTTCCATCTTATTCATGCACTCGCCGAGCCTTGAGACATTCGCCTGCGTCCTGTACTTTTCCTTGCACGCGACGAGCTCGTCGGGATTGTCCATGAAGTATTCGATCTTGTCCTTAAGATCTGTGGAATTCCACTTTTTGTAAAGGCATCTGTCGTCCTGCGCGAAATATCTCGCCGCGCTTCTTTTAGAGTTGCATATGATCGGCACGAGGCCCGTGACTATTGCCTCGAGGCACGCGATAGACTCGAGCTCGACGTATGCGGTATGCACGTAAAGGTCAGCCGCGTTGAGCACTTCCTTGAGCTCGTCGTGCGGTATAAAACGCATCTCGCAGTCGACGCCCTTGCGCTTGACCAAGCGCCTGTAACGCCTGCCCTTGGGGCCTTCGCCCGCCATGATGAGCTTGATCTTGTCCTTGTATTTTGATTTCGCGATCGCCTTGATAAGCACCTGCTGCGCCTTCTCGGAGGAATACCTTCCGACAACGACGATCGTGAATTTATCGTGATTCCGGGCCTTCTGCCTGCTCACCGCTTCTTCGGGCGCGGGCTCGAAAAATGACTCCGAGACGCCGTTGGATATGACCATCGAAGGAACGCTCTTTTTGACGTTGCTCTCGAAATCGTTCTTTATAAACTCGGTCGGATAGTGCGTCATCGCGCAGTGGCGGTAGACCTTTTTGTAGAAATATCTGTAGACTTCCTTGGTTGCGAGAGAGGACTTCATCATGCCGATGTGGCAAGTAAAATTCTCGGCCTGCACATGGAAGCTTGACGTCATCGGAATGCCGTATTTCTCGCAGATCGGGATAGCCTTCCAGGCCAGCGGGAACGGCATCAGAAGATGCACGACATCCGCGCCTTTGATCGCTTCTTCAAGTATCTTGGGATCAGCCTTCGCGGGCACGACCTCATTGCGCGCCAGAGCCGCGTTGATGATGGGGCCGAGGTTCATCGTCGGCACGATCCTGAAGCCGCTGACGCCCTTTTTATCGGCATCACAGCAAACGACAGTGACGTTGTGGCCCTGTGATTTTAAGTGATTGATCAGGTTGTACGCCGCGACGCTCGTGCCGTTATTCGCCTCGCCGAGCACATCGCAAATGATAGTTATGTTCATCTTGCACTCACCCTTTGCAGACATCCTATTATTTGTACCCAACGGCTCTATTATACAACAAATTTTGAAAATCAAAGTTTTTGGGGCGGGGGAAGGCATTGTCAGAGTTACCTCGTACAAAAACAGTCACCCATACAAAAACTAAAAGCGCCTCCCCGTCCGGGAAGGCGCCTTCAAAACAAGTCAGTACTAAATCACGATTCAGCCAGGTCGTCCCAGCTCTTGTCGTCTTCCTTAAAGCCCTTTTCGGACATTTTCCTGACGATGATCTTGATGATCAGGCCGGAGCAGAGGATCAGGGCGATGAGGCACCAGCCGAAAATGATGTTTGATGCGAGCGAGTAGCCGTCAGAAGAGCCGTCAGTGGCAGCGCCGTAGACACCGCCGTTCTTAAAGAGGTTATAGATGTTCCAGACGAAGAGGCCCGTAAGAACGACAGGTGAGATGACCTTGATCGACGGCAGGAACCACCATGCAGGCATCTTGAATTTTTTGGTGTTGCGGTTGAGCTCGGTGAGGATCTTTGTTGTCTTGAAGAACCAGCCTGCTGCGACCATTTCGAGAATGCCGGTGATGATGAGCGTGTAGCTGTTGATGAAGTAGTCGGCAATGTCGAGGACTGCGAGGCCTGCGCCGGTTACGAAAATGAGGCTTAAGTGGAACTCAATGATGCAGATCTGCAGAGTCGTCTTTTTCTTGTCGAGATGGAACTTATCCGATATGGCAGTCGAGATGCCCTCGATGATAGAGAACAGCGAGTCGATCGCGAGAGTGATCAGGCAGAAGTAGAAGATAAAGGCGAAGATCATGTTGAAGATGCCGCTGTTGGAGATGTTGACGATTGCCTGCGGATAGATGATGAATGCCGTAGCAATGCCTGAAGCGGACATGTCGCCCAGCATTCCTACGCCGGCCATTGTCGTGAACATAACGATGCCTGCGAGGATGCTGATGAACATATCGGAGAAGGCGATGATAATGGTGTCGACAACGATGTTGGATTCCTTGTCGAGGAATGAACCGTACGCGAACATGATCGCCATTGATGTCGAGAGCGAATAGAATACCTGACCGATCGCGTCGACCCAGAGATTGGAGTCGCCTAATGCCGACCATTCAGGGATAAAGAGCTTTGCAAAACCTGTCATCGCGCCGGGCATCATGACGCCGCGGACTGCCATAATGAGGAGGCAGATGACGGGAAGGGATACTGTGAACTTAACGACTTTGCCGACTGATGTCGTGCCGTTGCGGATGCATATGTAACAGAGCACCCATGCTGCGATGAGACAGCCTACAACGGGCATTGAGATCGTAGTAAATCCGGAGGTCGTACCGGTGGTCTTGATGGTCTCTGCCCAGAGTCCGCTGGCGGCTTTTGTGTCACCTGTCATGCCGGCGAACTTGTAGCTCATTACGAACATCAGGATGACCCACGCGAAAACAGCCGCGTAATAGATCGAGATGCCGATACCGTTTGATACTGCGATCCAGCCGATGCCCTCGGCCTTCTTGTTGAGCGCGCGCATCGATCCCGGTGCACCCTTTCTTGTGTATCTCGCGATGGATATCTCCATCATAAGGAGCGGGATTCCGATGACGAGCATCGCTATAAGGTAGACGAACAAAAAGGCGCCGCCGCCGTATTTTGCTGCCAGTCCCGGGAATCTCCAGGCATTACCCAAACCTACTGCTGAACCGATTGCCGCCATTATGAAGGCAGACCTTGATGACCATTTCTCACGCATATGTATGCACCCCCTCTGCGACTAATGATAATACTTCGAACCAATAGAGCAAGTCAAAGTACATTGATTTATGGTAGAATTCGGGTATTCCGGCATGGGGAGGGAACACATTATGAGAAAGATTAAAGCATTTTCCATTTTGCTCGCAGTCTTTATGCTCGCAAATCTTTTCACAGGATGCGCGTCCGGAAAGACTACGAAGATCACGACTGAAAAGTTCGCTAAGGCTTGTGAAAAACTCGGCCTTGATGAATTTGATCTGGACGGAAATCATTCGCCTGACATTGATGATCTCGAAGACGGCGTATATTTTGCCGCTGACGAAGACACGGTGGAGGACAATGAGTTTACGCTTGAGTTGTTCTTGAAGATCTACGGTTTTGACAGTGTCATTGAGGCCGAGAATATTCAGTCTTTCGCGATCGCAGCGAAATGCACAGGCCTTGCAGATCTTGAAGATATCGAAGATCCCGAAGACTTGGAAGACGTATCGGTCGACGGCGCTCTCGCATTCCAGATGACGCTCGATGACGATTATTCAGAAGATCTGATGGAATTCTTAGCCGACGGATTCGATGCGATGGATATCAAAACAAAGAAGCTCTCCGATAAGGAGTACGCCGAGACAAAGACCGGCGGATATTTCAGGGTTCACGGCGACCTCATAAATGTTCTTACAGAGCTTGTTGATGATGACGATTTTGAGGATGCAGTAAAAGGCCTTAAGGGTGACGTCGGCATCTCTGTCGAAGTAAACGGCGCAGATATTTTCATTATCTGCGGCGGCGCATTTAATGCCAAGAAAGCTTCTGTCATGAACAGCTTCGCAAAGGCATTCGGCGCAGCTTCCAATCCGCTTAATCTTAAGACCAACGATAAGGTCGTCATTGATATTCTCGATTATTTCGGATATTCCAGATTAGGCATCGGCTCTGTACCCGGAGGCTCAGGCTCAGGCAAGAAGGTCGGTGTCTCCATGCCCACAAAGGATCTCCAGAGATGGAACCAGGACGGCGATACGATCAAGAAGCAGTTAGAGTCCATGGGTTATACGGTCGATCTCCAGTACGCAGGAAATAAAGTTGATACACAGGCCGCGCAGATCGAGGACATGATCAATTCCGGCTGTAAAGTCCTTATTATCGCTGCTATCGAGCGTTCTTCTCTCGGAGCTCAGCTTGATATGGCTGCCAAGAAAAACGTTCAGGTCATCGCTTACGACCGTCTCCTGATGGACAACGAGCATGTCGACTATTACGTAACATTCGATAACTACATGGCAGGACAGATCCAGGGCGAGTACATAAGAGATGCGCTTAATCTCGATAGTTCGGGCGGCTCTTTCCATCTCGAGATCACTGCAGGTGAACCCGGTGACAATAATGCCGGTTACTTCTTCAACGGTGCAATGGATGTATTAAGACCTTACATTGATTCAGGCAAGCTCGTAGTTGTTTCCGGCCAGACAGAGTTTGATACTTGTGCCACACCTGATTGGTCTACTGCTACTGCCCAGGCAAGAGCAGAAAATATCATAGCCACTTTCTACTCTGACGGCACGAATATCGATGCATGGCTTTGTGTTAACGACTCGACGGCACTCGGTGTAATTAACGCGCTTGACGCTACTTATCCGGGCCGTTCCTGGCCGGTAATAACAGGCATGGACTGCGATCTGGTGAACGTTAAGTGCATCCTTAACGGCAAGCAGGCAATGTCCGTATTCAAGGATACGCGTACGCTGGCATACCAGGCGGCCAAGATGGCAGACCAGATCTTAAGCGGCATGACGGTAGAATGCAACGATACATGGACAGGCAACAACAATGTGAAGATCGTTCCCGCATACCTCTGCTCTCCGGTCTTCGCAGACATAAATAACTACAAGGCTATTCTGATCGATTCGGGCTATTATACCGACTATGATCTGACGTGATTTAAAAGGGGATAATGAGATGAGAAAGACAAAAATCATAGCTGCGGTCCTGTCGCTGACGATGCTCGCAGGGCTCTTTACAGGATGCAGCAGCAAGACAACAAAGATCACGACAGATAAGTTCATTAAGGCGTGCGAAAAGCTCGATCTTAAGGAGTATGCGTTCGGCGGAAAAAGGACGCCCATTCTTGATGATCTCGACAAGGGCTTTTATATCTATGCCGATACTGACATGGTCGAGGATGAAGAAGAATCTTTGGATGATTTTCTGAAAGAAATCAACTTAGACGATGTTTTCGAAGCCGAGAACATCAAGTCATTCGCGTTCGCTGCCAAGTGTGACGGCTTTGATTACGATGACATCGTTTTTGACGCCGATGACCTTTCCGACATCGAGCTCGACGGCGCTGCAGCGTTCCAGATGACGTTAGACGGCAACTATGCAGCAGACTTCATGGATTACCTTGAAGATCTGCTCGATAAGATCGACATCAGCACTGACGACCTGTCTGACAAGGAGTATTACTCTTCCAAGAATGAAGGCTATTTGAGATTGCATTTGGATCTCGAAGATCTCATTGAGGACATCAATGGAAGCGACTCTTATCACGGACTTTACAACTATCTTTATTTTTCTACCGACGGCTTGATCGATACATTGGATGATGTCTCCGGCGAAGCTGCGATCTCTGTTGAGATCAATGGCAACTGCATTTTTGTGATTTTCGGATTCAACACCAACACCAAAGATGCTGAAGTCATTAGTGATTTTGTTAAGGCTTTCGGCGCATCCTGCGATCCCATGACAGTCCCCGTAAACGAGGATGTCGCTCAGGAACTTGTAAACAAATACCTGGGCTCCATTGCAAATGAGATACTTCCCGATCCGGGAGATCCCTACCCGACAACTACTCCGCCTGTCATTACCGGCGCCGGCAAGGTCGGCATCTCCATGCCTACACAGGATCTTATGAGATGGAAGCAGGACGGCGAGAATCTGAAATATGAAATTGAGTTCTATGGTTATCAGGCAGACCTCCAGTATGCCAATAATGATGTCTCTACCCAGATCATGCAGATCGAGGACATGATCAACAGCGGCTGCGAAGTTCTCATTATCGCTGCCATCGATGTTTATTCACTCGATACCGTTCTCGAGAAGGCCACGGCAGCAGGCGTAACAGTCATCGCTTACGACCGCCTCATCATGTGCACATCTGACGTGGATTATTATGTAACTTTCGACAACTACATGGCAGGACAGCTTCAGGCCGAGTATATCGTCGAGAGTCTCGGGCTGAATTCCGGTGCCGGTCCTTTTAACATCGAGATCACGGCAGGCGAACCCGGCGACGACAATGCAGCCCTCTTCTTTAATGGCGCCATGGATACTCTTCTGCCTTATATCGCTTCGGGCCAGCTTAATGTAATTTCCGGCCAGACAGATTTCTTCGACTGTGCGACTGATTTATGGAGCACCGAGAACGCGAGAGGCAGAGCAGAAAGCATCATCGGAAACAACTATTTAAACGGTACTGAGATCGACGCATGGCTCTGCTCCAATGATTCCACCGCGTTGGGTGTTATCCAGGCTCTTGAAGCGAGCGGTTACAACGGAAACTGGCCGATTATCACCGGCCAGGACTGCGACATTATCAGCGTCAAAAACATAATTGCAGGTAAGCAGGCTATGTCCGTTTTCAAGGACACGAGGACCCTTGTATACCAGGCAGCGGCAATGGCTAACCAGATCTTGCAGGGCAGCCAGCCTCCTGTTAACAATACCGACCGTTTCTACAACGCCTCTATCATAGTGCCTACATATCTCTGCGCACCGGAAGTCGTTGACATAAACAATTACAAGACAATTCTTATAGGCGGAGGCTATTACACCGAGGAAGATCTCACCTGATCTTCCGGCTTAGGGAAAAGGAGGGACAGATAACGTGAAAAAGATCAAGGCAATTGCTGTCGTGCTTGCAGTATCAATGCTTGCGGGGCTTTTCGCAGGCTGCGGCAAGACTACGAAAACAACTACCGATAAGTTCGTCAAAGCCTGCTCGAAAATGAAGCTCGAAGAGCTCGATGCCGAGGAGCCTGAGATCGAACCCTCAAACTACGAGGACGGTTTTTACGTCAGCGCAGACGAGGGCTCCGTCGATGAACTTGCTGAAGTAACGGATATCTACCTTTCAACTTTCGGCCTTACGGGAATCGTAGGCCCCGAAGATGTCGAGTCATTTGCTCTGGCCGTAAAGCTCAACGGATATGAAGACCTTAAAGATGCCAGAGATCTCTCCGAGCTTGAGAACCTCACTCTGGACGGCGCTTTTGCCATGCAGATGACCCTTAACGGTGAAGCCGTCAAAGATGTCACGGACAATCTGAAAGACATGTTCGACCTATATAGCATCAGGACGAAAAACCTCTCGTCCAAGGAATACTACACTTCCAAAAACGAAGGCTACTTCAGGTTCCACATCGACATCTCGAAGATCACTTCCATCCTGACGGACAGCGATGACCTTATGGCATTGGCCGGCAAGATGATGGACGAAGACGATGCAGAAGACCTGGCAGCCGCCCTCACAGGCGACATCGCCGTGTCTGTCGAAGTCTGCGGCAATAATGTCTTCATCATCGCGGGCGCTTCTCTCAACGCCAAGAGCCCGGCTGTTTTCGGCACATTTGCCAAGTCCTTCGGCATCGCCAAAAATCCCATGAAGCTTCCCACGAACGAGAAGCTCGCAGCATCTTTGGCAGACACCGCTTTTAAGGATTTCATAGCATCCTTCAGCAAGACGACGATCATATCGATCGAGGATTTTGAGTATGCATGCGAGAATGATCTGGAATTTGATGAATACGATTTCTTCGATCTCAAGGATATGGATCCCCTTGATGTTGAAAACGGCATCTATCTTGTCGCAGACGCGGCCGTGACCGACCTTATCCGCAGAGGCGACAGCGATTCTATTGCGGGGTTATTAGAAGATCTCGGTATCGACGACATCATCGAATCTAACGAAGTCGAGTCCTTCGGATTTGCGGTCATCTGCAAAGGCCTCGAAGATATCAGGTATTCGTCAGCTCCCGGTGAATTCGCGGAAGCCGAAGTCGACGGTGCGTTTGCTTTTGTCATGAATTTCACAGGCGGCGTTTATGCCGATGAGGTTATTGATTACCTGGAAGACAGGCTTTACGAGATCGATGTCGATGTCGATGACCTCACACCCGAAGAATACTATCGTTCCAAAGACGAAGGCTATCTGAGATTTCACATCGACATAAACAAGTTCATGGATATGATGTTAAGCGACGAAGATCTTGCCATGCTTCTCGATGCCATATTCGGCGGCGGTGACACCGTCGATCAGCTCAAGAGCCTTTCAGGCGATATCGCAGTTTCCATTGAGGTCAACGATTCCAATATGTTTGTCCTCGTCGGGCTTTCCCTCAACACCGAGCCTACATATCTTAACGAATTTGCGGATGTTTTCGACGCTGCCGAGAATCCTTTGGACATTCCGATGAATGAGGAGACCACGCAAGACTTCATCGACTTCCTCATCGACAGCTTCATGTAAGATCGAAGCAAGTCCTGAAAAAAACGGTTTTTAAACATAAATCCACGGAAATATATATTTTCGTGGATTTTGCTTATAAAGGGGCCTGTCAGGGTCCTTAAACATTATGTATTTTTTATCTTCTCAGAACCGTTAAAAATTTTTTGATTGTGATAGAATTCTGATATTCCCAAAAGGAGGGTAATTCTACAATGAAAAACACTAAAGTAATTGCATGTGTACTTTCAGCTGCCATGATCGCAGGCGTTTTCTCCGGCTGCAGCGGCAAGAAGGTTACCAACATCACTACTGAACAATTTACAAAGGCATGTGACAAGACTCTTAAGTTAGACGAAGTCGATATCGAAGACATCTACGATCTTGACGAAGGTGACCTCGAAGACGGCATCTATCTCTCACTTGAGCAGGAAGACATCGAAGACATGGGCATCGGTGATTACCTCGACATGTACCTCAAGAGCTTTGATCTCGACGACATCTTCGAAGCTGAGGATATCGAGTCTGTTGCAGTAGCAGCTAAGATGACTGACCCCAGCGATGTCGAGGATATCGAAGATCCCGAAGATCTTGAAGACCTTGAGCTCGAAGGCGTTTATGCTATCCAGCTCACACTTGCTGACGATGATCTTGCTGCAGACATCATGGAATTCCTCGCTGACAAGCTCGACGAAGCAGACCTCGATGTTAAGAAGGATCTCTCAAAGGCTGAGTACTATGCAGGCAAGAAGGACGGCTGCCTTAAGCTTCACGTTGACGTAGCTAAGCTCGTTAAGACAGTTCTCGACAACGACGACTTCCAGGACGCTCTTGAAGATTCCGACAATGAAGACGATATCGTTGAAGCACTCGAGTCCCTCAAGGGTGACGCTGTTGTTACAATCGAAGTAAGCGGCGCAAACATCCTCATCATGGTAGGCTACGGTCTCAACACAGAGGCTTCCATGTACAAGGACTTCGTTAAGGCATTCGGCGCTTCCGATGCTACAAAGCTTCCTCACAACGAGAAGGTCTCTGAAGCTGCCGTTGACGCAATGGTAGATGCAGTTGCTATGTACATCGAAAGAGCAAAGTCAGCAGCTTACTCTTGGGACGACGATTGGGATATCTGATCGGTCAACCGGTTCGAAAACACAAAGGCTGTCTCATCCGAGGCAGCCTTTTTTACTGCCCGGATTTTCCTAGTAGCACTCCGCGCGGCCGGGCCGTCAAGGGGCGCTTCGCTCGCCTATTGCGCCCTTGACTGCCCGCGCGCTCGTGCTGTTTAGCGTCTAAGAGGTGCATGGCACCTCCCTGCATTACCATGCCGGATATACGTACTTTTATTCCTTAATTTTGTGTAGGCTATTTGCAGGGTTTTGTCGGGTGTTTGTTGCATTCTTTTTATGCTTTTGTTTTAACCTTGTACTACTTTCAGGTTTTTTGTTTTAAACCTTTTGTGATTTCTTGTACATTCTATGACGATTTTTGTCGCATGCGTTGCCGATGCCGATACCGACAAAAGCACGCAAAGAGCCGGCAGGATTTCATACAAGGTTTAATACAAACGCGACAATTCCGGACAAGGTAATAACAAAAGCCCCTAAAAAAGAAAACAATCTCATCTGAAAAACCTGCAAATAACCCGCACAAAATTATGGTTTAAAAACACATAAATATGGGCGGCATTCATCGTCAGATGAGAGCCGGGGCATCCCGGCTCTTGAACACCAATCAAGCGCCTGCGAGCGGGCAGTCAAGGCTGCCGCAAGGCAAGCTTAAGCGTGCCTTGACGGCGCAGCGCGAAGCAGGTGCTATCTGTTTAGAACATTGAGGGCGGAAAGCATCTTGCGAGCGTTCTTAAGGCCACTCCGAAGTTTGTGAGATCCATCAGGACTCCGCTGAAGAGGAATGACAGGATCAGGTAGACCGGCAGGATCGCCGAGAAGATCTTGGAGCGCGCGGTGCGGATCGGAAGGATCGTCATTACCGTGCCGACAATAAACGCGATGAACGTCACAAGCAGCGTGTATAAGATCACGTGAAGCGGACTGAATAAAGTCTTGGAGACCAGGAAGCAGACGATCGATACGATCGCTGCGGGGAAGGTGAAGACTGCGACCTGGATGAGGCCTAAGTAGATGCGCTCTACGAGCTTGAAGCGCTGGTAGATGCGGTTGTCCTGGTCGTTTAAGAAGGCGAGGGCGCCTAAGAGGGCCGCGGTGAAGATGAAGAAGCCTGCGAATTTGTAAAGCGGGATCGGGATCTTCTCTGAGCGGGTGATATCGTTGTAGACCTGGCCTTCGGTGCTTTCGACGGCAAAGAGGGACTGGTCCTGGATGTACTTTTCGAACAGGGCGGTGAGCTCGGGATCGTCGAGCTCTACTTCGTAGCCGTAGTCAGCCAGGGTGTCTATGATGACCTGGCGGGAGGCGTATGCGTAGAACTTGTCGAAGACCTCTTCGCGTGAGAGGAAGACGAAGCTTGAAGCGGGGGTGGTTACCTGTCTGACGGCATAGCGCTTGCTGTCGGAAGTGAGGTTTTTGGAAAAGCCCTTGGGGAAGATGTAGGCGGTGTTTGCCTTTCCTGAGGCGATGTCGTCGTAGACCTCGTCTTCGCTGTCGACTTCGTAGAAGGTGAAGACGGAATTCGAGGTGCAGAGCTTTTCGACGATGTCTTCGGTCTCGGAAGAATTATCCTTGTTTAAGATGGCGACGGGAATGTAGACGGAGGTCTCTTTCTCGGGCACGAAAATGACGAGGAGCGCAAGGATGACGAGGATAAAACTCATCACGTACATTGCGGGGTTGATGAGACTTCTTTTCGAGAGGACGAATAATCTGTTCAGGAATAATCTCATAGGAACATCGACCTCATGAAGAAAAGATTCAGGTAGTAGACTGGGTTATATACGGCAGCAGCCTGGAAGAACTTGGGCATGTAGTCCAGGGGGATCAGGCCGCCTGCAAGATACATCAGGGATGTGCCTGCACCGAAGGTGATATAGGAGACTGCCGCGGGGCTCTTGACGATGTAGCAGAGCGTGGTGCCGAGCATCGCGAGGATAAGGATCGCGGGGATTATCGTGATCAGCGACAGCGGGTTTACCGTGTGGAAGACCGCGATAAAGACGATGAACAGCAGGACGTAGAGAAGATACATCATGAAGGCGGCGCACCCTGCTTCGAGCAGGAAAATCTTCCAGGTCTTGATGCCGGAAAGCTTTGCACGCGCCCTGAAGATGGTGTTGTTGCCTTTGAAGAAGAATGAGATGACAAAGACCGACATCATGATGATGAACAGCGTGTAGGACGCGGTGAGCTGGTCCCTTACGCCGTATTTGGCGACGAGGTCATCTACACTGACTTCGCGGAAATGGTCTTTGCGGTCCAGGATGTAATCTGCGAGGTTTTCCTGGACATCGTATCCGACAAGGTAAGCGCCGTAAGGATCTTCGCCTAATTCCCGGGCGAGTTCTTCTGCCGTGAGGATAGAACACTGGGTCGTGCCCAGAAGGTCGCTCATGGTGTATATGAGGTCGTTTACGACGTGTTCTTCGTAGGTGTCGGCATCTCTGTAAATGATCTCTGCCTGGACTGCTTCTTCGGTGCCCATCTTCTCGATGAAGCCTTCCGGGATGATGATGCCGGCGATGGCTTCACCGCTCTCGACCTGGCTTAAGACCTGCTTCTTGCTCTTGACCATGTTGATGTCGACGGTGTGCTTGACGCTCTCCATCCTGGTGATGAGGCCTAAGCCCAAACGGTTGTAGACATCGTCGTCAGGCATGTAGCAGGCGACTGACACGATGCTGTCCGTGTTGTCCTCGAAAAGGAATTCCGAAGCATAGATGACCAAAGCCAGCATGGCGATGCCGAGTGCCAGAAAATAGCACGCTATGTAGGGCAGGAAAAGCAATACTCTTTTGCAGTATGCCTTAATCATTAAGTGCCTCCGCAGGAGACGTGCCCTCGGGAAGAAGAACGGCTTTGCCTTTCTTTAAGAGGTAGACCTTGGAGCAGTGCTTGAAGAGCTCTTCGCTGTGGCTTGCGATGAAGACCGTGCCGCCCTCGGATCTGAAAGAATCTATGAACTTGATGATGTCGTTCTTGGCAGGAATATCAAGCGCTGCCAAAGGCTCATCGAGCAGAAGGATGTCGGGCTTGGCGAGAAGGACGGATGCTATCGCAAGACGCTTTTTCATACCGCCTGACATACGCTTAACTTTTACGTTTATGAAGTCGGAGACCTTGAGGATGGAGAGTTCCGTGCCGGTGAGTTCTTTTAAGATCTCCTGCTTGCTCAAAGGGGTCCACATCTTGAGATTGTCCATGGCAGTGAGCTCGTCGATGAGGGCGTTTTCCTGAGTGACAAAGCCTGTCTTGCCGCCCGTTTTGATCGTGCCTGATGACGGTTTTCTAAGGCCCGAAATGGCGGAAAGCAAAGTGGATTTGCCTGAACCGTTGAGGCCCAAAAGACCTACGACTTCGCCTTTTGCGGCGGTCATTGAGACGTCCGTCAGGACGGTTTTCTTGTACTTTAATGAGACGTTCTCGACAGTTACGATAGGATCGGCCATGGCTTACAAGATCTCCTTATTACATTAGGGAGATTATAACACAAGTAATAAAGTAGCCGTGGGAACCAAGGGCGCGCAAGTCCTTTAAGCGTTGGCGTTATTGATGAAAGACTCGAGCTCGTCTTTGGAGATGGCGGGTCCTAAGAACAAGCCCTGGAATCTGTCGCATCCGCTGCCTGCGAGGATCTCGAACTGGTCTTCCTGGCCGACACCCGTGGCAGTGACTGTGATGTCGATGTCGTGCATCAGGGAGATGGCCGAACGCGTGAGGATCCTGCATGTCGCATCGGTCGCAAGATTCGAAGTGAAGTTGCCGTCGAGCTTTAAGATCGAGACGGGGAGGAGAGGGATCGCGTTGAAAGACGAATAGCCTCTGCCGAAGTTATCGAGGGCCATCTTGACGCCTGTCGTGGCGAGCTCTTCAATGGTCATCCTGATGTCCGCAAGGCTCGTGATAAGGCTCTCTTCCTGCAGGTCAAGGATGAGGTTATTGACGTTGCAGTCAGTGCTCGAGACGATGTTCGAGAAAGACTGGATGAAGTCAGGCTCTCTGAGCTGGTAATTGGAGATGTTGATATTCATAGTGAGATCAGGATCGATCTTATTGATCGCGGAAAGAGCGCCCAAAGAATTCTCCATTGAGAAGCCGCCGACTCTTCTCATGTAGCCGGCATTTTCTGCTGCCGCGAGGAATACCTGCGGAGGGATCACCTTGTCGTTCTTCTCGAATCGTAAGAAAGCTTCGAAGCCCGTGAGCTTGCGCTCGTAAGTAAAGCACGGCTGGAATGTCATGAAGAGGCTTCCGTCGCTCATGGCGCGCTCGAAGATCTTGACTATCTCATCTCTGGTCTTGTTCTTGAAAAGCTCTTCGCCGGGAAGAGGTGCGGTGCCTTCAGGCTGCGTCCCTGAAGATGCCTTGCTCATGCGCTCTTCTGCTTTTGCGATAAGCTCGCCGCCGTGGCGTGAGTCAGCGGGGTAATGCGCGAAGCCGTAATTGATGGTGGCATTCATGGAGTCCAGACCTGCCGCAAATGCCCTGGATGCTTCCTTTACGAGCTTGTCCGCATACTTTTTCTCGGCTTCTGCAGAAAGACCTCTTTTGAAGAGGATGACGAAGTCGGCATCGTCGATTCTTGCGACCATGTCGGTAGGATCTGCAGCTTCACGGAGACGGTGGGCCATGTTCTGGATGAAGAGGTCCATAGACTTGTGGCCGATAGTCCTCGTGATGTTGTCGAAACGGTCTAACGCGAGATAGATTATCGTGAAAGGACGGCATGCAGAATCGGGAACTGTGCTTTCCTGCATATTGGCGATGTCTTCCCTGATGAGCTTGTCAGCGCGCTCCGTGATCATGTCGCGTCCGGGAAGAGTGGTAAGTGAGTCGATCGATAAAGTGATGTTTCTTCCGAGAGCTTCACTTAAGTTCTGGTGCGTGCCCATTACCTCGTGATTTACGATGAGGCTCGTACGCGCGAACATCTCGTCTTCAAGTTCTTTTCGTATTGCTTTACCGCGCTCGTTGCGCTTGGAATCTTCGATGTGCTGGATCTTACTCGCGATCTTGATGACGTAATACTGCAGCAGCATGTCGATCGCCATGGTAAGGACGGTCATGACCAGAAGGAGAGGAGCTGACTCGTTCTTCATCATGATGTATTCGTATGTGTAGATCATGAACTGGACGAAGTTTAATGCGAACGACACGAAGTAAGCGAACTTGCCCAGGAAAACGTTCATTAAAAATGCGATGAACATAAGGCCGGCGCCGATGAAATATCTGGTGGAGGAAACGCCGGAGAATATCTGTGCCGCGAGCAGCGCGATAAAGGCGACCACGCTCGCGAAAACGACGGCAACATAAACCGCATCGGATTTTATAAACAGTCTGCTGTCATTATTCTTCATATGCCCTATTATCCTATGTTTTTAATGGCATTGTGTTACCCGTATATTAAATTAATATTAAAATCAATTCTGTGGGGCGTTTAACGACTCGTGTTCATTCAGCAGATCGTTGATCACAGCTCCCGCGAGAGTGATGCCTGCCGATGCGGGAACGAAAGAGATCGTGCCGGGGCGCCTGCCTTCCTTCGGAGGGATGGGGCTTTCCGGAGAATATACGACCTTAACGTGATTGATGCCGCGCTTTTTTAATTCTCTTCTCATGACTTTTGCAAGAGGACAGTAGGAAGTCTTGGAGATATCCGTCGCCGTAAACTTAGAAGGATCAAGCTTTCCCGCAGCGCCCATTGCGCTTATTACGGGAGTGCCTGCTTCTTTGGCGCGGCATATGATGTCGACTTTGGCAGCGACGGTATCGATGCAGTCAGCGATGTAATCGTAAGAATAGAAATTAATCTCGTCTGCTGTCTCAGGCAGATAGAAGAGCTGCTTCGTGATGACTTCGGCATTGGGATTTATATCTAAGATGCGGTCTTTGCAGACATCGACTTTGTATTTGCCGATGGTGGACTCAAGCGCAAGGATCTGACGGTTGATGTTCGTAATGTCGACCTTGTCGCTGTCGACCAGTGTGAGATGACCTACGCCTGCCCTCGCGAGACACTCGGCAGTATAGCCGCCGACACCGCCCACGCCGAAGATCAGGACCCTGGCATTGGAAAGAAAGGCCAGGTTATCCTGCCCTATCAAAAGTTCTTCTCTTTCAAATCTTGAATCCGTCTGCATTTTCCCGCTCCTGAGATCTGTTCCCCATATTCTATATTAATAAGCAAATAAGGACAATTTGCTTTGAATTGAATGCTTAAGTATAATTTAGGGCGGTGTACTAAAATCAAGTGCAACATTTACTCCGTTTCGTCTGTATATAGGGTGAAAGCGGAGATAATTCGAAGGGATCAATGGAACTTACTTACGAAGCCAATCTGCCGCTTTTAAAAAAGCTCGCCATACTGCTGGCGCGGTCTGACTCAAACGACGACATGTTTGTCGAGTCGTACGAGAGTGAAGACTACGAAGCAACGGATATTGCCAATGAAGAACCGTCTTCAGGCAGTAACCGTAAGTCTGACGAGGAGATAGAAAGGGAAGCGGAAGAGATCCTTGACCTTCATGGCAACGCCATCCTGCGTCTCGCAGTCTCTTACCTTCACAACAAGGAGGACGCGGAAGACATTTTGCAGGAGACGATGATCAAGTTCGTGACCGTGAGACCTGTTTTCGAGAGTGAAACACACAGAAAAGCATGGCTCATGAGGGTCGCATCCAATCTCGCAAAGAACCGCATCGACTACAATAAAGTCCGCGATACGTTGGAACTCAACGAGGAGATCGCAGGACAGGTACAGGAAGACCTTGATAATGGCGATGAATACAAAGCCATCTGGGATGCCGTGTTATGTCTGCCCGTACACCAGCGTGAAGCGATACACCTTTTCTATCAGGAAGGATATTCGACCGCGGAGATCGCCGTTTTGACCGGCAGACGCGAAGCAACTGTACGCTCAGACTTAAAGCGTGCGCGTGACAAACTGAAGGAGCTGCTGAAGGAGGTGAATGATTTTGTATAAATACAATGAAATCATGAGCCATATTACAGTCGACCCTGAGATGAAGAGCAGGGTCATGAGTGCTGTCTCCAACGCCATCAAGGAGAATCCCGATGGCGCAGCTGTTGTCACGGATATTCCCGAGTCACCCAAGGCTGAGGCACCTGCTAAGAAGAAAGCGAAGAAGACTCCCATAGCGATCATATCGTCCATCGCTGCGGCTATCCTCGTGCTTGCCGGCGTAATGTTCGTATTCAAGATGATGAACAACACGAAGTCTGCCGAATCAACACAAAGGAATCATAACAAGGTAGACTCCTGGAACTATGCAGCGGCAGATACACAGCCTGCTGAGCACGGTGGTGATGCCGAGGGCACATGGGATTACGATCTTGAGGACGAGATCGACAAGGCCGTTGACGGTAACGTTGCTGAAGATACAACCACCGGAAATGACAAGACGTACAGCTCGAATGCTTCTGACATCACTTTAGGTGACGACATATACACGATCCTGCCCACGAGGGACAAGAACGATTACTCCACAGGCATGGGCGACGAGCGTCTCGATATCATCAGCAGGACACTCCCGTTTGACCTGAAGGGCACAGGCAAGGGTACATTCTCATCTGACATCTCGATGGAAGTATTCTTCGGTGAGCAGTCACAGAAGGTACTCCTCTTAGCTGCACCCGAAGGCACCGATATCATCAAGCAGTTCGATCCTTCGAATAAGACTACCGGCACAGACGGCACGACACCTGCAGGCACACAGGTCAAGTACTACCGCATCGTATTCGGCAACGTAACAGAGCTCGGCAAGGACGAGACATCATCAGACATCAATGCGGCACTCTACAACAGGGACGGCATGACGTATCTGCTCGTATTCTCCGATCCCCAGACACCCGAGACGATCGCAGCGCTCGTTGATGTAATCTGATCCGTTAATTTAGTTTTGTGACCGAGGCCGCACAGGTATATGGTGCGGCCTTTTTCGTGCCCTGCCGCGAAAAGCAGCCGGTGAGGGCATTTGCACGAGAAATAAGCGAAAATACTTGGCAAAACGCTAGCACCACTCGGAAATCCGTGTGTTACAATAAACTTATTATGTTTATCGGGTTTTATTCCCGAGGAAGGGGTACGCCTATGTTTTGTCCTAGTTGCGGAAAAGAAAATCCGGATGGCGCAGCTTTTTGCGGTGGTTGTGGATTCTCATTTGAGAAAGTAGTTCCCCAGGCAGCACCCGCTGCAGCTCCCGTTGCACCTGCACCCGTAGCAGCACCCGCACCTGTTGCAGCAGCACCTGTAGCTCCTGCACCTGCAGCAGCACCCGCACCCGTTGCGGCAGCTCCCGTTGCACCCGCTGCACCTGTTGCACCCGCTGCACAGCCTGCAGCTCAGCCTGCAGCACAGCCCGCCCAGCAGCCCGCAGCAACAGCCCAGCCCGCTGCACAGCCTTCGAACGCAGTTCCGTTCGGCCAGCACTTTAAGAATTTGTTCCAGGCAACGATCCATCCTGTTACAGGTCCTGCCGAGATCTCCGGCCAGTATGGCAGAATGGGTGACGCTATTCTTCTTGCGATCATCGTTATCGGATGCCTTACATTGATCGACTTCTCCACAACATTAACAATTGTTGACTGGGGATTCCTTTATGGCGGTTACGTAGCACTGGTCATCCTTGAAGCATTCTTCTTCTCGCTTGCCCGCTATGCTATTCTCACATTCGGATGCGCAGGCCTCTTCATGCTCGCAGGTCTTATCTGCAAGTCTAAGTGGTCATTCCCTAAAATGCTTTCTATCGCAAGCATGGCTACAGCACCCGCTTATCTCTTACCTGCTTTGGCAAGAAGCTATTTCGGACTCATTCCTTATGCAGGAGTCAGCTACATTCTCGTAACAGCAGCTTATGCATATTACTTCATGATGCTCTATGAAGGAGCAGCTGCCGAGACAAAGCTCACAGGCAACAAGAAGGGATTCGTTCTCGTTGCAGTTATCGCTCTCACAGGAGTCCTCGCAAATCTCTTCTGATCGATTAAAGTAAACTGTTTGTTTAGAGGCCGTCTCATCTGAGGCGGCCTCTTTTGTATCTGTGTATGCTGTGACGGAAAATCCTCATGCAACATTTTCGCGCCTTCATCTGTTTATAGGGCATAAAGCAAATTGAACACAGATTATGGAGGATAAAGAAAATGAAGATCTGTTCAAAGAAAGACATTAAAGCTATTACTGCGGTCATGACGGGCGTGATGCTTCTCGGCGGATGCAGCAAGACACCGGCGAAGAAGAATGAGACGCCCATGAAAAATGATCCGCAGATCAAGACGGAGATCGATTTAAACGAGGTTAAGAACACAGATTACGATAATGATCTGATGTATGAAGAGTACAGAAGATACTGCTTCGATCTCATGAACCAGGCGATCGCTGATAACAACAGCAGCGGCAACATCATGATCTCGCCTGCGTCCATCATGATGGCGCTCGACATGGTTGCGGCAGGCTCCAAGAATGAATCGCTCAAGCAGCTGACGGACCTTTTCGCAGAGAACCAGGATCCGCTTGCGCAGCAGGCATTTGCTTCCGCGCTCATGGACAGGATCAACGATTCAAAGGATATAGATTTCTCCTGCGCTAATGCCGTATGGAGCAACAGGACTCTCTTAGGCGATTCCGTAAACATGGATTATGTTGAATATATCCAGAAGACTTTTGACGCCGAGTATACACAGACTGCTTTTGATAGTAACACCACCAAAGAGATCAACAACTGGATAGATGAGAATACGAAGCACATGATCGACAAGGCCATTGAAGGCCTGGATGATGACACGGTAATGGTGCTCGTAAACGCCATCGCCTTTGATGCCAAGTGGGCTGAGCCTTATGACAGCGATCACATCAACGACGGCGATTTCCGTTCTGCCAAGGGCGGCACGCAGAAGGCCACATTCTTAAACGAATCCACGGCATATTATTACGAGACAGAGAAGGCAACCGGCTTCATCAAGAATTACAAGGGCGGCGAGTACGCTTTCCTCATGATCCTTCCTACAGATGAATCGGTTAACGCAAATGATTTCTTAAAGAATTTCACGGCTGAAGATTATGAGAAGTTCATCGCCAGCCGCACAGATGAATATGATGTTTACACAAAGATGCCCGAGTTCAAATATGACTATGAGTTCATGGTAAACGACACTCTCCAGCAGCTTGGTGTTAAGGATGTTTTCGATTCTGATAAGGCAGACCTCTCAGGAATTGCAGGCCAACCCGGAGATCTCTATGTATCCGAAGTCATTCACAAGACACACATCGAAGTCGACAGCAACGGCACAAAAGCTGCAGCCGTAACGGCAGTAACACTTGATTGCGCAGGCTGCGAGCCCGTCACAAGAGAGTTCCGCCAGGTAATCTGCGACAGACCTTTCGCATATGCGATCGTTGATCTTGAGACCATGGCTCCGATTTTTATCGGCACAGTAAATGAGGTCTGATAAAGACAATTTCGGCCGGTTTTGCTTAAGTTTTCCTTAAGTTCAGCAAATAGAAGTCCATTTTTACAATCTTCAAGGTATAATATGCGAGTGCTTCGAGTTCGGGTGAGGACCGGGGCACTCTGCATATTTATATCCTAATGCGAGGGTGGAATGGATAAGATTGTTGAGAACAAGAGTCTTAAGGACAAGATAATTTACGTTGTCCTGACTTTGCTCCCGATGGCCATTTATATGGTCTTCTATATGCCTACATTTTTCTGGGTAGAAGGCCTCGAGCCGGCAGGCGGCTTCCACCAGATCCACGTCGCGCTGGATGATAAGATCCCCGTGCTTGAAGGCTTCATAATTCCTTACGCAATGTGGCTTCCTTACCTCGTCATCGGCATGATCGCTCTCGGCATCAAGGGCCGCGTCATCGCCCGCAAAACGTCTTACATGCTCATGGCAGGAATGACGCTCTTTATCATCATCTGCCTGGTATATCCCAACGCCGTTGATCTCCGCTGCCAGATTCCTGACCGCAACAACATCTTTATGGGATTTATCAAATATCTCCACTCGATCGACACTCCGACCAACGTGCTCCCGAGCCTTCACGTCTATGACGCGCTCGTTGTAGCAGCAGGCATTCATATCGGATTCAAGGAAAAGAAGGCTGTCATCATCGCAAGCGACATCCTGGTCTTCTTCATCTGCATTTCCACGGTCTTCGTCAAGCAGCATTCCGTGCTCGACGTGCTCGCCGCGATTGCCATCTTCATCCCTGTATTCATCATCATCTGCTATGTGATCAGACCGGTGAATAAGAAGGCGGATGAGGGTGCGAAAATACAGGCGCAGGAGTAATCTGTTGACACGTCAACTTGTCATTATTGCCCTTTGTTGCAAGACAAAGAAATAAGCCGCCCCTTGGTCAAAAAGTAGCGGCTTATCTAATAAGTTAATACTTCGAGGTCAACCGTCTATAGGTAGCACCTCTTTCTTGAATAGATTATAGCACTAACGAGGACAAAGAAAAACCACTCTGTATTTTACAAAAACTCTTCTATTTTCTGATGTAGTATAAAAGTCCTACATACTGGTAGGGTTTTTCAGCCTTTTGGCTTTTCATAAGTGAGGGGGAAATGCTTATGAATAAGATCAGTAAACTGTGTGTGACCAGAGACGAGGCCATCGAATACTTCAAGAACTGCGTTTACGATAACGTCGACATCTGAGGTCAGTTTCTCGAGAACAAGGCAAATAATAACTCCCCGCCAAGTGAAGTGACGGGGAGTTTGTTTTGAATAGTGATTTTGAGATCAGTTCTCGAACTCGACAACGAGCTGGGATACTGTCTGCTTGGCGTCGCCGTAGATCATGACGGTGTTGTCCATCGTGAAGAGCGGGTTCTCGATGCCGGAGAAGCCTGTACCCTGACCACGCTTGAGGACGAATACCGTACGTGCCTCGTAAGCGTTTACGATAGGCATGCCGTAGAGCGGTGAAGACTCGTCGTTGATAGCTGCGGGGTTAACAACGTCGTTAGCGCCGATGACGATAGCGATGTCTGTGTTGGGCATCTGGGGATTCATCTCGTCAGCCGTCTTGAGCTGCTCGTAAGGAACGTTAGCTTCAGCGAGGAGAACGTTCATGTGACCGGGCATACGTCCTGCAACGGGGTGGATGGCGAAGTTGACTTCGCAGCCGTTCTCTTCCAATACGTCGCAGAGCTCCTTAACAGCGTGCTGGGCCTGAGCAACAGCCATACCGTAACCGGGTACGAAAACGACGCTCTTAGCTGCTTCGAGGATAAGGAATGCGTCCTCAACGGACATAGCCTTGGGCTCCTTGTGCTCGCCCTCTGCTGCGGAAGAAGCCTTCTTCTTGGCTGTCTTGAAGAGGAGGGATGCGAAGGACTTGTTCATAGCCTTGCACATGATGAGCGTGAGGATGACGCCTGAAGCACCAACGAGGCAGCCGGATACGATGAGCACCGTGTTGCCGATAGGGAATCCTGCGAATGCTGCAGCGAGACCTGAGAGTGCGTTGAGGAATGAGATGATGACCGGCATATCGCCGCCGCCGATAGTGATAACCAGCGTAACGCCGAGAGCCAGGGATGAAAGTGTAGTAACAAGGATTCCTACGAGGCCGAGAACGTCTTCAGGAGCGATGCAGTAAAGGATGATGCCGATAACTGCAGTAGCGAGGATGCCCGCATTGATGAAGTTCTTGCCGGGGATAGTGATGTTCTTCTTGAACATCTTGAGGCCTGCGAGCTTAGCCCATGCGATGAGTGAACCTGTGAAGGCAACGGCACCGATGAGGATCGTGAGGCCTAATGTGATTGATGTGAAAGCATCTGTTCCGACTGCGTAAGAACCGCCGCGGATAGCGCAATACTGTGAGATGGCAACGAGCATTGACGACAGACCGCCGAAGCCGTTGAAGAGCGCTACGAGCTGGGGCATGCCGGTCATTTCGACCTTCTTAGCCCAGATGAAACCGATAACGGATCCTGCTGCGATGGCGAGGATGATGATTATGTAAGCTACTAAGCCGCCGTCGAAAACATCCTGTGAGATGAGTACTGAGATAACGGCGATGCCCATACCGATGGAGGACATGAGATTACCCTTACGGGCAGTATCTGCCTTTCCGAGCTTCTTGATTCCCATGATGAAGAAGACGCTCGCGATCATGTAAAGGAAGATGCAGAAAAAATCGATGAATTCCATTATTTCTTCTTATCCTCCTTCTTCTTGAACATTGCGAGCATTCTGTCTGTGACGAAGTAACCGCCGATAACATTGATGGTCGCGAAAAGAATGGCGATGCCGCCTAAGATCATGCCGAGGACATGATTGTCAACATTGATGGCGCAAGCTGCGATAGCACCGACGATGGTGATACCGGAGATAGCGTTTGTACCGCTCATGAGCGGAGTATGAAGCTGGGAGGGAACCTTGGAAATAAGCTCGACTCCGAGGAAAGCTGCGATGATAAAAACGAATACCAACAGCATTATTGTCTGTCCGTCCATTATTATGCCTCCTTGAATCTTTCGTGAATGATGGCTCCGCCCTGTGTGAGCAGGCAGCCCTTCATGATCTCGTCGGTCATCTTGACCTCGAATTCCTTTGTCTCCTTGTTGTAGAAGTGTGTAAGGAATGCGGAGATGTTGCCGGAGAGCATTTTCGAGGCATCCCACGGAACCTGACGCTGAAGTTCGTCGCCCGGAAGGATGACTACGCCGTTATCCGTAACGACTACTTCATTGGGCTTTGAGCCCTCGACGTTACCGCCTGTGGAAACAGCCATGTCAACGATGATTGCGCCGGGCTGCATGCGGTCCAGAACGTCCTTCTTGATGAGGACAGGAGCCTTGCGGCCGAAGACCTTTGCTGTCGTGATAACGATATTGGCCTTCTCGCAGACCTTAGCCTGGGCTTCCTGCTGCTTGGCGATCTGCTCGGGTGTGAGCTCCTTAGCGTAGCCCTGGGCTGTCTGGCCCATCTCGCCTAAGTCGATCTTTACGAAGTTAGCGCCAAGTGACTTGACCTGCTCTTCTACGACCGGTCTTGTATCGAAAGCGTCAACGCGCGCGCCGAGTCTCTTAGCCGTTGCAATAGCCTGAAGGCCTGCAACGCCTACGCCGATAACGAATACTCTGGCAGGATTGATAGTTCCTGCAGGAGTAACCATCATCGGAAGGATCTTGGGCAAACGTGCTGCCGCATTGAGAACTGCGACATAGCCTGCAAGAGATGTCTGCGAAGACTGAACGTCCATCTTCTGTGCGAGAGTCGTTCTGGGGATCATCTCAAGGGATACTGCCTGGATATTATTCTTGGCGAATCCGTTAAGGAGTTCCTTCTCGTTAAAAGGATCTAAGAAGCTGATGTGAACCGTATCGGGGTTCATGCCGTCAGCTGAATCGGGCTTGAGGATCCTGACAACAATCTCGGCATCCTTAAGACCATCTGCTTCGGCCTTAACGATCTTTGCGCCGGCTTGTTCGTAATCCGCATCTGTGAAGCCGCTCTTGAGACCGGCACCGCTGACGACCGTGAACTCGAAGCCCATTCCTGTGAGCTTCTTGATGTCATCGGGGATAACGGCAACTCTTGTCTCGGCAGGCAGGCTTTCCTTGCATACCAGAACTTTCTTCATGTGCACACCTCTTATGACTTGGATTGTGTAGGGACAAAAATCCACACTAAAACTTTAAGATTATATCACGATATCTGACATTATGCGTGTATATAAATAATTATTTCCGTGCGTAAATCCGTGCGTAATCCGGGCAGTTTTAGGCACGGTTTTACGCTAGTTTGGCGAAAAATGCGCAAATCCGTGCGCGATCAGGCCTGATTTAGGCACGAATTACGCAATCCGGTTTTCGCGCACTCCGCAAAACAGGGTCCGCCGTCCAGTGACGAAAACTGACACGAAATGTCGCCAAAACGTGTCATTTTACGGCAATATCCGCGAAAGTGACGAAAACTGACACGATCCGGGGGCAAAACGTGTCATTTCGCGTCACTGGCGGAAGCGAGCCCCCGCCCGCCCACAAAAAAGGGGCCGCGCGATGCAGCCCCTTCGGAGTTTAGATTTTTACGGTATCAATAGAACTCGTCTTCGAGGTCTTCGATGCCGTCCTCGATCTCCTCGTAGAGATCTTCGAAATCATCCTCGTCCATCAGCACGATATCCGTGTATCTTGAAGGTGCCTTCGGAGCGGGATCTCTTCTGTCGATCGTGATCGTGAGCTCGAGAGACTTAACGCCGTCAACGGAAGTGCCGTTATTCTTGATGTTCTCGAGGACATAGATGATCTTGTCGCCCTTCTTTGTGAGGTTGCCCTTGATGGAGAAATCATCGTATTCGCCCTTGACCTTAACCTCGCAGTCGCCGGACTTCTTGTCCCAGCTGATGGTCATCTTGCCCTTATTCTCGCTTCTGTAGTAGCTCCAGGGATCGTAGGACTCGTACGTGATCTCAGCTTCGAATCCCTTAGCGTCATTCTGCTCTACTTCGTACTCGAGGGAGAACTTGTCGCCGTCGGATGTCTCATAGCTGAAGCTCATCTCTTTTGTCTTTGTAACGTTCTTGCCGAGGACCAGAGAGCACTCGAATTCTTCACCCTGAATCTCAGATTCGAAGTCGACCTGTGCGATCCTCTTGCCGGACTTTGTGATGTAGACGGAAGCCTCGATCTCGATGTCCATATCTTCGATGTAGTCGAGTCTGTCTTCAAAATCATCGACCTCATCGTAGAACTCGTCGACCATATCTTCAGGATCGAAATCGTAGTCGTATCCGTAAAGGAGCGAGTAGTAGCTTATGTTGGAGGACGGATTTGCGGAATAGTAACGGAGAAGGAGATCTTCGAGAGACTTATCATTGTTGATGTAATCGATGATATCCTGGCAGATCGATACGATTGCGTCTTCGTCGAGCTCGATCGTGATGACTGTGCAGGAGATCTTGTCTCCGCCGACAGTGATCTTGTCGCTCTTCTTGGTGACCTCTGCGTACTTCATGATCGTCTGGATCGTGAACTTCTCATATCTTGCGGCAGTCTTCTCGATGTCGCGCTGAAGCTCCTTATTGCCCTTGGTGTTCTCGGAAAGAGACATCAGGTATTCGTAAACGCCTTCAGGAAGTGAGTAGTCTGTATCTTCATCAGGATCGAAAATCGAGCCCGGAAGGTTCTTATCGAGCTTCTTGAAGTTGACTCCGTATGCACCTTCGAAAATCTCAGGGCAGGTAGCTACGATAGAGTCTTTGTTGACGTAGATCCTGGGCTGTACCATGACGTCGTCATCGTCATAGATGGTCATCTCATAAGCGCCTTTATTGTTCTTGGCGTCGGTGTAGATCTTACCCTGGATGGTGATGTCGTCGACGTATTTATCAAGGTTTGCAGAAACAGCAACAGAGCCGCCGTTTGCTACTTCCTTAGCAAATGAAACGCCCTCGAGCCTTGAGAAATCCTTAGCTGTGTTTCCTGCTGCAGAAAGAAGCAGAGCGCTGGGCCTGTTGGCAAGGATTGCAGCAACGATTCCCACGATGAGAAGCGTGCCGGCAACTGCAGAACCCACGATAATATAGAGTTTCTTCTTATCCATGAAGTCCCCTCCTCAAAAATAAATTACAAAAACAATTATAATTCGGATTCCGCTTAACCGCAACTGTTCAAGGCACTTCAGAATGGCCCTCGAAACGCCCTGCGGGTTGAAAACAAACGGCTTTGCATTTATTATAAATAATGGAGGTAAAGGCTTTTC
Source organism: Clostridiales bacterium (assembly GCA_017554745.1). Classification (GTDB taxonomy): domain Bacteria; phylum Bacillota; class Clostridia; order Saccharofermentanales; family Saccharofermentanaceae; genus Saccharofermentans. The sequence goes on along the minus strand of JAFZHS010000021.1, from coordinate 138,672 downwards.
CCTGCTCCGGCGGCAAACGCGGGCGTCAGGGAACAAGCCGGAATCAAAGGATAGTTATGGAAGAGAATGGGAACAATACGGATATAAGGACGAGATATGAATTCCTGATCGCAGGACTCATGGTCCTGCTGCTCTGCATATGCGCTTTCGCCGTATACAGAGTCACGAATTATATGAAGGTCGGCTCGCGTGCTGACGATCAGCCCGTGTCATCTGTCGAAGGCAGTGACGGCGCGGTGCTCATCGAGGTGGAGATCACGCAGGACTCCGGTGAAGACGATGACCAGTCGCTGAGCGATGCCGTAGAAGCAGGCGAAGTAGTTATCGAGGTCGTCAACGAGCACGACAACATCATGATCTTCACGACGACCGAGGTCGGCAACAATTACTACAAGCCTAGAGAAGGCGGCCTCACGCTTTACAGCGAGCCTGTTGAGACCGAAGGACCCCTGCCTGCGCTTGTCGAGTCGAGGACGTTTGAAGTCATCGGCTTCAGCAGAGACGGCTGGGCAGCCATTATGTACGGCGGCTCAAGATATTACGTCAAGAGCGCGGACATCGTGCATACTGAAGCGCCCGAGAATGCTGCAGACAAGCATGTTGAACCGGAGAATTCCCAGAAGATAAGATTTTTCACGCCTACGACATCTGACGATTTTGAATATGTCACATCGCGAAAAGCCACGGCATTCACTCTTCCCGACGTTTTCAGCAGCGGCAACAAGATCGACCTCAATGAGGGCGAGAGAGTAATAGTCGTTGCCAAGTGCGGCGAATGGAACAAGATCATATTCATGAATGCCGAGTACTATGTGCTTGGCGCTCTCGAATCGAGGGAGAAGTGGATAGAGGAAAACCCCGATGTAGAGATCATCGACAATACCGGTTATCCGCCGGCAGGCACTCCCGAGGCCGCATCAAGTGCTGCAGCAGCTAGCGGACTGCCTTCTGTCGAGATCACTCCCGAACAAACAGGAGATGATAAAGCAGGCGGTCAAAACGCATCAGACCCGTCTTCATCTGATTCTTCGAGCTCTTCGGATTCTTCAGATGCAGAGGAAAATCTCAAGGCTTCCGGCCAGTCTACTTATGCCAAAGAGCTTCTCGACCTGGTCAACCAGGCGCGTGCGGACGAGGGTCTTGATCCGCTCACATGGTCTGATACTCTCGCAAGCTGCGCCGCAGAGCGTGCCGCAGAGCTTCCGCTCCTTACGCAGTCGCAGAACCAGAATCACTTAAGACCCAACGGCAAGCCGTGGTATACGGTCAACGGATATACAGAAAGCAACAGTCCGATGTACGGCGAGAATATCGCCTGCGGACAGCCTACCGCGCAGGCTGTTTTCGATGCGTGGATGGCATCTGAAGGACACAGGAAAAACATCTTAAAGCCCGAGTATAAGACCTTCGGCGCGGCGCTCTTCAGGCCCGACAGCGATGAATACGAATTTAGTTATTATTGGATCGAGGAATTTGGGCTTTGAGTCTTAAGCAGGATACAGTCACCGGTGTTTTAACCAAACATCCATTTATCATCACGGCGCTTCTGGTGCTCGTTGTGCTTCTCGGTACGGGAATGCAGGTCACGAGCAAGGGCGCGGCATGCGCGATCATGGTGTGCGGATATCTGCTCATCATCGGTTACGGCATCTATCTCAAGAAGACGAAAAGACTCTCGGACGAGGCCCTGATAGCTCTGATCTTTGCCATGGGATTCATGGTAAGACTCGGTTATGTGCTCTACACGGATATCAGCACGAGACAGCATGATATCGGTGTTTTCGAGGAGGGCACATATAACATAATGCACTCCGGATACATCCTTTATGTCAGGGACAAATTATCGATCCCCGATGTTGATGTCAGGAACTTCGGACAGTTCTATCATCCGCCGTTCCACTACTTTGTGAGCGCGTTGTTCCTCAGGCTCTATGAGAAGCTCCTGCCCAAGGGAATGCATAATTACGAGGCTTTGCAGGCTCTGTCGATGCTCTGGGCGCAGTATGCGATGATAATGATCTTCAAAAACATCAAGCTCCTGGGCGTCAAAAAAGAGCACCATGTGACAGCAGCTTATATCGTCTCCGCTTTCCCGGCATTCATACTGATGTCTGCTTCGGTCAACAATGACATGCTGTCGGTCCTGCTTTTCTTCACGGGATTCTACTTCGGGCTCAAATGGTTCAAGAACGGATCGTGGAGGTACATCCTCTTCTCCGCGCTGGCCGTAGGCTTCGGAATGATGACCAAGATCGCAGTGGGCATCATAGCGTTCCCGTTGGGATTCCTCTTCATCGTAAAGCTCATCAGGGACATCCGGAACAAGAAGGAAAAGAGAGGCGGAAGGACATTCTGCCAGCTTATATCTTTCGGCATTATCTGCGCGCCTCTGGGCCTGTGGTTCCAGGTAAGAAATTACATCAAGTTCGGCGTGCCTCTCACATATGTTTTGCGCTCTGATAATCCCTATCAGGACTTGAGCAGCTACACTCCCATGCAAAGGCTCTTCGGCTTCTACGGTTTCCCGATAGAGGATTACTACATAAATCTCGGTTCTGACGGCGAGAAGGATTACAACATCTTTATCGCGCAGGTCAAGACCGCGCTCTTCGGAGGCGAGAACTGCAGGGATGATTTCCTTATGAGCATGGCAGGCTACGCGCTCCTTATCGTGTTCCTCATAATGATCGCCATCGCTTTTATCGGCCTCATCTATACGGTCATCACGATCAGGAAAAGAGGCTGTGTCTGGGAAGACATGTCAATGATCGTTCTTGCCGTGACAGAAGTCATCTCGGTAATATCATTCTCATTGAATTTCCCTCACGTCTGTTCGGAGAATTTCAGATACAGCACGCCGCTTCTTTTGTGCAGCGCGGTGTTCTATCTAAGGGCCGGAGACATAAAGATACCGGGCACGAACAAGGAACTCATGCCGAAGGTGACAAGGCGCCTGGCAGCTGCGTTCATCGTATTCTCGATACTCTTCTACACGATCCTTTGGACATACGTCAAAGGCGTAGTTACGGTGACCGGCTGATATGGCAGACAAGGCACCGGCATCAAAGAATTACAGGGATATCGCGCAGGGCTTCGGCGTATGCACGCTGGCCGTTATCTTCCTCTATCTGATGTCCGGAATGAATGCCGTGAGCCTTAGAGAGATGCCCTTATCCGTCCTCATGACGGTCTTCACGACAGCCTGCGTTTATTACGTCACAAGAGCTTTTGTAAGCACCTCGAAAAAATTCTTATCACTCGTTTCCGCGGTCCCCGTATTTGCGATATACATGCTCATATTCACACTGTCTTTCAAGGCGGTGAACAGAGCCACGTTATCATGCATTTCGATAATGGAAAATGTTATGCTGTGGGGCGGTCTGGGAACGGTTCTGGTATGCGTGACCGTGCTTATTGCAGCGCATAAGTTTGAGGCCAAAGACGCAGTGACTGCAGTGCTTTGCGCGGGATTCGTACTGCGCGCCGGGATGGTGGTTTTCACGCCCTTAAATTTCTGGCAGCACGACGTGTCGAACTTCTCCGAAGACCAGGCCGGATTCCACGACACATACATCCTTTACATCTACAACAACATGGCGCTCCCGTCAGGCGACGTCAGGGACCTGGGGCAGTTTTACCATCCGCCGCTCCACTACCTTTTAAGCGCTTTGTTCCTGAAGATCCACACCTTGCTTCCGACGAGATTTGCGGGCAATATCAACGGCCTCAAATTCCTTCCGATGCTGTGGACTTCGTACTTCATCCTGTTCGCAAAAAAGACGCTCGAATGGTTTAAGATCGAGGGCAAAGCGCTCGCGATATCTCTGGCTCTCATAGTCTTCTGCCCGCAGATGATCTTCCTTGCGATTCAGGTGAATAATGATGCGCTCGCACTCATGCTCTTTGCCGCATCGTTCTTCCTTGCGCTTAAGTGGTATTCCAAGCCCGAACTTGCAACGGTCCTTTTCCTCGCGATCGCTATAGGCTGTGCCATGATGACCAAGCTCTCGATGGGCTTTGTCGCTCTGCCCGTAGCATGGCTGTTCCTCGCAAAGCTTGTCAAAATAGTCAAAGAACCCGTGGAATCAAAGGCTCAGAAGGCTGCACACAAGGGCAGGATCAAGGATCTCATCAAGCAGTTCGCGGTGTTTGCAGTCACGGTATTCCCGCTGGGTCTATGGTTCCCGTTAAAGAACCTCATCACCTACGGAACACCGATCACATATGTCTTCGAGATCGATTCGTCGGCAGGCCAGGATGTATGGATGTATTCGGCCTGGCAGAGACTTTTCGCGCCATCAAAGGAGCTTTTATCGGCGCCGTTCCTGCAGGAGGGTGGCTCTCTAAATGACTTCAATATCCCGCTCGCGATCGTTAAGACCGGACTTTTTGACGAGAGAAGATTCACTGATCCTTATCTTGTATTCGTCGCGAAAGTGCTTGTGATACTTGCGTTCGTGCTGGTGCTCATCGTCTCTGTCTGCGCGGTCTACGGGACTTGCAAGAGGATAAAGGAAAGCGGGAAGCGTCCCGAAAATATAGCTTTCTGGATCTTGGCAGCAGCGCTCATACTGCCTGAGATATTATTCTGCTTTAAGCACCCCGTCGTCTGCACGCAGAGCTTCAGGTATATCGTTCCCGTGCTGATACCTTCGGCGTTCTGGTGCGGAAGCATCGTGAAGATGCAGGGCGGAGCGTCAAAGGCAATGTCAAAAGTCATCACGGCAGTTACGGTGCTGTTCGTGATAGCGGTGACAATGTTCTATGGGGTTTTCGCGCAGTATTCGGGTCCGTGGGAAGCCCTGATCCGTTAATTATCGGTCTTTTCCTGACCTGAGCCCAAAGCTCTTCCCGACAAAAGATCTCTCCAGTGCTTTCCTTCGAGCGCATAGATCATCTCGACAGCGGCGCATATCTCGTCGTCTGTGCCTTCGGAATCAACAAACGCCAGAAGCCCCGCGATCTGTATCATGTCAGTCTCGATGGACTTTAAGAAATCTCCCGGAGTCGTCATTACACCGCCGTACTGGCTGTATGAGAAATCAACTGCGGCAAGCGGATAAATAAAGCTCTCGCACTGGTCGTCAAGGACCTGCGGAAGCACTTCAAGAAGCGTATTTACAAGGTCTTCGGGGAGATTTGCGATAAGATCCCAGCTCATCTCCGTATCTACGCCCATATCGTTCTGGATGTATTTCAAGAGGTCGCCGTGCATCGCGAACTGCCTGATGAAGTCCTGCTCGAGCTCGTCGAAAACCCCGTCTGCGCACGCGACGCTCAGGAGGACGCCCTGCAGGATCATGTCAAACTGCGCGAGCGTGAGAGCCGGATCGTAATCGGCGCCGGAGACATTCTGGAAGACGGTATCCATCGCCATGATGGTCCTCTCGGCGTGATCGTACGCCTGCGCTGCCTTATCCAATATGTCCTGTCTGTCGTAGTTTTCCATCTGTCAGCCTCTCGAAAACGCTTATGGCGCTATTTTATTCCTCGCCCGTGCCCCGTGTAAAGGACAAATCGGCGGTAGTATTAAGGCGTTGTTAAGGCACGCGTATGCGCGATGTGCTATAATCTCTCATTGGAAATAATAAAAGGGGGGATGCTTTATGGCATTGTTCGGAAAGAAAAAGAAGGTTGACGAGAATACCGCCCAGACCGCTGAAAATACACAAAGTAACAGTGTTACAGACGAGATGAAGGTCATCCTGGAGGCCCGCGAGGAGGAGCAGCAGGAGAAAGAAGCCAGAGCTCTCGAGAGACAGCTGGAACAGGATGCTGCCACCAAGAAGCAGGACGAGATGAACGAGCAGGTCAAGATCGCTGCCGGGAAGATCCTGAACGGCGCTGCCAAGGCAGAGGGAATGACATTCTTCCTGGTCTGCGATGAGATCCCGCTGACGGCCGAGCCTGAGACAGAGGGCAACATTATCGTCCGCGGTGACATCAGAGGTACCGTTAAGGCGGGCACCGATGTTTACCTTTATCAGGGTGACGGCTGCAAGTACAGCGTAAGGATCGAGAAGATCAAAAATGATAAAAGAGACTTCGTAGACGAAGCAACTTACGAGAGAGCAGAGCTCGAGATCACTAGAGGCGACATTCCGCTTCCGGATGATCCTGACCAGTCCGTAGAAAGACCAGTCGACAGATTCGCGGTCATCACAGATGCTCCGGGTATCGAAGATATGGCAGATCCCAGATGCAGAGGCATGGCCAAGGCGGGCAACCCCAGGACCATCGCAATGCTCTGCGAGTACGGCAGATTCGGCCAGATCCCTGAGTTTTTCTCAGCTACGATGGATGCCGTCATGACATCAGAGCTCCTGACACCCGTAAGGATCGCGCCTGCTAAGAACGGCAAAAGCAATATCGCTTTCGCGGGAATGAGCACAAGGAAGGATCCTAACGCTTCGCTCCTGCCTGTATTTACGCATTTCAAGCTCGAGAAGGATGCCAGGGAAAAGGCATTCTCAAAGCAGGGCATGAACAAGACTTTCTCACTGTCTTTTGCCCAGGCGGCAGCTATCGGAAGAGACCAAAACCACCAAGGCATCATCGTCAATCCGGGCGGACCCGTATCCGTCACGCTCCCGGCTAAGCTCATCGGCGATATGGTCAATACAAGACTCTTCAAGGCAAGATTCGGTGAGGGCTCAGCAGAAAATGCTTCGCTCGCTTTGGGCGGCACAGGCAACCGCGCTCTCGATGAATTCATCGGCAAGGGCGGCCCCCAGCTCTCAGGCCTCACAAAGGTCGTCATCAGGAATCCGTTAAACACACCGGAATTCTTAGCGCTCGAGAAGGCATTGAAGCAGTACTGCGGCGCGCATGCATCGATCTCAAGACTGATGATCCTCATCTCTGCGCCTGAAGCAGACCAGAAGAGACAGTCATATCTGGCTATTGTCGACTGCTCCGAGGAAGCATTCGCATCCGAGTGCAAGGGCCTCGCGGCAGCAGCCAAGCCGTTTATGAAGTCAGTAAGGACTATACAGTTCCAGCTGTTCTCCAAGCTCGCTGACAAGGAGTCTTTTGAGAAGAGAAGCACATGGCTCTATTCGAAGCTCCCGCTCTGATAAAGCGGGGCTCCGGAAGAAGCCGTTAAAGGGATAAAACGATTCGCAGATCGAGGAAATTAAAGGAATAAGGGAGTTTTCGAGATGCGTGGATGAACCGGGGAGAGCCGCCCTTTGTTAACGCGGATTTCTCCAATATTTAACAGATAGAGTAAAGAATGTTCATCCGCCGCGTGTTAGAATTTCAACACTATGTTGCAGATTAGGGATATACATAAGGAATACAAAACAGGAAGCCTGGTACAGAAGGCTTTGGACGGAGTGTCGCTGAATCTCAGGGACAATGAGTTTGTTGCGATCTTAGGACCTTCGGGTTCGGGCAAGACGACGCTCCTTAATATCATCGGCGGCTTAGACCGCTACGACTCCGGCGATCTCATCATCAACGGCGTTTCCACCAAGCGTTACAAGGACAGGGACTGGGATTCATACCGCAATCACACGATCGGCTTCGTCTTCCAGAGCTATAATCTGATCCCGCATCAGACAGTCCTTTCCAATGTCGAGCTTGCGCTCACCATCTCAGGTATCAGTGCCAAGGAGCGCAGACAGAGAGCTCTCGATGCGCTCGAGAAGGTAGGGCTCCGCGAGCAGGCCCACAAGAAGCCTAACCAGATGTCAGGCGGCCAGATGCAGCGTGTCGCGATCGCGAGAGCACTCGTTAATGACCCGGATATCCTTCTTGCAGACGAGCCTACGGGCGCGCTTGATACAGACACCAGCGTACAGGTCATGGACCTTCTCAAGGAAGTTGCCAAGGACCGTCTGGTAGTCATGGTAACGCACAATCCCGAGCTCGCTGAAGAATATGCTACGAGGATCGTTAAGCTCAGGGACGGACGCATCACAGATGACAGCGACCCGTTTGAACCCGACGCGGATGCAAATGCCATCACGCCCGTACACAAGAATCTCGGCAAGGCTTCGATGGGATTCCTCACCGCGCTCGCATTGAGCTTCAATAACTTAAGGACAAAGAAGACGAGGACCATTCTCGTCGCTTTTGCAGGCTCCATCGGCATCATCGGCATCGCGCTCATCTTATCGCTCTCAAACGGCGTTAACGAATATATCAACAGGACCGAGCAGCAGACGCTCTCGCAGTATCCTCTGACGATCGAGCGTTCGTCGATCTCTTTCATGTCCATGATGATGGTCCAGACAGAGACCTGGGAGCCCGCCGCTGAAGGCGAGATCACCGAAGTGCCTTCTGTAGGACAGCTGTTATCTACCGTCCAGACCAACGATCTCATCTCGCTGAGGGCGTATTTCGACAACGAGAGACCTGAGATATATGAGCTCTCCAACGGTGTCGAATATTCTTACAACATCGATCCGCGCATCTACTATTACGACAAGGGCACGGGCGACTACAGACAGGTCAATCCGAATGACGATTTCGCATCGATGGGACTTACTTCATCATCGGTATTCACATCGGCATATTCGATGAATGTCTTTTTCGAGATGCCCGAAAACGAAGCCCTCTACATCGACCAGTATGACGTCAAGGCAGGCAGATGGCCGGAAAACTCCAGAGAGGCCGTCCTGGTGCTCACGCAGAACGGCGCGGTATCAGACTACATCTGCTACGCGTTCGGATTAAGGGATGCCGACGAGCTCGACAAGATGATCAGGGACTTTAGTAACGGTCTCGAAGTCGAGACAGACCAGACATACTACACATGGCTCTACGAAGACTTCCTGGGTACGAACTTCAAGGTCGTTCCTGCTTACAAATACTACAAGTATGACGAGAACAACAAGATCTACACCGATATGCGCAACAACTCAAGCTACATGCGCGATCTTGTCTCGAACGGCTATGACCTTAAGATCGTCGGCATCGTCCAGCCCAAGCAGGGACAGGATATCTGGATGCTCGATGCAGGCATTTACTACGACAAGAATCTCGTGGAAGAACTCAGGGAAGAAGCGGAAGGCTCCGACATCGTAAAGGCCCAGAAGGCTGACCGCGAAGTCAACGTGCTCACGGGCATCAGATTCGATGAGGAAGAGTCCGACTTTGATATGGGAAGCTTTTTCTCGATCGATGAGGAAGCCATCCAGAACGCATTTGAGTTTGACGAGGATAAGCTCAATATCGACCAGGATGCTTTCGGCGACATGAGCGGAATGGATCTGTCCGGCGCGTTCGGCAGCGCAATGCCGAGCCTGTCTGCAGACCAGATCGCAGGTCTTCTCAAGGGTGTAGATCTCAAGGTGGACACGGATGCATTGGGCACCGGTATCTCGAGCATCTTAACGGATTACATGGACTACGCTTCCGCCGATCCGTCCACTAACTATGCAAATCTTCCTGATGCGATGTCGCAGTTCATTTCTTCGCCCCGCGGTTCAGCGATAATCAGGGAGCAGCTCATTAAGATAATCCAGGACAGCGGCGCAGGCGCGATCGACCAGGCCCTCGTAAACGAGGCCTTGAGCGCGATCACCGACGGCTTTGCCGAATACGCAGCTAAGCAGGGTTGGGATATCACTGATCCTTCGAACTACCAGGCACTTTTCCAGCAGTATCTCCAGAGCGACGAAGGCCGTGCCGTCGTAGACGCACAGTCTGAGAAGATCACAGCCGAGATGACGAGCAGGATCGAAGTAACCGCTGACAATGCGCGCGACATGGCTTCAGCGCTCCTTGCCGCTTACAGCGAGTACGCAAACGAGAATGACCTTCCCGATCCCGCTGCACTCGGAGATTCGATCAAGGAATATCTCGGTACAGAACGCGCGAAAAACCTTATCACTTATGTCGTCACGACATCCGTAAACGCTGACGAGATCACTGCCACAGTCATGAAGAACGTTACCGGCATGACATCTTCCATGATGAGCCAGATCAGCGACGGCATACAGAAGGCCATCACCATGGTCATCGAGCGCCTCGCTTCCAATATGACAAACGCCCTGAAGGATACTTTCGAGGGCATGGGAAGCGCTCTTACGATCGATCAGGACGCATTCGCAAAGGCCTTCCAGTTCAACATGGACGAGAGCCAGCTCCAGTCATTCATGAACGAGATGATGGGCGGCTCCGGCGTGTCCTCTGCTGAGAAGAATTTTGCCTCATTCGGTTACTGCGACAAGGACGATCTCCAGAGCATCACGATCTTCCCTAAGGATTTCGAATCCAAGGACGAGATCGTCCAGATAATCAAGGACTACAACAAGAAGGTCGAAGATGCAGGCGAGGAAGACAAGAACATCGTCTACACAGACATCGTAGGCGCGCTGATGAAGTCCGTCACTAAGATCATCAACACGATCTCTTACGTGCTCATCGCGTTCGTATCCATCTCGCTCATCGTATCTTCCATCATGATCGGCGTCATCACATACATCAGCGTTCTCGAGCGCCGCAAGGAGATCGGTATCCTCCGCGCCATGGGCGCCTCCAAGCACAACGTCGCCCAGGTATTCAACGCGGAGACCATAATAACGGGCTTCCTCGCAGGCCTTTTGGGCGTCGGCATATCACTGGTGCTGCTGATACCCATCAACGCGCTTATCCACAAGCTTGCGGATTCGTCTGACGTCAGCGCCATCCTGCCCTGGACAGCTGCGATAATCCTCGTTATCCTGAGTGTCATCCTCACCCTTATCGGAGGTCTCATCCCTTCCAAGAAGGCGTCGAGACAGGATCCGGTAACTGCGCTGAGGACAGAGTAAAGGTTTTAAGATTAAGTCGACGGATAAAAATGCGGTTTTGCCCGTTTTTATCCGTCGCCGGCACATTTTCCACGTCTGGCATATTCAGCAAAATCAATTTATCAAAAATTAATTAATATTTCCCCCAAAAACCCGGTGCTATCCCCTATAATATGACTATGCCTTTCAGGCAAAAGGCGCTACACCAGAAGAAAGGGGAACAGCATGAACAGCAAAGCCATGTACAACCTGACTTACGGTCTCTTTGTCCTGACGGCAAAGGACGGCGCCAAAGATAACGGCTGCATCGTTAACACCGTGATGCAGGTCACTACCGAACCGAACAGGATCTGCGTTGCAGTTAACAAGCTTAACTTCACGCACGACATGATCCGAAAGACCGGCGAGTTCAACGTATCGATCCTTACTGAAGGATCCAAGTTTGAGACTTTTAAGCATTTCGGATTCCAGAGCGGCAAAGATATCGACAAGTTCGAAGCCATCGATTTTAAGCGCGCGGAAAACGGCATCGCTTATATCGCTGAAGAGACAAATGCTTACTTAAGCGCGAAGGTCGTAAGCGAGACTGATCTCGGCACGCACACCATGTTCTTAGCTGACGTTACGGACGGGGAGATCTTATCTGACGATCCTTCGGTCACATACGCGTTTTATCAGAAGAACATCAAGCAGAAGCCCGGCGCTCCAAAGGCGGACGAGGCTCCGAAAAAAGGTTTTATCTGCACCGTCTGCGGATACATCTACGAAGGCGAAGTGCTTCCCCCGGATTTTATCTGCCCCTGGTGCAAGCACGACGCGAGCTACTTTATCCCTTTGGATACCCAGGCTCCCGCTAAAGAATCAACAAAAGAAATAACAAATACTCAGGAGGAATCAAAAATGGCAAACAAGTACGCTGGTACACAGACTGAAAAGAACCTTCAGGCTGCTTTCGCAGGCGAATCACAGGCAAGAAACAAGTACACCTATTTCGCTTCCAAGGCTAAGAAGGAAGGCTACGAGCAGATCGCAGCTCTCTTCCTCAAGACAGCTGACAACGAGAAGGAGCACGCTAAGATGTGGTTCAAGGAGCTCGAGGGCATCGGCACAACAGCTGAGAACCTTGCAGCAGCTGCTGACGGCGAGAACTTCGAGTGGACAGACATGTACGAGGGTTTCGCTAAGACTGCTGAAGAAGAGGGCTTCCCGGCACTCGCAGCTAAGTTCAGAATGGTCGGCGCTATCGAGAAGCATCACGAAGAGCGCTACAGAGCTCTCCTCAAGAATGTTGAGGCTCAGGAAGTTTTCGCTAAGAGCGAAGTTAAGGTTTGGGAGTGCAGAAACTGCGGCCACATCGTAGTCGGCACAAAGGCACCCGAGCTTTGCCCCGTTTGCGCTCATCCCCAGAGCTACTTCGAAGTAAACGCTGAGAATTACTGATAACTTTGGATCTACTTTAAAGTGAGAAAGGCCGTCCTCCGGGGCGGCCTTATTATTGTTCGCCCGATGCAGCCGTTTCTGTAATAATTTGCGATTTTTCTTCTGAAAATTACAGAAAATCGCGAAAACCTGTAATTTTCAGCGATTTTTCGGGCGTTTATTACAGGAAACCAAAATCAGTCGGCCAGGCAGTACCTGACATCATACCTGCCGTCGTCTTCCATCTCCATGATCATGTACCCGCGCTTTGAGCCGCCGCGGGGAAGGGAGATGGAGCCGGGGTTGAGGATGCGCGGCAGGGAGGGCGCGCCTGCGGAACCGTAATAGCGGTCGTAGCCTGTGAGCGCGTCGCCGAAGCTGTCGTAGGGGACGTGCGTATGGCCGAATAGTACGATGTCGCAGTCTTGTTCCTGCGCGGTGAGTGACAGCGTCAGAAGGCTGTAATTGACGCGCTGGCGGTGTCCGTGGGTGCAGAAGAACTTGTGGCCTTTGAGCTCAAACGCAGCGTCGTTTTTGATGACCGCGGAGTCGTAGGAATTGTAGTCGCAGTTGCCTTTTACGAAGATGCAGGGAGTTTTGGGCGAGCCTGCCCAGGAAGCGATTTCCATGGTGGAATATTCGGCGTCGCCTAAATGGATCAGCATATCAGGAGCTTCCTTAAGGATAGCTTTTCTTAAAGGTCCGTTCATTCCGTGCGAGTCACTTACGATCAGTATCTTCATATAGCGCCTCAGATGAAGTAGAAGTCAGTGTCCCAGCCGGGGATGCACTTTGTGTGGCGCATATAGACCTTGTAATCAGGCCTTATCTCAAGCACTTTTTGCACGAGCGCGAAAACATCCTCGCTCCTGTGATAGCACGCGATCTTCATGACGGGGCGCGACTTTAAGATGGTCTCACGCGCGCCTTCGATCGCTTCAAGCTCGGAGCCTTCGACGTCGAACTTAATGAAGCTTACGTTATCAAGCCCCAAAGAATCTACAGTGATGACATCGATCTCGCGCGTGTTTTTCAAAGTGACGTTGCTGTTTACTGCGGCGCGCGTTCCGCGGCCCCTGGATGAAGACACCTGCTCTACGCCTGTTTTGCCGCCGGCAAGAGCGTTGATACACCTGATGCCGAAGCCTTTATCGGCGAGCTCCCCGGCATATGCGGAAAGCTTTGCGAATGAATGCCTTTCGGGCTCGACGGCAACGCACGAGGTAAGGCAGGGGAACTTTCCGAGATAACGCCTGACGGTGTCGCCGTAGTATGCGCCGAGATCGACAAAACAGCCTTCGCGCATGCCGGAGAGCAGAGAGAATTCTTCATCTTCAGGAGACTCGCAGGATGCGAGATATTTCATGTCGCCCGTGAGCTTGTAGCTGATGTAATTCTCGTAGCAATTGCGCGAGACATCGTCTGCAAGATGTGATGCGGCTTCATCTATAACAGCAGCATTCGATTCATAAAACGCGCGGTCGAATAATATATTTCCGTACACAGGCACATCCGGGACATAGAGCTCTCTTTCGGATGCGATCTTTTCCACAAAAGACAAGACCTCGGGCCTTGAAGATCCGAAACAGACGAGGACGATGAAGTCAGACGGGAGCGTCTTGCAGCACTCATCATAAGAGATGACCTTAAAGCCGTGGAACATGCGGTCCCTTACAAAGCCGTCGCTTGCGAAGACGGCGGAAATGAGGCCTGACAGCCCGCGGGATCCGAGGACGGCAATTATCTTGTCTGCGCCGTCACCGGTGCCGTAGAGGGCGATGGGGCGGCGTTCTTTTGCGAGGTATTCCCAGAGATCAGTCAAGTGTTTTGAATCGTTCATAGGGATAAGTATAAAGCTGCGGAGAAGATTTTTCGAGCAGGGTGCAACAATTGAGACCCCAAGTCTGTATCTATGGTAACAACGGCAATAAAACCGAACCAAAAAACGGAGGGTAAATATATGAAAAAGTTATTACCGGTTTCAATCATAGCAGGGCTTCTGGCCGTGTCCATGATCGCAGGATGCAGCGCTACAAAGCAAGCTGATGCGAGAGTGGATTCGCATTCCGATAACGCGATGTATGCACAGGCCGGATCGGGAAACACGAAATCATATTCTGCTACAAGCGGAGCCGCCGATGTGGAGGCAGACTGGGAATATGAATACGGCTACGACGAGAATTTTGACACAAGAGACATGAGTGTCACGAACGGAGAAAAGATCGACAGCGAAGTCAACATCGATCCCGAGGCAGGAAGACTTCTTATCAGGACCGTTACGATGTCGGCAGAGACGAAGGAATTCGACCGTGTTAAGACTGATGTCGAAGCACAAATCAAGTTCCTCGGAGGATATATCGAGTATTCTTCCATCGCAGGAACAGGCAATGACAAAGACCTGCGCACGGCTTACTACCAGGTGCGCATTCCCGCAGACCAGCTCGACACGCTCCTTGAGAAAGTCGGCAATTCCTGCACGATAATCTCTTCAGGCGAGAGCACATCAGACGTAACACTCGAATACGTTGATTCCAAGGCAAGAGTAGAGTCTCTCAGAGTCGAATACGACCAGCTCTTAGAGCTCCTCGACAACGCACAGGATCTCGATACCATCATCGTTTTGCAGAACAGATTAAGCGACGTCAGATATGAGATCGAATGCTACGAATCAAGGATCAGAGTTCTCGAGAACCAGGTCACATACGCAACACTCAATCTCTCACTTACAGAAGTCCTTGAAGAGACTGAAGTAGAAGAGCCGCACGTTGTCACATACCAGGAAAGAGTATCCGAACAGTTCGCTGATACATGGGAAAACACAAAGATCTTCTTCCAGGATCTCCTGCTCGACATCATCGCAGCAATTCCCGGACTCATCGTATTCGCAGTATTCATCATCGCAGGCCTCATAGTACTCTTCGTCTTCAAGAGCAAGAGAAAGAAGGCAAGAAAAGCCCTTAAGGCAAAGCAGGAAGCAGAGGCGCTTGCAGCTGAAAAGGAAGAAGCCAAGGCTGAGGAAGCTAAGGAAGAAAAGGCAGAAGAAACGGAAAAGAAAGAAGACAACAAGGCAGAGGAGAAGGAATAAGTCCGACGCCATTTAAGATATTCTGAAATCTGACAGGTGTAAAAGCCGCAAACGGGGAAATCTTAAGGAGGTAAACTATTCAGATAAGGGATAAACAGACAACAGAAAATAAAGCATAGAAAGATCAGAATTTCAGAAGCGCAAAATCACATCCGGCTGCGAAGTCTGCCCACCTCCCGGGGCCTCCGCAGCCGATGTTGTCATATACGGCGCAGGTTAAGAAACCGCCTGATCTGGCACCGTTGATTGACTGTGACACGTCGTCAAAGACCAGTGCTTTATCCGGAGTAATCACGTTGCCTGATGCGGAGATATATCCGCTCGCGCGGAGGAATATATCGGGCTTGCTCTTATCGATCTTGCCGCCCAAGTCTTCCAAAGTTATCACGCAGTCGAAAAGATCTTTTATCCCCGTGTGAGTGAGCGCGGCCGAAGCATTTTTGCGGGACAGCGCAGTCGTAACGCTCAAAGCAAAGCCGAGTCTTTTCGCTTCCTTTAAATACTCGAGCGCGCCCTCTTTGAGACACACTTCTTTCTCGTAAAACTCGAAGACCATCGATTCCCATGTATCGACGATCTCCTGCCAGGTCAAGGGAATGCGGTACTTGGTCTGCGTATAACGCGCAGCATCTTCTATCGAAGCGCGCTTTACCATGTCTGTATATTCGGGAGTCACTTCGTATCCGTAGCGGCCTAAGAATTCGACGTCGACATCATTCCACACGCTCATGGAATCTAAAAGCGTGCCGTCGAGATCGAAGATCAAAAGCTTAACACCTTCTTTGGAAAGTGTTTTAAGGTCGGGATATTTCTCGTATGAAGGACTTGGCTTTGACGTCATCTTATTCCATGAAATCGAGCTTGCCCCTGAGGTCTTCAAGAGCCTTCTCTTTTCTGGTGTTGAAATCGATCTTGTTGTTCTCGATGAGATTATTTCCGTAAGAATCGATGGAGACGATCAAAGGTCCGAAGCGGTTGCAGTTAAGCTTCCACATAGCCTCGGGCATGCCCAGGTCGAGCCACTCCACGCCTTCGCAGTCGATTACTTCTTCAGCAGCTACTACGGCGCAGCCGCCGGGGAAGATAGTGTGGATGGCGCAGTTATCGATGCAGCCCTGAGTGGTCTTAGGGCCCATTCCGCCCTTGCCGATGATGATCTTAACGCCTGTCTTTGCAAGGAACTCAGCCTGTGCTTTTTCCATACGCATGGAAGTCGTAGGACCTACGCTGATTACCTTGTACTTATCGGGCTCGCCTTCAGCAGAGATCTTTTTCATGATGGGGCCTGCGTGGAAGATGGCCTTGCCCTTAAGGTCTACAGGGGGCTCCTTGCCACCGATCACTACTCTGTGATGAACGTCATCCCTGCCGGTAACGATGTCGCCTGTAAGATAGATGACGTCGCCGATGTGTACCTTCCTGATATCTTCGTCTGTTACGGGTGTTTTAAATTCGAATGTGCTCATAAGACTGCCCCCTTGTGTGTGAAGAAATCGTAGGTGAAGTCAGGATTGATCCTGATGCCTGCTCTTCTGTGTGCCCAGCATGCGGTGGAAAGTCCCATTGCAAGTGTGGCCGGGTGTCTTGAAGCCTGCTCGATGTTAACGCCCATGACGGAGAGCTTGCCGCCGAATCCGCCGGGTCCTAAACCAATGGAGTTAAGTCCGTCTTCGATGAGCTTTTCCATCTGCGCTGCCTTGGGGTTCGGATTGTGCGATCCGACCTGTCTTAAAAGAGCTTTCTTGGAGAGCTTTGCAGCTACTTCCGACGAACCTGCGATGCCGATGCCTACGAGGCACGGAGGGCATGCGTTTACGCCGTATGTAGTCATCTGGTCAAAGACTGCCTTTGCGATACCGTCGTAGCCTTCCAAGGGCATGAGCACTTTGGAGAATCCGGGGAGCGAGCATCCGCCGCCTGCCATGTAAAAATAGAGTTCCAACTGGTCGCTGTCTTTTACGATCTCCCAGTCGATCCAGGGGCAGTGGGTTCCTATATTGTTTCCTGTATTTTTCTCGTCGAAAACCTCGACTGCATTATGTCTTAACGGAGCCTTTTCCGTTGCTTCCTTTACGGCGTCTATAAGCGCATCTTCGATGATGTCCATGTAGGGCCACTTTGATCCGACGCGCGCGAAAAACTGCGGGATTCCCGTGTCCTGGCACGAAGGCCTTTTCAAAGAATCCGCGAGCTGCATATTCTTTTCCATTACGTTGTAGATCTCGGGAGCAAAGCCCTCGTTCTCGATCTCTTTCATCTGCGCAAGACGGACCTTTACGTCTTCAGGGAGATGACCTGCTGAATAAGCCATAAAGGATGCGACGAGCCCGGATAACTGTTCGCGTGCTGACACTTCTGACATACGGATCCTCCGTTAATTCTTGATGTGTCAATTATATAACATACATAAGGCAAGGGTACCCACAGTCTTGCTAATAACTTATAATGAGCAAAATAACGAAATGTTTTTGTACAAAAAGGGGAATGCAAATGACTGACGAAGTAGCGTTAAAGCCGTCAATGTATGAGAAGCTCCAGGATAAGATCTTCTGCTACATGTCCATGGCACTTCTTGTGCTGCTGCCTGTTATCGAGGTTGTTTTCGAGTTCTTGAGAAAATGGAAGGTAGGATCGTTCAGGAGATTCACGCCGTCCAAGTACCAGGCCCACATTATTAAATATTTCGCGATCGTGCTGACCGCGTTCATCATCATCACGTTCGTCATGAGGATAGTTAAGGGCTTCAAGCTCTACGTCGCAGACATCTTCTATGTCACGCTCACGGTCTTCATGCTGCTGTCGATGATCTTCTCCGTTAACCGCGGCGTATTCGCAGGCGGTTCAGAATATTACTGCGAATGGCCTACGCACTTCCTGTGCTACTACGGCCTGTTCTATGCGGGCTCCATGATCAAGGATCCCAATCTCCGCAAGAGGCTTATGTATTCACTTGTTTTCGTAGCGCTCTTAGAAGGCGTCATCGCATACTTCCAGACATTCGACTGGGAGATCACATACTGTCTCTTCCGTGATGACCGCGTCTCGAAAACAACTTACGGCACAGTCCAGAACACCAACTTCTACGGCACGCTCTCGACAGTCCTTACAGCTGTTACCGCAGGCCTTTTCATCTTCAGCAAAAAGCTCTTCAAGTCACAGATCTTCAAGTGGGTCATCTACGCCGTATCACTGCTCGTGTTCTACACGCTCCTTGCAAGCCAGGCACGTCTTGCATGGCTCGGCATGATCGGCCTCGTATTCACATACATCGTATCGCTTCTTGTCATGCGCAAGAAGAGCAACATCGATAAGGATACATTCAGAGACATCTCAAACGGCTGCCTCGTTATCGCCATCGGTTATCTCATGGTCATGATCATCACGGTAATGTGCACGCCTTATATCGTCTCGAGAGTCGAGTACACCGCAAGCAATGATGTTGCCGATCTTCTCACAGGTGACGAGGGCTTCGGCTCCGGCAGAGGCTGGATCTGGAAGGTCGCTCTCTATGCTACGAAGAATCACCCTCTTACCGGTATCGGTCTTGATAACCTCGGCCAGGCATTCAGGGAGATGCCTACATACATCGAAGGTGTCAGCCGCGTCCAGGACAAGGGTCACAACGAATACATCCACACGCTCGCAACACAGGGTATCCCCGCGCTCATCAACTATCTCGCTTTGCTCATCTACTCCGTAACAGGCGCAGTCAAGGCGATCATCGGCGAGGAGGACGAAGAGAAGAGGAGCATCCTCTGGATCTGCTTAGGCGTTGTCGCAGCATATCTTGCACAGGCACTCTTAAGCTCAAGCGTCATGAACGTAGCAATCTATTTCTGGATCTTCTTAGGTCTTATCACTCCGAGGACAAAGGCGGTGTCTTTCAAGAAGCGCTGACAAAGAAAGGGGGCGTCCCATGTTCAATTCTTTCAAACGCTACAGGGCAGAAAAGTTCAGAAAGCTTTTCATCCAGAATTGCACGGCCTTCGATACCCCC
The DNA here is from genome assembly GCA_017554745.1 of Clostridiales bacterium. GTDB lineage: Bacteria > Bacillota > Clostridia > Saccharofermentanales > Saccharofermentanaceae > Saccharofermentans. The sequence continues at coordinate 119,429 of JAFZHS010000021.1, read as the reverse complement.
AGACTTGAATCTGAAGTTTTACCTGATGACTGCAAAGCCGAGCTTGATATCATCTACAAAGACGGCGACAAGCCCTTAAAGCTTGATATCTACACTCCCTTCGGCTGCTACGGCGCGAAAGAATGCTTCATACTGATTCACGGCGGAGCTTTTGTATACGGCACCAAGAAGCTCGACCGGAACTTCGGCATGCATTTAGCCATCAAAGCGGGAATCCCCGTAGTAAACGTCGACTACACGCTTCTGCCGGACTGCACATTGCCCCAGATAATCAACGAGATCTTCAAGGCGATGAATTTTGTCTACATCAAATACGGCTTTAAGACATACCACACCGTCGGTGATTCCGCGGGCGGTTATCTCGCTTATATGGTTGGCGTCTGCGCAAGGAACAGACACACTGCGCACGCGATGTGGGTCTTCGAGAAGCTCAGGGGAACAGTCGAATCCGCAGGCATGGTCTGTCCCGGCATCAAGATGTCGATCAAGGAATTTCCGGGGTTCTTCTTTGAGAACCTGCCCGACAACAAAAAAGAGCACCAGCGCCTGCCTGATTACGCATACGATCTGAACAAGCTGGTGGATCGCGACATGGGTCTCCGCGTCGCCATCGTGACAGGCGAAGACGACATGATGCGCGAGCAGAGCAAGGAGTTCAAATCGCACCTGCCTGATGCTTTGTTCGACGATGCTCTCAATGACGGCGATCTTAAGATGCACCACGTTTTCCAGATTGCGCATCCCGACTGGCCGCAGTCGCAGAAAGCGATCGCATTGATCGCCGAGAACGCGGTGGGAAGAAGGTAGGTTTTTCGACTGGTTTTGCACACTGCGGATAAAAACGCACTTTCCTGTGTTTTTATCCGTATTTTTTGTGCCTCCAGTTGCCATATTTGCTTGTGACTACGGATAAAAAACCGCTTCTTTGAGTTTTTATCCGTACATTAGACGCTTTGGGGCATTGTCTCAGCTCGAAAATACGGATAAAACAGATGGTATTCGCGTTTTTATCCGTAAATAAGGTGTTGCGGAACTTCCTTACAATGCAAAAATACGGATAAAACAGACCATTTTCGTGTTTTTATCCGTCCCAACAATCACACAAAAAAACTGATTTCCCGCATGGCAGGAAATCAGTTCTTTTAACCAATTAACTAAGATAATTACGGCAGACCGTTTAGTGTTTTAAGCTTTTTGGGCCTTTGGCGCGTGCGTCTTATCGTAAGTCCTGTTGATCAGTTTGGAGATCGGTTTATATACGAAGAACGTGATGACGCTTACTACGATTCCCTTGAACAGGTTGAATGCAAAGAAAACAAACAACAGAAGGGTCATCGGGTCTTTAACGAGCGGATTGACTTTTGCGCTCATGCCGATGACGGCATCCATGGAAAGGCCGAATGCTTTAGCGTAGAAAGGCAGATTGATGTAGTAGTTGATGGGCATCGATGCCAAAGAGAGAATAAGCGTGGCGAAAGCCATCGCCATAGCTGCGCCTTTCTTTGTGCGCATCTTGCGGTAGATCTGTCCTGCTGTGAAAACAAAGACGGAACCTACGAGGAAATTTGACAGCTCGCCGACACCCATGGATCCTGAGAAGGGAAGGTGCAGAAGGTTCTTGATAAGCTCGATAACGACGCCCCAGACAGGACCTAATGCGAATGTGCCGATGAGCACCGGGACCTCTGAAAAATCGAATGCGAGGAAATCCGGGAACGGCAGGAGCAAGAGTGAAGGCCTTATCTCAAGGAACATGAGGATCGCTGCCATAGCAGAGAGGATCGCGCATGACGCGATACGGCGCAGCATGATTTTGCGCGCAGCTTGAGAATCCGCCTTAACGGTCAAATTGGTTTCAGACATTGAAAATACACTTCCTTTCTTCCGGACTTTACCGTCGGCCCCGGAATCACGCCGGGTCAACCTCACCATAAGAATTTATGAGGCTTGCGGGCTTACGCTTTTCGCGCTTACCGCCGGTCGGAGAATCACACTCCGCCTTGGACGGTTCATATTATACATTGGAAGTGAAGATTGTAAAGGGCGTTATAACAGCCTCTTCGAAAATCAGAAATAGTACGTGTGATCTTCAGCCTCAATGATGCCCTCTAAAGGATCGACACCGGGGTTTTCCTGAAGATAGCTTAAGAAGAAATCCATCATCTGCAGCTGGTCGACTGAGCAGTAGTAGCCTCTGCCGCAGATGGAGACATTATAGTAGTCAAAATTGTTGGGATACTTGGGGCACAGCTTGATCACGAGGTTCCTCGAAATGATCGTTATCTCAGCCACATAAAGATCGAGGTTTGAGCCCTTGGGCGTGGTCCACGGACCGATCTCGACGGAAGGATCGAAGTTTACCGAAGTCTCGTTGTTGAAGAACCCGAGGAAACGGTAAGACGCGTCAAAAGCCTTCATGTCGTATTCGGTATTGATGTAGTAAGCATCGATCCAGTCGCACTTTTTCTTCGCGCCGAAGTCGTAGACGGTCGCGTCTTCCTGACAGATCATCATGGAGATGTCATTCTTTGAGTGGAATCTCATGTCGCCGATGAGGAAACCGTAAGAGCCGTAGCCGATATCTCTCTGGGGTTCTTCGGATGTCTCGTCCGTGGATGATTCGTCATCAGATGTGGAAGGCTCTCTCTCATCGGATGTGCTTTCAGTAGTGGCTTCGGTAGTAGTTTCAGTGGTGGTCTCGCTTGTAGTAGGAGCGACAGTCTCAGTTACAGATGTCTCAGTCTCGGAGCTCTCAGAAGAAGTATCCGTAGCAGCCGTCTCGCAGCCGCTCAAAAGAACGCCCAGGACAAGAGCCGGAACGATAAGAGACTTTATTAAGCTGGAACGGTTTTTAAGAGCCACTTTTTACACCTGCTATCCCATTTGCAAACACTCGCAATTATATACCAACGCAGAAGATATTACAGTAAGGGCTCTTAGGCAGACGTGCGGAAGATTGCGGTTTATCCGACAGTCTTACCTGTGGGCTTGTTGAAGAAGATCTTATTGGAAGCGAATCCCAGGACTACGTCACCGTTCCTGACGAACGAGAAAGTCGAGAAGCTCTTCTCCGCATCGTTATTGACTGCAAGCTTATCGAAGGTGACCGCTTCGCCTGTCCTTGCAAGATATTCGATTGCTTCATTGGTCGCTTCGCCGGGCAGCGTGAAGTCGAGCCTGTCACTTAATCCCGCGCTTAAGAGCCAGGGCTGGACGGACAGCGACAGAGGCGCAGGCGAACCCGGGAAGATAGAGTGACGCTTGATGGTGAACTTGAGTTTGCCGCTCTTGAGCTTCCTGACGTTTGCCGTGTAGAAAGCAGGGAACGGAGGACCCGTGAAGTCGTCGAAGACATCGGTGACATCGTTGTCGCCTAAGAGCTGCCACCCTGTATTGATCTTGACGTGGTCCTTGTTCGTAAACTCGTTTATGACGTTGTCGATCTCAGGCTGGATGCTCTTAGAAAACTCGAGATCCGAATAGACTTTATTCTCCTGGTAGCGTACGAAGGACGAATATGTGGCTTCGAGAAGGAGCTTTAACCGCTTGACCTTCTGGTCGGGGAAGATCTTGAGGGCCTTTGCGATCCTGACGGCGCTCTCGGGAAGGTTGGAATTGTATTCGCCGCTCTCGAACCTTATCCTCGCGTCGTGATAGATCTGAAGGTAGATATTGTAAGCGAGGATCGGGTCAGGATTGCCGGCGTCGCCCATAAGGAGCATGTCGGCGAACTTGAGCTTGGCTTCGGGGACACCGTAATTTGAAGCGATGGCAAAGTAAGAGAAAGCCTTGTCAAAGTCAGGCCTGCCCGTGAGTTTGCCGTCGTAGTAGATGAAGCCCAGCGCATTGGCGGCGTAGCCGAATCCGAACTCCTTAAGAAGGATCGTGAAGAGCCTTACAGCTTCCCTGTAATCGCAGGAATATGCCGAATTGCCGCCGCTGCAGGCGAATGCTTTTATCTTGACCGCTTCGAAAACATGCTGGTCACAAAGCGTATCAGTGAACTGGATGAAGCGGTTGATGATGTCCTCGGGCGCGTCAGAAAGAAGGAGGCTGTTGTCCCAGTGATTGAGGAAAACGAGCATCTGGTCTTTGGTATATGTGCGCTCTTCGGGAGGGAGCTCTTTATTCTCCTCGTAATTCTCGATGAGATTAAGAAGCCCCGGGATATCCAGAGCATCAGAAGCTGTGCCCTTCGGGAAATTATCGGTACCTACGGAAGTATCTGCTATCTTGGCGATCTTTATGAGGATGGTGACGATCATGTCTTCATCTGTCTCGGGAAGAGGCGGGAGGGGCAGATCGCAGATATTGTCGGGATCAGGTCCCAGGAGCTCATCAAGGCAGAGATCTTCATAGAAATATGTGGTGACGGGGCACCACCAGTCAAAAGCGAAGTCATCGAAAGAGAGCTTTTCTTCCTCGAAATGATTAAGCGCAGTCTTAAGGTCCGATAACATCATCGGATATTCGTTCTCACACTGGACGTCAAAGCCCGAATCCGGATAGGCATCCAGATCACTGCCGCCGACTATCTCGATCCAGCCGATATCGTATCTGCAAAGATCGATCAGCTTGTCCTGTGTCATAAAGATGTAGGGTTTACGCTTAGCCATGTCACTATTATAAACGCGTCAATTCCGCTATTAAAGACTTGACAACCCCGATAATAGGACAGATACCGGGGTTATTTTTCACAAATCAATTTGATGGGGTCTGACCCTATTATCTTTATATTTTCAGCACCAGTTATCAGTTGATTATCTTTCATTTCACAGGGCGTTAATTCGTTAAACTCGTTAAGTAGATAGATACATAAAACTAAATATAAAAACTATACATAGTAAAAAAAATCCAATGCAGTGAAATATAATCAATAATGTGAACAACTGTTTCCTAATACAAATCAAAGATAATACACAAGAAATTATTATCCAGCAACTACACTCAATAACACCCAATAATACTCCTCGTTTTATATATTTTTTCTGTTGATCAAGTTTCCTTTGTTCAGCTTCATTTTTTAACTTGATTAATTGATCCTTTTCATTGAAGTAGTCCCATGATACATTAAGTTTAGTCTGTGATTCTTCATGAATAAACGACACCTCATTATTTCTGATACTTCCAGGAACAATAATTGTCCCTTCTTGAATATCAACTGAACTATTACCATTAGTAATAGAATATTCTTGTTTCAAGGTCAGTTGCATTCCAACAGGCACTTCAATTGCAGCACCGCAATGATCGGCTTTTTTCTTTCCTGCGCTAATATTTAATACAAGTATGCCTACTGCTTCTAACACAACGATGATATAAACAACTATTTTTCTCATGTTATCCGCCCCAGAACACCAAAAATGCACTAAAAGAAATATTATATTCTTGTACTATACCCTGTTCGTCCTTCTTAAGCATTACTATCCAATCTCCAAATGGATTCGTAAAATTGATGTGCAAATGATAACTGTAGATCATTGTTCCTGTGCAAGCAAAAACAGTATTAATATTGTTCGATACTGCTAATGCTTTAGTATTGGCAGGAGAACTATTGAATTCAAGGCTTCTGACAAATTATCAAATAGAAAACCGTTCAGCGATTTTGTGCAATATGCTTTAGATGATTGTATCGGTGTGAAGATATTACTCTACCGTAACGCTTTTCGCGAGGTTCCTCGGCTTATCGACGTCGAGACCTCTTGCGCAGGATACGTAGTAGCCCAGAAGCTGGAGCGGGACTACTGCGAGTGATGCCGCGAAGAGCTCGTTGATCTTCGGGACATAGACAACGAAGTCAGCAGAATCCTCGATAGCGTAATTTCCGAAAGATGTGAGGGCCATGAGGTAAGCGCCTCTCGCCTTTGTCTCGACAAGGTTTGAAAGGGTCTTCTCGTAAAGGCCGCTCTGCGTGAGAACGCCGATTACGAAGGTGCCCTCCTCGATGAGGCTGATCGTGCCGTGCTTGAGTTCACCTGCAGCGTAAGCTTCGCTGTGGATGTAGGAGATCTCCTTCATCTTGAGGCTTCCTTCCATTGTGATCGCGTAGTCGATGCCGCGGCCGATGAAGAAGATGTCCTTCTGTGCTGCGAGCTTTGCGGCAAACCACTGGAGACGCTCTTTGTCCTCGAGGACCTTATTGATCTTGCCGGGGATCGTCATTACTTCTGCTGCAAGTTCTTTTGCCTGATCTTCAGTGATGGCGCCTTTTGCGAGGGCGAGCTTGATGGCGAGAACATAGCATATTGCGAGCTGTGCGGAGTATGCCTTGGTCGTAGCGACTGAGATCTCGGGGCCTGCGAGAGTGTAGAGGACATAGTCTGCTTCACGCGCGATGGACGAGCCGACTACGTTGACGATGGCAAGTGTCTTGATGCCGTCTGCCTTTGCGCCTCTTAATGCTGCAAGTGAATCTGCCGTCTCGCCGGACTGGCTGATGATGATGCACAGGGCGTTCTTGCTGAGGGGCATCTTTCTGTATCTGAATTCGGAAGCGAGCTCGCATCTTACGGGAACGCCCGCGAGCTGCTCTACGATGTACTGTGTGCAGCAGCCTACGTGATAAGCGGAACCGCATGCGACGATGTAGATCTGCTCAAAGCTCTTGAGATCCTCATCCGTGAGGTTCGTAGCTGAGAGGTCGATCCTGTAGGAGTCGCCGTCGGGAACGATAACAGAGTTTAATGTATCCTGGACTGCCTTGGGCTGCTCGTGGATCTCCTTCATCATGAAGTGCTCGAAGCCGCCCTTTTCAGCTGATTCTGCGTCCCAGTCGATCTCGGTGGGGGTCTTCTCGATAGTGTCGCCGTCGAGGTTGTAGAAGGTGACGCTGCCTGCTTCGAGGCACGCCATCTCGAGATCGTTGATGTAGTAGACGGATCTGGTGTACTTGAGGATAGCGGGGATATCGGATGCGAGGTAGGAAGCGTCCTTGTCGCAGCCGATGATCATGGGAGAATCCTTGCGTGCTACGAAGATCTTGCCCGGGTGGTCCTTGAACATTACCGCGAGAGCGTAAGAGCCTCTTACACGGACCATTGTCTTAGCGAGCGCTTCGATCGGGTCGTGTGTGTACTTCTTGTAGTAGTAGTCGATAGTCTTGATGGCGACTTCGGTATCTGTCTCAGAATAGAACTTGTAGCCCTTGCGGATCATCTTGTCGCGGAGTTCCTGGTAGTTCTCGATGATGCCGTTGTGTACGCCTACGACGTTGTAGTCATCGACGATGTGGGGGTGTGCGTTGTTTTCCGTGGGTTCGCCGTGTGTAGCCCATCTTGTGTGGCCGATGCCGCATGTGCCCTTGAGCGCTGCTCCGCCGTCGGTCTTCTCTGCAAGGACTTTAAGTCTGCCCTTTGCCTTTACAACTACCGGATTGGCTTCACCGTCTCTTATTGCGAGACCTGCCGAGTCGTAACCTCTGTATTCGAGTTTGGCAAGACCGTCCAGGAGGATGGGAGCTGCCTTTTTCTTACCTGTGTAACCGACTATTCCGCACATATGAATGGTTCTCCATACTAAAATTTAATTGAAATATTTTAGCACATATGGAAAACCGCGAATGAAACCTTTTGGGTATGACTATCATTCACAAAGACTATGGGTAAAAATTTTCGTCATATGTCGAAAATAACTATTGAGAATTACCGCCGAACCATTTATAGTATTTACGCTTATAGGGAAAACCTATTAGTCAGATCGGGGGAAGAGCATATGCTCGAATTACAAAACATCAGCTTTCACGCTGACGATAAGGACATCCTTAAGGACATAAACCTTAAGATCGATGACAAATTCGTCGCTATTACGGGACCTAACGGAAGCGGCAAATCCACGCTTTTGAAGGTCATCATGGGTATCATCACGCCCACGTCAGGCAAGATCATCTTTGACGGTCAGGACATCACAGACCTGCCGGTCAACGAGAGGGCCAATCTCGGCATGAGCTTTGCCTTCCAGCAGCCCGTAAGATTCAAGGGACTTCAGGTCATAGACCTCTTAAAGATCGCGGCAGGCCCCGAAGGAAGTGCCGGCAAGATCCGCGCTTACCTCAAAGCGGTCGGACTCTGCCCGATGGATTACCTGAACAGAGAGATCAATGACACGCTCTCCGGCGGCGAGATGAAGCGTATCGAGATCGCGATGGCTGCCGCAAGAGGCGGCAAGATGAGCCTTTTCGACGAGCCTGAAGCAGGCATCGACCTCTGGAGCTTCCAGAGCCTCATCGAGGTCTTCGAGAACCTCCGAAACGTAACCAACGGCAACATCCTGATCATAAGCCACCAGGAAAGGATCCTGGAGATCGCAGATAAGATCATTTACCTCAAGGAAGGCATGGTCGACAGATATGACGACTCCGCCAAGATCATGGACGAACTTAATATGAGACGCAGAGGCGGATGCGACTGCGCTCACGGACAGGGAGGGGTGACTTGCAATGGATGAGTTAGAGAAGAGAATGCTCAAAGAAGTTGCCGAGCTGGACAGCCTTCCCGTAGGCGCGTTCAACATCCGCAGCAACGGTGCGAGCGAGGCGCGCAATTCTACTGCAAACATCCAGATCGAATCCAGGGAATCAGGCGACGGCATCAACGTCTACTTCAAGGACGGCACCAAGAACGAGTCCTGCCACATCCCGGTAATCATCTCCAAATCAGGCCACAAAGAGTGTGTTTATAACGATTTCTTCGTAGGTGAAGACTGTGACGTAGTCATCGTTGCAGGCTGCGGCATCAGCAACTGCGGCGGCCACGACAGCCAGCACGACGGCATCCACACTTTCCACATCGGAAAGAATTCCAAGGTAAAGTACATCGAGAAGCACTATGGCGAGGGCACCGGCACGGGCAAGAGATTCATGAATCCCACCACCGTTGTCTATCTCGAAGAAGGCTCCACGATGGATATGGATACCTCGCAGATCGCAGGAATTAACGATACTTACAGGATCACAAAGGCTGAGATCGGTCCTGATGCGACACTCATCATGCACGACAAGATCCTCACGAACTTTGACCAGACCGCAAAGGCTGAGATAACCGTAGATCTCAACGGTGACGGCTCTGTCTGCGACATTGTAAGCCGTGGTGTTGCCAAGGGCGAGTCCGAGCAGGACGTCATCATCGACATCTCCGGAAATGCTGCGTGCAAAGGCCATGCCGAGTGTGATTCCATCATCATGGACAAGGGCGTTATCGTTGCCACACCTAAGCTCAAGGCCACATGCGTTGACGCATCCCTGATCCACGAGGCTGCCATCGGCAAGATCGCCGGCGAGCAGATCACAAAGCTCATGACTCTGGGCTTAAGCGAGCAGGAAGCCGAGCAGAAGATCATCGAGGGATTCCTCAAGTAAGATTATTGCTTTTTGCGGGCCGTCCCGGGCGGGGCGGCCTTTTTTGTTGTTGGTGGTGGGGGTGGCTCGTTTTCGCCAGTGACGCGAGTGGTGACTTACCTCCGCCAGTGACGCGAAATGACACGTTTTGCCCCCGGATCGTGTCAGTTTTCGTCACTGGACGGAACCATGCGGGCGGCAGACTCTGTTTTGCGGAGTGCGCAAACCCCGGAGTGCGTAAAACGTGCCTAAAACTGCCCGAATCACGCACGGATTTACGCACCGGCAAATTCCATTCCTGATTCCTTCACAAAAAGCCGCGTTTCCGTGAAGGATTTCAGCAAATACTCGTGGTTTTGCAAATTTCCTTCACGGAATGCCCCGTTTTCGTGAAGCTTCCGTGAATAGTCCACGCGCCGGCATCCCGGAATCCATCCGCCCACACCCCCAAAATGAACGTTTTCCCACAAAAAGAGAACACGATATGCCTTTAAAATAAACAATAAGGCAAAAAACGTGATAAAATAACTTTAACAATTTCTCCGGAGGCGCAGTTATATGGGACTTAATTTCCGCAAATCTATCTCTTTGGGCAAAGGGTTGAAGCTTAATCTGAGCAAATCGGGACCCAGCGTATCGTTTGGTAAGAGCGGTTTCCGCCAGTCTGTAAACCTTAAGGGACAGGCAAGGACCACTGTAGGCATTCCGGGAACGGGCATTTATTACACCAAGACTAATAACGTTAAGAACATTGTCGGCGGACTGACCGGCAAGGATAAGGACAAGAACGCAAAGAGCAAGAAGACTGCCAAGAAGGAAGTCGAGGCAAAGAGCGCTTCCAAGGCAAAGGCATTGCCGGCAGCTAAGGCTAATAATGTAGAGCTCATCAAGGCATCACAGGCTAAGATCGAGGAGTTCGCAGCAGGTATCGAAGCCATCAAGTCAGTACATAAGCAGTCTGACGGTTATATCGACTGGGAAGCTATCGCAAACGGCGCGGTATCAGGCCAGTTGAAGGACCTCCAGCCTTTCGCACAGAGCATTCTGGCAGGCGACATCGATTCTTATTTCAAGGTCATCGCTGAAGTAGGACCTTTTGATGATCTTCTTGAATACGGCAGCTGCTTCGAGGTCGGTACTGATGATCCTGCGAAGCTCGAGATCGAATTCCAGGTCAAGTCAGATGACATCATTCCTAAGGAGTATCCTGACATGAAGGCTGACGGCGAGATCGTCATGAAGGATTTCTCCAAGAGCGCTTACTATGATCTCGTACAGGACTATGTGTCGAGCACGATGCTCAGAGTCGCAAGAGATACTTTCGCGCTCCTTCCTGTCAAGGAAGTCGTCATCCACGCTGTCGATAAGGTATTGAATCCTGCTACGGGCAACGATGAGGAAGTTACGATCGTATCCGCAAAGGTCAAGAGAGACGCTCTTGCCACATTGAACTTTGAGAGGATCGATCCTTCTGACTGTCTTGAGAGCTTCGAGAGCAATGTTAAGTTCAGAAAGACTGCAGGATATGCTCCTGTAGACAGAGTGCTTGCTTAAATAAGACCATAACGGAGGATATTCGGGGCGTTTATGGCTGAACGTAAAAAGATAGCACTGCTTGTGGGCCAGGCTGATGAATACTATCAGTCCCAGTTTATCGAGGGCTTCACGGGCAAAGCATTTGAGCGCGACATGGATGTCGTGGTCTTCGCGAGCTATCTCAAATACCAGAACAGCCGTGTAAGAGAGATCGGTGAGACTTCGATCTTCTCACTCGTTCCTTACGAAGAGTTTGACGCGATCGCCGTTATGGCAGACACGCTGCAGTCCCCCGGTCTTGCAGACAGTATCGAAGAGATAATCCACGAGCGCTGCACATGCCCTGTTCTCTTTATAGACAAGGAGAGCAAGTATTTCCCGTCGATCTTCCCGAATCATTATGAGGATGCAAAAAAGCTCGTTTCGCACCTTATCGAAGATCACGGATATACGGATATCGCTTATCTTACCGGCAAGGCATGGCACCAGTATTCCAGACAGAGACTCCAGGGCTTCATGGACGCTATGTCCGAGCACGGCCTCAAGGTAGGCAAAGAGAGAGTTTTCTACGGTGATTTCTGGTATACGTCAGGCGAGAGCTTGGGCGACCGTCTCATCAAGAAGGGCGACAAGCTTCCCCAGGCTATCGCATGTGCGAACGACTGCATGGCGATAGGTCTTGCCACGGCGCTTACCGACGGCGGTCTCAGGATTCCTGAGGATATCGCGGTCATCGGTTACGACTCCATGGAAGAGGGAAGATATTCACCCCAGCCGATCACGTCTGTCAAGCTTCCTGCAAAGGCAATGGGCGCGCATTCGTGCGAAAACCTTTTCGACATGATTAACGGCAGGGAGCCCGAGCCTTTTACGGAGCTCGGAGAATTCTTCCGCGGCAGCTCCTGCGGATGCGAAAAGCACATCAATGAGATCGACACCAAGTACCGCCAGGTCTGGCCGACAGACACGTCGCATAACAGCGTATTCTCATCCTTCAACCATCTGGACGAGGATCTCGTTATCCAGAATGATTTTGAAGGCCTTGCAAGGACCGTATTCTCATACGTTTTCCAGATCAGGGATTTTGAGGGATTCAGCCTCTGCCTCAATGACAAATGGCAGGATAAGGCCAAGAACATGGCCGGCACTATCGATGACGCGAGACTTTCCGTTGAGAAGCTCACTGATACCGACAGATATTTCTCAAGGAAGATGATGCACGTTATCGCGTGCCGTCCGGAGAACCTCCACTGCGACAGAGTCAGCGATGACGTCTACTTCGACAGGGACGTTCTTATCCCGAGACTCGGCATGGAAAGAGAGAAGCCTGAGGCATTCTTCTTCACGCCCCTGCATTTCGAGGACTCGATCTTCGGATATGCGGTATTGTCATATACAGAGCCCAGGTCATACAAGAAGTCTTACCGTTTCTGGCTCCACAGCCTCATGAGAGGTCTTGAGAATTTCAGAAGATATGACGAGCTCATAAAGATCAACAAGAAGCTCGAAGCAAGCCTCATCAGAGATCCGCTTACTGGTATCTATAACTACAACGGCTTCCTGCAGCAGACTGATAACATCATCAACATGAATCCTCTTAAGGACGGCGAGAAGGTAGGTTTTGTTGCTGTCGACATCAAGAATCTTTCCAAGATCAACAACGATAACGGAAGACTTGCGGGTGACAATGCCATTATCAATATCGGCCGCATGCTGGGCGAGACCTTCGCGAAAGGCCAGATATTCTGCATGGGCAACGGTGAGATGATCGCCATGGAGACGATAACGGATGACGATGTGGCGGGGGTGCTTGAGGAACGCATCAAGATCCTGAATGATAAGATCGATGATTTCAATGCCTCCCTGCCGGCAGGCTCCAGAAGGGTAGAAGTCTATTACGGTACGGCTGACGGACAGCCCAGGATCCGTGAAGATTATGAGAGCCTCGTCAATGTCGCTCTCTCAAGAAAGAACGGTCAGAAGATCAATCTGCAGAGGCTCACGGCCGATGGTCTTGACGACCACCAGATCAAAGAAGCGAGAGTCGTCAACAGTGTTCTGGATGAGAACAAGATCAACTATCACTTCCAGCCTATCGTTGATGCGCATACCGGCGAGATCTATGCTTACGAGGCGTTGATGAGAGCAGATACGGTTCCTTATATCCAGCCGCTTCTCATCATTAAGTATGCAGAGCTCTTCGGAAGACTCTACGACATCGAGTTTGCGACGTTCAACAATGTAATCAAGTACGTTATCGATCATCCGGAAGCATTCAAGCCGGGTGCCAAGATCTTTATAAACTCACTGCCGGGCCAGCGCCTGAACAGGGAAGATATCTACAAGATCTCCAAGCTGACCAAATCCGCAAAAGAGAAGCTTGTTGTCGAGTTCACGGAGCAGTCCGAGATCGATGACGATGCGCTCGTTGCCATGAAGGAAGAGTATAAGAGCCTCGGATTCGAGACCGCGGTAGATGACTACGGCACGGGCTATTCCAACGTAAGCAATCTTCTCCGCTACATGCCTAACTACGTAAAGATCGACAGGGCGCTCCTTGCGAACATCCAGGATTCTCCGCAGAAGCAGCACTTCGTTAAGGACATCATCGAGTTCTCGCATGATAACAATATCCTTGCGCTCGCCGAAGGTATCGAGACGGCAGAAGAGATCGCGACGGTCATCCGCCTCGGCATCGACCTTATCCAGGGTTATTACACGGCACGACCTTCTGAAGTTATCAGGAAAGAGATCGATCCGGACATCAAGGCCGAGATCATCAGACATAGCAAGAGCCGTGACGACGAGGTCATGAGGAAGGAATATGTGGCAGGAAGAGAAGCGAGAGTATCGCTCTCGCAGCTCGAAAAGGACGGCTACAACACCATCCGTATCACATCCGGCGAAGTCACCCACAGAGACCTTGTTATCTCCGGCGTCCCGGGTGATGAGCCCAAGATCTATCTTGAGATCGAAGACGGATACAAGGGCAGGATCATGCTCGAGAACTGTGAGTTCACGGGAAAGAAGCGCGCGGCCGCTATCGACATCGGCAAAGACTGTGATGTCACGATCTCTATAAGCGGCGAGAACAGGCTTCTTGACGGCGGGATCAGGCTGGCATCGACTTCCAACCTCATGTTCGAAGGTGACGGCAAGCTCACGATCAACGTCACAAAGGTGGAAGCTTTCGGTATCGGCAATGACATGGATTCTTATCACGGCGATATCGTTTTCGACCAGGACGGACTTATCGACATCACCGTAAATGCTACGAAGAGCGTAGCTATCGGAAGCGGTTTCGGCGGACATATCAGTATCAGGAGAGGCGCCTACAAGATCAATCTCATGGGCCAGCAGAGCGTCGGTATCGGTTCGATCTCCGGTGATATAGAGCCTCTTATCAGTAACTGCGCTATGGAGATCAAGAGCGTTGCGCTGTCAGGCATCGGCATCGGATCATTCCTCGGAAGGTGCGATACCATGATCGAGCATACGTCGCTGGGCATGGATTTCTTCGGAAATGACGTTATCCTGATCGGCTCGAAGCACACTGATAAGCTGCAGATAAGCATTTTCAGCGCCGCATTCACCGCGAAGGCAAGAGCGCACGACATCACGGTATTAGGCTCCGGAACGGCCGGTCCTACCATCATCAATATCGATTATCTGGCATTCAAGGTCGATCTCGAAGGCAAGCAGGTCGGCATCTACAGAGGCGTCGACAAGAGCGTCAAGATAAGGATCTCCAACTCCCAGACCACGGGCAACATCATAACCACGCTCGGTATCCCAAAGCATGCTGCGGACATGGATTTCAAGGTAAACAATTCTTCAGTCGCGCTCGATATCAACGGCCACATGATGACCGGGGACCGCGTTTAAAGATTTTGGAATAATCCCTTACTTAAGATCGAGATAGATCGGGCAGTGATCCGATCCCATTATGTCTGAGAGCATGTTCGACTCTTTGACGCGGGATTTGAGACCGTCTGTCGTGAAGAAATAGTCGATCCTCCAGCCTACATTGCGCTCTCTTGCGAAGGTCTTGTAAGACCACCAGGTATAGCATTCGGTATCGTCGGGATGGAGCATTCTGAAGGTGTCCGTAAGGCCTCTTTCAATGAACTTATCCATGTAAGCGCGCTCTTCGGGAAGGAATCCCGATATCTTTGAATTTGCCTTGGGGTTGGACAGGTCGATCTCCTTGTGCGCGGTATTTACGTCGCCGCAGCAGATGACCTCTTTGCCCCGGGCTTTAAGAGCGTCCACCTGGTCAAGGAAGCAGTCGTAGAATCTGAGCTTGAACTTGACGTAGTCATCGCCCCTGCCTCCGTTCGGGAAGTAGATGTTGAAGAGCACAAAGTCTCCGAAATCAGCCTTTATAACGCGTCCCTCGTGGTCGAACTCTTCCACGCCGAAGCCGAATTCTACGCATAAAGGCTCGATCTTCGAATAGAGTGCAGTGCCGGAATAGCCCTTTTTCTCGGCCGAATAAAACCAGCTCTTGTAGCCGGGAATGTCCGTGATCTCAGGACCCAGCTGCTCTCTGAGAGCCTTGATCTCCTGGATACCTATTATGTCCGCGCCGATTGCTTCAAGGCTCTCTGCAAAGCCCTTTGTGGCGACTGCTCTTATACCGTTGACATTCCAGCTTGCTATTCTCATAAATAACCTCGTGAATTATAATCTTTAAATAAATTTACTTAGTAGATTTTACTCTAATAAGGCTTTGGAAGGAAATGGATCAATGCGGATACTTGGGGCAATGCTCGGAGGGACTATTTCTTCATATAACGTCTCCGGAACGGTCAAGCTGGGGCAGCCCTCTTTTGCCTGCGGTTTCCTGCCCGAAAACTTTCCTTCGCACGAATTCATTTTCCCGGAGTTTGAGACTTATTCTTCGGAAGACGCCACGGAATACAAGTTCCGCGACGCGTTGAAACAGATCATTTCTGAGGCCGGAAGATCTGATTTTGACGGCATCCTTATAACGCACGGGACAGACACATGTGCTTTTTTCGCACAGCTGGCGATAAGGGTACTGGCTTCTTTGGAGATCCCGTTCGTTATTACCGGTGCGATGAGATCACCTGACGTTGACCCTGATGAAGCAGCGGGCAACCTGGCTTTTGCGGTAAAGTGCCTCGAAGAAGGCAGGACCGGAGTCGTATTTAAGAACAGGGAAGGTGAGGAGCAGCTTTATAAAGCGCACCTTATAATGTCGCCTGACATCGACGGGATCTTTAGTGAATACTCAGACGGCATTGAGCCTGAGAAGAGGGACTGTTCAGCGTTCCTGTACGGGGAAATGCTCAACCATATACAAACGCTGCCCGCCGTTCCGGGAGCGGAGATTGCTCCGGTGTGCTTTAACAGGGTGCTCATATGCTGCAACCATTCGGGAACTGCAAGTGCTGATCTTGCGGTTGGAATTGAGAGGCTGACCAAAAAAGGAATAAAATGTTACTTGGCGCCGATACCGTTACAGGGCGCCGTATATGAGAGCAGAAAGAGATTAAGGGATGCCGGAGCAATAGAACTGCCCGGAATGCCCATAGAAGGAGCTTGGTCGGAGGTGTTGCTTAGATGAGTCTGCCGCCTAATATTTTTGACCGTTTTGGAGGAAATTCTTACGGAGGAAGCCAGATGTGGCTCCCCGATGATATGCTCTTAAACAGCGGCTGCGGAATAATCGCGGGCCTTGATGCCGTCATGAGGCTCAAGGGCGAAGAAAGCATGGAAAGAGACGCTTATATCGACAGGTTCTTTGTTGCAAAGGATTATATAAGGCCTCTTACCATCGGCAAGAACAGGGAGGAGCGGAAGCTCTTCGGCCAGGAGTTCCACGGAAGCTTCGGAGTCAGCGCCGGAAGGTTTAAGCGCGGCATAAAAAAGCTTGCCGTCAAGGAAGGCATCAGGGTAAAGGTAAAGCCTTTCAGGTTCAGATGGTGGAAAAAGATCCCGCAGTACCTTGAGAGCGGAGACCCGCTGGTCATGCTTTTCACGGCTCCTATAAGAAATGTGGCTGTCGTATCAAAGAACGGGCACAAGACCATGTGCAACTATCACTGGGTCACTGTTACCGGGATTGACGGCGATGTGCTCACGGTCTCTTCATGGGGCGCGAAATGCACAATGTCGGTCAAGGAGCTTAGAAGATTTGACGTCATGGTCCATTTTTATTCAGTTACGTTGGAAAAACAGAGCGAGTTAGTGTAAGGTTATTCTATATTTTGTTTTTTCTTTATATAAGGGAGGGTTAGATAATGAATAATGAGATTGCCGAGAAGATCAAGGGAATGCTGGTCGAAAGACTCAGGATTCCTGCAGATGAGCTCGAGTACGATTCAGAGCTTTTCGGCGAGGATATAGGACTTGATTCCATCGATTCCATCGAGATCGTCGTAGGTATCGAGAATCTTTTCGGAGTTGATCTTTCCGGCGCTTCAAAAGAGGATTTCCGCTCTATCGAGACACTTACCGCATACGTAGAAGCACACAAAGAGGACTGAGATGCCTGACGTTAAGCGCTGCGTAATCACCGGACTGGGCCTCGTCTGTGCTATCGGCAACGATGCGGACGAGTGTTTTGAATCGGCGTTGAAGGGCAGGTCCGGCATAGCTGACGTCAAGTGCTTCGACACTTCAAATTGTTATTCCCATAAGGGCGCAGAGGTAGATATCGCGACCGGAGATCTCGCCAGCGGTAATTACGACAGGACTACTGCTCTCGGCATCAAGGCCGCGGGCGAAGCCATTGCCGACAGCGGCCTTAACATGGATTCTGAGGAAGCCTCAGAGATCGGAGTTATCCTCGGCAGCTGCATCGCAGGCGCATCTGCCGTCGAGAAATATTATCAGGACAAAGAAAACGGCGGCAAAGGCTCTTTAGAAGACCTTAAGGCGATCCCCGCATCGGTCATCGCCGGCAATGTCGCAGATTACTATAAGGCCGGAGGAATCACGGCCAACATCGTAAATGCCTGTGCTGCAGGCACTTTGAGCGTTGCGCTTGCCATCGACCTCATCAGGGGCGGCAAGGGAGAGATCTTCCTCGCGGGCGGCTGCGATGCTTTTGCATCCCTGCCTTTCGCAGGCTTCCACGCTTTGAAGGCTTTAGATGCCAATGAATGTTCACCTTTCAATCACAGCGAAGGTATTACTCTCGGCGAAGGCGCAGGAGTACTTGTTGTAGAGAGCTACGAGCATGCAGTTAAGCGCGGCGCGAAGATCTATTGTGACGTATTGGGATCGGGCGTCAGCTCGGACGCTTACCATATCACTGCTCCAAGGCCCGACGGCGAAGGCCAGATGAGCGTTATCAGACGCGCTATCGAGAATTCCGGTCTGACTGCAGATGACATCGAATACGTAAACGCGCACGGCACGGGAACAGCCAAGAACGATGAGGCTGAGTTCCTTTCTCTTAAGACATGTTTTGAAGGCAACGGCAACGTGACGGCAAGCTCCACAAAGTCCATGACAGGCCACTGCCTGGGCGCTGCGGGCGCCATCGAAGCCGTGCTGACGGTTAAGGCCATTACAGAGGGCAAGCTCCCTCCGACGACCGGATATACGGATGAAGATATTGAAGCCCTTAAGGAAAAGGCAGGCTCAGTACATTTCATCGCAAACAAGCCTATAGAAAAGGACATCCATTACGCGATGTCGAATTCATTTGCTTTCGGAGGCAACAACGCGAGCATAGTATTTGCCAAGGATCCCAAAGCCATTAAGTTCAATGCTTCCAAGCACGACCTCTATGTCACGGGAATAGGCACGGTAACAGGTGAATATTCTGAAGATACGGGCGATTACAGGGCAAATATCGATTCGGATACATTCAAAGCCTACGGTGTAAAGACCGCATTCTTGAGAAAGCTCGACAGGCTCTCGCAGCTCCAGCTCTTAAGCGGCATCAGGGCTTTGGAAGACGCCGGGATCACCGTTAACGAAGACAACGAGAACCTCATCGGCATCTGCATCGGAACCGGCGACGGGCCCATGACCGAGATAGCCAATTTCCAGAAGGGCATAATTAGAGACGGCGTTGACAAGGGCAGCGCGTTCGCTTTCCCGAACACTGTCTACAACGCTGCAGGTGGATACTTGAGCATCTTCACGGGCATCAAGGGCTACAACGTAACGATCGCCAACGGCAGCCAGTCGGGCCTCCAGAGCATCTGCGCAGCATCAGGCGCGATCCTCTTCGGATATGAGGACATCATGCTCGCGACAGGTACGGACGAGTGTACCGATATAGACGATGAGCTCTACACTGATTTAGGCCTTAAGGGCAAAGACGGTTTTAAGCTCGGTGAAGGCTCTGTAACATGCGTCATCGAGAAGGACGATTCCGCATTTACAAGAGGCGCGAAGCGCTACGCGAAGATCTGTGGCTTCTCTTCTGCGAGAGACACTTCCGGCGACAGAAATGACAACCGCAGATTATCAGAATCCGCATTGACCGAAGCGCTCCGGAAAGTCCTTGCCGAAGCAGGCATGAAGCCGGAAGACATCTCCTGCATCTACGGATTCGGCAACGGAATAGGTAAGATCGATGATTTCGAGAAGGAAGTATATAAGAAGATCTTTGGCGACGGCATCAAGATCAGGCTCGTGAAGCAGGACTTCGGTGAAGCCAGGGCTGCATCGGCATCGCTGCAGTTTGCCATGCTCGCCAGGGACATCGACGAAGGCAGGTTTGAGAGCGGAATCGCAGTCTCATACGGAACAAGCGCGCTTTATTCGGCAGTCCTGCTGACAAAGGCGTGATCCAGGCACCGGGAGGTCGGCATTATGGGCAAGACGGCAGTAGTTACAGGCGGCTCTAGAGGTATCGGCAAAGCGATCTCATTAAGGCTCGCCAAAGAAGGCTATGACATCGCGCTTAACTATGGCAGCAACGATGCTGCGGCTAAAGCCACTCAGGAAGAGATCACGGCTCTGGGCGTAAGATGCGAGATCTACAAGGCTGACACCTCTGATGTCACCCAGGTCAAGGCGATGTTTAAGGAGATCAAGAAGGCCTTCGAGACCATCGATGTCCTGATCAACAACGCGGGCGTCGTGGATGACGCATACCTTCTCATGATAAGGCCCGATTCGCTCGAGCGGAGCCTTGCGATCAATATCAGCGGATATATCAACTGTGCCCAGGCGGCAAGCCTTAAGATGTGCTCGCAGAAGAGCGGAAAGATCATCAACGTGTCTTCAGTAAGCTCGATCCTTGCAGTGCCCGGCCAGACCGTTTACAGCGCTACCAAGGGCGCGGTCAACTCAATGACTCAGACCATGGCAAAAGAGCTCGCTCCTTACGGCATCCAGGTAAACGCCGTGGCTCCGGGCTTTGTCGGCACCGACATGATCAAGTCGATCCCGGGAGACCTTGCGGATAAATATCTCGAGAGTATCCCGATGAAGCGTTTCGGCGCCGTGGAAGATGTGGCTGACTGCGTCGCAAGCCTTGTATCTGACGCATTCTCCTACATGACGGGACAGATAATAGTATTGGACGGAGGTTTAAGTCTCTGATCTTTTGATCGGAGCCTATATAGATGAAAGTACTTATTATTAACGCAAGTCCCAAGATGGACAGGAGCAACACCCTCAACATCACCAAAGCCTTTGTGTCGGGCTTCCCCGAAGATACCGAGATCAAACGTATAGACATCTATGCCAAGGACATCAGGCCCTGCAAGGGTTGTTTTCGCTGCTGGGCATCTGAAGATGCGACCTGCGTCATTAATGACGATATGGCTGAGATCATGGCTGAGATCATGAGAGCAGACATCATCATCGAGAGCTTTCCTCTGTATTTCTACAACATGCCTTCACAACTCAAGGCCATGACCGACAGGTGCCTGTCATTCGCGGTCCCCTATGGCGGCAGCAGGAGTGAAGACGGCCAGACCTTTAACATCATGAGGGATCCTTCCATTTTTGATAAGAAACTCGTTGTTATAAGCTCATGCGGTTATGTCGAGCCCGAACCGGTCTTCACGGCACTCCTTGCCCATTACGACCTGATCTGCTGCGGCCGCGACAGATATACCGCGATCCTTTGCGCCGAAGGCCAGATCCTGTCGAACGCCAGGGAGACAAGGCAGGTCAGAAATTACCTTGAGAGCATAAAGGATGCCGGCAGGGAATACTGCGCTAACGGATTTAAACTGAGTGAGGAGACACAGCGCAAGATATCCATTCCCTGTTTCTCGCCCGAGGGCTTCAGGACGATCATGAACGCGCACTGGAGATACGGGGAGTAAGTGAGTCTGTTCTTTGTACCGTCCGTTCCTGAAGACTTCACGAAAACAGGTTATTCCGTGAAGGAAATCTGAAAAATCCGGTTGATTTGCAAAAATGCTTCACAAAAACGGCGCTTTTCGTGAAGCTTTCATGAATGAAGACCGCCGTTTTGCGCATTTTTGACGCACCGGAAAAATGCGCCCACAAAATTACTTTGAAAATCAAAGCACTTGACAAAACCGCTATGCCTGTGCAATACTTTGACAATCAAACTATTTTGCTTAGGGGAGCATTGTGCCCCTAAAAAGCTGAAAAAGAGGTTGAAAGTCAAATGACAGGCAGAATTATAGGGCTCGGAGCTTATATCCCCAAGAAGGTCGTCACCAATGACGATTTCGCTAAGTTCCTTGATACCAGCGACGAGTGGATCACCGAGCGTACAGGAATAAAGGAAAGACATATCGCGGACCACATCACAGAGAAGCCGTCCACGATGGCTGTGGAAGCTGCAAAGAAGGCAGTCGGGGATGCGGGGATCGATCCCAAGGATATCGATCTTATCGTTACCGCATCCACAACGTCAGACACCGTAATCCCCGCGCTTTCCTGCATCGTCCAGAGAGAGCTGGGAGTATCTGAGGAGTGCGGATGCTTTGACGTCGTCTGCGCATGCCCCGGATTCATCGTTGCTTACAATACGGTCCAAGGCTTTATCGAGTCAGGCAATTCCAAGCTTGCGCTCGTAATCGGCACGGAGTGCAATTCGAATTTTGCGAACTACAATGACAGAGGAACATGCATCCTCTTTGGTGACGGCGCAGGTGCTGCAGTACTTAAGGCTGAAGACATCAAGCGCAACGAGTTCATCATGAGATCTTCAGGCTACAGAAGCGGCTGCCTCAAGTGCGAAGCAGCAAGACAGCCTGACAGATGGGAAGAGGAGGGCTTCAAGGAAGCAACATCTTTCTACATGATGGGCAGAGAAGTATTCAAGTTCGCAGTTACCGAAGTACCGCAGATCATCAAGGATCTTGCATCTAAATACAGCTTCGATCTCGAGAATGACGTAGATTACTTCATCCTTCACCAGGCAAATGCGAGGATCATCGAGGCTACTGCAAAGAAGCTCGGTATCCCGAGAGACAGATTCCCCATGAATATCAGCAAGTACGGCAACGTATCTTCCGCAAGCATTCCGCTCCTTCTGACTGAGATGAAGCAGGACGGCAGGCTCAAGCCCGGAATGAAGCTCGTACTCGCAAGCTTCGGCGCAGGCCTTACATGGGACGCAAATTACATTGTTTACTGATCCAGATTTCGAAATATAAAAAGGAGATAAAAGGACATGACAAGAATCACAGATTTGGTTGGAATCAAATATCCTATTTTCCAGGGTGGTATGGCATGGGTAGCTGACTGGCACATCGCAGCAGCAGTATCCGAAGCAGGCGGCCTCGGCATCATCGGTGTCGGCGGAGCAGACGAGAACTGGCTCCGTGACCAGATCAAGAAGTGCCGTGAGGCAACAGACAAGCCGTTCGGCGTAAACCTCATGCTCATGAACCCCAGAGCTCCCGAGATCGCCAAGGTCATCGCCGAGGAGAAGGTAAAGGTAGTTACCACGGGCGCAGGCTCTCCGGAAAAGTACATGGACATGTGGAAGGAAGCAGGCATCATCGTTATCCCCGTTACTGCAGGCGTTGCTCTTGCAAAGAGAATGGAGCAGTGCGGTGCTGACGCAGTCATCGCCGAGGGCACAGAGTCCGGCGGACACATCGGTGAAGCAACAACTATGACACTTGTTCCCCAGGTCGTTGACGCAGTATCCATCCCCGTTATCGCTGCAGGCGGTATCGCAGACGGCAGAGGCGTTGCAGCATCCTTCATGCTCGGAGCTGAAGGCGTACAGTGCGGAACAGTCTTCTGCGCATGCGACGAAGTCAATGTCCACCAGAACTACAAGGATATGGTCATCAAGGCAAAGGACAACTCAACAAGAGTTACCGGCAGATCCTATGGCCATCCCGTAAGACAGATAAGAAACGCTCTTTCCAACAAGTATCTTGAGATGGAGCAGAGCGGCGTTACTTTCGAAGAGCTCGAAGGCCTCACAGTAGGAAGTCTCCGTAAGGCCGTAGTAGAAGGTGACATCAAGGAAGGTACATTCATGGCAGGCCAGATCGCAGGTCTCGTCAAGGAAGTAAGACCTGCTAAGGTCATCATAGAATCGATGTTCGAGCAGGCAGATAAACTTTTGGGAAGGAAGCTCGAAGCATAATGAGTATAGCTTTTTGTTACCCGGGCCAGGGAGTACAGCACGTCGGAATGGCAGAGGGTTTTGCCAGATCTGACAGATATTTCCAGGACATGATCGCAACTGCATCTGAAGCTGCAGGGATCGACATGGACAAGCTCCTCTATGAGCCCAACGAAGACATCAACATCACCGAATACACGCAGCCGGCACTCGTTACCGCATGCTGCATGATCACGGACGCACTGCTCGACGCAGGCTACAAGCCCGCAGTTACTGCAGGACTGTCATTAGGCGAATACTGCAGCCTCTATGTCGCAGGCGCCATCAGCTTTGAAGACGCGGTAAGACTCACGAGACTCAGAGGAAAGCTCATGTCTTCTGAAGTTCCCGCAGGCGAAGGCTCCATGGCAGCAGTTATCGGCCTTGCTGCAGAGACCATCGAAAACGTCATCAAGGACATCGACGGCTGCTGGTGTGCAAACTTCAACTGCCCCGGACAGATCGTCATCACAGGAAAGAAGACAGCAGTTCAGGCAGCAATGCCCCTTCTTCAGGAAGCAGGCGCGAAGAGAGTATTAGAGCTCAATGTTTCCGGACCTTTCCATTCACCTCTTCTCAAGGGAGCAGGCGAAAAGCTCGCAAAGGCATTAGAGGATGTTGAGATCAAGGATCCCAAGATCCCTTACATCGCAAACGCTAACGCGGCAGCAATTACAGACAAGTCACAGATCAAGGATCTTCTCGAAAAGCAGGTCTATAGCCCCGTTATGTGGGAGCAGACACTCTATGAGTTAGAGAAGATGGGTGTGGATACGATCATCGAAGTCGGCCCCGGAAAGACCATCGCAGGCTTCGTAAAGAAGACCGTTCCGTCGATCAATGTTATCGGTGTTGCTACACCGGAAGACATAGAAACACTGGCTGAGAAGCTGGGATAATAAAGGAGGAAAGATCATGTCAGAGAATACCAGAAAAACTGCAATCGTTACCGGCGCTTCAAGAGGTATCGGCAAGGCGATCGCATTAAAGCTCGCTAAGAGCGGTTACAACATCGCTATCGTAGACGCATGCCCCCTCGAAATGAGCAAGGAAGCTGAAGACGAGGTAAAGGCTTTGGGCGTTGACGCAAAGGCTTACCAGTGCAACGTAGCTGATTTCGATAAGGTCGGAGAGACAGTAGCTCAGATCAACGAAGACTTCGGCGGAATCTATATCCTCGTTAACAACGCAGGTATCACAAGAGACGGCCTGCTCCTCAAGATGTCAGAAGAGAACTTCGATTCTGTTATCGCAGTTAACCTCAAGGGTACATTCAACTTCATCAAGCACACAACACCTTTCATGATGAAGAAGAGAGAGGGAAGAGTAGTAAGCATTTCTTCCATCGTAGGCATCGAAGGCCAGGCAGGCCAGGTCAACTACTCAGCATCCAAGGCAGGAATCCTCGGTATCACTAAGTCCTGCGCAAGAGAGCTCGCTTCAAGAAACATCACATTCAACGCGATCGCTCCCGGATATGTTGAGACACCCATGACAGCCGTTCTCACAGACAAGCAGAAGGAAGCCATCTTCGAGATGATCCCTCTCAAGAGATACGGCCAGCCCGAGGACATCGCTAACGCAGTTAACTTCCTCTGCTCCGAAGATGCTTCATACATCACAGGACAGGTATTATCCGTCGACGGCGGAATGCATATGTAATTCAAGGATGCTTGTGGGGAGCGTCTTTAGAAAATAAAACTATTGGAGAATAAGTAAATGGCAAACAGAGTCGTAGTAACCGGCATGGGTGCGATCACACCTCTTGGTAACAGCGTTGAGGCATACTGGGAAGGCCTCAAGAAAGGAAAGGCAGCTACCGCGCCGATTACAAAGTTTGATGCAAGCGGATATAAGGTAAAGCTTGCATGCGAAGTTAAAGACTTCGATCCCCAGAACTACATGGATTTCAAGACAATGAAGCGTATGGAGCCCTTCGCTCACTATGCGCTCGCCGCAGCCAAGGAAGCTATCGAGCAGGCAGGTCTTGATATGACAAAGGAAGACCCTTACAGAGTAGGCGTTATCGTCAGCTCCGGTATCGGATCGATGCAGGCACACGAGAGAGAGCAGGTAAGATTCGAGAAGTCCGGCAAGATCGCTCCTATGTACATCCCGTTGATGATCGCAAACATGGCATCAGCAAACATCGCGATCCAGTACGGAATGAAGGGCATCAACACATGTATCATCACGGCTTGCGCTACAGGCGCTCACTCCATTGGTGATGCTTTCAAGGCAGTCAAGTACGGCGATGCCGACGTCATGATCACAGGCGGATGCGAAGCAGCTGTATGCAGGACCGGCGTTACGGGTTTTGCAGCTCTTACGGCTCTTTCCACAAACGAAGATCCCGAGACAGCTTCAAGACCTTTCGATAAGGACAGAGACGGATTCGTCATCGGTGAAGGCTCGGGCGTTCTCGTTCTCGAATCTTATGAGCACGCCAAGGCAAGAGGCGCAAACATCCTCGCAGAGATGGTAGGCTACGGCGCAACATGCGACGCATACCACATCACATCACCTGCAGAAGACGGATCAGGCGCAGGCGAAGCAATGATCATCGCCATGAAGGAAGCAGGCATCAAGCCTTCCGACATCGATTACATCAACGCTCACGGCACATCCACACACCACAACGACCTTTTCGAGACACGCGCAATGAAATATGCGTTCAAGGAAGATATCAAGGGCATCTCCATCAACTCGACAAAGTCCATGATCGGCCACGTACTGGGCGGTGCAGGCGGAGTTGAGCTCATCGCATGTGTCAAGGCTATCAATGACAGCTACGTTCACGTTACGGCAGGCTCCAAGGAATCTGAAGGCGAGATGGATCTTGATTACACATTCATCGAGCCTAAGAACCGTGACATAAGGTATGCTATGACTAATAACCTCGGCTTCGGCGGTCACAACGCTTCTCTGATCGTCAAGAAGTTCGAAGAATAATCACAAACGGATTGGTCCGGGAAAGAAATATAAGGAGGCATCTATATTATGGCTAACTCACTTACCACGACAGAGATCATGAAGATCATCCCTCACAGACATCCCTTCCTTCTCATTGACAAGGTAGAAGACTATGAGCCCGGTCAGTATGCTGTCGCTATCAAGAACTTCACATACGACGAATATTTCTTCAGAGGACATTTCCCTGAGTATCCTATCGTCCCCGGCGTTCTTACTGTCGAGGCACTCGCTCAGACAGGCGCAGTAGCGATCCTCTCACAGGAAGAATTCAAGGGCAAGATCGCAGTCTTCGCAGGCATCGACAACTGCAAGTTTAAGCGCGCGATCGTCCCCGGCGATACAGTAAGACTTGAGACAAAGATCACGGCCGTAAGAGGCCCTGTCGGCGTTGGCGAAGCAGTTGCCACAGTCGACGGCAAGGTCGCTGTCCAGGCTACATTGAAGTTCGCCATCATGCAGTAATTCCCCGACCTTTTAATAAAGCTTCCGGAGGGCATCTCATTTGAGGTGTCCTCTTTTTTTGATTCTTCACAGAATGAATGGGTTTATTTTGGGCCTAAATGACGTCGAAAAGACCCGAAAAATCGCAATCCGGTCACACTTTGCATTTATTTGGGTTTTTTCGAGTTGATTTATGCCCGTTTTTTTACGTTGGAATATCTGCCCTCAAAGCATTACAATCTAAGTAGGAACCAACGAAAAATATACGCAAAGGAGAACCGGTATGAGTAGCATTAAGATACAGAATATCAGCATCACCAAGTTGACGGCAGATGCAGTCGTAAACGCAGCCAATTCCGCACTCATAATGGGCAATGGAGTTTGCGGATATATTTTCAGGGACGCGGGTGTCGATAAGATGACCGCAGCATGCATGAAGATCGGGCGCTGCGCCACAGGCTCGGCAGTCATCACGCCCGGCTTCAATCTTCCCGCAAAGCATGTCATCCACGCCGTAGGCCCCATCTGGAAGGGCGGTATCGACGGCGAACCGCAGAAGCTTTACAGCGCTTACAAGAGCTCTCTGGAGCTCGCGAAAGAGAATGACCTTCATTCGATAGGATTCCCCCTGATCTCAGCCGGCATCTACGGTTACCCGCTGAGGCAGGCATGGGAGAGGGCTATAACGGCATGTAAAGATTTCATCGCGGACAATCCTGATTACGAGATCGATATCACCTTCTGCGTGCTCGATGAGCATATCATGGAAGTGGGCGAAGAGGTGCTCGGCTGAGATGCCTTCCGGAGATAATACAGCTTTACCGTCCATGTCCGTGTCCTGTAAAAGGAGACGGCCCTGCGGATGAATATACCGGGCATTATGACGATCAGGAACAGACCGGCTGTAAGCTTTTTCAAGCTTGCCGGTTTTTGCTGTGTAATACTTGCCGGCCTGGCCTTTTACATCTCGAATGCCACAAAGTCAGGCCTTTGGGCGGACGAAGCTACCGAATACTTTTTCTCGAAATACATGACAGGCACTGTCCCCGGAGGGGCAGGTACGGTCAACATGTTTGAGAGGATCAGATTTACTTACCAGCCGCCTCTGTACAATGTGCTGATGTTCTTCTGGCTTAAGATATTTGATTCCGAATTCGGGTTCAGGCTGGCGGGCATAGTGTTTACGATGGCAGGTGCCGCGGGAATATTTCTGGCCGTCGAAGAAACGGTTAAAGAAGGCGTATGGAGCGTCCTTGCCGCAGCGGTATTTATCTTCACTGACGGAACAATTAATTACGGTCTGGAATGCGCCGAATATAACCTGATGCTTTGCTTTATGGCATGGACGACGTATTTCTTTTTGCGGGTACTGAAGAGGAAAGACTTGAGATCCATGACCGGATTTTTTGTTTTTGCATGCCTCGCGGTGTACAGCCAGTACGGCGCGGCATTTATGGCCTTCGGAATGTATATTGCCTTATTTGCGCAGCTCATAAAAGAGAAGAATGCCAAAGGAATAAAGCATTTCCTGCTGCTGAGCGCAGTTACTCTGGCTTTAGCCGTACTGCCTCTTCTTTTGCTTTTTACGATCCCACAGATGAAGAACCAGGGCAGCATGTCTATAGGTCACGGCATGTTCTTTGCCCGCGGATTTATTAAGGATTTCTTTGTAGGTTTTGCGGATGTGCTCACATGGTTATTCGGGAAGGAATGGCTTTGCGCAGCGCTTATCCTTTTGGCCATATGTGCGGTGACTGCATTTTTCAAACATAAAAAGACGGCATTCCCGGTCTTAGCTTTGCTGGTCTCATGGATGTTGTATTTCTTTGCCGTCAGCTGCTCGTTTTACGGCTATAACAACTGGAAGCCCGAATCGGTCGGCACCATGAACCTCGGCGGGAAATACTCATTGTTTTTCATTCCGCTGCTGGTAGTGCTCATGATCAGCGGGGTCGGCCTCCTGGTCAACCGGATAAAAGGCAGGGGCTGCCTTTTAAGCATCGTCCTGACGGCTGCAGCAGTAGCGTCTGCTTCGTTTTTCTGTTTTGTGCAGAGCTACAAGATAAATCACGGCGGACTGGAGATAAAGGATAACTGCAGGGAGATCGTCTCCTTGTGGTATGAGCGCGGGGCATATGATTCGAAGACGATCGCATACCCATTAGAGTACGAGCCGTTCAGCTACTATCTCATGAATGACGACAGGTATGTTGAGTCTTATTTCGATTCTGTCGAGTGTGAAGATGAATGGATCAGGACTGCAGAGCCTGATGAGATAGCCGGGAATCTTAAGCAGGACGGCTATCTTGATCTCGATGAATTCTATTATGTGACGACGTTTTACGGGAATCACGAGAACTTCATAACGGCTGTGACAAATGAAGGATATGACGCCGAGATACTGTATTCGGGCTCGTCGGTATTTATCCGTGTTACAAGACAGGAATAACCCGTAATTTAGGCGAATCGGCCAAAATAGTGTATAGTAAATGAACGGTTTTCGAGAACGGAGGAAGAGCTATGGGTGAATATGATTTCCTCATTGTAGGTGCGGGCCTTTACGGTGCGACTTTTGCACGCCTTGCAACAGATGACGGATATAAGTGTCTTGTGATCGACAGGAGACCCCATATTGCCGGCAACGTCTACACGGAAGATGTCCACGGCATCAATGTCCATAAGTACGGCGCACATATTTTTCACACGAGCGACAAGGCTGTGTGGGATTTTGCGAACAGATTCGCCGAGTTCAACCGCTACACCAACTGCGTAGTCGCCAACTACAAGGGCGAGCTCTATTCGATGCCTTTCAACATGTATACCTTCAACAAGATGTGGGGCGTCGTAACTCCTCAAGAGGCCAGGGCAAAGCTTGACGAGCAGATCGCCCTGGGCAAAGTCGATGAGCCCAAGAACCTTGAAGAGCAGGCCATCTCCCTTATCGGACCTGACATCTACAACAAGCTCGTAAAGGGCTACACCGAGAAGCAGTGGGGCAGAAAGGCCACCGAGCTTCCCGCGTTTATCATCAAGAGACTGCCCGTAAGACTTACTTACGATAACAACTATTTCAACGACAAATATCAGGGCATCCCGGTTGGCGGCTATACCAGATGGATCGAAAATATGCTCGAGGGCATTGAAGTAAGATGCGGCACAGATTACCTCAAAGAGAGGGAATCTTTGGATAAAATTGCCCCGAAAATCATATATACGGGAATGATCGATGAGTATTATAATTACACCCTGGGCAAACTCGAGTACAGAAGCCTGAGGTTTGAGACGGAATACCTGCCTGATACCGACGACTTCCAGGGCAACGCTGTGGTCAATTACACCGATGCCGAGACACCGTTCACGAGGATCTTGGAGCACAAGCATTTCGAGTTCGGCACAGGAAAGGGAACGGTCATCACACACGAGTATCCCGCAGAGTGGAAGCCGGGCGACGAGCCTTACTATCCGCTCAACAACGACAGGAACAACGAGCTGTATAAGAAGTATACAGAGCTTGCCGAAGCTGACGGCAACGTCGAATTCGGAGGCAGACTCGGCAAGTACAAATACTATGACATGGACGATACGATCGCCGCATGTACAGAAGACTACAAGAGGATAACAGGCAAATGAAAAAAGTAATCGCAACAATTGTTACTGCCGCTATCGCGTTATCGATGGTATCGGGCTGCGGCAAGAACACCAAGCTGACCGAAGCACCCAGTGATCCTACCGCGTCATCCGATGCTTCTTCAGATACTTCATCTACGTGGGAGCCGCAGAACTTTGATGAGCTTTTCGGCAACCAGCTCCCGAATTATCTGAATCACCAGTACTATTTTGATGGAGAGCCGGTTCCTATGAATGAATCGAACTACTACTTCATCAACACATTTATCGAACTGGCAAATGCAGTAAGCCAGGGCTATTACACGGCTACGACAATGGGTTATCTCGATCTGGCGGCTGAGTGCCCTTCCGGAAGCGGATATGCTACATACGGTGACTATTTCGTTGCCACTGCAGAGAACAAGCTCGCGCAGGCATGCGTCGTCAATGCAAGGGCAAAAGCAGAAGGTATTTCCCTTTCTGAAGAGGCCCAGAAAAACGTAGATGAAGTATTGGCAGCGTTAAAACAGAAGGCAACAAATTCCGGCAAGACTTATGAAGAATACCTCAAGTTCTGGTATGGTTCCGATATGACGGAAGAGAGCTTCAGAGCCATCTATGAGAGAGAGTATCTCGCAGGATTGTATTCCAAGTATTACGCTCAGAATTACGAGCCTACATACGAAGAAAAGTACTATCACAACGTAAGATATGCGGTTTTCGAAGCTCCTGAGCAGCCCTTTGATCCGAACACGGCACCTGCTACACAGGCAGAAAAGGATGCGGCTCTTGCAGCAGCTAACGATGTCCTGAAAAAGTGCAAATCGATAGATGATCTTCCGGCATATGCGCAGGAAGCAGTCGATCTCGGCCTTGCCAAGGAGACAAATGATATCGTCGTCAACAAGTACGGCCAGAGAATGGTTCCCGAATTTGAGGCCTGGGCCTATGATGAGAACCGCAAGGTAGGCGACATGGAGGTTATCTACGCTGTCAATTACGGTTATTTCATCGTGGGTTATCTCGGCCGTGAGGAGCAGAGCGACAGCGTTATCGAGTCTGCTGCGATGTCTGCCCTGAGCAAGGAGCTCCTTGAAGAGATCAACAGCGGCGCACACGATCTGCACACTGACGATCCGTACCTCGCTTCACCCCCGGCACCTACTCCGACAACGGCTCCGAGCACATAATTATTTGAATTTGATATAATTTCCGGCATGGCGAAAATATTTCTCCATGCCGATATCATTAAAGGATGAAAAACATGAGAAGACAAATCGCATTTATTCTTACGGCAGCTTTTGCAGTAACCATGTTCGCAGGCTGCAACAAGGAAACACTCGTAGAAGAGAGTACCATAGCATCTTCCGAGAGTTCTGAAGAAGCGACAGCAGCTACGTATGACCCGTCGGAGATCCCGTCATTCGAAGAATATTACGGTCCGCAGCTTCCGAATTACCTTGATCACCAGTACTATTTTGACGGTGAGGCAGTCCCGACAAACCTCACGAATTTCTATTTCATTAACACCTTTGAGACGTTGTCTTCTTATGCTTATTACGGCTACTATGATTCGACTGCGACAGGCCGTGTAAACCTGGCTGCAGAGGCTCCTCTCGGCAGTGAATTTGCTACTTTGGGAGATCTGTATGTCAGCGAAGCCGAATATGAAATCGAATATGATCTCATCCTGGCAAAGCGCGCGAAGGAAGAAGGCGTCGTGATCCCTGACGATACCAAGCAGACCGTTGATGAGATGATGAACAGCATCACTACGGATGCTGCCGCATACGGTCTGACTTTCGAAGAATATATGGCGCACTTCTACGGTCCCGGACTCGATGAAGCAGCCTTCAGGGAGATCCTTGATGTTTACTATCTCGCTCCGCAATATGCATCGGATTATTACGACAAGTACGCAGAAGAGCACAGTGACATTACTGTTCCGAACGTAAGATATGCACTCTTCTATGCCCCCGATACATCAGACCAGGCACAGAAGGACATGGCTCTTGAGTGTGCCAATGCCCTGAAAGATACCGCTACTTCGATCGACAACCTCACAGAGCTCTCGGAAGAAGCTTACGGAATGGGCACCATCTACGATTACGGTGACATCGCCGTTTTCAAGAGAGATGAAGTCCCGACAGAATTTGCGGTAGTACCCGAGTTTGAAGAGTGGGCTTACAGCGCAGACCGTACCGAAAACGAGATAGACATTATCTATGCGCCCAAATACGGCTATTTCGTAGTCGGATATCTCGGATATCAGGCACCTGAAGCATCCCAGTACCAGGAGATCGCTTCATACCTCCTGAAGAATTCCGTTAACGAGGAGATCGATAGCAAGATTCACGATCTCCACACAGATGATGAGTATCTCCCGTCACCCGCAGCTCCTACGGCAACACCTGTTCCCACTGCTGCTCCGACGACTGCCCAGGACAGCACACTGCCATCACTTTCGACAGATATGTCCGGCACAGGCACGGCAACCGCCCAGTCCGGCCAGAAGGTTGATTCTGTCACTGTTCTTATCATCGTATTCATTACGCTCGCCTGCGTTGCAGTCCTTGCGGTAATCGTGATCCTTATCGTTTACGCGATGAACAATTACAAGAAGGAGAACGCCATCAAGGCAGAGATCTCCAAGTCCAAGCGCAAAGCGGCTGTCGAAGACGACGAGGACGAGGATGAAGACGAGGACGATTCCGAAGATGAAGAAGAGTCTGAAGACGGCGATGAGGCTGATGAGGACGATGAGTCTGAGGAGGACAATGAGTCTGAGGAGTCAGAAGAAGCTGAAGAAGCAGGAGAATCAGACGATTCCGAAGAATCTGATGAGTCCGGGGAGTCTGATGATTCAGACGATGAGGAAGACGACGAGTAAAGTCAGTCTGATAATTAGTGTTATCGAGGTTGTCCCGGTTTGGGGCAACCTCTTTTTTGCTCTATATTCACACGGGAACTGGCCTTTTCGAGATGCCGGCACGTGCCCATTCACGAAAACGTCACGAAAACAGGCTTTTCTGTGACGGAAATTTGCAAAACCACGTGAAATTGCTGAAATCCGTCACGAAAACGGGTCTTTTCGTGAAGATTTCAGGAATGGAGAACTGCTGTGCGCAAATCCGTGCGCAATCCGGCCTGATTTAGGCACGATTTTGCGCACTCTTGCTTTGAGTCTCTTTATTTACTTAAAATAACGCGCATGTTAAAATCTTAAGTTGAAAAATTCTGACTATTAGCAGGTAGGAGTGTAATTTCATGGAGATTACAAAAGATTTGGTCCAGTACTTGGAGAGCCTCGGGCGCCTCGAGCTGAGCCCTGAAGATGAGGAGAAGACACAGAAGGCCTTAGGTGACATTCTGGGTTATTTCGATGAACTTAATGAGCTTAACACGGACGGCGTGGAGCCTTTGAGCCACGCTGCAGGCGTTTCCAATGTTACGCGTGAAGATGTTATTGCAAATGAAGATATGAGGGATGCGGTCTTAAGCAACGCGCCCGAGACAAAGGACGGTACGATCCTCGTGCCGAAGACCTTTGATTAAGGGGTGTGTGCATGACTGATATTGAGATTAGAAAACTGGGCGCACTTGAGATAGGCGCAGCTATAAGGGAAGGAAAGATCACATCTGTACAGGCTACAAAGGCTTTCCTCGACGCAATAGATGCAAAAGACGGCACATACAAGTCTTACATCACCGTTATCAGAGACGAGGCTCTCGCCAAGGCCGAAAAGGCTGACGAGGCCATCAAGGCAGGAACACTGACAGGTCCTCTGGCAGGCGTTCCGATCGCTATCAAGGACAATATCTGCACCAAGGGCATCAAGACGACTTGCGCATCGAAGATGCTCGGGAACTTCGTTCCGCCTTACGATGCAGAGGTCATCAGAAAAATAGAAGATGCCGGAATGATCATTCTCGGCAAGACAAATATGGACGAGTTCGCGATGGGCTCCACGACTGAGACGAGCTACTTCGGTATCACATCCAATCCTTGGGATACGGACAGGGTACCGGGCGGTTCATCCGGCGGTTCTGCAGCATGCGTAGCAGCTGCACTTGCACCTGTCGCACTTGGCTCGGATACCGGCGGATCCATCAGGCAGCCTGCTTCTTTCTGCGGCGTTACGGGATTGAAGCCGACTTACGGCGCAGTATCCAGATACGGTCTTGTTGCTTTCGCTTCGTCCCTGGACCAGATCGGACCTATCGGAAGAAAGGCAGAAGACATTGCCGCAGTATTTAATGTGATCAGCGGCAAAGACCAGAAGGACCAGTCTTCGTTAGAGTCTGGGAAGATCGACCTTTCAAAGATCGGGAGCTACAGCCTCGAAGGCAAAAAGTTCGGTATCCCTGAAGAATATATCGGCGACGGTATCGATTCAGACGTTAAGAAGGCAGTTTTAGATGCGGTAGAAGTCCTTAAGTCAAAGGGCGCTTCGGTCGAGACTTTCTCAATGCCCATCATCAAGTACGCCATCCCTACGTACTACATCATCTGCACCGCTGAGGCATGCTCTAACCTGTCCAGATACGACGGCGTTAAATACGGCTACAGACCTGAAGGCGTAGATGACTTAGGCCAGCTCTACATCAAGTCCAGAAGCGAAGGCTTCGGTCTTGAGGTCAAGAGAAGGATCATGCTCGGTAACTTCGTTCTTTCTTCGGGTTATTACGATGCATACTACAACAAGGCGCTCCGCGTTAAGAATCTCATCAAGCAGGCATTTGACCAGGCATTCACAAAGTATGATGCGATCTTAGGACCTGTAGCGCCTACTGCTGCGCTCAAGAAGGGCGAGAGCTTATCAGATCCATTGAAGATGTACTTGGGCGATATCTGCACCGTTCTCGTAAACATCGTAGGTATCCCCGCGATGTCTGTTCCGTGCGGATTTACGTCAGAGGGGCTCCCCGTCGGTCTGCAGATCATGGGTGACAGGTTCTCCGAAGAGACTGTCATCGGTGTTGCTTCTGCTTACCAGAAGGCAACTTCAGATGAGGGGTTCGAGAACAAGATCCCCGGAGAAGCTTTGAGAGGGGAGGGCTAAAGTCATGCAGGATTATGAGATGGTAATAGGCCTCGAAGTACACTGCGAGCTCTCGACAGAATCGAAGATCTTCTGCGGATGCTCTGCCAAGTTCGGAGGCGAGCCCAATACACACGTTTGCGAAGTCTGCTCAGGTATGCCGGGTACGCTTCCTACATTAAACAAGCAGGTAGTCGAGTATGCCGTAAAGGCAGGCCTCGCGCTTAACTGCGAGATCACAAGAAACAACAAGTTCGACCGTAAGAACTATTTCTACCCTGACCTTCCCAAGGCATATCAGATATCACAGCTCTACTATCCGATATGCAGGAACGGCCATGTCGACATCAAGACATCACAGGGCATGAAGTCCATCGGCATCCACGAGATCCACATGGAAGAAGATGCCGGCAAGCTCGTACACGATCCCGTTACGGGCATGACGATGGTCGACTTCAACCGCTGCGGCGTCCCGCTCCTCGAGATCGTATCTGAGCCTGATTTCAGATCCGGCGAAGAAGTCATCGCATATCTCGAAAAGCTCAGGGATACGATGCAGTATTTAGGAATCTCAGACTGCAAGATGCAGGA
Source organism: Clostridiales bacterium (assembly GCA_017554745.1). Lineage (GTDB taxonomy): Bacteria > Bacillota > Clostridia > Saccharofermentanales > Saccharofermentanaceae > Saccharofermentans. The sequence continues at coordinate 83,365 of JAFZHS010000021.1, read as the reverse complement.
AGGATCCATGAGAGCCGACGTTAACCTTTCCGTAAGGCCCAGAGGCCAGAAGGAGTTCGGCACAAGGACCGAGATGAAGAATATCGCTTCGCTTAAGGCCATCGAGCGCGCTATCGAATACGAGCGTGACAGGCAGATCGACCTCATCGAAGAGGGCGGCAAGGTAGTCCAGGAGACAAGACGCTGGGACGACGAGCAGGAGTACACATACTCCATGCGTTCTAAGGAAAATGCCCAGGATTACAAGTATTTCCCGGATCCTGACCTCATGCCCATCAACATCTCTGACGAGTTCCTGGAGAAGGTAAGATCCGAGCTTCCTGAGTTTGCTGACGCAAAGCGCGAGAGATACGTTAAGGAGTTAGGTCTCCCCGAATACGATGCAGAGATCATCACGGGAACACCTGCTCTGGTCAGGGTTTTCGAGGCAGCATGCGAAGTGGCAAAGAGCCCGAAGGACTGCTCCAACTGGCTCATGACAGACCTCTTGAAGCTTGCCAAGGATGCCAAGGTCCTGGCTGCCGACATCGACTTTGACGGTAAGGTCATGGGTAAGATCATTAACCTCGTAAACGACGGCAAGATCAACCGTAAGTCCGGCCAGAAGGCTTTGGAAGAAGCATTCCTCAACGGCACGGATCCCGAGAAATATATCGCTGACAACGGCCTGGCGCTGGTATCTGATACAAGTGCCATCGAGCCTGTCATCAAGGAGATCATAGCTTCCAACGAGAAGGCCGTATCAGGCTATCTCGCAGGCGAAGAGAAGAACCTCACGTTCCTGATCGGCCAGTCGATGCGCGCCCTCAAGGGTAAGGCTGACCACCAGGTCGTCAGACAGACATTGATCGACCTTCTTAACGGAATGAAATAATGGAGATACTGTTAGACATCTTACTGGTACTGTTTTTCGTGCTCGTTAATGCCTTTTTCTCAGGCACCGAGATGGCTGTCATCTCCCTTAACGACGCGAAAATGCATAAGCTCGCCGAAGAAGGCGACAGGAAGGCCCTGCGTGTACTCAAGTTCATCGATAACCCGGGCAACTTCCTCGCAACGATCCAGGTAGGCGTTACGCTTGCAGGTTTCTTATCGTCTGCTTTTGCTGCCAACAGCTTCGCCAGCAAGCTTGCCCTCTGGCTCGATCCCCAGTCTGTTCACGGCTGGATAGAGCCTCTCATGACGGTGCTCATCACTGTTGTGCTGTCTTATTTCTCGCTCGTTTTAGGCGAGCTCGTCCCGAAGCGCATCGCGCAGAACAAGCCTGAGAGATGGGCATTTGCGGCTGCAGGCATCGTTAAGTTTTTCGGTGCTGTCTTAAAGCCGTTCGTGTGGCTCCTCACGGTCTCGACGAATCTTATTCTGCGCCTGTTCAGGATCGATCCCAACAGGACTGATAAGACCGTCACGGAAGAAGAGATCCGCATGATGGTCGACGTCGGCTCTGAGTCCGGCAATATCGAAGATACCGAGAAAGAGATGATCGAGAATGTTTTCGAGTTCAACGACAAAGAAGTCTCGGAGATCATGACGCACAGAAAGAAGATCATCTCGCTCCCGATCGATGCTGACTACGACGAAGTCATGCGTGTCGCAAGAGAAGAGAAGTTCACGAGGATCCCCGTCTACAAGGATACTATCGACGATATCATCGGCATCCTTCACATCAAAGACCTCATCGGCATCATGCCGCCTACGGAGGACAAGCCTTTTAAGCTCGAGAAGTTCATAAGAGAGCCTCTCATTGTCCACGAGACCCGTAAGATATCCTCGCTCTTCGGTGAGATGAAGAACTGCGGTATGCAGATGGCCGTTATCGTTGACGAGTACGGCGGCACTATGGGTATCGCCACGATCGAAGACATGCTCGAAGAGCTCGTAGGCAACATCACGGATGAGTTCGACGATGAAGCCGAGGAGTTCGTCAAGCTCTCCAACGGCGACTATATCGTCAGGGGCGATATGACGCTCTCAGACCTTGAAGACGTACTGGATATCGAGCTTGATAACGACGAATATGACACCATCGCAGGCCTTGTGATCTCCCAGCTCGACCGCGTGCCGGAAGAGACCGAGCACCCTGTCGTCAACTACAAGAACTTAAGGATCAAGGTCCTCAAGGTAGAGGAGAATGCCATCGCCAAGGTCCTGATCCACATTAATCCCATTGAGCCCGCCGAAGAGGGCGGCAAAGAGGAGAACGCCAAGGGCGATGAGTAAGTACGATCTGGTCCTTTACGATCTTGACGGTACTTTGTGGGATTCGGTCCCGCTCATAATGGAATCACTTAAGAAATCTTACGATATCGTGCTTGGCGGTACCGACCGTACCGATGCGGACCTGATGAGCTTTATCGGCAGGCCTTTAAACGAAGTCTATGCCATGCACGATGACGGGACCAAAGAGCGCCTGATAAAGACGTATCTCGACTATAACTGCGCAAAACTGGAGGAGAATGCTGTCCCGATATTCCCCGGAGTCTATGATTTTCTCTCGAAAATACGGTCTTTGGGCGTCAAACAGGGCATCGTGACCTCAAAACTCGAGTCATCCGCCATGATCACCATCGGTTTTCTCGAGCTTGGCGGATATTTCGATACGATGGTCTTCAGGGAGGCCACGGAGCGCGCCAAGCCACACGGAGATCCCCTGATCGAGGCCGCAAGAAGGCTGGGAATAAGCGATATGGGGCGCGTTCTCTATGTCGGGGATGCTGAGCCCGATCTGCTCTCGGCAAAGGACGCCGGCTGTGATTTTGCCCTCGTAGGGTGGACGAAGATGGACAAAGAGGCCCTGAAATGCCTCGGACCTCACTACATTATTGAGGTTCCTTCGTCTCTTCCTTGCATTATTGAGGGCACCGAATTATAATGTTCAATGCTCTATAATAATAAAAAATAAGGTAGGTAGGCAAAATGGCAAAGACCTCCAAGTCCGGTAAGAAGGCAAACAAGAAGGTAGTTTCAGGCGGTTTAGGCGCGGTAATCGTTGCTATCGTCCTCATCATCGCTATTTTCTTTACATACATCTCCGGAATTCTTCCCAGCACTATGACAGGCGTTTCCATCAAGGAGACACTCCCTGACGGATCTGTCAAAACAGTGAAGAACTTCAATATCCTCGAGACAAACATGCACTTCAAGGAAGTGTACAACCAGTACGCAAGCTACGGTATGGTTACAGAGGATATGCTTGACGTAATCTACGACACAGAGAAGAACGAGACATACAGAGATATGCTTCTCAGAGAGGCTGCAAGCCAGATGAGAACATTGGCTCTGGTCGAGCGCGCTGCCAAGGAATCAGGCTTCTTAGAGATCTCTAAGGCTCACGATTTTGCTGCTGCTGATATCGAATCTCTTGATTCCATCGCAAAGATGTACGGTTACCAGAACGGACAGCAGTACATGGCAGCTGTTTACGGCACAGGCATGACAACAAGAAAGTATGTTGATTACTATGCACGTGAGATCCTCGTTGAAGAGTACGGCGCATACCTCAAGCAGTTCGATCCCGCTGTTGTTCCTACTGATGAGGCTATTCAGGCTAAGTACAACGAAGATCCTGCAGCTTACCAGACAGTAACTTTCAATAACTACTTCATCTCAGGCGCAGGCAGCGACGGCACGACTACCGCATTGAGCCTTGCTGAAGCTGTTGCAGAAGCCCAGAAGATCGCTGATGCATCCAAGGGCAAGGATTCCGCTTACTTCAGACAGGCCGTTATGGATTACCTCAAGGCAGAGGGCGATGAAGATACTCTTGCAGGTTACGAGGACTATGCCGATCCTACTCTCTATAAGAACTACACATATGCAAGCGTTTCCTACATGAATGCAGATATCTGCGAATTCCTCTATGGCGATGCTGTTCCCGGTGACGTTAAGGTCACAGAGACAGAGGCTGGCGCTTACGTTACACTGCTCGTCGAAAAGAAGCTCAACGACACACAGACAGTTGCTTACAGAACACTTACTCTGACAAATGACGTTGCTTCCCAGACAGATGCTACTCCCGAGCAGATCCTTGCAGGCGCCCAGGCTCTCGCTGATGAATGCACTGCAAAGTATGCTTCCGGAAGCATGGATTCACTTGCTTTCTACAACCTCGTTAAGAGCGAGACAGTAAATACCGAAGATATGCTCACCGGCGGTTATAACTCCGGCGTAACAGCTGAGACACTGCTTTCATCTTCTTCAGACGCACCTCTTGACACTACAAAGGTCGAGATGGGTATGTGGCTCTTTGATGAAGCACGCCAGAAGGGTGACATCAAGGTATTCATTTCTTCTGATCAATCTGAGGTCTATGTTCTTTTCTTTGAGTTCTCCGCACCTGCATGGTACAACTCCGCAAGGAACAGCCTCACATCAGATAACTTCAACACTTGGAACGCTAACCTCTCCGCTAACGATCCCCGTTATGAGGTAAATCAGGGACTTGTAAGAGCACTTATATATTAAGTTTTGGTTTTCGCATTTATTGATAAGGAGGAGATATCAATGAAGAGAATACTGGCACTGGTTTTATGTTTTGCACTTTTGCTCAGTCTGGTCGCATGCAACAGACGAGCCGTACCTTCCAGCAGTGATGCCAAGGCAGCTGTCCAGGAAGAATATGACATGAAGTTCAAGCTCGACAAGGAGAAGATCGCCAAGGATGAATCCGAAGCAACATGGATCTTCATTTCCAAGGACGGCACCCTTGAGGTAACAGTTACCTGGGAAGCAAAGCATCCTGATAAGTTTGAATTTGAAGACAGGGATCTTGCTGTATTCCCTTCTTTGGATGAAGTTGAAGAGGCTCTTGAAGATAAGTATGGTATGTCTTTTGACTTCCTGTCTTCATATACCTCCGAGGATGATGATTATTCGGAAGGCGAATGGATCTTCCTTTCAAAGGACGGAACTCTTGAGGTTACAGTTACCTGGAATTCCAAGAAACCCGATAAATTCAATTTCACCGACAGGACGATCGTAAAGCCTACGGAGACAGATCCTTATGACGATGATCCCGATGTCCCGACATATGGCCGCGGTTCCGAGGTAATCAACCTCTGGTCATTCACAAACGAGATCCCGAACATGGTAGTTAAGTATATTGAGCTCCATCCTGAGTTCGGTGAGAAGTACACAGTAAGGTGCACGATCGTTGCAACAGACGGCGGCGCTTATCAGCAGGCTCTCGACCAGGCTATCGCAGCAGGCGGTGACAAGGCTCCCGATATGTACGCAGCAGAAGCCGCTTTCATCCTTAAGTATGCACAGGGCGATATGGCTCCGTATGCAGCTACATATAAGGATCTCGGTATTGACGTTGACAGTAAGATCAAATCAGCTGAGATCGCCCAGTATACGGTAGATATCGGCACACGTGACGGTGAGGTCGTAGCTCTCGGCTATCAGGCAACAGGCGGAGCCATGATCTACAGAGCTTCCATTGCCAAGAATGTTTTCGGTACGGATGATCCTTCCGAGATCGAGAAGATCTTCGGTGCCGGTACAGGCAACTGGGATAAGTTCTGGGACGCTGCAGCAAAGCTCAAGGACAAGGGCTACAACGTTGTTGCCGGCGGTGATGACATGTGGAACGTATGCGAGAAGGCTGCTACAAAGGCTTGGCTCGACAAGGACAATAACATCGTTATCGATCCTCAGAGAGAAGCTTACCTCGATATCTATAAGAAGCTCATCGATGAAGGTCTTTCCAAGGATACAGGCTCATGGAACGAAGCCTGGTATGCTGAGATGGGTGGTGGCGCAGATGCTAATACATTCTGCTTCTTCGGTCCCGCTTGGCTCATCAACTACGTAATGGCCGGACAGGCCGGTAATACATGGGGCGACTGGAGAGTATGCACACCTCCTGTCGGCTTCTTCTGGGGCGGCACATGGGTCCTCGCAAACAAGGACACAGATCAGGCAGAGGGCGTAGCTGAGCTCATCGAGTGGATCACTCTTGATACATCTGAGACAGGTCTCCAGTACCTCTGGGCTAACGACATGATGGGCCACGGCGCCAAGGATACAGTTGCTTCTGCAGTAGTTATGGGCAAGTCTGACGGCACACTCGATTTCTGCGGCTATCAGAATGTTTTCGAGAAGTTTATCGAAGGCAATAAGTATGCTACAGGCAAGGCTATGACGCAGTACGATGAAGATATCAACAATTTCTTCAAGGATGCTGCAAGCAAGTATGCTCACGGCGAGATCGATAAGGATGCTGCTATCCAGATGTTCAAGGACAACGTTTCAAGCGCATTTGCTCTTTGATAGCTTTATTTAAGCGGTATTCAGGCGGCAGGGTGACTATATTCACCTTGCCGCTTTTCTACAAGGAGGATAATATGACAGCGAAAAAGATTCTGGCACTAACTATCAGCCTTTGCATGCTGCTCGGACTTGCAGCCTGCACCTTTAAGAAGATCGAAGTACCGACTGACAAGGAAGTTAAGAGGGCCGTGGAAGACGAGTACGACAAGAAGTTCAAGCTCGATTCTTCTGATGTCTCCAAGGACGGCTCTGAAGCCGAGTGGGTATTCATCGCCAAGGACGGGACTTTAGAAGTAACAGTTACCTGGAGCGCAAAAAAGCCTGACAAGTTTGATATGGACGAAGAAGTGCTCATTGAAGTGCCGTCACAATCTGATGCCAAGAGATTTGTTGAGGAAACCTACGGAAAGTCGTTTGACATGATATATGAGTATATTTCCGACGATGAGAGCGAAGCCGAATGGTTATTTATTGACAAGGACGAGACTTTTGAAGTAACAGTTTATTGGAGTTCCAGCAATCCGGAATTCCATTTCTACGAAGAGGCTTATCCCGGACATACTGATGATCCGGGCAATAATTCCGGCAATCCCGGTTATGGACATGGAGATGAGGTTATCAACCTCTGGGCTTACTCGTCAGACGCAACCGAAATAGTCCAAAAGTTTATTGAGCTTCATCCGGATTTTGCGGATAAATACACAATAGCCGTTACCATCGTTCCGAATGACGGAGGTGCATACCAGGAGGCCCTTGACCAGGCCCTCGCGGCCGGAGAGGACAAAGCTCCTGATATCTATTTTGCAGAAGTAAGCTACGTTACCAAATATACTCAGGGCGACATGTCCAAATTTGCAGCTGCTTACGAGGATCTCGGAATTGATGTCGACAATAAGATCAAGTCAGCCGAGATAGCCCAGTACACGGTGGATATCGGCAGCCGCGACGGCCAGGTCGTAGCTCTTGCTTATCAGGCAACAGGCGGAGCCATGATCTACAGGGCATCCATTGCCAAGGAAGTTTTCGGCACGGATGATCCTAATGAGATCGAGAGGATATTCGGAGCAGGCTCAGGCAGCTGGGATAAGTTCTTGGATGCGGCAAATACTCTTAAGTCCAGCGGTTACAAGGTCGTCTCGGGAATGGACGATCTGTGGCAGGTATGTGCTACCGGCGCTTCGCAGCCCTGGGTCGATTCAAACCGTAATCTTGTTATATCTCCTGAGAGAGAAGTATATTTGGATTTAGCGAAGAAACTGATCGACGAGGACCTCAGCAACGACTATATGGCCTGGACAGAAGGCTGGTATTACGATATGCAGAATTCCGGTGTATTCTGCTACTTCGGACCTGACTGGATGATCAATTATGTAATGACCGGCAACTGCGGCGGTGACCATATCGGTGAAGGCACATACGGTGACTGGAGAGTCTGCGTACCTCCCGTCGGCTTTTTCTGGGGCGGCTCATGGATCCTAGCTAACAAGAATACTGACCAGAAGGAAGGTGTTGCTGAACTTATCGAGTGGATTACGCTCGACACTTCCGATACTGGACTTCAGTATCTATGGGCCAACGGCATGATGAATTACGGCTACATGGATACAGTAGCATCCAATGTCGTTATGGCTAAGTCAAACGGCACATGTGATTTCTGCGGAGGCCAGAATGTTTACGAAGTTTATATCAATTGCAATAATATTGCCTACGGTATGGCTATGACCCAGTATGATGAGACGATCAACTACTTCTTTGCGGATTATGCGGAACAGTATGCTTATGGAATTTACAGCAGGGATGAAGCTATTTCCAGGTTCAAGGATGACGTTGTTTCCGGGCATATCTATTAAAAGTGTTTTGGTTTAGGTAATTTATTAGAAGAATATAATAAGAAAAGTGCAAAACGCACTTAGAAAATCCTGAAGTATACTGCGGCCGGCTCAAAATGCCGGCCGTTTATTTGACAACCTACTGTTCATGTAGTATTTTTATGACAATTTAATCAAACCGTTGACGGAGAGTGAGTAGCTTCAAGGAAACCGTTCAAAGAGAGCCCGGGGTGGTGAGATCCGGACAGCAAGGACCTTAAGCGAATGGACTCCTGAGGGCGCGAAGGAAAGGGTTATCCCTAAGTATGTTGCGACGTAAGGCATGCGTAAGTTGCCGGAGATATGTTGGTATCTTGCTCAAGCGCACGAGTCACATCGTGAATCAAGGTGGCACCGCGGATAAGTATTATTCGTCCTTGACTTAAGACTTTAGAGGTCTTTTGTCGGGGGCTTTTTTATTGTCTCCGTCAAAAAAGAAAACGGAGGTGAACTTATGAAAGTAGTGCCGTCAATCGAAGAAGTCAGAGAGCTGGCTAATACAGGCAAGTACGATGTCGTGCCCGTCAGCTGTGAGATATTGTCTGACTTTACGACACCCATCGAGACGATCCGCATCTTAAAGAACGCATCGACCCACGCTTATATGCTTGAGTCGGCCCAGTCGGATGAGAAATGGGGAAGATATACTTTCTTAGGTTTTGACCCCAAGCTCGAGATCACATGCATCAACGGCGAGATCACCTACGGTAACAAGACCGAGAAGACCGATAACCCGTCGAAAATAATAAGGGAGATATTGTCCGGCTTTAAGAGCCCGAGACTTCCTTATCTGCCCTCATTTACGGGCGGCCTCGTCGGCTATTTCTCATACGATTACCTGACATATGCCGAGCCCACTGCAAAGTGCGACGTCATAGATGAAGAGAATTTCAAGGATGTCGACCTTATGCTTTTCGACAAGGTCATCGCATTTGACCACGTAAGGCAGAAGCTGATCCTCATCACCAACATGTCATTAGAGGATATCGATTCAGGCTATGCCGAAGCAGTCGAAGAGCTCAAGGAACTCATCGATCTTCTTAAGAACGGCGCGAAAAGCGAAGAGCAGGAAGGCAGGCTCCTCGGCGAAGTCACGCCGCTGTTCTCCAAGGAAGAGTACTGCGCCATGGTCGAGAAGGCCAAGAACTACATCCACGAAGGCGACATCTTCCAGATCGTTCTGTCCAACAGACTGTCCGCACCTTTTGAAGGCAGCCTTCTCAATACTTACAGGATCTTGAGGACCGTCAACCCGTCTCCTTATATGTTCTATTTCGCGGGAACCGACGTCGAGGTTGCAGGCGCATCCCCTGAGACTTTGGTTAAGCTCGAAAACGGCGTGCTCCACACATTTCCTCTGGCCGGCACAAGACCGAGAGGAAAGACCGAAGAAGAGGACAAGAGGCTTGAAGAAGAGCTCCTCGCAGACGAGAAAGAGCTTGCAGAGCACAACATGCTCGTTGACTTAGGCCGTAACGACTTAGGCAAGATCAGCAAGTTCGGCACCGTGGAAGTAGAGAAGCTCAGAAGCATCGAGCGCTATTCACATGTAATGCACATCGGTTCGACTGTCCGCGGCCAGATCGCAGAGGGCTACGATGCGCTTGATGCCATCGAAGCCGTGCTTCCTGCGGGAACATTATCGGGCGCGCCCAAGATCCGCGCATGCCAGCTCATCGGTGAGCTGGAGAATAACAAGCGCGGTATCTACGGCGGAGCCATCGGCTATATCGACTTCACCGGCAACATGGACACATGCATCGCCATCCGCATCGCCTATAAGAAAAATGGAAAGGTCTTCGTCAGAAGCGGCGCGGGCCTCGTCGCAGACTCTGTACCCGAGAAGGAATTCGAAGAGTGCATCAACAAAGCAAAGGCCGTTATATCTTCTCTTAATCTCGCACAGGAGGTGGAGTGATGATACTTCTTATCGATAACTACGACAGCTTCTCTTATAACCTCTATCAGCTGATAGGTGAGATCAACCCCGATATCAAAGTCATCAGAAACGACGAGATGACCGTAGACGAGATCCGCGCTCTCGCACCTGACCGCATCATCCTCTCGCCGGGACCGGGCCGTCCGGAAGATGCAGGTGTCATTTGCGAAGTCGCAGCTTCCATCCACGATATCCCGATGTTAGGTGTTTGTTTAGGTCACCAGGCGATCTGCAAAGCTTACGGCGCGACCATCACTTATGCAGAGCACCTCATGCACGGCAAGCAGTCTGACGTAGGGCTTTACGCTTACTGTCCTTTGTTCAGAGGAATCGGTGAGCACACCAAAGTCGCCCGCTATCACTCGCTTGCCGCAGACCGCGACACTATCCCCGAGTGCCTGCAGATCACTGCCGTTGCAGACGACGGCGAAGTCATGGCAGTACAGCACCGCGACTATCCGATCTACGGCGTACAGTTCCACCCCGAGTCGATCCTGACGCCCGAAGGCAAGAAGATGCTCGAGAATTTCCTTAATAATTGCTAATTATCAAAGGTAGTAACCTTCCCCCTTAAGAAAACCCCGGAGCTTAATTGCTTCGGGGTTTGCTTTTTACGAATAGAGATTTCTCACATGCTCTATGAATTTCATCGCCAGCGCGCTCGGGATCTTCTCCTTATCCCAGGACAGGATGTAGTCTACGTTGACTTCAGGAGTTATCTTCTTGACTACGACGTTAGCATCAGCGGAGATGTTCTTTGCGACCGATGCGGGGAAGATCGCGATGCCGATGTTCTGGTTGACGAGCTTGGATGCGTTGGATGAGTGGGCCGTCTTAACGATGAAGTGAGGCTCTTTGCCCGTGGGCTCAAACCAGGAGCGGATCTCTTCCTCTCTTGAGTGACGTGATGAGATGATGAGGTCGGTGTCGACGATATCGTTAAGTGAGACTGTCTGCTTTTTGCTCTTGGCCAGAGGGTGAGAGCCCGGAATGATCGCAGCCCAGCTGTCGCTATACACGGTGATGCCGTCAAGCTGCTCGGTGTTAAGGGGAGTCATGGTGATGGCGAGCTCCAAAAGGCCGGACTTCATTCTGTAGGTTAGGTCGTCCACGGTGCCGCACCAGAGGTTATAGGTAACATTAGGATATTCCTTTTTAAAAGAAGAGATCCATTCGGCTGCGAGCGAAGGTCCGTTGCTGTCAACGTGGCCTAAGTAAAGCGTGCCGCTCAGGCCTTTCTTAACATCGGAGATCTCTGTTTTCGCGATGTCGGCAAGAGCTAAGATCTGCTCGCCGCGGCGCTTGAGGGCAAGACCTTCGGGTGTGAGCGTGACGTGACGCTTACCTCTGATTATGAGGGTGCATCCGAGTTCTTCCTCCAGATCCATCAGAGCTCTCGAAAGCGGAGGCTGTGACAAGTGCAGACGTTCTGCAGCGCGGGTGATGTTGCGTTCCTCTGCAACCGTTAAGAAATAACGTATTTGACGCAGATCCATATGGCTACCTCCGTTGATTTTCTATCATACCTGTAGAGTATGGTAATACGAATACTATTTGTATTTTATTTCTTTCGACCTTGGGGCTACAATTAGCCTTGAAATCGTACAACGATATTCTAAACGCATTGAAAATAAATATCAATACATTTTGAGTATGATTTCAAACTTCGGACCGGTGGTGGATGAAATGGTCCGTAAGTTATGGGAGGAGAATATGAGACCTTACGAAGAGAAGTATGTCAGAGAATGCTACCAGGCAATGCAAGAAGAACATGATGCTTGCGGTATCGGCTTAGTAGTTAACATCGATGGTAAAAAAGAATACCGTACTCTTAATGACGCATTATCCATTGTCGAAAAGCTCGAGCACAGAGCAGGTAAGGACGCTACCGGTGAGGTAGGCGACGGCGTCGGTATTCTCGTCCAGATATCACACAAGTTCTTTAAGAACGCCGCTAAGGAAGCAGGCATCGAAGTAAAGGATGAAGGCGACTACGGTGTCGGCATGTTCTTCCTTCCCCAGGATACAAAGAAGAGAACACTCGCTATGCGTATGTTCAAGGTCATCTCCGAGAAAAACGGCCTTAAGATCTTAGGCTGGAGAGAAGTACCCACTGACCCTGATATCCTCGGCAAGGTCGCAAGAGACGCTATGCCCGTTATCATGCAGTGCTTCATCGACCGTCCCGCAGATTGTGAGAAGGGTCTGGCTTTTGACCGTATGCTCTATGTCGCAAGAAGAGAATTCGAGCAGAGCACAGATGATACATATATTACTTCCTTATCTTCAAGAACTATCGTATATAAGGGAATGTTCCTGGTAGGACAGCTCCGTAAGTTCTATAAGGATCTCCAGAGCAAGGATTATGAGACGGCCATCGCAATGGTCCACTCAAGATTCTCCACGAATACGACACCTTCCTGGGAGAGAGCACATCCTTACCGCATGATCGCCCACAACGGTGAGATCAACACGATCAGAGGTAACTTCGACAGAATGCTCGCCCGTGAGGAGACACTCTACAGCCCTTCTATCGAGAACGACGTTGATAAGATCTTCCCGATCATCCATAAGACGGGTTCTGACTCCGCAATGCTCGACAACACATTAGAGTTCTTCATGATGAACGGCATCCCGCTTCCTCTGGCTGTAATGATGATGATCCCCGAGCCCTGGAAGAACGATCCTTACATGGAGCAGGAGAAGAAGGATTTCTATCATTACTACGCAACCATGATGGAGCCCTGGGACGGTCCTGCAGCTATCCTTTTCACGGACGGCGTTATCGCAGGTGCCACATTGGACCGTAACGGTCTGAGACCTTCAAGATATTACATCACAGACGATAACAGACTGATCCTCTCATCCGAGGTAGGCGTTCTCGATATCGAGCCTGAGCACATCGTAAAGAAGTCCAGACTGCAGCCCGGCCGCATCCTCCTGATCGATACGGAGAAGGGCAAGCTCGTATCTGACGAAGAGTGCAAGAAGATCTATTCCGAGAAGCACCCTTACGGTGAGTGGCTCGCATTAAATCTCCTGCATCTTTCCGAACTCAAGATCCCGAATAAGAAGATCCCGGTTCACACACAGGAAATGAGAAACAAGCTCTATAAGGTTTTCGGATATACATTCGAAGACGTTAAGAATGAGATCTTACCCATGGCCATGAACAAGGTAGAAGCAACGGCTTCCATGGGCACTGATATACCGCTCGCAGTTTTGTCTGAGAAGCACCAGCTGTTGTTCTCTTTCTTCAAGCAGCTTTTCGCGCAGGTCACAAACCCGCCGATCGACTCCATCAGAGAAGAGATCGTTACGGATACGACAGTTTACATCGGATCTGACGGTAACCTCCTCGAAGAAAAGAGCGGCAACTGCAGAGTCCTCGAAGTTAATAACCCGATCCTCACCGGCGTTGACCTCGTAAAGATCAAGTCTTTGGACCAGCCCGGCTTCAAGGCAGCTACAGTATCTATCCTTTATTATAAAAATACTTCATTAGAGAAGGCGTTAGACCAGCTCCTGATCACTGTCGACAGAACATGCAGCAAGGGCGCGAATATCATCATCCTCTCAGACAGAGGCATCGATGAGAACCACGTCGCTATCCCTTCGCTCCTCGCAGTTTCCGCAGTCGAGCAGCACCTGGTACAGACAAGGAAGAGAACGGCCGTATCTCTCATCATCGAGAGCGGCGAGCCCAGAGACGTCCATCAGATGGCTACTCTCTTAGGCTTCGGCGCGCGTGCCATCAATCCTTACCTCGCACACGAGTGCATCGCAGAGATGATCGACAAGGGAATCCTCGACAAGGATTACCACACAGCAATTGACGATTATAACTATGCCATCTTACACGGCATCGTTAAGACCTCCGCGAAAATGGGTATCTCCACGCTGCAGTCTTACCAGTCTGCGAAGATTTTCGAGGCTGTAGGAATCTGCAAGGATGTTATTGATAAGTACTTCACGGGCATCGTAAGCCGTGTCGGCGGAATCGGCCTCGAAGAGATTTCCGAAGGAATCCTTTTCAGACATGACAAGGCATTCGATCCGATGGGTCTCGAGAATGATGAGACTTTGGACAGCACAGGTTTCCATAATTTGAGAAGCGGTGACGACAAGGAAGATCACCTCTACAATCCCAAGACGATCGTTGCCCTCCAGAAGGCAGTCAGAGAAGGTTCTTACGAGCTCTTCAAGGAATATACGGCAATCGTAGATAACGAGAAGCCCCATACGTTAAGAGGACTTCTGGCATTCAAGAAGACATGCAATTCCATTCCTCTCGAGGAAGTAGAACCTGCTTCGGAGATCGTTAAGAGATTTAAGACCGGCGCCATGTCTTACGGTTCCATCTCCAAGGAAGCACACGAGTGCATGGCTATCGCAATGAACCGCTTGGGCGGTAAGTCCAATACAGGTGAGGGCGGTGAGTCACCCGAGAGATTCGGCACGGAGAAGAACTCCAAGATCAAGCAGGTCGCATCAGGAAGATTCGGCGTTACGAGCGAATACTTGAACAGCGCTGAAGAGATCCAGATCAAGATGGCCCAGGGTGCAAAGCCCGGTGAAGGCGGACACCTCCCCGGAAAGAAAGTATATCCCTGGATCGCAGAGAGAAGATATTCAACACCTGGTGTTGCTCTTATCTCACCTCCGCCTCACCACGACATCTACTCGATCGAAGATCTGGCACAACTCATCTACGATCTTAAGAACGCAAACAGAAAAGCAAGAATATCGGTAAAGCTTGTATCAGAAGCAGGCGTAGGAACCATCGCGTGCGGCGTTGCTAAGGCCGGCGCACAGGTAATCCTCATCTCAGGTTATGACGGCGGTACGGGTGCAGCTCCCGCAAGCTCCATCCACAACGCAGGTCTGCCTTGGGAATTAGGCCTCGCAGAGACACATCACGCGCTGATCGAGAGCGGCCTTCGCGGAAGAGTCGCAGTCGAGACCGACGGTAAGCTCATGAGCGGCAGAGACGTAGCCATCGCAGCACTCCTTGGTGCGGAAGAATTCGGATTTGCTACTGCACCGCTGGTATCCATGGGATGCATGATGATGAGAGTCTGCAACAAGGATACATGCCCGTTCGGTATCGCATGCCAGAACGAAGAATTAAGAAAGAGATTCAAGGGTAAGCCCGAGCACGTTATGAACTTCATGCTCTTCATCGCGGAAGAGTTAAGAGAGATCATGGCAGAGCTTGGCTTCAGAAAAGTCGACGAGATGGTCGGAAGATCCGATCTCCTCAAGGTTAAGGACAAGCAGATAACGAAGAGAGCCGAGATGGTCTCCCTCGCGCAGATTATAGATCCGTCTTATGCGGATTCCGAAGTACGTCATTTCGAGCCTGACCATGTATTCGACTTCGAGCTCGAAAAGACGATCGACGAGAGAGTGTTCCTCCCTGAACTCGCGAAAGGCCTTAAGAAGGGATCCGTAAAGATTACTGACGTTAAGGTATCGAGTACCGACAGAGCAGTAGGAACTATCTTAGGTTCGGAGATCACAGCCGAATACGGAACAAATTTGGCAGATGACAGCGTCATCGTAGAACTTACGGGCGGCGGCGGACAGAGCTTCGGTGCGTTCATTCCGAAGGGCCTGACGTTAAAGCTCACGGGTGATGCGAATGACGGATTCGGAAAAGGATTATCCGGCGGCAAGCTCATCATAAAGCCTTATGAGAACTCCGGATTTGAAGCTTCCAAGAATGTCATCATCGGAAACGTTGCACTTTACGGCGCAACAAACGGTACTGCATACGTCTGCGGTGTAGCCGGTGAGAGATTCATGATCAGGAACTCGGGTGCGACAGGCGTATGCGAAGGTACCGGAGACCACGGTCTGGAGTACATGACGGGCGGCAAGGCAGTGATCCTCGGCGAAGTCGGAAAGAACTTCGCGGCAGGCATGAGCGGCGGAATCGCTTATGTACTCGATGAACATCACACTCTCTATACAAAGATAAACAAGTCTCTTGTAGAGATGAGCGAACTTACAGAAGACGCAGACAAGACCGAGCTCAAGACGATCCTTCAAGATTACGAGCAGGCAACAGGATCTTCAAAGGCACAGGCAATACTTGATGATTTCGACAATCAGGTTGCCAAGTTCAAGAAGATCATACCGACAGATTACCGCCACATGCTGGCGTTGATCGCAAAGTACGAAGAGCAGGGTATCAGCCACGAACAGGCCAGATACGAAGCTTTCAAAGAATTCACTAAAGTCGGTGCTTGATGTCAGGAGGATCTTATGGGTAAAGCTACAGGATTTTTGGAATACGACAGGCACGAGGATTCTTGGGTAACAGAAGATAAGAGAATCACAGGCTTTGAGGAATTCCACAACCATTTAAATGAAGAAGAAAGACGCTGCCAGGCAGCAAGATGCATGGATTGCGGCGTGCCGATGTGCCAGTCGGCCATCTGCCTCAAGGGCATGGTAACGGGATGTCCCTTACATAACGTTATCCCCGAGTGGAACGACGAGATCTACAAAGGTCATTACGAGGCAGCATTAGGCAGACTTTTGAAGACATCCAATTTCCCGGAATTCACGGGAAGAGTCTGCCCCGCACTTTGCGAAAAGGCATGCATCAACGGAATAAATTCAGGAGCAGTTACGATCCACGATAACGAGCTCTTCCTGATCGAAAAAGGTTACGAGATGGGTTACATGAAGCCCAGGATCCCGAAGAACAGGTCAGGCAAGAAGGTTGCGGTTATCGGCGCAGGCCCTGCAGGACTCGCAGTTGCTGACCAGCTCAATCACAGGGGTCATGAGGTCACCGTTTTCGAGCGTGAGGACCAGATCGGAGGCTTACTTATGTACGGCATTCCGAACATGAAGCTCGACAAGAGCGTGATCGGGAGAAGAAGAAAGCTGATGGAGGAAGAAGGCGTTGTTTTCAAGACAGGTGTT
The DNA here is from genome assembly GCA_017554745.1 of Clostridiales bacterium. Classification (GTDB taxonomy): domain Bacteria; phylum Bacillota; class Clostridia; order Saccharofermentanales; family Saccharofermentanaceae; genus Saccharofermentans. The sequence goes on along the minus strand of JAFZHS010000021.1, from coordinate 66,346 downwards.
GATGTCGGAAACGGAGCTTCTTTCGAAAAGATAACAGAAGAATTCGATGCAGTTGCGCTCTGCTGCGGTTCAAAGAAAGCAAGAACGATAACTGCCAAGGGTTCTGAAGAATGTAAGGACATGTACTTCGCAGTAGATTTCCTTAAGTCCGCCACAAAGGACCTCCTCGCAGGAAAGGCCGGCAAGTGGACGATAAGTGCCAAAGACAAGAACGTAGTCGTAGTCGGAGGCGGTGATACCGGAAACGATTGTGTCGGTACATGCATAAGACAAGGGTGCAAGAGCATCACGCAACTTGAGATGATGAGCAGGCCCCCTGTCGAGAGACTTCCGAGCAACCCCTGGCCTGAGTGGCCGAAGGTCGAGAAGACCGATTACGGACAACAGGAAGCGATAAAGGTATTCGGTCACGACCCGAGAATATATGAGACGACCGTTAAGGAACTCATTATGACAAAGGGCAAGCTGAAAGAGATCAAGACAGTCAAGGTCAAGTTCGAAGACAGGAAACTCGTTGAGATCGAAGGCAGCGAACAGACAATAAAGTGCGATCTCCTGATAATCGCCGCAGGCTTTGTCGGAGCAGAAGACTATATCGCAAAAGAAAGCAATGTAGAGCTTACGCAAAGAGGAACAGTAAAGACAGAACCTGAACAGTATAAGACTTCGATACCGAAGGTGTTCACGGCAGGAGACATGCACAGAGGACAATCGCTCGTAGTGTGGGCAATAGCAGAAGGCAGACACTGTGCAGCGGAAATGGATAAATACCTGATGGGTTATTCCCCGCTCGTATGAGGCCGGTAAAACAGTTAATAAATTTTAGGAGGATATACATATGTCAACAACAACAGTTCCGGAAATGTTCGGTGAGAACGTATTCGACGACAGAGTGATGAGAGCGGTCTTATCCGACAAGGTCTACAACTCACTCAGAAAGACGATCGATGAGGGCGCTAAGCTCGATACGGAAGTAGCAGAGCAAGTAGCAGCAGCAATGCGTGACTGGGCTTTGGCAAAGGGCGCAACTCACTTCACACATTGGTTCCAGCCTTTGACAGGCGTAACTGCCGAGAAGCACGATTCATTCATCGAGCCTTCTCCTGACGGCGGCGTCATCATGGCATTCTCCGGCAAGAACCTCATCCAGGGCGAGCCTGACGCTTCATCTTTCCCGACAGGCGGCATCAGAGCTACTTTCGAGGCAAGAGGATATACGGCATGGGATCCTACATCTTATGCATTCATCAAGGATAAGACACTCTGCATCCCTACGGCATTCTGTTCATATACGGGTGAGGCGCTCGACAAGAAGACACCTTTGCTCAGATCCATGGAAGCTCTTAATAAGCAGGCACTCCGTATCCTGAGACTCTTCGGAAATGAAGATGCTAAATATGTTCATACATCAGTCGGTCCTGAGCAGGAATACTTCCTCATCACTAAGGAAATGTACGACAAGCGTCCTGATATCAAGTACACGGGAAGAACACTTTTCGGTGCCAAGGCTCCTAAGGGACAGGAGATGGACGACCATTACTTCGGCGTCATCAAGCCCAAGGTCCAGGAGTTCATGAATGACTTGAACCAGGAGCTCTGGAAGCTCGGTATCCTCGCTAAGACAGAGCACAACGAAGTTGCTCCCGCACAGCACGAGCTCGCTCCGATCTATTCTTCAACAAATATCGCTACAGACCAGAACCAGCTCATGATGGAGATCATGCAGAAGGTAGCTGCACGTCACGGATTGGTCTGCCTGCTCCATGAGAAGCCGTTCGCCGGCGTTAACGGATCAGGTAAGCACAACAACTGGTCAATGGCTACAGATACAGGCATCAACCTCTTAAGCCCCGGCGCTACACCTTATGAGAACGCTCAGTTCCTGCTCTTCCTCTGCGCAGTAATCAAGGCAGTTGACGATTATCAGGATCTCCTCCGTCTCTCAGTAGCTACTGCAGGCAACGACCACAGACTCGGCGCTAACGAAGCTCCGCCGGCAATCATCTCTATCTTCTTGGGCGACGAGCTTTCCGCTATCCTCGATGCCATCGAGAACGACAAGCCTTACGAGGGCGCTGAGAAGAAGATCATGAAGCTCGGTGTTGACGTACTGCCCCGCTTCGCACGCGATACAACAGACCGTAACAGAACTTCACCTTTCGCTTTCACAGGCAACAAGTTCGAGTTCAGAAGCCTCGGTTCTTCCAACAGCATCGCATGCGCAAACATGATGCTCAACGCAGCTGTAGCAGAGTCTTTGAAGATCTATGCCGACAGACTTGAAGGCGCAGAAGATTTCGAGACTGCACTGCATGAGATGATCAAGAAGACCATCAAGGATCACAAGAGGATCCTCTTCAACGGCAACGGCTATGACGATGCATGGGTCAAGGAAGCTACAGAGGTAAGAGGTTTGTCCAACTACAAGACAACACCCGACTGTATGCCTCACCTCCTCGACGAGAAGAACGTAAAGATGCTCACATCCCACAAGGTCTTCACAGAGGCAGAGCTCAAGTCCAGAGTCGAGATCATGCTCGAGAACTACAGCAAGTCAGTCCTCATCGAAGCTAACACGATGCTCGAAATGTCCAGAAGAATGATCCTTCCTGCAATCGAGTGCTACGAAAACAAGCTCGCTGGCGCAGTTGCAGCCAAGAAGGCAGTATCTCCTTCCGCAGCATGTGTTTACGAAGGCGACATCATCGCTAAGCTCTCTGACCTCGCAGACAAGGTCTACACAGGAGCCAACGATCTCGAGAAGGCTATCGCTTCTGCAAACGGCGAGTCTGACATCATCGCAGAGAGCCTCTCTATCAAGGACAACGTCATCACGGCAATGAACGATGTCCGCAAGGCAGCCGATGAGGCAGAGACTTATGTCTCCAAGGAATGCTGGCCGCTTCCTTCTTACGGCGACTTGCTCTTCAGCGTAAAATAACAGATCCTCATATTCCACCCACCCTAAGTAACCCCCTTGGACCGCACGGTCCTCGGGGATTACTTAGAATTTTGTTTAGGGATAATTTTGAATTTATAAGAAAAGAGATGATGATGTATGACTAAATATATATTCGTAACCGGCGGTGTTGTTTCAGGCTTAGGCAAAGGTATCACGGCAGCTTCATTGGGAAGGCTTCTCAAAGCAAGAGGGCTCAAGGTGGCAGCCCAAAAGCTCGATCCTTACATCAATGTAGATCCGGGCACGATGAGCCCTTACCAACATGGCGAAGTCTATGTTACAGAAGATGGTGCTGAGACTGATCTCGATCTGGGTCACTACGAAAGATTCATCGATGAAGATCTCAACAAATATTCAAATCTCACATCCGGTCGAGTTTATTGGAACGTCCTCAACAGAGAAAGAAGAGGCGAGTACTTAGGCTCGACCGTTCAAGTTATTCCTCACATTACTAACGAGATAAAGGAATTCGTATACCGTGTCGGCAAGAAGACCAATGCCGACGTCGTCATCACCGAGATCGGAGGTACCGTAGGCGACATCGAGTCGCAGCCCTTCATCGAGGCGGTAAGACAAATATCTTTGGAAGTAGGCCGTGAGAACAGCCTCTTCATCCATGTCACCCTCGTCCCGTTCCTCAGAGGTTCTGACGAGCACAAGTCAAAGCCCACACAGCACTCCGTAAAGGAACTCCAGGGAATGGGAGTCAACCCCGGCGTATTGATCCTCCGCTGCGACGAGCCGCTGGAAGATGAGATAATGAAGAAGATCGCCCACTTCTGCAACGTCAAGGAAGACTGCGTCATCGAGAACATCACGCTGCCCGTCCTTTATGAGGCACCCCTGATGCTCGAGGAAGCGCATTTCTCTGAGATCGTGTGCAGGGAGCTCGGCCTTGAGGCCGGTGAGCCCGACCTTACGCACTGGAAGGAAATGGTCGACAAGATCCACCATATTGACAAGGAAGTCAGGATCGGTCTGGTCGGCAAGTATGTCCACCTTCACGACGCATATCTCTCAGTCGCAGAGGCTCTAAAGAGCGCCGGCTACGCAAATGACGTCAAGGTAGTCATCGACTGGATCGACTCCGAGCTCATCAATGAGTCTACTGTCGGCGACATGCTCTCGGGCCTTGACGGCATCATCGTCCCGGGCGGCTTCGGTGACCGCGGCATCAGCGGCATGATCCTCGCTGCTAAATACGCGCGCGAAAATAATATACCTTACTTTGGCATCTGCCTCGGAATGCAGATCGCCGTCATCGAGTATGCCCGCAACGTATTGGGCATCGCTGACGCCAACTCCGGCGAGTTTGACGAGCAGTGCGCCAACAAGGTCATCGACTTCATGCCCGGCCAGAGCGACGACATCGACAAGGGCGGCACGCTCCGCCTTGGCGCTTATCCCTGCAAGATCGCTCCTGACAGCCTTCTGCATGAGTGCTACGGCGTCGATGAGATTCAGGAGCGCCACAGACACAGATATGAGGTCAATAACGACTACAGGGCGCGTTTCGTCGAGAGCGGCGCACGCTTTGCCGGCACAGCGCCTGACGATTCATTGGTCGAGGAAATGGAGATCCCGGGCCACAAGTTCTATCTTGGCGTCCAGTATCACCCCGAGTTCAAGTCCAGGCCTGACAGGGCGCATCCCATCTTCAGGCAGTTTATCAAGGCCGCGAAGGAAGGCTGAAATATTTACATATAACCGGCATTTTGAAGCGGGATAAGGTCTTTGGGCTTTATCCTGCTTTTTGTTTGGAGCTTGTGTGATCTGGGTAAAAGCAAAAGCCTGCTGCCCGATTACGCTAAGGGCACATGATAACCCAATTAATCACATTTGCCTAACCATGCACGAAAAAAGTTGTTGACAAAAGTTGTGACCTTATATATAATTCTTTACTGCGTCGTAATGGGTTTGGGCAACTATGCCTATTTCTCTTGACGGAAAAGAATTTTTATGGTAAATAAAAATGCTTTTCAACCAAGAAACCGCTTAAACCATGTGTTTTTAAGCTTTGTGTGAGGTGATTCGTTAACAATGGTCCATTCCGTAAAACAAGGCAAGACAGAGCGACAGTCGTATTCCAAAATCAAAGAAGTAATCGAGGTGCCTAACCTTATCGAGAACCAGAAGCAGTCCTATCAGTGGTTCATCGACGAGGGTATGCAGCAGATTTTCGACGAAGTATCGCCGATTACTGATGATCAGGGTAAGTACGAAGTCTATTTTGTCGGAAAGATTTTCGATTCGGAAAATCCCTGTGACCCCACAGGCAAAGAGAAGGAAGGCAAGGGTAAGAAGAGCAAGGAGCCTAAGACTCCCGTTAAGCTTACCAAGTCAGCTATTATTGACAGCTGCAAGAAGAATGACAGCAACTATGCCGCTCCTTTGAGCATCCAGCTCAGACTCCACAACAAGATTGACGGAACAGTAACTGATGAGACAGCTTTCGTAGGCAATTTCCCTATCATGACTGAGCAGGGTACATTTATTGTCAACGGCGCTGAGCGTGTCGTCATCAATCAGATCGTAAGATCTCCCGGCGCTTACTACAGCGAGATGAGATCAAAGATGGGCAACAGGCTCCTTTCCGCTGAGCTTATCCCTTACAGAGGATCATGGATCCTTATCGAAGAGGATGAGAAGGAGAGCAAGCTTAATGCAAAGGAGAGAGCTCTTAAGGCTGCAGGCGCTCCCGATGCTAACAACGACCCCGACGAATACAACCTTATCTACATCGTCGTAGATAAGTCCCACAAGATCTCACTTTCAGTCTTCCTGAGATGCTTGGGTCTCGATACCAACGAGAAGATCATCGAGATGTTCGGTGACGAAGAGTGCCTCAGAATGACACTTGAGAAGGATGAGACAAAGAATGCAGCTGATCCCCAGACTGCAGCTTTTGCCGAGTTCTTCAAGAAGGTTCGCAACAATGAGCCTTTCACAGTAGACAATGCTAAGAACATTCTTAACAAGACATACTTCGATTCCTTGAGATATGACCTCGAGAGAGTAGGTATCTACAAGGTCAACAAGAAGTTCGAGCTCTCCGCAAGAATCATCGGAAGCAAGACGGCAGCAAATGTCGTTACCGATGACGGTGAGCTCATCTGCAAGAAGAATACTGTCATCACAGATGAGATCGCTGCAAAGATCGAAGAGTCCGGCGTTATGTCTGTCCAGATCTTCCCCAGAAAGCTCGTACGCGCAGCTGATGAGGATGAGTTCGAGGATGTACCTCTCAAGGTTATCGGCAACGGCAGAGTTGACGCTGAGAAGTTCATCGCTAACAGCATCACAAAGACAGAATTCAAGAAGTTCGATATCACAAGGACCGGCATCAACGAGAAGGTTAGAGCAGGTATCTTGAGAGAGATCATCGAGCAGGTCAAGGCCGAGGGCAAGACAGACGTTGCTTCAAGACTTGAGGCAGCTCTTGCTGAGCGCAAGGAAGACCTTATGCCGAGAAACCTCACAGTTGACGATATCTATGCATTCGTTTCTTACTACATCGGATTGCACAGAGGCGTCGGCCGTATCGACAACATCGACCACTTGGGCAACCGTAGAGTTAAGTCTGTAGGCGAGCTCCTCCAGAACCAGCTCCGCACAGGTATCCAGAGAGTCGAAAAGAATACAAGAGACAGGATCTCCCAGATCTCCAGCAAGGAAGGCGAAGTTGTTACGGCTACAAGCCTCGTTAACACAAGACCTTTGTCTGCTGCATTCAGAGAGTTCTTCGGATCATCACAGCTCTCAGCATTCGCTGACCAGAACAACCCGTTAGCTGAGCTTACGAACAAGAGAAGACTTTCAGCTTTGGGCCCCGGCGGTATCTCAAGAGAGAGAGCTTCGATGGAAGTCCGCGATATCAACCCTACACACTATGGACGTATGTGTACGATCGAGACACCGGAAGGTCAGAACATCGGTCTTATGACGTCCCTGGCTATTTATGCACGTATCAACAAGTACGGTTTCATTGAGACTCCTTACAGAAAGTTTGATAAGGAAAACCTCAGAGTTACTGACGAAGTTGTTTACATGTCCGCTGACGAAGAGGACGAGTTCAACATCGCACAGGCTAACGAGCCTATCGATGAGGACGGCCGTTTCATCGGCAAGAAGATCGTATGCCGTTACTTAGACCAGTTCCTGCAGCTTGACCCTGAGCAGGTCGACTACATGGACGTATCTCCTAAGCAGCTCGTATCCGTTTCTACATCACTTATCCCGTTCCTTGGTAACGATGACGCTAACCGTGCCCTCATGGGATCCAACATGCAGCGTCAGGCAGTACCTCTCATCAAGCCTGAGGCACCTATCATCGGAACAGGTATGGAATACCGTGCAGCTAAGGACTCCGGCGTCTGCATCGTTGCAGCTCACGACGGTGTCGTATCCTTTGTTGCAGCTGACAAGATCGAAGTTACTACAGCAGAGGGCACAGTAGATACATACATGCTCGCCAAGTACCAGAGATCCAACCAGAGCACATGCATCAACCAGCGCCCGATCGTAGCTATCGGCGATAAGGTAAAGGCCGGCGATACCATCGCAGACGGTCCTGCTACCGACAACGGTGAGCTTGCTCTCGGACGTAACGTTCTCATCGGATTCACCACATGGGAAGGTTATAACTACGAGGACGCCGTTCTCGTAAATGAAAGAATCGTAAGAGATGATGTTTATACATCCATCCATATCGAAGAGCATGAGTGCGAAGCACGTGAGACAAAGCTCGGTGCTGAGCAGATCACAAGAGAAGTTCCGAACGTTTCTGACGACGCTCTCTCTAACCTTGACGAGAACGGTATCGTAATGATCGGTGCCGAGGTCAAGGACGGTGACATCCTCGTAGGTAAGGTCTCACCTAAGGGCGAGACAGACCAGACAGCTGAAGAGAGACTTTACAAGGCAATCTTCAACGAGAGAGCAAGAGAAGTTAAGGATACTTCAAAGCGTGTTCCTCACGGCGGTTCCGGCGTAGTCGTTGACGTTGTTGTTTCCACAAAGGAGACAAACGGCAACTTAAAGAACGGTGTTGACAAGAGAGTCCGCGTTTATGTCGCTCAGAAGAGAAAGCTCTCCATCGGCGATAAGATGGCCGGACGTCACGGAAACAAGGGTGTTGTCTCCAGAGTACTTCCTGAAGAGGATATGCCTTTCTTACCTGACGGTACAACACTTGATATCTGCCTCAACCCGCTCGGCGTTCCTTCACGTATGAACATCGGCCAGCTCCTTGAGGTACACCTTGGCCGCGCTGCTAAGGCACTTAACTGGAAGATCGCTACACCTGTTTTCGACGGTGCAAACGAGAACGACATCGCTGATGCATTCGAGCTTGCAGGCATCGATAAGGACGGTAAGACTGTTCTTTACGACGGCCGTACAGGTGAGCCTTTCGAGAACAGAGTAACTGTAGGAATCATGTACTACATGAAGCTGCACCACCTTGTTGACGACAAGATGCACGCAAGATCCACAGGACCTTACTCACTCGTTACACAGCAGCCTTTGGGCGGTAAAGCCCAGTTCGGCGGACAGAGATTCGGTGAGATGGAAGTTTGGGCACTCGAAGCTTACGGTGCTGCCCATACTCTCCAGGAGATCCTCACAGTCAAGTCCGACGATATCGAAGGCCGTTCAAAGACATATGACGCCATCATCCGCGGCAAGAACATTCCTGAACCGGGTATCCCTGAGTCCTTCAATGTCCTTGTTAACGAGTTGAAGGCTTTGGCATTGGACGTTCGTACATACACCGACGACAAAGAGTATGTTGCCGAGAACAGACAGGCTTTCGACACATACAGCGAAATGGATGAGACAACAAGAGTCTCCCTCGACGGTGAAGACGCAGAGTCTCCTTCCGATATCTTCAGCGAAGGCTTCGTAGAAGCTGACGAGCTCGGAAATATCAAGGAAGATGACGGCGACTTCGGCGACGAATTCGGTGATGACGACGGTGACATGTAAAGGAGATAAAAGACAGTTATGAATGATCAAAATCATCTTACAAAAATAAGCATCCAGCTTGCATCTCCCGAGGTCATCAAGAGCTGGTCACACGGCGAAGTCAAGAAGCCCGAGACCATCAACTATCGTACTCAGAGACCTGAGGTAGACGGACTCTTCTGCGAGAAGATCTTCGGACCTACAAAGTCCTGGGAATGCCGCTGCGGTAAGTATAAGAAGATCAGATTTAAGGGCATGATCTGCGACAAGTGCGGAGTCGAAGTAACAAAGAACACAGTTCGCCGTGAAAGACTCGGACACATCCAGCTCGCAACACCCGTATCACACATCTGGTACTTCAAGACACAGCCTTCTAAGATCGGCACACTGCTCGACCTCACAGTTAAGCAGCTCGAGAGCGTTCTGTACTATTCAAAGTACATCGTAATCGATCCCGGTGACATCACAGAGACCGGTCTTAACAAGTACGACATCATCACAGAAGACCAGTTTAAGAGCGTAAGAGAAAAGTGCGGCAAGGATTCTTTCGTTGCAAAGATGGGTGCCGAGGCTATCAAGATCCTCTTATCCGAGATCAACATCGACGAGATCATCGACCAGCTCCAGCAGGAGAAGGTCGGTTCAGTAAGCACACAGAAGAGACTCAAGATCAATAAGAGACTTGAGATCGCTGAAGCTTTCAAGGCATCCGGCAACAAGCCCGAGTGGATGGTCCTTGACGTTATTCCGGTACTTCCTCCGGAACTCCGTCCTATGGTACCTCTCGACGGCGGCCGTTATGCTACATCAGACCTTAACGACCTCTACAGAAGAGTTATCGGAAGAAACAACCGTCTTAAGAAGCTCCTCGATCTCGGCGCACCTGAGATTATCGTTCGCAACGAGAAGAGAATGCTTCAGGAAGCAGTTGACGCATTGATCGACAACGGACGTCACGGCACACCTGTTAAGGGTTCCACATCCGCTACGAGCAACAGACAGCTCAAGTCACTTTCCGACATGCTCAAGGGTAAGCAGGGCCGTTTCAGACAGAACCTCCTCGGTAAGCGTGTAGACTACTCCGGACGTTCCGTTATCATCGTCGGACCTGAGCTTAAGATGCATCAGTGCGGTCTCCCTAAGGAGATGGCATTAGAACTCTTCAAGCCCTTCGTAATCAAGAAGCTCGTTGAGATCAACGACAAGCTCAATATCAAGACAGCAAGAAGACAGGTAGACGCAAGAGTACCTGAGGTTTGGGATATCCTGGAAGAGATCATCAGAGATCATCCGGTCCTCCTCAACCGTGCTCCTACGCTCCACAGACTTTCTATCCAGGCATTCGAGCCTGTACTCGTAGAAGGCCGTGCCATCAAGCTCCATCCGCTCGTCTGCACAGGCTTTAACGCAGACTTCGACGGTGACCAGATGGCTGTACACGTACCGCTTTCTGCAGAGGCTCAGGCAGAGGCCAGATTCCTCATGCTCTCTACAAACAACCTCCTGAAGCCTCAGGACGGTAAGCCGGTTACGGTTCCTACACAGGATATGATCCTCGGCTGCTACTACCTCACAATGGAAGTAGAGAACGACAAGGGTGAGGGCATGGTCTTCTCATCCATCGACGAAGCACAGATGGCTTACGATGAGCACCAGATCACGCTCCACAGCATGATCAAGGTCCGCATCTCCAGAGAGATCAACGGCAAGGTTGAGACAGGTCTTGTTGAGTCCACACTCGGAAGATTCATCTTCAACCAGATCGTTCCCCAGGACTTGGGTTTTGTTGACAGAACAAAGCCTGAGAACCACTTGAAGCTTGAGATCGATTTCGAGCACCTCGCTGACCAGAAGGCAAAGGCTGCAGCTGCTAAGGCTGAGAATCCTGATAAGGAAGTTAAGTTCGAGTTCGCTCTCGGTAAGAAGAAGCTCGAAAAGATCATCGCTAAGTGCATCGCCATCCACGGCCTCGAGAGAACAACAGTATTCCTCGATGACGTTAAGGCTATGGGTTACAGATTCTCCACCATCTCCGGTATCTCCATCGGTATCGAAGACATGATCATCCCTGACATCAAGGATAAGATGATCGCTGAAGGTGACGAGAGAGTTGAAGAGATCAACGAAGCTGCTGAAGAAGGATTCTTCACAGAGGCAGAGCGTCACAACGAGGTTACAAAGGTCTGGGGTGAGACAACAAATAACATCACCAAGGCTTTGATGGACAACCTCGACATCTACAACCCGATCAGAATGATGGCTGACTCCGGCGCGCGTGGTTCCAACAACCAGATCAAGCAGCTCGCTGGTATGCGTGGTCTCATGCAGGATACGACAGGTAACACCATCGAGATCCCGATCAAGTCCAACCTCCGTGAAGGTATGAACGTGCTCGAGTTCTTCATCTCATCACACGGTGCCCGTAAGGCCCTCTCCGATACGGCTCTCAAGACAGCTGAATCCGGATACCTTACAAGACGTCTCGTTGACGTTGCACAGGCAGTTGTTGTTACAGAGGAAGACTGCGGTACTGACGACTTCACATGGGTCAAGGAGATCACAGAAGTCTCCAACAAGAAGTCCAATGTCATCAAGTCCCTTAACGACCGTCTCTATGGCCGTTATGCAGCTGAGGATATCATCAACTACCAGACTGGCGAGGTCATCGTTAAGAAGAACGAGCTGATCGACGCACTCAAGGCAGAGGATATCTGCAAGTCCGTTGAGCTTGCTAAGCAGGCAGCTAACGAGGCAAGACAGGCTGTTAAGGATTCCGTCAAGATCAAGGGCGCTGAGACACCCGAGAAGCTTGCTGAGCGCGACAGGAAGGTAGCCGCTAAGGTTGCTGAGGCTGAGGCTGCAGGCAAGATCCTTACAAGACACCAGATCGAAGACTTGGGCAAGCTCAAGATCAGATCAGTATTCGACTGCCGTTCCAGAAGAGGCGTATGCTCCAAGTGCTACGGTATCAACCTTGCTACAGGCCGTCCTGTTGCAGTCGGCGAAGCAGTCGGTATCATCGCTGCACAGTCAATCGGTGAGCCTGGTACACAGCTCACGATGAGAACGTTCCACTCCGGCGGTATCGCTGCTTCCGGCGAAGATATCACACAGGGTCTCCCCCGTGTTACCGAGATCTTCGAAGCAAGAGATCCTAAGGGTCACGGAATCATCTCCTCTGTTCCCGGCGAAGTTAAGATCGTTGAGAACGAGAAGACAAAGCAGAAGACTATCGTTGTTACACCTAAGTACGACGAGGGCGTAGAGCCTATCAAGGACATCAAGGGCAACCCCATCGAGAAGATGGAGTACAAGGTACCTTCTCACGCTACACTCACCGTTACAGACGGTCAGGTCATCGAAGCAGGCGACCAGATCATCGACGGTAAGATCGATCCTAAGGAGATCCTCAGAGTTAAGGATATCCGTGCCGTTCAGAAGTACATCATCTCCGAGATCACAAAGGTCTACTACACAGGTGGTGGTGTAAACATCAACGATAAGCACATCGAGATCATCACAAAGCAGATGATGAGAAGAGTCCAGATCGACGATCCGGGTGATACAGGCTTCATGACAGGCACGACTGTTGACTGGTATAACTTCATCTCCAGGAACAGAGACTGCGAAGAGCAGGGCAAGAAGCCCGCTTCAGGCAAGACGATCCTCCTCGGTATCGCTAAGGCCGCAAGCGCTTCTGACTCCTTCATGTCAGCCGCATCCTTCCAGGAGACTGCAAAAGTTCTCACAGACGCAGTTATCAAGGGCAAGGTCGATCCGCTCATCGGTATCAAGGAGAACGTCATCATCGGTGCGCTCATCCCTGCAGGTACCGGTATCAAGGCTCACAGCGACATCACAGCTGTACCTGTTATCAAGGCAAACAGCAAGCTCATCACAGGTCACGAGTATGGTGAGGGCGAAGGCGACACAGAGCTGTTCGCTAACGATTACCTCGACCAGATCCAGGCCCGCAATGAGATCCTTGACGAGCAGGACCGCCTCGATTCACAGCTCGACGTTGACGTGCTTAAGGACAAGAAGTAATTCTTTTGTCCCGCAAATGTAAAGCAACCAAGGGCCTATACAGTTTATAATGACGCCGGAGGGGTATATCCTCCGGCGTTTTTATGCTCATTTTCGGGAGTCCCGAAAAGCCGGGAAGCCGGTATAGCGGGCTTTTTACAGACAAATGCACGCCCGTGAGCCTGAAAATTGCCACAGAAACGCACTAAAATGGGTTGTATAATCTAGTAGTGAACGCTTTAAAAGAGCGTGGAGATATATGAAGAAGGTAGTACTGAAACATAACAGAAAGCAGCATATCGTCGCGATCGCTACGGGCTTTTTCGTAGCGGTTCCTGTATTCTGCCTGCCTATCGGCGTCCGCGAGGACATGACGCCCGCGATGTTAGTATCGCGTGCATACGGTACTGTATATGGCACCAGCAATGTCGAGAGCGGCGAAGTCGTTATTGAGGACTGGGCACTTGTAAGCAGCGCAGACGAACTGATCAGTGCCGACGTCGGATATGATGCAAGTTACGATAGTTATGAGGTCGAAGATACAGACCCCACCGAGTATGTCGAGGTTTGTGCTCCGGCAAGCTATTCTGATGTTGAGAAATTCACTATCTACCAGCAGTACGACAGCGACAATCTCCCCATCGAGCTTCTGGATCCCCAGTGTTTCGCGCCCGATGACACGACTTATTATGTAAGAGCCAAGCAGTCCATCCTCAAGGAAGATCCTGAAATGGATTCTTATACGATCACATCGCTCCACTTAGGCCAGGAGGTCACAAGGATCGGTGTAGGCGATACATGGTCAAAGATCAGGACAGAGGATGACAAAGAAGGATATGTCCTCACAAATTCCATCCAGGATACGATGCTCTCCATCGAGATCGACAGAACTGTCTGGGTAGACACATCCGCGCTCATTATCAGAGCAGAGCCTTCCACATCATCAGAAGAAAAGACGACCGTCTACAAGAACACAAAACTCTACTGCAGCGCGATCGTCGGTGATAAATGGTATAAGGTAACCACGACAGGCGGTACGACAGGATATGTTTATAAGTCTTACACGACGACCAATCCTCCGCCGACGCCTACACCTACGCCCACACCCCGTCCGAGAAGTTCTTCCTCAAGCGGCGGTGGCGGCTCACAGAGCTACGGTAATGTCAGATCGCTCCCTGTAATCACGGGTAAGAACGGCGAGAGTATCGTCAGTATCGCAGAATCCATGCTCGGTGTACCTTATGTATTCGCAGGCTCGTCTTCGAGCGGTATCGACTGCTCCGGCCTCGTAATGTACTGCTACGCACAGATCGGTGTATCCCTGCCTCACGGCGCGACGCAGATCTGGCTACACTCGGGCGTCAGCGTGCCCCGTAGCGATATCAAGCCGGGCGATGTCGTCTGCTACGACTACGGCAGCTACTGCGGCCACGTTGCCATCTATGTCGGTGACGGGCAGGTAATCCACGCATCGAGCTCACGAGGGCGTGTATGCTACGGTAACGTCGACATGATGAGTATCAAGGCGATAAAACGAATAATCCAGTAAAGTTACAAGGGCTGTCCGAAGAGGGCAGCCTTTTTACTGCTTGCCACGTGATTCATCAACTTGACATCGGATTGCCACAAAGGAACGGAATATCATAGGTATAATTTAGGGTAGCAGATAATAGGTAACTAACGATGAGAAAGATCGTATTTAAGACAAACCGCAATATGAGCATACTGACGATTGCCACGGGAATATTCGTGGCTTTGCCTGCAGTATGCTTTCCGATAGGACTCCGTGACACGGCCACGCCTGCCATGGTGGTATCGCGTGCAAATGCCATGGTCAATGGCACGAGCAATGTCGAGACCGGAGGAGTTGAGATCGAGGAATGGGCACTTGTCAGCAGCACTGATGAACTTAAGAGTGCCGAGACAGATGACCTTGTATCCCTTCAGCCTGCCGGAAATACGATTGATCCTGAAGTAACGGATTACCGGGACGTTGAGAAATACGTGATCTATCAGCAATATGATGATTCGAATCTTCCGATAGAGCTCTTAGATCCCCAGTGTTTCGCGCCTGACGACACTACCTACTACGTGAGGGCAAGCCAGTCGATACTAAAAGAAGAGCCTGACATGGATTCGCTGACGCTCGTATCACTACATGTGGGCCAGGAGGTAACGCGTACCGGTGTAGGCGATACCTGGTCGAGGATCAAGGTCACTGATAAGAGTAATAATGAGTACGAGGGCTATGTGCTGACCAACACCATACAGGACACCATGGTATCCGTATCAGTTGACAGAACTGTCTGGGTAGACACGGACAGCCTTATCGTAAGATCCCAGCCCTCCACTTCATCCGAACAGGTCACAATAGTAAACGATGAGGACAAGCTTTACTGCAGCGCCATCGTCGGCGATAAATGGTATAAGGTTAAGACACCGGGCGGCAAGGAAGGATATGTTTACATGTCCTATACGACCACAAATCCTCCTCCGACGCCCACGCCTACTCCGACACCCAAACCGACGCCGGTTTCTTCAGGCAGCAGAGGCTCAAGATCTTATCCGTCGAACATCGGATATAACGGCGAAAGTATCGTAAGGATCGCGGAGTATATGCTCGGTAAGCCTTATGTGTTCGGAGGCACTTCCTCCAGCGGTGTTGACTGCGCAGGACTTGTTACATATTGCTACGCACAGATCGGCATCAGCGTGGCGAACGGTTCTAACACGATATATAAATCCTACGGCTGGACAGTCTCACGTGACGACCTAAAGCCCGGAGACGTAATCTGTTATGACTATGGAGGCTGGTGCGGCCACGTCGCGATATACATCGGCGACGGCCAGGTAATCCACGCCTCGGCATCGAGAGGCGTCGTTAAATACGGCAATCTCGACATGATGGGCATCATAGCGATCAAGAGGTTTATCTGATTATCAGTAAAATAGGCGGTTTGAAGCGATTCAGACCGCTATATTTTTTCCTGCAATACGAATAAACGCAGTCGTTTATCAGTCATGATATTTACCATATTGTAGACTGACTTAAACTGCCGATTTCGAGTAGAATAATAGGGTAATATGGATTCAGGAGTTCTAGGGAAATGGAAAACAGAACAGTAGACGTATTTTTGACAGAACTTGCTTCAGGCGCGCCCACACCCGGAGGCGGCGGAGCATCGGCTGTATGCGGCGCTATCGCGGCTGCGCTGGGTTCGATGGTAGGCAACCTTACGAGCGGCAAGAAGAAGTACGCAGAGTACCAGGAAGAGATCGAAGTTGCGATCGGTAAGTGCGGGAAGCTCGTGAAGGAATTTGAAGAGCTCGGCAAGAAGGACGAGGAGGTTTTCGAGCCCCTCGCGAAAGCATATTCCATCCCGAAGGATCAGGAAGGCAGAGACGAGATCTTGGAAGGCGTTCTCAAGCAGGCAAGCACTGCGCCTTTCGAGGTAGTTGAGAAGGCTTACGAGACGGCTCTGGTCTTGGCGCGCCTTGCGGTAATCGGCTCAAGGCTTGCGATAAGTGACGTCGGAGTTGCCGCTGCGGCATGCGATACGGCTGCCAAGGGTGCTGCGATGAACGTTTACATCAACACCAAGTCCATGAAGGACAGGGCATATGCTGAAGACCTTAACAAGAAGACATTAGAGCTTGTCGATGAGACATCCGCGGTATGCGCGAAGGTCTACGAGCAGGTAAAGACAATATTGATCGGCGGGTAATTAGAATGCAGAGATTAGGCGGCAAAGAAGTTGCAGACAAGATCGTTGAAGACCTCAGGATAAAGGTCGGAGAGCTTAAGAGCAGGGGCATCAGCCCGAAGCTCGCCATACTCCGTGTCGGTGAAAGAGACGATGACCTGGCATACGAGAGAGGCGTGCTGAAGCGCTTCGAATCTGCAGGCGTGGAAGTCGAGATCACAGCACTTGATGCAGGCGTATCTCAGGAAGAGCTGGACGAGACTTTTGACGGCATCAATAACGATCCCAAGGTTCACGGCATCCTCGTGTTCAGACCTCTTCCAAAGCCCCTGAGCGACGAGCATATGAGAAAGACTATCGACTCCGGCAAGGATTCGGATTTCATGGATATCAGAAACATGGAAAATGTTCTGGCAGGCGTTCCTGACAGCGCAGCTCCCTGTACTGCTGAAGCAGTCATGGCATTGATCAGGCACTATGGCATCGAGACAAAGGGAAAGAAGGTTACCGTTGTAGGCAGGAGCCTTGTTATCGGCAAGCCTGCAGCTCTCCTTCTTACGACCGCTAATGCTACCGTTACCGTCTGCCATACAAAGACAGTCAATATCGAAGAAGAGTGTAAGAATGCGGATATCATCGTCGCATGCTGCGGTGTCGCGAAAATGATAACTGATAAGTTTGTAAAGCCCGGCCAGATCGTCATTGACGTCGGAATGAATGTCGATGAGGAAGGCAGGCTTTGCGGTGACGTCGATTACGAGAAGGTATCTGAGATCGCTGAAGCTGTTACGCCTGTACCGGGAGGAGTAGGTTCTATTACGACGGCGATCCTTCTTAAGCACGTTGTAGACAACGCAGCTTCCTGAGGAATACTGATGAATCCCCCTGCTAAAAAACCGAAGAACAAGATCAGCCAGGTTATAGGCGCATCCAACAAATGCCCTGTGGCTGAAAAATGCGGGGGTTGTTCTTATGCCGGAAAAACATATTTCGAGCAGGCCGCAGCGAAAGAGAAGAGAGTCAGAAGGCTGATAGAGCCATTCTGCGAAGTGCTTCCGATACATCTCTGCGAGCATCCTTTGTACTACCGCAACAAGGTCCATTCGCAGTTTAAAAGGCTCAGAAACGGCCATGTCATCGTAGGTCCTTATGAGTCAGGCTCACACCGCATTGTTGAAGTCGATTCCTGCCTTATCGAGAATAAGACGGCATCGGCGATCATAAGAGACTGTGCCAGGCTCGCAGAAAAGCTTAATGTCGAGATATACAACGAAGTTAAGCATACAGGTGACCTTCGAAGGATCCTGGTACGGACTGCTGATGCCACGGGCGAAGTAATGGTCGTGCTGGTCATCGGCAGCAAGTATTTTAAGAAAAAGAAGATCTTCACAGATGAATTATTAAAGCTCCATCCCGAGATCACAACGCTCCTTATCAATATCAACCAGCGCAACGATTCAATGATCTTGGGCGGCGACGGGACTAAGAAGATCTCGGGCGAAGGCTATATCACCGATATCATCCTCGGCAAAAAGTTCAGGGTGTCTCCTGATTCGTTCATGCAGTCGAATCACGAGCAGGCAGAGGCTCTTTATACGGAAGCCGTAAGACTCGCTGAATTTACAGGCACCGAGGTCTGCATCGATGCTTATTGCGGAACAGGCTCGACCACGCTGTCTTTCGCGCCCTATGTCGAGAGCATTACGGGTATTGAGATCAACGGATCAGCTTTTAAGGACGCGCTCAAGAACAAGACGGCCAACAAAATCAAGAATGCGGAGTTCGTTCTAGGAGATGCGACTAAGTATATGGCAGATATCGCCGGGACTGACGCCGGGATCGACGCCGTCATCCTGGATCCTACAAGAGCCGGAACGACCAAGGAATTCATCAAGGCCTGCGGCAAGCTCGCGCCTTCCAAGATAGTTTATATTTCGTGCTGTCCCGAGACACTTGCAAGGGATCTCAAGGGCTTCAAGGCACAAGGCTTTGAGCCTCAGATTGCAAAGCCTGTGGATATGTTCCCATGGACAGACAGTGTCGAGACGATAGTAGTGCTCAATAACAGGAATAAGGGAGATAAGAAAAATGATGCGTAAGGTTCTGTTTATTTTCATAATAATCAGCCTCGTATTCTCGGCTTCAGATTACTTTCTGGCCATGCGCAGTTCGTATATTAAGTATCTGTCCGGTGAGTACTATTTCCGCTACAAGGCAACGACCATATTAGCGCAGGATCCGGATTCGTGGATGACAAGCATTGAAGCATTTAACGAGGCTGCGGCAAGGGATTATTCGGATCCCAAAACAATTCTTCTTTATGGCGGGGAGAATACAGTCTGGGCTTGCAATCCGCACGACGGCATCTGCACGGTCGTCTTCGATCACGCAGTAGTTGATGAACTCCCGGCTAAGGGCATCAAAACCGAGACTTATGTCATTGAAGATTTCCCGGTAAGCAACCTCAGATTCGAGAACGATGACAAAGCTTATTTCGATGGCACGAAAAAGTTTTCTTTCCAGGAATACGTCAAATACGTCAGCGGACTTTCCGAAGACCAGCTTAAGAGTTACCACGTCAGCGACAAAAAGATGGCAAGGTTCACGTCTGCAAAAGACACTTTGATAATACTTGCTGCAGTTGATCTGGGAATCTGTGTTCTGCTCTTCATTTTTCACAAGAGTGAGCTCGACACCCTGTTTGATATCACATTGGTTTTGGGCGCGCTATACGGTGTCTTATTTGAAGTGATAACCATGTATACCCGTTGATGTAATCCATATCAATTAAGGCACCCCAAAAAGCCGTCTGTTTTGGCAATTAAGCGCATTTTCTGTCTTTGACTTTTACTTCTTTCTTAATTATTATTAGGAATGTTTTTATTCGGAAGAATAGGCATTTTGAAGGGTTAAAATGAAGGACATTAAGGACGAGGAAGTTTTACAACATATCGAGTACAATTTGTATGATTTCATCAAGAATCATACTCCGTACAAGGATACCGACGAGGTTTTTTCCTATGCCGGCATCACGTACGACTATAAGCGTTTCCGCGATCTTGTCGAAAAGCTTATCCGCATACTCTCATCTATCCCGTATCTCAAACCCGGTGACAAGGTCGTCATCGGTATGGTGACATGCCCTGAATCGATCGCTCTGGTCTATGCCTGCAATTACGTGTCCCTGACACCTTTGATGGTGGACGTCAGGCTCTCACCGATGGAGTATAAGAACATCATTACCGAGGCCGGATCAAAGCTCGCTTTCCTCGCCGACATCAGCTCGAGAAATCTTAAGCTCATCTGCGAGGCACCCTGCCTTAAGGATCTTTACATCGTATCTCCCATCCAGAGTGCGATCTTCCTGAAGCGTTTCTTCTGGGGCGTCGTTACTTTCAGCATGGGATTCAGGTATTTCTTTACTTCCATCCACAAGGAGAAGGTCTCTTACTGGAAGAAGTTCCTTGCCCGTGATCCGGGCGAGAATGCAGCTCCCGAGTTCACCAAGGGCACTGCTGACACGGAGATCATATTCGCGACCAGCGGTTCTACCGGAGACCGCAAGTTCGTAATTCAGACGCCCAGGGCTTTGAATCTCAACATCTACTACAACGAATACTATTTCGATTTCCATTCTCCTGAATATAAGACATCGCTTACCTTCCTTCCTGTATTTGCTCTTGCGGGTTTTGCGAGCAGCATTCATTTCCCGTTGTACTACGGCAAAAAGGTATACATTCATCAGATCTACGATTTCCGCAAGATCACCGATGCCATCATTGAGTTCAAGCCCAACATGATCATCGGTTCCGTCGGAATGTGGGAGCACTTCCTTCACTCTGAGAGCATCAAGGGCCAGGATCTCTCGTTCCTCAAATTCTGCCTTTACAGCGGTGAGAAGTGTGAGCCTGAGCGCATCGAGAACATGGACCGTATCATGGAAGAGCACGGCTGCAAGACCAAGCTCATGCAGGTCTATGGCATGACGGAGCTTACCGTTATCGCCATGCATACACCCGAGACGTATAACATTAATTCCGCAGGCAAGCCTTTCCCCATGGTTGATGTATGCATAGTCAAAGAGGGTACGCATGAGGAATTGCCGGCAGGCGAAGCCGGTGAGATCTGCGTTCATTCCATCGGCATGATGAAGGGTTACTGGCAGAATGAGGAAGCTACAGCAAGGATGCTCCAGGTCCATCCTGACGGCAAGACATATCTTCATACCGGCGACTTGGGTTATATGGACAGCGAAGGCTATCTTTATATCAACGGACGCATTAAGAACATGCACGTCTCCATCAGCGGCACGAAGATCTTTACGCCCGATCTTGAAGCAGAAGTGCAGAGGATGGACGGTGTCGTCCGCAGCGCAGCTGTTGTCTGCAAGGTCCCTGAGAGAAACGATATTACGGGAATAATCCTTTTCGTTGAACTGAAGAAGGATTCTCATCTGAATAAGAACACTGACAAAAAGATCAAAGCTCACTGCCACGACAATCTGCCTATGTTCTTAAGGCCCGACAAGGTCATTGCCCTGGACAGCATGCCAATGACATCTTCCGGCAAGATCGATTACCAGGATCTGCAGAAGCAGGCAGATTCTTATATGCTCAAGCACAAGCCTACCAAGATCAACGTTAAGTAAGGCCAAGGGCATTCCAATTAAACAAACAGCTTTATTCAGATTCCAAAGTGACTAAATTGTCACTTTGGAATTCATTTTTTGATGTTCCGGATTTGTTACTATGGGCTTATCACGGAAAAGGAGATAAGTCATGGAATTATTGAGATGTGAGAATTTGAGCAAGGTGTACGGCGCAGGGGATAGCAAGACCGTTGCTTTGCAGGATGTATCTTTCTCTGTCGAAAAGGGCGAGTTCGTATCTATCGTAGGCGCGTCAGGATCGGGCAAATCCACGCTGCTTCACATAATCGGAGGTGTCGACAAACCGACATCAGGCAAGGTCTTCATCAACGGCACGGACATTCATTCACAGAGCGAAGACAAACTCGCTATCTTCAGGAGAAGACACATCGGTCTGGTTTACCAGTTCTACAATCTTCTGCCCGAGCTCAATGTCGATGAGAATATCGTTCTGCCGCATATGTTAGACGGCAGAAAGCCCGATAAGGAAAGGCTCGATAAGATCGTCGATTACCTGGGACTGTCTGACAGAAGAAGCCATCTGCCGAGTGAACTCTCGGGCGGACAGCAGCAGAGAGCTTCGATAGGAAGGGCACTTTTTTCAAAGCCGGAACTGCTGCTTGCAGACGAGCCCACGGGCAACCTCGACAGGAAGAACAGCAATGAGATCGTTGAGCTCTTGAAAGAGTCCAACAGGAAATTCGGACAGACCCTGATCCTTATCACGCACGATGAGAATATCGCGCTTCAGGCAGACAGGATCATATACATGGAAGACGGAAAGATCGTTAAAGATGACCGCATCAGAAATACGGATTTAATTGGCCGCGAATAATGGGGATTTACGGACAAAAGGATAATAAGGAACAGGAAGTATGAGAAAAACAAAGATAATTCATCAGGTGACTTTAAAGCACATGAAGATGAATGCCAAGCGCACACTGCTCTCCATCGTGGGGATCGCGCTGATGGTAATGCTCCTTACATGCGTGCTTGTCGGCAAAGACACTGCTTACAGATACTTTGTCGATATTGCTTCGGCAAGGAACGGAGCATACCATTTCGCAGTTTATGACATTGACAAAGAACAGCTTGAGACGATCAAGGGATACAGTGAGGTAACGGATATCGCTGTTACCGAAGACTTAAAGCTCACTGAATTTGACCAAAGCGGCAAAGCGGAAAGACCTTTCCTTAACATAAGAAGGTATTCGTCTGAAGCTTTTGAGTGGATGAATATCAAGGTCGTCGAAGGGAGACTTCCCGAGAACGATAGAGAGATCGTCATAAGCCAGGCAGCTGTCGCTGAAGGAGCGACTGTAAAGATCGGCGATAAGATCGAAGCATCCACATTCACGAGATACATAAAGAATAATTCAGACAGCGATACATTCCTCTCGTTCCCGCTTGTATCGATACCCGCAGGCGAGACGGTGGAGCTGCCTTTTAACATGTTTTACATCGTTCCTGAGGAAGACGAAGAATTCTATAAGACGCATGAGGAGATCCATGAACCCACGGGTTATTCCGGGGAATATACGGTCGTCGGATTTATCGAGAGTCCCGTCTTCGAAGATGCGGGCTGCGCATGGTATTCGGCTATCTCCCTGACGGATGAATCCACACTTCAGAGCGGGACTTTCAATGCCCTTCTGATGACTGATGCGAATAAAATCGATAATGGTTTTTACACAAAACTCTATGATCTGGTCGGCGTTGACTACGATGCAAATAACATGGTCCTCATCTTTGCGGGAAGCTCATCCCAGGATGCCCTCAACTTCATCGTTCGCGGTATGCAGATCTTCTTTGTGATCCTTATCGTGCTGATATCAGTCATGCTCATATACAATGTTTTCGCGCTCTCATATGACGAGAGGGCAAGATATCTGGGCATGTTGTCTTCTGTCGGAGCAACGGGAAAACAGAAGAGGAGCTCGGTCTACTTTGAAGCTTTAACGCTGCTCATTCCCGCTTTGCCCATAGGCTTTGCCTTAGGACTTATCGTAGTAAAGATCGCATCCAAGGTCGCAGGCCCGATCGCGCAGAGATTATTCAGTTTTGACGGCGAAGGCATACTTAATTCCGAACCTGTTCTTGAGGTGAAGATACCCGTAGTTATTGCGGTTATTGTGCTCAGCATCGCGACCGTTTTTATCTCTGCACTGATACCTGCAAGGAAGATCAGCAAGGTCGGTCCCATCGAGAGCATCAGGGGCAATAAGAAGGCTAAAAAGATAAAGCACAAGGCGAATAAAAATCCCGACAGGCTCATTAACAGAGCTGCCTCAGGAATGCTCTCTTCGAGATTCTTAAAGAACGATAAGAGCAAATCATTCGGAATAATCAGGGCTATAGCGGTATTCTTCATAGTCACCGTTGTTGTATATTTCGGAACGTCGCTCATTAACCTGATGGTCGATTATAAGCTCAGGGATAACAGCGTGAGATTTGCATATCTGTCTGACAGAGATTACTGCCTGAGCATGATGGATTCCGGTGACATGTTTGAGTTTGACGACATCATAGATCAGGTCAAAACGGCTGATGGTGTAACCGATGTTGCCATCTGCAGATCCGATATGTGGCCTCTCCTGGTACAGAATGACACTTTAAGTGACGAGTATTGGGATGACTATTATGAGATCATCAGCCTTTATTACCCTGCCGGTGAATTCAGCAGGGAAGAGTTTGACAACCAGTTCAGACACGGAGAATACGACCAGACCACTTTGGGCGTAATCGGGTTTGAAGATGAAGTTTTCGATAAGCTTGCAAAAGACGTTAAGGCGGTAACTTACGGCGAAGATGATATCCCGTGCATCATACTGAGCAACACGGCAATGTCGACTGATGAGTACAGCATCTACGGACAGACTGCCAGAGATTACAGATACTACGAAGTCAGGGATGCATTTGTTCCCGGTGAAGGCGATGTGCTTCCCGTGTATCCTGTTGCCATTACAAGAGACGAAGCGATAGAACGCGGTTACGATCTTGATGAGATGACTTTCCCCGAGATAGAGCTTGACGGCCCGCTTGACCTCAAGGTCATTAAGAAGGTCAGAACGGACGAGATCAGTGATTATCTTAACGGCACGGACAGTATGCAGGTATACATCATCGTTCCTCTGAGCGTCGTTGATTATTTCGATAAGATCAACTGCCAGAAGATCGATACCGCGGTTTTCTTTAACTGCGACAACAAGGAAAGCATTAAGCTGCTTAATGCCATAACAGATCAATTGCAGAATGACGGCGGATACATATTTTTCAATTCGACCGAGTCACAAGTCGCAGAATACAAGGAGATCATCGCGAATCTCATAAATGTCGTGCTCATCGTGTTCACGGTAATATCTTCAGCAATCTGTCTGCTCAATGTATACAGCTCCATATCCGCTCTCATGGTATCGAGGCGCAAGCATTTCGCGATGCTCAAGTCCATGGGCTCGACATTTAAGCAGCTTATGATAACCGAGCTCCGCGAAAGCTCCGGCATGCTCATAAGAGCATTCATAATCGCCGTGCCGGTCACTGCAGTCATCTGCAAATGGCTGTCCAAGTTCATGATCAGAAGATTCGGATACTTCACGGTACACTTCCCGTGGGTGCCCGCTCTGATACTGACAGTCTTCATAATCGCGTCAGTCATCATCATGACAACAGTCTGCTTAAAACGCGAAAACAAGATTGATATAATTGAGGAGATCAAACGAGAGAGTGTCTGATAATGGTATTAGTAGTTGAAGACGACAGCATAATCGCGGAAGGCTTGAAGCTTGCTCTTACAGGCGAGGGTATGGAAGTTACCCTCGCTTCTTCTGTTGCCGAAGCATTAGCGGCTCTTGAGAGCGAAGAATTGGGCAAGAAGATAGATTTCTGCCTTCTCGACATGACGCTTCCTGACGGCAATGGTATGGAGATCTGCACGAAGGTCCGGGAGACTTCCGAGATGCCCATCATCTTCCTTACAGCGATGGACGACGAGATCCACACCGTGCTCGCATTCGACAAGGGCGCTGACGATTACATCTCCAAGCCTTTTCATATCAAAGAGCTCATCGCGCGCATGAAGCGCCTTATCAAGCGCACCAAATCTTCCGCAAATACTGTCTGTGTCATCGGCGATAATTCCGTCGATATCACGAACGCGAAAATGTACAGGGGCAGTGAAGAAATCCCGCTCACAGCGATGGAATATAAGCTTTTGCTCGTCTTTATCAACCACGCGGGCGAGATCTTAGACCGCGACAGGATCCTCAATATTCTCTGGGATGACGTGGGAAGCTTTGTTAACGACAATACCCTTACCGTTTATATCAAGCGCTTAAGAAGCAAGCTGGGTGACGATGACGGCAAATATATCGAGACCTTAAGAGGACAGGGGTACAGGCTTAATCTATGAACCCTTATCTGATCGTATCCTGTGTTCTTGGCTTTATCGTGATCGCGCTGGTGATCTATATTGCCGCGGACAGGATAAAGCGCAGGAAAGAGCTTGACGAACTTATAGAATTCCTGACCAAAGTCCAGGACAGAGACACTTTTCCTGACCTCGGGCTTGAGGCCGAAGGACGCATGCTCATCCTTCGCAGCGAGATCTATAAGCTCGCTTCCACTTTGCAGGAGCAGTATGCCGGAGAGGTCAAAAAGAACACCTATATGGCCGACATGCTCTCTAACATCTCGCATCAGATAAAAACGCCTCTTACGGCGATCAACCTCATGACCGACGCTCTTAAGAACGGCAGTCTCGATGAGGCACAACGCCGCCGCTGCATAGCTAACATTACGGCACAGACAGACCACATCACATGGCTCGTAAGATCTCTCCTGACACTTGCCGAGATCGATGCAGGCGTCCTTGTGCTGAAAAAAGAGGAAGTCAGCGTAAAGGATCTGATCGATGAGATAGTATCAGGCATCGCGATAGAGGCAGATATAAAAGACGTGCAGATAGAGACGGATATCCCTTCGGACAACGTCCTTGTCTGCGACAGAAGATGGACTTTGGAGGCTTTGTCCAACATCATAAAGAACTCTTTGCAGCATACCGAAGCAGGCGGAAAGATAAAGATCTCTTCTGAAGAGACCAATCTCTCGGTCAACATCCGTATTGAAGATGACGGCTGCGGTATCTCTAAAAAGGACCTTCCGAACATTTTCGAGCGCTTCTATCACGGCGGAAAATCTGATCCTAACAGCAACGGCATAGGACTGTCTTTGTCCAAGCAGATAATCAACTCCCAGAACGGCACGATCTCGTGTGAGAGCGAGGAAGGCAAGGGGACTATTTTCGAGATAAAAATATATAAATCTGCAACTGTGTGAAAAACCTTGTATAATAGTGTCCGTTAATCACCAAAAGCGGAGAATTCGAATGATCTACAACAATATCTTAGAGGCAGTCGGAAATACGCCTCTTATAAAGCTCAATCACATAGTGCCTGAGGGCGCGGCTGACGTCTTCGTCAAGAATGAAGGTCTGGACGTCGGAGGCTCTATCAAGACGCGCACGGCTCTCAACATGATCGAGCGCGCAGAGCAGGAAGGCAAGCTCAATAAGGACAGCATCATCGTTGAGCCCACGAGCGGCAACCAGGGCATCGGCCTTGCACTGATCGGCGCAGTCAAGGGCTACCGCACGATAATCGTCATGCCTGACTCAGTAAGCCGCGAGAGAAGCCTTCTCGTTAAGCACTACGGCGCTGAAGTCATCCTTATCCACGACGATAACGACATCGGCAAGGCAATAGAAGACTGCAGAAAAAAGGCAGAAGAGATCGCGGCGTCAGACCCGAGAGTATTTATTCCGCAGCAGTTTGAGAATCCCGCAAATACCGAAGCACAGTACGATTACACCGCAAAAGAGATCCTTGAAGCCATGGAAGGCCGCCAGATCGACGGCTTCTGCTCAGGCATCGGCACAGGCGGCACCATCACGGGCATCGGCCACGCTTTAAAGGAAGTCAATCCTTCCACAGTTATCTGGGCAGCAGAGCCTGAGAATGCGGCTATTCTTTCAGGCGGTTCCATCGGCACACATGTCCAGATGGGTATCGGTGACGGACTCATCCCCGGTATCCTTGATACCAATGTTTACGACGATATCTGCATCATTACTGACGAGGAGGCCATCAATACTTCACGTGAGCTTACCCGCAAGGAAGGCATGATGTGCGGTATCTCTTCGGGCACCAATGTCGCATGCGCGATCAAGCTCGCAATGAAGCTCGGCAAGGGCAAGACCGTCGTTACGGTGCTTCCCGATACGGCTGAGAGATATTTCTCGACTCCGCTTTTCGAAGAATAAGCTTTTGATCTGAAACAGATTTTATACGTCCCTCTTCCAGGATGCCTGAAAGAGGGATTTTTTTGCGGTTAATATAGCCGTAAGTGGTGTAAAATATCCTTTAGAGACAGATTTTACGGGAGGTGCATATGAATATTAATACGCAGTGCGATAAATGCGGCTCACCTGTACTGTTCGACGATACCAGAGAGTTCATGTTTTGCTGGCATTGCGGCGCACAGATCTATAATCCCGGACCGGCAACTGAGCCTAATATGCAGCTGGTACCTGTCACACCCGTTCCTGTTCCGGCAGCGCCTGTGAGTGTAACGCCCCCGCCGGTGCCAAACTTTTATACCGGTCCCAATCTGATCGTATCTTACCAGTCAGATAAGACAGCATACCCCTTGTTTTTCAGGATCCACACTACGAACGAGAAGTTCAGTATAGGTGCCGGGCAGTCGATGTCTTTCCGCTTAAATCAGGGCAGGCACGCGCTATTCTTCGGTTTCGCCGGCAAGTATTACAGAAGAGATATCAGGATCGTTCTCGGTAACGCTCCCGTAAAGATCGACTGCAGCTGGTACGACAGAACCCGTATCGACATCGTTCACTCTTCTGCGGTTTACCCCCAGGGTTATTAAGCATTACATATATTCGAGAAAATAATAGGAGGGAAAAATGATTCACAACATTATCTGCACTAACTGCGGTGCCCAGATGCAATTTGATGACACCAAGGAGCAAATGTTCTGCTGGTCCTGCGGCCAGAAGATCTTAAGATTATCCGTACTCTCGGCAGAAAGGGCGGCACCTAATAAGATATTTGCCCCCGCGCCCCGCAGCGCCGGCTCTAATTTCGCTGTTTCATACGATACTTCCATGACAAATGTTCAGATGACGTTATATTTGGACGACGGAAGTGCGCCGGTACTCTTTACGAACGGAAAATCCAAGAAATTCCATCTGGAGCCCGGCCATCACACGTTAATATTCCAGATCGGCAACAGAAGCTACAGAAGAAATATTGAGATCATTCCCGGCGGCCCGGCATACAAGGCAGAGTGCGGCTGGTGCGACGGCAGAGCTTATATATCGATCCTCCAGCCTTCCGGCGGAATAATAGGAAATTAACGGGGAATAACAGGAGAAATTTTTATGTTTTTGGCTCTTTCATCATTTGAGCAATTTCTTGATGAATTTATTGAATACGGGATAATGGCGGCACCGGGAATTCTTTTCGTAGTTTTCCTGATACTTTTCATCGTGAATATCCGCAAGGTCAAAGAGAGCAAAAAGAGGCGCGTAAAGGCGATAGTCTTCGGCTCCATCTCGGCTTTCTTCCTGATCATCACCATTTTCGAGATCTTCCTGATCGCCCTGATGGCGATGGCAGTCGCCCACATGTAATGCCATGAAGAATAAGACTTTTGGCATTATTCTTGCTTTGGTAATAATCACCGGCTTAGGCATCTCAATAGGCCTTACTGTCCATGGATATAACCTTTGGAAACAGATCTCGATCGTTGAGATGATCGCGAACTGGAGTTAAGCCATGGATAAGAAAAAGCTTAAGTGGCAGCTGGCTGTGATCGGCCTTGTGATCCTGTTTTTCGCAGGGCTCGATATCGCGATCTATCAGCTTTTCATCAAGAGGGTTATCAGCCACCATTCGCCGGGAATGCAGAAAATGAGCGTCGAAGTCTCTGACTATGTGCCTTTCTCGGGCTCGGAGAATCTTTATTCCGTCAGGGGAGTGACCCGGCTTGAAGGCGACCTTCCTACGATCGATGGCGCGGCAGGCCTTCTGCCTATATATGCCGGCTTTGTCGAGAGCATCTACCCTGAAGATTCCGTGATCTACAACGGTGAGAGTTACGAAGAGCAGAGCGCCATGCACTACACGAACACCAGAGGCGCTTACAAGGACATCGTAGACGGCAAGGCTGACCTTATAATCTGCGTCGCACCTTCCGAAGAGCAGCTCGCTTATGCTGCCCAAAACGGCGTTGAGCTCGAGATGGTCGAGATCGGCAAGGACGCGTTCGTCTTTATCGTTAACGATGACAACCCCGTATCTGATATAACCGTCGACCAGATCCGCGGCATCTATTCCGGCGAGATCACCAACTGGAAAGAGCTCGGCGGTCCCAATAAACCCATCGCTGCGATGAGGCGCAACGAAGGCAGCGGCTCCCAGAGCGCGCTCGAAAACCTTATGGGCGGTACCCCTATCGTTGCCGATTATACTGCGCTGTTCGGCAGCCCTATCGGCTTCTCTTTCAGGTATTACGTTACGGGCATGCTCGCTGAAGGCGGCGTAAAGATGCTCTCAGTCAACGGCGTCGAGCCAAGCATCGGGAATATCGCGAGCGGCGCTTATCCTGTCACGAGCAGCATCTACGCGGTCTACCGGAAAGGCGAGACCAACGAGAATGTCTACAAGGCAGTCGACTTCATGCTTTCCAAAGACGGCCAGGATATAGTCGAGAAGAGCGGATACGTGCCGGTAAAGTAAAAAGGGCATCTCCACCGGAGACGCCCTCTTTGTTTGAATTGTTCCTGCGATCAGAAGAGCATGAAGCTCGAAAGATTCGAGAAGAGCTCATAGAGCGCGCCGCCCAAAAGGATCATGACCAATACCCAGATGATAGCGCAAAGGATCGACAGGATAAGTCCGATGATACCTGTGATCTTGCCTGCTTTTGTAAACTGGTTCTCTGCGTGATCCTTCGTAGCAGAGCCGTGCAGAATGAGTGCGATGATCGCGGGGATCAGGCCGCAACCCCAATACCAGCAAAGGATGAGTGATGCGATTCCGCATGCCATGCAGGCAATGGATAAGCCTTTTGATGCGCGGGGCTTTTCTAACTGATTTTCCATATAATCTAAATCCTCCTATTCTTCGTGGAAACGCTATTCCGACGTTTTCCTGTTGACGTGATTTTAGCAGAATGTGTGCAAAACGCAAATTCACATGGTTCTTTTATATTAAAAATTAAAAGCCTGATAGCCTTTCAGGGCCTTCCGTGTTATTCTTAAGATGCAAAGGAGATCAGCCGTAAAAACCTGGTTCCGATGCGCTAAAACCGAATAGATTAACTGACTCTGACGGTGAGGGTTCGCCCCAAGCGGGAATAGTCTTTAGATATAGCGCTTTGGCGCGTTATTGGACTTCTTTATCGTCAGGACCTGAAAGATAGAGGAGTTTTTTTATGCTTAAGATCGCAATTTACGGCAAGGGAGGCATAGGCAAGTCGACAGTCACATCCAATCTGTCGGCAGCTTTTGCAAGTATGGGCAAGCGCGTTATCCAGATCGGTTGTGACCCCAAGGCGGATTCCACGATCAATCTTCTGGGCGGCAAGCCCTTAAAGCCCGTTATCGAGATCCTTAAGGACGGTATCGATCCCACATCCGCGAAAGAGATCTCCCAGGAAGGCTTCGGCGGCGTGCTCTGCATCGAGACAGGCGGTCCCACACCCGGCCTGGGCTGCGCCGGAAGAGGAATCATCGCGACATTTAATCTTTTGGACGAGCTGGGACTTTTCGAAGAATACAAGCCTGACGTAGTGCTCTACGACGTCCTGGGCGACGTTGTCTGCGGAGGATTTGCGGCTCCCATCAGGGAAGGTTACGCGGAGCAGGTCTTGATCGTAACATCCGGCGAGAAGATGGCACTTTATGCAGCCAACAATATCTGCCAGGCGGTAAGGAATTTTGAAGACAGGGGATACGCGAGCGTAAGGGGCATCATCCTCAACAAGCGCAATGTCCCCGGTGAAGACGAGAAGGTAAAAGAGTTTGCCGATGAGCATAACACGCCGGTCGTTGCGGTAATTCCCAGAAGCGACGACATCACGCTCTGCGAAGACAAGGGCATGACGGTCGTTGAGGGCGCAAAGGATTCCGAGGCGGCACAGAGGTTTATCGATCTGGCGAAAATGCTTTTGGAAGGATAAGTATTCATGAAGCACGAAGCGGTATTTTATACAGCTGAAGAGATCTTAAAGCGCGGCAAGGCGGATATTCCGGATGAGCTTTTGTCCGGTAAGAATCTCGTTTACAGCTCGCCCGCGACTCTCGCATACAACTCTCCCGGCGCTGAAGGCTTCGGCGTTAAGCGCGCAGGCTTAAGCGTGCCCGAGTCTGTGATGCTCATCGTGGCTCCGGGATGCTGCGGAAGAAACACTTCACTCATCTCATCGATGCCCGAATACAAGAACAGATTTTTCTATCTTGAGATGAGCGAGCCTGATCTCGTTACAGGCCGTCACCTCAATAAGATCCCTGATGCGATAAAGGAAGTCCTGGCTTTCCTTAAAGACACCGGAAAGAAGATCCCGAAGGTCGTCATGATCTGCATCACCTGTGTCGACGCGCTCCTCGGCACCGATATGGACAGAGTCTGCCGCAAGGCTGAAGATGCCCTTGCAGGCGGTGAGTATGAAGGCGTTAAAGTGCGTCCGTGCTACATGTACGCGCTCACGAGAGAAGGACGCCGTCCGCCTATGGTGCACGTCAGACAGACGATATATTCTCTGCTCGAGCCCATGGAAAAGGACGCCAGATCCGTCAACATCATCGGAGGCTTTGCACCGCTCGAAAATACTGAGCTCATAACTTATCTGAAGCTTGCAGGCATCAGGAACATAAGGCAGATCTCAACCTGCGGGACATACGAAGAGTTCCTCAAAATGGCTTCTGCGAACTTCAACATCGTCATCGATCCCGAAGCAAGAGCCGCGGCCGAGGACATGAATAAGAATCTCAATATTCCGTATATCGAGCTTACGAGAGTTTATTCCACGGATAAGATCACTTCGCAGTACAAAGCGCTCGCAAGTGTTGCCGGCATTGATATCAACGACAGTGAAGAAAAGGCAGAGGCTGATGAAGCGGTCGCCAAGCTTAAGAATGCTTATCCGGATCTTACTTTCAACATCGGCGAGTGCACGAACGCGAATGCTTTTGAGCTCGCATTAAGCCTTGTGAGAATGGGCTTTAAGGTAGATGAGATCTACGCGACACTGGCACCTGAGAATTACGTGTATGTAAAGAACTTAGCGCAGCTCTCGCCTGATACGAAGATCTACTGCAATATGGAGCCCACGATGCTCTACTACAAGATCTCTTCGTCGAAGGCTCAGGTAACTATAGGCAAGGACGCAAAGTTCTATTGCCCGGACATTCCGAACATTGCCTGGAACCAGGATACGAGACCGTTCGGATATCAGGGCGTAAGGGATCTGATGAATAAGGTTTTCGAGGCGTTAAAGGAGGCAGAGGCATGAAGGGATTAAGAAAAGTTCTGACACCTTTCGCGCCTGACCAGTCGGGCGCCTCCGGCGTGCTCTATTCGATGGGGGCGCTGATAGTAATAATCGATGCGGGCGGATGCACGGGCAATGTCTGCGGCTTCGACGAGCCCAGATGGCACGAGACCAGGAGCGCAGTTTTTTCTGCAGGTCTCCGTGATATGGACGCTATCTTAGGAAGAGACGAGCTCCTCGCTTCGAAGATCAAGTCGGCCTGCGAGAGGATCGATACATCCTTCGTGGCAGTAGTCGGCACTCCTGTTCCGGCAACGATCGGAACGGATTACAAGGCGCTCAAAAGGCTCATCGAAAACAAGATAGATATTCCTGTCGTTCCTGTCATATCGAACGGCATGAAGCTCTATAACGAGGGCGAGAAGGAAGCGTACAAGGCGCTTATAGACGAGTTCGCGTTAACTGTTCCTTCTGTTATCAAGGATCAGATCGTGCTGGGGCTTACGCCCCTTACATACGGCAAAGATCACATCGATATCACGCTCGATGACATTAAGAATATCAGGGGCGCGGGAAAGCTTATCGCGGCATCCTCTTCGGGAATCGATGCGTGCGAATACTTAGGAAGAGATTTTGAGATCGTAAGCCCTGTATATAAAAACAACATTCCCGAAGGCATCACCGGCAAGACTTTGGTATGCCACGATGAAGTAGTCGGCAAGACATTGAGAGATGCCGGCGTCGACTGCGATATTGCCACATTCTTTAAGCTGCACGACGCGGTTAAAAAGGACGGCGATAAGAAGATAACAGAAGAAGACGAGTTTATCTCGATGGTAAGAGACGGCGGCTACGACACGATCGCAGCAGATATCTGTCTTAAGGATCTGGTGCCTGATTATGATGGCAACTGGGTCGACTTAAAGTGCTTTGCAATAAGCGGGAGAACCTGATGGTAACGAAGCGCATTAAAGTTTACGGCATAGTCCAGGGCGTAGGCTTCAGGCCTACGGTCGCAAGGCATGCAGCTTCTCTTGGTATCAAGGGCAGCGTGTCCAATCTGGGCCCTTATGTCGAGATC
The DNA here is from genome assembly GCA_017554745.1 of Clostridiales bacterium. GTDB lineage: Bacteria > Bacillota > Clostridia > Saccharofermentanales > Saccharofermentanaceae > Saccharofermentans. The sequence continues at coordinate 32,393 of JAFZHS010000021.1, read as the reverse complement.
TATGCGCAGGGTGAAGAATCCCAAGTCGATAAGTTCATTGATCTCATCAGAACACAGCCGCCAAAGCGCGCCGCTATCCTGAAGATGGATGTCAAAGTTAAAGAAGCTCAGGAGTTTTCTGATTTCAACATCATAGAGAGCGCGAAAACATCCGGCGAGATATTTGTCTCTCCCGATATCGCGATCTGCGATGAGTGCCTCGAAGAACTCTACGACAAGGACAACAGAAGATATCTGCATCCGTTTATCAACTGCACATGCTGCGGCCCCAGGCTTACTATCCTTGAAGCGCTTCCGTACGACAGGGAGAGGACCTCGATGAAGGTCTTTCCCATGTGTCCTGAATGTGAGAAGGAGTACTACGATCCCGCCACGAGAAGGTATGATGCGCAGCCCGTCTGCTGCAACGAGTGCGGCCCCGAAGTATTTATACTTGATGATGAACAAAACCGCAGAGGAAGAGATGCGATCTCTTATGTCCGCGAGGTCATCGCAAACGGCGGTATCGCCGCGATAAAAGGCATCGGCGGTTTCCACCTGGCATGCAATGCATACGATAATGAAGCAGTTAAGAGACTTCGCGAACTGAAGCACCGCCCCGCAAAGCCCTTTGCGGTGATGATGAGAAACGAAGACGAAGTATTGAGAAACTGCGTTATCGAAGATTATCAGAGAAGTATTCTTACAGGACACCAGAAGCCGATAATACTGCTTGCAAGAAAAGAAGATTCGAAGATCGCAGAGCAGGTCGCGCCTGACAATCCGATGCTCGGAGTCATGCTTCCTTACGCTCCGATACAGAGCCTTATCTTCGATTACGACGACGGTATCGATATGCCCGCATGCCTTGTCATGACGAGCGGCAATCTCTCGGGTCTTCCCATCTGCAGGAACGACGATGACGCAAGGCGTGAGATCGCATCTTACTGCGACGTTATCCTTACGCACAACAGAAGGATAATCATAAGGGCAGACGATTCTGTCATGGATTTCTACGACGGCAAGCCTTACATGATCAGGCGCTCGAGAGGCTACGCACCGCTCCCTTACATGATGACCAAGCCCTTTGCAGGTTCTGTCATCGCTTACGGCGGTGAGCTCAAGAACACATTCTGCGTCGCGGTAAACAGCCTCATGTATCCGTCTTCTTATATAGGTGATCTGACTGATCTCAAAGGCAAGAACGCGCTCAAGGAATCAGCTGAGAGAATGATGGATCTTCTTGAAGCAAAGCCTTCTTATGCCGTATGCGATCTGCATCCGTCGTATAACTCTTCTGCGGCTGCGGAAGAATCGGGCCTGCCTCTTATCAGGGTCCAGCACCACTACGCGCATATTCTCTCATGCATGGCAGAGAACGATTACACCGGTGATGTCATCGGTATCTCTTTGGACGGTACCGGCTATGGTACAGACGGCACCATCTGGGGCGGAGAGATATTGAAGTGCAGTCTTGATGATTTCGAGCGCATAGGACACATCAGACCGTTCCTTCACACGGGCGGAGACATCGCTTCGAGGGAAGGCTTCAGGATCGCCATATCGATGCTCATCGATATATTCGGCGAAGAGGCTGAAGCAAAGTGCAATGAGCTTGGGCTTATCAGGCAGGGAGCTTTCAAGACTTATAAAGCGATGCACGATAACAGGATAAACACTGCGGTATCTACGAGCTGCGGAAGACTTTTCGACGCAGCATCCGCGATACTCGGCATAAGATACGAGCAGAGCTTTGAAGGCGAGGCAGCGATAGCGCTTGAGTTCAAGGCGACGGAATATGAAGGAGAGAAAGACTTCGTTTGCGAAGACCTTTTAGACGGCGATGTCGTCGCGACGGAGAAGATCATAAGACGTCTGGCAGAAGGAAAGCTCGCTGGCGAAGACGTAAGAAAGCTCGCGTATGAATTCCACTACATGCTCGCAAAGGGCGTGGCACAGATGGCGCTCGCAAAAGCAGGTGATATAAAGACTGCAGCTTTGAGCGGAGGATGCTATCAGAACAAGCTCCTCACAAAGCTTACCGAAAAGGAATTAAAGGATAACGGATTTAACGTACTGCTCCACTCGATGGTGCCGCCGAACGACGGAGGAATAGCATTGGGCCAGGCGCTTTACGGAATGAACAGGATAACAATTAAGGAGGATACATAAATGTGCGTAGGATTATCAGCTAAAGTAATCAGCGTTAAGGACGGAGTCGCAATGGTCGACTGCACCGGCGCTAAAAGAGAGATCTCAGCTGAGCTCTTGGATGACTTAGAGCCCGGTGATTACGTAATGGTACACGCAGGCTGTGCCATCGCAAAGATCACTGACGATGACAAGTCTGAATCGGAGAAAGTATTAAAGGAGAACCAGGCATGACGGTTATCACTGATACAGCTGACATGAGAAAGTTCCTCGAAGAGTACGACGGCCCTTCCGTGAGAATCATGGAAGTCTGCGGCACGCATACCCACGAGATATTCAGACAGGGTATCAGGAACTTCTTATCGCCGAAGATCAATCTCATATCAGGACCCGGCTGTCCTGTGTGCGTTACGCCTGCATCTTATATCGATGAGGCAGTTTACTTAGCGCTCGAAAAGGGCTGCACGATCACAACCTTCGGAGATCTCGTAAGAGTTCCCGGCAACGTTAAGAGCCTGCAGCAGGCAAGGGCAGAAGGCGGCAAGGTAAAGGTCGTTTATTCTCCGATCGATGCTGAGAAATATGCTAAGGATCATCCGGAAGAGCAGGTCGTTTTCTTATCCGTCGGATTTGAGACGACAACGCCTTCTGATGTTATCGCAGTCAAGAATGCGATAAGAGACGGCATCGGTAATTTCGCGCTCCTTACAGCAAATAAAACGATGCCCGGTGCATATGAAGCGATGGCATCTTCGACTGACGCATATCTTTACCCCGGTCACGTTCATGCAATTATCGGAACTAAGCTCTGTAAAGAAATGGCTGAGAAGGGCGTCAGCGGAACGATCGCAGGCTTTACCGGAGAAGAGCTTCTGACTGCTTTAAGCGTTACCGTAATGAAGCTTTCCGAAGGCAAGCCTTTCTTCGTAAATGCATATCCCAGAGTCGTAACTGACGAGGGCAGCCCTGCGGCTTGCGCGCTGGTGGATAAGTTCTTAAAGCCCTGTGATGCAGAGTGGCGCGGCATCGGAATGATACCTTCTTCAGGTGTTGAGCTTAAGGATGAATACGCATCTTACGATGCAAGGAAAAAGCACTCGATTCCACAGATGGATTACGAACGCAAGACAGGCTGCAAGTGCGGAAGTGTTTTGCAGGGACAGATCAAGCCATGTGAGTGTCCTCTTTTCGGAAAGGCATGCAATCCCGATCATCCAATCGGCGCGTGCATGGTATCCGATGAGGGCGCATGCTCGGCATTCTATATGTACGGAGGACAGTCATGAAAGAAGTAATTACGCTCGCTCACGGAAGCGGCGGCAGAAAGACATCCGAGCTTATCGGAGAGATATTCAGAAAGAACTTGGGCAACGAATTCTTTACTGCAGACGATGCTGCAGTGCTGCCTAAGCCTGAAGGACGCATCGCGATGTCCACCGACGGCTTTATCGTATCGCCATGGAAATATCCGGGCGGCAACATCGGAAGGCTCGCTGTATGCGGTACTGTTAATGACCTCGCGTGCATGGGCGCAAAGCCGCTCTACCTTACATGCTCTTACATCATTGAGGAAGGACTTCCGATAGAAGACTTGGAGCTCATCGCTAAGACTATGGGCGAGACTGCTAGAGAAGCAGGAGTAAACATCGTCGCAGGCGACACCAAGGTAGCAGGCAAAGGTCAGGTAGATAAGATCTTCATCACGACCGCAGGCGTTGGTGTGATCGAAGAGGGCATAAATACTTCAGGCAAGTTTGCCAAGCCCGGTGACAAGATCATCGTAACGGGTGATGTCGGAAGACACGGCACTGCGATCCTTCTTGCACGTGACGAATACGGCATCGAAGCGGAAGTCACATCTGACTGCGCACCTCTCTGGGAACCTGTCAGAAAAGCCCTCGGGGTGTGCCCTGAGATGCATGTTATAAGAGACGCTACAAGGGGCGGTGTAGGCACTGTTCTTTATGAGATCGCTGATGAGGCAGGTGTCGGCATCAAGGTGAACAGAAGCGATGTCCCCGTAGCACCCGAAGTGCAGGGAGTAACCGGACTTTTAGGCCTTGAGCCTCTGTACCTTGCGTGCGAAGGAAGAATGGTAATGATGTGCCCTGCAGATAAAGCAGAAGCAGTCGTTAATGTTCTTAAGGAGACCAAGTATACAGAGGGCGCAACGATCATCGGTGAGGTTACGGATACCGAAGTCGGAAGAGTAGTCATGACGACTGAAGTCGGCGGACAGACATATCTTCCCAAGCCTGGTAACGAGCTGCTTCCCAGAATCTGCTGAGGTGATGATAATGGATACAAGAGTTGCTGCAATATCGATAATAGTAGAGAATCCCGAATCCGTTGAGAAGCTCAACGCGCTCCTTCACGAAGCGGGTCAGTACATCATCGGAAGAATGGGCGTGCCTTACCGCGAGAAGGGCATCAGCATCATCATGATCGCCATAAACGCGCCCCAGGATTACATAAGCGAGATCACAGGTAAGATCGGAAGATTAGACGGGGTAAACGTAAAGACTTCTTATGCCAACGTCAAGTGATGACAGAGTAAGGATCGGAGATGCCGTATTCCCGAAGCCGTTTGTAAACGGCTTAGAGTTCAACGCGCCCGTACACGGCACGTGGAATATCGTGCATATCGGTTTCAGGATCCCTGAAGCGCATCAGATCTATATCTGCGCCGACAATTGCCTGCGCGGTGTCGTAATGACTGCAGCCGAGATGGGCGAGCTCGGAAGATTCTCATCTGTCGTCTTAGAAGAAGACGACATGACGCATTCCGGACGTATCGAAGAGACGACCATAGAAGGTGTTACGGACTGCCTTAACAAGCTAGCGAAAACACCTCCCGTCGTGATCATTTTCCCTGTGTGCGTTCACAAGTTCATGGGCTGCGATATCGATTATATCTACAGGTGCCTCGAAGAGCGTTTCCCTGATGTGGTTTTCGTAAGAGGATTCATGGATCCTGTCATGCAGAAGAGAGGAACGACTCCCGACCAGAGACTTAGGAAAGCGATGTCCGACATCATTCCCGGGCTGCCCGCAGATTGCGACACTGTCGCGTTTGCAGGAAGCGACATGCCTGCTATGCATAACGACTTTAAGACTATCCTTGAATACAACCACAAGACAATAAAAGACACCGCTGGTTGCAAGACTCTCGATGAGTATCTTTCTGTCGGAAGATCATCGCTTTTTATCTGCCAGTATCCTGCGGGATTAATGGCAACACAGGCGATAACAAAGAGGCTTGGACGTAAGTTTATCTATGCGCCGCTGAGCTTTAGCTTTGACACCATACAAAACGAACTTACTTCATCAGCTCTTGATATTCCCGAAGACTTTTTCGCGAACGGAATAAAGACATGCGTTGATGAAGTAAAGAAGCTCAAAGAGCTGATAAAGGATACGCCTGTTGCGATCGATTACACAGTTGTGCCAAAGCCCTTATCGCTCGCAAGATTTTTGCTTGATAACGGCATCAATGTTAAGACTGTTTATCTCGATGGTATTGACGGCAGTGAAGAGGAAGACTTTGGGTTCCTCAAGACGAATTATCCTGATCTCATTTTGCATTCGACTATCCACGTCAGTGACAGAAGACCTGTAAGAAGCATCGATAAAGTTTTGGCTGCAGGGCAGAAGGCTGCATGGTTTGAAGGAACGGAATATTTCGTCAACATGATCGAAGGCGGCGGCCTCTATGGCTTTGAAGGAATAACGGAGTTTTTAAGACTGATGGAAGATGCTTTTGTTAACGCAAAAGATCTTCGTGACATAGTACCGCGGAAAGGCTTAGGCTGCAGGAGCTGCATATGAAGAAGACGTACAGGATATTGCCGGTCTATACGGGTGATGTATCGGGAGCTGCGAGCGCCCTCTACGAGCTTGGCGGCATGACGGTCATACACGATCCTTCAGGCTGCAACTCCACATACAATACGCACGATGAGACCAGGTGGTTTGACCAAGAGAGCCTGATCTACATCTCAGGTCTTAACGACATTGATGCGATCACGGGAAACGACGAGAAGTTCATCAATGATATCTGCTATGCGGCAGAGAAGATGAAGCCGCTTTTTATCGCGCTTGCGAATTCACCGCTGCCTTATCTTAACGGCACTGACTTTAAGGGCATCTGCAAGGTATTGGAAGAGAAGACAGGTCTTCCGTGCTTCTATGTTAATACCAACGCGATGCACGATTATTCGAAGGGACAGTCGGAAGCATTCTTAAGCTTTGCAAAGAGAATGCTCAAAGAGCCCGGGAAGAAGATCACAAACGGCGTGAACATCATCGGCATGACGCCGCTCGACTATACATCGACAAACATCTATATATCAGACGGGCACGAATTGGTATCCAATTGGGCGCTGAATACTTCTTACGAAGAAGTCATGAAGGCACCGCAGGCAGAGCTTAACTTAGCCGTATCTTCATCGGGTATCGCGGCATGCAAATACATGAAGGAGAGGTTCGGCATTCCTTACGTCAAGGGACTCCCGTGGAACGGCACGGTCCGGGATTACACGGACGTAGAGAGAAAAGCTTCGAAGAACTATATTGTCGGAGAGCCCGTTATCTCAGGCTCGGTCGCCGCATATCTCAAGACGGCAACAGGTGAAGATTACAACGTTATCGCGACAACAGAAGTAACTGACGGACTCCTTCTTGACTGCGATAAGAGATGCCACGGCGAAGAAGAAATAGAAGAAGCAATAAAGGACGCGGAGATTATAATCGCTGATCCAATGGTGAAGTATATATCGCCTGCATCAGCGAGGTTTATAGAGCTCCCGCATTTCGCGATGTCGGGAAGACTTTTCCGCAAACAGATACCGAATCTTATGAATCCGGAGGAATATTTAAATGGGCTTAAATGACACACCTCAGGCTGAGAGAATTCACATCGGATTTTTCGGCAGGACGAATGCCGGCAAATCGAGTCTCGTAAACAAGATCACAAACCAGGATCTCGCGATAGTCTCCGACACAAAGGGAACTACGACAGACCCTGTCTATAAAGCGATGGAGATACTGCCGTTAGGCCCTGTCGTTATAATCGACACACCAGGTTTTGATGATGACGGCGTGCTCGGCGAGAAGAGAATAAGCAGGACCAAACTCGTTCTCAACAAGACTGATGTCGCAGTGCTCGTTGTAGATCTTGTAGAAGGCATGGCGAAGACTGATGAGGAGCTCATAAAGCTGTTTGAAGCAAAAGGCATTCCGTACATCGTTGCATACAATAAAGCTGATCTCAAAGAGACTGTATCAGCGGGAAAAGCCAACGAGATATACGTAAGCTCAGTCACAGGAAAGAACATCGACGAGCTCAAGGAAATGATCGCAAGAGCAGGCCTTCAGAAGCCTGCCGCAACACCTCTCATCAGCGATCTCATCGAAGCAGGCGACACTGTCGTTCTCGTTATCCCGATCGATTCATCCGCGCCTAAGGGAAGGATCATCCTGCCTCAGCAGCAGGTGTTAAGGGAAGTGCTGGATTCACATGCGCTGGCGTATATTGCGCAGGATACAGATCTGAAAGATCTGCTCGGGAATCTTAAGACAAAGCCGAAGCTCGTCGTCACCGACAGCCAGGCTTTCGGCAAAGTCTCGAAGCTCGTTCCCGAAGACATAAAGCTCACATCTTTTTCGATCCTTCTTGCAAGACACAAGGGATTCCTTGAGCCTGCCGTCAGGGGCGTTAAAGCGATCGAGACTATCGAAGACGGAGATACGATCCTTATCTCCGAAGGCTGCACACATCACAGACAGTGCGAAGATATCGGCACATACAAGATCCCAAAGTGGCTCCGTGAATATACGGGAAAGAACTTTAATATCGAGACCACATCAGGCCTGTCTTTTGCTGAGGACTTAAGCAAATACAAGATGATCATCCACTGCGGCGGATGCATGCTCAATGACCGTGAGATGATATACCGCACAAAATGTGCAAGCGACTGCGGTATACCGATGACTAACTACGGCACCGCAATCGCTTATATGCATGGTATTTTGTGGAGATCGCTGGAGATATTTCCGGATCTGCTGGAAAAATAAACAGTAAGATCCGGGTTTACATTTTCCCGGCGATCAGGATGGCCAGGCCGATAATAAAAAACAGGAAAAGGCATGAAGCTATGCTGACTATGGAGGTGATCAGACCGATCATTCCCTTAGCTTTATTATCCCCGTTATCTCCGGCCTGCTTGAGCGATATTGCGGAAAGAATTATTCCGACAATGGCAAAGAAAGCTCCAATGATGATGCCGATGAAGAACAGTATCGAATTTGAACTGTCCCTGCCGAAGTTGAGTGCCACAACAGGGAAAGCAACTGAACCGATACCGAAAAGCATTCCCGCGAACTGCTTAACATGACTGTCTCTCATTTTTCACCTCTTTATCATTCCCGAAAAGACTGACTCTTTACAAGTTTATCCGCTTGTTCAAATATAACATTACGTCACCAGAAGACAAGAGCCGCCCCCGGGTGATGCTCCTACTTATCAGAGTATATCGATATATTCTCCTTCAAGCGCCTTGTTCATGCTCCTTACCGCACAGAATTTTCCGCACATCGAGCATGTGTCATCGTGTTCGGGAGCGCGCGAATCCCTGATGGCTTTTGCAGTCCCGGGATCTATCGATACTGCCCACTGGTCGTCCCATCTGAATGTGCGCCTTGCGTCAGCCATCCGGTTATCTTTGTCCATTGCGTGCGGGATCTTCTTTGCGATGTCTGCAGCATGCGCGGCGATCTTGGAAGCAATTATGCCCTGCTTGACGTCGTCGACATTAGGGAGAGCTAAGTGTTCTGCAGGAGTTACATAGCAGAGGAATGCTGCGCCTGAAGCTGCTGCGATCGCACCGCCGATAGCTGAAGTGATGTGATCGTATCCGGGAGCGATATCAGTAACAAGGGGTCCCAAAACATAGAAGGGAGCGCCCATGCAGATAGTCTGCTGGATCTTCATGTTGGCTTCGATCTGGTCCATCGGCATGTGGCCGGGACCTTCCACCATTACCTGAACATCCTTTGCCCATGCGCGCTTTGTGAGCTCGCCGAGTCTTACCAGTTCTTCGATCTGGCAGACGTCGCTTGCGTCGGCAAGACAGCCCGGGCGGCACGCATCGCCGAGAGAGATAGTAACGTCGTATTCTCTGCAGATATCGAGGATCTCATCGTAGTATTCGTAGAAAGGATTCTCGTTTCCTGTCATGCACATCCACGCGAATATCAATGAGCCGCCTCTTGATACGATATTCATCTTCCTCTTGTGCTTCTTGATCTGGTCGATCGTGTGTCTCGTGATGCCGCAGTGAAGAGTGACAAAGTCGACGCCGTCTTCAGCGTGAAGTCTAACTACGTCGATGAGATCTTTCGCGGTTAATGTAGCGAGATCTCTTTGATAGTGAATGACCGAATCGTACACAGGGACGGTACCGATCATGGCAGGGCATTCTGATGTAAGCTTTCTTCTGAAAGGAATGGTGTTGCCGTGTGATGAGAGGTCCATGATGGCCTCAGCGCCCATGTCGACGGCAGCCTGTACTTTCTTCATCTCGACATCGTAATCTTTGCAGTCGCGGGATACGCCGAGATTAACGTTGATCTTTGTCCTGAGCATCGATCCTACGCCTTCGGGGTCTAAGCACTTATGATTTTTGTTGGCGCAGATAACGACCTGTCCTTTTGCGACGAGTTCTCTGATCTCTTCTTCAGTCCTGTATTCCTTCTTTGCGACTGTCTTCATTTCCGGCGTGATGATCCCCATCTTTGCGGCTTCCATTTGTGTCTTATAATTTCTTTCCATGATTCCACTCCTTATATGTTCTTGAAATTGGTTTTGATGTCATAGCCGTGATCCAAAGGGCCTCTTCCGTGCCCCAGATCAAGACCTGCGCTGATTGCGCCCGTGATGTATTCTTTCGCGCGCTTCACCGCATCAGGAAGAGTCATTCCTTTGGCGAGATTACATGCTATCGCGCTTGATAATGTGCATCCCGTGCCGTGCGTGTTTTGGTTGTCTATCTTGTGCGACTCGAAAACAAAGACTCCGCCGTCGTGATAAAGAATGTCATCCGCATCAGTCCCGCAGTGACCGCCCTTGATGAGCACTGAGCACCCGCACTCTGAGCTGATCTTCTCGGCTGCTTTGACCATGTCGTCTTTGGTATTTATCTTCATGCCTGAAAGGACTTCCGCTTCAGGCCCATTGGGCGTTACGACCAATGACAGCGGGATGAGTTTTTCTTTAAGTGCTTTTACGCTTTCGGAATTTGAAAGATCAGCACCGCTCGTTGCGACCATAACGGGATCTACGACGAGGTTTTTTACGCCGTAAGATCTCATCTTCTCTGCAATGACTTCTACGAGTTCTTTTGAAGGGATCATGCCTGTCTTTACAGCGTCCGGAACGATATCTTCGAAGACCATGTCGATCTGGTCAGAAAGAAATTCAGGGTTTACATTTGATATCGATCTGACGCCCGTTGTGTTCTGCGCGGTAAGTGAAGTGATCACTGACATGCCGTATACGCCGTTGGCGAGCATGGTCTTTAAGTCGGCCTGGATCCCCGCGCCGCCGGAGCAGTCACTGCCTGCGATGGTCAATACTGTCTTCATGCATGCCTCCTTATCTCTTCGAATGCTTTCTTAAGTTCTTCTGCGGCAGTCTTGGGACACTCTGCTTTCATGATCGCCGACACTGCGCATACTCCTGCGATGCTGATGCCTGTAAGGACACCGAGATTGGTGCTGTTTAATCCGCCGATCGCGTTGACGGGAATCGGCACGGCCTTTGTGATCGCATCAAGTGTTTCTGTGGAGGTGAGTACGGTTTTTACTTTTGTCGTTGTGGGATATATTGCTCCGACACCTAAGTAATCCGCACCGTCTTCATAAGCTTTCTTTGCCGCTTCGACAGTCTTGGCAGTCGCGCCTAAGATCTTGTCTTTGCCGATGAGTTTTCTTGCTGTGGCAACGGGCATATCTTCCGCGCCCACATGAACGCCTTCAGCATCTGTTGCAAGCATGACGTCTATCCTGTCATCAATGATGAGCGGCACGTTGAATTCTTTTGTGATCTCGTGAACAGCTTTAGCAATATCGATGTATTCACGCGTCGTCCTGTTCTTTTCGCGCAGCTGCAAGATAGTGACTCCGCCTTCAAGAGCAGAGCGTACTCTTGAGAGAAATTCATCGCGTTCTAACCCCGTACTGTCGGTTATGAAATAAAGCTTCGTATCAAATTCCATCTTTTTCTCCTAACGCGTCAAGAAGATTTACCATGAAGGTGCCGATGCCTTTATCTGTCTGCGCTTTTGCTCCGCACCTTTTGAAAAAAGCACACGCATCAGCGACGCTCTGAACGTCATTTTTGTCAGCAAGATAAGTCGCGATTACCGCGCCGAGCATGCAGCCCGTTCCCGTAACTTGAGAAAGCTGTGCGGTGCCGCCTTCAATTTTTCTTATCTCACCGTTTGATGCGATGATATCCGTCTTGCCGGTCGCGGCCACGATGGTCTTATACTTTGCGGATATGGCAAGTGCGGCCTGCATTACGAGGTCTTCATCAGTGCCTTCTTTCGCATCTACTCCTGATGCTTTGTATGTGTCGTCGTAAAGCGCGATTATCTCGGAACAGTTGCCCTTGATGACCGCGAATCTGCCGGATGACAGCAGGAGCTTCACCAGAGTCCTGCGCATAGTCGAGCAGGCGGCGCCTACCGCATCGAGGGTTACGGGGATGCCGATGCCATTGGCTTCTCTTAGTGAGATCCTCATCGATGTTATGCGCGCCTCTGTGATGCTGCCGAGATTAAGCATCAGGGAAGAAGCAGTCCTTGTTATCTCGGCGACTTCGTCAGGGTGCTCGGCCATTATCGGTCTTGCACCTAAGGCGAGTATCGTGTTTGCACACTGATTCATGGAAATCGGATTTGTGATGCAATGGATCAGGCGGGATTTTTGGCCTGTTTTTTCTTCCATAACTTTCCTCCTTCCGCTATCTTTGTCTGCATCTGCTTAAGCGCTCCCATATGCTGGAGCCTGTAGAGAAGGATCGCCGCGATGCTGCCTCCGATCAAAGTTCCGCAGATGAAGGAAGGAACATAGAAGAACCACCCCAGGCCTTCTCTTCCGCAGATGAATGTCATGACCGGGTATGAGACGATGGCACCGATGATGCCGGTGCCGATGATCTCGCCTACGACGGCTGCCCAGATCTTTCCTTTGGAGGCTTTGTAGAGGATCCCTGAGAGCAAAGCGCCGAAAACCGCGCCTGTGAGCGCGAGGGGAGGGATGCCCATTACGCACATCCTTATGATGCCTATGAAGAGCGCCACCAGGAATGCATCGAGGGGGCCAAGCAGGACTGCTGCCGTGATGTTGATGAGGTGGGCCATGGGGCACATGCCTTCGATCCTGAGAAGCGGTGAGATCACGACGCCTACGGCTATCAGGATCGCCATTACGGACAGCCGCAAAATGTTGTATCTTTTCAAGACTGATACTCCTTTTCGATTTGGGGTAAACGAAAAAGGGAAGCTACCTCATTCAGGTAACTTCCCCGCAAACAACATATATGACCAAGAGTCCCTACGTTGGCATTACCCAAATCAGGTATTCGGTCGAAGGGCACACCTTCCTCTCAGCCTGTAATGCAAGCTCCCGTCCTTTTATTCAATTTCCGTTTGAGAATATACACCAGGGGGTTGTTTTTATCAACAATTCGGACCGCAAATGTCTGATAACGTTCAGATAAACCGTCTTTGACAGCCCCGCTCCAAGAAGCCGCCGCCTGAATTTTTGACACAAAAATAGATAAATACGGCATTGAATTTTCGAGCCTGATTAATTATCATTCTTGTGTATTTTATTTAAAAAGGAGTACAACTATGGAAATTTCACCCCTCCAGAAGGCAAGATACGAGTATCAGCCCAAGCTTCCGGGCATGCTCAGAAACGGTATTGCAGAAATCAGCGTCCAGGAAGGCGCTGCTACACAGAGCGTAGCTGATCAGGATAAGATCAAGGCTCTTTTCCCTAACACATATGGTAAGCCCGAGATCACTTTCGTAAAGGGCGCTAACACATCCGCAGCAAAGAAGCAGATCGTAGGCGTTATCCTTTCCGGCGGTCAGGCTCCGGGCGGACACAACGTTATCTCAGGTCTCTATGACGCTTTAAAGGCAACAAACCCTGAGAATAAGCTCTTAGGCTTCAAGAAGGGACCCGACGGACTTCTCAAGAATGACTATGTTGAGTTCGACGACAAGTTCATCGACGCATACAGAAACACAGGCGGATTCGACATCATCGGTTCCGGCAGAACAAAGCTCGAGACAGTTGAGCAGTTCCAGACTGTTGCTAACTTCGCAAAAGAGAACGGCCTTACAGCTATCGTAATCATCGGCGGCGACGACTCCAACACAAACGCTGCCACACTCGCTGAGTACATGGCTGCAAACAACACAGGCATCCAGGTCATCGGCTGCCCTAAGACGATCGACGGCGACCTTAAGAACGAAGACATCGAGGCTTCTTTCGGCTTCGATACAGCTACAAAGACATATTCCGAGCTCATCGGCAACATCGAGAGAGATGCTAACTCCGCAAAGAAGTATTGGCACTTCATCAAGGTTATGGGACGTTCCGCTTCCCACGTTGCCCTCGAGTGCGCACTTGAGACACAGCCTAACATCTGCCTCATCGGTGAGGAAGTTGCAGCTAAGAAGATGTCACTTGCTGACATTACAAACCAGATCGCTGACTCCGTTGAGAAGAGAGCAGCAAACGGCGACAACTTCGGTGTTGCCATCATCCCTGAGGGTATCGTAGAGTTCGTACCTGAGTTCTCCGCTCTCATCGCTGAGATCAACGAGCTCCTCGCAGGCGAGAAGACAGCTCAGTTCAATGCTCTTCCTGACTGGAACGCTAAGTATGAGTTCATCAAGGCAGGCCTTTCCGCTGATGCTTTCAAGGTTTTCGATATCCTTCCCCAGGGCATCCAGCAGCAGCTCTTCCTCGAGAGAGACCCTCACGGCAACGTTCAGGTATCCCTCATCGAGTCCGAGAAGCTCTTCTCCGAGATGGTTAAGAACGAGCTCGCAAAGAGAAAGGAAGCTGGCACATACAAGGGCAAGTTCGGCGCTCAGCACCACTTCTTCGGTTATGAAGGCCGTTGCGCATTCCCTTCCAACTTCGATGCAGACTACTGCTACTCTCTGGGCTTCAACGCTTTCATGCTCATCCAGTACGGCTACACAGGATACCTCTCAAAGGTTTCCAACATCTCCAAGCCCGCTGACGAGTGGGTCGCAGGCGGTATGCCTATCACAAAGATGATGAACATGGAGAGAAGAAACGGCGCAGACAAGCCGGTTATCCGCAAGGCTCTCGTTGAGCTCGACGGCAAGCCTTTCAAGTATTTCGAAGCTAACCGTGAGAGATGGGCAGTTGAGACTGCTTTCACATTCCCGGGCGCTATCCAGTACTTCGGACCTTCCGACGTCTGCGACAGAACAACAGTTACTCTTGCACTCGAGAAGGGTGAGTAATAAGGGTTTTAGAGTTGCTTAAGGCAGCTTAGACCGTTATCACTTAAATCAGTCTAAATACTAACGATCCCCGCATGGCGTAAGCTTTGCGGGGATTTTTCATGCGCGAACAGTGGCACTAGTTAAAAAATAATTCTTATATGCTAAAATTTTAGCGGGACAACTAAGCAACGCATGGAAAGGGGGGAACTCCATGGTTACTTGTAATGAATGTGGATATGAGAATCACGGCCGGAAGCTCTGTAAAAGATGCGGAGCGCCTCTTGATCTTAGTGTTGAGGAGAATGCCGTATCTGTTGAAGATCTTCCTGATCTCACACTTTATGATGTCAACAGGGAACTTAAGAAGCTGATCAGGTATTTTAACCGCATGCAGGCCCAGTACAGCGAATACGAATACTGCAATCAGAAGCTCGATTCACTTGATAAAAGAGGCTACGTGTCTAAAGGCATTCTTATTTTCGGAATCTGCATGATAGCTGCTATGGTATGGTTGTCTGTTGGGGAAGTCCTGTACACATACATAAAGCAGGACATAACCGGTCTTCTTGTATGGAATGCAATGTTCCTGGCAGTCGGCCTCTATGCCGTTATCGCTTATTTTCACAGTCTGAAGGACAATCGCAAGAAAATAAAGAATTATCTCGGAAGAGAAGTTGAGCTCGCAAGACAGCTTACAAATCACTATAAAAATTTCGGTCCCTGCCTTATTGACCCCCAATATACAGATCCGAGGATATTGGACAGACTGGCATTGCTGATCAGGTCCGGCAGGGTTAATACACTTGAGCAGGCTATGGATACACTTTTTGAAGATGCCGGCAAGACTAAGAAGGAATCTTCCGATTACCTTGCGGTGGTTGCATCAAGACAGGCAGAATTCGGCGAGAAAGATGCCCTGGTATTCTGTGCCGCAAGCTTCTTTGGTGCCTATCACCAATCCGGCGAAAATCTTCAGAGCACCGAATGAGATTCTCTTATCATATAATTCCCTTATGAGCGGGAAGAACAACACAGCTGAGATCATCTTCAATCTGGTAATCGTCTTATTAGCGGTCACCGGAATTATCTTAATGCTCACATCCCACCCGGATCTGCTTTTGCCGTAGCGTGCATTTTCAGGGCCATCAGCAACAAAAGGTCATGACATCGAAATACTTTTGCCCCTTTATGCCCGCATTTGTCTCCGGGCAGAGTGTTAAGATAGGCAGAGTAAAAGGAGAATTGTCATGAAAAGATCCGAGATCAACAAAGCTCTGAAACGCATGGAGAGCGTCATTAACGACCTTAAGATCAGCCTCCCGCCGTTCTGTTCGTTCACGCCTGAAGAATGGCTTACCAAGGGGCATGAGTACGATGAGGTCAGGGAAAATATGCTCGGCTGGGATATCACAGATTACGGCCAGGGCGATTTTGAGAAGGTCGGATTCTCGTTAATAACGCTCAGAAACGGCAATCTCAATAAGCAGGACAAGTATCCCAAGCCTTATGCCGAGAAGCTCCTGTTTATCGAAGAAGGCCAGTATTCTCCGAACCATTTTCACTGGTTCAAGATGGAAGACATCATCAATAAGGGCGGCGGAAACCTCCTGATAAGAGTTTATAATTCGCTTCCCAATGAAGAGATGGATATGGAGAGCGATGTCACGATCCATACTGACGGCAGGACATATCAGGTAAAGGCAGGGACCCAGGTAAGGCTCACACCCGGTGAGAGCATCTCGATACAGCCTCTGATGTATCACGATTTTGAGGTCGAGAAGGGTACAGGGGCAGTCCTTCTGGGAGAGGTCTCACAGGTCAACGATGATAACACGGACAACAGGTTTAACCCGCCTGTCGGAAGGTTCCCGGAGATCGAAGAAGACGAGGCACCGTACAGACTCCTTTGCAACGAATATCCCAAGGCGCAGCAGGGGTTTTGAGCGTGGAGCACAAAAAATTTGTGTTTTTGAAGCAAAATGTCACGTTAATGTAAGGTGCGTTTTCCTTGACTTAATAAGCATATTAAAGCATTATTATCACAAAAATTTGTTTTTTATATAAGGCGGTACAATTTTGAAGAAGAAAGCAAGTCAACAGAATCTGAGCGGTTTTGCTAAATTTTGCTCGGCACAGGAGAACAAGGCGAGATTAAGCCTTATTCTTGCTGCGGTCATTGTCGTCGGTACGGTCGGCTCGGTCTGCGCGGCAAGTATCGCACGCAAGTCAGATGTGCTTATCCCTTCAGAAAATGTTGAGCTCAATGCAGCACAGAATTTCCTAGCCCAGGCAGCTATCGAGTCAGGCACTGATGAGACGGCAGATATTATCGACGTTTCTGATTTCATTGACGAGACACTTGAAACTAATCCCACAACGGGAAATGTGAAGCGCGGCGGTCTTACCGGCGAGCACGTTGTCAACACGAGCGATCTGAAGTCATTGTCCGATGAGGACCTCGTAAAAGCAATCGTCTCAGGTAACGCCGGCGTCATCGCAAAGAAGGATATCGTCATCGACCAGTCACAGGATACAAAGCCTGTTCACCATGGTTCGGAAGCAAAGGCTCCCACGCCGACAAACACACCGACACCTGTTCCTACGAATGTTCCTACACCTACTATGCAGCCTATCACGGTCGTAAACTACGAACTCGGCATAGATGTGTCGGTCCACAACGGAGACATCAACTGGTCAAAGGTAAAGGCCGCAGGCGTCGATTTTGCTTTTATCAGATGCGGCGGAAGAGGCTGGGGTGAAGCCGGCAACTGCTACGAAGATACAAAATTTGCGACAAATATAAAGAATGCAAAAGCAGCAGGCGTAAAGGTCGGCGTTTATTTCTTCTCACAGGCAAAAACAGCTTATGAGGCTCTTGAGGAAGCATCCCTGACACTTGCCAAGCTTAACGGGATGTCACTTGATCTTCCTGTCGTAATGGACTGGGAAACGGAGAGTTACTACAGGACCTGGAAGCTTGGTGCAGAAGACCTGAAGAACTGCATTACCGCTTACTGCAGCACGATCGCCCAGAACGGCTATACTCCCATGGTCTACCTCGACGGTTCTAACATCAACAGACTCGGAAGCTATTTCGGCGAAGTCTTCTCCAAATACAAGCTGTGGTACGCATATCCTTATGCGGTATATTCTAACGGCAGCTGGTATAAGACAGGCGATACGGTACCTCCGAGAAGTTATTCATACGCTTACTGGCAGTATTCATGGCACGGAAAGGTCTCCGGCATTTCCACTGAAGTCGACTTAGACTTAAAGATCCTCGGCAAGACCACTCTCGGCGTACCGAAGATCAATCTGCCGAGCACGGAGATAAATACGGAGGCCGGCAAGTCGATAGATCCGCTTGGCGGAGTAACGGCTACGACGTCGCAGGACAATACGGTCACGAGCGGAATCACATACACGATCACGGATTCTTCCGGACAGACGGTATCTCTCGAGACCGCACAGCAGACTGTCGGCACATACGTAATCACATATGCATATACCGATTCGTTCAGAGGCAAGGTCACAACGACGGCCACATGGACGGTAACGGAAGCAGCACCACCGTCACCTACACCCGGCGGAGAGGGCGATGCGACTATCACTCCGACAGCCGGCGGAGAAGGAACGGATACACCTACTCCTACAACCCAGGGCAGCGGTGAAGACACGCCTGCACCTACCGAATCAGAGACAACTGAGTCTGCGAGCGAAGAGACAAGCGGCGGTAACAGCGGCAGCGACAACAGCAGCGACAATAACGAAAACAACAGCGGCAACAATACATAACCTTAAGGAGTCTTGCTATGGACACCAAGCCGATCAACGATCCCGCGATGCGGAATCTGGAAAGAACGATAAGGTTTGAATTTGAGAAGATACTTCTCATAATGACGCTTGTGTGCCTGGCACTTGAGATCGGCATCTGCATTTACTATTGCCTGACGGACAATCTGGGACAGCCCCTCAACTCTTACGTTGAGTTCAGGATACTGGTTCCCTTTGCCATAAACAGCATTCTTTACGTAATAACGAGATTCTCGAACAGATCAGAGACCAGTACCGATGTTACCAAGAACAGGGTAGTCTCTTTTGCCGGATTGATCATGTGCGGAGTCATCGCGCTTGCCCACAGTTTCTTCATTCCTTTGTGGGTATTCCCGCTGTTTGCCATCGCATTCTGCTCTGTCTTCCATGACGGATTCATCCAGTTCATTCAGGCCGGCTTAAGCTTCGTATTCATTCTCTATGCCGGAATCCTTCACATATACGATTATCCTGATCCTGACGAAAGAAGCTACACCATCCTTTGCATAATCATCGCTGAAGTCATGGCACTCGGCATCAGCTTTTTGGCATTCAGGATGGAGCTGTTTAACACACGAATGCTCATAATAAGGGAGAGAAATTTCGCCGGTGCCAACAAGTTCGAAATGGGCTTTGAGACCGACAGCGTCACGGGTGTTTACAGCAAGAAGTATCTGACGGAAGAAGCAGGCAAGATCCTCGCGAAAACAAATGAGCTCGAACCGTGCGGGATCGCTATCTTGGACATCGATGATTTCAGGAAGATCAACGACGAATTGGGAAACGACAAAGGTGATGACGTTCTCCGCGCTTTGGGATCAGTCCTGCAGGGTCTGATCGACGAGAATACGATCGTCGGAAGATACGGCGGAGACAAGTTTGTCATCGTTTTTGAGAATGGTGTCAGAGAAGATAATCTTTTGGCTCTCAATCAGATCCGCAAGGATTTTTCCAAGAAAAAGTACTCGTTCATGAAGAACAACGTCACTGTCAGCGGCGGGTACGCGTGGTTTGACGTGACCATGGACATGGAAAGCGCTCTGAAAGAAGCTGAATCGGCACTTGCAAGTGCGAAGAAATCGGGCAAAAATATGGTTATGGCAACCGGTGAAAGTGAGGAATAAATATATGACTAATTCCAAAAAGAAGGACAAGATCAAAGATTACAAGGCAAGCACGATAATTGTTGACATCGTTATGCTCATTCTCGGCCTGGTTTTCTTTATCGGCGGTATCGCCGGCAAGAGTCAGGAGATCTTCAATACTTTGATCAGGATCGGCGGCGCGGCGCTTATTCTCGCATGTCTTTTTGAAGTCATCAACTTCCTTAGGATCAAAGACAAGACCATATTCGACTGGGTCGTTCTTATTGTCGGTGCCGCTATCGGTATCACGGGACTGGTCCTCGTCATCAAGCCCGACATACTTACAGGCGCCCTTGAGATAATCTTCGGCCTTATTGCCATTGTTTATGCGGTCATCGTAATCATTTTCGCTGCAAGCACATTGAGATCTTCCAAGTCACAGTACTGGTGGTTCTCGCTGCTGTTCGGAATGGCAGCGCTCGTTCTCGGCATACTTATCCTGACAGGCGTATTTACAAACATTCTGGCAGTCTTCATCGGTGTTGCTCTTGTTATTGCTGCAGTCGGCGGCCTTGCAAATGCGATCATGGCTTCCCAGGCAAAGAAGGAATATAAGGCTAAGTCCAAGATCCTGGACGATGCTACTTTTACCGTAGGTGATTCGGATACTGATCCGGCTGGTGCGGATAAGTCTTCTGACAAGAAATCTGATAAGAAGTCAGATAAAAAGTCTGACAAGAAGTAATCTTTTTTGACCAGCCCGAAAACATTACGAAGGGGATCTTCTATGGAAATAACATTCATAGGACATGCATGTTTTCTCGTCAAATTTTCTACAGGTCTTAGCGTTTGCTTTGATCCTTATGTGTCAGGCTATGTCCCGGGCCTTGCCGATACGGATGTTGCTGCAGACGAGGTCTTCTGCTCGCACAGCCACCGCGACCATTGTGATTTTGAATCGGTCAGAAAACCGGAGGAGCCCTATATGGGAACCGAGCCTGAGATCGATATTTTGAGGACTTTCCATGACGACGTCCAGGGAGCTGCCAGAGGAAGGAACAATATAACCATCGTTAAGTCAGGCAGCGAGAAGATCGTTCACATGGGTGACATCGGATGCGACCTGTCGGAGGAGCAGTTAGACAGGATCAGGGGATGCGATCTTCTCATGATCCCGGTCGGAGGATTTTTTACGATCAACTGCAGACAGGCATACAGAATGTGTGAGCAGATAAAGCCCAAGGCTGTTGTCCCCATGCATTTCAGAGGCGCGACATTCGGCTATGACCAGATCTCCGGAAGAGAAGAATTCATAAAGCTCTGCGAAGATGACGGCACGCGTGAGATCGTTAATGCGGGAAGCTTTATAGGCAGCCTTCCGGACGGGAAAACGCTCCTTGTCATGGACCCTTTGCGCGCTTAAGAAAAAATATTTTTAATCAGATAATTTTGTAACATAAGTTGAGCCCTCTTTAAGTTATAATTTCCTTCAAGGGGGTCCTAGTCCTATGTTTAAGATCGGTTTTTCCAATGACAAGTATGTAGAGTTGCAGAGCCAGCACATCAGGGAGCGTGTCGAGAAATTCGGCGGTAAGCTCTATCTGGAATTCGGCGGTAAGCTTTTCGATGATTATCACGCATCAAGAGTTTTGCCCGGATTCGAACCTGACAGTAAGATCAGGATGCTCAAGGCTCTTTCCGAAGATGCTGAGATCGTTATCGCGATCAATGCAGATGCCATTGAGAAGAATAAGAGAAGAGGAGACCTGGGTATCACATACGACCAGGAAGTCCTCCGATTGATCGATGCTTTCACGGAGTTCGGACTCTATGTAGGAAGCGTAGTTATCACTCAGTTCGCAGGCCAGCCTTTGGCAGAAAAGTTTGAAGCAAGGCTCAGAGGCCTCGGCGTTAAGTCATACAGACATTATCCTATCGCTGGATATCCTTCCGATATCCCGCTCATCGTAAGCGAAGACGGTTACGGCAAGAACGATTATATCGAGACGAGCCGTAAGCTCGTTGTCGTAACGGCTCCGGGCCCGGGCTCCGGAAAGATGGCTACATGCCTTTCGCAGCTCTATCACGAGAACAAGCGCGGCATCAAGGCAGGCTACGCTAAGTTTGAGACATTCCCTATCTGGTCGATCCCTCTCCAGCACCCCGTAAATGTTGCTTATGAGGCAGCTACGGCAGATCTGGCTGATGTCAACATGATCGACCCGTTCCACCTTGAAGCTTACGGAAAGACGACAGTCAACTACAACAGAGACGTTGAGATCTTCCCCGTAGTAAATGCGATCTTCGAGAAGATCTACGGCGAGAGCCCTTACAAGTCACCTACGGACATGGGCGTTAACATGGCAGGCTTTGCCATTGTTGACGATGAGGCCTGCCAGGAAGCTTCCAGACAGGAGATCATCAGAAGATATTATGAGGCTAAGATGGCAACAAGATCCGGCAATTCCGACGGTTCTGACGTTACCAAGATCGAATTCCTCATGAAGAAGTCAGGCATCGATATTTCCGACCGCCGCGTTATCGGTGCGGCAGCCGTACGTTCCGAATCCACAGGCGGACCGGCCGTTGCTTTGGAACTCCCTGACGGACAGATCGTTACTGGCAAGACCACACCTCTTTTGGGACCTGCTTCAGCCGCACTTCTTAACGCGCTCAAGGTCCTTGCGGGAATCTCTCACGACATTCCTTTGATCTCGCCCAATGTAATCGAGCCTATCTCTGATCTTAAGGTCAATCACATGGGCAATCACAATCCGAGACTTCATACTGACGAAGTGCTTATCGCGCTTGCCATCAGTGCTGCTACAAACCCTGTCGCAGAGCTTGCTATGCAGCAGATCAGCAATCTCGCAAACAGTGACGCGCACTCCACGACCATGATGAGCTCGGTCGACCTCAATATGTTCCACAAGCTCGGCATCAACCTGACTTGTGAACCTATCTACGAGACAAAGAAGCTGTATCACAGATGAGATAATGCTTAAAGAAGGATCGGGAAGATTCATAGCAAAGTACAAGAACGGATTGATATCCCTGTTGTTGTGCGCCTTTGCGCTTGTCGCCGCCCTTCTTTTACACCCGATATACGAGACCAATGACGATCCCGCGATGGAAGCGCTTTTGTATGGGTTTTCCGGAGGAAGCGGGACGTCCTTTCTCGTTTTTGTGAACAGGATACTGGGCATAATACTCCTTTTCCTGGTTTCCGTTATCCCGCAGATAAACTGGTATTTTGTCATGCATTATGCAGTTTGTCTCACCTCAATGTTTGTTCTTTCCAGAACGCTTATCGCAAAATTCGGCAAGAACGGCATTTTTATCAGCACCATCGTATTGGCTGCATCCTTAGAGACCCTTTACTCTGTACAGTTCACAAAGACAGGAGCCATTGCTGCCGTAGCCGGAATAACCGGTCTTATGTATGCGTTGAGGGAAGAGCGGAAGAATAAGGTATTTGCCGGCGTCTCTATCGGACTCATCATCATGGGAAGCATGTACCGCTTTGAAGCTCTTCTGATGGTAAGCCCTTTCCTGTTTGTTGTTTTCCTTTTCGAGCTGATCGATGTGATAAAGAACCAAAAGGCAAAACTCAAGGTGTTTGTTGCGGTACCGGCAATAGTGGTTTGCCTGGTGTTTGCTTTTTTGGCAGCAGGAAACATGATCAACAAGAATACGCCCGGTTCGGATGAGTTTTTCCGGTACAACACTTACAGGGCGAGACTTACGGATTACGGCTACGAAGTCGATTCGTCTGACAGCGCTTATTCGGAATTGCTGATGGCCAATAACTGGATGCATAATGATCCCGGAGTATTCACTCCTGAAAGGCTCGAAGAGCTTAGCGGCAAGGTCGAGATTGATACCCGGGCCCGCACCGGAAAATCCACAGCAGAATTATTCTCCGAATATATCTCTGACGCACTGATAAATGAGCCGATGCTGCTTATCTCACTGGTCGCGGCGGTGATGATCCTGCTGTTCTCAAAGAAAAAACTATATGTGCCGTTACTGTTCTGCTGCTATGTTTTCCTCCAGCTGTACATGATCGGCAATGGAAGATATTCACTTCACAGAGTGGACTTCGGAATCCATTTCGCTCTTTTGACTTCACTTATCTACGCAGGCTCTGTCTCACTGCCAAAGATCAATGAGAGCATAAAGAAGATCATATGCTGCGCGGTCATGCCTTTTGCGGTGATAATAGCAGTCCTTGTTGCAGTCTGGTTCCCGGTCAATTGGGTAAAAGGGCAAAGGGACTATCAGCTGTCGCGACGCGAGTGGCTGACTGATGCAGTCAGTCAGGAGAGCGGTCATCAATACATGATCCATCCCAAAGTAACAGCCACCGATGTAACAAGGAATATATATGACCTGCCGGGGGAAGACGAACTGACCGGATGCTTTTATATGGGCGGCTGGACTAACGGCGTAGTCATCCCGGGTCTCGAAAATACTTCAGACTGCGACATACAGGGCAATCCATGGGTGGAGTGCATTGACAGCGATACCATCAGGCTCGTCATGCCTGAGGACCGCGGTGATTACTATATAAAGATCGTATCTTTGTATATACGCGATCATTACAACGTTAAAGTTAACGGTATTAAGGAATACCAGAACGACGGAGTCTCAGTCTATCGTATAGAGACCGCAGGTTAAGCAAAACCACTGCAATTGTTTTCTCCAAAGCTTCATTTTCCTGTTGACAAAAGTCATGTTCGGTTTATAATGGTCAAAGAAAGTCAAAGTCAAAGTCAAGAAAAGGCAAATTGAAAAACCGGAAGGAGGACGAGCTTGTGGCTAGACTGGTCGATGTAATTGAACAGATGATCAAGGAGATGGTCGAGGAGAATGACGGAACTGCAACGATCTGCAGAAGTCAGCTGGCTGAGCAGGCAAACTGCGTGCCGTCACAGATCACATATGTGTTATCCACCAGATTCTCGGGCGGAAGCGGATATATCGTCGAGAGCAGAAGAGGCGGCGGCGGACAGATAACGATCACGCGTGTAAGCCACGTGGGTCCTGCCGAGTACCTCAAGTCGATAATCGACAGCGTAGGTGACGATCTGTCACAGCAGCAGGCGAAAAACCTTCTGACCAATGCGGTCACCGTCGGTGCCATGACTTCCAAAGAAGGTACGGCGATTATGGCGGCTGTATCCGACAGGGCGCTCGCAAGAGTTGATTCGGATATAAGGGCGGTCTTAAGAGCGGATATCTTTAAGCATGCCTTGCTCGGACTGATGGTTACTTAATAAGGGATAGAAAAGGAGAAAAGACATGAGATGTGAAAGATGCGGTAAAGAACTTACCAACAGGATAATCAAGATAAACGGTATTACCTACTGTGAGAACTGCGCAAGGATAATGGGCTACGACAGATTCTTAAGAGATCCGTCGGACATCATGGGAAATCCTTTCGCGCCGTTAGACGAGATAGCTTCTACGCTCATGCAGATGAGCGAGCTGGATTTCGGCAACAGCACTCTGACGTGCCCCAAGTGCGGAATGACTTTAAGGGAATTCGAGAATGAAGGCCGCGTAGGATGCATCGAGTGCTACAACACCTTTAATGACAACATCGTAAGAGAGATGTTCAAGCAGCAGGGCAACAGCGAGTATGCCGGACGTCTGCCCGGGCAGACAGCCGCTACCGATGCCGAGACCAAAGCAGTACTTCAGGCACCGAAGCCCGTAAAGAAAACGGCTGTTAAGGCAAAGACAGAAGAGGTCAAAGCTGAGACTGAAAGCAAAGAAGAGGAAAAACCCGTCAGTGCTCCCGAAGAGAAGACGGAAAAGAGCGGACTTACGGTCGATAAGCTCATGAAGGCCGATCTCGGAATGCTCTCTGACGAAGACCTTGAGAAAGGCATAAAGATCGCTGCCGAGGCTGAGGAATACAGGCTCGCATCCAAGCTCAGAGATGAGCTCAAGGGCAGAAAGGAAGGTGAGAACAATGGCTGAGTGGTATGAGGAAAAAGGCAGAGACAACGACGTAGTTCTCTCCACAAAGGCATGCATTGTCCGTAACATCAAAGGATACAACTTCATGCCCCGTCTGGATGACAAAGAATGCCAGAGCCTGATGAATACGATCGACGGAGCGGTCGATAAGGACATCTTCGCAGGCGGTCAGGCATCTGAGCTCGATAAGGATACGGCGATCAGGCTCATCAGACTTCAGGTATTGGGCCGTGAAGGCAGCCAGATGGCAGGCGCTGAGCGAAAAGCCTTCTACTACAATGATGACGCTAGTCTCAGTATCGCTGTGGGCAGCGGAGAGCACATCACCGTAAGAGCCCAGGCAGCAGGCCATGACATAAGTGTTTACAAGGCAGCGGAAAAGACGGTAACGGATCTCGAGAGCAAACTCGATATCGCATATTCGGATAAGTACGGATTCCTTACGTCAAACGTAAGACTTGCCGGTACGGGACTTAAGATACTTTATACGGTCGCTCTGCCTGCGATCTCAAAGACAGAAGGCGGTATTGCGGCGCTGACACAGCGTGTCGGTCAGTACGAATGGACGATCTATCCGTTTGCCGAGAGAGGCGAACTTGCTGACTCCAACGTTTACATCATTGCGAGCGTCAACACCCTGGGTGTTACCGAAGACGAAGTGCTGAAAAGAGGAGAGATGCTGATAGCTGACGTTATCAAGGCTGAGAGAGCATGCAGGGAAGAGATAGCGACGAGCAAGAAGGATCAGTCGGAGGATATCTACGGAAGGTCTTACGGCACATTGAGATATTGCGCGCAGGTCTCCCGCAGTGAAGCTATCCAGGCTTTGGGATGGCTCAGGCTCTATCACGATTACTATGATGCAGGCGATATCAAGTGCTCATGGAATGCGATCAATAAACTTACAATGAATGTTTTGTGGGAGCCGGGCGTTCCTTTGAAGAAGAACAGTCCGAGCGCTCTTACGACATCACAAAAGATAAGGGCAGACGGAATAAGAAGAACATTGAAATCGGAGGAATAAGGAATATGAGAATCACAGAAGATACAGCTAAAGTGCTCGCGGTATCGAGCATTATCGCGGAAGAGAAGAATACTTCCCTTATCCGTGACACCATACTTTTCGCGGCTTTGTGCGTAACAGACACACCTGCGAAAGAAGTACTTACGGAGAACGTTCCCGACATGTCCATCCTATTGGAGAAGCTGGGGATCAATGAAGAATACGAGCTCGACGATGCTACTGTTAAGATGCTTGCCGACAGGGCATTCTCCAGTCTGAGGATCGATGTCAGAAGGATCTTTGCGAATGCATCTGAGCTTTCCAGAAGAACAGGCTTCAAGGGTGCCGTTAATCCCGAACACCTGCTTTTCGTAATCATGTCGAGAAGAGTATCCAATCACCCTGAGATCTTTAACAGTTTTGAGGCTGCAGGCGCAGACATTGAAGGCATAAAGAACAGCGTGATCAACCTTTTTAACGAGCAGGCTGAGGCTGCAAGGGCAGAGAACAATTCTTACCTTGGAGCAGGTGAAGATTCAGAGGGCGGTTCCGACGGTACTTCCGAGTCAGCCAGAGCCAGAAAGGCTGCTCCAAGAGCAGGCGGCAAATCAGGCCACAAGACTCTTGATAAGTACGGCAAGAATCTGACAGAGCTTGCCAAGCAGGGCAAGATCGATCCGGTTATCGGCCGTGAGGAAGAGATCTCACGTGTCATGCAGATCCTCATCCGCCGCACGAAGAACAATCCCTGCCTCGTAGGTGATCCGGGTGTCGGTAAGACCGCTATCGCTGAAGGTCTTGCGCTGAAGATCGCTGAGAACGATGTACCTGATGTCATCAAGGGCAAGGTAGTTTACAGCATGGAGATGGGCTCCATGGTCGCAGGCTCCAAGTATAGGGGCGAATTCGAAGAGCGTATCAAGAGCATGCTCGATGAGGCGGTCGCTGACCCTAATGTCATCCTGTTCATCGATGAGATCCATACTCTTGTCGGCGCAGGCGAATCACAGGGCGGATCCATGGATGCCGCAAACATCATGAAGCCGCTTCTTACAAAGAACGAGCTCCAGATTATCGGTGCCACTACACTTGATGAATATTCCAAGTTCGTTGAGAAGGACCACGCGTTAGAGAGAAGATTCCAGAAGGTCATGGTCGAAGAGCCTTCCATCGAGGATGCCATTGCGATCATGAAGGGCCTCAGACCCAAGTACGAAGAACACCACAAGATCCATATCCCGGATGATGTTCTCGAGCAGTCCGTAAGGCTTTCCGCAAGATACGTCTCTGACAGGTTCCTCCCCGATAAGGCTATTGACCTCGTTGATGAGGCAGCTGCCGCGAAGAGGATCAACTATGCCGATTCAAAGGCAAAGAACGATCTTGAGAAGAAGATACAGGAAGTCATCGCGAAGAAGAAAGCTGCTGTTGATACACAGGATTTCGAGGCTGCCCAGACTCTTAAGGAAGAGGAAGAAAAACTTAATGAGAGACTGTCCCTTCTCCAGGATAAGGTCAAGGCTGACGAAGAGGGCTTTACAGGTTCACTTACTGTTGATGATGTTGCCGTAGTCCTCGCGAAATGGACAGGCATCCCGACAGCAAAGATCACGGAGTCTGATGCCGATAAGCTTAAGAATCTTGAGGATGAACTCGCGAAAAGAGTTGTCGGCCAGGACGAAGCAGTCCACGCCATTGCCAAGGCTATCCGCCGTGGAAGACTCGGTCTTAAGGATGAGAAGAGACCTTCGGGCACATTCATTTTCTTAGGTACGACAGGTGTCGGTAAGACCGAGCTTGCAAAGGCCCTTGCCGAAGTAATGTTCGGCAACGAGAGTGCGCTTGTAAGAGTAGACATGTCCGAATACATGGAGAAGCACGATGTCTCAAGACTCATCGGTGCGCCTCCGGGATATGTAGGATACGATGAGGGCGGCCAGCTTACTGAAGCTGTCAGAAGACATCCTTATTCAGTTGTTCTTTTCGATGAGATCGAAAAGGCCCATCCGGAGATCTTCAATACGATGCTCCAGGTATTGGACGACGGACGTCTTACAGACGGCCACGGCAGGACGGTCGATTTCAGGAATACGATAATCATCATGACATCCAATATCGGCGCGAGAATGCTTGTCGGAAGCGAAGGCAGAAGGATCGGTTTCTCGATGGCTGACGAGAACGATACTGACGAACTCTCAAGAGAAGGCCTCTACGGCGGCAAGTCTTACGACGAAGCAAAGAAGGTCGTAATCGATGAGCTCAAGAAGACGTTCACTCCCGAATTCGTCAACCGTGTGGATGACATCATTTTCTTCCGCATGCTCGGCAAGGATTCGCTCGTTAAGATCGTCGATATCCTTATGAAGCAGGTCGGCAAGAGGATCAAGGATCTCGGCATGGATATTGAGCTTACCGACAGCGCCAAGGAGCTCCTCGCAAAGAAGGGCTACGATCCGCAGTACGGCGCAAGACCTTTGAGAAGAGTCATTACATCAATGGTAGAGGACCGTTTCTCCGAGGCTATGCTCGACGGAATCGTCAAGCCCGGACACCTCGCAATCATCGATGCAGTAGAGACGACAGATCCTGAAGCACTCCTTGCCCAGGGCAGTGCCGCAGAGGACGGAAAAGTCATTGTCATCAAAGACGGAGGAGAGCTTAAGGAGTCCGCAGGCGTTGAGGTTGAAGAACCCGTAGCCACTAATGTATAATACTCACGCTATTATGGTCATAGGAGTAGAGAAATGACTGAAAACAAGAGTAATGCGGCCTCCCGTTCTAAGGCACCGCGTGACTATGATATAGGTTGTGTCCCGAGCAAATTCTGGTTTGGATTTGTAGGCTCGCACATCATCGTACCCTTGGTCTGTGCTTTCACGCACATCAAGGTAAAGCCCGACATGGAGTTCGTAAAACATGAGGGCCCTATCATCGTCATCTCTAACCATGAGTCTTATCTCGACCCGATGATCATCAACCGTCTTACCAAGGCAAGACCTGCCAACTTCGTTACGGGAGAGTTCGTTTTCAGGGCACCCGGCTGGGGCCACTGGTTTAAGTTAGGCGGCGCGATCCCGAAGAAGCAGTTCGTTGTCGATACGGCAGCCGTTAAGGCCATGATGCGCGTTATGAAGCGTAAGGGCGTCATAATCGTTTATCCTGAGGCCACCAGACACGTTGACGGCAAGTCGATCACCTTCGATGACGGTGTCGCAAGACTTGCGAAGAAGTCAGGCGCGTCTGTTTATATCGCACACATTCACGGCGCTTACCTCGCATGGCCGAGATGGTCCAGATCAGGCATGCGCAAGGGCAGGATCAGTGCGGAGTTCGTTAGGAAGATCTATTCCGATGAGGTAAAGGAGTCTTCCTTCGAAGAACTTCAGCAGAAGATCCTTGATGCCGTCGATTACAACGAGAACGACTGGATCCGCGAGAATCCGAGAGTCTATAAGAGCAAGAGACTCGCAGACGGACTTCAGAACATCGCGTACGCATGCCCCAAGTGCGGCTCCGAGTACACGATGCAGTACATGAATTCCGGCAAGCACGACATGATCCAGTGCTCCAACTGCGGTAATGCCGCAAGATATCTTCCGAACGGCCTGATCGAGAAGGTCGATCCACACTGCGTCGTCTTCGATGACCTCCACAAGTGGGTAGAGTGGGAGAGAGGCATGGTCTCTGACCAGCTCAAGGCAGGCGGCTTCAAGATGGAGATGAATGCAGATCTCTTCAAGGTTTTCGACAGGTTTACCTTCGCGAAAACAGGTAAGGGAAGAGTCACCATCACCGACAAGGAGATCATCTATGTAGGAACAGACTGTCCTGCAGAAGAAGGCATCCCTTACAAGAAGGGCAAGCCCATGAAGCAGTACAAGGACAGGACTTTAGATCCCAATGCACCTTTTGAGACGAAGGTCTTCGAGATCGATACGATGAGGGGCCTCGTCGCTTCTTACGGCAAGCATTTCGAGATCTACGACAAGGACGGAGAGCTCTACAGATTCCACGTAGACGGCCAGAAAGTATTTAAGGTCCACGAGATTGTAAGCCTTCTGGGCAAGAAATAATTTTCACTAGAACGATAAAAGCAAAAAATCGGGCGGGTTTGGCACTTAATTACCCAAACTCGCCCTTTTTCTTGCTTTAATATGTCGCGCGAAGATAGTATAATTTTCGAGTTAGTAAATAAGAGGCGTCTTAAAGGACGTTTCCCAACAACAAAAATATGAATCAGGAGTGTGAAAATCCATGGCAATGTATGACAAGAAAAGCGTTGAGGATTTAAACGTAGCCGGCAAGAGAGTTATCGTCCGCGTAGACTTTAACGTACCTCTCGACAAGGAAACAGGCACAAAGATCACAGACGACAAGCGTATCAAGGGTGCTCTCCCTACAATCAAGTACCTTGTTGACAACAATGCGAAGGTTATCCTCGTATCACACCTCGGCCGTCCGAAGAACGGACCTGAGGCTAAGTTCTCCATGAAGCCCGCAGCAGACCGTCTTGCTGAGCTCATCGGCAAGCCCGTTACACTCGCAGCAGACGTAATCGGCGAAGACGCTAAGGCTAAGGCAGCAGCTCTTAAGGATGGCGAGATCCTCATGCTCGAGAATGTTCGTTTCCACAAGGAAGAGACAAAGAATGATCCTAAGTTCGCAGCAGAGCTCGCTTCTATGGCTGATCTCTATGTAAACGACGCATTCGGTACAGCTCACCGTGCTCATGCATCCACAGCAGGCCTTGCAAACTTCCTGCCTTCCGCTTGCGGTTACCTCATCAAGAAGGAAATCGACTTCATCGGCGGTGCGCTCGACAATCCCGCAAGACCGTTCGTTGCTATTCTTGGCGGCGCTAAGGTTTCCGACAAGATCGGCGTTATCACAAACCTCTTGGACAAGGCTGACACTATCATCATCGGTGGTGGTATGGCTTATACATTCATCGGCGCTCAGGGCGGCCAGATCGGCGACTCCCTCTTCGAGGCTGACAAGGTTGACCTCGCTAAGGAGATCCTCGCTAAGGCAGAAGAAAAGGGCGTTAAGCTCCTTCTCCCTACAGACACAGTTGTTGCTGATGCTTTCGATCCCAATGCTAACAGCAAGGTAGTTCCTACAATGGAGATTCCTGACGGCTGGCAGGGCCTCGACATCGGACCTGAGACGATCGCTAAGTTCTCCGAAGCTATCAAGGGCGCTAAGACAGTTATCTGGAACGGCCCTGCAGGCGTATTCGAGTTCGAGAAGTTCGCAGTAGGTACAAAGGCTATCGCCCAGGCAATCGCTGATGCAGACTGCACATCGATCATCGGCGGCGGTGACTCCGCAGCTGCTATCGAGAAGCTCGGCTATGCTGATAAGGTTTCTCACATCTCCACAGGCGGCGGCGCTTCTCTCGAGTACATCGAGGGTAAGGTTCTCCCCGGCATCGACTGCCTTAACGACAGACAGGTCGGCAGGATCTTTGCTGCAGGCAACTGGAAGATGAACTGCGGTATCCCTGCAGACGCTGTTAAGCTCATCGAAGAGCTCAAGCCTCTCGTTAAGGATGCTAAGTCCAGGATCGCACTCGGTGTTCCTGCTACAGCTCTCGCTGCTGCAGTTGAAGCTGCTGCTTACACAAACATCAAGATCGCTGCCCAGAACTGCCACTTCGAAGAGAAGGGTGCTTTCACAGGCGAGATCTCACCTCTCTGGCTTGCTAAGATGGGCGTAAATTACTGCATCATCGGTCACTCCGAGAGACGTGAGTACAATGCAGAGACAGACGAGACAGTCAACAAGAAGGCTCTTGCACTCCTTAAGTACGGC